>CALMYW010000393.1 GCA_937873665.1 uncultured Sphingorhabdus sp.
TGCCCCGCGACCAGCGCCTATATCTCGATCCACAATATGGCCGCCTGGATGATCGACACTTTCGGTTCGGCAGAGCTGAAGGCACGCTATCTGCCTGATCTGGTCAGCATGGAGAAGATCGCCAGTTACTGCCTGACTGAGCCGGGTTCGGGATCAGACGCAGCTGCGTTGAAAACCAGCGCGCGGCTGGATGGCGATCATTATGTCCTCAACGGCACGAAGCAGTTCATTTCGGGTGCGGGCTATAATGACATTTATGTCGTGATGGTGCGCACCGGCGATGAAAAGGCTAAGGGCATCAGTTGCCTCGTTGTCGACAAGGATACGTCGGGCCTCAGCTTTGGCGCGCCGGAGAAGAAGCTTGGCTGGAATGCCAGCCCGACCGCGCAGGTAATATTTGAGGATTGCCGTGTGCCGGTTGCCAACCGCGTTGGCGTTGAAGGCGATGGTTTCCGCTTTGCGATGGCGGGACTTGATGGCGGGCGACTCAACATCGGTGCATGCTCGCTCGGCGGCGCGCAGCGCTGCCTCGACGAAGCAGTCAAATATACCAAGGAACGCCAGCAATTCGGCCAGCCGGTCGCGGATTTCCAGAACACCCAGTTCATGCTCGCCGACATGGCAACCGACCTCGAAGCCGCGCGCGCGCTGCTCTATATGGCGGCGTGCAAGGTGAACGCCAATGCGCCCGACAAGAGCCGTTTCTCCGCGATGGCAAAGCGGCTCGCGACCGACAATGGCAGCGAGATTGTCAACAAGGCGCTGCAATTGTTCGGTGGCTATGGCTATTTGCGCGATTATCCGATTGAGCGTTTCTGGCGCGACCTGCGCGTCCACTCGATCTTGGAAGGCACCAACCAGGTGATGCGGATGATCGTCGGAAGGGATTTGTTACGCCAATGAAAATAGCCTTTATCGGTCTCGGCAATATGGGCGGCGGGATGGCCGCGAACCTTGTGAAGGCGGGGCATAGCGTCAACGCCTTTGACCTATCGAAGGAAGCGCTGGCGCGCGCGAAGGACAATGGCTGCGCGACCTTCACCAGCGTGCGCGAGGCTGTTGTCGATGCGGAAGCGGTGGTCTCAATGCTTCCCAATGGCAAGATTGTCGACAGCGTGTACGAAGGCGATGTCATCGGCCAAGCGCCCAAGGGTGCGATCCTGCTCGATTGTTCGACCATCGATGTTGCCACCGCGCGCAAGGTGACCGCGGATGCGACTGCTGCCGGCTATGAAATGGTCGATGCGCCGGTCTCGGGAGGTATCGCTGCGGCCAATGGCGGCACGCTGACCTTCATGGTCGGCGGAAGTGACAGCGCTTTTGAGCGCGCCGAGCCCATCCTTGCCGCGATGGGTAAGGCGGTGATCCATGCAGGCGCATCGGGGGCAGGGCAGGCAGCTAAAATCTGCAATAACATGCTGCTCGGCGCGTCGATGATCGCGACTTGCGAAGCCTTCATGCTCGCCGACAAACTGGGCCTCGATCTGCAGACATTTTACGACATTTCGTCCAAGGCTTCGGGTCAGAACTGGTCGATGACCAGCTATTGCCCGGTCCCCGGCGTCGGCCCTCAGTCTCCCGCGGATAATGACTATCAGGGCGGCTTCGCTACCGCGCTGATGCTGAAGGATTTGAAGCTGGCGATGGAGGCGGCTGCCTCGGTCGATGCCGATGTGCCGATGGGCGAAAAGGCCGCTGCGCTCTACGAAGCCTTTGACAAGGCGGGGCAGGGCGGTCTCGATTTCTCGGCGATTATCAAGACGCTGTAAAAAGGGCGGCCAGTTGATGGCCGCCCGTTTCGCTTCTTAGATACGTTCGATGATGATTGCCGGGGCCATGCCGCCTGCGGCGCACATCGTGATCAGGCCATAGCGGCCATTGATCCGCTCCAGCTCGTCCAGCGCGGTGCCGATCAGCATCGAGCCCGTCGCGCCGATCGGGTGGCCCAGCGCCATGGCGCCGCCGTTGGGATTGACCTTGGTGCGGTCGAGATCGAGATCACGGATGAACTTTTCCGCGACGACGGCGAAGGCTTCGTTGATTTCGAAAACGTCGATGTCTTCCTTCTTGAGGCGGGCCTTTTCGAGGACCTTCTTCGCCGCAGGAACCGGAGCGTTGAGCATCAGCGTGGGGTCATCACCGCAGTTGACATAGGCGACGATCCGGCCGCGCGGCTTGAGGCCGTGCTTGTCGGCATAGGCCTTACTAGTGATCAGCAAGGCGCCCGCACCATCGACCACGCCCGAGCTGTTGCCGGCGTGGTGCACGCCCTTCCAGTTGAGATCGGGATAGCGGCGCTGGATCTGCTTGCGGAAGGTGGTGCCGCCAATGTCGAAGTCGGCAATCGCGTCGAAGCTGGGCTTCAGGCTGGCAAGCCCTTCAGCAGTGGTTTCGGGCCGGGGGAATTCCTCGTGGTCAAGCGCGACGGTGCCGTCGTCGTTATAAACGGTGACCAGCGACTTGTTGAAGCGGCCTTCCTTGATCGCGCGGTCGGCGCGTTCCTGGCTGACCAGCGCCAGCGCGTCGAGTGCCTCGCGCGGGATGCCTTCCATCGCGGCGATGGCATCGCCGCAGACGCCCTGGTGGCTCTGCGGGTGCAGCGCGTCGAGCGCCATGTTGCCCGAACCCATGCCCAGCGGCTTGAGGCCGGCATTGGCTTCTTCAGCGCCGATCTGCGCAGTGTAGCTCATCATTTCGGTGCCGCCTGCGATCACGCAGTCTTCCATGCCCGACATGACCGCCGCCGTGGCGAGGTTGACCGAGGTGATGCCGCCGCCGCAGAAGCGGTCCAGCGTCATACCCGAGGCGCTGACGTCATAGCCCGCGGCCAGCGCGGCCATGCGGCCCAGGTCGCCGCCTTGTTTGCCCTTCTGGGTCGAGGTCGACCAGATGACGTCGTCGACGGTCGAGGTGTCGAGGTTGTTGCGATCCTTGATCGCCTTGAGCACGGTCGCGGCCAGATGTTGCGGGTGCAGGTGCGAAAGCGCGCCCTTGCCGGGCTTGCCAACCCCGCGCGGGGTGCGAACGGCGTCGATGATATAGGCTTCTGCCATGGGATTATCCTTTCAGTTGAATTAGCGGGGAGCCATACGGATCGCGCCGTCGAGGCGGAGGCATTGGCCGTTAAAATAAGTGTTGCGGTTGAGTTCAAGCACCAGACTGCCAAATTCTTCGGGCTTGCCGAGGCGCTTGGGGAAGGGCACCGATGCCGCGAGGCTGTCGAGCACATTTTGCGGCGCACCGAGCATCAGCGGTGTTGCGAAAATGCCGGGCATTATCGAGTTGCAACGAATGCCGAGATCCATCAGGTCGCGTGCCAGCGGCAGGACAAGGCCATTCACGCCAGCCTTGGCTGAGCCATAAATGACCTGACCGATCTGCGCATCCTGCGCGGCGACCGATGCGGTCAGCGTGATGCAGCCGCGTTCGCCATCTTCCATTGGCTCTAGTTCGCTCATACCCAGCGCAGACAGCGAAGCGAGGCGATAGGAGGCAACAAGGATGCCCTCTACGCCAAAGGCATAATCGGCGGTGGAGGTGCGCTTGTATTTGCCGGTTTCCTTGTCGAACGACAACGTCTTGCCGCGCTTCGAAGTCATCGCGCAGTGGACGAGGATGCGTTCCTGCCCATGGGCAGCACGGGCTTTTGCGAAACCTGCGACAACCGAATCTTCGCTCGTGATATCCACCTTGCAGAATATGCCGCCAATCTTGGCCGCAATCTCTTCACCTTGCGCCTCATTGATGTCGAAAATGGCCACTTTCGCCCCCGCAGCGGCCAGCGCCTCTGCACTGGCTCGACCAAGGCCTGAGGCACCGCCGGTAACGACCGCGGCAATAGTGCTGTCGATCTTCACATCCTTCTCCCGATTTCTGTCAATTATCGAATGGCAGGAGAATAGCCGAGAAATTTAATCGCGCAATTAAATTCACATTGTGCAACCAAGATTCTTGGCTGCAGGAAGATGCGACTGCAGCTCCTTGCAACATTGTGTCCTATCGGAGAAATTATCGACGAAAGGTGGTGAGCCCTGCTGGATTCGAACCAGCGACCTACTGATTAAAAGTCAGTTGCTCTACCGACTGAGCTAAGGGCCCATCGCGGTGCTGAAACAACAGCACGCTCAGGAGCGCTCCCCCTAATGCGGGCTTTGCGAACGGTCAAGCGGCTTGGGACGGTTTAAGCGATGAAAAAGTTGGCGAATGGTCAGGCCGGATACCGGGTCGCGCCAATCCGGCGCAATTTCAGTCGCCGGGCCGAGCACGAAGTTCCGTTCGCGCATTGCGACGTGCGGAATGGCAAGCGCAGGGCGTTCGCCAGACCAGATCCCGCCCGACCATAACAGGATGTCGAGGTCGAGCGTACGCCCACGCCAGCGTTGACCAATGCGTCGACGGCCGAAATGGGTTTCAATTGACTGCAGGCGGCGCAACAATGCTGGCGGATCAAGGTGGCTGGAGATCACGGCAACCGCATTGGCGTAGCGGCGCCTTGAGGCGCCTATCGCGGTACTTTCGATGATTGAAGATTGCGCGAAAACGTCAATATCCGGCATTTCGAGGGCTTCGATAGCCTGCTCGAGCATATTTCGTGGACTGCCTGCGAGTTCGTGACGCTGGTTTGAACCCAGCGCGATCAGATAGAGATGTTTGGTATTCCCGGCCATATCCCCGCCTAGCGCCGATACGGCGGGCGGGGAAGCGCAATCCGGGGTTGCCATTTCCCGTGGCAACCCCGGGAGCGTGACGATTAGAAGTGGAAGTTCAGCCCGACGCGGATCAGGTGCATGTCCAGATCCTGGCGCAGGGTTTCCGTATAGGCGGGGGTTACAAAGGTGCTGCCCGGCAGATATCCGGTGTCATAGCTGGTGCCACCCTGGTCGGTGTACGCATAATCGAGCCGAGCCGAGACCGTGTCGCTGAATTTGTGCTCAACGCCGCCACCGATAATAAAGCCGTCCAGCGTCTTCTTTGTTCCACCAGCCTTGTCGTATCCGCCGTTGGACGACATTGTTGCTGCGAATTCGGCTTTTGTCCATGCCCAGCCGCCCGATGCGTAGATAAGCGTCTTGTCCATCGCGACGCCGGCGCGAGCGCGCAACGAGAACATATGTTTCGCATCAATGCCATTGCCGAAACTATAGCTGAGCGAGGGGAATGGGGTTGTCGGAACCAATCCGGTCGACCGGCTGTCATCGGCATTCAGGATGGTGAAGTCAGCCTCGGCACCAAGGACGAAGTTTCCAGCGGTCTGGTAATTATAACCCAACTGGCCGCCGAAGTTGAAACCTTCCGGTTTGCGGCTGTCAGCAAAAGTTGATGTTACATAATCGCGCAGCCCCTGCGATTCAGACGTCCATGCGCCGCTAAGGGCGACATCGGAGTCGGATGATCCGGTGCCATATCCAGCCTGGACGCCGACATAAGGGCCAGTCCAATCGGCATCTTGCGCAATGGCGGGGGTTGCGATCATGGCAATGGCAGAAGCCGAGATGAGCGAGAGTTTCTTCATGGTAGATTCCTTCAATCTGTTCCGATGAATCATCGGATAAGTGTTGGTGCGACCCATGAATGTGATGCCGGACAAAGGGTGTCGCGAAATCACGACGCCCCGTTAACGCGTAGAACCTTTCTGGATATTGTATGGAATCGACCATGCCGACGATTTTGCGGCGGCTGTGGCAATAATGTAACAGAAGTTATAGCTGCCTAGCTGTCTTCGATCAGGCGGCCATAGAGTTGAGGTCTGCGGTCGCGGAAAAAGCCCATGCTGGCGCGGTGAAGGCGGGCCTGATTGAGATCAAAGCTCGCCAGAAGTATACCCGTTTCGCTATCGTCCAGATCGCAAACAACATCACCCCATTCATTGGCGATGAAGCTGGTTCCATAAAATTTCTGCGCTGCACCCCCATGGTCGGATTCAGCGCCAACGCGGTTGGCGGCGATCACGGGCATACAGTTTGAGACCGCATGGCCGACCATTGCACGTCGCCACATATGACGGGTGTCGAGTGTCGCGTCCTGCGGTTCTGCGCCAATCGCTGTCGGGTAAAACAACATCTCCGCCCCCATCAGGGCCATGGCTCGCGCGCATTCGGGATACCATTGGTCCCAGCAGATGCCGACGCCGATGCGCGTGCCGAATAGGTCCCACACTTTGAAACCGGTATTGCCCGGGCGGAAATAATATTTTTCTTGATAGCCGGGGCCATCGGGGATGTGACTTTTTCGATAGGTGCCAAGGATGTCGCCGGACGCATCAATCATCGCCATCGTATTGTAGAAATGCGATCCGTCGCGTTCGAAGAAACTGGTGGGGATCGCGACCTTCAGTTTTTTGGCCAGTTTCGCCATGGCTTGCACCGAGGGATGTTCAAGCGTCGGCCTTGCGAGGGCGAAATGCGCCTCTTCCTGCGTCTTGCAGAAATAGGGGCCTGAAAAGAGTTCGGGTGGCAATATGATTTGCGCACCATCGGATGCCGCTTTCTCAATCAGAGCCGAAACTGATTCAATATTCTCGCCTTCGCTGCCTTGCAGAGGCAGTTGGAGCGCGGCGACGGTGATGGAGCGTGTCATGTCTCGCCTATAGCCGCACGCCGAAACGCGCGGCAATCCCGATTGTCAGTAAGTACAGTATGAAGGTCAACGCGATGCCGGCTGACAGGGTCAGCCAAAACCCATGTCCGGACCGCAGCATCCATGGAATTAGCAGGAACATCGGAATAGAAGGCAGGAAATACCAAAATGCCGAATAGACATAGTCGGCAACCAGCTTTGGGTCACCGGTATCGCGCCACAGCCAGATCATGCCAAGCGTCGAGACGAGGGGGATGGAAGCAATCAATCCTCCAAGTCCCGGGCTTTTTCTGGCAATCAGGGAAATGGTAGCAACCAGTAAACCCGATAATATGGCGCGAATGGCAAGTTCCAAGCTTTAGGGCCGCTTCTTGAACAGCAAGGTCATGCGGTCGCTTTCGCCGATCGCTTCATATTTTGTCTTGTCGACCTCTTTGAGGCGCAGGGCAGGGGGAAGCGTCCACACGCCATCGGGCCAGTTGGCGCTGTCCTTAGGGTTTGCGTTGATTTCGCTCTTCGCAACCAGTTCAAAACCGTTCACTTCCATGAACTTGATGACATCGGCTTCACGCAGATAGCCTTTATTGCCGTCGGCATAGCTATAGGGTGCATCGGCTTTTGCACGGTGCTGCTCGATGCCGAGCAGGCCGTCGTCCTTAAGCAGGTCGCGCATCCGCTTGATTTCCTGATCGGCCATATTCCAGCGGAACAAATTGTGCATCATGCGCATGACAATGATCCGGTCGAACGTGCCCTTAGCGCCTTCGGGAATGGCGTCGAGTGTGAAGGCCGCGTAGTCGGTTGCCGGACGACCGGTGACTTTAGCAACATCGTCGGGGAATTTCGCTGCCCCCGCCTTTACGCCTTCGCGGGTCTTGTCATCGGCAAACACAGTGGTGCTGAAATAAAGGCCGTTAAACTTACCCGGATCCATATAGCGACCAAGGATGCGCGAAATCCATTCACCACCCGGTGCATATTCGCCGACCTTGTGGTCGGGATGGATGCGGAAAAATTCAAAAGTCTCGGCGGGATGACGATATTTGTCACGCTTGCTATCTTCTGCGCGCGAGGGGTCGGCGAGAATTTTTGCCATGCGCTCCTGATGCGCCTTGTGCATCGCTGCATGTGCCTTGTTGTGCTTGTGGCCGTGATTTTCCGCAATTGCGGGTGCGGAAAGGGCGGTGGCTGCCAAGGCAAGAAATAGTGTCATTTTCATGGGGGAGGTCCTCTCTTCTGAACTTGATGCTCTGATTATGCGTCAGCTTGCGCCGCAAGGGAATACAGTCAAAGCGGCACTTGCTGGCTGGAACAATGGAAGCTTCCGCCGCCGGTCAGCACAGCGTCGGCGCGCAGACCGATGATTTTTCTTTTGGGGAATAGTGGTTCAAGTGCGGACAGCGCGTCCTCATCATATTTGCTGCCATAAACCGGAACGACGACTGCACTGTTGCCGATATAAAAGTTCATATAGCTGGCTGGCACAGCCTCCCCATCTTGCTCAAAGCGGCCAACAGAGGGCAGCGGGGTGACTTTGCAGCCAAAGGCTTCAGCGCGGCGGCGGGCATCGGCGTAAACTGCAGCATTGGGGTCATCGGCATCGCGCGCTTCGGGCAGCACAAGTTGATTGGGGGCCACAAAGCGCGCCAGATTATCGATATGCCCGTCGGTATGGTCGTTCGCGAGGCCGTCACCGAGCCAGAGCAAGCGATCGATACCAAGATCGCGGGCCAGCCGCGCTTCGATGGCTGCTCGGTCAAGGGTCGGATTACGGTTCGGATTGAGCAGGCAATCGACCGTGGTGACAGCAAGACCTTTGCCATCGACATCGATCGAGCCGCCTTCGAGAATCCAGCCACAATCGGTCACGCGAAAGCCAGCCGCCTGAGCCAGCTCGCGCCCAATTGTCTGGTCGCCTTCATAATCGAAGCGGTTACCCCAACCGTTGAAGCCGAAATTGCGCGCGACACGGCCAGCGCCGCTTCCCGTGATGATGCAGCCGGTATCGCGCAACCAAACATCGCCGATCAATCGGTCTTCGACAATCACGCCTGCATCGCAAAGATCGCGGGCCCGCGCGGTCGCGTCCACTCCTTTGGCGATCAGGTGCACCGTCTCGCCTCTGCCGCCGTCGTGAACAGCATTGGCAAAGGCGGCTATCTGGCGTTGTGCCTCGGCCAGCGGCTCACCCCATGCGGCGGGATCGGACGGAAAGCCGATCCAGACACGTTCATGCGATGCCCATTCGGGCAGCATCCCTTGGTGCATGTGCGTTACTTCGCTTCCCGGCTTTTGTCGCGGATTGCGCGGAACTCATCGCCTTCGACCCAATTGGGCCATGCGCTGGTCATCGCGAGCATCCGTCCGACGCGGTAATAGAGACGCAGGTCGGCCATCACACCTGACCAATCCCAGCTTTCGTCAAATTCGTCACCGGGTGCATGGTAGCGATTTTCTTCATAGTCCTTCGCTGCTTTTTCGGCGGCTTCCTTGCCGCCATTGACCAGATCGTCTCCGCCTTCGAAATAGACCATCGGTACGCCCAGCTTGGCGAAGCTGAAATGGTCAGAACGGTAATAGAAACCCTTTTCCGGCGTCGGTTCGCGATCAGGCGTGCGGCCTTCGATTTTCGCGGCGGCGTTCAGATAGGTGTCCAGATCCGACTTGCCCATGCCGATAACGGTCAGGTTCTTGGCAGGACCCGACATAGAGAAAGCGTCCATGTTCACGCCGCCTACTGTTTTCGCCAGCGGGTAGATCGGGTTTTCGGCATAATATTTGGAACCCAGCAGTCCGGATTCCTCAGCGGTCACTGCAAGGAAGACGATGCTGCGGTCCGGTGCGCCTGTTTTCTTGTGCGCCTCTGCAAGCGCCACCAGCGCAGCGGTACCCGTGGCGTTATCAACGGCGCCATTGCAGATTTCATCACCGTCAACCGGCGTGCAGCGACCAAGATGGTCCCAATGCGCGGTGTAGAGCACATATTCATCAGGACGCTTGGCGCCCTTCAATACACCGACGATGTTGCGGCTGTTCTTCTTGGAGATTGCATTTTCAAAGCTAACCCCGGCTTTCAAACCTAGTGGGATGGCCTTGAAACCCTTGGTCTTTGCCGCGGCCATCGCCTTGGCCAAATCCTGCCCGCCAGCAGCCATGATTTTGGCGGCCACATCCTTTTGTACCCAGCCATTGGCCTTGGTCTGGTCCGCTCCGCCATTTTTCGATTGGGCCAGGAATTGCGGGCCGGTCCAGCTCGAATTGACCACATTCCAGCCATAGGCCGCTGGCACGGTATCGTGAACAATTAGCGCAGCGGCCGCGCCCTGACGTGCGGCTTCCTCGAATTTGTAGGTCCAGCGGCCATAATAGGTCATTGCCTTGCCGCCGAACGGCCCCTCGAGGCTGGGTGTTTCAAAGTCTGGATCGTTGACAAGGATAAGGACGGTCTTGCCCTTCACGTCGACGCCCGCATAATCGTTCCAGCCCTTTTCAGGAGCGTTGATCCCGTAACCGACGAAGACAACATCGCTGTCCTTGATGTTGATTTTCGCCTGTTCCTGATAGGTCCCCGCAACATATTCGGTGCCATAGGCAAAGCGCATCGCCTTGCCGTCTTTGCCGGTGACTGTGAGTGGTGAGAAATTCTTGGCTGCGATTTCGACCAGCGGCACATCCTGCGTCCAACCGCCATCCTTTTCGCTCGAAGGGTTCCCCGGTTCGAGACCTGCGGCTTTGAACTTTTCGATCATCAGCGCGACGGTTTTTTCTTCACCCGCGGTGCCGGGCGCTCGCCCTTCAAAGGCATCGGTCGAAAGCGTGCGGGTGATGTCCTTCATCGTCGCTTCCGACAAATCGGGGACTGCAACTTCAGGCAATTTACCCGAACCTACGTCATCAATCTTCTTGCACCCCGAAAGGGCAAGCGCGGAAACCAAGGCGAGCGTCAAAAGGCGCATGTCATTCTCCAGAAAACGAATTGCGCCGCTTCTGCCAGAGGCAGTGTGTGGGCTCAAACAAAAAAGGCGGCCCCATTGCTGGAGCCGCCACTCTAATTTGCAGGCTAAAAGCTTAGAACTTCACGCCAATGCCAACGCCAGCGGCGTTCAGATCGGTGCCGTTCAGGAAATAACGGCGATATTCGACCTTGCCGAACACCTTGTCATTGAAGCTGTGCTGATAGCCGACGCCCGCATTGATTTCTTCAATGTCGTTCACTTCATAGCCGGCGGCGATATACAGCTTGCCCTTTTCGCCAACCTTGGCGCCGAGGCGGCCGCCCAGATTGACCAGATCGGCACCGTCGAAATTGGTGTCGTAGGACACTTCGGGGCCCACAAATGCGGTCTCACCGAGGTCGATATCATATCCGGCAGCAACGCCAGCGAAGAAATCTTCGGAGCCACCGCCCCAGCCGATTGCTCCGCGGCCTTCGACGCGGCCTTCGCCTGCGGCCATGGCAGGGGTTGCGATCACAGCTGCAGCAGCCGAAGCGAGAATGAGGAGTTTTTTCATTTTTATATCCTTGATTTATTGGGAGATAAACCACGTCAGTGGCTAACCCCTATGTAGGAAGCCAATTCTTGCTGGCCAATGAATGTTACGCTAAAAAGTAAGATAACACCTAAAAAATGTTGTAATATTGCAACAGTTTTGATGTTGTTTTCGACGAACGGCTCTCGTTCAAGGACAAAAAAAGAGCGGCCGAAGCCGCTCTTTCGAACATTTGCGATGGACCGCTGATTAACGCGAATAGAATTCGACGACCAGATTGGGTTCCATCTTCACCGGATAGGGCACTTCGTCGAGCGTCGGAACGCGGGTGAACGTCACCTTGTCATTGCCATCGGGGCTGACATATTCGGGAATATCGCGTTCGGCGAGGCCCTGCGCTTCGATAACGAGCGCCATTTCCTTGGCCTTGTTGCCGAGGCTGATCACGCTGCCTACGTCAACCTGACGGCTGGCAATGTTGCACTTCACGCCATTGACGCGGATGTGACCGTGGCTGACGATCTGGCGAGCCGCGAAGATGGTCGGTGCGAACTTGGCGCGATATACAATCATGTCCAGACGACGCTCGAGCAAACCGATAAGGTTTTGCGAGGTATCGCCCTTCATGCGGTTCGCTTCCTGATAAGCGCGCTTGAACTGCTTTTCGGTGATGTCGCCATAATAGCCCTTCAGCTTCTGCTTGGCGCGGAGCTGGAGACCATAGTCGGAGATTTTGCCCTTGCGGCGCTGACCGTGCTGGCCGGGGCCATATTCACGACGATTGACGGGTGATTTGGGACGACCCCAGATATTTTCGCCAAGACGACGGTCAATTTTATACTTCGAATTCTGACGCTTCGACATGAGTCAAAGTCCTTTCAATTTGCTAACATCAATGTTGTTTACCTTCCTGAATCCGAAAACCGGTTCCCACTTTTCGGGGAAGGTAAATAGTCCCGGATCGCACCGCCCAACCAATTTGCTGGACGCGGCCGCCACTTCACCGGGGTGTGGGGCCAATTGCGAAGGCGCGCCTATGGCGGGGAGTGTGGATAAAGTCAAGTATCGGCTCGACAGAAAGCCGACTGAACCCTAATGGCGCGGGCCATGACAATAGAAACTTCTCCCCAAGGTGTAAAAGATCCGGCGGATTGCGCCGATATGGCCGAAGTTCGCGCCGGTGTCGACGATGTCGATGCGCAACTGGTCGAGCTTCTTGCCCGCCGGTTTGGGTATATGGACGCCGCCGCGCGCATCAAACAGGATCGTGTGACGGTGCGCGACGAGGTTCGCAAGGCACAGGTGATTGCCAACGCCCGGAAAGCGGCGCTCGATTTGCGTATCCCGCAGGATGTCATCGCAGAAATGTGGGAAACACTCGTCGAAGGCTCGATTGCCTATGAATTTGGCCGCTGGGATGCTCTACGCGGCTGACTAGCGCTTGCGATCCTTGAAGGCGCTAAGCACCCCGCGCAAGGTGCGGATTTCGAGACTGTTCCAGCCCGGCTTGGTCAGCAGATTGCGCAAGGTTTGTTGCGTCACGCTGGTGCGTTCGGGCGGGAAGAAATAGTCGCGCTGTTCGAGCATATCAAAAAGCTGCAGGATCATCCCGTCTAGTTCCACCTGCGGGGCAGGCGGATCAAGCTCGACCTTTGGCGGGCTTTCCAACGTCTGGTGCTTGGACCATTCATAGGCACATAGAATCACGGCTTGGGCGAGATTGAGCGAACCGAATTCGGGGTTGATCGGCACCGTAATGATGCTGCGTGCAATGGCGACTTCGTCGGTTTCCAGACCCGACCGTTCGGCGCCGAACAGAATGGCACTTCGCCCTTGTGCGGTAACGATTTCGCCTGCAGCTTCCTCCGGTGTGAGCACCGGCTTGGTAACGCCGCGTTTGCGCACGGTGGTTGCGTAGATATGGCTAATGTCTGCGGTGGCTTCAGTCAGAGTATCGAAGACTTGCGCCTGTTCCAGCACAATATCCGCACCCGACGCAGCAGGACCGGCGGAAGGATTGGGCCAGCCATCGCGCGGGTTGACGATTCGCATTTCGCTCAACCCGAAATTCAGCATGGCGCGAGCGGCCTTGCCAATGTTCTCGCCAAGTTGCGGTCGGACTAGGATGACTATTGGGGGCATAATCTGCGCCCCCTAGGTCAAATCTGTCGCGTTGAAAAGCTTACTGACCGGTGCCTTCAAAACGCGGCTTCACATCAATCATGCTCTTTTCAAGGGTCTTCTGGTTCTCAAATTCGTCGCGAACCATGTCGCTTTTGCGCATGCACACTCTTTTGCGACCAAGACGGGTGCCGGTTGTTTCATAGGTCCGGCAAATGATGGGATCGTGATCTACAGCCTTGACGGCCACGGGCTTTTGGCTTCCGGTGTCACCCGAAGCTAACAACATTAAAAAGAGCGGCGTCAGCATTATCAACCTCCAAGCACTAAGGTAGATAAGCCTAGATTTGAGTTACCGCAGCGCAACTTCGAAAATGTACCGGTTCGTTTTTGCGAATTACTTTTTTGCGGCTTCAGCAACGTTGCCCGCAAACTCTTCGAAATCTTTAGCTTCGGCAAATTCCTTATAAACGCTGGCAAAGCGGATATAGGCCACAGTATCCAGACCCTTGAGACCTTCCATCACGAACTGGCCGATGCGCGCGGATTCAATTTCGGTTTCTCCGAGTGTTTCCAGCTGGCGTTGAATACCTGATACAAGCTTCTCGATTTGCGCTTGCTCTATCGGGCGCTTTCGGCATGCAACAGCAACCGATCGCTCCAGTTTTTCGCGCTCAAACGGTTCGCGGCGTCCTTCGGTTTTCAGGACGGTCAGTTCGCGCAACTGGATGCGTTCAAAGGTCGTGAAACGTGCACCACAGCCTTCGCACTGACGCCTTCTGCGTATGGCCGCACCATCCTCGGTCGGGCGACTGTCCTTTACCTGGCTGTCATCATGTCCGCAAAAGGGGCAACGCATTATTTGTCTTTTTCTTGGGCTTTTTTCTTGTTCACATGCCGGTAGGCAACAATGCCTGCACCAATCACGGCTCCGGTTGCAAGGCCGATGGGTGCCAATATGCTGGCCGCGGCACCGATAGCTGCACCGCCGGCTACCTTCTTGACAGTGTCCTGATCGGCGAGGTGCTTTCCAGTGTGGAACGCGTCTTTGGTGGCACCCCAAAGCTCGTCAGCAGCTTCGCCGACATAATGCTTTGCCTGGTTCGGAATGCTCTCCTCAGACAGTTTTTCAGGGGTTTTCGCGCCACAACTCGGGCAGAATTTCATGCCTTCGCTGATTTCGGTCGCACATTCATTGCACATCTGGGACATTATCCGTCTCCCTTCATCTCTGTATTAGATGAGTAAGTCACTTTCCCATTTCAAGTGCGAATATAGCTCAGGACGGATAAATCGGGAAGCGCGCGCACAAGGCTTCGGCTTCTTCCTTCACCCGCGCTTCGATCTGGCCGTCGCCAGCCTCGCCATTTTTACGCAATCCTTCGACAACATCGGCGATCATACGGCCAATTTCGCGGAACTCTGCCGGGCCGAAGCCGCGCGTCGTGCCCGCCGGGGTGCCCAGTCGCAAGCCCGAGGTAACGAACGGCTTTTCCGGGTCGTAAGGGATCGCGTTCTTGTTGCAGGTGATCGACGCGCGATCCAGTGCATGCTCGGCATGCTTGCCCTTTGCCTGCTTCGGGCGCAAGTCAACCAGCATTGAGTGGTTGTCGGTGCCGCCGGACACGATATCGAGGCCCTGTTCCTGCAGGCTGGCGGCCAGCGCCTTGGCATTTTCGACGACACTTGCTGCATAGGTCTTGAATTCGGGGCGCATCGCTTCGGCGAAACAGACTGCCTTGGCCGCAACGACGTGCATCAATGGGCCGCCCTGAAGGCCGGGAAAGATTGCCGAGTTCATCTTTTTCGCAATGGCTTCGTCGTTAGACAGGATGACGCCCGAACGTGGGCCGCGCAGCGACTTGTGCGTCGTGGTTGTGACGACATGTGCGTGCGGGATCGGCGAGGGATGTGCGCCACCGGCAACAAGGCCCGAAATGTGCGACATGTCGACCAGCAAGAGAGCGCCAACTTCATCGGCAATCGCACGGAAGGCGGCCCAATCCCAGATGCGGGAATAGGCGGTGCCGCCTGCGATAATCAGCTTGGGCCTGTTCTCTCGCGCGATGCGGGCGACTTCGTCCAGATCGATGCGATGGTTTTCACGATCAACGCCATAGGAAACCGGATTGAACCATTTGCCCGACATGTTGACCGGGCTGCCATGGGTCAAGTGTCCGCCAGCGGCGAGGTCGAGTCCCATGAAAGTGTCGCCGGGTTGCAGCAGAGCAAGGAACACTGCCTGGTTCATCTGGCTGCCTGAATTGGGCTGCACATTGGCGAATCCGCAACCGAACAGCTTCTTTGCGCGCTCGATCGCGATCGTTTCGATCTCGTCGACATATTCGCATCCGCCATAATAGCGCTTGCCCGGATAGCCCTCGGCATATTTGTTGGTTAGTACCGAACCGGTAGCTTCAAGCACCGCGCGCGAGGTGATGTTTTCCGACGCGATCAGCTCAATCTTTTCCTGCTGGCGCTTCAGTTCCTGCGCAATCCAGCCTGCAATCTCGGGGTCGCGTTCAGCAAGGCTCTGGGTGAAGAAACCGTCCGGCTGGACGTCATTGGCGGCAGAGGCGGTCATAGGGGATCCTTTGCGAAGTCGGGATTAGATAGCTTGCCCACGCGGCGGACATGGCGGTCCCCGGCGAAAGGCGTGGAAAGGAATGTATCGAGGCAGGCCTTGGCCATATCAATGCCAGTTAACCGAGCGCCCATGGCGATGACATTGGCGTCGTTATGTTCGCGGGCAAGCTTAGCTGACAGGGGTTCGGAAACTAGAGCAGCACGGCAGGCAGGGTGGCGGTTCACCGCAATCGAAATGCCAATGCCCGATCCGCAAAGCGCAACACCAAAGTCGGCTTCGCCAGCCGCCATGCTTGCAGCCAGCTTATAGCCATAATCAGGATAATCGACGGAGGTTTCGTCAAACGGTCCAAGATCGGCGACAACGTGCCCGCCAGCCTCCAGATGCGCTTTCAGCGCCGATTTCATCGCAAGCGCGGCATGGTCTGAGGCAATGGCAATACGCATGGCGGCGGCCTTTTCACTCGGGCGAGTCGGGATTGCGCGCTCTCTAGGATAGGGGCTGGAAAAAGACCATGCCATATTTGGCTGGTATCGCGGCTTGACCAGCGCCTTCCACAGCTTTTAACGAAAGCGAATGACTGCTGCTATCTTGTCGATTGCCATGCTGGGTGGCTTTGCGCTGCTCTGGGGCGCTTGGAAGCTTTGGAAGCGAGACGGGCTGGGCCAGAAAGTCTGGTTGATGATCGCCACCGCGCTGGTGCTGTTCGCCAATGTTGCGATTTGGACAGTGCCCGACGATCAGGGCCGGTCGCTCGTGGAATCGAGCGACCAGCCCCAATAAATCACTTGATCGGGCAGGCCGGATCAAGCCGCATGTCGAGATAATTCTCGACTGACGCCAGCAGCAATTCCATTTCATTTTCATAGAAATGGTTCGCCCGCGGGATTTCATCATGGTGGATGGTGATGTGCTTCTGCGTGCGCAGCTTGTCGACCAGCTTCTGCACCGAGTTGGGCGATACCACCTCGTCCTGTGCGCCGTGGATGATGATGCCCGAAGAGGGGCAGGGCGCGAGGAAGCTGAAATCATACATGTTCGCAGGCGGCGAAACCGAGATGAATCCGCGCACTTCGGGGCGACGCATCAGCAACTGCATGCCAATCCAGGCGCCGAAGCTAAACCCTGCAATCCAGGTCGAGCTGGCTTCGGGATGGAAGGCCTGCACCCAATCGAGTGCTGCCGCTGCATCGGAAAGCTCGCCAATGCCGTTATCGAATTCGCCTTCGCTGCGACCGACGCCGCGGAAGTTGAAGCGCAGAACGGCAAAGCCGCGCGCGACGAAAATCTTGTACATCGCCTGCGTTATGCGGTCGTTCATCGTCCCGCCTGCTTGTGGATGCGGGTGCAGGATCATCGCAACCGGCGCGCGCGGACGAGGCGGCGGAGAGAAACGGGCTTCGATACGGCCTTCAGGACCGGGAATGGCAATTGCTGGCATAAGATGTTTCTAAACAGAGGAATAATCGGGCCGCGTCACCCTTCGGGCTAGGCAGCGGTCGACCGGCTATATAGAAGCGATTGCGATTTTCGCAACCTTAACGGATGTCAGCTTCCTTATATGACACAGGACCGCATCTATCTTGATCATGCCGCGACAACGCCCGTATTGCCGGTCGTGCAAGCCGCGATGGCGGACGCGCTGGTGCGTTGGGCCAACCCGTCAAGCCCTCATGGCGAGGGACGGGCGGCGCGCGCTGCACTAGAGGATGCCCGCAAACGCATTGGCAAAGCCTTGGGTTGGGATGGCGAAATCCTTTTCACCAGCGGGGCCAGCGAAGCCATCACACTGTCCTTGAGAGGATTTGATGCGGTTGCCACCGCAGTGGAGCATGATGCCGTGCTCTCTGCCGTCGGCGACGAGGCGCGCATAGCTGTTGATGCAAATGGCATCGCGCAACTGGGATCGATAGCGAAGGGCAGGCGCTACGCCATCCAGCAGGTCAACAACGAAACCGGTATAATCCAGCCGCTTGAAGAGCTTGGGCGGGTCATTCGCGAAGGTGACGGGCTGTTGGTCGCCGATTGCTCACAGGGCGCCGGAAAATTGCCTTTGCCCGATGCGGACATCATCATCCTATCGGCGCATAAACTGGGCGGCCCACCCGGGTTAGGAGCTTTGCTGACAAAAGATCTGGGGCTGCTCAAACCGACTGGTGGACAGGAAAAAGGTTATCGTCGCGGCACTGAGAACCTCCCTGCAGTGCTCGGCCTAGCCGCTGCGCTGGAAGCAGGCATTGATTGGCTGGAGCAGGCGAACAAGCTTCGTGCAAAACTTGATGCCGCGATTGAGGAAACAGGTGGTGAGGTTGTCGGAAAGGCGTCTCCGCGCCTTGCGACGATTGGCAGCTACCGAATGCCGGGCGTTTCTGCATCGAGTCAGCTGATTTCCTTCGATCTCGCTGGAATTGCGGTTTCCGCCGGCAGTGCGTGCTCGTCCGGAACTTTGAAAGCCAGCCATGTGCTGACCGCTATGGGCTGGGATGCCAAAACCGCCGGGGAGGTGGTTCGAGTCAGTTTCGGTCCGCAGACCTGCGAAACGGATATCGACCGCTTTGTCGCGACGTGGAAAGCCATTCGGGAGCGCGCGGCAGGAGCTGCCCTATGAGCCTCACCGACGCGATCTATCTGGATTTTCAGGCGACCACCCGGCTTGCCAACGAAGCTTTTGACGCAATGCTGCCCTATCTCAACGCCCATTTCTGGAACCCGCACAGTGCGCACCGGTTGGGCAGGGCAATGAAGGCGGTCGTCGAAAACGCACGCGACAATGTGGAAACGCTGCTTCCTTCGGGCGGCCAAACAATCTTCACCAGCGGCGCGACCGAGGCGATCAATCTGGCCATAAAGGGCAGCATGACATCGCAATCGGTGATTGCGGTCTCGGCAATCGAACATGCGGCGGTGCTGGATACGGCCGAGTGGCTGGCGGGGCAGGGAGCGACGCTGATTGTCTTGCCTGTGACGGCTGATGGCTTGGTCGATGTCGCAGAAGCCGAACGGCTGCTTCCCGAACGGATCGATTTGATTGCGGTGATGCAGGTGAACAATGAAATCGGCACTATCCAACCCGTCGAGGCACTGGCCGATCTTGCCCATGCGCGCGGTGGATTGTTGCTGTGCGATGCGGTGCAGGGCTATGGACGCCTGCCGGCGCCTGCCAATGCTGATCTGATTGCTGTGTCTGCGCACAAGATCTACGGCCCAAAGGGCATTGGAGCGCTTTGGGTGCGCGACGGCGTGAAGCTATCGCCGCTAATCCATGGCGGTGGTCAGGAACAGGGGCTGCGTTCGGGAACGCTTTCACCTGCCTTATGTGCAGGCTTCGGGGCAGCGGCGAAAGTGGCGCGAACGCGGATGGAGGCAGACGCCGCGCAGATCGCCGCGCTGTGGCAACTGTCACGGACTCATTTTGCAGGCTGGACCATCAATGGCTCGGTTGATGCGCGCTATCATGGCAATTTGAACATTCGCCGCGATGGCGTCGATGTCGCAAGGTTGATGTCTGACTTACGCGAGGTCGCCTTTTCTGCGGGCTCCGCCTGTGCCAGCGGTTCGGGTCGACCCAGCCATGTCCTGCGCGCTATCGGTTTGAGCGACGCGCAGGCGAAATCTTCTATCCGCCTCGGCTGGGGGCGTTATAGTACCGAAGAAGACATTATCGTTGCTGCGCGACTTATCAACGGGGCCGCTGAGGAAATATTGTGATTAGGATCAACTTCATCAGCCCCGATGGCGAAACCACGCAGACGGTGGAGGCGAAAGAAGGCGACAGCCTGCTTGAAGTGGCGCAAAATGCAGGCCAGCCGTTGGAAGGCACCTGTGAAGGGCAGATGGCCTGTTCAACGTGCCATGTCATCATCGCGAAAGAGTGGTTCGATAAGTTGAACCCTGCGGTTGAGGACGAGGAAGACATGCTCGATCTTGCCAGCGGTGCGCGGCGGACGAGCAGGCTGTCCTGCCAGATTGATCTGACAGCCGAAATGGACGGACTGGTGGTGCATATCCCGGCGGAAAGCCGCAACATGCAGGGAATTTGAAGCCCTTCACTTCCCATTCACCCAAAATCGCCTATATAGGGAGCGTCCGGTTCGCCGGACTATGGCGATAAATTGCGATGTGCAATAGATGCAGCGGACCCGGGGGCGGTACCCGGCAGCTCCACCATTTTCCCCGCAAAACGGGGCAATTGACGGGGCTGAACTAGGATCGACGTGCGTTGAAAAGCATTGTTTTTGCCCGGCATGAATAAGCCGTGAAATGGTTCAAAACTCATAAGTGCCAACGATAACGAAGCACTTGCTCTCGCAGCATAATTCCGGGCCTCACGGTCTAGAATTATTCTAAAAGAACGCGGCCGAACCGGCCGGGCAACAGAAAGGTTACAGCGGCCGGGGGGTGCCGGGCAACAGAAACCCCCCACCACCCCAAGTATTTTCAGAAAAAGTGGGAACCGGTTTTTCGGTTCGAAAATACGTAAACAAAGAATCTGCCGAGCAACAGAATCCGGGGACCTAATCGCTGCCGAACATCTGCTGCAATTCAACAGCCTCCAGCATCTTTGCCGCAGCCACCACGACGGCACCCAGGCAGCAGAGGAAAAGCAGTTTGCCTCCAAAACCGGGATATTGCGTCAGATAGACCTCCCCGCGTTTCACCGCCCCCAGCCCGAGCGCATAGGTGATCAGAAAGACTTCGGTCTTGGTCTTGATCTGGAACAGGCGCGCGAATTTTTTCATAGGTTAACACGCGTATAGGCAAACCGCGTGCCAGTTCAGTATTTTGGCCAATCTTGATGGTTAACGGCGATGCGGTTTGTAAAGCCTATCGACAGTCAGGCCAGTGCAGCCAGATCGCAGGCATTGAGCAGTGCAAGGCGTGCCTGTTGCACCTGCTCGATAAGCGCCGCGTCGCCAAGCTGGCCTGGTGCTATGCTGTCCGGCCAATGTTCAGCGATAACTCCAGCAATCCGGTCAAGTTTTGCCTCATCAGCGATGAACCGCTGATCTACCGTGGTTGGGTCGGCCACCACACGCAGACGCAGGCAAGCCGGGCCGCCGCCATTGGCCATCGATTGGCGCACGTCGACTGGAACAAGGCGGCGAATGGGACCATTGCCTGCCACATGTTCCTCTAGCCAACTCCACACCCTGCCATTGGCCTGTGCTTCGGTCGGCAGGATCAAGGCCCTTTCGCCGGATGGCAGAGTCACCAATTGCGCGTTGAACAGATAGCTTTGCACGGCGTCGGCAAGACTGACCCGATCGGCCGGGACGATGACGATTTCCGCCTCCGGCATTTTCGTACGGATCGCAGCATAGGCCGCTTCGGGTTCTTCAAAAGCCTGTTCGTGGGTGAACAAGACCCGTTCGTTGGCGACAGCGACTACATCATTGTGGAATGCACCCGCGGCTATAGCGATGTCCGACTGCTGGATGAACAAAGTGCGTTCGGGATCGAGCCGGTGCGCACGCGCGATTGCTTTTGACGATTCGATATGCTGGCGTGCAGGGAAGGGGCCTCCAGATTTGCCATAGACAAAGATTTCCAGACCTGCCTCGTCATGCGAAGGGCATAGTCGCATGAAATTGGCAGCGCCTTCATCGCCGTAAGGCGGCGGTACTGGTTCGTGTACAGCGAAATGCTGCTCATCAGCAAAGGCCAGTTTCAACTGGGCGAGCGTTCCGGTCCATTCATGGCTTCGATGCGCCATGGTGAGCAGATTGGCCGCCGAGAGATGGCATTTTCCATCCGCCGTATCAGGAGCGGGAGAAACCGTCGCAGCATTGGCGGCCCACATTGCCGAGGCCGAAAAAGCCGCCGCACGGATATGGGGCTCTGCGCTGGCCATGTCGGTTGCCATGCCTTCCAGCCAAGCCTTGTTCGGCCGGTCGAGCGGTAGAAAGAAACCCTGTGCCAGCCCGAGACGCAAATTGGCGCGCATCTTTTCGACGCCCTGCAATGCTGCAGCTCGGGGTTGCGAAACCGCACCTGCATTGTTTGCCGAGGCAATATTGCCGGGGCTTAGCCCTGCATAATTGTGACTGGGCCCGATGATCCCATCGAAATTGATTTCAACCAATGCCATGGCTCACCACCTCGGTACGAAAGTGATGGTGTCACCGGTGATGACGCCCAGATTTTCGGCGCATTGACCATCTAGAATGACACCGTTCTCAGATGTCTCGACCCAACCATAAGAAGCGCGGAAATCCTCAAGCAAACCATGTGTGACAAGCATTTTGGTGCCGCCAGCCTTGCCCTCATGCGGATCACCCAAGGCGTTGCTGATTTCGACGATTTGGGCGTCTTTAGCTTCGCGCACGCTGCGGATCTGGTCGGTGCGCGCCGTCATTGTCGGGCCACCGTCGAATATGTCGATGTAATTCTCCCAGGCGAAACCTTCTTCTTCCAGCATGCGCATGGCAGCGCGGCCGGTGGGGTGGGGAACGCCAATCACATGGCGCGCTGCTTCCGATAGCATGGCGATATAGACCGGATGCTTGGGCATCAGATCGGCAATGAACTGGTTGCCGAACTTGGCGTTGAATTCGTCCGCATCTTGGAAATTCATGCCGAAGAAACGACCGGCAACGCCATCCCAGAAAGGCGAACCACCTGCTTCGTCAATGACACCGCGCAATTCGGCCAGCGTACGATCGGCAAAGCGTTCGCGGTGGTTGCGGATGAAGAGATAACGGCTGCGCGCGATGAGCATACCGAGGCCGCCTGCGCGCTCTCCGGGGTGCAGGAACAGCCCCCCAACTTCGGTCGCGCCCTCAAGGTCGGTCGAAAGATTTAAAATGTCGGCCCGGAAAGTGCGTTCCAGTTCGACGCTGTGCTGGGTCAGTGCGCCGATGCGATAGCTGTAAAAGGGCCATTTCTGTCCAACGGCAGAGAAGATCTGGCAGGTGCCTCGCACTTCGCCGGTTTCGCGGTTTTCCAGGACGAATACGAACAGATCGTCGCCTACGCCTTCACCTTCGCGCGCAAAACCCTCGGCCGACCTTTCCAGCTTGGCGGTCAGCGCCTTGCGATCGGGGGGCAGATTGGTGAACCCGCCGCCGGTGCGCTTGGCCATTTCATACATGGGTTGCAGGTCCGACAGGTTGGCCGGACGGATAATGAACTTCATATTGCCCCTTTTTGTGCGATCCGAAGCAGGGTCAAAGCGGAAAGGCGCGCGCGTTCCACCAGGCTTTCGGTTATCAGAAATTCGTCGCTGCTATGAATACTGCCTCCGCGAACACCCATCGTGTCGACAACGGGAACGCCGCAAGCCGCGATATTGTTGCCGTCGCAGACCCCGCCGGTTGACTTCCAGCCGATGGAAAGGCCCAAATCCTCGCCGCAGCGTTTGACGAGGCCGAAGAGCTTTTCAGCGTCTGGTGTCAGCGGCTTGGGCGGGCGGTTGAAATGGCCATGCAGATGGATGGATACCTCATGCTCTTGCTCAATAATTGAAACCAACCTTTTGATTTCATTATAGGCAATGTCCTGAAGTCCAGGGCTATGGGGACGCAGATTGACGCGCAGAACGGCATGGTCAGGCACCACATTGTTCGGGCTGCCGCCATCGATTTTGGCTGGATTGACCGACAGGCCGTCGCGCGTCAGCGCCTTCAGCCGCAACGCAAGGTCTGCTGCCGCGAGCAGGGCGTTTCTGCCTTCCTGCGGATTGCGTCCGGCATGGGCGCTGCGTCCGGTCACGATGATTGAAAAATTGCCGCTTCCGGCCCTCGCTCCGGCCAATGTGCCGTCTGGAAGTGCAGAAGGCTCATAGGTCAAAGCGGCCAGTTTGCCATTGGCCAACTGCTTTATCAGCTCAGCGGAGGAGGCCGACCCAGTCTCCTCATCGCTGTTGATCATCACCTGATACCCGACATTCTGGAATTCCGGTGCAGTTTCGGCTGCAGACAAGGCCGCAAGCATGACCGCAATTCCGCCCTTCATGTCCGCTACACCTGGACCGTTGAGTACGCCTTCATCTAGCCAGCGTTGCTCCTGAAACGGATGATCAACCGCAAAAACCGTGTCCATATGGCCGGTCAGCAGCAGTTGGACCGGTGCGTTCGGGCGCACGGTGGTGACCAGATGGCGGCCATGCGCCACCTCTACAATCGACCCGTCAGCCAGCACTTTTTCAACCGGCGCAGGTTCGACTAGCTCCACCTCGCCATGCAGCGACGCAAAGGCATCTGCGAGCAGACTCGCCGTTGTTCCAAGCCCTTTCAAATTGCCGGTCCCGCTGTTGATACCGGCCCAGATTTGCACTTGCGCCAGCATCCGGTCATGGTCCGGCCGTTCGAGCGCTGCGTGCTCAGATTTCGAAAGCGGTTGCATTTGATATCTGTAGCGGGGTGCAGCGCGTTGCGCCACCCCTAGCGGCGCGTTTAGAGCAGTCGAGCCAGTTCGAGCCATTCCGCAATTGTGAGCGTTTCCGGCCGACGTTCCGCTGCAATTCCGGCGCGCTCCATCGCTTCCACTGCGCCGCGAATACCCTTCAGGCTTTGGCGCAGCATTTTACGGCGCTGGCCGAATGCAGCCGCAGTCAGCGTTTCAAGCGTCGCCATTTGCACGCCCTCGGGCTGCTCTTTTGGCGTCAGGTGCACGACGGCCGACATCACCTTGGGGGGAGGGGTAAAGGCGCTGCGGTGTACCGGCATCGCGATGCGGGCCTCGCACCGCCATTGGGCCAATATCGCCAAACGTCCATAAGCGTCGGTGCCCGGCTTGGCGACGATACGGTCGGCTACTTCGCGCTGGAACATCAGCGTCAACGATTTCCACGCCGGGGGCCATTCGTCGCCACTGAGCCAACCAACGGCGAGCGCTGTGCCGACATTATAGGGAAGATTCGAGACAATGTGGAAAGGCGCACCTATTTCCTGCGCAGGATCGATTTTCATCGCATCGTCTTCGATCACCCGGAGCTGCCCGGGGAAAGCTTCTGATAATTCATCCAGTGCGGGGAGGCAGCGCCGGTCTCGTTCCACCGCGGTGACATTCGCACCCGCACGGAGCAACGCGCGGGTGAGTCCGCCGGGGCCTGGACCAACTTCGTAGACATTCTCGCCGACCAGTTTGCCGGGAATGGCCGCTATTCGATCAAGCAATTGCTCATCGAAGAGAAAATTCTGCCCAAGTGCCTTGCTCGCAGAAAGACCGTGCTTCGCGATGACCTCACGTAGGGGAGGGAGTTGGGGCTGGCTCATGCCGGGCAGGCGGCGGCTTCGGCAAAGGCCTTTCGGTTGGCCACGGCTTCGCCTGCCATTTTTATCGCGGCAATCATCGAATCAGGCCGTGCTTCATTCTTGCCCGCAATGCCGAATGCCGTGCCATGGTCGGGCGATGTGCGGATGACGGGCAGACCCAGAGTGATGTTAACCGCCTCGTGGAAATATAGCGTCTTCAGCGGAATAAGCGCTTGGTCGTGATAGGCACAGAGCGCGGCATCGAAATTTCTTCGCGCTTCCGTGTGGAACATCGTGTCTGCTGGCAGGGGGCCAATGACGTTGAAGCCTTCATCGGCAATTGAAGCAATCGCCGGCGCAAAAATGTCAATTTCTTCGCGGCCCAGATTGCCACTTTCGCCCGCGTGCGGATTGAAACCTGCCAGTGCGAGTCGTGGATTGGCGATGCCGAAATCACGAGCCAATCCTTTTGCAGTCGCCCTGATTCTGCGCCGGATCAGCCTGACATCGAGTTGCGAAGCAACGCTGGCGAGCGGGATGTGCGTCGTCATCGGTACGACGCGAAGGTCTGGTCCGGCCAGCATCATAACAGCATTGCGACGTTCTACGCCGCACCGTTCGGCAACAAATTCAGTCTGCCCCGGATAGTTGAAGCCAATAGCATAAAGCTGCGCCTTGGAAACCGGCCCTGTGACAAGCCCTGCGACCGTTCCGGACCGTGCGAAACCGGTCGCTAGTTCCAGCGCCTGTAAGGCGCAGTGCGCTCCGTCCAGATCCGGGGTACCCGGGATGATCGATGCACAGTCATGAACGTGGAATACCGGGAGAGCGTCATCAAACCGCTCGGCTGCTTGATCCGGATTGTCGATCCTTACGACCGGTCCATCCCAGTGATGGGCGAAGCTCGCAATATCTCCAATGGCAAAAAAGCTTTTCAGCTTCTGCTTTTTGCGTGCTTCCCAAGCCTTGCCGATGATTTCGGGACCGACACCTGCCGGATCACCGCTGGATATGGCCAGCGGCAGGCTGATGTCAGCGCCAGCCATCAATTATATTCGATGATCGCGTCGCGACGCAGATCGCGCAGATAGAGGCGCGCGCGCTTGTTGATTCGCTCATCTTCCAAGCGCGACATCACATCGTCGAACGATTCCTGCGATGCAGTTTCGGGAGCATCGCGGCCGCACAGGACAAAAACGCGAATGCCATCCTCGAGCGAACCATAAGGAGGTGTCGACTGCCCTATTGGCAAGTCCAGCATGATCTGTTGCAACGGTCCCGGCAGATCGCGAACCTTGATGCCATCGCGATTGACCACATCAGCCCCTAGCAACTTTGCGGTATCATCTGCGGTTCCACAGCCACGTATTTTCTGGGTTTCGCTGTTGAAGCGCTTCACCGTCTCGCCCGCTTTGGCCTCGGTTGTACCGGCAGGGAAGTTGATGGCAAGTTGCTTCAGACTCAGTACTGAATCGCGGGGATCGGTCGTTGCCACCTGCCTCTTGTCGATCAACAAAAGCAGCGAGATTCCCCCCGGTGCCGGAACAGCAACAATCTCATTTTCCCGCATTTGCGATGCTGCAGTTGCCAGCGACTGTGGCAACTGCTCCATCCGGACCCAGCCCAGATCGCCACCTACAGCTGCGGTCGAAGCCTCAGAAAACTGCCGGGCATAGGCCGTGAACGATCCCCCTTGCTGGATTTGTTCGAGAATCTTCCGCGCGTTGGCATATACCTGTTCCTGATTTTCGGGGGTTGCCGAAAGATAGATTTCGCCCAGGCGATATTCGGTCGTACCCTTGGTCAGGTTGATGCGTTCCATGATCGCATTCACCTCATCGTCGCTGACGTTGATGAATGGGCGCACATTACGGCTGAGCAGGCGGTTCCATGAAAGCTCGGCCTTGATCTGACGTTTTAGGGTCGCAATCGAACTACCCTTTGAAGAAAGATAGGTTTCGGTTTCTGCAACGGAGCGGTTGAAATTCTGCACGGCCACCCGCTCGAAATACTGATTGACCTCACCATCGGTGACTTCAATCTCGTTGGCTAGGGCTTCCTGTATTTGCAGTGTTTCGTCGATGAGATTGGTCAAAATCTGCGAGCGAAATCTAGCGACTTCTTCAGCAGGCAATTGACCATCGTTGGCCAGAATGATGAGAGCGAGCCGCTCGTCGACTTCGGTGCCGGTGATGATTTCACCATTCACGATTGCCGTAGCCTTGCGAACATTGGGATCGCTGGGCTTGGCCAGCAACTGACCGCCGCCTGGTATGTCCAAGGTTGCTTGGGGAACCGTCTCGTCAGCAACGGATTGGCTGCTCGCGGGCGTCATAGCCAGAACAGCAGCGGTAGAAGTCACCAGTGCAAGACGGTAAATGCTTTTCATTTCCTACTTCCGTAAATGGTCGAAGAGACCGCGCGCAATAGGGCGGGCTGGCTGAACGATAGCTGACAAGCCAGATTTCCCCCTTGGTCGTCTTCCTTAGACGCCCAGATTTTTAAATTCCAGTCTGAACAGGAATGTGTTGCCACGGCGCGCATCACCGGTTGGCTGATAGTCGCGGCGCCAGGTGACGGCAATGGAAAGGCAATCATCGTCATAAGCCAGTCCAAGTCGATGTCGGATCGGTTCATAGCCATCAGAGACCGAGAGTTGATCTTCGTTCTGGTCGGTCAGATCGATGATCGTGGATCCGAACAATGACCAATAGCGGGCAAGCCGCAAGCGACCGGCAAGCCGGATTTCCTCACGATCGGCCAAGTCTTCGATATTGGCACCTATGTCACGGTTTAGACGCAGATATCCTGCCTGAACATAGGTGCCCCGCGATCCGACCGTGGCATCGATTTCGTTCCGGCGAATCGCAAAATTGTCCTTATCCAGCCGAAAACGATGGGTCAGTTTCACAAAATCGCGGAAACGAAATTCGCTGCGACCGACAATATCTGATACCTTGTCCGAAAGACCCGTTCCGTCTGGGAAAATGGCGGTTTTGTTAGAAAGGCGATAGCTTTGTCCGATGTTGAAGTCGAAGCTCGTTGCCTTGCCTTTGATTGACCAGTCCAGGCCATAGGTCAGGCGGACATTATCCTCGATCCGGTCATAGCCTGCAAAGCGATTGAGCGCGAAAAGGTTGCTGTCCTCGAGATCAACCGCTCGCGCATCTTCGTTGGGCATTTTGAGGTTGGATGAAGTATACGCGCCAACCAGCTGCACCCGCGGCGTCACGATTTGGGTGCCGCCAAAGGCCTCGCCCACAAATGGCCAGCGCATATCAACTGCTGCAGTCGCACTGCCACGCCCTTGCCAACCGCTTTCGCCGCGATAGCTGGGTGTTATCGTCGTGAGGTTTTCGTCGCTGTGATAGACATCGCCGCGACCAAGCACGGTGAAATTCACTTCCTGTCCGAGGCCGGTTAATGTGCGCAGATCCCAGCGCCCCGAGGCAAAGGCGCGGCGCGTATCCTGCCCGGAAGTCCGGCCGATTAACAGGCTGTTTGCTTGCAACTGCACCTTTCCGCCCAGCACCGGGTCAGTAAGGCGAAGGCGATAATCAATTTCAGGAAGGGCTATGGGCTGCAGCGCTTGACGGTCGCCAGTACGAAGCGTCTGCACACCCCAGCCGTTGAACGCAAAATAGCTATTCTCGTCGATCCGCTCGACATTGATATTGTTCCGCAGCCGGTCGTCGCGGCTGATGTCATAACGGCGCAGAAAGGTACGGTCTGTTGCAAGGCGTACCGAAGCAGAGGCTGACCAGTTGGGCGTGAACTGGAATTTGCCAGCACCATCGATGTAACCGCGAAAGACATCTTTTCCGATCGCACCGGTGCCTGAAGTTGAGACCTTCTGACTGTAGGTGGCATATCCAGTAATCTGGAATGCACCCTTGTCTTCCCAAGCGCGGTACCGCGCCTGCGCCATTGGTGCGACATCGCTGAACACATGTCCCGATAGCAACAGATCGCGATTGTCGGACAGACGCCAGTAATAGCCCTGTTCAATTTCGACACCGTTGTTGCGGGAGAAACGCAGATTGGGAACGAGGAAGCCGCTTCCTGCTGCGGTCTCTGCAGGGTGCGACAGGCCAGGCAGGGGGATAACCGGCAAGCCGAACAGTTCTATCCGTGCACCTTCATATTTGACGCGCTTTTTGACCGGATCGTAAACGACTTTGACGGCTTTGACCTGCCAGCTGGGATCTTTCGGGCAACCATCAGGGCCCTCGACTGCACAAGGTGTGTACGCGGCGCCTTCCAGCGTCATCATGCCATCAGCGCGGGTCCCTTTGTTGGCGGCGAGTCGGCTGCCGTCGTTGAGGACGAGCAGCATATTTTCGACGATCCCGTCGCGAAGGGACTCGGTCACCTCAATCGAATCGCCATAGGCGACATCACCCTCTGGCCCGACCGAGCGGATATTCCCAGAAGCGGTAACTTTGCCCGAACGACGATCCCATGAAATTAAATCAGCACGCAAAGTGTAGCCGTCGCGGCGTGCGATGACATTGCCGCTGGCTTTTACCGTGTCGGTTGCAAATTCATAATCCAGCTTATCGGCGGAAAAGGCGATTTCGTCTGTGGCCTCACTCTTGGCAGGGGCCATTTCCTGAGCCTTGGCTACTCCACCTAAACCACAGGCAAGTAGCAACGATACGCACAATGCGCTGGCCGGGCTTGCAAGTCTGGATGTCAGGAATGCCATTGATCTGGTCGGGTCCTTTATCGCTGCAATCGGGCAGGGTCCAGTGCCGGATTCAGTCGCCTGTATAACTCATGGAGGCTAAGCCTTGGTTACCGCAACCATCTTTTGCTTTAATCCGGGCTGAATGTTTGCTTATAGCGTTCGCCAGAACGCATGCGGAGCGGATTCCGCGAATTTCTGATCCCAATCGCTGAAAGGCAGTTTCCAGATGCAGGTAAGTTTTGCCGCCGAACGTCCCACCGATACTGACGTCATCGGCTTCGTTATTCAAAAGAGCCAGTGGGAGAGTTTTGCATTCCCGCTCGAAAATGCCGAGGCTGCTCGCGAAACCGCAAAGCTCGCCCGTTTTGAAGGTAATGCCGGGCAAAGCTTTCTCTATTTTGCGCAAGAAGGTGGACGCACAATCCGTATTGCGCTGATCGCTGTCGCCGACGGTGACGCAGCGGATTATCCCCGTGCAGGTGGCGATCTGCTCGCCAAAGTGCAGACTTGTGGCGCAAAGACCATTGCCCTGCATGCAGCCAATCTCGACGCAAAGGCCGCAGTCGAGGTTGCTTATGGCGCGCTGTTGCGGAACTGGCGGATTGACAAATATCGCACGAAACTGCCCGAAACGTCGAAGCCAACGATTACCGGCCTGACAGTAGTGGGCGCACCGGCCGAGGCGGAGACGCTGTGGTCCAGCCATGCGGCAATTGCCGACGGTGTTGCTTTGACCAAGGAACTGGTCAGCGAACCAGCCAATATCATCTACCCAGAAAGTTTTGTCGAACGCTGTCAGCATTTGCAAGCTTTGGGCGTCGAGATCGATGTTCTCGATGACAAGGAAATGGCCAAGCTGGGCATGGGTGCGCTGTTGGGTGTTGCGCAGGGTTCGGTTCGCCCAGCCCGCATGCTGGTGATGAAGTGGGATGGAACCAGTGGCAAGCAGGAAAAGCCGGTGGTGTTCGTCGGCAAAGGCGTGACCTTTGACACTGGCGGTATCTCGATCAAGCCCGCCGGCGGCATGGAAGACATGAAGTGGGACATGGGCGGCGCCGGTGCGGTCGCTGGCGCGATGAAGGCTCTCGCAGGACGCAAGGCCAAGGCCCATGTCGTCGGCATTTGCGGCCTTGTCGAAAATATGCCTGACGGTAATGCACAACGCCCGGGCGACGTCGTTACCAGCATGTCAGGCCAGACCATCGAGGTGATCAACACCGACGCCGAAGGTCGTCTCGTTCTTTGCGATGCGCTGCATTACGCGCAGGAGAAGTTCAAGCCTGACACCATCATCGATCTGGCCACATTGACCGGCGCGATCATCATTTCGCTCGGTAAGGAACATGCTGGCCTGTTTTCGAACAGCGACGAACTTTCGGAAAAGCTTCTTGCCGCCGGCAAAGCGACCGGCGACAAATTGTGGCGCCTGCCGGTTGGTCCCGCCTATGACAAGCTGATCGACAGCCCGATTGCCGATATCAAAAATGTCGGTCCGCGCGATGCAGGTTCGATTACTGCTGCCCAGTTCCTCCAGCGTTTTATCCAGGACGGCGTGAAGTGGGCGCATCTCGACATTGCCGGTACCGTATGGGGCGACAAGGATGGTCCGACCTGGGCCAAGGGTGCCACCGGTTATGGTGTGAGACTGCTCGACCGCTTTGTGGCCGACAATTACGAAGCCTAGTCGAAGAGGCCGATGCAGGTCGATTTCTATCAATTGACCCGCGATCCTGCGGAACAGGTCATCCCTGCCATCGCACAGAAAATTCTGGACGATGGCGGTCGGCTTCTTGTTGTCAGCGGCGATAATTCGCAATTGGAAAAGCTTTCCACGGCGCTGTGGAATGCGAAGCCAGAGAGCTTCATTGCGCATCAAATGGTCGGGGAGGGAGACGATAGTCTGCAACCCGTCCTGCTGGCGGGGGAACCCGTCGCTACCAACAGTGCTCGCATGATTGCACTCGCCGATGGCGAGTGGCGCGATCAGGCGCTTGGCTTTGACCGTGCCTTTTACCTTTTTCCGCCGGACAAAACCGACAATGCCCGCGCGGCTTGGCGTGCGTTGGCCGACAAGCCTGATGTCGAGCGGCGCTACTGGAAGCAGGATGGCGGCAAATGGCGGCAAGGCCCTTGAGCTTCAAAATTTCCGCGATATTCTGAACGCCTATCGGGTCGCAGCCATTTCGGGAGAATGTGATGAAGAAACTTACCCTGCTATTTGCGACCGCCATGATCGCATCTTGTGGCTCAGAGCCAACCACAACGGTGACTACCTCTGACGGAAAATCGGTCGAACTGACCCAAAATGGTCAAAACGAAGCGACGGTCAAAGCCGAAGATGGCACCACCGCGACGTTCTCGACAGGTGCTGCCGCTGCAAAGGACCTCCCTTTGGGAATACCGGCTTATCCCGGTGCAGCAGTTACGGCAAACATCTCCGGGAATCGCCCCGATGGCAAAGGTGGGGCGATGGTGACTATGACCACCCCAGATGCTCCCGACAAAGTTACAGCCTTCTACAAAGCCGAAGCGACGAAACGGGGTATGACGACCAAGTCCCAGGAAACGGCTGCCGGCAACATGGCCAGTTTCTCGGCTGAAAACGAAGCAGGCGAAAAGCTGGTGGCCACCGCTACTCCGGGTGGGGAAGGCAAAACGCAAGTTATGTTAGTTATCGAGACGAAGTAAGCATAGCAGCTCTGCACTGAGCGACGTTTCTCGCACTTGCCTTCGTCCGGCTAGGCGGCTAGAGGCGCGCGCAATCTCAATCCCCCAGCAAATGGAGTTCTCCCATGGCGGTTACCCGCACCTTTTCGATCATCAAGCCCGACGCAACCCGTCGCAACCTGACCGGCGCCGTCACCAAGATGCTGGAAGAAGCCGGCCTGCGCGTCGTTGCCTCAAAGCGCATCCACATGTCCAAAGAACAGGCCGAAGGCTTTTACGCGGTCCACAAGGAACGCCCCTTCTTCGGCGAACTGGTCGAATTCATGATGAGCGAACCCGTTGTCGTCCAGGTATTGGAAGGCGAAGACGCCGTCACCCGCAACCGCGACATCATGGGCGCGACCAATCCGGCAGAAGCCGCTGAAGGCACGATCCGGAAGACCCACGCGCTTTCGATCGGTGAAAACACCGTCCATGGCAGCGACAGCGACGAGAATGCGGCGATCGAAATCGCCTACTTCTTCAAGCCGGAAGAAATCGTCGGCTAAGCTGGCCATCAGGCTAATTTGAAAGGGCCGTCCGCGCAATCGGGCGGCCCTTTTTGTTGCACCCGCCAAAACACGCGTTATTCGGTTGGCAAAGAGGAGACGCGCATGCTGGGAATGGGTGAGGGCGAAGACTGCCCCTTTCAGTTCAATTTCGACCCTGCGACCTTCAAGGTCGGCGATACGGTGAGCTATCGCGTAACCGGCAGCCTTGCCGACTTCCCGTTCGTTGGCACCTTATTGGAGGTGAACGAGGATTTTGTAATCATTTCACCCGGTGAGAACGAACCCGATGCACGGTATCGCGGGACGCGGGAGAGCAGGCCAATGGTGGACGAGAGCGAGCTTTAGAGCTCTCATCGACACTAGCCATGTAGGTTCATGATCAGCCTGCACTCGCCGCTCTCGGTCAAACCATCGGCTTGCCAGCCATTCCGCAAATAAAATGATTCTGCGCGGGTTCCAGGTGTGGTGACCAGACTGAGGGTGGGTATAGCCGCCGCACGGGCCTGATCGACCAACTTGGTCAGCAACAATTTGCCTAGCCCGATACCTTCAAAGGTAGGATCTACGAAAAGCGCCCAGACCGACTTGTCATGATGATCGAGTGCGGCAAACCCCGCGATCTGTCCTTCGACCATGGCATGCCAGGTTTCGCCATGTCCATATATGAACGGAAGGTAGTCAGCCTCTCCCAGCCGCGATGGATCGGTCAATCGGTTTTCCCGGACGGACAGTCTGATGCGGTGCAGGTCTGCAACGTCAGCAGCTTCAGAGCGACAGAGAATAGCGCTCATGCGATGAACTCTGCCAGCGCTGCCAGCTTCTTCGGCGCAACCGCATGCCAGCTTCGGGCGAGCCATCGGTCGATTTCGTCCCAGTCGTTGAGGCCGAGGTCCAGTCGCATGGCTATCCAGCCATCGCCGAAATAGGCTGGCCGGTAATAGCGTTCGCTATCGATCTCAATCAATTGGGCCTGCTCGTCCGGGCCACTAATTTTTACGAGCAGAGCGGTCTTGCCATCGCCGTGGTGGTCAAGGCTGACATAGGCAAATTTCTTGCCTTTGATGATACCGAAGCATGGCATGCCGTGACTTACGACCTCGTCCGCCTCAGGCAGCGCCATGGCCCTTTCGCGGACTTGCTGTACCAGAAAATCGGGTGAAGTTTCGCGAGCGACATAGTCGCTCAGCACCCGTGAATAGAGCTGATGTTCCGCAATCAAAACCCGCGCGGCGAGGCTGTCAGAGGTGTCGCCGGGCAGGATCGCGACCGGCGTCTGGCCCAAGATCGGACCATCGTCGAGTTCGGCAGTGACGAGGTGCACACTGCACCCGCCATGGCTGTCGCCTGCCTCGATAGCCCGTTCATGAGTATGTAGGCCTTTATATTTGGGGAGCAGGCTTGGGTGGATGTTGAGCATCCGGCCTTCCCATTGTCCGACAAATTCGGGGGAGAGGATGCGCATATAGCCGGCGAGCGCGACATAGTCGGTTTTCGCCGCAACCAGTGCCTCGTGCATGATGTCGTCATGCGCTTCCCGGCTGAGGCCTTTGTGCGAATGGGCAAAGGTGGCGATCCCTTCCGCCTCTGCCAGTTTCAGTCCCGCGGCATCGGGGTTGTTGCTGGCGACCAGAACAATCTCATAAGGGCAGTCATCCGCCTTCGCCGCATAAAGCAGCGCCGCCATGTTGGTTCCTGTCCCCGAAATCAGCACGGCGACACGGGCCTTAGCCATGATGCGTCGCGCTCCAATCGGCCTTGGCACTCCAGGTCTCGATCGAGCCATTGACGGTGCAGCCTTTATCGCCTTTGGCGATGTGCCCGATGCGGAAAACGGTTTCGCCAGCAGCTTCGAGTCCTGCAACCGCATCCGCGACATCGGCTTCAGCGACAACTATCGCCATACCAATCCCGCAGTTAAAGGTGCGCGCCATTTCTTCTGGCTCGATATTGCCCTGTGCCTGCAGGAACGACATAAGCCTTGGCTGCGCCCATGCGTCGGCATCGACATGCGCATGTAACCTGTCAGGCAGCACGCGCGGGATGTTTTCGAGCAGACCGCCGCCAGTTATGTGCGCCATCGCGTGCACCTTACCTGCACGAACCAAAGGCAAGAGTGATTTCACATAAATGCGTGTGGGTGCCATCAGCGCGTCGATCAACAGTGTATCGATATCGAACAGGGCAGGGCGATCCAGCTTCCAACCCTTGTCAGCCGCGAGGCGGCGCACCAGCGAAAAGCCGTTCGAATGGACGCCGGAAGAGGCAAGTCCGAGGATGACATCGCCCTCTGCGACCCTGTCGGCGGTGAGCACTTGATCGCGCTCGACTGCGCCGACGCAGAAGCCGGCAAGGTCATAGTCGCCATCTGAATACATTCCCGGCATTTCGGCCGTCTCGCCGCCGATCAACGCGCAGCCTGCCTGCTTGCAGCCCTCCGCAATGCTCGCGACCACGGAGGTCGCGACATCATTGTCAAGTTTGCCGGTGGCATAATAGTCGAGGAAGAAGAGCGGTTCGGCACCTTGCACGATCAGGTCATTGGCGCACATCGCGACCAGATCGATACCGACGCCATCATGCTTCCCGCTCTCGATTGCGAGTTTAAGCTTGGTGCCAACGCCGTCATTGGCGGCAACGAGCAACGGATCGTTGAAACCGGCGGCCTTCAGGTCGAAAAATCCGCCGAAACCGCCCAGATCGGCATCCGCCCCCGCCCGCCGCGTCGCCTTTGCCAGTGGCGCAATTGCGCGCACCAACGCGTTACCAGTTTCGATCGAAACGCCTGCTTTGGCGTAAGTATAAGACTCATTGTCGCTCATTTTACCGCCGCTAGCGACTTCCCCCTTGGATTTCCAATCATAAGTCGCCAAAAGGCGCGCAATGAGGGTTCGGGTTTCAAAGTCTCTGTGGAAATATGCGCTGGCGGTGCCGCTACTCGTCGGCAGCGGCGTATTGGTGCATGCGCAGATAGAGGGGCCAAAGCGCGGAATTCCGCCGATTGCCAGCAATGGTGACTTTGAAGTGACGGGTGTCATTGTGAACACCACGGGTAAAAATGCCGAAGAGGCACGTCGCGCCGGATGGGAAGAAGCACAGCGCAAGGCGTGGAGCATGTTGTGGGCGAAGACCCATGGCGGCTCCGGTTCGTCGCTGTCAGATTCGACGCTCGATGGCATCGTCTCTGCCATAATCGTTGAAGAAGAACAGATCGGCCCGCGCCGTTATATCGCCAAATTGGGGGTCTCTTTTGACAGGGCGCGCGCAGGGCAACTGCTCGGCGTTAAAGGCGTTGGCCGCAAGTCTGCGCCTTTGCTGCTGATACCAGTGATGTACAGCAATGGATCGCCTTATGTCTTTGAACGACAGACGCCTTGGCAGGCGGCTTGGGCGAAGTTCCGCACGGCCGACAGCATGATAGACTATGTCCGGCCTTTTGGTGGCGGCGGGGAGTCGTTGCTCCTTAACGCAGGACAGATGGATCGGCGCAGTCGCACTTGGTGGCGCGTGATCCTGGATCAATTTGGCGCGGCAGATGTGATTTATCCTATTGTCCGGCTGGAACGGCAATATCCGGGTGGTCCAGTCATCGGCAAATTCGCCGCCCGTTACGGCCCTGAAAACCGCTTTCTCGGTAGTTTCACGCTGCGTGCACAAAATGCGGAAGGCATCCCGGCCATGATGGCCGACGGTGTGCGCAAAATGGACGGAATGCTGCAACAGGCCTTTGCTGCAGGCCGCCTGCGCGCCGAAGCGTCGCTGCTGCTGGAAGAAATTGACGAAGAAGATCTGGAGGAACTGGAAGAAGAAACCGAAGCCGAAAGCGAAGATCCGTTGGCGGCAGCGGTCGATTCGGTTTCCGGTCGCGCGGAAGGCGAGCAGGGGGGGAGCCAGACGACCGCCACGCCAGCGCAGCAAGTGACGGTCAATGTCCAGGTCAGTACGCCCAATCCCGAAGCAGTGGATCGCGCGGAAGCTGCGCTGCGCGGTATTCCGGGCGTGCGTTCAGTTTCGACCACCAGCCTCGCACTGGGCGGGACGTCCGTAATGCGCGTAACCTTCCAAGGTGATCCAGCAGCGCTGAATGCAGCGCTACAGGCGCGCGGTTTCCGGTAAGGTTGAGAGGTCGCCAACGCGCGGCCAGGCCAGTATGAAACAGATTGCGCTTCCCTTCGACGAACTCAATCCGGACCGGACCGACGATTGTCTGATCGTCACGCCGTCAAACGCAATTGCTTTTGCAGCTCTTGGCAATAGCGCCAGTTGGCCCGGACATTGTGCCTTGCTGCTGGGACCTGCGCGGTCGGGTAAAAGCCTGATGGCACGCTATTTTTCGGTGCAGAGTGGCAGGGTAATCGATGATGCCGATCGGTTGTCGGCCGAGGACCTGTTTCATCAATGGAATGCCGCCAAAAATTCGGGTGAAGCGTTGTTGCTGGTTTCGGGCAAAGCGCCCGGTGAATGGAACATCGAACTCCCCGATTTGCGCTCGCGAATTGGTGCGGCACAGTTGCTCGAAATTGGCGAGCTGGATGATGAGCTTGCCGAACAATTGCTGCTCAAATTCCTGCGCGACCGGGGCACTTCCATCGGCCCGGAGGCATTGGCCTTCGTCGTCCGCAGGATTGAGCGCAGTCACGCCGCAGTCGAGGATTTCGCCAAAAAGGCGAACGCATTGGCACTGGCGGAAGGTTCGGCGATTACTCTGCCACTTGTACGCCGCTTGATGCCCGCTTAACCGCAGTTGATTCGGATAATCTTGCTGGCTTCGTCCGTGAATATATTGAGCCTTGCAGGGCTGTAATCCATCGTAATGACGCCATCATGTGGCGCCACCCGAACCACAGACGCTTTGGCCTCGCTTTTCAGCTTTGCTTCAAGCTCTTGGTTCAACGTTTTTCCAACCGCATAAGCCAGACTGCTGGCATCGCAGGAACCAGAGAGCTCAGGCGGATTCTGGCCAGTCTCGGCATTTTCTGCGGCCGGTATGCAGCCAGAGAGCGAAGCGAGTGCAAAGGGTAGCATCAGGGCCAATTTCATGTCTCGGCTTCCTCCGTACGCGTCATTTTCAGCTTTCCATTGACGACAGCGAAAGCGAGCCGCCCTTCGACCAAGTCGAGCGCATCATGCCCGAATTGCTCATAACGCCAGCCTTTGAGCAATTCGAGGCCCTCGCGGTCGCCCGCAGCCAGCCTCTCCAGCTCTTCGCTACGCGTGATTAGGCGCGAGGCAACGTTGATCTCGCGTGAACGGATTTTCAGAAGCAGTTTGAGGAGATCGGCAACCAGCGCGCCTTCTTTACCGCCGCCGGTTCCATTATGGTTTCGATCCGGCATTTCCTCTTTCGATAAAGGTTCGGCATCGGCCAGCGTCGCCATCAATCGCGCGCCAATTTCGTTATCGCGCCAAGCGGGGGATAGACCTCGCACTTTGGGGAGGTCAGCCTGCGCCTTGGGCGGATGCGAGGCGATATCGGCGATCGTCTCGTCCTTCATGATCCGGCCGCGGGGGATATTCTTGCGCTGTGCCTCACGTTCCCGCCACGCGCCCAACGCTTTCAGGCGACCGAGAACATCCGCCTTGCGCGACTGCATCTTGATACGCCGCCAGATGGTTTCGGGGTCGTTGCGATAGTTGTCGGCGTCGGCCAGCCGCTCCATCTCGTCATTCAGCCATTCGCCGCGCCCTGTTTTGACCAGCTTTTCGAGCATTTTTGGGAAAATGTCGGCGAGATGGGTAACGTCACCGATGGCATAATCAATCTGCCGCTTGTCCAATGGTCTACGCGACCAATCGGTAAAGCGTGCACCTTTGTCGAGGTGGATTCCAAGCCACAGGTCGACAAGGTTTGAATAACCGATCTGCTCACCTTGCCCCAGTGCCATGGCGGCAATCTGGGTGTCGAACAACGGATGCGGTGTCCGTCCGGTCAGGTTGAAGAAGATTTCGATATCCTGCCCACCTGCATGGAAAACCTTCAGCACATCTTCGTTGTTGCAGATCAGATCGAGCATCGGCGTAAGGTCGAGGCCATCGGCCTTCGGATCTACCGCCGCAGCTTCGTTCACATCGGCAAGCTGCACCAGGCAAAGCTCTGGATAATAGGTGTTTTCGCGCATGAACTCGGTGTCGACCGCGACAAAATCGGATTTCGATATGCGGGCGCAAAACTCGGCGAGTTGTTTGCTATCGGTGATGAGTGGATGAATCTGCATGCAAGGCCGCCCATAACAGCCATTCGCAACTTGACAAAGGGGCGTTGCAAGGGTCTAGCGCCGCGTTCATATTTTCCTGTCGAAAACACAAACAACAAAGACCCATCATGCACGCTTATCGTACCCATAAATGCGCAGAATTGCGCGCTTCGCACGTCGGTGAAACTGTCCGCCTCTCGGGCTGGGTGCACCGCAAACGCGACCATGGCGGCGTCCTGTTCGTCGACCTGCGCGACCATTATGGCATGACGCAGATTGTTGCGGATAGTGACAGTCCGGCGCTTCCAGTGCTCGAAGGCCTGCGCCTTGAAAGCGTCGTCACCATTGATGGCGAGGTAAAGGCGCGCAGCGAAGCTACCGTCAATCCGAACCTTCCGACAGGTGAGATCGAAGTTTTTGCACGCAATGTAACCGTGCTGAGCAAGGCAGAAGAACTGCCCTTGCCGGTCGCAGGCGAGCAGGAATATCCCGAGGAAATCCGCCTCAAATTTCGCTTCCTCGACCTGCGTCGCGAAACGCTGCACGCCAATATCATGACGCGCACTGCGATCATTCGCGAAACACGCAAGCGGATGGAAGAGATCGGATTTACCGAATTTTCGACTCCTATCCTCACCGCTTCTTCGCCTGAAGGTGCGCGCGATTTCCTGGTACCCAGCCGCATCCATCCCGGTAAATTCTTCGCACTTCCGCAGGCGCCGCAGCAGTACAAGCAGTTGCTGATGGTTGCGGGTTTTGACCGTTACTTCCAGATAGCGCCCTGCTTCCGCGACGAAGACCCGCGCGCCGATCGACTGCCGGGCGAATTCTACCAGCTCGATCTCGAAATGAGCTTTGTTACGCAGGAAGAGGTTTGGGAAACGATGGAGCCCGTCATGGCTGGCATCTTCGAAACCTTTGCCAATGGGCGTAAGGTGACGCCGGCAGGCGAGTTTCCGCGGATACCCTATGCCAAGGCGATGCTCGATTACGGCACCGACAAACCGGACCTCAGGAACCCGCTGATCATCCGCGATGTCACCGAAGAGTTCCGCATTTCGGGCTTTGGACTGTTCGAAAAGATTGTTGGCACCGGTGGTGTGGTACGCCTGATACCGGCGCCAGCTACGGCAGAAAAGAGCCGCAAATTCTTCGATGACATGAACGATTGGGCTCGCAGCGAAGGTCATGCAGGCCTCGGATATGTCACCCGTAAAGGGGGAGTGTTTGGCGGCCCGATCGCCAAGAACCATGGCGAAGAGAAAATGGCGGCGCTGTTCGACGCGCTAGGCCTTGGCCCCGATGACGGTGCGTTCTTTGCCGCCGGGAAAGAAGAGCAGGCAGCCAAACTGGCCGGTGCCGCGCGTACCCGTGTTGGTGAACAGCTTGAAATCGTTGAGCAAGATGCCTTCCGCTTTTGCTGGATCATCGACTTCCCCTTCTACGAATGGGATGAAGACGAGAAGAAGGTCGATTTCGCGCACAATCCCTTTTCGATGCCGCAAGGCGGTCTAGAAGCCCTGCAAACGCAAGATCCGTTGACCATCAAGGCCTATCAATATGATATGGTTTGCAACGGCTATGAGCTGGCATCGGGTTCGATCCGCAACCAGCATCCTGACTTGATGGTGAAGGCGTTTGAACTTACCGGTTTGACACGGGCCGACGTCGAGGAACGCTTTGGCGGCATGTACCGCGCCTTCCAATATGGCGCGCCGCCGCATGGCGGGATGGCGGCAGGTGTCGACCGCATGGTGATGCTGCTTTGCGGCGTGCAGAATCTGCGCGAAATTACGCTGTTCCCGATGAACCAGAGGGCTGAAGACCTGCTGATGGGCGCGCCGTCGCCTGCGATGTTCAAACAGTTGCGCGAACTGCATATCCGTGTGGTGGAGCAGCCAAAGGGTTGAACCAGCCGGTCGAACATCGTTTCGCGGCCCCGGGCGGGGAGTTGTGCTGGTTCGAATGGGGCAGTGCAGGGAATCACCCGACGGTGCTGCTGTTACACGCGACCGGTTTTCACGGCCGTTGCTGGGATGCGACAATTAAGGCGTTGCCCTCTGACTGGCATTATATCGCGCTGGATCTGCGCGGCCATGGTCGTAGCTATCGACCGGAATCTCTGTCGGACTGGCTGGCGACAGCAGACGATGTAGCAGCCTTTGTGCAGGCAAAGCTGAATGATCCCATCTTCGCTATCGGCCACAGCATGGGCGGCTATGTAGCGGCAAGAACCGCTGTGTTGGTGCCCGAGAAGATCGCCGGCTTGCTGCTCGTCGATCCGGTGATGATGACGCCGGCAACCTATGCGGTCGAACCTGGCAATCCAAGCGACCATCCGGTAGCGCGGCGCCGCAACGCATGGGAAAGCGCCGAGCAAATGACCGCACATTTCGCCAATCGCGAGCCTTATGCGCATTGGAGAACTGAAGTGCTTGCCGATTATTGCCGTTACGGGCTGGTACCAGCCGAAAGTGGTGAGGGTCTGGAACTTGCCTGTCCGCCGGTGCTGGAGGCTTCGGCCTATATGGGATCTTGGCGGAACAATCCCTATGGCTGGGTCGGTGAGATTAAGTGCCCCACTACTGTTCTTCGCGCCCGTAACGCCGAACGCGCTGGACCCATGGATTTTTCAATCAGTCCGACCGCGCCAGATTTGGCGACGCATATTCCGGGAGCAACTGACATCCATTGGAACGAGGTTTCGCACTTCATCCCGATGGAAGAACCGGACCGGTTGGCCGAGTTGGTGAGGAAGCTGGTTCCTTTGAGCTGAATATTATTTGAAGGTTGGCAGCAACGCGTCATAATTAGCCTGCAATAGAAGGCTACCCAGAGATGAAAATTGACCTTTCCGACTTTGAAGAAGGCCCGAAATATGCGGGTGACTATGACGGCGACCTGAAACAGTTGCAGGATCGTCTTGCCGAACTGCAGGCGCTGCACATCATCCATGGTTGCCGTACGCTGATTGTCTTCGAAGGCTGGGATGCGGCGGGGAAGGGCGGCGCGATCAAGCGGCTGACTGCGCAATGGGATCCGCGCTATTTTCAGGTCTATCCGATCAGTGCGCCGACGCCGGAAGAGAAAGAACGCCATTTCCTATGGCGCTTTTGGAACAAGCTACCCCGCGCCAAGGAAATTTCGGTTCTCGACCGAAGCCATTACGGCCGGGTTCTGGTCGAGCGGGTTGAGGGCTTTTGTAGCGAGGTCGAATGGCGTCGGGGCTATGACGAGATCAACGAGTTTGAGCAGCGGCAAACGGAAATTGGTACCAAAATCATAAAGATATTTCTGCATGTGACGCAGAAGTCGCAAGACAAGGTTTTGAAAGAGCGATTGGAAACTCCGGCAAAACGCTGGAAAGTCACGGAAGAGGATTTTCGCAACCGGGAAAAGCGCGGTGCCTATATTGAAGCGATCGAAGACATGCTGGCGAAGACCGACACACCCGAGGCGGCCTGGAAGGTCTTTGACGGCAACAATCAGAAAGCGGCGCGTATCGCCGTGCTAAAATATATTGCCGAAGAGCTGTCGCGTTCCATCCCGGACGAATTCCCCGAGATCGGCGCCGAGATCAAGCAACTGGCCGCTGCATGTTTTGGGGCTCAGGAGGGTGACGGATAATCGATCCCGACGATTTCCCATTCCTTAGGGCCGCCGGGCAATTGAACGGTCCGCAAATCGCCGATACGGGCACCGCGTAACGCCTTTGCAAGTGGTGAGTTCCATCCAATTCGTGCAGCTGTAGCGTCGGCCTCATCGTCGCCTACGATCGTCACAAAGCGATGATTATCATCTTCGTCGGCCAGCGTGACAGTTGCGCCAAAGAACACGCGGCTGCGGTCGCCCTGATTGGACGGGTCGATCACTTTTGCAAATTTCATCTGGCGTGACAGTTTGCCCAGCCTGCGGTCGATTTCGCGCAGGCGCTGACGTCCATAAATATAGTCACCATTCTCGCTGCGGTCACCATTGCCGGCGGCCCAGCTGACGATCTCGACAACCTTGGGTCGTTCGACTGCGAACAATTGTTCATATTCGACGCGCAGACTGGCGAACCCCTGCGGGGTGATGGGGTTTGTCCGTTCGCTCATAAGACTGGGTTCAGCCGACTGACCGGCGACCCAGATAGTGGCTGAGCGGTGTATTGTTCCGATAGCGTGCCTTGTCCGGATTAAGATGGTCATACATCACCGCATTCTCGAGCACGCGCTGCACATAGTTGCGTGTTTCGAAAATCGGAATCTGCTCGATCCAATCAAGAATGTCGATGCCGCCCGAGCGCGGATCGCCGTTGCGCGCCAGCCACTTGTTCACATTGCCCGGCCCGGCGTTGTAGGCCGCTACTGCGAGGGGATAGCTGCCGTTGTAATAGCTCAACATGCGCTGGAAATAGGTCGAACCCAACTGGATATTATAGTTGGTGTCGCTGTTGAGCGCCTCCGGGCGGTAGGCGAGGGCGATTTTGCCAGATGTCTCGCGCGCGGTTCCGGGCATCAACTGCATCAGCCCGCGGGCACCCGCATGGCTGGTAGCGTTGCGGTCAAACTGGCTTTCCTGCCGTGCAATGGCGTGGATGAAGGTCCAGTTGTTCGTATGCTCCGGCGGAACCGCGACGGTAGGATAGCCAAGGCGGATCAGGCCGTCGTGCCCTTCGATCCTTGCACTGCGTGCTGCGATGACCGACAGGTCGGGGCGTCCGATGAGGTTAGACCATGCGAACAGATTCTTGAAATCGCTCTCGGTTTTCGCCGAGTTGGAAAGTGCGCGCATGAAACTGTTCGAGTCCCGCCAGCCGGGGAAGGAGGATGACATGCGAGCAGCCGTATAAGTCGGCGGTACCGCGTTGGCTGCCAATTGCGGCAAGGCGGGTGCCGCCGGAACTGGGGGTAACGGCCTCCCTAGTGCCTCCAGAGCCAACTGCCCGTGGAAGAAATCATAGAAGCGTGCCGCTTCGGTAAAATATTGTTGGGCCAATTGCTGGTCACCGGCCTTTTTGGCGGCGCGACCGGCCCAATAGAGTCCTTTTGCACGGGTTTGCGGTGTGCGCGCACCCGCAGTGTAGAGCTTGAAGGCCTCGATAGCTTCACGTGGTCGGCCCAATTTGTAATAGGCCGCTTCGCCTGCCAGCCAGGCGAGACTGGTGTAGGTATCACGGGTCGACAGGTCGAGCTTGGTAATGTCAGTGCCTGCGGAGAAAGCATCAGTCAGCTTGGATGCAATCCGATAGGCCATATCAAATTGGCCATCGGTTTCAGCTGCTTCGGCATTGGTCAACAGCACCTTCAGCCAGTCGCGCGCGACATGCGGGGGTGCGGATAATGTCGGACGGTTGGCGAGCAACTCGCGCGCAGCCCGGCTGTTGCCCGAGGCGCGAAGGGCTGCAACGCGTTCCATCAAAAGTCCGGCATCTGATAGGCCGAGCGGGCCAACCGCCGTAAATTTTGCGGCGGCATCAGGCGCCTTCAGCTCGTACGCCAATTGCGCCTCCAGAACCGGGCGGCGTTCGGATGAGGTGTAGGGCAGCCATTTCTGCGCGGCACGAGTTGCATTGGACCATAGCAGACGACTGGTGCGCACGTCATGATCGGCAGCGGTCAGCTTGCCAGCCATCAACTGGAAAACACGATTCTCGTCATCGTCGGTCAACGGGCCTTCGCGCCATGCGCGGCGGCCCCATTGTTCTGCACGTGCCTTGTCTCCCGTTGCCGCGAGAGCCAGCGCGAATTTTGCGCGACCGCCATTGGTTGTCGGCTCAAGACGATCAAAATAGGCGACTACCTGATTGGGTGACCAACTCAGAACATTGATCGCCTGTTCGGCATTTCGGCTCATTTCGTCGGTATTGGGCCAATCCGGATAGGTCATCAGGAATGACGCATATTCGGAAAAGCTGTATTGGCCCGATTGGCTTAACATCCGCCAGCGCTGAAGCGCGGCGGGCACGTTGCCACCGCTGGGATCGACCATCGCCGTGGGCACATTGCTGGCCTCACCAATCCCTGTCCGCCAGATGATCTCGGGCGCCTCGGGCGTAGTGGCGGCGAATGCAGAAGCTGGAATTGCCAGCAGCGAAGCGGAAATCAGGTGCTTTACCATGCGCGACATATTAAGGGCTGCCTCCTTAGTGGGCGATGAACCATGCACCCCTGCGGTCCATTGAACATTTAATTCGGTCTATTTGGCTAGTTTTGAAGGCGATTTCCATGTTTACGGGCTCAATACCGGCTCTGGTGACTCCTTTTTGCGACGGAACGTTTTCCGAGTCGCATTTTCGTGCGCTGGTGGATTGGCAAATCGAGCAGGGTTCGTCTGCACTTGTCCCGTGCGGAACGACTGGTGAAGCACCGACCTTGTCGTTTGACGAGCATTATCGGGTTATTTCAATCTGCATTGAACAGGCCGCCGGGCGCGTTCCCGTTATCGCAGGGTGCGGCTCGAACGATACCGCGACCGCTGTGCGCCACATGGAATTTGCGAAGGCGGAAGGAGCAGCCGCTGCGCTCGTCGTCGCGCCCTACTATAATCGACCCAATCAGGACGGAATTTACGCCCATTATGCGCATCTTGCGGAGAAAAGCGATCTTCCTATCATTGTCTATAATGTTCCCGCGCGCACTGTGACTGACATCCAGCCTGCAACGCTGGCACGACTGGCCGAAATACCGACTATTGTCGGTGTGAAGGATGCGAGTGGACAGATTGCCCGTGTCGGGGAGCACCGCCTGGGGTGCGGCGTCGACTTCTGTCAATTGTCAGGCAATGACGACATGGCCCTGGCGTTCAATGCTGCAGGCGGAGTCGGTTGCATTTCGGTAACAGCAAATGTGGCGCCAAAACTGTGTGCCGAATTCCAGTCGGCCTGCGCTAATGGTGATTATCAGTTGGCGCGCGAACTGAATGATCGCCTCCATCCTCTTCATACAGCATTGTTTACTGATGCATCGCCCGGGCCGGTCAAATATGCAATGACGCGGGTCATACAGGGCTTCCCCGAGGAGATGCGCCTGCCGCTCATTCCTGCATCGGCCGCCAGCAAGGCGACCGTCGATGCGGCGCTGGAGATCGCAGGACTGATTTGATGGCCCGCCCCAAACCCGAAGCATTTCAGAAGACCAAAGTCGTCGCCGAAAACCGGCGCGCGCGATATGATTACCATATCGAGGATAAATATGAGGCCGGGATCGCGCTCACCGGCACCGAGGTAAAATCGCTGCGGTTCGGCGAAGGATCGATCGCGGAGAGCTATGCTGAAGTGAAGGACGGCGGCGAAATCTGGCTGGTGAATGCCAATATCCCAGAATTCAGCCACGGAAACCGGTTCAACCATGAACCCAAGCGGCCCCGTAAATTGCTCCTTAATGTCCGCGAGATTAATAAATTACACGGCGCAGTGGCCCGGCAGGGGATGACATTGGTTCCACTGTCCATATATTTTAACAGTCGTGGGCGAGCGAAGGTCGAACTGGCCCTCGCCAAAGGCAAGAAAGCGCCGGACAAAAGGGCGACCGAAAAAGAACGCGACTGGAAGCGCGAACAGGGAAGGATAATGCGGGAACGCGGATGAACGGTTTGACGAAGTGGATCCATGAACAGGCACCGTCTCGGGAGAGTTTCGAGCGGAGCCGATTCTTGCGTCCATTTGCTCACCGTGTTTTCCATCCTGCACTTTGGCGTTTTACCCGCCGATCGGTGCCGCGCGGCGTCGCGTTGGGGTTGCTGGTAGGCATTTTCCTTTTGATCCCGGGCGTACAAATTGTCGGGGTTGCGCTTTTAGCGCTTCCTGTGCGGGCTAACATTCCCTTGGGCGCGGCTATGACCTTTCTCAGCATGCCCGCAACCACACCTTTCATATTGGCTGCGTCAGTCTATGTTGGAAATGGTTTGCTGCATTTGAAAGCGGATATTTTCCAGTTTCAGAAGCTCATTGACGCTGGCGCACCTATTTCCGAATGGCTAACCTGGCTGCTTTCAGACGCTGCGCCGGCCATGGTGGTCGGATTGGCAGTGATTTCGGTGGTGAGCGCCGCTATCGGCTATCTGGTTGCTGCATGGTTTTGGCGCTGGCGGATTGGCAGCAAATGGCGTCGTCGGTCGAAGGCACATGCCACTGGTGGATCAGGGCATTAATTTGATCCGATATTCTGGTTAGTTGTCCCCATTGCGAGTCGGAACGGACTCGTTTCCAACTGGGGAGTTTTCAACGATGATTTCATTCAGGAAGCTGGCGGTGATCGCTAGCGTTTCGCTTTCAGCCATAGCCGCTGCTTCGCCTGCCGTAGCAAATACTGCAGGGGAAACCACCGCTGCCAATGAAGGACCTGAACTTGGTACCTTCGGTTTCGATGAAAAGGGCATGGATCGCGCTACCGCGCCGGGTGACAATTTTTATCTATTTGCCAATGGCGAATGGCTGAAAACGACCGAAATTCCTGCGGACAAATCCAATTATGGCATGTTCACCAAGCTTGACGATTTATCGAAGGAGCGAGTGAAGGGCCTGCTGGAAGCAGCCGCCAAAGATCCCAAAAGCAAGATGGGTGTCGCTTACGCAACCTATCTTGACGAAGCGGCGATCGAGAAAAAGGGGCTCGCGCCAATCCAGTCCATCCTGAAGCAGGTTCGTGCGGTTAAAACGCACAAACAGTTCGAAGCGCTTTTGCCGACTTTGGCACCGAAGGGTGTAGGCGCACTGTTTGGCGGATTTGTCGGTCAGGACGACAAGAATCCTGACGCCTATATCTTCCAGATTTTTCAGGGCGGAACGGGATTGCCCGACCGCGACATGTATCTGGTCGATAATCCGAAGTTTGAAGAAATTCGAACCGCGTACAAATCCTATCTCACAAAAATGCTGATGCATGCCGGTGAAAAAAATGCCGAAGCGCGAGCCAACGCCATTTTCGAAACTGAAAAGAAGATCGCCGAAGTGCAGTGGACGCGCGAAGAAAGTTCGGATGCGACCAAGGTTTATAACAAATTGTCACTAGCCGAACTTGATGCGCTGGCTCCGCAAATTGGCATGTCGGCAATGCTTACGAAAATCAGCCCGAAAATCAGCGATGTGCTGGTCGCCCAGCCAAGCGCCGTTGCCGGAACCGCCAAGATCTTTGCCGATTCGGATATCGGCATTTTCAAGGACCAGATGCTTGTTGCTGCGCTTGCCAATTATTCAGGCGCGTTACCCAAGTCTGTCGACGACACGGTATTCGCTTTTTACGGAACGGCATTAGCCGGAACGCCGCAGCAACAGGCGCGCTGGAAACGCGGTATCGGTTTCGTCGAAGGCGCGTTGACCGATGAAATCGGCAAAGCTTACGCCGCCCAATATTTCCCACCCGAGACCAAGGCTGCAGCGAATGAGCTTGTCCGCAACGTTGTGGCTGCAATGGGACGTCGCATCGAGGGGCTCGATTGGATGCAGCCCGAAACAAAGGTCAAGGCGAAACAAAAACTAGCCAATTTCACGACCAAGATTGGCTATCCCGATCAGTGGCATGACTACGCCAAGCTGAAGATCGTGAAAGGTGATGCTTTCGGCAATGCCATGCGAGCCAATGAATTCGGTTTTGCCGACAATATCAGTAAGCTAGGTCAACCCATCCGCCGCTGGGAATGGGGCATGCTGCCACAGACGATCAATGCCTATGCCAATTTCAGCATGAATGAAATCGTCTTTCCGGCCGCGATTTTGCAACCGCCCTTCTTTGATCCAAAGGCCGATCCGGCGATCAACTATGGCGGCATCGGTGCCGTTATCGGTCACGAAATCAGCCACCATTTCGATGACCAAGGTTCGAAATATGACCAGAATGGTCGTCTGTCGGATTGGTGGACCGAAACCGACGTAGCTGCTTTCAAGAAAGCGAGCGAAGCCCTGATCAAGCAATATGACGCCTATGAAATCTTCCCCGGCGCTAATGTGAAAGGCGAATTCACGCTTGGCGAAAATATCGGTGATCTGGCCGGCTTGACCGTTGCTTATGAAGCTTACAAGGCCTCACTGGGCGGGAAAGCGGCGCCGGTGATTGATGGATATACAGGTGATCAACGCTTCTTTCTGGGCTGGGCGCAGGTGTGGCGGCGCAACTATCGCGAGGCCAATCTCAGAAACCGGTTGATAACCGACCCGCACAGCCCATCCGAACAGCGGGTCTGGGTGGTACGCAACCTTGACAAATGGTATGAGGCGTTCCAGCCGAAAGAAGGACAGAAACTGTACCTCGCACCGGGGGCACGCGTTCGCATCTGGTAAACAAGGAACCCTAAATTGGCTGGCAGCCTTCCAACTTCGCAATTCGGGAAAACGGGACGCGAAGGTGGCGAGGCTGCCGACGCCGACAGACTGCATCTTGGCATAATTGCAGCGTCCGTCGCGCTGTCATTATTGCTTGTCTGGATAGTTACGGGCGATGCAATGATGTTGGCAGTTACCGCTGCTGGCTTGATCGGCCTTGGTGGATTTTTGCTGGTTGCTTCTCGTATCCAGCGACCGGCAGCCAAGGAAAGCGAAACCGCCCCCCCTGATTGGTCTGTCACCTATTCTGCTATCGAACTGGATCGTGCAGCTGTAGCCGTGAGCGACCGGGCAGGACGTCTGCTTTGTGCCAATGGCCGTTTCAACCTCTGGTTCGAAGGGCTGCAGGCTCCGCCCGATTTAGGCCTTGGTGAGGCTGAGCGTGAGTTGCTGCTCAAGGCTGGCCGCACAGCCTGGCGCGACGGCCGGGCCCATATCGACGCGATTGCAAAGCGCGGAACAAATTATCGGGTCGAAGTAATGCGAACCGGCGCGGCGGACGAATTTTTGCTGTGGCGCTTTGCCCCGGTGGAAACGCTGAGCATCGAGGCGCAGGCGATTGATTTGGTCGGCGGACGAATCGGACGGGCGTTAGCCATGGCGGGTGTGATGGCTGTGACCGTGGGCCCCGAGGGCCGCATCCGATCTTCAAACCCGGCTTTTGCCTTGCGCGCGGCTGGCAGCGAAACTGCCAATATATCCAACCGGGAATGTGCGGCATTGCTGCATGTAGACGACAAGGGCAGCGTCTATTTCACGCGCGAAGGCAAACATGCATCTCCAGTGCGGTTGCTGCACGTTCCGTTGGCGAACGATGGAGCAGAAGGGGCCGCCGTTTTGCTCGCGATAGACGATGACGGGCGCGGTGTGGCAGACAGCGCGGGCCAGGTGCATGTCGAACAATTACTTTCGAATCTGCCGCTCGGGCTGGCGCTTGTAGATCGGGATGGGCGCTTCCTCTTTGCCAATGATGCTTTCATGCGTGTGGCAGGGGTAGAGCATGAAAAGCTGCCGCCTTATCCGGGCGATCTTGTTGTTCCTGAAGATAAAGCCGCGGTTTCGGATACAGTGCGGCGTTATGCCGGTGGGCAGTCGATGTCGGGAGATATTGCTGTCCGGCTGAAAGACCAGCCTGACGAAGCGATTGCACTTTCTATCGCGGGTCTGCGTGGCTTTGGCAGTGCTGCCGTGCTGCTTGGTCTGAAGGACAATAGCGAAGAAACCAAGCTCAAGCGGCAGGTGGCACAGGCCACCAAGATGCAGGCGGTGGGGCAGTTGGCCGGCGGGGTTGCGCATGATTTCAACAATATCCTGACCGCGATTATCGGTTATTGCGATCTGATGCTGTTACGCCATCCTCCAGGCGACAGTGATTATGATGATATCCAGCAAATCAAGAACAACTCCAACCGTGCTGCCAGCCTGACACGGCAATTGCTCGCTTTCTCACGCCAACAGACGTTACGACCGCAGATCCTCCAATTGCCCGACGTAGTTGCGGAGGTTTCACACCTCCTCAAACGCCTTCTGGGCGAGAGCGTCCAGCTGGAGGTGAACCATATGCGCGGGATTGGTGCGGTGCGCGCCGATCCGGGTCAGTTGGAACAGGTGATCATCAATTTAGGCGTGAACGCACGCGATGCCATGCCCAAAGGTGGTACACTCCGCATCGAAACAAAGCCGGTTTCACCTTCAGATGTGCGTGCGATGCGCAGCGAGATACTGCCGATTGGGGAATATGCGCTGTTGTCGGTATCGGACAGTGGCACAGGCATCGCCAAAGAACATTTGGGCAAGATTTTCGAGCCCTTTTTCACAACCAAGGAAGTGGGGAAGGGGACCGGTCTCGGCCTGTCCACCGTTTACGGCATCGTGAAGCAGTCGGGTGGTTTCATCTTTGCCGATTCCGAAATCGGCAAGGGTACCCGCTTTGACATTTACCTCCCGACTTATTCGGGCAGCGTTTCGGCACCTCCATCTGTGAAGCAAGAGGCAGCGGCTCCCGAACCCGAAGAGATGTGGGGCAATGCCACAATCCTGCTTGTTGAGGATGAGGATATGGTGCGCGCAGTTGCCGAACGTGCGCTGACGCGGCAGGGCTATGTTGTCGAGACGGCGCGCGATGGCGAGGAAGGGTTGCAGCATTTTGCCGATGGCAAGCGCTATGACCTCATCGTTTCCGATGTTGTGATGCCCAATATGGATGGGCCGGCAATGGCGCGGAAATTGCGTGCCGATTATGGTGACGTGCGCATATTGTTCATGTCGGGTTACGCCGAAGAGCAATTACGGCAGTCAATCAATCTCGACAATGTGCACTTCCTGCCCAAGCCATTTTCGGTGCAGCAGATTGCTGAGGCAGTGAAAAATGCTCTTAAAAAGTGAAGGTATTGAATATAAAAGAATTTAATTTACTGTTCCACTCTTGTTCTATGAGAACAAAGGCGATACATAATCGTCAGTTCCGGTAATGTTCTGGTGGTGAGAATATCGGAACCGAACACGCTATCCAAGGAGTGGAACAATGGCAGCAAGTCTTAAAGTCATTAATGGGGATCAGGCAAAAAACATGAATAACGCAGAACGTGAACGCGCGCTCGAAGCTGCGCTAGCCCAGATTGATCGTGCTTTCGGCAAGGGATCGGCAATGAAGCTGGGCAGTCGTGAGGCGATCCAGATCGAGGCGATTTCTACAGGTTCGCTGGGTCTGGATATCGCGCTTGGTATTGGTGGCCTGCCCAAAGGGCGCGTCATCGAAATTTACGGCCCGGAAAGCTCGGGCAAAACAACACTGACTTTGCACGCCATTGCCGAAGCGCAGAAGGCTGGCGGGACGGCGGCTTTCATCGACGCCGAACATGCGCTCGATCCGGCTTATGCGAAGAAGCTGGGGGTCGATATCGACAACCTCATCGTTTCGCAGCCTGATACCGGCGAACAGGCGCTCGAAATTGCCGATACGCTGGTGCGCTCGAATGCGGTCGATATTCTCGTGATCGATTCGGTGGCGGCTTTGGTACCGCGGGCTGAAATCGAAGGCGAGATGGGCGACAGCCATGTTGGTTTGCAGGCCCGTCTGATGTCGCAGGCATTGCGCAAGATTACCGGGTCAATCAGCCGTTCGAATTGCATGGTGATCTTCATCAACCAGATCCGCATGAAGATCGGCGTGATGTATGGTTCGCCTGAAACCACAACCGGCGGAAATGCGCTCAAATTCTACGCCTCGGTCCGTCTCGACATTCGCCGTACCGGCCAGATCAAGGATCGGGAAGATATTGTTGGCAACACCACCCGGGTGAAGGTCGTCAAGAACAAGGTGGCTCCACCGTTCAAGCAGGTTGAGTTCGACATCATGTATGGCGAAGGCATTTCGAAGACCGGTGAGTTGCTGGATATCGGCGTCAAGGCGGGGCTTGTCGAGAAATCGGGTAGCTGGTTCAGCTATGACTCGATCCGCATCGGGCAGGGCCGTGAGAACGCCAAAATCTGGCTCAAGGAAAATCCTGAAATGGCTGCGAAGCTCGAGGCGTCGATCCGTAACAAGACCGACGAGGTGGCCGAGGAAATGATGGTTGGCCCCAGTGCCGACGATGAGGATAGCGGCGAAATCGACGAATGAGCGTCAACTAACCCCCAAGGCTCTCTCCCAAGGAGCCGATAGCGCACCACGCCTGATCGGTGCGCAACCGGCCCGCCCTGGACCACCCCGGGGCGGGCCAATTTATTTGTGGCGCTTCAGGCTGGTTCGAGCGTTGCCTGTTTCACCACATCATCGGCCAGCTTACCGGACAGTTCGGATAGATGGTCGAATTCCGCTGTAAAGGTAGCGAGCCCCTGACTCAGCGAACGTAGCTCGGCGTCAAGTCCGTTGAGGCTGGCCATAGGTATATGCGCCTCAACCATGTCCCAGCGCTGCCAATCGGGATGCGCGCCCAGATTCAAAATCTGCCCGCGCCGTGACGACACGACCGAACCCATTTTGGAACCCGTTCCCGGCGGCGATGCAATGGCGACACGTACGACCGGTTCCAGCAAATAAGGCTGGCACTGTGCCAGCGCCTCGCTCATCGCCAGCTTGCCTGCCAATCGGAAAGCCAGTTCGGAACTGTCAACCGAGTGATAGCTGCCATCGACCAAAGTCACAGCCACGTCGACCACAGGAAAACCCAGTGGGCCTTTTTGCATGGCATCGCGCACGCCGGCTTCTACAGCGGGTATCCACTGTTTTGGCACTACACCGCCCGAAATCTTCTCTTCAAAGACAAATCCCGAACCGCACGGCAGTGGACGGACCTCGATCACAACATCACCATATTGGCCATGCCCACCCGACTGCTTCTTGTGCCGACCACGCTGGGTCACGCCTTTGCGGATCGATTCCCGATAGGCGATTCTAGGGGCATGTGTCTCGACATCGACGCCGTAGCGCCGTTTGAGCCGTTGCAGCGTGACATTGAGATGTTCGTCATTGATCCCGCGCAGCAATGTTTCATGGCTGGAATCATCCTGCGTCCATTCGAGCGCCGGGTCTTCCTCGACCAATTTGTGTAATGCTGTCGAGAGCTTGACATCATCCTGCCGGTTCTTCGCGCGCAGAGCGATCGTGGCATTACGCGGCGGGAGGTCAATCAATTGTTCCGAGCCGTTGTCGCCGGATCTGCCGAAGATCATGCCAGCCTGCGCCGCATCAGCTTTTGCAATTGCAACAATGTCTCCGGCCTCGGCAGCAGTCAGTTTGTTGGTCTTGTCCCCCTGAAGGGCAAATAATGCACCAGCCCGGATGTCTTCGGTCAAGTCCGCGCCTTCGCTCAGGCCATTGCCCAAAACCCTCGCCAGCGCCAGCCGACCAACCGCGCCACCATTTGCTACTTTGAACACGTGAACGCCCTTGCCGTTGGTGCCCAGTCGCTGTGCAGCCAGTTCCACAGCAGGTGCTTCGTGACGCAGCATTTTGAGTAAGCGGTGGACGCCAAATCCGTTCAGCGCCGAGCCAAACATCACCGGCACTACCCATCCGGCCCGCGCCTCGTCCGTCAAATCCTTGAGCACGCGATCAAGGCTGGGCTGTTCGTCCATCAGCAGGGTTTCGAGCAACTCGTCATCATGATCGGCTAGCGTTTCGAGCATATGATACCGCTCGCTGGCTTCGCGTTCTGCAAGGTCTGCCGGAATGTCGATCCGCTCGCTCTCCTTGCCCGGCACATAGCGGTGCGCACGTTCGAGCGCGATATCGACAAAGCCGGTGATCTTTTCACCCTCGCGGATCGGTATTTGCCGGGCAACCAAAGGTGCGCCGCTCATCGGCTGCATCGCTTCAAGCAGGTCATGGATGCGCCCGCGCGCTGCATCAATCTTGTTGACGAAAACCGCGTGCGGGATGCCCAAGGCATCAAGGCGCCGCAATATGGGCTCGGCCAAGGCGGCGCGTTCCGGCTCCGGGTCAACGACGACGATTGCCATGTCGGCGCTGCCCAGCGCGGCATAGCCATCGGCTGCAAAGCCGACCGCGCCTGGCGTGTCGATAATCGCGAATTTGTCGCCCAGATATTCGAAGCGGGTCAGGTTGATCTCAGTTGATCCGCGCCGTGCACGTGCCTCCGGGCTTGAATCGCCCACTGTGGTTCCGGCCTCTACCGACCCAAGCCGGGAAATCGCGCCCGATGCGAATAGCATTGCTTCAGCCAGACTGGTTTTACCGGCCCCGGTGGGTCCAACCAGGGCCACGGCCCTTACGCCTGTGACTTTTGCTCCTTTGGTGGTGCTTGCCATCATTCGTCTCCTCTTGTTCAAGCGGAGCGTGCCGGCGCAGCCTTCAGCGTTGGATGTGCGCCAACGCGCAACAAAAACATCAGGGGCTGGCAAATAGGTCAGGACCGGATCGGGGGATATGGCCGAGGCGTATTTGCCAGTCCCTGACCAACAGATGCTGCGCCTATCCCACCTGAGTCGCAAGTGCAAAATGGGTTGCACCGCTTGCTGTCGCGACTAGGGTCATCAGCATGACAGACAAGATGGAATGGCAAGGACAGGTTGGCACCAGTTGGGCGCGGCAATGGCAGCGTACCGACCGTTCGTTCTCCCCTCTGACCGAGCGGTTGGTGGAGCGCATATTGGTAAGTGACCATGCCGGGAAAATAGCCGACATAGGCTGTGGGGCAGGTGAACTGTCGATCAAGATCGCCGATGCCCGACCCGACGGGCATGTGCTTGGGCTGGATATTTCAGCGGACTTGTTAGCGGCTGCATCAGAACGAGCGAAGGGTAGGTCCAATCTCAACTTTGGAGTGGCCGATGCGTCTGTATGGCAAGACCCGTCCTTCATCCCGGACCTCTACATATCCCGCCACGGTGTGATGTTTTTCGACGCTCCGGTTGCCGCCTTCACCAATCTGGCGGTAAGTGCAGCAGCAAATGCGCAAATGGTCTTTTCCTGCTTTCGGGCGCCGGCTGAAAATGCCTGGGCGACCAATATCGCAGCTCTTGTGCCTTCGGCACCATCCGGTGATCCGCATGCGCCCGGACCATTCGCCTTTGCAGATCCGGAGCGTGTGAAAGGCATCCTTTCCGTAGCTGGATGGACGGATGTCGGCTTTGAACCCGTCGATTTCGATTATGTCGCGGGCAGCGGCGAAGATCCTGTTGCAGATGCGCTAGATTTTTTCGGCCATATTGGCCCCGCCGCGCGCGCCATCAGGATGCTTGAGGGCGAAGCCCGTACCGCCTTTCTCGGTCGCCTGCGCGATCTTGCCGAGGCAAATCTGTACGACGGCGCAGTCCGCTTTGCGGCGGCAGCCTGGATCGTCACAGCACATAAGAATTAAACGAGGAGAGAGATATGACCCTGAAAGTCCACCACCTGAACAACAGCCGCTCACAACGCATACTGTGGCTGCTGGAGGAACTCGGGGTCGATTACGACATCGTCCATCATCAGCGGGATGCCGTTACCAACCTTGCGCCGCCCGAACTGCTTGACGTTCATCCTCTGGGCAAGTCGCCGGTCATCGATGACAATGGCCATATCGTCTATGAATCGGCGGCAATCGTGGAGTATCTGTGCGAGCGTCATGGCGGCGGGCATTTGGTTCCTGCGCGCGGAACCGACGATCATATCCGTTATCTCGAATGGATCCATTTTGCGGAGGGTTCGGCGATGACGCCGATGCTGCTCAATCTCTATACAGCCCGGCTCGGTGACGCCGCCGCGCCGTTGCGCCCGCGCATCGACCAGCAGCTCGAAAGCCATTTCCGCTACATCGAAGACCGCTTGCTGCCATCTGGCTGGCTGGTTGGCGACAGCATGACGGGCGCTGACATCATGGTCAGCTTCCCAGCTGAAGCAGCGGTCAAAATGGGTTGGGCAGGGGACAAGCCAAAGCTGACTGCCTATGTCGAGAAAATCCATGCTTTGCCGACCTGGAAGACCGCGCTCGAAAAGGGCGGGCCCTACGCTTATGCATAATCGCTGACGCTAAGCGATATATCCGGCTTGCAGCACGCTTTGCCGTCGCCTAAGTCGCGGCTGCTATGACTTCAACAAACGATATCCGCCGCGGCTTCCTCGACTATTTCGGCAATGCCGGACATGATGTGGTGCAGTCTGCACCGCTAGTGCCCTATAACGACCCGACATTGATGTTCGTCAATGCCGGTATGGTGCCGTTCAAGAATGTGTTCACGGGCCTTGAAACCCGGGAAACCCCGCGTGCTGCATCGAGCCAGAAATGCGTGCGTGCAGGCGGGAAACATAATGATCTCGACAATGTCGGCTACACCGCCCGGCACCATACCTTCTTTGAAATGCTCGGGAATTTCTCCTTTGGCGATTATTTCAAGGAACAGGCGATTAGCCATGCCTGGACGTTGCTGACCAAGGTCTGGGGCCTGAACCCCGACAAGCTGACGGCAACGGTCTATCACACCGATGATGAAGCCTTTGATCTGTGGAAGAAGATTGCCGGACTTCCGGAGCAGCGCATCATCCGTATACCGACCAGCGACAATTTCTGGTCGATGGGCGATACCGGCCCCTGCGGCCCTTGCAGCGAAATCTTTTACGACCATGGCGAGCATATTTTCGGTGGTCCGCCGGGAAGCCCGGACGAGGATGGCGACCGCTTCGTCGAAATCTGGAACCTCGTTTTCATGCAGTTCGAGCGACAGGATGATGGAACCGACATTCCGTTACCCAAGCCGTCGATTGACACCGGCATGGGGCTGGAACGCATCGCCGCCGTGCTGCAGGGTGTGCATGACAATTATGATACCGATACCTTCAAGGCGCTCATTGCAGCGTCGGAAGAGCTGACCGGAACCAAGGCAGAAGGCGAGCAGAAGGCGAGTCACCGTGTGATCGCGGATCACCTGCGTTCGACCAGCTTCCTGCTGGCCGATGGCGTTATGCCATCGAACGAGGGGCGCGGCTATGTGCTGCGCCGCATCATGCGCCGCGCGATGCGCCACGCGCATCTGCTGGGCGCGAAAGAGCCCTTGATGCACCGTCTGGTCGGCAGTCTGGCCGCCGAAATGGGGGCGGCTTATCCGGAGCTGCTGCGCGCCCAGCCACTGATCGAAGCGACGCTGAAACAGGAGGAAACCCAGTTCCGCCGTACGCTAGACAAGGGATTGAGGCTGCTTGACGAGGCAACCGGTGGCATGAAGGCGGGCGATGTGCTGGCGGGTGAAACCGCGTTCAAGCTCTACGACACCTTCGGCTTCCCTTATGACTTGACCGAAGATGCACTCCGCGCGCAAGGCTTTGGTATCGACCGTGACGGCTTCGATGCCGCTATGGACAACCAGAAAGCGATGGCGCGCGCCGCGTGGAAGGGTTCGGGCGCAAAGGCTTCGGATGAGGTCTGGTTCGATATTGCTGAGCGCGTCGGTTCGACCGAATTCACCGGTTACACCGCGACCGAAGGCGAGGGGCAAGTTGTTGCACTCGTCAAGGATGGCGCTGAAGTACAATCCGCCAAAGCTGGTGACAGCGTGACATTGATCACCAACCAGACGCCCTTTTATGGCGAAAGCGGTGGTCAGATGGGCGATGCTGGCACAATTTCGAGCTTGTCGGGCTTTGCAGCGACTGTCACTGACACCTCGAAGCCGCTCGGCCGCCTGCATGCGCATCAAATGACCGTCGACGCCGGCGAAGTGAAGGTGGGCGATGTCGTCCAGCTAAAGATCGATACCGTGCGCCGTGATACGCTCCGTTCGAACCACAGTGCCACACACTTGCTGCATGCGGCGCTGCGCAATCGCTTGGGTAGCCATGTGACGCAAAAGGGTAGCATGGTTGCACCGGATCGCCTGCGTTTCGACTTTTCGCACAATCAGGCTGTGACGCCGGAAGAAATTGCCGACATCGAGGCCGAGGTCAATGCGCAGATCCGCCGAAACACGGCGGTGACCACCCGCTTGATGGCACCCGACCAAGCAGTCGAGGCAGGCGCGCTGGCGCTGTTTGGCGAAAAATATGGCGACGAAGTCCGCGTGCTCAGCATGGGAGAGGTTGAGGGAGCCAATTATTCGGTCGAATTGTGCGGCGGCACCCATGTCAATGCGCTCGGCGATATCGCACTGATGACGATTGTTTCTGAAGGCGCTGTCGCGAGCGGTATCCGCCGTATTGAGGCGCTTACTGGCGAGGCAGCTCGCCAGCATCTTGCGCGCCGTGAAAGCCAGTTGAAGGACATCGCTTCATTACTGAAAACAGCACCTGATGAAGTGACAACGCGGGTCGAAACCCTTCTCGCAGAACGTCGCACGCTCGAAAAGGAACTATCGGACGCCAAAACCAAGCTTGCGCTTTCTGGTGGCGGTGGGCCCAAGGCCGAAGCCGAAAAGCTGGGCGACACCAATTTCATGGGACAGGTCATCCCAGGCATTGAGCCCAAAGCTTTGCGCGGGCTGGCCGACGAACAGATGAAGGCCTTGGGTGGCGGCGTGGTGGCAATCATTGCTGCCAACGAAAATGCCAATACCGTCGTTGTCGCTGTCTCGCCCGAATTGACCGGCAAATTTGCTGCACCCGATCTCGTTCGCGCCGCCACCACCGCCATGGGCGGGCAGGGCGGAGGTGGTCGTCCGGAAATGGCGCAGGGCGGTGGCCCTGCCGGTAGCGATCAGGCGCAGGCCGGGCTGGATGCGATCAAGGCTGCACTTGCTGGCTGAGCCTGCTGCGTAATTTGAGTCGGGGGGCTTCTTCCAGCTCCCCGGCCTCTTTGATGGCGCGACGGAATTCGTCGCGCTTTTCATGGATGGATGCGATCACCGGTCCCATCGCAATGCCGAGATCGACAAGAACTGCCTCTGACAGCTGAAGCGAGCTTTCGAGCGTTTCGGGTACCGCATCGCTAACCCCGGCCAGATAGAGTTCTGCGGCATGATCTGCGTCGCGGGCGCGGGCGACGATGGTGAGATCGGCAAATTGCGCGCGAATACGCTTCACCATCTTTGCCGCCAGGACAGGATCATTCATCGTCAAAACCAGCGCCTTTGCGGTATCCAGATGCAGACGGTGTAATGTCTGCGGCTTTCCGACATCGCCAAAAATGACATTATAGCCATCACGCCGCGCAGCCACGACTGCGTCCACATTATGCTCGACCGCGATATAGGGCTGGTCATGCGCTTGCAGCATTTCCGCAACCAACTGCCCCACACGGCCGAAACCGATAATGACTGTGCGCGGTTCGGCGTTTGAGTTGATCTCTTCTTCCAATGCCAGTCCGCTAGATCGCACTTGGATGCGGCGGGAAATATCATGGCCAATACGCGCCAAAATCGGTGTAATCAGCAGTCCGATCGCGGTTGCGACTTGCCAGAACCGGGCGGTTTCGGGATCGATGATTTGCGCCGCGCTGGCGGCCCCCAAAACGATCAAGGTCGTTTCGGACGGGCTGGCCATCAAAAGTCCAGTTTCGGTCGCAACGCCCGGCCGAGCCCCCGCAAATTTCAGCAGACTGCCAACAACAAAGGCGTTGATGACAACAGCAGCAACTACCGCCGCTGCCAGCCTTTCCCAATTGGACAGAATGAATCCAATATCGATCTGCATGCCGATGCTGATTAGGAAAACACCTAGCGCCAGCCCTTTAAAGGGTTCGACCACCGTTTCAACTTCGCCGCGATAATCGGTTTCTGCGATCAGCAAGCCAGCTATCAACGCGCCTACGATGGGGGAAAGACCAACCGCAGCAGTAGCGAGGCTCGACAATATGACGACCAGCAACGTTGCTGCGATGAACAATTCCGGGCTTTTGGTGCGTGCAGCCTGCCCGAACAGCGGCGGAAGCAGATATCGGCCCGCAACTAGCATCACGACGATCACTGACAGTCCCTGCCACGCCACCGAAAACAACGCATCCCATCCGCCACCGCTTGCTGCCTGCGGGCCAAGCACGCCGAGGACAAAGATGATTGGCACAATCGCCAGATCCTCAAACAACAGCATGGCGAATGCAGAGCGGCCCACAGAGGACGTTGTGCCTGCAATTGGCAGAACCAATGCTGTAGAAGACAGCGAGAGTGCGAGACCAAGCCCGATAGCTTCGGTGGCGTTGTAGCCAACGGCAAACAACGCGCCGCCAATCAAAATAGCGCCCCCAAACAATTCGGCGGCACCCAGCCCGAACACCTGCTTGCGCATCCGCCAAAGCCTGCGGAACGAAAGCTCTAGCCCAATACCAAACAGCAGCAGGATGATGCCAAATTCACCGATGCGGGTGATTTCGGCAGTGTCGGAAATGGTTATCCAGCGTAACCACGGATATTGCGCTGCAAGCGAGCCGAGACCCATGGGGCCGACCAGAACACCGACCAGCAGGAATCCGATAATTGGGGTGATCCGCAACCGGGCGAATGCTGGAATAACAATCCCCGCCGCGCCCAATATGACGAGCGCGTTGTTCAATCCTTCGGTATGGAGTTCGGCGGCCATGCCCCTTCTTAAGGGGAGCAAGCCGCCGATGTCAGCAAATTACTGCCAGCTGCCCATTTTTGTTTCGAGATTGGCGCGAACCGCTTCGAAGAATTGCTCGGTCGTCATCCACGCCTGATCGGGACCGATCAGGATGGCAAGGTCCTTGGTCATCGCGCCGCTTTCAACGGTTTCGATGCAGACCTGCTCCAAGGTTTCGGCAAAGCGCGTCACATCGGGCGTGTCATCGAATTTGCCGCGGAATTTGAGGCCGCCGGTCCAGGCAAAGATCGACGCAATCGGATTGGTCGAGGTCGCCTTGCCCTGCTGATGCTGGCGATAGTGGCGGGTAACGGTGCCGTGCGCCGCTTCGGCCTCAACGGTCTTGCCGTCAGGCGTCATCAGGATGGAGGTCATCAGACCGAGCGAACCGAAGCCCTGCGCCACCTGATCCGACTGGACGTCGCCATCATAATTTTTGCAAGCCCAGACGAACTTGCCGCTCCACTTAAGCGCAGATGCCACCATGTCGTCGATCAGGCGGTGTTCGTAAACAATACCCGCGGCGGCGAATTTTTCCTTGAAGCCTTCGGTTTCAAAGATTTCCTGGAACAGATCCTTGAAGCGGCCGTCATAGGCCTTGAGGATGGTGTTCTTCGTCGAAAGATACACCGGCCAACCAAGGTTGAGGCCATAGTTGAGCGAGGCGCGCGCGAAGTCGCGGATCGAGTCATCGAGGTTGTACATCGCCATTGCGACGCCGCTGCTCGGGAATTTGAAGACTTCGAGGTCCAGTTTTTCGCCATCATCGCCGTCAAAGACGAGACGCAGCGTGCCCGGACCGGGGATGAGCGTGTCGGTTGCGCGATATTGATCGCCAAAGGCATGGCGACCGACAACAATAGGATCGGTCCAGCCAGGGATCAGGCGGGGGACGTTTTCGATCACGATCGGTTCGCGGAATACGACGCCGCCTAAGATGTTGCGGATGGTGCCATTGGGCGACTTCCACATTTTCTTGAGGTTGAATTCCTCGACACGGGCTTCGTCGGGCGTGATCGTCGCACATTTGACGCCGACGCCATATTGCTTGATCGCATTCGCCGCATCGACGGTGATTTTGTCGTCGGTCGCATCGCGGGCTTCGACGCCCAGATCATAATATTTCAGGTCGATGTCGAGATAGGGCAGTATCAGGCGTTCGCGGATCCATTCCCAGATGATCCGGGTCATTTCGTCGCCATCGAGTTCGACGACGGGGTTTTTCACCTTGATTTTTGCCATGACGAAGCTGCTTTCCTTTGGGGATTCTCTTTTGTTTGCGCCTGCGCCATAGCAAAGTTTGACGACCAATCAACTGCCTGTGCGGCAGGCGATTGGCCACCAAACTAAAGCATCAGCCGATGTTCAGGCGGCAAGCTCCATCGCGGTGCGGCGAACGAGCCTTCCGGGCAGTTCGCCAGTGGGCTCACCATTGCGATAAGTGACCTTTCCGTTGACGATCGTCGCGGTGATGCCATCGACCTTTTGCAGCATCCGCTTGCCGCCAGCCGGAAGGTCATAGACGATTTCCGGAACTCGCAGTTGCAAGGCGTCGAAATCAATCACATTGAGATCGGCCTTCATTCCCGGCGCAATCAGCCCGCGGTCGGTCAAACCGACGGTCGCTGCCGTTTTCGAGGTCAACTCGGCGACTGCCAGCGGCAAATCGATGCGCTCATTTTCGGCGGCATCGCGTGCCCAGCGTTGCAGATAATAGGTCGGGAAGCTGGAATCGCAGATCAGGCCGTAATGCGCACCGCCATCGGCAAGCGCCATGACGGTATCCGGATGGCCAAGCATTTCACGTACGGCGGAAAGATTGCCCTCCGTGTAATTGGCCGCAGGCAGGTAGAACATCCGACGGCCTTCGTCCTGCAGCAGCCTGTCATAAGCAAATTCCTCGACGCTTTGCCCTGCTGCCTGCGCGCGCGCTTCCATGCTATTGGCGCGATTGGGTTCGTAGTTCGGACGACCATCTTCCCATTCATTCGTGGCGCGGAAGGCGTTGATCAGCGTAAGCGTCACGGGATTGCTGTCTTCGGGGGTTTCAGACAGCAACTGCGCGCGGAATTCCGGATCGCGCATTTTCGCAACCCGCTCCGCCAGCGGCAGTCCCGCGATGCTCTTATAGCTTGGGTGCGAGCTGAACGGATGCAGGCTGAGGTCAAGGCCGTAGAACATACCTACCGGCCGAGGCGCAACCTGACCGCGCATCTGCAGGCCGTCCTGCCGGGCCTTCTCCAGCCCGCGCAGCATTGACCGCCAGCCGGCGCCGGGTTGGCCGGGAACGTCGAGCAATGTGAACGAAACCGGGCGCTTGCCATGCTCGGCCAGTCCACGCAGCAGCGCAAACTCTTCCTCCGCATCGTTTGCGGGGGCAGGGATCATCTGGAAAACGCCTGCCTTGGCTTCGACCAGCCCGTCCATCAGCGCGCAAAGCTCGTCAAATTCGGAATAAAGGCTGGGGGCAAGCTCGCCGGCGCGTGTCCGGTGCATTATGTTGCGTGATGTGGTTACGCCAAAAGCACCTGCCTCGATCGCTTCCTTCACCAATGCCCGCATTTGCGCCAGATCGTCTGCTGTCGGAGGTTCATGCCTTGCGGCGCGTTCGCCCATCACGAAGATGCGCACCGCCGAATGTGGAACTTGGGTTGCCACATCAACATCCAATTCGCGTTGTTCCAGCGCGTTCAAATAATCGGGGAAGGTCTCCCAGTTCCAGGGCAGGCCATCGACCATCACGACTTCTGGAATATCCTCGACGCCTTCCATCAGCTTGACCAGCATGTCGCGCTGGTGCGGGCGACATGGCGCAAAGCCGACGCCGCAATTCCCCATAAGCACGGTGGTGACGCCATGATTCGATGATGGCGCCATGCGGTTTTCCCAAGTCGCCTGACCGTCAAAATGGGTGTGGATGTCGACAAAGCCGGGCGTGACCAGCTTGCCGCCTGCGTCAATCTCGTTTGCGGCATCACCATCGACTGTGCCGACTGCCACAATCTTTCCATCGCGGACGCCTACATCACCTGAAAAAGCTGGCTTGCCGCTGCCGTCCACTATCAGGCCGTTCCGAATGATAAGATCATAGTCCATGGCTTTTCCTCTCTCCGTATTTCTATATCTGTTGCAGGAATTCGCGGATCCGGCGGACATATGTCCGGCTCATTTCCTCCGCGGTTTCTGAATTTCCGGCCAGCACAGTCCGCCCAATCTCAGCCAATTCGTGCGCATGGCCTGATTTGAATGCGGCAAAACCGAATTGGGCGCGCATCACATGGACACGGACCTGTTCCATGATCCGGCTCAATTCCGGGTTGCCGGCAATGTGTGACAGCGCGGCAAATAAATGACGGCGCGCGCGCATATAGTCGGCCGGGTTGTCGGATTGTGCCGAGACGAGAAGTTCTTCGATTGCGCCCGACAGACGCGATGCATCGCAGCCGGCAGCGATGCGTCGGGCAGCGCTGCGTGACACCAACCCGAAGAGAAGCTCAGTCAGTTCAAGCGTCATCACCGCTTGTTCGCGCGTTACGTGAATGATGTGCGCGCCGCGGTTAGGCTCTAGCGCGACAACACCATAAGCGTTCAGATGGTGCAGTGCTTCGCGAATAATCTGCCTGCCAACACCGAAACGAAGGCACAAATCGGCTTCGACCATGCGTTGGCCCGGGGCAAATTCGCCTGCTTCGAGCGCTTCGATTACCGTGCGGGCAATTTCTGCCGCTGAAGGCTTGGTCGAATTTGGGTTTAGCGATGTGGATTGCATGGATGGAATGCTGGCGGGCGCATCGGGCATTGTCAACAGATTGTCGACAATCTTGCGCCGGACGCTGGTACGCAGCTAACAGTTGTAACATCGCGCCTCTCGCCCTAGAAGGCGCGCACAATGACAAAGCAAGAACTGACAAACCGGGGCACCGGGGTCGCAAAATGGTCTTTTCCCCCGGTTCATCCCGAAGGGCGCAAATTCGGTCTCATCGCTGCGACGGTGACGGCGATCTTTGCCTTCATGGCATGGGAAACGCTCGCCTGGCCGATGGCTGGCATCACCATCTGGACTCTGGCTTTCTTCCGTGATCCCGCCCGCGCAACGCCGATTGATGATCGTTTCATCGTTTCGCCCGCCGATGGTCTTGTGACGCTGATTGAAAAGGTGTTGCCGCCGCCGGAACTCGCCGGTCCGGCAGGGCTGGGCGATCAGCCGATGACGCGCGTCTCGATTTTCATGAGCGTGTTCGATGTGCACGTTAATCGCACGCCGATAAGGGGCACGATCAAGCGCGTTGCCTATATTGCGGGCAAATTCCTCAACGCCGATCTGGATAAGGCGAGCGAAGAGAATGAGCGCCAGCATTTTCTGATCGAACGCCCCGACGGTGTGCGCATTGGTTTCACGCAGATTGCAGGTCTTGTCGCCCGTCGCATCGTTGCCTTTGTGAAGGAAGGCGATGTCGTTGCCGCGGGACAGCGTGTGGGTCTGATCCGCTTTGGCAGTCGGGTTGACGTCTATCTGCCCCACGGAACCGCGCCGCGAATCATCAAAGGCCAACGCTGCATCGCCGGTGAAACGATCCTCGCCGAAATCGGCGTTGATCAGGATCTACGCGCAATCGCCCATTGACAGGCGAAAGTCGGCAGACGACATCAGCATCATGACCGATAGCAATCCTCGCCCGGGAATATCGTTGCGCGCCCTCGCGCCAAATGCGGTGACAGCCATGGCATTGTGCACGGGCCTGTCGGGCGTCTGGTTTGCCATGCAAGGTATCTGGGATGCTGCCCTGCTGTCCGTGGTTGTCGCTGGCGTATTGGATGCAATGGATGGCCGCATTGCCCGCATGCTGAAGGGCGAAAGCCGCTTCGGTGCGGAACTGGACTCACTATCCGACGTCATAGCCTTTGGGGCGACTCCCTCGTTGATCATCTATAGCTGGGCGTTGCAGCATATGCCGCGTTTCGGCTGGACGATTTGCCTGTTCTTTGTGCTGTGTGCAGCGCTTCGGCTGGCGCGGTTCAACGCGCGGATCGACGCCGATGATCAGCCGCACAAATCCGCCGGATTCAATACCGGTGTGCCTTCGCCTGCTGGCGCAGGGTTGGCTCTGCTACCACTTACAATCTGGCTCGAAACTGGTGCCGAATGGGCGCGTGACTATCGGCTCATTGGGCCGTGGATGCTGCTCTGCGCGGCCTTGATGATTTCAAATGTAGCAACCTTCAGCTGGTCGTCGATTCGTATCCGCCGTTCCTTCCGCTTTCTGGCGCTGGCAGGTGTGGGGCTGTTTGCCGCGGCTTTGATTTCAGCGCCCTGGGTTGCGTTGATTGCGGCAAGTCTGGTCTATGCAGGGCTGATCCCACTGAGCGTAGTCAGTTACGCCAAAGTGAAGCGAACGCGCGGGGCTGCAGCGCAAAGCGCTTGACGCGCCGCGGCTACGGCCTATGTTCCATATTCGTTCCTTTTGTTGGAGCTTGATTTGGAACCGTTGATTGTCATTTTCGTAGTCGTCGCTGCTCTGCTCGCAGGGCTTGGCCTTGGCTGGCTCATGGGCGGTAAAGCGGCGCGTGCAGGTACGGAAACGACCTTGCAATTGCGGGCCATGCTCGACGAAGTAGTGGTTGAACGCGATGCGGCCAAGGATCGGCTGGCAAGGCTCGAAACCTCGCTCGAGGAACGCGAACGCGGGTTTGACGAGCAGTTGAAGGCGCTGTCTGAAGCCAAAGATTTGCTCTCTTCCCAATTCGGCGAAATCGGGCAGAAGCTGCTCGGCGAAGCGCAGCAGGCCTTTTTGCAACGCGCCGACGAGCGTTTCCATCAGGCGGGCGAGAAGAATGAAGAGCGTTTGAAGCAATTGCTCGCGCCGGTCGGGGAGCGATTGAAGGCCTATGAGGAGCAGGTCGGCAAGATCGAGAAGGAGCGTACCGAGGCCTATGGCGCTCTTACCGGCCTGATCGATCAGATGCGGGCAGGGCAGGAGCGGGTACAGAGCGAGGCTGCGCGCTTGGTCAATTCGCTGCGCAACGCCCCCAAGGCGCGCGGGCGCTGGGGTGAGCAGCAGCTTAAAAATGTCCTCGAAAGCTGTGGCCTTTCAGAGCATGTCGATTTTGTAACCGAGGCGAGTGTGACATTTGAGGATGGGCGTTTGCGACCAGATGCCATCATAAGCATCCCCGGCGGACGTAGTCTGGTTATCGACGCCAAGGTTTCGTTGAACGACTATCAGGATGGCTTCAACGCCGATGACGATGACGCGCGGCAAATCGCGATGTCGCGGCATACCGCCTCAATGAAGAATCATATCGAAGGGCTGGCGCGCAAAGCCTATTGGGACCAGTTCGACGACGCGCCCGATTATGTGATCATGTTCGTGCCCGGCGAGCATTTCCTCGCCGCTGCACTCGAACATGATCCGACACTGTGGGATCATGCCTTTGAAAAGCGGGTATTGCTGGCGACGCCCACCAATCTGGTGGCGATTGCGCGCACTGTCGCAAGTGTATGGCGACAGGAAGGGCTGGCGCGCGAGGCCAAGCAGATTGGTGCGCTGGGCAAGGAAATGTATGACAGGATTGCCGTTGCTGCAGGGCATTTGAAATCGGTTGGTTCCGGCCTGTCTTCAGCCGTCAACAACTATAATAAATTTGTCGGCAGTTTTGAACGCAATGTGATGAGCACAGGCCGCAAATTTGCCGAGCTCAATATCGAAACCGGAAAGCGCGACCTTGAGGATGTGCCGGAAATCGAGGCATTGCCTCGCTATGGTAGCGAGGCCGAGCAGGGATCGATCGCGTCGAACGAAAAGTGAGGCGGTTCAGCCGCGCCTAAACTGGTTCAGCACCTCATAGGCCATCACCGCAGTCGCCACCGCAGCATTCAAGCTATCCGCCTTGCCCAGCATTGGCATCTTGACGAGCAGGTCGCACTCGGCTTCGTAACTCTCCGGCAGACCCTGCGCTTCATTGCCGGTCAGGATGAAGCAAGGCGCAGCGTAGCGGCCTTCCTGATAGTCGATATCGGTCTGCAAGCTGGTGCCCACCAATTGCCCGGTACCGCTGCGCAACCAGGGCAGGAATTCCTCCCAGCGGCACTGCACCAGCTTCTGGGTAAAAATCGCCCCCATGCTTGCGCGCACGGCTTCGACGGAGAAGGGATCTGTGCAGTCGTCGAGCAGGATCAGTCCGCCAGCCCCAACCGCATCACCCGTCCGCAGCATCGTGCCCAAATTGCCCGGATCACGCATCGCCTGCGCCACCAGCCAGATCTGCGCGTTGTTCCGGTCGAGCGATTCGAGCGGCGTCGCGGTTTCCCGAAACACGCCGATGACGGTCTGTGGGTTATCCTTACCCGACAGCTTGGAAAGAATATCGGCGCTCGTTTCAATCACATCGCCGCCTGCCGCCAGTACTTCGCCCTCAAGCGCGATTTCAAGGCTATGGGCATCGCGATCAGTGCAGCGGAACAGCATTTCGGGCAGGAATCCCGCCTCGCGTGCTTCTGTCAAAATGCGAAGCCCTTCCGCCAGGAACAGCCCTTCGCGTTTGCGATGTTTCTTTTCGCGCAGTGATCTTACCCGCTTGATCAGCGGATTGGAAAATCCGGTAATTTCCCGGCGCATCGGATCAATCTTCGCCGAAGCCGTCGGTGACCAGGCCGGCGAGTTTTTCCAGTGCCATATCCGATCCGTCACCCTCTACGTGCAAGGTGATTTCGCTGCCCTTTGCGGCACCCAGCATCATCAGGCCCATGATCGAGGTTCCGGTCACTAACTGCCCGTCCTTTTCAACTTGAACCTTGAGTCCTTCTGGTAAGCGACTGACAAAAGTAACAAATTTAGCGCTCGCACGCGCATGAAGGCCTTTTTGGTTGACGATGGTGAGTGTGCGGCTGACCCGGCTCACCTGGATGCCTCCAGCAACTCGGAGGCCACGCTGATATATTTTCGCCCTGCATCGCGCGCTGCCAGTACCGCATCCGAAACGCTCATATTCTTGCGCGCACTTTCAAGGCGGATCAGCATGGGCAGGTTGACGCCCGCGATGACCTCGACCTTGCCGACTTCGAGCAAGGAGATAGCGAGGTTGGAAGGTGTGCCGCCAAACAGGTCGGACAGGATGATGACCCCGTCGCCACTGTCGACCTCATTGATCGCCTGCGATATCTCCCTGCGACGCGATTCCATATCGTCGCGCGGGCCGATGCAGATGGTGGCTATTTGTTTCTGCGGGCCAACGACATGCTCCATCGCGACGACAAATTCGCTCGCCAATGTCCCGTGGGTCACCAAAACCAGTCCGATCATGCGAATCCCGCTACCATATCCCTGATTGAAACCCCAATTGTCTTTCAGTCATTATACATGGGGCGCGCCTGATTACCTTGCCATTCGAGCGCGTCAACTGGCCTTGAATGCAGATTGCGATGTTTTACGCTGGGCGAATAGCCATCCTCGCGCAGCAACCGGGCGAATTTTTCGGTTACGAATACCGATCGATGGCGCCCACCGGTGCAACCAAAGGCGATGGTGACATATGCTTTGCCCTGTGCGTCATAGAGCGGCAGCAGGTAACGGAGCAGATCCGCGATACGATCAAACGCGCCCTGGAAAGCCGCGTCGGAAGCCACATAGTCGCCAACGGCTTGGTCAAGCCCCGTCATCGGACGCAATTCGGAATCCCAATGCGGATTCTTTAAGAATCGTAGATCGAAAATCAGGTCGGCATTTGGCGGCACACCGCGGGAAAACCCGAAGCTGACCAGCGACACCGTCATCTTGCCGTCGGGCAGCCGGAAACGGTTACGGATTTCGGCCTGTAGATCGCTTGCGGTCATTCGGCTAGTATCGATAACGAGGTCTGACCAATCGCGCAGTGGCTCCATCAAAGCCCGTTCCTGGGCAATTCCATCAATCGCCGGCCTATCCTGCGCCAATGGATGCCGCCGCCGCGTTTCGGCATAACGCCGTTCGATTTCGGCACCCGCGCAATCGAGGAACAGCGTCATGATTTCTATGTCGGTACGTTGCTGGAGCAGCTTGATTTCCGCAATAAGCTTGGCGGGTTCGAACCCGCGCGTGCGACTGTCGAATCCTATGGCTAGCGGCATTCCAGCTTCAATCTGGGCTTCGGCAGGTGGAAGGTCGAGCAGCGATTTGGCTAAACGAATCGGAAAATTGTCGACCGCCTCCCAGCCCAGATCCTCCAGCGTGTTCAAAACGGTGGATTTGCCGGCGCCCGAAAGACCGGTGACCAGCATGATCTTGTTCGTGCCGCTTCTGTTCATGCTGTCCCCCGATTGTAACCTGATGTTTCCAATCGCATCGGACGCTGCCCCGCGTCAACCAAGCGGCGAAGGAGCAGTTCGACTTTGAGCGGTGCCGATGTCTCGAAAGGTGCTAAAGCGGAGGAAGGAACGGACCAACCCGCCAATTCGATCCGATCATTGTCAAATGGAAGGCGTTCGGGGAGGCTATCGAGTCTTAGTGCCATGGCGAGCGGCGCACTCGGTATATGATCACATTCGCAAATTCCCACGCCACGCACTTCGATTTTTCCCGAAATGCCTGACTTGGCGTGAACTTCAGGGCCATCAGCGCCTTCCACAATGTCGCAATAGTCGTCTGAAACCAAAACCGCGCCGCGATCAATCAGGCGAATTGCCAGATCCGATTTTCCACTTCCCGAAGCACCCATCAGCAGAATAGCCTGACCATTGATCGCGACCGCAGTCGCGTGGATCAAGGTTGCTGAGTTCCTCATTGCGCCGGTTCGACCGGCTGCGGCACGGGCAGACTGATACGGAAACAAGCGCCCTGCAAGCCATCGTCACGATCATCGACGCTGATGCTGCCATGATGGCCTTCGATAATCGTTCTCGCAATGGCAAGACCGAGGCCGCTATGCTTGCCAAAGCCCTCGCTTTCAGGACGGGCGCTATGGAAACGGCGGAACACGGTTTCGCGTTCATTTGGTGGAATACCGGGGCCCTGGTCGCTGATGCGAACAATAACTTCGTCATCGCTTCGCGTTGCCGAAATTTCGACTACACCGTCGGGCGGCGAGAAAGAGACAGCATTATCGAGCAGATTTGTAAGCACTCGTTCGATCCGGATATCCTCACCCATGATTACGGTTATGCCCTTGCGCGGGCGAGCAAAAGCTATGCGGACGGTGCCGTCGGCGCCACGGCTTTCGCGTGTTTCCAGCAATTGCTCGATCATGTCGCTCATGTCGATTGGCTCGAAATTGGCTTTGGCAAGTTGTGCGTCGATCCGGCTGGCATCGGAAATGTCGCTGATCAACCGGTCCATCCGTTGTACATCAGCATGCGCAACCGCCATCAATTGCGCGCGAAGCTCCGGCTTTTCGACATTGTCGATGCCATCGAGCGCAGAACGCAGGGAGGCGAGGGGGTTTTTGATTTCATGAGCTACGTCTGCCGCAAAGGCCTCGGTCGCATCGATGCGCTGACGCAATGCGCTGCTCATATCCGACAAAGCCCGGGCAAGCATGCCGATTTCATCCCGTCGTGAGGGCATGCGGGGTATGGTTACATCGGGTGATCGGCCGAGCCTAACGCGGACAGCGGCACGGGCGAGATATTGCAGGGGCCTTACGATGGTTCGGGCAAGAAACAGCGAGAGCAAGATTGAAATAGCCAATACTGCCAACATGAATATGCCGATGCTGAACCTTTCGGCCCGCACAAGTGCGCGAACATCACGCGGGTTGCCGGTTGTCAGTATCCGTGTTTGACCATCTGGCAACAGCGTAGCTGCGGTCACGACATGAGTCAGATCAGGAGCGAAGCGAACAAGCGATGTGCTCTGGTTGACTTTAATCCCAGCCAATTCGGGCCAAGCTGAACCGACGTCGTTAGAGGGCTCGCGATACTGTTCAAGATTTGGTGCTAGGACGATAAAATCGAATCCCCGGTCCATCCAACGGGCAGCCGTCTTGCGCCAGGGCTCTTTTGCCGGATCGATAAGCTGAAAGGTCGGCCCAGTCCTAGAATTGCTATCATAAGTTTTGGCGCCATCTGCCCCATAAAGCCGCACGCGCAGTTTTTCGGTCCTGGCGAAATTGGCGAGCGTTGCGGCATCTGCTTCGTCAGACATTGCTGCCAGACTTGTTGCCAACAATTTGACTTGCGTTTCTGCCGCCGCTTGCCGTTCTGCAACCAGCCGGGTCCGATAGCTGTCGAGGAAGAAAAGCCCGCTTGCCATCAAAGCGAGTGCAAAAAGGTTTACCGCCAATATGCGCGATGTGAGCGACAATTTGCGGCTCCAGCGCAGCTGGAAACGATCTGTATCAGGCGTCTGCAAAACGGTATCCAGCGCCATAAAGAGTATCGATGGCGGAAAATTCGGGGTCAATTTCCCGGAACTTGCGACGGAGCCGCTTTATATGGCTATCGATCGTACGATCATCCACATAGATATCGTCTTGATAGGCGATATCCATTAACTGACTGCGTGTGCGCACTACGCCTGGTCTGGTAGCCAGTGCCTCCAATATCATGAATTCGGTGACGGTCAGGGTAACTGGTTTGCCTTTCCACTTAACGTGGTGGCGTGCGGGATCCATTTCCAGGTCGCCGCGCAGCAGCGGCTCGGGTTCGTCTCGGTTTTCCTCTTCAATGGGACGGCTTCGAACAGCAGTCCGACGCAGTATCGCTTTAACTCTGGCGACCAACAAACGCTGCGAGAAAGGCTTGGTGATATAATCGTCCGCTCCCATTGCCAAACCGAGCGCTTCATCCAGTTCTTCGTCCTTCGAAGTGAGGAAAATGACCGGCATATCGGTTTTTTCACGCAGGCGACGCAGCAATTCGAGCCCGTCCATTCGAGGCATCTTGATGTCAAAAATGCCAAGGTCGGCTGGGTTTTCGATCAGGGCTTTCAGCGCGGCCTCGCCATCGGGGTAGAGGCGCGTGACATAGCCTTCCGCCTGCATGGCGATTGAGACTGAGGTCAGTATGTTGCGGTCGTCGTCGACAAGGGCAATAGTTGCGGACATCGTCGCGCTTATAAGAAGGCAAAACTGAACCTTCAATGCCAAGCGGAAAAGCCAATGTTGCAGGGTGTGACAAATTTCTTTGGGTAAATTTGCGCCGCCGATGGTTTGACGAAAAGTCAGTGGTAGGTTAGGGGCCGCTGCATTCCCCGTGCATACCTATGCACAGACCTCGCATAAAGGAAGCCATCGTGTCCGTATCGCCGAACTTCTCGCTTGAAAAACAAGGCATTGTAACTCCTGCCAAGATTTTCTGGAATCTCGGAACGGCGCATCTGGTCGAATCGGCACTGGCCAATGGCGAGGGGCAGTTGGCGAAAGACGGCCCATTGGTCGTGCAAACGGGCAAACACACCGGCCGCTCTGCATCGGACAAATTCATTGTCCGTGATGCCACAACCGAAAACAGCATCCATTGGGGTAAGACCAATGTCGCAATGGACCCTGCGCATTTCGCCGCGCTGAAGGAAGATTTTATTGCAGCGCTGGCTGCCAAGGAAAAGTTGTACGTCGCCGACCTGTTCGGCGGCTCGCAGCCTGAATATCGCGTCAATGTGCGTGTGATCAACGAACTGGCTTGGCACAATCTGTTCATCCGCACGCTTCTCGTGCGTCCCGATGCGGACGAACTGGCCGATCTGGTACCCGAATATACGATCATTGACTTGCCCAGCTTCCGCGCCGACCCGGTCCGCCATGGTTGCCGCAGCGAGACCGTGATTGCGGTCAACTTCACCGAAAAACTGATCCTGATCGGCGGCACGGCCTATGCAGGTGAAATGAAGAAGTCGGTATTCGGCATCCTCAATTATCTGCTGCCCGAGCAAGGCGTGATGCCGATGCACTGCTCGGCCAATATCGGGCCCAACGGCGATACCGCTGTCTTTTTCGGTCTTTCGGGTACCGGCAAGACCACACTTTCGGCCGATGCCAGCCGCACGCTGATCGGTGACGATGAACATGGCTGGTCAGATACCGCAGTCTTCAATTTTGAAGGCGGCTGCTATGCAAAGATGATCAACCTCTCGCCCGAAGCAGAGCCTGAAATTTTCGCCACGACGAAGCGCTTTGGCACCGTGCTCGAAAATGTTGTCATGAACACTGAAACCCGCGAGATCGATTTCAACGATAACAGCCTCGCGGAAAACAGCCGCGGTTCCTATCCGATCGATTTCATCCCCAATGCGTCGAAAGACAATTTGGGGCCGGTTCCGAAGAATATCATCATGCTGACGGCTGATGCCTATGGCGTGCTGCCCCCGATCGCGCGTTTGACGCCTGATCAGGCGATGTACCACTTCCTCTCCGGCTACACTGCACGCGTTGCGGGCACCGAAATCGGCGTGACTGAGCCAACCGCAACCTTCTCGACCTGCTTTGGCGCTCCTTTCATGCCGCGTCACCCCAGCGTCTATGGCAATTTGCTGAAAGAGCGCATCGCCAAGGGCGGTGTTACCTGCTGGCTGGTCAACACCGGATGGACGGGTGGCAAGGCCACTGATCGGGGCATCAAGCGCATGCCGATCAAGGCTACGCGCGCTTTGCTTAACGCGGCGCTCGATGGCAGCTTGAACGATGCCGAGTTCCGCAAGGATCCGAATTTCGGCTTCGAATTCCCGATCGCGGTGCCTGGCGTCGACAGCAAAATCCTTGATCCGCGCGAAGCATGGTCAGACAAGGCGGCTTATGACGCTACAGCTCAGAAATTGGTACAGGCTTTCATCGACAATTTTGAACAGTTTGAACAACATGTCGATGCTGGCGTAAGGGAGGCGGCGCCAAAGGCCGCATAAGCCGTTCGGTCTTTCCGGGCGCACAAAGAAAGTCCGGAAATGGCCGATTTCGAAGTTCGCACATTTGATGATGAAGCGGCCATTCGCCGGGTAGGTGAGGGGCTGCTCGCGTGCAATTTACCGCGCGCGGAATGGACGCACGAGGCGCATCTTGCCGCCTGCCTGTGGCTGCTGCGCGAACGCAGCGATATCAGGCTCGAGCAGCAACTACCTGATATCATCCGCAGCTATAATGAAAGCGTAGGCGGGGTGAATGACGATGCCCAAGGCTATCATGAAACGCTGACGCAATTCTACATTTCGACGGTCAAAGCGCACAACGCCGAACAGGCCGAGCTTGACCTGCTGGATTCGGTCAATCTGCTGTTGCGGAGCATGAGGGGTAAGCGCGACTGGCCGTTGCGCTTTTACAGCAAGGACGTGCTGTTTTCGATCCGCGCACGACGAGAGCTGGTACCGCCCGATTTACTCGATACCCCGCACATATGAAAAAGGCGCCGCAGCGGGCGCCCTTTTCATTCTACAGTGAACAATAGCTCAGTCGAGCATGTCGGCAGGCACTTTGCCGCCATTGGCTGCGAGTTCGCGCAACACGGCTTTGTGCAGCCAGATGTTCATTTCGGCGCTGCCTTCGAGTTCGCAGGTATAGCCCAGTTCCATCGCCAGATCCTTGCGCTCCTGCAGCGAGCTTTCCATGCCGAGCATCTTCATCAGGTCGACAATCGAGCTGCGCCAGTTGAGGTTGCGGCCGTCATTGGCGTCAATTTCTTCGAGATGGGCAATGACATCGACTTCGCTGATTGCGACAGGGGCGGCTTCGACCGGCGCAGCAACAACGGGCGCTTCAGGCGCAGGTGTAGCGGCGACTGCCTTCTTGCCGAAAATGGCGTCCTTGATCTTGCCGAAAATGCTCATCGTTAAATCCTTCCTTCAAAGTCGGTTCTGGATTGCACCACGATATGTCGATTCTGCGAAAATAGGGAGCATAAACCGAAACTAAATTGTAAAATGGCGACCGAGTGCAGGATTTCGCTACCGCTTTTCGATTTCTGCTGCGACATTGCACTCAGGTTACAGTTCAGGAGAGTGCGACATGGACATGATGGAAATTCTGAAACAGTCGGGCGCGATAGGTTCGATTGCACAGCAATTAGGCGTTAATGAACAGATCGCCCAGACCGGGGCAGAGGCCTTGCTGCCTGCTATCCTTGGCGGATTCAAGAAGACAGCTCAGGCGCAGCCCAGCGGGCTTGAAGGGCTTGGCGGCATACTCGGCCAGCTCGGCGGGGGCGGATTACTCGACAGTGTGCTTTCGCCCGAGCCGACACCGATCGAAAAGGGTAATGACGTACTTGGGCAGATATTTGGTTCCAAAGATGTCAGCCGATCGGTTGCCGGACATGCATCGCAGCAGACCGGCATTGATTCGACTTTACTGAAACAAATGCTGCCGATGCTTGCAATGATTGTTGCTGGTTACATGGCCAAGCAGGCTGGTGGCGAGCAAGGCGGCGGACTCGGTGGACTGATCGGCAGCGTATTGGGCGGCGGTCAGTCGTCCGGAGGCGGTGGCCTTGGCGGGATGCTCGGCAATGTCCTTGGCGGAGCTCTGGGCGGCGGTCAGCAAGCGGCGCCTGCGGGCGGCCTTGGCGGGCTCGGCTCGCTGCTCGATCTGGACGGCGACGGCAACCCGCTTGATGACATTATCGGCATGGCCGGGAAAATGGCACGCTAAGTCAGACTACCGGTTCCACTTTCAGCACGGCGCCTTCTGCACCGGTGACGCGCACCTTCGCGCCCGCCGGTGCATCCGCGCCCCGTGCATTCCACTCACTGTCGCCGACTTTCACCCGGCCACGACCGTCAGCAATCGCCTCGATCACTGTCACTACTTCGCCGGTCAGTCTGGCACCGCGATCGTTGAGGGCGGGGTCTTCGGACTGGATGGGATTGTCTTTCAGGAAGCGCTTTCCGGCATAGACGGTCAGCACCGAAATTACCGCGAACAGCGCGACCTGCAGAGGTATCGAAATCGGCAGCACCCAGGCGATCAGGCCGACGATGATCGCGGCGACGCCGAGCCACATCAGGAAAAATCCGGGCGCGAGCATCTCTACCACGCCAAGCGCGACGCCCACCGACAGCCAGAACCAGTGCGGTTCCAATGATGCGAGCCATTCTGTCATCTCACTTGCCCTTTTCACTTGCCAGCGCGTCCTTGGCGAGTTCGCCAATGCCGCCCAGCGTGCCGATCAACTGTGTAGCCTCAACCGGGAACAATATGGTTTTTGCATTGGGTGAGGTGGCAAACTGGCTGATCGCGTCGGTATATTTTTGCGCGATGAAGTAGTTGAGAGCTTGTGTGCCCGATGAGGCAATCGCGTCTGATACCATTGTGGTCGCCTTTGCCTCAGCCTCTGCCTCACGCTCGCGCGCTTCGGCATCGCGGAAGGCGGCTTCGCGGCGTCCTTCAGCTTGCAGGATCGCGCCCTGCTTTTCGCCTTCGGCGCGCAGGATTTCCGCAGCACGCAGGCCTTCGGCCTCCAATATTTGTGCGCGCTTCTCACGCTCTGCCTTCATCTGGCGGGCCATGGCGTTGGAAATGTCGGCTGGCGGGCGGATGTCCTTTACTTCTACGCGGGTGATCTTCACGCCCCACGGGCTGGTCGCATGATCGACCACGCCGAGCAGGCGGCCGTTGATATCGTCGCGTTTGGAGAGTGTCTCGTCGAGGTCCATCGAGCCCATCACCGTGCGCAGGTTGGTAGTGGTGATCTGCATGATCGCGACATAAAGGTCGGAAACTTCATAGGCGGCCTTGGCGGCATCGAGCACCTGGAAGAAGACGACGGCGTCGACGCCGACCATCGCATTATCCTTGGTGATGATTTCCTGCCCCGGAATATCGAGCACCTGTTCCATCATGTTTATCTTGCGCCCGACGCGATCGACGAACGGTACGATGAAGTTGAACCCAGGATGCGCGGCATGGGTAAAGCGGCCGAAGCGTTCGACCGTATAGACATGGCCCTGCCGCACGACGGTGATCCCCATCATCAGGAATATCACTGCCAGCACCAGCAAAACGATTACAAAGGTTTCCATGTCCTACCTCCTGTTTGACTGTGGGCAATCTCCCAAATATGCGATGACTTGCCAAGTGAAATCGGATGGGAGTGCTGCACTATGACATTGGTCGAAAAGCTGAAATTGGTGCGCACCGCGCTTTATGTGCCTGCGATCAATGCCCGCGCGCTGGAAAAGGCGAGGGGGCTGGATGTCGATATGCTGATTATCGATCTGGAGGATTCGGTGCCCGCCGAAAACAAGGCCGAAGCGCGTGCCGCAGCCGTGGAGGAAGTTGCGAAGGGCTTTCCGGGCAAGCTGGTGGCGATCCGGCTCAACGGGTTGGACAGTGTCGAACTGGCTGCGGACATATCGGCGGCGGAAATGTCGCTGGCGGACTGTTTCGTGCTGCCTAAGGTGGAGGCGGCAGCAGCACTTGATCCAGTGGTGGCGCGCTTGCCCAATCCGGTGCTTGCGATGATTGAGGGGCCGTTGGGTCTGTACAATGCACGCGAGATTGCGGCGCATAAGGCGGTTGCGGGCTTGATCGCTGGCGTCAACGATATCTGCGCCGATACGGGCATCCGCCCCGGCCCGAACCGCGAAGGGCTGGAACTGGCACTGCAGATGATTGTCCTCGCGGGCGCGGCAGCGGGGAAGCCAGCCTTTGACGGGGTCAACAACAAGCTCGACGATATGAGCGGACTCGAGGTCGAATGCGCGCAGGGGCGCTGTTATGGCTTTACCGGAAAGACACTGATCCATCCCAATCAGGTGGCGATAGCAAATGCCGCCTTCGGGCCAAGTGCGGCGGAAATTGCTGAAGCGGAGGAACTGATTGCGGCCTCCACCGGCGGCGCGCAGCGACACAAGGGCAAGATGATCGAGTCCATGCATGTCGAAGAAGCGCGCCGGACGATAGAACGTGCTCGACACGCGACAGGCAGTTAGCTTATCTGCGCATATGCGCGCACGTCTGACCCTCTCAATTTTTCTGGCCTTCGGATATATTGGATCGGCTGTTGCCAAGCCGGTCACAGAGGCTGAATTGCGCAAGCATGTAGAAATATTGGCTTCGGATGAATTCGAAGGCCGAGGTCCGGGAACCGAGGGTGAGCGCAAGACCCTCGCCTATCTGGAAAACCAATGGACAAAGGCAGGGCTCAAACCCGCCGCACGCGACGGCAGCTGGTATCAGCCGGTTGATCTTGTCCGGCGCGGGCCCAAGCAAGCCACTGTCCAGTTTTTCGCAAAGGGTGAAAAGCTGCGAATCGTCAGCGATGACATCCTTGTGGTTGGCAAGGAAGCGGAATATCGGGCGGACAGGCTGCCAGTCCTGTTCGTCGGCCATGGCGTCAATGCGCAGGGCAAAGTGGTTGCTGATGTAAAAGGCAAGCTGGCGTTCCTTCTGGCCGATGATGCCGAATTCCTGCCATCGGAAATGAAAGCTTCGCGCAACCGCCGTTTGGCATTGGTTGATGCCGGTGCTGCGGGTGTTGTTTCCATATCTGGCGAGCAGTTTGATTTTCCCCTTTATCGCAGGGCGATTTTGTCGCGCCCGATCAGCTGGGCCGCTCGTGACAAGCGCGCCGACGTCGAAGGCGTGGTCAGTCCACAATATATGGTCGCTTTGGTGACGGCCGCGGGCGGCGACTGGGACAAGCTTCGCACAGCCGCGCGGTCGACGGACTATGCTGGTCAATCGCTCGGGCTGACGGTAGACCTAAATGTGCTGAGCGATGTGGAGCCCATTCGCAGCAACAACATCATAGGCAAGTTCGCAGGTCGCAAGCCAGATAGCGGCGCGGTTGTGTTCATGGGGCATTGGGACCATTTTGGTGTGTGCAGGCCAGAAGGCGACGAAGACCGCATCTGCAACGGAGCGGTGGACAATGCGAGTGGCATAGCGGTGTTGACCGAAGTGGCCAAGCGTCTGGGTAAAGCGAAATTTGATCGGGACATCTATTTTATCGGGACGACAGCCGAGGAATATGGACTGATCGGAGCCCGTGCTTTTGCAGCCGATCCGGCCGTTGCCTTGGACCAGATCAAGGTTGTTTTGAACGTTGATACCGTCGCCATTGCGCCAAAAGGAGCCAAGGTGGCGATTATCGGACGCGGTAAAACCGATCTGGACGACGACATCGAAGCCGTAGCGCGCAAATTAAAACGCAAAATCGAACTCTCCACCGATGCGAATGCCTTCTTGCAGCGGCAGGACGGCTGGGCGCTGACCGAGAAAAATGTACCGGCGCTGATGGTGGGCGGCTCCTTTGCCGATCTGGGCAAGCTGGAAGCTTTTTTGAAGACCGACTATCATGGCCCCAATGATGAGGTCGTCGACACGCTCCAACTGGGTGGCGCTGCTGAAGATGCCGACCTGCATGTCGAGCTTGGCCGCTATTTTGCCGATACCCGCAAGTATAAGCCGAAAAAGGCCGAGAAGGGGACTGGCGAATAACCGGTCGACTGTTTACATGGGCCGCCACGACTCGACACCCAGACAAAGCAAAGTGGCACCATGAAATCCGATAAAATCCGCCTCGGCCTGACCTTCGACGATGTGCTGTTGCAGCCTTGCGCATCGGACATATTGCCCAGCCAAGCCGATACCCGCACCCGGATTACGCCCAGCATCACACTCAACATTCCGATCATGTCGTCGGCGATGGATACTGTCACCGAAGCGCGCATGGCGATTGTGATGGCGCAATTGGGCGGTATCGGCGTTCTGCACCGCAACCTGTCGATCGAGGAGCAGGCTGCGGCAGTCCGTCAGGTGAAGCGTTATGAATCGGGCATGGTGGTCAATCCGATCACGATAGCGCCCGATGCGACGCTGGCCGATGCACAACTGCTGATGGCGGAAAACCGCATTTCGGGAATCCCCGTGGTGGAAGCGAGCGGCAAGCTGGTAGGCATATTGACCAACCGAGATGTTCGCTTCGCCGAAAACCCGATGCAGCCGGTGTCCGAGTTGATGACCCGTGATAATCTGGCGACAGTGCAGGCGGGTGTTTCGCAGGAAGAGGCGCGACGCTTGTTGCACCAGCGCCGCATCGAAAAACTGCTGGTCGTCGACAATGCTTTCCATTGCGTCGGGCTGATCACCGTCAAGGATATCGAAAAGGCGGTAACCTATCCCGATGCGACCAAAGATGCGACGGGGCGCTTGCGCGTTGCGGCGGCCACCACGGTTGGCGACAAGGGCATCGAGCGTACCCGTGCGCTGGTTGACGCCGAGTGCGATGTGATCATCGTCGATACAGCGCATGGCCATAGCAAGATGGTCTCGGCTGCGGTTGCCGAAATCAAGAAAATGTCGAGCAAGGTGCAGGTAATCGCTGGCAATGTTGCGACGGCGGAGGCCACGCGTGCGTTGATCGATGCGGGTGCGGATGGCGTGAAGGTTGGCATTGGTCCGGGTTCGATCTGCACCACGCGCGTTGTTGCGGGCGTAGGCGTTCCGCAATTGACCGCCGTTATGGATTCGGCAGAGGAAGCCGCCAAGTCGGGCATACCCGTCATCGCCGATGGCGGACTGCGCACTTCGGGCGATCTGGCAAAGGCTTTGGCGGCCGGTGCATCGAGCGTGATGGTCGGTTCGTTACTCGCCGGTACCGAAGAGGCCCCCGGCGAAACTTTCCTCTATCAAGGACGTGCCTATAAGAGCTATCGCGGCATGGGATCGGTCGGCGCAATGGCGCGCGGATCGGCTGACCGCTATTTCCAGCAGGACATTAAGGATCAACTGAAGCTGGTGCCCGAGGGCATTGAGGGCCAAGTTCCTTATAAGGGGCCGGCCTCGGACGTCATCCACCAGCTCGTGGGAGGGATCAAGGCGGCGATGGGCTATACCGGCGCGGCGACGATTGCCGACCTGCAAGAACAGGCGCGCTTTGTGCAGATTACAAACGCTGGTCTGCGCGAAAGCCATGTCCATGATGTGACGATCACAAGGGAAGCCCCCAACTATCCGACGCGATAGGACTATTTGGTGGAAGAATTCATCCCCTATCTGCTGGTTGTGATTGGCTGGCATCCGGATCATCCGGGGGAGTATACCTTCCACCGGGCTCCGACTGCTTATGCAACGCTGTCGGCATGTGGGGCGGACGGCAGCGAATATGTCGCGCAGCGGGATATCTATCGCACTGAATTTGGCGGAATGCGCTTTGCCTATAAGTGCATCCGCTCTGCATCCGGCGATGAAAGCGATGCTGCCTGGCAAGCGTTGCAAGAGAAGAATGCGGAACGCAAATGACACCTGCAGCGCGGGTACAGGCCGCGATAGAGCTGCTCGATGCTATCATCGCGGCAACGCGGGATAAGGGCGCTTCTGCGGACCGGATAGCGGCCGCCTTTTTTGCTGCCCGTCGCTATGCGGGCTCAAAGGATCGCCGTGCGGTGCGTGATCTGACGTGGCGGGCCATTCGCGCTTTTGGCGAACGGCCAGACAATGGCCGTTCGGCTATGATTGCACTGGCAGATCAGGACAGCGAGCTGACCGCTTTGTTCGATGGCCTTGCCTATGGACCAGCCCCGATTGCCGCTGATGAACCACGCGCATCGGGCGGCGTTCTACCCGAATGGGTGAAACCTTTGTTCTCGACTTTGGTGACCGAAGGTGAATATCCCGCTTTGCTCGAACGGGCACTGCTCGACATTCGCGTGAACCGGTTGATTGCGGATCGCGGTGCTGTCGCAGAAAAGCTGCCCGAGGCTGCAGCCTTGCCTGAAAGTCTGGATGGGCTGCGGCTTTCGACAGGCTATGCGATCGAGAGCAGCGAGCTTTACACTTCGGGCGCGATTGAAGTGCAGGACCTTGGCAGTCAGCTGATTGCGGAAGCGTGCAAGGCGCAACCCGGAATGACCGTGCTTGATTTGTGCGCTGGGGCTGGAGGCAAAACCCTTGCGCTCGCATCGCATATGGCGGGGCAGGGACGGCTTGTCGCTGCCGACACCAACCGCGACCGGCTGCAACAATTGCTGCCCCGCGCAGCTCGCGCCAAGGCCGGATTTATCGAAACCCTGCTGCTCAATCCAAATAAAGAAATGGGCGCGCTCGGCGATTTGTTCGGTGCCTGCGATGTCGTCCTGATTGACGCGCCTTGTTCAGGCAGCGGGACATGGCGGCGCAATCCGGAAACGCGCTGGCGTTTGGACCAGCGTGATTTGCAAAGGCTTGTTTCAGAACAGGGCCGCTTGCTCGATCTGGCGTCCGGGCTGGTGAAGCCGGGCGGACATCTCGTCTATGCAGTGTGTTCGTTATTTGCCTGCGAAGGCCGGGACCAGATTGATGCCTTTTTGTTGCGGCATCCGGACTTTGAAGCGGACAATCCGGAACTTGCTGCCGGAAGGGCAGATGGCGCAGGTATCTTGCTAACCCCGGCGCATGACGGTAGCGATGGCTTCTACTTGGCGCGTTTGCACAAGCTGTGATAGCGGGGGCTACCGGTGTCTAATGTCTGGAAGCTGATTATGCGTTTTTCTCCCCCCGTCATTGCTTTGTCTGCCGTGTTTCTGATGGCGTCGAGTGCCAGCATTGGCAAAAAAGCCGATCATGATATTGATCCGGAATCGGTTGCGCTTGTCGCTGAAGGTGTGGCTGCGCAACAGGCCGGCCAATATGACAATGCGTTAGGTTGGTTCGAAACTGCGCTGGCGGTCGATCCGAGGAATCGTGCCGCTTTTGTCGGCATGGCAGAGGTTTCGGCGCAGCAAGGGCTGAAGGGCAAAGCGATTTCTTTCTACAAGAGTGCGCTCGAAATTGAGCCCAATGATGTAGCCGTGATCGCCGCGCAGGGCGAGTTGATGGCGTCCAAGGGCGCGCTGGATGCTGCGAAGAAGAATCTCGCGCGCTTGCAGATATTGTGCCGGTCTAAATGTGGGGAAAGCGATCGTTTGGCAGCGTCAATCGAAAAGGCTGGGAATAAGGATGCACTGCAGGCGAGTGCTGTAGAGATTAAGCCGACGGTAGAAAAGGCGAATTAGTGATATTCTCCCCTCCCGCTTGCGGGAGGGGTTAGGGGAGGGAGCGAGCGAAGCGAACTGAGCGCCCTATCAGGCCCACCCCCCAGCCCCTCCCGCAAGCGGGAGGGGAGAAGAACGCCTAAATCAGCGGCCCGAATTCCGCCACCACACCCTCATATATCCGCCGTTTGAAAGGCACGATCAGCTTTGGCAATTCCTGCGCCTCGGCCCATTTCCATCGCGAAAATTCGGGATGATGCGCTTCGATATTGATGTCGCTGTCCTCACCCTTGAAGCGCATCAGGAACCACCATTGCCTTTGCCCGCGCCAGCGCCCGCCCCAAATATTGCCCTGCAACTCCGGCGGCAGGTCATAGAAATACTCTTCGCGGCTGCGGGCCAGCAGGTCGACATGGTCGGGCAGAAGGCCGGTTTCCTCGCCCAGTTCGCGGAAAGCCGCGACTTCCGGATCTTCGCCATCGTCAATCCCGCCTTGTGGCATCTGCCAGGCGTCGCCGGGATTATCGATCCGCTGGCCGACAAAGACCAGCCCCGCCCGATTGGCGAGCATGATACCCGCGCAGGGGCGGTAGGGCAGGTCTTCGGTATCGCTCATACTTATGCCCTTAGGCGTCGGCCATCACTTCGGCCAGCATTGCTTTCAAGGCGGCAAGATTGCCGGCCACATCTTCCTTCGACGAGGGGATGCCTTTGCGCAAAGTTATGTGGCCGTGGATGTTGCCGTCCGCGCTGCGATGCTGGACAGGAACGCCCGCAGCCTTAAGCGCCTCGACATAGGCAAGGCCCTGATCGCGCAGTGGATCAAGGCTGGCCGTGGTCACCAGAGACGGCGGCATGCCTTCCTGCGAAAATTTAATGGGCGCACCGCGATAGTCGTTGGCGTCGGCGGCATAGGCAGCATGGAAATAATCCATCGAGTCCCGGGTCAACAAGAAACCCTCGGCAAAATCACGCATGCTTTGCCAGTCATTGCTATCGGTGACCACCGGATAGATCGGGTGCTGCACCAATACCGGCACCGCCGCTGGATTATCGCGCAGCGCCATGGTCGTGACGATGGTCAAGTTGCCACCGGCGCTGTCGCCTGAAGTAACGAGACCGGTGACTTCCAGCCCCAATTCAGCGGGGCTGCCTGCGATCCAGCGGGTCGCGGCCTCACAATCAACAGCTGCGGCAGGGAAGCGATGTTCGGGGGCAAGGCGGTAGTCGATCGAGATAACGGGCATGTCGAGCTGGCGCGCAACTTCGGCACAATAGGGTCCATAGATGTCCAGATCACCGATCACAAAACCGCCGCCGTGATAGAAAACCATGACGGGACCAGCCCTGCGGCTTTCGCGAGCATCATAGAGTCGCGCCGGAATTGCACCCGCTGGCCCTGGGATTGAAAGGTCGCGTACGACCGCCAGTTCGCCCAGCTCTTCTTCTGCCATCGCGCCCATAACAGTCATCATTCCGCGCGCTTCCGTAGCGGAAAGTTCGTGCATCTTCGGGCCGGGCTGGCTGTTCAACATATCGAGAAGCGCCTGCACATCGGGACGCACAAAATGGTTGCTCATAGTCTCTCTCCTGTCCTCATTTGCAAAAGGCATAACCCGAACCTCTGGGCGCGTCCATGGCAAAGCCCGACTGTGTCGCAAAACAGATTTCCTATTTGGATTTGGCGCAAAAGCGCGCATAAGGACGTCTTAACAGAACAATTAAAATTGCGGGACTTTACGAAATGGCCACTGCCGCGCGCAGCATCGATACCCAATCCCAAGCCCACATCCCCCATCCCGAAGCCGTAGTGGTCCGCTTTGCGGGGGACTCGGGCGACGGCATGCAGCTCACCGGCGGGCAGTTTACACTGTCGTCGGCACTGGCGGGCAACGACTTCGCGACCTTCCCCGATTTCCCTGCCGAGATCCGCGCACCGCAGGGCACGCTGTTCGGCGTTTCGGCGTTCCAGATCAACTTTGGCGCCTCGGAAATCGATACGGCAGGCGACGCGCCAGATGTGCTGGTGGCGATGAACCCGGCGGCGCTCAAGACCAATGTAAAGGATTTGAAGCCCGGCGGCCTCATCATCGCAGACGAGGGTGAGTTCAATGCGCGTAACCTCGCCAAGGCGCAATATGATGCAAATCCGCTCGAGGATGACTCGCTCGGTAAATGGCAGCTTGTCCATTTCAACATCAGCCAATTGACGATGGATGCGGTTAAGCCGTTCGGACTTGGTAACAAGGAAGCGCTGCGCTGCAAAAATATGTGGACGCTGGGTCTGGCGCTCTGGATGTTCGATCGCGACCGCGAACCGATCATTCAGTGGCTGAAGGACAAATTCGCCAAAAGCCCGATTCTTGCCGATGCCAATATCGCAGCGCTTAATGCGGGCCATGCCTATGGCGAAACCGCAGAAATCGGCAATCCCGGTGCGGTTCCCATTCCGCGCAAGCATGTTGATGCAGCCCCCGCTGATCCCGGCCTGTACCGCACGATAAACGGCGCGGATGCCGCCGCTATGGGCCTCGTTGCAGGCTGCCAGCTGGCGGGCGTGAAGATGTTCTTCGGCGGCTATCCGATTACGCCTGCCTCTTCGATCCTGCACGCATTGGCGCGGTTCAAGGAATATGGCGTCACCACCTTCCAGGCGGAGGACGAGATTGCCGCGATCGCTTCGGCCATTGGCGCATCTTATGCTGGTCAGTTGGGTGTCACCTCGTCCTCGGGTCCGGGCATTGCGCTTAAGACCGAAGCAATTGGCCTTGCGGTGATGACTGAGCTTCCGCTTGTCATCATCAACTCTCAGCGTGGTGGCCCTTCGACCGGGCTTCCGACCAAGACCGAGCAATCGGACCTCTATCAGGCGGTGTATGGCCGCAATGGCGATACCCCGCTGCCAGTGATCGCTGCGCGCAGCCCGAGCGATGTGTTCGATTGCGCGATTGAGGCGGTGCGGATCGCGACGCAGTTCATGACGCCGGTCATCCTGCTTACCGACGGCTATATCGCCAACGCGGCTGAGCCCTGGAAGGTTCCGGATATGAGCAGCTATAAGCCGTTCCCGGTCAGCTTCCTCGATCATGTCCCTGAAGGCGGGTTCAAGCCCTATGGCCGCGACAACAAGCTGGCTCGCCCATGGGTAAAGCCCGGAACACCCGGCCTGCTGCACCGTATCGGCGGGATCGAGAAGGAGGTCGATACCGGCCACCTCAATTACTCGCCCGCCAACCACCAGGCGATGACCGACATCCGCAAGGGCAAAGTCGATGGTATTGCCGCGCACATCCCCGATCAGGATGTCTGCCTTGGCAACGAAGGCGGCAAGCTGGCGGTTGTGGGTTGGGGCTCCACATTCGGCCCGATCCATCAGGCGATACGTCGGATGCGCGCCAAGGGCCTTGATGTCAGCCATATCCACGTCCGCCACATCTGGCCAATGCCAGCCAATCTGGGCGATCTGCTGCGCAAGTTTGACAAGGTGCTGGTGCCTGAAATGAACACTGGCCAGTTCAAGACCGTGCTACGCGACCAGTTTTTGATCGACGCCAAACCGCTGAACAAGGTCAGCGGCCAACCCTTCCGCATCGCTGAAATTGAAGCCGCCATCGAGGAGGCACTCGCATGAACGACATGACCCCCATCCAGAAATCGAGTCCCAAGGATTGGGAGACCGATCAGGAAGTCCGCTGGTGCCCCGGTTGCGGTGACTATGCGATCTTGAAGGCGGTGCAGCGCACCATGCCGGAACTGGGCCGCAAGCCTGAGGATACGGTATTCATCAGTGGCATCGGATGTTCATCGCGCTTCCCTTATTATATGGAAACCTATGGTTTTCACACCATCCACGGCCGTGCGCCTGCGGTAGCGACAGGGGTGAAGCTGGCCAATCCCGATCTCGACGTATGGATCATCACCGGCGATGGCGACGCGCTGTCGATTGGTGGCAACCATACGATGCACCTGCTGCGCCGTAACCTCGATTGCCAGATCCTGCTGTTCAACAACGAGATTTACGGCCTGACCAAGGGCCAATATTCGCCCACCAGCCGCGTCGGCACCAAATCGCCTTCGACGCCATTCGGTTCGGTCGACCGCCCCGCCACGCCTTGTGCCTTCGCGCTGGGTTCGGGCGCGCGCTTTGTGGCGCGTGGCTTTGACGTGTCGAAGCATTTGCCCGATGTGCTGAAAGCTGCGCATTCCCATAAAGGCGCGGCCTTCATTGAAATCTTCCAGAACTGCATCGTTTACAACAAGGATGTGTTCGAGGATTTTGCCGCGCCCAAGGGTGCCGAATCGCGCCAGCTCTGGCTGCAGGATGGCCAGCCGATGCTGTTCGACGGTGGCAGCAAGGGTATTGCAATGGATATGGATACGTTGACGCTTAAGGTCGTCGGCGTGGCTGAAGGTGACTGGCAGGCGGCGGGCGTGATCGTCCACAATGTCAAGAACCGCGCGCTTGCGCATATGCTGGTCGAAATGCCGTTCGGTGAATTCCCGATGGCGCTTGGTGTGCTCTACGACGACCCACGTCCCACCTATGACAGCGCAGTGACCGAGCAGAATGCCAAGCTTTCCGAGGGCAAGACGCCCGACCTGCAAGCATTGATCAGCAAGGGCCAGACCTGGACGGTTGATTGACGCACTAGGACATTGGCCTAAGTGCGTTTTATTCCATTCGGAACTATTGCTGTCGCATGGATAATTTGACCCATAGTTTGGCCGGTGCCGTGCTTGGCCAGATGGGGATCAAGCGCAAAACAGGGTTGGCGATGCCGACACTGATTATTGCGGCGAACCTGCCCGATATCGATGCCGTAGCGACGCTGCTCGGCGGGCATCAACATCTGGCGATCCGGCGCGGGATTACGCATGGTCCGATTGCCATGCTGCTGTTGCCCGTCATCTTATGGGCGATCATGATTGGCTATGACCGTTGGCAAGCTGGGCGTGGCACGCGGCCTGAAAAGCGGCTGCCGGTGCGTGGGGGATGGCTGCTCGCTTTGGCCTGTATCGGTACGCTCAGCCATCCGGCGCTCGACTGGCTCAACAATTACGGCATCCGGTTGCTTGAGCCCTTTTCGAGCCAGTGGTTTTATGGTGACACACTGTTCATAATCGACATCTGGGTGTGGATTGCGCTGATTTTTGGCGTTTGGTTGTCGCGCCGACGTGAAAAAGCAGGACTTACCGATTGGCGAAAGCCCGCAACAGCGGCATTCTTTGCAATATTCCTATATATAGTCGCCAACGGGTTGCTTTCGTCGCATGCGGAGAGCGAGGCGAAGAAACTGGTCATTGCACGCTACGACCAGACTGCCACGATGCCCGATCCACTCATCGTCGCCAATGCCGTGCCTATAGCCTTCTGGCGGCGCGAAATTGCATGGCGCGACGCTTTCGAGATGGGGAAGGGTGAATATCAAGTGGGTCGAGGGGCCTCTATCAATAGTAAGACCTATCCCCATAATATGGATAGCCTGTCCTCCACCGCCGATGCGGTTGCTCATGATCTCGATGCGCGGGATTTCCTCTTCTGGGCGCGCATGCCATTCGCCGAAAAGGACAAGGCGGGGAATATCGTCATTCGCGACCAGCGTTTCGACAATCGCGTGGTTCGTAATAATTTCGAGGTGGTCGTAGCACCCAAAAGGTAGGCCCTACGGTCTAAGCCCGTATCCTGTTTTCAACGCGTCGACTGTATGCGCGTTAGTATGACAACAATCGTCTGGTTCCGAAGAGATTTACGCCTGAGCGATCAATCGGCATTGCACGCCGCAGTAGCGCGTGGGCGGCCGATAACGCCGGTCTACATCCTTGACGATGATACGCCTAAACACCGGCGCATGGGTGGTGCGTCGCGTTGGTGGCTGCACCACAGCCTGAAAGCATTGGATTCAGCATTGCGCGAACGTGGTTCGCGGTTGATCCTTCGTCGTGGATCATCTCCACAGGTTCTGGCCCAGCTTGCACGAGAAACGAACGCGTCTGCCATCCACTGCTTGCGCCATTACGAGCCGTGGTGGCGCAACGCCGAACGCGCGGTGCAGGAAATCCTGCCGGTCGGTACGTCGCTGATAAGGCATGATGGGCTGTATCTGGTGCCACCCGGTAGCGTGAAAACGGGCAGTGGCGGCCAGTTCAAAATCTACACGCCTTTTTGGCGTGCCCTTTCGCAGCATATGCCGCCCGCCAAACCGCGTGCAGCACCGAATCATATTCCGGCACCTGCGCAATGGCCGGATAGTGACGATCTTGATAGCTGGGGCCTGTTGCCTTCGAAGCCCGATTGGGCAGGGGGCATGCGCGATTTCTGGACGCCGGGCGAAACCGGTGCTGCCGAACGGCTCGAAAATTTCCTCCCCAGGGCCAATCGCTACCAGGAAAAGCGCAATCTGCCCTCTATACCCGGCACCAGCTTCCTGTCGCCCCATCTGCATTTTGGCGAAATTTCTCCCGCGACGATCTGGCATGCGGCAATGGACGCAGGCGGATCGGTTGAGACATATCTAAAGGAACTGGTCTGGCGCGAATATGCCGCCAATGTGATCCTGCAATTCCCCGAATATGGTGTCCGCAATGCGCGGGCAGCGTTTGACCATTTTCCGTGGCGTGACATGGGCGATAGCGATGTACAGCAGGACTATATCCGCTGGACAAAAGGCCTGACCGGCTACCCTATAGTCGATGCAGGTATGCGCGAATTATGGGCCACCGGTTGGATGCACAACCGCGTTCGCATGATAGCCGCGTCCTTCCTGATCAAGCATTTGCTGATCGACTGGCGGGTAGGCGAACAATGGTTCTGGGATACGCTGGTCGATGCCGATTATGCGTCCAATGCGGTCAACTGGCAGTGGACGGCGGGCAGCGGCGTCGACAGCAACATGTTTGTCCGCATCATGGCCCCTCTATCGCAGTCGGAAAAATTCAATGCAGGCGAGTATATCCGGCAATGGGTGCCGGAACTGGCGCACCTCTCTGATCCCTATATTCATGATCCCGATGAATATGGCGTCCGGCCCGCAAACTATCCTGCAAAAATCATCGGCCACCGTGCGGCGCGCGAGCGGGCTTTGGCGGCCTATGCGATGATCAAGGAAAGCGGATCAGTCGACAATGAGGCGATGGCCGGTCTCGAAGCCGCCGAGTAACATCTGCGTTATCGCTTCGCCGACGACTGAAGGATCTTTCAGTGTCGCAGGATCTTCACCCGGATAGGCTTTGGCGCGCATCGCGGTGCGGGTGCGTGAGGGGTCGACGATAGCGACCCGGACCGAAGACAGATTCAGCACTTCCTCGGCATAGCTTAATGCCAGATTTTCGAGCGCCGCCTTCGACGCACCATAGGCACCCCAATAGGCGCGCGGCTGTTGCCCGACGCTGCTGGTCAGCACAACCAAACGTCCGGCGTCACTCGCACGCAGCAAGCTATCAAAAGCTGCAATCAACGCCTGTTGTGCGAGCAAATTTAGCGTCAGCACGCGGTTGAACTCGGCCGCATCGATTACCGGCACCGGCGCCAATGTGCCTAGCATCGCCGCATTGAGCACCAACATGTCGAGCTTGCCCCAACGTTCGCGGACGGCAGCGGCGAGGCGTTCGTTATTGCCCGCTTCGGTCAGGTCCATCGGCGCGATGGTAGCGCTGCCTCCTGCTTCAAATATCCGCTGTTCGACGACTTCAAGATCTTTGGCGGTGCGTGCTGTCAGGATGACATGCGCACCCTCAGCCGCCAGCTTTTCCGCCGTCGCCGCGCCGATACCGCGGCTGGCACCGGTGACTAGTGCGATCCTGTCCTGCATTCCGCCCATGGCCTATCCAACCACCCGCAGCTTGAGTTGGTCGGGGGAGCTATGCTCGTCAAAATCGGTCAGCTTGGTCGGATAGTCACCGGTGAAGCATGCGTCGCAATAGCGTGGGCATGCGGCATCGCGCTGCGTTTCACCCAAGGCCCGATACAGACCTTCAATGGTCAGGAAAGCGAGGCTGTCGGCATGGATATAGTCGCACATCTCGGCGATGTTCATCCGGCTGGCGAGCAGCTTTTCGCGCTCGGGGGTGTCGACGCCATAGAAGCAGCTATTGGTCGTCGGCGGGCTGGCGATGCGCATATGCACTTCTTTCGCCCCGGCCTCGCGCATCATCTGCACGATCTTGAGGCTGGTGGTGCCGCGCACGATTGAGTCATCGATCAGGACGATGCGCTTGCCAGCGACCAGATTGCGGTTGGCATTGTGCTTGAGCTTGACGCCCAGATGGCGCACGCCGTCGCCTGGCTGGATGAAGGTGCGCCCGACATAATGGGAGCGGATGATACCCAGTTCGAACGGAATCCCCGATGCCTCGGCATAGCCGATTGCCGCTGGCGTGCCGCTGTCGGGGACGGGAATGACATAATCGGCATCGATGCCATTTTCACGCGCCAGTTCCGCGCCAATGGCTTTGCGAACCGAATAAACGCTGTTGCCATCGACGATCGAGTCTGGCCTCGAGAAATAGACATGTTCAAAGATGCAGGGGCGCGGTGATGTCGGGTAGAAGGGCTTGTGCGAGCCGATCGCACCTTCGCGCACCACGACGATTTCGCCTGGTTCGACGCTGCGGATGAAATCAGCGCCGACAATATCAAGCGCGACAGTCTCTGATGCAAAGATAATGGTTTCGCCCAGACGGCCCATAACCAGCGGGCGGATGCCAAGCGGATCGCGGCAGGCGATCATGCCTTCGGGTGTGAGGCAGATCAGCGAGTAAGCGCCTTCGACCTGTTTCAGCGCGTCGATCAGCCGGTCGAGCAGGCTCTTCTGTGCGGACGTCGCAACGAGGTGGATGATGACCTCGGTGTCGGACGTCGATTGGAAGATCGAACCGCGCTGGACCAGTTCGCGCCGCAGATGAACGGCATTCGAGATATTGCCATTATGCGCGACTGCAAATCCGCCGGTGGCGAGGTCCGCATAGAGCGGCTGCACATTGCGCAGTGAGGTTTCACCCGTCGTCGAGTAGCGCACATGGCCTGCGGCTATGCTGCCGGGCAATGCGCGAATAACATCTTCGCGGTCGAAATTGCCGGCAACATGGCCCATCGCGCGGTGGGTGTGGAATTCCTTGCCGTCAAAGCTGGTAATACCGGCAGCTTCCTGCCCGCGATGCTGGAGCGCATGCAGGCCGAGCGCAACCATCGCGGACGCGCCTTCAGAGTTGTAAACCCCGAAGATACCGCATTCTTCACGCAATTTATCATCATCAAAGGGATTGGTGGTGAGCATGTCCAATTCGAATCCCGTGCCGCCAGAATTGCGCTGCCTATAGGCGGGCATGCAGCCCATGTCTCCCCCTTGTAACAAACCGGCGCGCAAAAATCGCTCGCTACGGGTGATTGCCAGCCTCATGGGGGTCGTCTAGGCATCGAACATGACCGATCCTCGTGAGAGCGGGCTGCTGCTCGATCCGAAATTTGATGCCAATGGTCTGCTGACCGCAGTGGTAGTTGATGTTGCCGATGGCGCGGTGCTGATGGTTGGGCATATGAACGAGGAAGCGCTGCAAATCACGCAGGAGAGCGGGAAGGTCACCTTCTTCTCGCGAAGCCGCCAGCGCCTTTGGACCAAGGGCGAAAGCAGCGGTCACCTCCTGCATCTGATCGAGCTGCGTATCGATTGTGATCAGGATGCGCTGCTGGTGATCGCCCGGCCTGATGGCCCGACGTGCCATACGGGTGAAAGGAGTTGCTTTTATCGACGGGTAACGGCGGAAGGTCTTGAACGACTGTGAGGGATTCCAGTTCGATTTTGCTGATACTGGCAGTGATGCTGGCCGGGTGCGATTCAAAAGACGCTCAGCCTTTATCGAATGACGATAGCGCAGGTGCAGCGCTCGATCAGCTCGCAATTGACAAGGGACTTATCCCCGATCCCGAGAGCCTTGCCGTTGAGGGGCGCTTCGAAACTCAAAGTGATTTGGGAACCGACAAATTCTGCGCCGTTGCCGATGGCGGAACGAATTATCGCGTTGGTTTTTTGTCTGTTTATGGCTCCGACAGCAAATGCGAAGCCCAAGGCAGTGCCGAGCAGGTCGGCGACAGCTTGAAAATCACTTTAACTGGCAAGGAAAGTTGCAGTTTCACCGCCAGCTATGACGGCATAGTCCTTCGCTTTCCCGGAAACGTGCCCGAAGGATGCGCTTCCTATTGCTCACGCAATGCGAGCATGAGCGGAACGCGCTATTATTTCGTCGACCCCGGTACCGAGGCCGCAAAGCGAACGCTCGGCAGGGAAATTGAAAGGCTGTGCCCTTAGGGTGCGATCACCAGACAACCTTGCCCGGCTGCAGCTGCCTTCACCTTGGAACACATGGCCTCGGCATCGGCACGGTTTGCAAATGGCCCAGCTTGCAGGCGTGATACATTGCCCGCTCGAACCAGATACTGGGAGGCAGAAGACAGCCCGCCGACTTTGGCTTGCAGGCTGGACCAGAGCTTGTTGGCATTGGCCTCACTGCCAAATGCGCCCAGCTGGATGCGCCACTTGCCAGAAACTGCTGTAGTCGGCTTGGTCGCCGCTTTTGCTGGCTTGGCATGTTGTTCGCTTTCCACTCCATTTATGGGAGGGACTGTGCCCGGGAAACCCGGTGCCTGATTGTCGAGTGAATCGACCGGCTTCGATGGCCACACATCGATTTTTTGTGCAACAGATACAGGCGGCTTGGTGTTGATCGGGAAGCCGGCAACTTGAGCGGCACGCACCTGCATCGATGATTTTTCAATCTCACCTGCAAGAACCACACCCTGCTGGCGCTGCTCAAGCGGGATATGTTTGTCCATTTCGGCAAGACTCCGCGAAGCGGGCGAAAGCCCCGAAGATGAAGCGCGTGTCATCAAGGCATAAGCACGCACCCAATCCTTTGGCGCATTGACGCCATTGAACAATTCGGTGGCGAGCAGATATTGTGCCCTTGGTTCTCCCCGTGCGGAAGACGTTTCAAGATAAGGAAGCGCCTCTTTGACTTTGCCTTGGTAATGATAGAGGTGGCCGAGGCTGTCTGCGGCCTGCAAATGCCCTTGTTTGGCAGCGCGTTGATACCAGTCAGCGGCCAAGTTCAAATCCTGCTTTACTCCGCGGCCGAGCTTGTAAGCTTGCCCCATATTGAATTGTGCGTCGGGATCGCCTTTCTTGGCTGGCTCACGCCATTCTTTCACTGCGCCACCAAAGTCGCCGTTTGACCAGGCATCGACGCCCGCTTTGACATCGGCATACGCAGGATGTGCGGCCATGATGAGGCAGGCCACAATAGCATATGAGGAGAAAGGCAGTTTCCGCATGTTCAACTCCAAAGAGCATTTGCCACGCGGATAGCGCGTATCTGCTGACATTTGGTTAAATTCCATGGTGAATGCCTTAACCTTTTACATCCATTAACGATCCAACATTCAGGACATGCAATTCGACGTCTGTCCGCCGCGAAAACATTCGCGATGCGCAGAATCCCAGCATCAGCGTTAACCGATTTTTAGGCCTGTTCTGTCACATCCCCTCCAAACAGCTTGCAAAAGGGGAATAATGTGAGGGTTCTCGCATTGGCATCACAAAAAGGCGGATCGGGCAAAACCACTTTGTCCGGCCATCTTGCAGTACAGGCACAATTGGCAGGCGCTGGGCCGGTCGTCCTTATCGATATCGACCCGCAAGGATCGCTCGCCGATTGGTGGAACGAACGCGAAGCCGACCTTCCGGCCTTTGCCCAGACGACGGTCGCTCGTTTGGCTTCGGACCTTGCCGTTCTTCGTCAGCAAGGTTTCAAGCTAGCCGTCATTGATACCCCGCCGGCGATCACTATGGCCATCCAGAGCGTGATTTCGGTTGCCGAACTGATCGTTGTTCCTACCCGACCCAGCCCGCACGACCTTCGCGCTGTTGGCGCCACCGTCGATCTGTGCGAACGGGCAGGCAAGCCGCTGATCTTCGTGGTCAATGCCGCTACCCCTAAAGCCAAGATTACTTCGGAGGCCGCTGTCGCGCTGTCACAGCATGGCACCGTTGCCCCGATTACGCTGCACCACCGCACCGATTTTGCAGCCTCGATGATCGACGGTCGCACTGTGATGGAAGTCGATCCGCAGGGCCGCTCGGCTGAGGAAGTCCGCCAGCTTTGGTCCTATATTTCCGATCGTCTCGAGAAGAATTTCCGCCGCACGGTGTTCAGTGCGCCCGCCGCCGCCAATCCTCAGGTTGCCCAAGCCCGCCCGATGGGTGGTTTTGGTCGCCGGGTCATCGGTTAATCAGGTCTGGGGGCGATGAACATGAGCGAACCCAAACCAATAGCTTCCCTCTCTTCTGGTCTGCTGGCCCGCAAGGGGGCAGCTCGTCCGGCGATGCGCCGTCAGTTGATTGGCAACAATAACGGTGTTGCTGCAGCGGGCTCTATTCAGGACGACTGCGGTTGGAACGATATGGGCTATGATATGGGCTATGACGTAAACCCAGATCCCAGCGCGCCGATGGATTATGAGCATGACCAAGGATTTAATCCGCTGGCCAATGCTGTCCCCGAGGTGAAGCCTGAGGTCAAACAGCAGCAGGAACGCATCGCGGAACAGTTGCAGGTTCAGGCAGAAGAAATGGGTGTGGCTGAACAAGATTTGCCTGCCGCACCGGTTATCCCGATTATCGCACCGCGTGCAGTTGCCGTCAAAGCAGCTGTTGCGAAACCGCGAGCCGCGCCTGGCAGTAAGGAAAAGTCGGCGTTCACGCTGCGTCTTGATGGCGAACGCCATCTGAAGCTGCGTCTAGCTTGCGCGATCAGCAACAAGTCGGCCCAGCAACTCGTAACGGCAGCGCTCGATTCCTTTATCGATGCAATGCCCGAAATTTCCACGCTCGCGGCACATGTGCCCGGAAAAAAATCGGCCTGAACGCCAACCCTAACCAAGTCTGAGGTATAGTCATGAAGAACAAGACTCTCATAAAGCTGGCATTGTCGACCGCAGTGGTCGGATTCACTGCCTTGGGTGGGGCTGGCGTAGTCGCATCGAGTGCCGCTACGCATGCATCGGTCGATGCAAATGCCAAGAAGGCGCATAGCTGGGCCAAAAAAGCCGAAAAGCTTTTCGCCAAGGGCAAGACTGACAAGGCATTGGGCTTCGCCGAAGCCGCGGTTGAAGCCGATCTGACCAATATGGAATATCGTTCGCTGCTGGCGCGTATTTACATGACGCAAGGCCGCTTTGTTGCCGCCGAACGTACCTTCATGGATGTGATGGAATTGGGCCAGGTGGACGCTCGCACTGTGATCGGTGTGGCGCTGACCCGCATTGCACAGGGCAAGGTGGATTCGGCGATCTCGCTGGTTGATGCCAATCGCGCTATCCTTCCCGCAAGCGATTATGGTCTGACACTTGCGCTCGCTGGCGACAGCAAGCGTTCGGTAGATGTGCTTGTAGAAGCAATTCGTGCGGACAATGCGACGGCTCGCACCCGTCAGAACCTCGCACTGGCTTATGCTCTTGATGGCCGTTGGCGCGAGGCTCGCATCATGGCGGTGCAGGACATGCCGCAGGATCGCGTCGATGACCGTATCGTCGAATGGGCACAATATGCCCGTCCAGGTGCCTATCAGACACGTGTCGCCGGCCTGTTGAATGTAACGCCGCGCGCCGATTCGGGCCAACCGGTCCGTCTGGCGCTCGGTGGTGCTACCGCCGCTCCGATCATGGCTGCTGCTGAAGAAGCCGCGCCTGTTGCCATTGCTGCGGCAGAACCTGCCCAGTTAACCGAACTGGCAGCAGTTGGCCCGGCCCCGGTCGCCGAAGGGTATAGCGAATCCGACGTTCGTATCGCAGCTGCTGTTGCTTCGGTTTCGGACAACGAAGCGCCGTTAATCAAGGCGCCTGAGGGTCCGGCGAAGGCTGCGGAAGCGGCTCCCGCGCCGAAGCCTGTCAAGCTGGCGCTGGCGGATGTTCCTGCGCCGACGGCCAAGGTCCCGGGCAAATATCTCGTCCAACTCGGCGCGTTTTCCTCGGCCGGAAATGCGCAAAAAGCGTGGAGCCAATATACGCGTAAGCACAAGGTTTTGAGCGGCTTCACGTCTGCAAGCTCAACCGTGAACATCAAGGGCAAGACGCTTACGCGCCTCGCCGCGTCGGGTTTTGGCAATTATCAGGCGGCGGCCGCTACTTGCAGCCAGATCAAGAAAGCTGGCGGCGATTGCGTTGTGAAGACAGTGAATGGTTCGGCACCGGTTCGCATGGCTGCCAAGCCCGCACGCAAACCGGTGAAAATCGCCACGCGTTAATCGCCAACAAAAGTCAAATTTACGAAGGGCGGCGGATCAGATGATCTTGCCGCCCTTCATGATTTTGCGCACACGCCCTTGAACGGGCAGCTTGTCGAACGGCGTATTGCCGGCAAGCGCCGCCATTTTGTTGCTATCGACTTGCCAGGGTGCATCACGGTCGATGAAAATGAGGTCGGCTTCGCGGCCCACTTCGATCGCACCTGCATTGACCATCAAAATCTTTGCCGGATTGGTGGCGAGCAGTTCGAAAAGGCGGCCCATAGAGATATGGCCGTCTCGGACGAGGTTAAGCGTCAGCGCGAGTAAAGTTTCCGCACCCGCCATTCCCGGTGCTGCATCCGCGAAGGGCAGGCGCTTGTCCTCTGGCCCGCGCGGGTCGTGGCTGGAGGAAATGACATCTATTGTCCCGTCGGCAACTGCGGTGATGCAAGCCAGACGGTCCTCTTCGCTGCGTAAAGGTGGGGAGAGGCGGGCGAAAGTCCGGAAACCGGTCAACGCCGTGTCCGAGAGGAACAGGTGGGCAGGCGTGATCCCGCAAGTGATTTTCACACCCTTGTCCTTGGCTGTGCGTATCAGGTCCAGTCCGGCAGCGGTGGTGACCTGTCGGAAATGCAACTGCACGCCGCTTTCGGCAGCCAAGGCCAGATCGCGCTGGATCGCCAAGGTTTCAACTGTGGGCGATGCGCTGGGTAGGCCCAACAGCGTCGCATTGAGGCCGGTGGTCGCAACCGCATTGCCAGCGAGGCCGGCATCTTCGCTATGCACAAACAGCGGCATGTCGAGCATCGCGCAATAGCGCATCAGCCGCAGCATCACCCCCGAATCGGCAATCCAGCGCCGCCCGGTCGCAACACCCAGTGCTCCAGCATCCTTCATGAGTGCAATCTCGGCCATATGCTGGCCATCGAGATCCTTGGTTGCCGCGGCGAGGGGGTGGACCCAGAAATCGGGCTTGCCCTTGCGACCCGCAAAACGGATCGTGGCCGGGTCATCATGGACCGGCGATTGGTCGGGCATCAAGGCGGCGCGGGTGATCCCGCCAAAGCGGAAAGCGGGTTTGTCGGTCGCGAACACACCAAGATCGATGATACCGGGTGCGACAATCAAACCTTCTGCGTCGATCCGTTCGCCAAGCGGATCGGCTTTGCCAACCTGTTCGATGCGCTCACCCGAGACATGGAGGTGCGCGGTTTCAGGCGCTGTCTTGCCTGGGAGGATGACCTGACCGCCGAGGATATTGGTACCGCTCATGACCAGCCCTCCACGCCGCGCGCCCTTCGCGTCAATATGTCGAGGCAGGCCATGCGCACGGCGACCCCCATTTCGACCTGTTCGGTGATGGCGGAGCGCTCTATGTCGTCGGCGATGTGGCTGGCGATTTCCACGCCGCGGTTCATCGGGCCGGGGTGCATGACCAGCGCATCGGGCTTGGCCAGCGCCAGCCGCCGCGAGTCGAGGCCGTAGAGATGGAAAAATTCGCGCGGGGAGGGGATGAAATCACCCTGCATCCGCTCATTCTGCAGCCGCAGCATCATCACGACATCGCTGCCGGGTAGAGCGGCATCGAAACTATTGAAGGCTTCAACGCCGAAGCTGGCGATGCCTTCGGGCATCAGGGCCGGGGGCGCAACAACGCGTACTTGTGCACCTAAGGTCGTCAGGCTGATCATGTTGGAACGGGCTACGCGGCTGTGCAGGATGTCGCCGCAGATGGTGACCACAAGACCGTCAATACGCCCCTTCCGACGGCGTATGGTCAAAGCGTCTAGCAAGGCCTGCGTCGGATGCTCGTGCGTGCCGTCGCCCGCATTGAGCACAGGGCAATCGACCTTTTGCGAGATCAGGTCGACCGCGCCTGAACTGGCATGGCGGATGACGATGGCGTCGGCACGCATCGCGTTCAACGTCATCGCAGTATCGATCAGCGTCTCGCCCTTTTTGGTGCTCGATTGTGCGACATGCATGTTGACGACATCCGCGCCCAAGCGCTTGCCCGCAATTTCGAACGACAGCAGCGTGCGGGTGCTGTTCTCGAAAAAGGCGTTGATTATGGTCAATCCGCGCAACCGGTCATCGCGTTTCGTGGCGCCGGAGCGGTTGAGCGCAACCCATTGTTCGGCTTCCGCCAGGATGAACTCGATTTCCCAGGGTTGTAGCCCTGCGATGCCCAGCAAATGCCGGTGTGGGAAGGCGGCGGAACCTGCTGGAAAGCGGCCCGGTGAAGCTGTTGATGGCGATGTCATTAAAGCCAGTGCCTTAGGCGGGTTGGCTTCGTTACTCAAGATGCTTTGAATAACCTGATCATCTGAGTGACGGAGCTGCTCTGGTGTGGAAGGTTATTTGGATCTTGGAGGTTTCTCACAACATGCTGAAGATCCCAGAGTTTGAGCGAGTTGCCACCCATACGCTTTTTGAATGTTTCGTTTTCACGCCATTTTGTATGGTCGCCGATGATTTTTGTAACCGCCGTTACATGTTGAACATCGCTACGACCTGAGAGGGCTCGAACCCGATGTTTCAGAGCAGTCGCCCATTCTTCCACCGCCAGCTCTCGAAAATGTTTCCATGCTGCTTTATTCCAGAGCAAGCCGTCACTTAGTATAGCATCCGCTGCAGCACCTGCATCAAGTTCGCGGCCTTTGCAGCTGACCACTAAGACTGGTTCATTGGGTGAGCGGGGTTTAACGGCAACCAAATCAATATCGGAGGCGCCAGTTCTATATCGTTCGTCGATTTTTATCTTCTCAGGAAGTGCGAACGATACGTTTTCCATAACAAAATAGCCTTGCGCTTGAAGGCTAGTTTTGACGATATCTTCAAAAATATTGACTGCCATAAGAACTACATGGCTATCATTTCTTCCTAAATCGTCAACGCATCAATCGCACCCTGCAAGATATGCGCCGCGGCGGCACTGTCGATCCGTTCGGCGCGTTTGGCGCGGCTCAGGTCGGCTTCTATCATGAAACGTTCGGCCGCAGCGGTCGACCATCGCTCGTCCCAGAGCAGGATGGGCAGGCCAAGGTCGAGCAGGTTGCGCGCGAAGGACCGGCTCGACTGGCTGCGCGGAGATTCGCTGCCGTCCATGTTGATCGGCAGGCCGATGACGATGCCTGCGGTCGGGCGGGTGGCGATCGCTGCCTGCAACAACGCTTTGTCTTTGGCGAATTTGCTCCGCGTGATAAGATCGGCGGGGGAGGCGAAGCTCCAGCCTGCGTCGCAAAAGGCGGTGCCGATGGTCTTGCTGCCGACATCAAGCCCGATCAGCACCCCGCCTTCAGGCAACGCGTCGCGAAATTCCAGAGCGGAGGTTGTGATGACGGACATCACTTGTCACTAATACAATTCGTCATTCCCGCGAAAGCGGGAATCGATCACCCGCCGTTGAAATTTCATCCGACGGTGGTGGACCCCCGCGTTCGCGGGGGTGACGAAGTTTTGGTATGACGGGTTGAGTGAAGCTCACCGCGCCAGAAATTTCTGCACCCTCCACAAGGCATCCGCCCGGACATTCGCCCAGAACAGCGGATAATCGTAAACATGATAGTTGTTGCCCGGCAGCACATAGGGGCCGATTTCAGGCGGGTCGCCGATCAACAGGAAGCCGCGCTGGTCGCAGCGGGCAGGGACTGCAGCTTTGATCAACTCGCCCGTCTTCATGTCGTCCGATGGCTTGAGCGAACCGAGATTGGCCTCAACGCCAGCCTCTGCCGCTGCCCCGCCGGTCAGCGGGTTGGTGCACAACATGGCGGTGTTGGCGCGGGACTGGCCATTAAAGCCCTTGGTGGCGTCGTAGACTTTCAGGATACGCTCATATTCAGCCGGTTCGGCAAAGCTCTGCCATCCTAATATGCATCCGGTCTGGTCGGGTGAGGTGCATGCGGACAAACCCATTTCGGGCAGGTCGGTTTCGATCGAGACCGGCCAGCCTACCGCATAAGCCGCAACAATACGTTTGGCGATCGGCTTGCCCGCGACACGGTCTTTTAAAAGATGCGTCAGGTGCAGAGCGCCTTGGCTATGCCCGGCGAGGATGATCGGGCGGTCTTTCTGAACCTTGGCCACGAAATCGTCGAACGCCAACAAGACGTCCTTGTAAGCGGCATCGAGCGCCTTTTGCCCCTCAGGTCTATCGGTCAGGAAGGCACCAATGGCGGCTTGGCGATAGCGCGGCGCCCAGATTTCGCCAGAAGCGGCAAAAGGCGAGGCGAGCCCTTGCAGGAATAGCTTTGCCCGTTCCTGTGACAGCTTATCGTCCAGTGGCGCATTCCAGTGCGACTTTTCCATATAGGAGGTCGGGTGAATGAAGAAGATCGCGGCGGGTCCCGGAACTTCTATCTTCTCTGCGCCAACCGGTTGCCAGCTCGTTACGCTCTCCGCCCCATTCCGACCACGGGCGAACCACATGGCGGGATCGTCATATTTATTGGTGGCAAACGCCTTTTGTTCTTCAAATTTGGTCGTCGGCACGAAAGCGAACTCGGTGAGTTCCTTTTCATAAATGCGGACAACGAAGCCGCCCGCGATCACCAGCGTGATGATGGCGGCGACAAGGTAAAGGAATTTGCGGGCCACGTTTTGGGATATCCGTTTGTTTCAGTCTTTGGGCGGCATTTAGCGAATTGGTATAAAATAGCACCGGATATTTGAACGCAGGCTGAAAAGCGCAGCTTTGGCGGTTGATGCTGCGACTGCACAATGCTAGCGGCTGCCACATGTCAGTCGATAAAGATACCGTGAACAAGATCGCGCGGCTCTCCCGCATTGCGATCAGTGACGAAGAAGCCGACAAGATGGTCGGGGAGCTGAACGGCATCCTCGCCTGGGTCGAACAATTGGGTGAGGTGGACGTGACCGGCGTCGAACCGATGACCGCCGTGATCCCCAATCATTTGCGTCTGCGCGACGATGTCGTCACTGACGGCGATGTCCGCGAAAAGGTGCTCGCCAATGCGCCCGCCCGCGAAGGCTGCTTCTTTGGCGTGCCGAAGGTAATTGAGTGATGGACAGCGACCGTTCAACCATTACCGTAGCCCTGAGCAGCAGCCGCATCGCGGCTGCGTCCGTCGAAGGGCGCTTCAAGGCATGGCGCAATACTGAGACGCGGGCTTCGACAGGCTCAGCCCTGCGGTGGATTTGATATGACAGATTTAACAAAACTCGGCGTAGCTACCATCCGCTCTGGCGTTGCTAATGGCGAATTCACCGCTGTTGAAGTGGCCGAAGCCTTCAACGCTAATGTCGCGGCGGCAAAAGTCCTCAACGCCTTCATCGTCGAAACGCCCGAAAAGGCCATCGAAGCGGCAAAGGCCGTCGACGCTGACCGTGCTGCTGGCAAGCCGCTGGGCAAGATGGCCGGCGTTCCCATCGGCATGAAGGATTTGTTCGCCACCGAAGGCGTGCAGACCACCGCCGCGAGCCACATTCTCGAAGGCTTTGTTCCTACCTACGAATCGACCGTTTCGGCCAATTTGTGGAAGGCCGGGGCAGGGATGCTGGGCAAGCTCAACCTTGACCAGTTCGCCATGGGTTCGTCGAACGAGACCAGCTATTTCGGCAATGTCATTTCGCCCTGGCGGCGTAATGATGGCGGAAATGCTGCTCTGGCCCCCGGGGGCTCCTCGGGCGGCTCGTCGACTGCGATTGCAGCGCGGTTGTGCCCGGCGGCGACCGGCACCGACACTGGTGGCTCGATCCGCCAGCCTGCGGCCTTTGTCGGCATTTCGGGCATCAAGCCGACCTATGGTCGCTGCAGCCGCTGGGGCATTGTCGCCTTTGCCAGTTCGCTCGATCAGGCAGGCCCGATGGCGCGCGATGTCCGCGATTGTGCGATCATGCTGGAGGCGATGGCGGGTTTCGATCCCAAGGATTCGACTTCGCTCGAACTGCCCGTCCCCGAATGGGAAGCTGGCCTCAACAGCGATTTGCGCGGCAAGAAGGTCGGTATCCCCAAGGAATATCGCCTCGACGGCATCGACGAAGATATCGCCGCGATGTGGGACAATGGCATCGCATGGCTGAAAGATGCGGGGGCGGAGATCGTCGACATCAGCCTGCCGCACACCAAATATGCGCTACCGGCTTATTACATCATCGCACCCGCAGAGGCCTCATCGAACCTCGCCCGCTATGATGGCGTGCGCTATGGTCTGCGCGACCTGCCCGATGGCGCTGGTCTGCAGGATATGTACGCGGCCACCCGAGCCGCCGGATTCGGCGCAGAAGTGCGCCGCCGCATCATGATCGGCACCTATGTGCTCAGCGCGGGTTTCTACGACGCCTATTACACGCAAGCGCAAAAGGTTCGCGCGTTGATCGCCCGCGACTTCGAATATGCGTGGAAGCAATGCGACCTGATCCTGGCGCCGACCGCGCCCAGTGCTGCCTTCGGCCTGGGCGAGAAAACCAGCGACCCGTTGAGCATGTATCTGAATGACGTTTTCGCTGTGCCTGCCTCGCTGGCCGGATTGCCCGCGATGTCGGTGCCGGGTGGTCTTGACAAGCAGGGGCTGCCGCTCGGTCTGCAAATCGTCGGCAAGGCTATGGATGAGCAGGGCGTGTTGAATGCAGGTCTGGCGATTGAGGAACGCGCTGGGTTCACGGCAGAAGCGGAGAAGTGGTGGTAATATGAGCGAATACCGCATCCAGGGCGAAACCGGTGAGTGGGAGGTCGTGATCGGCCTTGAGGTCCATGCGCAGGTTACTTCAAACGCCAAGCTCTTCTCGGGCGCTTCTGCCGCTTTTGGCGGCGAACCAAACAGCCATGTCTCGCTGGTCGATGCCGCGATGCCCGGCATGTTGCCCGTGCCGAACCGCGAATGCATCCGTCAGGCGGTGCGCACCGGCATGGCGATCAATGCGCAGATCAACAAATGGTCGCGTTTTGACCGGAAGAATTATTTCTACGCCGATTTGCCGCAGGGCTATCAGATTTCGCAGCTTTATCATCCGATTGTAGGTGAGGGCGAGATTGAGGTCATTCTCGACGAGAAGGACGCCAATAGTCCGCGCAAAACCATCGGCATCGAACGCATCCATGTCGAGCAGGATGCCGGCAAGCTGATGCACGATCAGCATCCGACCATGTCTTATGTCGATTTGAACCGATCGGGCGTCGCCCTGATGGAAATCGTTTCACGCCCCGATATGCGCTCGCCTGCAGAGGCAGGGGCGTATGTGAAAAAGCTGCGCTCAATCCTGCGCTATGTCGGTTCTTGCGATGGCAATATGGAGGAAGGTTCGCTGCGTGCCGACGTCAACGTCTCGGTGCGCAAGCCCGGCGAAGAATTTGGCACGCGCACCGAGACTAAGAATGTCAACTCGATCCGCTTCGTCATGCAGGCAATCGAGGTTGAAGCGCGGCGGCAGGTCGATCTGATTGAAGATGGCGGCCAAGTCGTTCAGGAAACCCGTCTGTTCGATCCGAACAAGATGGAAACCCGTTCGATGCGGAGCAAGGAAGACGCGCACGACTATCGCTATTTCCCCGATCCGGACCTGTTGCCGCTCGAACTCGATGACGCATTTCTTGAGGAATGCCGTGCAAGTTTGCCCGAACTGCCTGACGCCAAGCGCGCGCGGTACGAGAATGAGCTGGGCCTGACGGCCTACAACGCAGCCGTTCTGACTGCCGAAGCCGAAACGGCCTGCTGGTTCGAAGATCTGCTGAGCTACGGTGTCGACCCGAAACAGGGTTCGAACTGGTTGCTGTCCGAACTGTTCGGCGCGCTGAACAAGCTCGGCAAGTCGCTCGACGAAAGCCCGGTCAGCCCCGCACAGGCCGCAGAACTGCTCAAGCTGGTCGCTGATGGCACCATTTCGGGCAGCATCGCTAAGCAGGTGTTCGAGATCATGCTCGAAACCGGGCAGGGTGCGGCTTCGATTGTCGAGGAAAAAGGCCTCAAGCAGACCAGTGATACTGGCACCATTGAGGCCGTCATCGCCGAAATCCTCGCCAACAATCCGGGACAACTCGAACAATATCGCGGCGGCAAGGAGCAGCTGTTTGGCTTCTTCGTCGGCCAGACGATGAAGGCGATGCAGGGCAAGGCCAATCCCGGCGTGGTCAATGAATTGCTCAAAAAGGCACTCGCGGGCTAAGGTGCGTGTGAAACGATTTCACATTCGGGTGGCAAATAGTCTCTTGCGCAGTGACATTATCGGCGCGAGAAATGCTCAATAGCGGCGGTTGGCCGCCTGGAGCGATAATGGCGCGAGGTTTAGGAATTGGGTTGGCATTGGCGGCATTGTTCGCCGCCAGCCCGATTCTGGCGCAATCTCCCGTGGCAACAGAAAAATATGCGGTGCGCGAGGGGTTTGCCTTTCCGCACGATAGAGCACCCCGCATACTGGTTTTTCGCCCTGAAGTTAAAGTGGGGGAGCAAACCACGGCGGGTATCTTCCAGAACAATGCCGAATGGCATGCCTCTGCGACGCGCGAACTTGGCAATGCGCTGATCGCGGCGGGGAGCAGGCGCGGGATCGAAATGGTGCTGTATGACGATCGAGCCGCGAATAGCCAGTTATTGACAGAGCATCGTGCGCTGTTCCGTCTGGTGGTCGGCACGATCATCCGGCACAAATTGTTCGGCAAAGATCCTCTGCCTTCCAAGGTTGACAGTTTCGACTGGAGCTTGGGCAGCGGTGTTGCGAAAATCGCACCTGCGGCAAAGGCCGACTATGGCCTGTTCCTTCTCAGCCACGACAGTTTTGAATCGGCCGGGCGCCGCGCCGCGAAACTGGTCGCCGCGCTGATGGGCAATGGCGACATTGCAGGCACGCATTTCGGCTATGCTGCACTGGTCGATATGAAAAATGGCGACATTGTCTGGCTGGGGGTCGATTTGAAGGCGCGAGGAGACGTTCGCACGGCAGAGGGTGCTGCGCTACGCGTCGAGCAATTGCTGACCGGTTTTCCTGCCCGCGTCGCCGGAAAGGCCAATGGTCAATGAAGCATTTCATCCATGCTTTTGCGCTTGCGACTTGTGTCTTGGCTAGCTCTGCCTCACTCGCGGCCCAGCCGCTAGAACTGCTCCCGACTAGTGCGGGGTATCAACCAAAGGACGAGATAGAGAAGGGCCTTTGGCTCGAAATGGACGAGGCCGAGCAGCAGATGCGCGCGTCCAAATTCTTGATCGAGGACCCCGAACTGAATGCCTATGTGAAAGGCGTTCTGTGTCGCGCAGTTGGCACCGAAAAATGCGGTGCGGCGCGCATCTATCTGATGCGCACACCACAGTTCAACGCGGCGATGGCACCCAATGGCATGATGCTGGTGTGGAGTGGCCTGCTGTTGCGGGCGCGCAATGAGGCTGAACTGGCCGCGGTTCTAGGCCATGAATTCGTTCATTTTGAACAGCAGCACAGCTTGAAATCCTTTCATGACATCAAGGCAAAATCCAATGCGATGACCTGGTTGGGATTTGTACCCGGCGGCATGCTGGCGCAGATCGGGCTTATGGGGTCTGTCTTCCGCTTCAACCGCGAAATGGAAAAACAGGCAGATATTGCCGCACTCGACTATCTTAGCGCCAGCGGATATGACCCGACGGCACCCTCCAAAATATGGGAACAGCTTCTTGGCGAAATGGAGGTGCAGGCCAAGGCGAACAAAAGCGGGGCCGTGGCGCAGGAGGCGAGCGACTTTTTCTCGTCGCACCCAAATACTCGTGATCGCATGGAATATCTGCGCGCTGCGGCCCAGCATAAAGCCCCGAGCAGCGACGATGGGGCAGGGCGCTATCGTGCTGCCATCGCCCGCTGGTGGCCGCGCCTGATCGATGACCAAGTGAAGCTCAATGATTTCGCAACCACCGAATTTTTACTCGAAGGCTTGGCGCGCGGAAATTGGACGGCAGACCTGCTTTTCGCCCGTGGTGAACTGTATCGTGCGCGCGGGAAAGAGGGCGATCTGGCGAAGGCGGAGGGGTTTTACCGTCAATCGCTTATGAAGGATCCCGCATTGGCCGAAAGCTGGCGCAGCCTTGGAATGCTTTTGCTGCGTCAGCGTAAGTTGGTCGAGGGTCGGAAGACGCTACGCCGCTATCTGGAAAGCGCCCCGACCGCGAGTGATCGACCGATGATCGAGGCAATGGCGCGGGAGCCGCAGAAATGAGACTGGTTCCCATGGCGATCTCGCTGTTGGCGCTGGTCGGTGCGTCTGTTCCCGGCTTTGCGGAATGGAAGGCGCTGGTAGCCGATGAAGGCGTAAATGTTGCGGGGAAGCTGATATTTGCAACGCCCAAATCGGGTTGGAACAGATCATCAGCCCGTCCGTCCGACCATGGAGAACGTTGGACCCGCGATGGCCTCGCGCTCAACGAACTTACTTTCTTTGCCGCCATTCCAGATGGCAGTACAATCTACAACGCGCCTTATGGTTCAGCGAAAAAACTGCCCCAATTCCGCTCGAATATGCTGGCGACCGAGATTGTCGAACTGTTCGAGAACAGCAACCGTATCCTTCTGGACTCATCGGTTTTTTCCATCGATGCGGTCGAACCCGCGAAATTGGGCACATATGAAGGCGTCCGTTTCGCTTATAGTTATGCCGCGCAGGATGAAGGCCTGACCCGCAAGGGGGAGGGGGTTGCCGCGATAGTCGAGGGTAAGCTCTATCTGGTCAATTTTATAGCGCCTGAAATCCACTATTTCGATCGCGACATCGAAGAGATCAGGCAGTTGGTGGCAACGTTGCAATTGCGTCCACCCCAAGCCATACGGCCCTGAAAACGGGTTGTCGTAACAGCGAGCAATCCTGCCGCTTTCGGCACTTGCCCTAGGCCGACTTTGCCGTTAGAGGCACCCGACCGCACGGCCAATACGGGTGTGGCGGAGCGGGCGTGGCGGAATTGGTAGACGCGCTGGTTTTAGGTACCAGTATCGCAAGATGTGGGGGTTCGAGTCCCTTCGCCCGCACCAGTTCACAAGCGCCCGGCTTCCCAGCCAAGTCCGTCCACAGATTTTTGACGCGCAAATCTGCGCAGAGTTGAGGATTAGAGTTTTAGTTATGCAAGCCCAGGAAACCCAGAATGAAGGCCTGAAGCGGGCCTATCGCCTCACCGTCACCGTTGCCGATATCGAATCGCGGATCGACGCCGAAGTGCAGAAAATCGCGCCGCAGGTGCGTATGCCCGGCTTCCGCCCCGGCAAGGTTCCTGCAAACCTCGTCAAGAAAATGCACAAGGATGCACTGCTTCAGGAAGCGCTGAACACATCTATCCAGGAAGGCGTGCAGAAAACGATCACTGACAACAAGCTGCGCCCAGCGACCCAGCCCCACGTGCATCTCGATCATGACTATGCGCCCGGCAAGGATGCAGTCGTCGATTTTCACTTCGAAATCCTGCCGAGCATCCCCGAAGTAAAGATTGAAGGCCTGTCGCTCGAACGTCTGACGGTTGAAGCCGAAGGCGCGGAAATCGATGCTGCGCTGGGGCGTCTTGCATCGGGTCACAAGAATTTCGAAACCGCTGCGAAGAGCTATAAGGCTGCGACGGGCGACGTCGTTGTCATCGATTTCGAAGGCAAGGTTGACGGCGTTCCGTTCGACGGCGGCAAGGGCGAGGGCATGTCGGTCGAGCTTGGTTCGGGCCAGCTGATCCCCGGCTTTGAAGACCAGCTTGTTGGCGTAAAGGCCAATGACAGCAAGGTCATCAACGTAACCTTCCCCGAAAATTATGGTGCCAAGGAACTGGCGGGCAAAGCCGCAACCTTTGACATCGTTGTCGGCGAAGTGAAGAAACCGGTTGAAAGCAAGGCTGATGACAGCCTCGCCCAAGCCTTCGGTCTCGAAAGCCTCGACAAGCTCAAGGAACTGATGAAGGTCCAGGTCGAGCAGGAACTGAACGGCCTGACCCGCACCTATATGAAGCGCCAGTTGCTCGACCAGTTGGCCGCGGATCATGATTTCGAAGTGCCCCCCTCGATGGTTGAGGCCGAGTTCGAACAGATCTGGGCGCAGCTTGAACAGGAAGCGGATCGCGAAGACGATCCCGAAGCTGCCCGCAAGGAAATGGAAGCTGAACGCGAAGATTATCGCGATATCGCGGTTCGCCGCGTGCGCCTTGGCCTGCTGCTTTCGGAAATCGGCCAGGCGAATGGTGTCGAAGTCAGTCAGCAGGAAATGAACATGCTGGTGACACAGGCTGCACAGCAATATCGTCAGGAAGACCGCCAGCGTTTCGTGCAATATCTGCAGGAAAACCCGATGGCAGCAGCACAGCTTCGTGCTCCGCTGTTCGAAGACAAGGTTGTCGACTTTTTGTTCGACAAGGCAAGTGTGACCGAAAAGACCGTGACCCGCGCTGAACTCGAAGCGGCGATCGAGGCCGAACCCGAAGCGAAGCCCGCCAAAAAGGCTCCGGCGAAGAAGGCCGCTGCCAAGAAGGAAGCCGCCCCCGCCAAGGAAGAAAAGCCTGCTGCCAAAAAGGCCGCTACCAAAAAGGAAGTGGCTAAGGACGAGGGCGAAAAACCTGCGAAAAAGGCTCCGGCCAAAAAGGCAGCAGCCAAGAAATAATCGCTTAGGGCGATACATAATAAAGGGCTCGGAGTGATCCGGGCCCTTTCTGTTTTGTATTGTTGGTAGCCAGCGATTAAGTGACAAGGTCTGTAAAATGCGGTCTTGGCCGGGTTTCCAGGCAGACAAGAAGGGTCCAATAGGCGATACAGCGCAGGATAGGCCCGATCTTAACCCTTTTCCTGCTTGAAACTTTCACCCGCTGCCCCGATGTAGGCATTGTTCAGAAACACAAAGCACAGAGGCGTTCATGCACGATCCGTTCCGCGATCCCACCCAGGCACTAGTTCCCGTCGTTATCGAGCAATCGAACCGCGGCGAACGGAGCTGGGATATTTTCTCTCGGCTGCTGCGCGAACGCATCATTTTCGTGACCGGCGAGGTTGAGGACAATATGGCTGCAGTCATCACGGCGCAGCTGCTGTTCCTCGAATCCGATAATCCCAAAAAGGATATCTGGATGTACATCAACTCGCCTGGCGGCGTTGTGACAGCCGGTATGGCGATCCACGATACCATGCAATATATCCGCCCGCGCGTTGGTACTGTCTGCATTGGTCAGGCTGCGTCGATGGGCAGTTTTCTGCTCGCAGCGGGTGAGCCGGGGATGCGGATCGCCTTAACCAATGCCCGCATCATGGTGCACCAGCCCTCGGGCGGTGCGCGCGGCATGGCTTCCGACATCCAGATTCAGGCCAATGAGATCCTGCGCATTCGCAAGCGTATGAATGATCTTTACGCCAAATATACCGGCAAGCCTTTGAAGGACATTGAAAAGGCGATGGATCGCGACACTTTCCTTGAGGCCGATGAAGCCAAGGCATTCGGCATTGTGGACGAGGTATTCGACAAGCGTCCCGCGACTACCGAAGGCAGTGATAGCTGATCCGCATTGCCCGTCTTTACCGTTTATCGACCGCGTTTCTGAAACAGAATTGCGGATTTTTCAGCTATTGCGAAATTATGACATCGCGATAGGATGGCAATGTTTGGGCAATTCAGCTCGAGTTTTGTCGTGCGTAGTACAGGAAGTTTATGACCAAGTTGAGCGGCTCCGATACCAAGAGCACCCTATATTGCTCCTTCTGCGGCAAGTCGCAGCACGAAGTGCGCAAGCTGATTGCGGGCCCGACCGTCTTCATCTGCGATGAATGCGTCGATCTGTGCAACGACATCATCCGCGAGGAAACCAAGGGCGCGCTCACTGGCAAGAAAGACGGTGAAGTCCCGACACCGCAGGAAATCTGCGATGTTTTGGACGATTATGTCATCGGTCAGTTTCAAGCGAAACGCGTTCTGTCAGTCGCGGTTCACAACCACTACAAGCGTCTCAACCATGCGCAGAAGAATGGCGATGTCGAACTTGCCAAGTCGAACATCTTGCTGATCGGCCCGACTGGTTGCGGCAAGACGCTCCTTGCACAGACGCTGGCGAAGACCTTTGACGTGCCTTTTACCATGGCCGATGCGACGACTCTGACCGAAGCAGGCTATGTTGGTGAGGACGTCGAGAATATCATTCTCAAGCTGTTGCAGGCCTCCGATTACAATGTTGAGCGTGCCCAGCGCGGTATCGTTTATATCGATGAAATTGATAAAATCAGCCGCAAGGCCGAAAACCCTTCGATTACTCGTGACGTCAGTGGTGAGGGCGTGCAACAGGCACTGCTCAAGCTGATGGAAGGCACGACCGCCAGCGTTCCTCCGCAAGGCGGGCGCAAGCATCCGCAGCAGGAATTTCTGCAGGTTGATACGACGAATATTCTTTTCATCTGCGGCGGCGCCTTTGCCGGCCTTGAAAAGATCATTGCGAACCGACTCGAAGGCAAGTCGATCGGATTTGGCGCGCATGTTGCCGATCCGGACGAGCGTCGCACGGGTGAGGTGTTGAAGCAGATCGAACCCGAAGATCTGTTGAAATATGGCCTTATTCCGGAATTTGTCGGGCGTTTGCCGGTCACGGCGACACTGGAAGACCTAGATGTTGCTGCGCTGGTCAAGATTTTGGCTGAGCCCAAAAATGCTTTGGTGAAACAGTATCGCAAGCTGTTTGAAATGGAGAATGTCGGGCTGACATTCACCGACGATGCACTGGAAGCGGTGGCCAAGCGCGCCATCGAGCGCAAGACTGGCGCGCGAGGCCTTCGATCAATTCTCGAGGCGATCCTGCTCGATACCATGTTCGAATTGCCATCGATGCACGGTGTCAGCGAGGTAGTAGTTGACAAGGACGTGGTCGAAGGCCGGAAAGAGCCCGTGCGCGTCTTCTCCGAGACAGCAAAAGAGTCTGCGGCCTAATTTTTTCTAAAGCTGTTGCTGGCGTGCAACAGTCGAAAGAACTCGGCTTGGAAATCGCGAATTTCCGAGGGTTTTTTGTTCTTTCTGGCTGTCCGAGGACCGCATGATACTCGTAGCCATGCTGCAAAGCAGCAAATGTCACATTCCTGACACACAAAGGGGGCACCGAATGGGTAGGCCGAGCTTTGCCGAATCGTCAGATTCAAGCTAACGGCGGGATATGGGGGCGTTCGCCTTCGCACATATATAGGGGTATAAGATGCAAATCCGTTTCTATCTGGCGGCAGGCGTAGCCGCGCTCTCGATTGCGAGCTTTACGGCGACACCCGCCGAAGCCCAGCAGATTACAACCGGTATCGAAGGTTCCGTAGTTGACGACTCGGGTAACCCGATTGGCGGCGCTGAAGTTGTCATAACGGACACCCGTACCGGTGCGACACGCACGATCACAACGGGCGCAGATGGCAAATTCAATGCATCGAACCTTGTGACCGGAGGTCCCTACACCATTTCCGCCAATGCTTCTGGCTATGAGGGCCAGTCGGCTGAGGGCATTAATACCACCCTTCAGGGTAACACCAGCCTGACTTTCACCCTTGCTTCGGGCGCTGGCGAAATCGTCGTCACCGGCAGCCGCGTTCAGGCAACGCAACTGGCAGTTGGCCCGGGTCAGACTTTCACCACCGAAATTCTGGAAGCGGCCCCGACTTTTAACCGCGACGTTCGCGACGTCATCCGTATCGACCCGCGCGTCAGCCTCGACCGCGACGACACTGGTTCGGGTCAGGACCGCATTTCATGCCTTGGCGGCAATGACCGCGGGAATGCATTCACCGTTGACGGTATAAGCCAGGGTGACATTTACGGCCTTAACGACACCGGCTTCTCTTCGCGCAGTTCTACCCCGCTGCCCTATGCCGCTATTCGTGAATCACAGGTGCAGTTCGCTCCCTTCGACGTAGATTATGGCCAGTTCACTGGTTGTGCAATCAACGTCGTGACCAAGTCGGGAACCAACGACTACAAGTTCGGTGGCTTCTATGAATTTTCCAACAACGATCTGCGTGCAGACGACGTTTTCGACAGCAACACCAATGCCAGCCGCGTTGTAGCACCGATCAAGCCCGACAAGCGCTGGGGCGTTTATCTTGGTGGTCCGATCATCAAGGACAAGCTGTTTATTTTCGGTGCCTATGAAAACCAGCGCGCTGGTCAGTCGCAGGATGACGGTCCGGCAGGCGCAGGCTATGCCAACGAAATGTCGGGCGTTCCGGTTGCCGAATTCAACCGTATCCGCGAAATTCTCAATCGCGTTTACAAGATTGACACGGGCGACTTGGTGACCAGTCGCCCATACAAGAATGATCGTTATTTTGCCCGTGCAGACTGGCAGATTACTGATGACCATCGTCTTGAGGCAACATATCAGAAACTGGAAGAGTCGACGCTTCGTACGGACGACTTATTCACAGGCAACTCACCGCAAGCGATAGGCCAGAATACCTTCTATCTCTCAGGCACCAAGTCGGACTATTATTCTGGTCGCCTCTATTCGCAGTGGACCGATGTACTCTCGACAGAGCTGCGTTATTCGCGTTCGGAAGTTCAGGATCTTCAGGATCCGTTTGGCGGCGGTGAAGCCCAATCAGGCAGCCCGATTCCACGCATCATTGTCGGTATTGACAATGCAACAGGCAACGACGGTGCAGTGCTGGCAGGTCCGGGCAATTCGCGATCAGCCAACGATCTGCGCACAACGCTGGAGCAGTATCGTGCCGTAGCGAAGCTGGACATGGGAGACCACCAGATCAAATTTGGTGCAGAACTGAACCGCGCGAACTTGTTCAACCTATTTGTTCAAAATGCGACTGGAACCATGGTGTTCCGTAACGCAACCGATTTGGAAGCTGGCTTGCTCTCGCCAGGTCTGGGCAACAATCAGACTTCGACCACACCCGCAAATGTGATCGCAGGTAACACCGAAGGTGCTTTTGGTAACTTCTCTCAGACGGGTGATGTGAACGATGCAGCTGCGCGTTTCAACCGCAGCATCTACTCGATCTTTGCCCAAGATGACTGGCAGGTCACCGACGCCCTCAGTGCCGTGATCGGTATTCGTGCCGACTGGTATGATGGCGGGGCACCGGAATTTAATCCGAACTTCTTCACTCGCTATGGCTTCGGCAACAACACAGGCTTCAGCAACCTGCCCCCGATTATTATGCCGCGTGCAGCGCTGACTTATGACATGGGCGACTTTGCTGTATTCTCGCGTGCACAGGTACGTGCAGGCGTTGGTATCTTCTCCGGCGGTGATCCGCTTGTGTGGTTCGGTAATGCATTCCAGAATGATGGTAGTGGCTTTGCCCAAGGAACAACGCAGGCTGCCGGATGCCCGGCTGGTCAGATCGATGTTGTCACAGGTGGAACTTTCACTGGTCTTCCCACCTGCTTCCGGCAGGCAGCAATCGATTCTGCGGCACGGGGCCTTGGCTTTACTCAAGCCATCGATACCGATATCAAAATGCCTTCGGTGCTGCGCGCCAACTTAGGTTTCACATCGGAGCTGAATTTTGCCGAAAGCGGCTTCTTCAGCGGGTGGAACCTGACACTCGACTACATCTACAGCAAGTACAAGAACCCGTTCACCGTGGTTGACCTGTCGCAGGTGCCTGAATTCCGTGCAGGCCGCGCAAGCCAGACCGTCGACGGTCGCCCGATCTATGTCACAATCGACCCGAGCAATGCAGGCTGTACAGCGAAATTTGTTTCGGCTGATCCTACCCCGGTGTTCACTGGGGTTAATGCGGCATGCTTCACTACCGCGCGTGAGGACGAGTTGATGCTGACCAATGCTGGCAGCTTCCGCAGCCACAATGCATCGTTCCTGCTGTCGAAATATTTCGACGGTGGCGTCTTTACCGATGGTGGTTCGACTTTCGTCAGCTTTGGCTATGCATTTTCTGACAGTCAGGATCGTCGCAACATGTACAGCTCGACCGCTGGGTCGAACTACGACATTACTGCGGCTTTCGATCGCCAGAACCCTGCTGCCTCACGTGGTTTTTACAACAGCCGTCACAACGTCACCTTTAACACCAGCTTTAAGGAAGAGTTTTTTGGTGATTATGCGACACGTTTTGGCCTGACCTTCGTTGCACGTTCTGGACGTCCGTACAGCCTGACCTTTACTGGTTCGGGCGTATTCAATGACAGTGCGTCCGGCTCTGACAACGCTCTGATCTATCTGCCAACCGGCCTTACCGACCCGAATGTGTCGCCCAGCTCGACGATCACAGCTACACAGATGCAGTCGCTGGTCGATTTTGCTAACGGCCTTGGGTGTGCAAAGAAGTATATCGGTAAAACCGTTCCGCGTAACAGCTGCTCGAACAACTGGTATTATGATATGGACCTCTCGGTGTCGCAAGAACTGCCCGGACCGGGCCATTTCTTCGGCAAGAGCGACAAGATCCGTCTCTACGCCAGCTTCGACAACTTCTTGAACATGCTCGACTCGGGTTGGAATGTTCAGCGTCGTCGTGATTTTGGTGGTCGTCAGGATCTGGCAACGGTTACCGGGGTCGATGCACAGGGCCGCTATATCTTTTCGAGCGCTGCGGGCCTGAACTCGTTCGACTCTGACAACTTCATCAACGTCAGTTCATCGGTCTGGCGCATCAAGCTCGGCGTGTCGTACGACTTCTAATCGCTTGGATTAAAATTGAATTCGGAAAGGGCGGAGCTGAAAAGTTCCGCCCTTTTTGTTTGGGTGACAGAATTCGGTCGCCGTTAGTCCCTGCGATGCAGTTGAAAGGCTACTTATAAATACAACTGTCCAGCCCGTCGCGCTTCACCACGCCAATCCGTGCGGCGATACTGTTGCCATAGCGGCGGGTGAAGCCGCTAGCACCGTTGACGGCGCGTTTCTTGGGTAGGGGCAGGGCCGCCGCCATGCGGGCCGCTTCGACGCGGCTGAGGTTGGCGGCGCTTTTATTGAAATAGCGTTGCGCGCCCGATTCCGCGCCATAGGTGCCAATACCTGTCTCCGCGACGTTCAGGTACACTTCCATAATCCGACGCTTTCCCCAGAATGTTTCGATGAGGAAGGTGAAATAGGTTTCGGGTACTTTGCGGACATAGCGTGTCCAGCCACTGCCTTGCCAAAGGAACACATTTTTAGCCGTCTGTTGGCTGATGGTCGAACCGCCACGAATACGTCCGCCGCGCTGGTTGCGCTGGATCGCTTTTTCGATCGCTTCGGTATCAAATCCGCTGTGCTGGCAAAATTTCCCGTCTTCGGCGGCGATGACTGCACGCACCAGATTGGGGGATATGTTCGATAAAGGCTCCCAATCGCGCTCGGCTCCATTGCTGTCGAACAGCATGGTCAAGGTCGTCGGTGCCGGTACGAAGCGATACAGCAACACCAAGGCGAAGGTGATCGCCAGATACCAGAGCAGGCAGCGGATGAGGAATGAGAAGAAACGGGCGACGGGCGAACGCTTTGCTTGGGCCATAGCCTTAGCTAGCGCGCACCCGTGGCCGCGTCATCCATTTTTACAAATGCCTTTAGACGGCAGCGAGCAAACGCTTTTCGCCCGCGATCCGTAACATCGCCTTTTGCAGCTTTTCAAATGCGCGCACCTCGATCTGGCGCACGCGTTCGCGGCTGACATTATATTCCTGGCTGAGTTCCTCAAGCGTCCGGGGCTCTTCAATCAGGCGGCGTTCGGTCAGGATATGCTTTTCACGGTCGTTCAGGCTGCCCATGGCCTCCAGCAGCAACTGGTGGCGCACATCACTTTCCTGCGCTTCAGCGACGCGTTCGTCCTGCAGCGGTTCGTGGTCGACCAGCCAATCCTGCCACTGGCCATCGCCATCCTCACGCATTGAAACGTTCAGTGAGGTATCTCCACCCATCGCCATGCGACGGTTCATTTCGATGACTTCGCTTTCGGACACGCCAAGGTCGGTCGAGATTTTGGCAACGTCTTCAGGCCGCAGATCGCCATCCTCAAACGCTTGCATGTTGTTTTTCATGCGGCGGAGGTTGAAGAAAAGCTTCTTTTGCGCGGCGGTGGTGCCGATTTTGACCAGACTCCAGCTGCGCAGGATAAATTCCTGCATCGACGCCTTGATCCACCACATCGCATAGGTTGCGAGGCGGAAGCCGCGATCGGGATCGAATTTCTTCACGCCCTGCATCAGGCCGACATTGCCTTCGGAGATCAGCTCCGAAACGGGCAGGCCATAGCCACGATAGCCCATGGCGATTTTCGCAACGAGTCGCAGGTGCGACGATACGAGCTGCGCAGCAGCGGCAGGGTCTTCATGCTCCTGATAGCGCTTGGCGAGCATATATTCTTGCTCGGGCGCAAGTATCGGATATTTTTTTATTTCCGCCAGATAGCGGTTGAGGCTGTCGTCCCCCCCAAGGGCAGGGATAGTTGCCGGAACATTTTTAGTCTCTGACATTATCTTCCTCTTTCATGTCCGCGCCGGGGCCTCATCAAGCACCCCTTTGTCGAACCGTTACAGTGAATTCTATACCCTGAGCGACGTTAGCAGAAGGTGAATATCATCAGGCAATCTGCTTTCGAAACCCAGCTTTTCACCGGTAATGGGATGAATAAACCCCAGTGACACCGCGTGCAAGGCTTGTCGGTCGAAATAGGACTGATTTGGTCCAAATTTAAATGCTTTTCGTCGATTATTATAAGTGGAATCTCCAACCAATGGGTGGCCGATATGTGCCATATGGACGCGGACCTGATGCGTGCGTCCGGTTTCCAGGCGGCATTCGACCAGCGATGCATCCTTGAACTGCTCAATTGTGCGGTAATGGGTGACGGCGTGTTTGCCCTTGCCTTCAGGCAGGACAGCCATTTTCTTGCGATTGGTGGTCGAACGACCGATTTGGGTGCGGATTGTTCCGCCTGCGGGGGAGGGCTGGCCGACGACCACCGCAAGATAACGACGTTCGATGTCGTGGGTAGCGAAGAGCTTTGCCAAGCCTTCATGTGCGGCATCGGATTTGGCAACGACCAGCAGCCCCGAAGTATCTCGGTCGATGCGATGGACAATTCCCGGGCGCTGAACCCCGCCTATTCCGGACAATTTGCCTTTGCAGTGGTGGAGCAGGGCATTCACCAATGTGCCGTCGGCATGGCCTGCCGCCGGATGCACTACAAGCCCGGCGGGCTTGTTGACAATGATCAGATGTTCGTCCTCGAACACAATGTCGAGTTCGATGTCTTGCGGTGCTGCCTTGTCTGGAACAGGAGCAGGAACGGTGAGGGTAAAAGCCTGGCCCTGATGACGCTTGCTGGATGGATCCGACACGGCTTGACCTGCGATTTGAAGCGCGTCAGCTTCCAGCAACGCCTGAATACGGGCGCGTGACAGCGAGGGAATTGCTTCCGCCAGAGCGCGGTCCAAACGTCCCGGGCCCAAAATGCCGCTATGCGTGACTTCTTGCCCCTCCATGGCCCGAATGTGGGGGCATTTTGTTGTTTATCAAGCATGGTTTGCCGATTTTGCGGATGTAACCGCGATTGAAGGGTTGAAACGGCATTGCACTGCGTTCATTGCACTGACGTCATGACCAACAGGGGACCCGGCTGACCATGTCCGACAATGATATCGACCTTGCTGCATTGCTGTGCTCGCGGCTATGCCACGACTTGCTCAGTCCGGTAGGGGCCATGAACAATGGCTTGGAACTTCTTGCGGATGAACATGATCCGGAAATGCGGAAACGCTGTATGGATTTGCTGGCTGAAAGCGCGAAATCAGCAGCCGACAAACTGAAGTTTTTTCGCCTCGCATTCGGCGCAGCGGGCGGTTTTGGCAGTGAAGTGGACCCGATGGAGGCCAAAGCGGTCATTGAACCGCTTGTCACCAGCGATGGGCGCACGACCTTGCACTGGGGCGTACCGGCGGGCTTGATGCCCAAAAAGGCGGTGAAGGTTCTGTTGAACCTGGTGCTGATTGCCAAAGATACGCTGGTTCGAGGTGGCGAACTCCATGTGGGCGCCGAAGCACGCGAAGGTGAGCAGGAAATCGTCATTCGCGCAACCGGGCCGCGGATAATCATGGATCAGTCAGTGCGTGACGCGCTTTCCGGCGAGTTGACCGAAAGCCAGATTGACTCTCGAACTGCTGCTGCCTGGATGGTTCGCGGGCTTTGTGCGGCCAATGGCGGGCTGGTGCAAATTGCAGGGCCGGATGACACACAAATTGTTATCGGAGCACTTGTTCGCTGACGCCACATAAGGTGCCAGCGTAAAGCCCTTTTTAACCAAGATTGCCCCATAAGACGTCCTGTTGATTTATTGGGGCGCCTGAAATGGATGATCTGCGCGAAGAATTTATCGCGGAAACCCGGGAAACCTTGGAAATTCTTGCCGGACAGTTGGTCCAGTGGGAGAAAACGCCCGATGATCTGGGGCTGATCGACAGCGCCTTTCGCTTCGTTCACACGGTAAAGGGGAGCTGCGGCTTTCTGGACCTGCCTCGTTTGTTGCGGCTTAGTCATGCGGCCGAAGATGTTTTGAGCCACGCCCGCGATGGCCGAATAACCGTATGTCCTGAACTGGTGTCAGCTACTTTGGCGGTAATCGACCGGATTGCGGCCTTGACCGATGCACTCGAAACGGGTGAATCGGTTTTTGACAATGATCCCGACCTTATTTCGGCGATGATTGCGTTTTTGCCTTCTGAGGCTGATGCGCATGATTCAGTGTCAGTGCCCGCCGCTGATGATGTCAAAGATGAAAATCTAACGGTTATTGACGACACCATAAGTCGCAACAAGAACCGGACTGTTCGCGTCTCGTTAAACTTGCTCGACAAGCTGATGAACGGAGTGTCCGATCTTGTGCTTGCACGCAATGAGGTGTCTCGCCAGCTCCGCAGATATGGCGCATCGACCGAAATCGATCATGCCTTCGGTCGCCTTTCGACAACCGTCGCGGAAATGCGCGATGCCATCGGAATGATGCGTATGCAGCATATCGACCGGTTGTTTTCCTCCCTGCCACGATTGTTACGCGACATCTGCATTGATCTCGACAAGCAAATTGAGCTGACCGTCGAAGGCAGCGAAGTTGAAGTCGACCGGGAGATGGTCGAGGCACTGCGCGATCCGTTGACCCACATTTTGCGCAATTCAGCCGACCACGGGATAGAAAGCGCCGAGGAGCGGCGTGCTGCTGGCAAAGACCCGGTCGGCCATATCCATGTTATTGCCCGCCAGTCGGGCAACCAGATTCTGGTCGAGATCAGCGATGACGGCCGCGGCATTGATTTGGAAAAATTGGGCCAGAAGGCGATTGCGCGGAAATTGTTGACGGCCAGCCAGTGGCAAAAAATGTCTGACCGCGCCAAACTTGATACGATTTTTGCGCCTGGACTTTCCACTGCCGACGCAGTGACAGCCATTTCCGGACGCGGCGTGGGTATGGATGTGGTTCGCAACAATATGCATGCGATTGGTGGAACCATCGATCTTGAAAACCATGAGGGGCATGGTTTGAAGATTACTTTGCGCCTGCCGCTGACCCTGTCGATCATTGCGGGTCTCTCCCTTCGGGCGGGTGGGCAATTGTTCGGGATTTCCCGGTCTTCTGTGGTGGAAATCATTTCAGTCTCCAACCGTAATGTAGAAATCGAACATATCGGCGAAATGCCCATTGCCAAAGTGCGCGGCGAACGTCTGGCTTATGCAAAGCTGGAAGAATTGCTGGACCTTGCAGAAACTGAATGCAGCCAGGGGATGGCGCGCACGCTGGTGATTATTCGCCCTGCGGTCGGTGCGACCTTCGCGCTGGATGTAGAGGCAGTCGTTGATAATGAGGAACTGGTGGTCAAGCCGGGTGCCCCGCTCATCATGGCAACCGGGCTATATGCCGGTACGACGCTTCCCGACAATGGTCGCCCCATGCTGTTGCTCGACGCCAGTGGTTTGGCCGCTACGATCGGTATCGAAGAGGATATATTCGACCGCCAATCGGAACGGCAGGATTCGACACATCTCGAAAAACGACAACTGGATTCTGGTTTGTTGTTCGAAACGATGGATGGTTCGATCCGGGCGATCCGTCTGGCCGCCGTTGAGCGGATGGAGGATTTCGAACGCACAGCGTTTCACGAAGTGGGCGGGCGTCTATGTATTTCGGCGAACGAAACGCTAATCGATGTCTATGGCCTGGACCAGATTCCTGACGAAGGGCATGTGAAACTTCTGCGCCTTTCCGATGGGACGAGCACAGTATTCCTGGCTGTCGCGGATGTGATCGATATTTTTGCAATCGATGCAGAGGTTGCGCCCTCGCTTAATCCGGAGATCTATGAAGGCATCGTGCATGTGGATGGCCGGCCGATCGAACTGCTCAGTAGCTACAGCTTTTTCGAACTGAAATCTGGCGAAGTCAGGGCTCATGCATCCCAAAGGCCATTGTGCTTTATCAGTGCCCATCAAGAAGATGGTTGGGAGCATAGGGTTCTGGCACCGCTTCTTAGGGCATCCGGTTATGATGTGACATTCGATGAACATCAAAGGCCTTCGGCGTCGGTTGTCCTTTCGCTCGACGCCGGCACCGACAATTTGGTTGGTGATAGCCGCCTCGTTAAATTACGGGACAGTCTGCGCTCGAGTGAAGACGGGCGAGATTCCATTTATCGCTATGATCGTGCGGCACTGCTTTCTGCGGTTAGTGCAAAAATTGCGGGGGGTGTGTGAAATGACCAAGCTATTTTTGATCGCAGAAATTGCCGGCACGTCTATCGCAATTTGCAGCGACGTGATCGAGTCCGTTGTGACGATCGGCGATGTGGTCGATGTGCCGCGCAGTGACCCCGTTATTGCGGGCCTGTTCGCGCTACGCAGCCGCGTGTTGACCTTGATTGACTGTCAGTATCGGGTGACGGGCCAACGCAAAGCTGTTGAGCATAAGGGACTTGCGGTTGTCGCTTCGATCGGTGGACACAATTTCGGCCTGATGGTTGACAGGGTCCGAGATGTTGTTTCGGTCGCGGACGACGCCTTGGTCCAAGCTGCAAAACTCGACCGCAAATGGCGCGACCTGGTAAGTGAGCTCGTTGAAATCGATGGCAAATTGCACATGGTCGTCGATCCGGAGCGGTTGGTTGCCATCGATGATCGCATGGCGGCTTGAACTTGGGCATCGATTTTTGTTGCCGGATGCCCTGGAATTAACCGGTCACTAACAGCCTGGCACTAGATTTGGTTCAATATGGACCAAGGAGCATCCGCAATGAAAACCTGCCTGATTGTCGATGACAGCAAAGTCATACGGAAGGTGGCTCGCCACATATTGGAAACATTGGAATTTCAGGTGAACGAGGCTGCCGACGGAAATGAGGCGCTCGATCAATGTGCCAGTCGCCAGCCCGACGTCATCCTGCTCGACTGGAATATGCCGATTATGAGCGGGATGGACTTTTTGCGCGCATATCGCGCTTCCACAGCCGCTTCCGCCAAGGTGATATTCTGCACGACAGAAAATGGCATCGGGCATATCCAGGCAGCGATCGAAGCGGGGGCGGACGAATATGTCATGAAACCGTTCGATCGCGAAACTCTGGAAACCAAATTGCAGATGGTGGGATGTATCTGAACCACTGATCATGCGCGTGTCTTCCGGCCTTGCAACTCCGCCTCAGGAACAAAGCGATCGTCCGATAAGGGTACTGCTTGTCGACGACAGCAATGTTGTGCGTTCGATTTTTGCGCGGATGTTGAGCGACAGCGGAGAGATCGAGGTTGTCGGCGAAGCTGGAAACAGCGAAGAAGCGTTGAAGCTGCTCAAAACTGTGCGGCCCGACATCATCCTCCTTGATATCGAAATGCCCGAACGGTCGGGCCTGGATGCGCTGCCCGACATATTGGATGCCGCCGGTGGAGGCAGAGTGCTGGTGGTATCGTCCTTCGTTGAAGAGAACGGCCCCGCGGCAATAAGAGCGCTCGAGCTCGGTGCTTGTGATACGCTTTCAAAGCCCGGTCGCTTCGGCTTTGCCGGTCGATTCCCGGAACTGCTTGTCGAAAAGGTTGTTCGCTTAGGGAGCTCATCCAGACTGGTTGCGCGGAAGAATGCGGCGCCTGAAAATGCCATTCCGATTTCGGATAGTAAATTTGAGATACCGGTGCCGGATTGTATCGCGATTGGTGCATCTACGGGCGGGATACCGGTTATTTACGAAATCGTTCGTAACCTGCCGGCTGAGTTGCATTGTCCGGTGTTCATCGCGCAGCATCTGCCCGACGCATTTATGGAGTTTTTTGCACGCCAGCTTTCGGCTCATACTGATCGCACGGTTTGCGTGCCAAAACCGGGAATGGAAATCTCTGAGCGCACAATCTATGTTTCACCAGGAAGCGCGCATTTGACTTGTGCGCAAAACGGTCGTCGCCGCAAAATTGAGCATCTCGATTATTATCCGAGCAGTCGGTATAGCCCGTCTGTCGACGCTCTGTTCGAATCGGTTGCGCAGGTTTACGGTTCGGGTGCTCTGGCGATCGTTTTGAGCGGCATGGGGAATGATGGCGCTGCGGGCGCTGTTCGTCTTTCTGCTGCTGGTGCCAATGTCATCGTACAAGACGCCGAAAGCTCCGTGGTCTGGGGAATGCCTGGAGCCGTTGCCAAGGCAGGGCTTGCCGATGCAATATTGCCGCCGCCACTCATGTCCCGATTGCTCGCCAGAGCGGTACAGCAATGACCGAGGGTCAAATCGCGCGCGCGCATCGCAAGCTTTCCGAATTGCTCGCGCGGGAGACCGGCCAACAATTGTTAGCAAACCGGCACTGGCGCGTAGAGATGGCGCTGAAGCCGATACTGCGAAAGCATTCCATCCCTGATATCGATATGCTGGCCACGATCCTTGATGGTGGAGGCGAACCAGAACTTCTCAAGGAATGCATGGAATCCATGGTCAACAATGAAACCTGCTTCTTCCGCGACCAGGCGAACTTTGCGCTGCTGACCGGACCGGTAATGGATTCGCTGCGTGCAGCAAGGGCGAATACAAAGCGTTTGCGGATATGGTCGGCGGCCTGCTCGACAGGGCAAGAGCCCCATTCGCTTGCCATGTCATTTCTCGAAAATGCCGAGAAATGGCGCGGTTGGAACATCCAGATTCTGGCGACTGATATTTCGACAACTGCTTTGGCCAAGGCACGCAAGGGCCAATATTCACAGTTTGAGATTCAGCGCGGCCTTCCGGTAATGCTGATGCTTAAATATTTCGACCAGGTTGACGGTGATTGGGTGGCAAAGCCTGAAGTCCGCAAAATGGTCACTTTTGCACAGCATAATCAGCTCGATAGCCCTCGCCATATGGGGCAGTTCGACCTCATACTTTGTCGCAACATGCTGATGTATCTCTGCGATGATAAAAGGCGTGAGGTTTTGGAGCAACTCGCATCGGCGTTGACTGCCGATGGCATATTGATGTTGGGTGCCGCCGAGACCGTTATAGGCCAAACGGAGAAATTCGTGGCGTCGCGCGAATTTCGCGGTTTCTATCAGCGAACGGTTTCAGGCAATGTTGCCGCGACCGGCCAGCAACGCCTCGCTATCTAAGCAGGCTTTGCATTGAAGCACTTGCAGCCTATTAAAGCCGAATGATCTGGTATCCATCACCAAATTTCGGCGAGCGAACGCTTCCAATTACGATGCTCGTTCTGCACTATACAGGTATGAAGAGCGGTCCAGAAGCCGTCGAATGGCTGGCCAACCCGGCGTCGAAGGTTTCTGCACATTTTGTCGTCGAGGAAGACGGACAAATCATCCACATGGTCCGTGAAGAGCAACGCGCGCAGCATGCGGGCCTCTCCTATTGGCGTGGGATTACCGATTGCAATAGCGCGAGCATTGGGATCGAAATCGTCAATCCAGGGCATGAATGGGGCTATCGACCATTTCCCGAGGAACAGATGGCGGCACTTGTTCCTTTGGTCGCCGAAATCGTTCGGACCTATGGAATTCCGCCGCGCAACGTTGTTGGCCACAGCGATGTTGCGCCTGCGCGCAAGCAGGATCCCGGCGAATTGTTCGATTGGGAACGCCTGGCGAAAGTCGGGCTTGCGGTTCCGCGACCAACCAAAAATCTTGTAGATCCCGGCTGGGGCGATGCTGCTTTCCTGCTGGCCCTCGAACGATATGGCTACGGCATCGCAGATGGCCCCAAGGCCGTGGTCGCATTCCAGCGCCGTTTCCGGCCGGAAACTGTTGATGGCGTGATCGATGGCCAGTGCCGGGCAATCCTGTGGAGCCTTCTCTTGGAACATGAAGGCGGACCTGCTATCGGCTAACGCGCCAGAGGGTCGGGCGACCGCCGGTGCTTCGCTTGCGGGGTGCGGGAGGAAAGTCCGGGCTCCAGCGAGGAACGGTGCCGGATAACTTCCGGCTGGGGTAACCCAAGGGAAAGTGCCACAGAAAGCAAACCGCCACGGCTTCGGTCGGGTAAGGGCGAAAGGGTGCGGCAAGAGCGCACCGCGCGGGCGGCAACGTCAGCGGCACGGCAAACCCCACCGGGAGCAAAATCGAATAGGGGCGGCACATGGCATCCTCCTGCCAGTCGCCCGGGTTGATTGCTTGACCCTTGTTGCAAGACAAGGGCTAGAGGAATGGTCGCCTATCCCTGAAAAGGGTGGACAGAACCCGGCTTACAGACCCTCTGGCAGTTTTTTCCAGTACAGATAGATGCTTCCCAACAGCGTGAGCACGACGGCCTCAACCACCATTGGTTCAAAAACTTGCGAGGAGCCGCCATCCAGTGCGAGGCTGACAAAACGACCCATTAAGGCAAGGGCAGGGAGAAGCCACGTCGCCGCGAGCCAGGTCGAACTGAGTTTCCATGCTGCGACAAAGGCGAACACGGCAATTGCCAGAAAAAGGCCTCCGATATCGGCCCGAATATTGGCATTTCCGATTGCACCGACCGTCTGAATACCTCGTGCGTCCGCCAAGGAGGCAAGGTCGAACCAATGTTGATACGCTGAAATCAGCGACAATAGCCCGATAATGGCAACAAATATGCGTGATGCAGCCAGCATGAAGCATTCTCCCTTTTGATTTACTTATTGAACCAATTGTGGTTCTCTCCTGTCAGAGGGTATCTACATTGATGAGGGGAAAGCAAATGTCATTAGTCGATAGAGCAAAGAATATCCTTCTTAACCCGAAAGCCGAATGGGATGTCATCGCCAAAGAGCCTGCTACTGTGGGAAGCTTGTTCACTGGCTATGCGATTCCGTTGTCCGTGCTTCCAATTATCGGATCGGTCATTGCGCTGGGGCTGCTGGGCATCGGCGCAGGATCGCTCGCCCCTATGGGCATTGCTTCCGTCGGAGTAGGAATAGCTGCCGGCATGGCCGCCGTGGGCTTTGTTATCGGTCTGGTCATGCTCTATGTGATGAGCCTCATCGTCAATGCGGTGTCGCCAAGCTTCAATGGCAAATCGGACATTGTCAGCGCAACGAAGTTGATGGCCTATGCGTCGACTCCGTCATGGATTGCGGGCCTTATCTCGCCGTTTCTTGGTCCTGTCGGCGGGCTCGTTTCGCTGGCAGCGATCGCCTATGTCGTATATCTGATTTACACGGGTATTGGCCCGATTATGGAAGCTCCGGCGGAGAAAGTTGCCGGTTTTACTGTAGTTATCATATTGATTTACATTGTTCTTTCGGCGGTGCTGACAATGTTTATCGGTGGTATGCTGATCGCCACTTTCTTTGGTGGCGCTATGATGGCTGGCGCAGCCAGCATGTAATTTGGCTGAATTCGGCCTAGCATCGGAGCCATGCCATCGCTAAGGCGGCGGCATGGCTCGTTCTTCACGCAGTAATGACTGGGGATTTCCCCGCTGGCGCGGCTATGGCACCTCGCGTGAAGCGCAGGCTGTCCGGCTGTGCGACAGAGTGGGATGCGATCGTGCAGGGAATTGTCCCGCTCCCAAGTCACCGAACAGCCCGGAACGCTGGATGTTTTGCGAGGATCATGCCGCTGAATATAATCGGGGCTATGATTATTTTGCCGGGCTGAGCGCTGAAGAAGCTGCGGAGCGTGAATCGAACGAACGTCGCGACAATAGCGGCTACCACGAATCTGCACATTATGGTTGGGCTGGGTCCGGTGACGGTAGCCGCAGTCGCGATGAAATGCGTGCGCTCGAACTGCTCGGACTGGATCCGGATGCCGATTTCGAAGAAGTGAAAAAAGCCTGGCGCAAGATTGCCAAGGAAACGCACCCGGACGTGCGACCTAATGATTCAGATGCTGCTAAGGCTTTTCAGGCGGGGCAAGCTGCATTCGATGTTTTGCGCGCGGCAGAAGAGCGGCGCGTCTGGAAGGGCTGAGCACCCTCAGGAGTAGCGCGCGGCGGTTTCGCGTATCAACGCAATCATGTTGGGGATACCCTGAGTCCGGTTCGAGCTCAGCTGGTTTTTGAGATCAAAGGGCGCAAGCGCAGCTTCGATATTGAGCGATCCAATCTCGGCTGCGGTCTTGCCTTCCACCGTTTTTAGCACAAGCGCGATAATGCCTTTGGTTATGGCAGCGTTGCTATCGGCAAGGAACGACAATTGGTTGTCATCTGTCACCGGGTAAACCCATACGCTAGCCGAACAACCACGCACCAAGGTGGCATCTGTTTTTAGCGCATCGGGCATGGGGGGCAGCGCCTTGCCCAGATCGATCAACAGACGATAGCGGTCATCGCCATCGAGAAACTCATATTCGTCGAGAATGTCGGCCAGCGCAGTCATAGGCGCTGCGCTTATGGCCTTGGACTTCAGATATCAATGCCCGCTGCAATGGCTTCAAGCTTTTTAACACGTTCCTTCAGATCGGCTACCTCGATGCGCGACACTGTGGAAGGAGCCCCATCATGCGATGGGCGATGCTGGCTTTCCATTTCGATGCGCTTGAGTTCGATCCAGTCGCGCCATCCGCGCAGGCTGGCGGCAGCGATTATGCCGACGGTTGCCAGCGCAAGGGCACTTACAGTCAGATAGAAGCTGGGGTCCTGTGGCATGGGTCCTTCCTTCCTTTTGGGTTACCGGTCGCGCAGCGCTTCGATTTCACGGCTGACGTCGATGGCGCTTGAATTGTCTGTGGCGATGCGTTCCAGAACTTTAATCCGCTCTTTCAGCTCGCTGATTTCGTTCTGCAGCGCTTGCGTATCGACATTGTTCGCCAGGCGCTGGGTTTTGTTTCCCAACATATCCTGATCTTCGATAATGCCGTACTTCGCCTGATGCTTGCTCTGGATGATCTTGCCGATCGTGATGATGGCAATGATGGCCACAACCATCGTGAAGGGATCGCCAATCATTTGATTACTTCCTTTTCATGCAATGGCTGAGCAGGCAGGCTGCGAAGCGCTTCGATTTCATTGGCAAGACTGTAACCCTGATCAGTCACAATGCGTTCCAAAACAGCAACACGTTCTTCAAGTCGCCCCTTGTCAGCGGCATATTGCGCGGCTTTCTCGGCGATGCTCTGGGCATTCAGTTCCATCTGCCGTTCTTTCATTTTCAACCAAGGACGGAAAATTGCCCCGGCAAATATGGCCAGCAATCCGCAGCAAATGCCCAAAATAGGTATGAGTAAGGGGCTCATAGAAACAGCTTCCTTTTTTATTTCAGTTTGCCGGGCCGCGCAGGGCTTCGATTTCGGCGGTCAACTTGTGGGTATCATCGACTACAATCTTCTCCACACTGGCAAGGCGATCCTTGATCGAACCCAGTTCGGCGCGCAGTTGCGCATTTTCCTGGCTCAGCAGCTTGATCCGTTCGACCGATTCCTGATCAGTCTTGGGATAGACCGCCTGGCCCCACGCACCATCAAGCGGATAGCCATTTTTGATGCGTAGCCAGGTTGTAATAACCCAGCCGGCTGAAATTGAGACAATTCCCACGCCGATCATCGGACCAATTGCAGAAATGATAGCTAGTTTATCCGGATCCATTTGCTTTGCCCTATTGGTCGCGCTCAGCGCAGACTTTCAATTTCATCGGCCAGACGCACGCCTTTGTCAGTCGCGATGCGCTCCAGAACGGCGATCCGTTCTTCCAGCCGGCTGATCTTGCCGCCAAGTTGTTCATTCTCGCTGGTCAACAGTCCGATTTTGCGCTCTGCTTCGGGCAGTTCCTTGGTGGTCTTGCCGCCCCATTCATCTTCCAACGCATAGCCATGCTTGGCGCGGATCCAGTTGTTGATCACCCAGCCTGCGGTGCAAAGACCGACTATCCAGATTATCGTGTCGGGTCCCATATCCCTTTTCCCTTTCCTTGACGCGCTCAGCGCAAGCGTTCGATTTCGCGGCCCAGATTGAGGCTGCTGTCGGTCGCAATCCGTTCCATCACTGAAAGCCTATCTTCCAGGCGGAGCATTTGGCCGCGCATCGCTTCATTCTCGTTGACCAACAATTCGGTCTGGCGCGACGGTGCGAGCCCGTCCTGCTTGAGCGCTGCCCTGACTTTGCGACGACCATACCATTGGATGGTCAGCGTTGCGGCCACGCCCAGCATGCTGCCCAGAAACAGGACAAACATGAATTCGCCTTCGTGCATGTATTTTCTCCCAAGCCGATCTGCTGCTTAGCGCAGGCTTTCGATTTCGTCGGCGAGCTGTTTGTTATTGCTGACATAGAAGGTTTCCATGTCGGCAAGGCGACGGTCGATTTCGCGGAAGCGTGAACGGATGTCGCGGGTGGTTCGGGCAGGGGACTGGCGGACGCCCTGCCAGAATTTCTGCTCGACCTTGTCCTCGGCGTAGAGGTGGATCGGCTTTTTGTCGGCCATCCAGGCGGTGATCCAGTAAGCAATCAGCGTCCAAGGAAAGCCGCCCATCAATGTGAGCATGACCGCGCCCAGCCGAACCCAGAGGACATTGACCCCTGTATAGTCCGCTATGCCTGCGCAAACGCCTTTCCATTTGCCATTCTGCTTATCGAGATAGAATTTGGTGTGCATGCCAGACATCTCAGTTCTTCCTCTCCAGTCGGCGGATATTGTCTAAGTCGGCATATTCCTCACTCTCATGATCGAGGCGGCGGGGATGCCAATCTGGGTTGTCGGCAGCGACAAGGCGTTCGACTGTGTCTAGACGGTCTTCGAGGCGGCGTGCCAGTTCGTGCATGTCACCGAGCATGCGCTCATCATCATTGGTCAGCGTTGCCGCGGTTTTCCACTTGGTGACATAGTGCATGATCAGCCAGGGTAGCCCGATGAAGAGCATCCCGACTACGAATATGGGTACAAGTTCGTCTGCCATCGGCTCAGCCCTTCTTCATTGCTTTTTTCATGGCTTCGAGTTCGGCATCAACTTCGTCGATGGCGTTCAAAGCGTCGATTTCTTCGCCCAGTGTCTTGGGACCATCGGCGCCGATCGACAGAGCATCGGCATAGCCCTGTGCTTCATCGACCCGCCGTTCAAGATCATCGAAACGGCTGAACGCGTCGCGGACCTTGTCACCATTATACATGGTACGCAGCTTGACCTGGTTTTCGGCGCTTTCGAGGCGCGTCATCAAGGCGTTCTGGCGCGAGCGGGCGTCGATCAGCTTTTTCTGCAGCTTGTGAATGTCGGTTTCTGACGCCTTCAGGGCATCGTCGAGCACGGCTACTTCCGAACGGAGCTGTTCCGCCATGTCGACTGCCTTTTTGCGTTCGACCAATGCGGCCTTGGCCAGATCTTCGCGTTCCTTTGACAGAGCCAGCTGGGCTTTTTCGGTCCAATCAGCCTGAAGATGGTCGAGCTTGGCGATATGGCGTTGCAGCTCCTTCTTGTCGGCAATCGTGCGTGCGGCAGAGGCGCGCACTTCGACAAGGGTTTCTTCCATCTCCATTATGATCATGCGGATCAGCTTCGCCGGGTCTTCCGACCTGTCGAGCAGGTCGGTGACATTGGCGGCGATGATATCGCGTGTCCTGGAAAATATGCCCATTGGGTAACTCCGGATATTGAAACGTTCAGTCGACTGGAACATTGCACGAAAAGGGGCGACCGGGGCAAGCTCTTGTAGGGGAGCTGGGGGAGAGCTTTCGCGCCCCGGTCGGCGGCTTGCAGCGTCAGGCAAGATAGGCACTAACGCCGACAGGCCGGTTGGACTGTTCTGCTGCATGGTGGCTGGCATCTTTCTGCTGGATGACAAAGGACGAAAGCCCGAATGCGATGAGCAGCAGCATCGAGATCGACGCGCCGACGATCGTTCCGGTCGGCTGGGTTTCGGTCTGGTTGAGCTTTTGCATTTTCTTTCCTCTTGGTTTCGGCCTTTGAGCGGCTTGCAAGACATATAGCAGGAGGCGTGCCAATTTGATGACAATGGCAGAAATCCGTGCAAATTATACAAAGCTGACGCCAAAATCGGTTTTTGAACCATGTAAATCTTGCCAAATGATGGTGAAATATGCCAACAGTGAGGAATGGAACGCGGTACGCAATTCATCGGCCAAAGTTCGGCCTTTCTCGATGCGGTCGAACGCGCCAGCCGGGCCGCTTCATTGAATCGCCCGATCCTTGTCATCGGCGAACGCGGAACGGGCAAGGAATTGATCGCAGAGCGTCTCCATCGCCTGTCGCAGCGTTGGGACGGCCCGTTGGTAACAATGAACTGCGCCGCTTTGCCCGAAACGCTGATCGAGGCCGAACTGTTTGGGCATGAGGCAGGTGCCTTTACCGGTGCCACCCGCGCACGCGAAGGGCGCTTTGAAGAGGCGCATGGCGGCACATTATTTCTCGACGAGTTGGGCACGCTTTCGATGGGTGCACAAGAGCGCCTGCTGCGGGCCGTCGAATATGGCGAGGTCACACGGATCGGCTCATCCAAGCCCATTCGCGTCGACGTCCGCATCGTAGGGGCAACCAACGAAAGCCTGCCTGACATGGTCGCAAAGGAGCGCTTCCGTGCCGACCTTCTCGACCGTTTGAGTTTCGAGGTCATCACCCTACCGCCTTTGCGTGTCCGTGAGGGGGATATCGAGGTGTTATCCGACTATTTCGGGCGTCGCATGGCGAATGAGCTTGAATGGGATAGCTGGCCGGGCTTTGGTCCGGTCGCACGCCGGGCGATGGAAAATTACAGCTGGCCAGGCAATGTGCGTGAACTGCGCAACGTCGTCGAACGTGCGGTGTATCGCTGGAATTCGCCCGAACAGCCGGTCGATTATGTCCAGTTCGACCCGTTCGAAAGCCCTTGGACTGCACTTCCCAACTCTAGCCCCCAGCCTCGTGAAAGCGAAAGTGGTGGCGGGAAGGAAGAAGACGCTGGTGCATCACGCCATTCGACCGATTTCTCGGCAATCAGTGAGGCGCAGATCAAGGTCGGCGACTTCAAGGCAACCACCGAAGCCTTCGAAAAAGCGCTGCTGGAACAAGCGCTTGCGCAGCATCGCTACAACCAGCGGCAGACGGCGAAGGCGCTCAATCTGAGTTATGACCAGCTACGGCACAGCCTAAAAAAGCACGATCTGCTAGGTTGATAAATCAGCCTTCGGAAACCACCAGCCGGTAACCGACATCGAGTTCATCCAGTTCGAGAATATCGGCATGACGGCGCGCCCATGCTCCGCTATCAAGATCCGCAGCTAGTTGCTCCAAAGCGGCCTCTGCGCCCTCGATTTTCCAGAATGAGGACATTCCTTTCCGGATGATAGGGTCGAGATACGCCCGCGGTCGCCTCCAATAGGCATAGAGGAAGCCGTCGGAGCAATCATGCGGCACTGGCACGGTCGTGACGGACACAGGGCCAAGCCAGTTTTGATATTCGTCGATTCCGGGCATTTGCCCCTCATCGAGTGTCACAAGCGCTGGCAGATATTCGGTCAGCCAGCATCCGCGATGCGACGGATCAAAAGTAAGCAGGACAATTGGCCCGCGCGTAACCCGGCGTATCTCGGCCAAGCCCTTCGCCTTGTCAGGCCAATGGTGAATTGTCAGAATTGCCATCGAGGCATCGAAACTTTTGTCTTCAAAGGGCAGCCTGTCGACGCTCGCCTGCACAGCCGGCCCAAGATGTGGGGGGCGTTGCGCAATCATTTCGGCGGATGGTTCGACTGCCGTTACCGAACGGTCAGTCGGCTCATAATTGCCAGCACCAGCCCCTACATTGAGAACGGTTTCCGCATTTTCCAATGCCGCATGGATATGCGCCGCAATGCGCGGGTCAGCCTTGCGCAAATTGGCGTAATCAACGCCGATCCTGTCATAAGTTGCAGACATGGATTGGCTCTAACGCCCGTAAGAACTTCAAGCAATTACCCCTTTTGGTCAGCGCGTTCCGCCCCTTTGCCGTCGAGATTGAGAGCGACAAAATCCCAGTCGATTGCCTTGTTCAAAATCGCCTCGATATGCGCGGCGCGGTCGTTGCGGTAATCGATATAATAGGCATGCTCCCATACATCGAGGATCAGTAGCGGCGTATCGCCATGCTTCACCGGGCAATCGGCATCATGATAGCTTTTGATCTGCAGCCTCTCGCCTTCGAGCAACAGCGCGGTCCAGCCGCTGCCGAAATGGCCGGTTGCTTCTTCTTTCAGTTTTGCGAGTAGATCGGCGTGCGAACCAAATTGATCGGCAATCATATCGGCCAGTTTACCGCCGGGCGTTTTGGCTTCGGGGCTCAAGCATAGCCAGTAGAAACTATGGTTCCAGATTTGGCCGACTTGGTTGAATAAGCTGCCCTTCGCGCTTAGGATCAGTTCAACCAGCGATTTTCCCGCAAGAGCCTCGTCTTCAGCAACAAGCTTGTTCGCTTTGTCGACATAGGATTTGTGGTGTTTGCCATGGTGATATTCGAATGTTTCTGCCGAAATCAGATCGCCGAAAGCTGTTGTGGAATAGGGGAGCAGGGGGAGGGTGAACATCGCTTGTCCTTTTTTTAGCGCGGGAGTGGCGCTGAAATAGCGATGTAAGCACCCGCGCAATGTTTACGACAAACGCGGCGATAGATGGATGCAATGTCACGATAGACTGCATTATCGACGGAAAAAGGCGGCGAAGTCAGCCGCCATTCCCGTTGATTGTTGATGTAGCGTTTAGTCTGTAAAACCCACGAACGTAGCGGCCTCGGCCACCGACTTCCGCGGAGGTACGACGGCGTTTGACGGAAAGTCCATGTCGGGCCAACCCAATGCGATGCTTTTCATGATCACCTGATCGTCCGCAATTCCGGCGTGTTCGCGGACCACGGGTGACTGCATGATGCCCTGGCTGTTGATCACCGTACCGAGGCCGCGCGACCATGCAGCATTGACCAGAGCCGTTGCGACTGCGCCGCAATCAAACGGCGTATCATCACTGCCATCGAGAACTTTGTCATAGGTGATAATCACACAGACCGGGGCGTCGAACTGGCGGAAACCGCGCAGCACCCAGTCCTGCCGTTTTTCCTTGTTGTCGCGTTCAATGCCCATCGCGCCAAACAACTGCTTGGCGACATCGACCTGTCGTTCGCGATGGATGCCTTCAAAGGGTTGGCCGGTTCGGAACTCGCGCGATTGCGGGACGCCCGCCAGTGTGCGTTCGGTGTTACCCTTGCGGATGCGGTCGAGCGGTTCACCGGTGATGACGTAGAAATTCCACGGCTGCGTATTCATCGACGACGGCGCGCGCATCGCCAGCGTCAGGATTTCCTCGATCAGTTCGCGCGGAACCGGATCAGGCTTATAGCCTCTAATGCTGCGCCGACCTAAAATGACTTCGTCAAATTGCATCTCTCTCTCCCGTTAAAAAAAGGCGGCTCAAAGGCCGCCTTTTCCATTTTCCTGTGTTGGCTATCAGCCGCCGTTGAACCCGATCATTGCGTAGAGCATGGGGATGGATAGCAGCGTGTTGGTGCGTGAGAACATCATCGCAGTTGATGCTGCCTTTGCTTTGGTCGCGTCGTCCGCCTCTACCATGCCGAGGGCTTTTTTCTGGTTGGGCCAGATCACGAACCAGACGTTGAACGCCATGATCAGCGCCAGCCACATGCCGATACCGATCAGGCGGTGGCTTTCAGCAAGCATCAGCGCATCCATCAGATATCCTGCGCGCAAGGCAATGATGAGGCCGAATAAAACGGTCATTGCCGCACCCCAGCGGAAGAAAAACAATGCAGACGGAGCGATATGCTTCGACACGCCCGGCTTCAGTTCAGCCGGGATTTTGGGCATTGTCGGGATCTGGACGAAATTGAAATAATAGAGCAGGCCGATCCAGAGGATTCCAAAGAACGTGTGCAGCCAACGAATGGTCTGTTGCTCCAGATCGCCATTGGCCGGAACCGCGAATATCAGGGCTAGCGCGAGAACAAGGCCAACGCCCAGCACCGCGTGCAGATTTCCAAAAAACTTAGCCATATTTCTTCCCCTTTTTGGCTTGGTTAACCCGAATGCTGCGAAGCCTAGCCAAGCCTGCCTTGTGTTACAAGGGGAAGGGTGGCTTTGTTAGCTACAGGATTAGCCCTGCGGCGGCACATTGGGCTCGTCACCCAGTTTCAGGCCATGCTTCAACAACATCGGGATATTCGCCATTGCGAAAAGGAAGGTGATGATTGTCACGCCCCAGACCTTTAGTGTGAGCCACAGATCAAAGCTGAGCGTTGCGCGCATCGCCTCGTTCGCAGTGGCCAAGGCGGCAAAGAACAGGCCCCAGTTGAGCGACAGTTTGAGCCAGCCCTTATCATCAAGGCCGTCATAGGCGGCCTCCAATACATAGCGCAGCAGCGCTTTCCCCCGCACCCAGCCGCCAATCAACAATAGGCCGAAAAAGGCGTAAATCAGTGTTGGTTTGATCTGGATAAAGCGTTCGTCGTGGAACCAGAGGGTCAGTGCGCCGAAAAACACGCCCAGCGCCGCTGTCAATTTGAGCATCGGCGATATCTTGCCGATTTTCCATTTCGACACGATCACCGCAATCACGATGGCGACCATGAAGGTGCCGGTGCCGACAATTGCGCCTTGCTTGGGATCGGCATCAGATGAACCCAGCTTTGATGCCACGAAGAACAGCAGCAGCGGCCCAAAATCGAGCAGGAAGTTGAGCATGCCATGTTTGGGCTTGGCGGTTGGCGTATCGTTCATGCGGATCCTGCAATCGCAACCGCGAGGTCGCGAGCATCAAAGGGGCGGAGGTCGTTAATCGTTTCACCAACACCAATGGCGTGGATCGGAAGGCCGAACTGTTTGGCTGCGGCAACTAGAACGCCACCTCGTGCGCTGCCATCCAGCTTGGTCATCACAAGGCCGGTCACGCCAGCCACTTCCTTGAAGATTTCAATCTGGCTGAGCGCATTCTGCCCGGTGGTCGCGTCGAGGACGAGGACGACATCATGCGGTGCAGCCGGGTTCAGGCGACCCAGAACGCGGCGTATTTTGGCGAGCTCGTCCATCAATTCGCGTTTGTTCTGCAGGCGGCCTGCGGTGTCGACGATCAGCACGTCGATGCCTTCTGCCGTCGCTTTCTTCACGGCATCAAAGACTACGCCTGCGGCATCACCGCCTTCGGGTCCGGTGACGATTGGTACGCCAATCCGGTCAGCCCAGACCTTGAGCTGGCCGATGGCAGCCGCACGGAATGTGTCGCCGGCCGCCAGCATCACGCCATAGTCCTGTTCAAGGAAATTATGCGCCAGCTTGGCAATGGTGGTGGTTTTGCCCGATCCGTTGACGCCGATCACGAGGATGACCTGCGGACGCGGGAAGGCGTCGATTTCGAGCGGCTTGGCCACTGGCGTCAGGATTTGCGTAAGTTCTTCCTCGACCACTTCGCGCAGGTCGGCCATGTCGATGCCCTTGTCGAAGCGCGTGGCCGCAAGCTTGTCGCGGATTTGTGCAGCGGTTGCGGGGCCAAGATCGGTGACGATCAACGCCTCTTCGATCTCGTCGAGCATTTCCGCATCAAGCTTGCCCTTGGTAATCAGGCCGGTCAGATTTTCGCTGAGTTTGCTCGACGTTTTCTTGAGGCCGCCAAGCAGCTTGTCGCGCCAGCCGGGATTGTCACTCATCCGGCGACCCTTCCTTGGAGCCGTCCATTTTCCTGTCCTTCGATCAATGCGGTTACAATAGCGCCTTCAGGCACCTTGCGGTCGAGTTCGACATAAGCGAAATTTTCCGAATGGCCAGATGTGCCGCCTGCCTCGACGACAATTTTTTGTGTGCTGCAGATCAGAGATTTGAGCCATGCATCGCGTTTGGCCGCGACGGCTTCACGCAGTCTGCGCGCGCGATCTTTGATGTCTTGCGCCCGGACTTGCGGCATTTTTGCGGCAGGCGTTCCGGCTTTTGGCGAGTAAGGGAAGATGTGGCCGTGGACGATGGCGCAATCTTCGACCAGCGCGAGGCTGTTTCCGAACATCGCTTCATCTTCGGTCGGGAAACCGGCGATGATGTCCGCGCCGATGGCGATATCATAGCGCTTGGCCTTCATGCGCGCCACAATCTCGATCGCCTGCTCGCGCGAATGGCGACGCTTCATGCGTTTCAGGATCAGGTTATCGCCCGCCTGCAAGCTCAGATGCACATGCGGCATGATGCGGGGTTCGCCAGTAATCAGGTCGAATAGACGCTGGTCGATTTCGACCCCGTCAATGGAAGACAGGCGAAGGCGGGGCAGGGTGGGGACATGGCGGATGATCTGCTCCACCAACCGCCCGAAATTGGGTTGGCCAGGAAGGTCGTGGCCATAGCTGGTAACATCAACACCGGTCAGCACCACTTCGGCGATGCCCCGGTCGACCAGTCGCTGGATATGCTCGACAACCTGGCCGGCAGGAACCGAACGGCTGTTCCCGCGGCCGTAGGGTATGATGCAGAAAGTGCAGCGATGGTCGCAGCCGGTCTGCACCTCGACAAACGCACGGGTGTTGCCGGAAAAGGCGGTGGCAAGGTGCGGCGCGGTCTGCTGCACCGCCATGATGTCGCTGACGCGCACCTTGGGGCCGTCGATAGCAAACAGGGCAGGGGATTGTTTCTCGATGTTGCCGATGACCGCATCGGCCTCTGCCATCACCTCGAAGGTCTGCGGTTCGATCTGCGCTGCGCAGCCGGTGACGATGATGCGCGCATCGGGGCGGCGCTTACGTGCCTGACGGATAGCCTGACGGGTTTGGCGCACCGCTTCGTTGGTCACCGCACAGCTGTTGACGATAACCAAATTGGGTTCGTCACCCAGTTGCTCCGCCAAGGCATGGCTTTCCGCCAAGTTTAGACGGCAGCCCATGGTAATGATTTCGGGGCTGCTCAACCGAATGCGCTCCAGTCAGCTTCGCCGGTGAAGACGTGTGTGGCTGCACCCTCCATCTCGATCGGGGCGCCTTCCTGCCAGCCGATGCGCAAATCGCCGCCGGGCAGGTGGACAGTGACCGGCGATACTGCCTTGCCACTGCGGATTGCGGCAACGGCTGTGGCGCACGCACCGGTGCCGCACGCCAGCGTCAGCCCCACGCCGCGCTCCCACACGCGCAGCCGGATATTTTGGGGATCGACGATGGTCGCCACATTGACGTTTATTTTTTCAGGAAACAACGGGTCCGTCTCGATGACCGGCCCTAGTCGCTCAAGGTCGACGGCGTCGGTGTCGGGGACAAAGAAAATGACATGCGGATTGCCGACATTGACCGCCATCGGTCGTTCGAGGTCTTCCCAGCCAACCGGCATGTCGAACGTATCCATAGGCATGGCGAGCGGGATGAACTCCCAATCAAAGGCTGGCGGGTTCAGGAATACCGTCGCACTGTTTTCCTGTGGCTGCGTTTCGAGGATTCCACCTTTGGTTTCGATGCGGGCCGGCTTGCCCAGCAATGTCGCGACACAGCGCGTCGCGTTGCCACACGCTTCCACTTCTCCACCGTCGGCATTGAAAATGCGCATCCGCACGTCGGCGGATGAAGAGGGCTCGAGCAAAATGAGCTGGTCGCAGCCAATCCCCGTCCGGCGGTCGGCGATCGCATGCGCGCGCGGTCCAGTCATTTTGACAGGGTCGCTGCGGGCATCGATGACAACGAAATCGTTGCCCAGTCCGTGCATCTTGTGAAAAGGCGCTGCCATAACGGCAGCGCATTAGGCTATCGTCTAGTCCCAAGTCCAGAGAAAGCCGCGCCTTGCCTTATCGTTGTCAGCTAGCGGCGCGTTGCACCTTGCTGCCATAGGCAGGCTGTTCGTCTGCCTCGGCCTTATCGCCCAGATTTGAAGATTTGCGGCTGACCAGAAGATTGCGTTCAGCCAGCATTTTCCGAACATTGTCGACCGACATGGGCTGGCCATAAAACCATCCCTGGCCCTTGGTGCAGCCCAGTTCTCGGAGCTTGTCTACCAGTGCCTGTTCTTCAATTCCTTCTGCGGTAATCGGCACGCTCAGGCTGGATCCAAGTCCGGCAATGGCATTTACGATCGCCGCACTCTCCGGGTTTTCCAGCATCGTCGAGACAAAACTGCGATCGATCTTGATGCGATCGAACGGTAATGCGCGCAGATGTGCAAGTGAGCTGTATCCAGTGCCGAAATCGTCCAAGGCAATCTGAATGCCCTGGTTCTTCAGGCTGCCTACAATCGATTGGGCAAGGCTGAGATTTTTAAACAGCGAGCTCTCGGTAATCTCGACTTCAAGTCGCTGGGCCGGAAAGCCCGTTTCAACCAGCAGCTTTACGATTTTCTGCGCGAGCCAAGGGTCTTTTAACTGGACGGGCGAAATGTTGACCGAGATGGTCAGTTTCGGGTCCCAATTCTTCGCCTCAAGCATGGCCTTGCGAATTATGCTGATCGAAAGATCCCCGATCATGCCGGTTTCTTCGGCGACGGGAATGAATTCGTCAGGCGGAATCAGACCGCGCATGGGTGAGACCCAGCGTGCGAGCATTTCAAAGCCCGCCAGTTCGCCAGTCTGCAAGTCGATCTGTTGTTCGAAATAGGGAACGAACTCGTCATTGGGGATGGCCGCACGGATATCGGCTTCAAGCGAATTGCGGGTACGCAGTTCGACTTCCATACCGTTCTCAAACCAGCAGAAGCCGTTACGGCCGTTTTTCTTTGCTGCGTAAAGGGCAATGTCTGCACGGCGGATCAGCATATCTATGCCGTCGCAGTCCAACTCCGGCCTACTGATACCGATCGACGCGGTGATGCTATGGTCGGTATCGCCGATGGTAACCGGTCGAGACAGGGCTTCTATCAAATCTTCAGCAACACGATCGACGGTTTCCGGAAATTCGGGTTCAAACACCATACAGATGCCGAACTCATCACCGCCCAGACGCGACAGCACGCTGGAAGGGGGGACGGTATCGCGCATGCGATCCGCAACTTCGCGCAGCAGCTGATCACCGCTGTCGTGACCATAAAGATCGTTGATCTTTTTGAAACCATCCAGATCAATCATCAGGAAAGCAACCGATTTGCCTCGCCGCGAAGCCCGCGTCGTCAATTCGGCCGTCTTTTCCTTGATAGCTCTTCGATTGAACAGGTTTGTCAGCGGGTCGGTGATGGCCAAGTGCTGGGCGCGAACTTCAGCCTGGCGATAGACATCGACTTCGTCACTCAGCGCGCTGGTGCGACGCCAAATCAGCAATATGAGGGCAATATTGAGTAGCAGTGCGGAAACCATGGCCTGGTCGGTCGTCGCACCTTGACCGAAATACTGCTTCACCAGCTGTGTGCCTACTGATCCGCCAATATAGACGAACATGGCAAGTACCGAAAAGATAAGTAGCAGACTTGTCCGGGAAGCTGAATCGCCCCGAATGACTTGTCCGTCTTCACCGATTTCTGGGCGATTGTTCCGCGTGGCCCGCATATCATCCTTACCCCTGTATTCGCAGGCTTTCTGCAGAAGAAAGGTCAAAATTGGGTTAATCCAGGGTTGCTAGTGCAGTCGGGTTGCCGTCTCTTATAACCGGCTTGCATTTTTGCACAGTCGGGGCTAATGGCCCGTCCACACGGGGCTTTGGCTCTATTTATCGATGTGCAGCAACATCACACGCCGGTCAGCGAGGTTTCGCCCACCGGCGTGTTGTGCGTTTCTGCACGGACAGTGTTGAAGGAAGTTCGATGTTCGACAAGCTGAGCGACCGGTTAGGAGGCGTATTCGATCGCCTGCGCGGTCGCGGTGCGCTGAACGAGGCAGACGTCCGCGAAGCGATGCGTGAGGTTCGCGTTGCGCTTCTTGAGGCCGACGTCGCGCTTCCGGTGGCACGCGAATTTGTCGAGAAGGTTACCGAGCAGGCCGTCGGCCAGTCGGTGCTTAAATCGGTTACGCCTGGCCAGCAGGTCGTCAAAATCGTCAATGATGCGCTTGTCGAAATGCTCGGCTCGGATGCGAGCGAACTGAACCTCGCCGTTGCGCCGCCCGCGATCATCATGATGGTTGGCCTGCAAGGGTCGGGTAAAACCACCACGACTGCAAAGATTGCCAAACTTCTCAAGGAGAAGGAGCGCAAAAAGGTATTGATGGCGTCGCTGGACGTCAACCGCCCGGCCGCGCAGGAGCAGTTGGCGACGCTCGGTACCCAAGTCGATGTTGCAACTTTGCCAATTGTTGCGGGCCAGCAGCCGGTGGATATTGCCAAGCGCGCGATGCAGGCGGCAAAGCTGCAGGGCTTCGACGTCCTGATGCTTGATACCGCAGGTCGCCTGCATGTTGACCAGCAACTGATGGACGAAATGAAGGCTGTCGCCAACGTTTCAACGCCGCAGGAAATCCTGCTCGTGGTCGACTCTTTGACCGGTCAGGATGCAGTCAACGTCGCACAGAATTTTAGCGAACAGGTTGATCTGACTGGCGTCGTGCTGACCCGTATGGACGGCGATGCGCGCGGCGGTGCTGCACTTTCGATGCGCGCCGTTACCGGAAAGCCGATCAAATTCGCGGGCGTCGGCGAAAAGATGGACGCCATCGAGGCCTTCCATCCGGAACGCGTTGCCGGCCGTATTCTTGGCATGGGCGACGTTGTCGGCCTGGTTGAGCGCGCCGCACAGGTTGTCGATCAGGAAGAGTCGGAAAAGCTCGCCGCCAAAATGGCGAAAGGCCAGTTCGACCTCAATGATCTGCGCGCCCAGCTTCGCCAGATGACCAAGATGGGCGGTCTTGGTGCTCTTGCTGGTATGATGCCGGGCATGAAAAAGGCCAAGGCGGCGATGGCGCAAGGCGGTATGGACGACAAAATACTGCACCGCATGGATGCAATCATCGGCTCGATGACGCCTAAAGAACGCGAAAAGCCAGCATTATTGAACGCGAAGCGCAAGATCCGCGTCGCCAATGGTTCGGGCACCACGGTGCAAGACGTCAACCGCCTCCTGAAAATGCATCAGGAGATGGAAAGCGCGATGAAGCGCATCAAGAAAATGGGCGGGCTGAAAGGGCTTGCCGCGTTGTTCGGCAAATCGGGCGGCGATCTGGGCGCGACGATGGAGGGCATGCACGGGTTGCCGCCGGGTTCGATGCCCAAAGGAATGGGTGGCCTTCCGGGTATGCCTGGTGGTGGTGCGGGCGGCTTGCCGCCGGACATCGCTCGGTTGCTGAATAAGAAAAAATAGAACTTCACATTAATTCAAAGAATTGTTTCAGAAAGGTAAAGGTAAATATCATGGCATTGGCAATGCGTTTGTCGCGCGGCGGTTCAAAGAAGCGCCCTTATTACAAAATCGTCGTCGCTGACGCGCGTGCACCGCGCGACGGCAAGTTCATCGAGCGTATCGGCAGCTACAATCCGCTGCTTGCCAAGGATGATGCTGCGCGTATCGTTCTCGATGCCGACCGCGCGAAGCACTGGCTCGCCGCTGGTGCGCAGCCTTCGGACCGTGTTGCACGCTTTCTCGACGCCGCTGGCGTGAAGGAACGCGCTGCGAAGAACAATCCGAACAAGGGCGAACCCGGCCAGAAAGCCAAGGACCGCGCTGAAGACAAGGCTGCCAAGATCGCAGAAGCTGAAGAAGCTGCTGCTGCGGCTCCTGCGGTTGAAGAAGTTGTTGAAGAAGCCGCTCCCGCAGAGGAAGTCGCTGCCGAAGCACCCGCTGCCGAAGAAGCTGCTCCTGTCGAAGCCGCCGCTGAAGAAGCGCCTGCTTCTGACGAGGCCAGCGAAGAAAAGGCTGAGGGTTAATCCTTGGCTGACAAGGCCGTCACGCTTGCCGCCATTTCGGGCGCGCACGGCGTGACGGGCGAAGTCCGGTTAAAGCTGTTCGCCGAGAGCGTGGATAGCCTCAAACGGCATAAAAATTACAATGGCGGTGCGCTGACACTGAAATCGGTACGCCCGCACAAGGGCGGCGCGATCGCGCGTTTCGCCGAAATCACCGACCGCAATGCCGCAGAAGCGCTGCGCAGCACATTGCTGACCGTACCACGCAGCGAACTGCCAGCGTTGGACGATGGCGAATATTATTACAGCGATCTGATAGGGCTGCCATGCGTGTCCACCGACGGTGCCGATCTGGGCACCTGCATTGCAGTCGAAAATTTCGGCGCAGGCGACATATTGGAAATCGGAAAGCCCGACCGCAAGAAATTCATGGTGCCGATGAATGAACGCGCGGTGCCTGAATGGGGAGAGCGGATTGTCGTTGACGCTGCCTTTGCTCAATAGTATATACATCATGTATATACGGAGGCGCGTATGGGCAAAGAATATCCTGCAAAAAGCTTTAAATCGGGCAATTCCGTAGCAATTCGAATGCCTGCGGCACTGGGCATCGAGCCGGATCGGGAATGGACGGTTGTGATGGATGATGACCGCATCGTTATCGAGCCAATGGAAAAGCCCAAACGCAAGTTCAACATCGCGAAAGTAGCCGGATCGGCCAGTACCTTGAGATATATTGCTCCCGAAAGTCGGTTGTTCGAACCGCGACCATCGACGAACGAAGAGATCAAGCGCAATTGATGCGGTACCTATTGGATACCAACATCATCGTCGCGTTGACAATCGATGCCGATGAAAAGGTCGTTAGTCGTGCTGCCGAATGCGACTCCGATGATATAGTAACCTCGTCAATCGCGCTTGCCGAGGTTGCTTTGGGCGTTGAGAAAGGCAAGCCGCCAACGATGGAAGAGTTGGGTGCGTTCATGGAAGAAGTGCCTGTTCTCGATTTCGATCACGCAGCGGCCATGGAATATGCACGTTTGCCGTTCAAACGGGGTAGCTTTGATCGATTGATCGCCGCTCATGCGCTTTCGCGGAACTTAGTCGTTGTGACCGGAAATGAAAAGGACTTTGCCGATGTGCCGGGGCTGAAGGTTGAGAATTGGACGGTTTGACATGATCTATCTGATGGCGTGGTGTCTTCCGTCATTCTTGCTTTCGTCTTTGGTCGCCCTGTTTGCCCGATTGGAAGGAAGGCAAAAAGCCTACTGGGTTTCGGTGGTTTTGATTGGCTATGCGCCGCTGCCCGTATTGGCATACTTGGCGATGTTTGGCTTGAGCTTGATGCGCGAGGTCGACATGAGCATTACTGACGCGAGTGCCTTCATCGTGGGAATTCCTTTCGTTGGCTGTTCGATCGGCATAGCAGGCGGACTTGTTGTTGCTTCACTCAAATCCGTCCCGCCAAAATCCTGATGACCTTCGAAACCAAAATCCTCACCCTCTATCCGGAGATGTTCCCTGGCCCGCTTGGTGTGTCGCTCGCTGGCCGCGCATTGGCGGAGGGCAGATGGGCCTGCAATCCCATCCACATCCGTGACTTTGCGAGCGACAAGCATCGCACTGTCGATGACACACCTGCAGGTGGTGGAGCGGGGATGGTGTTGAAGGCCGCCGTCATGGCGGCAGCGGTCGATCATGCGGTTGAAAAAACACCGGATTTACCCATTCTCGCCATGACACCGCGCGGTAAACCCATCACCCAAGCGCGCATTCGCGAACTCGCAACCGGCCCCGGTGTCACCATCCTTTGCGGCCGTTTTGAGGGCTTTGACGAGCGCCTGTTCGACGCCCGTCCGCAAATCGAGCAGGTCAGCATGGGCGACATCATCCTTTCCGGTGGGGAAATGGGCGCTTTGATGCTTTTAGATGCTTGCATTCGGCTGCTTCCCGGCGTAATGGGCGCGGCTTCAAGCGGGGACGACGAATCCTTTGAACAGGGTTTGTTAGAATATCCGCACTATACCCGACCCCAAGAGTGGGAAGGGCGCACGATCCCTGAAGTGCTGCGGTCGGGGGATCATGCGAAGATCAAAGCCTGGCGGAAACAACAGGCCGAGAACGATACACGGCTACGCAGGCCAGACCTTTGGGAGCGTTACAAGAACGCTCGGGACTGACCTGCCTCTGGTGTGCAGTTGAAGAAGGAAGAAGACAGGCCATGAACCTGATCCAGACACTTGAGCAAGAGGCGATTGCCGAACTTGCCACCAAGAAGAACATCCCGGAATTCCGGGCCGGTGACACCCTGCGCGTTGGCGTGAAGGTGATCGAAGGTGATCGTACCCGTGTGCAGAATTATGAAGGCGTGTGCATCGCGCGTTCGAACAAGGGCATGGGATCGAACTTCACCGTCCGCAAGATTTCGTTCGGCGAAGGCGTAGAGCGCGTATTCCCGCTTTATTCGCCGAACGTTGAAAGCATCGAAGTTGTCCGCCGCGGCGCTGTTCGTCGTGCGAAGCTTTACTATTTGCGCGGCCGCACCGGTAAAAAGGCGCGTATCGCCGAACGCAAGATTACTACCAAACAGGATGCCGCAGGCTGATCCCGTCTGGTTGTTTGAAACCAAGATACCGAAAGGGCCGGGATCCGCTAAAGGGACCCCGGCCTTTTTTATGCCTGCCCCCGTGAAAGCGGGGGTCCCGATAGCAAGTTCGAATGTGAGGAAGTCATAATGGGTTATCGAGTTGTAGTTGCGGGTGCCACGGGCAATGTCGGGCGCGAAATGCTGAATATCCTGGCGGAGCGGGAATTCCCGATCGATGAACTGGCCGCGCTTGCCTCGTCGCGTTCTGCTGGTGACACGATCGAGTTTGGTGAAACCGGTCAGACGCTGAAGGTCCAGAATATCGAGCATTTCGATCCGGCTGGTTGGGATATTGCGCTGTTCGCCATCGGCACCGACGGGTCAAAGGAATATGCACCCAAATTTGCGGCTGCGGGCTGTGTGGTGATCGATAACGCATCGCTCTATCGGATGGATCCCGACGTGCCGTTGATCGTGCCAGAGGTCAATCCAGACGCGATTGACGGATATAAGGCGCGTAACATCATCGCCAACCCGAACTGCTCAACAGCACAGCTGGTTGTGGCTCTCAAGCCGTTGCACGATGCCGCGAAAATTAAGCGCGTTGTGGTGTCGACCTATCAGTCCGCCTCAGGGGCGGGCAAAGCAGGCATGGACGAATTGTTCGAACAGTCGCGTGCCATATTCGTGGGCGACCAGGTTGAGCCGCGCAAATTCACCAAGCAGATAGCTTTCAACGTCATACCGCATATTGACAAGTTTCTCGAGGACGGGTCGACCAAGGAAGAATGGAAGATGGTGGTTGAGACCAAGAAGATCCTCGATCCCAAGATCAAGGTGACGGCAACTTGCGTTCGTGTACCCGTCTTTGTCGGCCATTCGGAATCGATCAACATCGAATTCGAAAATGAACTGTCTGCCGAAGAGGCGCAAAACATCCTGCGTGAAGCCCCTGGCGTGATGCTGGTCGATAAGCGCGAGGATGGCGGATACGTCACTCCCATCGAATGTGTCGGCGACTATGCGACCTTTATCAGCCGCGTACGTGACGATTCGACCGTCGATAATGGCCTCAATCTTTGGTGCGTCTCGGATAACCTCCGCAAAGGTGCAGCGCTAAACGCTGTGCAAATTGCTGAATTGCTGGGCCGTCGGCACTTGAAGAAGGGCTAAATGCAGTTCAGGGTGTCGGCATGACACTTCATGCCGACCTCTTCTTCTCGTTTCGCTCGCCTTATTCCTACCTCGCCATCGGACGATATCGTGCGATGGCGGAGGAATGGGGAATCGATATTGCGCTTCGTCCGGTCTATCCACTTGCCATTCGCGAGCCAGATTTCTTCGAGCGGAACCACCCTAACTGGCTGCGCTACACCTTTACCGACATGATGCGGGTCGCTCAATATCACGGCATAGCATTCGGCCCGCCCCGTCCCGATCCGATCGTACAGAACGTTGTGACGCGGCAGATTTCCGAGGATCAGCCCTATATATATCGCCTGACGCGTATCGGGCAGGCAGCGGCGCGTCGGGGCAAGGGTTTGGGTTTTGCACATGAGGCCGCCAAGCTGATCTGGGGCGGAGCGGAAAACTGGCACGAAGGCGATCATCTGGCGGGTGCCGCCGAGCGAGCCGGTCTTGACCTTGCCGAACTGGATGCTGAGGCTCTGAACGACGCAGAAGCGCTTGACGCAGAAATCCATGCCAACCAGGCCGCACTCGAAGCAGGCGGCCATTGGGGAGTGCCAACGCTGGTGTTTGAAAGTGAGCCCTTTTTTGGGCAAGACCGGATTGAAATGGCGCTATGGCGGATGCAGCAAAAGGGACTTCAAAAACGCGGTTAGTCAGGCAGGTGCTGCGGAGGTTCGAGCTCGGGTTTGACGGGCTTTATCAGCAAGACCAGCGGCAGGAACGCGAGCACCATATAGAACATCAGCTGGAAGTCGCTCAGATAGGCAATCATTGCCGCTTGCCGGTTTATCTCCAGGTCCAGAACGCGCATCACGGCATCGCCGAGTACGCCGAAGCGGTCGGCTGTTGACGGATCGATTACGTCAAAGCTGGATGAGGTAATCCTGCCGCCCAATTCTTCATGGTTGATTTGCATGCTGCGTGTCAGCATCGTGACGCTGATTGAAATACCCAAACTACCGCCCAGACTGCGGGCGAGATAGAGCAGGCTGGAGGCATCGGTGCGTACCGACAAGGGCAGGGTGGAAAAGGCAATGACGTTGGTGGGCATGAAGGTCACGCCCATGCCAAAGCCCTGCAGCAGGCCAACGGTGATGAAGTGCCAAGCCCCCATTTCGATGGCCCAACCGGTCATCAGCCACATCGACAGCGCGACGAGTGAAAAGCCCGAAAAAATGATCCAGCGAATGTCGAGGAAGGTGACCAACCGGCCAGCCACCACCATCCCGATCAATATCCCAATCCCGCGCGGGGCAAGCAGCGCGCCGGTGTCGAATACGGTGTAGCCATAGATGTTCTGCAGCATAGGCGGCAGCAATGCGAAAATGCCATACATCATCAGGCCAATCAACGACCCGAACATCAGCGCGGTCAGGAAGTTACCGTTGGTGATCATATTGGGATCGAATAACGGCTTTTTGGTCGTCATGCTGTGGATGGCGAACATCCAGAATGCAGCGATCGCAACACCCAGCTCAATGATGATTTCCCAGCTTTCGAACCAGTCTTCATGCTGGCCACGATCGAGCATCAATTGCAAGGAGGCCAGGCCAAGCGCGAGCATCGCAAAGCCGAAAACGTCGAGCTTTCTCTCGGTAACCGGGCGCGATGGCAATAACCACCAGAGCAAGGCCAATGTTGGAATGCCGATGGGCAGATTGATGTAGAAGACCCAGCGCCAGTTATAGCTTTCAGTCAGCCACCCACCGATCATCGGTCCGAAAATGGGGGCAATCATAATACCCATGCCCCAGACCTGCATCGCGCGTGGCGCTTTTTCCGGCGGATTGATATCCAGCAATATGGTCTGGGAAAGCGGGCCGATAAAGGCGGCGCATATCCCCTGCAGGATACGGAACAGAACCATTTGTGTGAGGCTGGTCGCGATGCCGCACAGCATCGACGTCACGATAAAACCGGCAACGGCAAACAGAAACAGCCGGCGGGATCCGACACGATCCGAAAGCCATCCAGCCGCAGGCATCGCCACGGCGCTTGCCAGGATATAGCTGGTCAATACCCATGTGACGCTGTCGATGGTCGCGCCCAGGCTGGTCTGCATATGGGGTATTGCGACATTGGCGATGGTGGAATCGAGGATCTGGATAATCGACGCGCCCATGACGGCAACGGTCAGCAAACCCCGATGCTCGACGGGTAGCGCTGCCTTGCCCGGGGTGTAGTTACTTGCTGGTGTCGATGCGGACATAGGCCGACAATCCGGCGATCATTTGCCGCTTTGGCTTTTCGAGAATTTCGATCCGTACCGGAACGCGCTGTGTGACCTTTACCCAATTGCCACTGGCATTTTGTGCCGGAAGAACCGAGAATTCAGAGCCAGTGCCTGCGCCGATGCTAGCGACACGGCCTTTGATCTTGAGGCCGGGATAGGCGTCAAAGCTGACTTTGGCGGGTTGGCCCACGCGCATTTTGGCGAGGTCTGTTTCCTTGAAGTTGGCTTCTACCCAGCCATTGCCATCTGTGACGATCGTCAATGCAGGCAGGCCTTGCACCATCATCTGGCCATATTGCAGCCGGTCTGCCTGGCTAACAATGCCGCTGGCAGGTGCGCGAATTTCGGTTTTGGATAGGTCAAGCAGCGCCTTGTCGCGCTGGACCTGTCCGGCAAGCACGCCCGGGTTTACACCGGGAGCCGCTGCGCCGGTGGCAAGGGCAGCGCGCGCCATTTTTGCGTCTGCTTCGGCACCGGCCAGTTTGCTGCGGGCCGTCGACAGCGCATGTTCAGCTGCCTGCAGACGGGCCTTGGTGGTGAAGCCGCTCTGCATCAGCGACGACTGACGCTTATACTCTTCAGTAAAAAAGGCGACATCATCGCGCGCAGCCTGAATGTCGACGCCGCTATTGCCGAGGTCCGTTTCGAGCGTCACTACTTTCACCTGTGCGGCGGCAATCGATGCCTCTGCTTGGGCAATCGCAATCTTGAATGGTTCGGGGTCTATGCGAAACAGCAGGTCGCCTGCGTTGACATGCTGGTTTTCCTTTACGCCGACTTCGACAATCCGGCCCCCGACTTCGGCGGCGACCGAAACCTTGTCCTGCTGCACATAGGCATTGTCGGTTGAGACATAATGGTCATTGGCAAGATAATAGGCGATGCCACCGACCAGCAGGAGCAATGGAACTGATACCATTGCCAGCAAGCGCAACCATTTGCGCGGATGCTTTAGCGGTTGTGACTCCATTTGCGCGCTGGGCTTCATTTGGGCATCGGCTTCAGCCATTGGCGGCCTCCGGTGCTTTGCGGGTAAGGTTGAGGCGGATGGTGTCGAGCATTGCTTCAAGATTAGCTTGCTGGGCATCGTTCAAACCCGAAACGGCATCGGCAAACAATTCAGTGGCGAGCGGCTTCAGGTCTTCGAGGCGCGATTCGCCTGACGCTGTCAGATAGACGCGCCATGCACGGCGATCGCTTGGGTCAGCGCGGCGCTCGACCAGACCTGCATCCTGCATCCTGTCAATCATGCGGCCCAATGTAATCGGTTCGACATCCATCATTTCGGCGAGCGCGACCTGTGTGCTGCCTCCGAAGCGGTTTAGAAGCCCCAGCACCCGCCATTGTGGGCGGGTAATGCCTTTGGTCCGGACACGCTCGTCAAATGCGCGACGCATAAGCCGCGCTGTATCGCCAATCAGGAAACCAAGATCTTCGCTCATAGGCACTGATATAATAGCAATGCTTATTATAGGCAATGCTCCAACTGCTTGCCTTGATACGTTGCTCTGCGTAACTTGGCCTCATGCAAAACTGGATATTCAAAACCGTCGACGGCATCGCCATCCATGTACGTGAAGTCGGGGAAGGCAGGCCCGTTATTCTGTTGCACGGCTATTTCAGCGAAGCGGAAACCAATTGGATCAAATATGGTCATGCGGCTCTCCTGGCTGAGGCTGGATTTCGCGTAATCATGCCAGACCTGCGCGCGCACGGGCTCAGCGACAAACCGCATGATCCGGCACATTATCCCAAGGACATATTGGCCGACGACCAACTTGCTTTGATCGACCATCTCGGCCTTAGTGATTTCGATCTGGGGGGCTATTCGCTGGGTGGACGAACAGTGGCGAGGATGCTCGCAAAAGGATGTCGTCCGCGACGTGTGGTGATTTCAGGCATGGGCCTCGAAGGACTGGCCGATACTGGCAAACGCGCCGGGCATTTTCGCCATGTACTCGAAAATCTGGGAAAGCATGAACGCGGATCGCCTGCGTTCATGGCCGAAGCATTTCTGAAAACGACGGGTGGCGATCCGGTGGCGTTATTGCGCATATTGGACACTTTCGTTGATACACCGGTTGACCTTCTTGCCCGCTTTGACTTGCCGATTGGTGTGGTCTGCGGAGAAGATGACAACGATAATGGTTCTGCAACTGCGCTGGCCCGAACATTGCCCCAGGGCCGGTTGATTTCAGTACCGGGCAATCACATGAGCGCTGTAATCAAACCCGAATTGGGAGAGGTCATCAGGGATTATTTGCTGGAGGCTTTGTGATGGAGGAGACGCCAATCGAAAAAGGCTTTTGGCGTTTCTGGTTGTCAGGGTTGATGCTGTTTGCCGTTATGATCGTCCTGAACCCGTCGATATCGAACAGCATTGCGCCGACAGGCATATCCGACCATCAGGCAGCGGCAACTGCAGCCAGGGTGGATGCCATCCAGTCGGCGTGGCGGGCGGATAGAGTGTTGTGGCTGGCGCGGGTCAGCATGGCGATCGATCTGGTTTTCATAGCCGTATATAGTTGGGGTGCCTGGCTTGGCGGCAAGACAATGCGTTCAGAAAGTGCCCCCGGCTTGTCGCGGCTCGGGATAGTCATCATGGTCGCTTCAGCTCTGTTCTGCGTGACAGACTATGCCGAAACAATCTCTCAATTCATCCAGGTTATGCGCTATGAAGGCAGCGATGCGCTGGCCGGACTGGCGGCCGCGGTACGCCCATTGAAGACGGTGGCTTGGCTGGTCACTTTCGTCGGTCTGTTAGCAGCACTCCTGCTTCGACAAATGGCGCGCAGGGACTCTTGACCAAATCGGCCAGCAGGCGCAGTGCTGTATCATATATAGATCTCTGGGGAGTTTTCAGATGAATAAATTCATATCGTCAGTCGCACTCGCGGCTGCGCTTCTTGCAACTCCAGTTGCGGCGCAGGATGCGCCTTCTGTCGCTGATGCTGAAGCCTTTATCGCGAAGGCAGAAAAAGATCTGTTCGATTTTTCCATCGAAGCCGGTCGGGTTTACTGGGTCAACGCCACCCATATCACCGATGATACCGATGCCCTGGCAGCGAAATATGGCGAGATTGGCACCGAAAAGTCGGTTCAATATGCGCTGGAAGCCGCAAAGTTCCAGAATGTCGCAGGCCTCTCCGCTGAGACACGGCGGAAGCTTGATATTTTGCGTGGCGGCCTTGTTCTGCCAGCGCCGACCAAAGCGGGAGCTGCTGCCGAGCTAAGCACCATCGCAACCAAGCTGAATTCGACCTATGGCAAGGGGAAAGGCACGCTCAAGGGCAAGGAAATCAACGGCTCCGACATTGAAGCGGAAATGGGCACCAACCGGAACCCCGAAGAGCTGAAGGAAATGTGGACCAGCTGGCACGACAATGTCGGTAAGCCGATGGGCAAGGATTATGCCCGCATGGTCGAAATTGCCAATGAAGGAGCGAACGAGCTGGGCTTCAAGGACGTCGGTGCCATGTGGCGTTCGGGCTATGATATGCCCGCCGATGATTTTGCCAAACTGACCGACAAGCTTTGGCTCGAGGTGAAACCGCTTTACGATGAACTGCACACCTACACGCGGAACAAGCTGAACGCGGAATATGGAGATGCGGTACAACCCAAAACCGGACCGATCCGCGCTGACTTGCTCGGCAATATGTGGGCACAGGAATGGGGTGGCATTTACGATATTGTAGCGCCTGCAGGTGCCGGTGATATCGGTTATGATATTGGCGATCTGCTGAAAGCCAAGAATATCGACGAAATCGGCATGGTGAAAATCGGCGAGGGCTTCTTCTCGTCGCTGGGCTTCGACCCGCTGCCAAAAAGTTTTTATGACCGCTCACAATTTCTCAAGCCGCGCGATCGGGAAGTGGTCTGTCACGCTTCGGCCTGGGATATCGACAATGTCGATGATCTGCGCATCAAGATGTGCATAAAGGTCAACAGCAGCGATTTCGTGACCATTCATCACGAGTTGGGCCACAATTATTATCAGCGGGCCTATAACAAGCAAAGCTATCTGCATCTGAATGGTGCGAATGATGGCTTCCATGAAGCGATTGGTGATGCCATTGCGCTGTCGATAACACCGGAATATCTGGTGCAGATCGGCCTGCTCGATAAATCGAAGGTACCCAGTGCGGATAAGGACACTGGCCTGTTGCTGCGTCAGGCTATGGACAAGGTGGCATTCCTGCCCTTTGGTCTGCTCGTCGACAAATGGCGTTGGGGCGTGTTCAACGGAACGATCACTCCGGCAAACTACAACAAGGGCTGGACTGACCTTCGTCGGCAGTATCAGGGCATTGTTCCGCCGGTTGAACGTCCTGCAGATGCCTTCGATCCGGGGGCAAAATACCATATCCCGGGTAACACGCCTTACACCCGCTATTTCCTGGCCCGCATCCTGCAATTCCAGTTCTACAAGGCCGCCTGCGATGCCGCTGGCTGGAAAGGACCGCTGCACCGTTGTTCCTTCTATGGCAACAAAGAGGTCGGCCAGAAGTTGAATGCGATGCTCGAAATGGGCGCATCCAAGCCGTGGCCAGACGCACTCGAAGCCTTCACCGGAAGCCGCGAAATGTCGGGCAAGGCGATGATCGAATATTTTAAACCCTTGATGGATTGGTTGAAAAAGCAGAATAAGGGGCAGAAGAAGGGCTGGTAAAGCTCGGAGGAGGAAATGGCGCCATGCGTAAATCGATAGCCTGCCTTGGTTTGGCACTTTCGATACCGGGCGCCGTTTCCGCCCAGTCAGTCAATTATCAGTCGCAGTTGCTGCAGGGCGAAGTTGTTCTCAACATCTCGGGGTCTGGAAGTTATACGCAAAGGGGCAATATTGTCTATCTGAGCGGACAGATGGTCTCGGATGCCGCCAGCGCGGTCGATGCCGATGCCCTGAACCAGCAGAATTTTGATATGCTGGTCAACAGCCTTGGTACAATGGGCGTCAGCCCGGCGCAGATCAGGAAAACCAAAACGGCACCATCCAGCCAACCAACAGCGGGGCAGGCGCGGTCGGTTTGGCATATTTACATCGATCTTTATGACCAGACTCGTCTCAGCGAAGTGATTTCGTCGATGGAGGGTGCCGAGGTGCGGTCGATCCAGCCGCCGCAATATGATGTAACTGACCGCAACGCACTGCTGACTTTCGCCCGCCAGCGCGCAATCGACGATGCCAAGCGACAGGCGGATGCTTATGCAACAGCACTCACTATGGTAGTACGGCGCATAACGCGGATAGAGGAAGTATCATCAGGGGTGTCGACGACGCCCAATGGTGGTTCGGTCAACGAAGGCGATGTTGTTGCCAATGCCAATGTAAAGATCGACATTGTGTTCGGGCCGATGTTCAATTCGGCACCTGCACCCGGTACGCCCTGAAAGCAGCGGTCAGGCGTTCCTTGCCATCAAGCCGCCGTCTACAGGGATGACGGCGCCCGTGATGAAGCTGGCGGCGGGTAGAACAAGACTGAGCGTCATGTGCGCCACCTCTTCGGGCCACGCATAGCGGCGCAGTGCGGTGCGGCGTTTGGCGTAAAGCATCTTGTCGTCTTCGGGTACATTGTTGGTCATGCCGGTCCGGATCGGCCCGGGGCAGATGCAGTTGACGGTGATGCCCTCCTTGCCCAAATCGACAGCCATGCCGCGTGTCAGACCGGTTACTCCGGTCTTGGCTGCGACATAGGGCGTATCGCCGGGGGTGGCGCCTAGCCCTTCGGTGGAAGCGATATTGACGATACGGGCGGCGTCGCTCTTGCGCAGCCAAGGAAGCGCAGCGCGCACCGTGCGTTGGTGAGCGGTCAGCAGAATGGCCAGTGCGCGGTCCCAGATTGCATCATATTCGTCCGCAGCATCTAGAGGGCAGAATGCAGAGATGCCGGCATTGTTGACAAGGATATCGATGCCCCCAAAATCATTGGCAACATTCGCGATCACCGACTTGATCGCATCGTGATTTGAAACATCCAGGGCATAGGCGTTCGCTGTACCACTATTAGCTTTGATCTCGGCTACAACCGCATCGCACGCCGCCTGATCCAAATCCGTGACTGCAACCTTGGCGCCTTCGCTGGCGAACAGGATGGCGGTCGCCCGCCCCATGCCGCTGGCTGCTCCGGTAATTATAGCCGTGCGGCCTGCAATCGAGCGCGACAATGGGGGGCATATTTCCATGATAATCCTCAGCGGAATGGGGGTTCGTTGAAAGCGCGCAGCTTGCGACTATGAAGGCTGTTTCCTGCTTCGCGCAGTAGCTCACATGTCTGGATACCGATTTGGAGGTGGGCTGCGATAGCTTCTTCGTAAAAGCGGTTGGCCTGACCCGGCAGCTTGATTTCGCCGTGCAGCGGCTTGTCCGAAACGCAGAGCAGAGTGCCGTAGGGCACACGGAAACGATAGCCTTGCGCGGCAATGGTGGCGGATTCCATATCGATGGCAACGGCACGCGATTGCGAGAAACGCAACGCGCTGTCGGTGTAACGCAATTCCCAGTTGCGATCATCAGTGGTGACGACAGTTCCCGTGCGCATCCGGCGTTTAAGGTTCGCGCCGCTGGTGCCCGATACCTGCACGGCGGCAGCTTCAAGCGCCTGCTGAACCTCGGCAATCGGGGGAATGGGAATTTCCGGCGGCAGTACTCGGTCCAGTATGTTGTCGTCGCGCAAATAAGCGTGGGCGAGCACATAGTCGCCTATGCGTTGTGTATCACGCAGGCCGCCGCAATGGCCAATCATCAGCCAGACTTCGGGGCGCAGGACGGCAAGGTGATCGCAGATATTTTTCGCGTTTGAAGGGCCAACGCCGATATTGACCAACGTTATGCCGCTCTCACCCTCAGCCATCAAGTGGTAAGCGGGCATCTGGTGCTTGCGCCATGTGCTGTCCGCAACCAATTGGGCGTGGTCTTCTGTTGCTTCATCAACATATAGGCCACCTGCGCCGGACAGTGCGGTGTAGCGGCCCTTGCCGACCTGCTGGCAGGCCCAGGCAACGAATTCGTCGACATAGCGGTTGTAGTTGGTGAACAGGATGTAGCGTTGGAAATGCTCGGCAGGCGTGCCGGTATAGTGCTTCAGGCGAGCGAGCGAGAAGTCAGTACGCAATCCGTCAAACAGCGACAGCGGCGAGCCATCTTCATTCGCAATCAGCAAGCCGTCGGCGGCCTCATCGCCAATGTCTGCCAGATCGGTAGCCGGGAACCATTTCGACAGCTCGGTCGGGGAAACGTCTCCCAGTTCCAGTCCATCGAGCACGTAAGGAAAGGGGATTTCCTGTTTGCCGGGGCGGACTTGCATTTCCAGTTCATATTGGTCGACCAGCAGATCGATCTGGCTGCGGAGATAGTCGCCAAAAATTTCGGGGCGGGTCAAAGTGATGCTGTAGGTGCCGGGCTTTTCCAGTCGTCCGAAGGCAAGGTTTGCAGCATGATCGCGCTCGGTACCGTGATAGCGGATGACCAGTTCGGGATAAGCAAATGCACCAATTGCGCGGTCTGCCATGTCGGGCAGGGTGCGGTCTTTGAGATAGGCGGCAAGCGCATCGCGAAGGCGGGCAACCGATGCGTCATAATGTTCGGTGATTTGGCGGATTATGTCTTGTGTCTGTTTATTGGCCATGGAGGCGGATTGTCCATTTCATGCAATTTGGCAAGCAAAAAGGGCGGGAATCACCCCGCCCATATTTTTGGCAGGATGGCTTCGGCCACACTACCAATAGCTTGTTTCAGCCTTATGTCAGAGCTGGCCAAGCATATAATCGGCTGAGCTGACTTTGAAATCGCCAGGCGCCTCGACGTTGATTTGTTCAACCACACCGTCGTTGACGACCATTGAGAAACGCTGGCCGCGCTTGCCCATGCCAAAGCCCGAACCGTCCATGGTCAGGCCGACAGCTTCCGCAAAATCGGCATTGCCGTCTGCCAGCATGGTGATCGCGTCAGAGCCACCCGATTTGTTCCAGGCGCCGAGAACGAACGCGTCATTGACCGCCGTGCAGGCGATTTCATCAATGCCCTTGGCTTTGAGCTCATCGGCCTTTTCGACGAAGCCGGGGAGGTGGCGCGCCGAGCAGGTCGGCGTAAATGCACCCGGTACCGAAAACAGGGCAACCTTGCGGCCTGCAAAATATTCCGAGCTCTGCACCGGCTGAGGGCCTTCTGCAGTCGCCTTAACCAGTTTCACATCGGGGAGTTTGTCACCTACTTTGATCGTCACGGCATTTCCTTCCATAGCCAAAATATCGAGTGCCTCCTGACGCATAGTGGGATGCGTATGCCAAGCAAATAGGGATTGTCTTTGTCGGTTCCAAGGTCCGCTTGTCGATACGACGTGACATTAGGGCAACAGGCCGCTTGGTTAATGATGCTTCATCATTCAAGTTGAAATTTCGGTAAACACGATCCCGCATTGTCGCCTCTCCATATAAGATGGAGGGGTGTTGAAATGAAGAAATATAGAGGGAGTATCGCTGCCGCTCTAATGGCGCTTTCTTTGGTGGCGACACCGGCGCAGGCTTGCTGGAACAATGCCGAACAGGATGCGGCGCGCATCGCCAATATGAATCAGATGCTGATGGTCTCGGCGCTTCGCTGCCGCTTTGGAAAGCAAAATTTCCTGAGCGATTATAATAGGTTCATCCGGTTCAATAATGACGTTCTAGCCAGTCAGCACCATCTGATAAAGGCGAGATATGCCAGAACCATGGGGGACAAGGCAGCATTCGCTGAATTGGACCGCTTCATCATTAGTTTGTCGAACTATTATGGCGGAGGCCATGGTGACCCTGACTGTACCGAACTGGAAAAGCTGTCGAAACAACTCGCTGTGGGACGCCACGACGTTAACACGCTTGCCCAAATGGCTGATCGTGTTGTCGGCGTTCCCAAACAGGCAGCTCAAGCCTGTGCGGTTTCAATCGCGGCGCGGCGATAGAGAATAGCATATAAAGCAATCTTTATATTGATATTGCCTTGCTTTAAATTCTCGGCTAGGGGGCTGGCAATTCAAATCCCCTAGCCGGAGTTTATCCTGTGTCCGCAGATTATGTCGTCGCCGACCTTTCGCTTGCCGAATATGGCCGAGCAGAAATTGCCATCGCTGAAACCGAAATGCCGGGCCTGATGGCCCTTCGTTCCGAATATGGTGCAGCGCAGCCCTTGAAGGGCGCGCGGATCACGGGTTCGCTTCACATGACGATCCAGACTGCCGTGCTGATCGAAACACTCGTGGCTCTGGGCGCCGAAGTGCGTTGGGCGACCTGCAACATCTTCTCGACCCAGGATCATGCGGCGGCGGCAATTGCGGCTGCAGGCATTCCGGTGTTTGCTGTGAAGGGCGAAACCCTGGCCGACTATTGGGACTATGTTGGCAAGATTTTTGATTGGGATGATGGCACTGGCCGCACCGCCAACATGATCCTCGACGATGGCGGCGACGCCACCATGTTCGCGCTCTGGGGCGCGCGCATCGAAGCTGGTGATGAACTACCCGAACCTTCAAACGCTGAGGAAATCGAATTCCAGCGCGCATTGAAGGCTTTCGTCAAGGAAAAGCCCGGCTACCTCACCATGTCGGTCGCGCACATCAAGGGCGTGTCGGAAGAAACCACTACGGGCGTCCACCGCCTGTATCAGATCGCCAAGGACGGCAAGCTGCCTTTCCCCGCGATCAACGTGAATGACAGCGTCACCAAGTCGAAGTTCGATAACCTCTATGGCTGCAAGGAATCGCTGGTCGACGCGATCCGCCGCGCTACCGACGTGATGCTGGCCGGCAAGGTTGCCTGCGTCGCCGGTTTCGGCGATGTCGGCAAGGGTTCCGCCGCTTCGCTGCGTCAGGGCGGCGCCCGCGTCATGGTGACCGAAATCGATCCGATCTGCGCTCTGCAAGCGGCGATGGAAGGCTATGAAGTCGTCACGATGGAAGAAGCTGTGCAGCGTTGCGATATCTTCGTCACCGCGACCGGTAACGAGGACGTCATCACTGCCGAGCATATGAAGGCGATGAAGCCGATGAGCATCGTCTGCAACATCGGCCACTTTGACAGCGAAATCCAGATTTCGGCACTCGACAATTACAAATGGACCGAAGTGAAACCCGGAACCGATCTGGTTGAATTTCCCGATGGCAAGCAGATCATCATTCTCGCCAAGGGTCGCCTGGTGAATCTCGGTTGCGCCACAGGCCACCCGAGCTTTGTCATGTCCTCGTCCTTCACCAACCAGACGCTGGCGCAAATCGAACTGTTCACCAAGACTTCGGAATATAAAAACGAAGTCTATGTGTTGCCCAAGCATCTCGACGAGAAAGTAGCGGCGCTGCATCTGGAAAAGCTTGGCGTCAAACTGACAAAGCTTTCTCCGAAACAGGCAAATTACATTGGCGTTTCAACCGAAGGGCCATTCAAACCGGAACATTATCGTTATTGATCGGTTTATCCGTCGATAACGACAAAGGCCCGCCACGTGCGGGCCTTTTTTGTTGCGTCTCGCCCGCATTCGTTGCACCGCAGCGACACTATTTTCTTTCGGACGGGAACCCCGATGCAGGGCGAAAGCCTGACTACAGCTTTGATTGGACTGCTGCTCGCAGCCTGGATAGTTGGTGCGTCTGTTGCCATCTGGAAAGGTCTGACGATGCAGCGCAGGGCACGTGCCTCGCTGCGCCAGACGGCACGTCTCAGCCGGCTTCTGGAGACAGCCCCGGCCTTCCCTGCAATTGTCCGCGCTGATGGAAAACTGGAGGCTTCCGACCGATTTTTCCGCCTACTCGGACTTGATCGGTCCATCCCGACAATATCCGAACTGGTGGGGGAGTTCGCTCAAGGTGACGCCCAGGAAGACTGGCACGGTCTGGCCGAGTTGATCCGCGAAGCGCAGCGTACGGGCAAAGCGCTTTCGCAAAAATTGCGCATTGCGGGTTCGGACAGGCGCTTCATGGCAAAGGTCGTACTGGCAGACTCGCAAATTTACCCCAATGGCGCTTCGCTGGTCTGGCTATTCGACCTTACCGAAACGGTTCGGGAACTGGAACGGCTTGAGGGCGATGCGATGATGGCGCGCAATGCGTTCCAGGCACTGGCCGGGCTGATCGAAGCTTCACCCCTGCCGATGTGGCACAGGGGACCGGACTACCGCCTCAGTTTTGTAAATGCCGCTTATGTCGATGCGGTGGACGGTGAAAGCGGCGATGTCGTTGTCGCCGAAGAAATAGAGCTTGTTGAGCCTGTCGATGGCGTCAGCGCGATTAGTGCAGCGGCCAAGGCGCAGGATGTCGGCAAACCTGTCGAACGTCTGGTTTCTGCGACCATTGGGGGTGAGCGTCGCCAGATCAAAGTGTATGACATCCCGATGGGGGATGTGGGTGTCGGAGGCATTGCCATCGACATGCAGGAATTGATCAATGCTCGCGCAGATGCCCGTCGTCAGGCAGAGGCACAACGCAACATGCTCGACAAAATGTCGGCGGCAGTTGCCCAGTTTGCCGCGGATCGTTCGCTGACTTTCTGGAACCTGCCATTCCAGCGACAGTTCGGTATGCGCGAGGAATGGCTGGCGGAATCGCCTGAATTCGCTCGTGTGCTGGAACGTATGCGCGAAAGCGGCAAAATGCCCGACGTCCGCGACTTCCCCGAATGGCGGGCGGAACGGGAAAACTGGTTCCATGTTGCCGCACCGGTCGAAGAGAATTGGCTGCTCCCCGATGGCACCCATTTGCGTCTTGTGGGCCAACCCACGGCAGACAATGGGTTGCTGCTGATTTTTGAGGATCGAACGGAACAGGCGCAGCTGGCAAGCGCGCGCGATACATTGCTGCGGGTCCGTACGGCTACGTTCAACAATCTGTTCGAGGCTGTTTCGGTCTTTTCTGCTGATACACGCCTCAGCATCTGGAATAGCAGGTTTGAAGAAATTTGGGGCGTTGAAGAGGAACTGCTTGCACAACATCCCCGTTTTGATGAACTGCTCCCGCGTTTAGGGCCTAGCCTGCAAAAACCTTCGCATGTCTCGATACTACGCGAACTGTTGCAGATGACGATAAGCACAAGACAGCCGCGCAAGAGCCGGATCGCCTTTGCCGATAGCCGTATATTCCAGCTTTCGACCGTCCCGTTACCCGATGGCAACGCATTGCTTGCCATGCTGGATGTCACGGACAGCCTGCAGATTGAACAAGCGCTGCGCGAACGCAATGCGGCGCTTTCCGAAGCGGATGCGATCAAGGGCAAATTCCTGTCGAACATGAGCTATGAATTCCGCACACCCTTGACCTCGATCAGCGGCTATGCCGAATTGCTGCAGCAGGGCATAGGCGGCGAACTTCCTCCGCAAGCGAGAGACTATGTTGATGCAATTTCCAAATCGGCGGAGCGACTTGGACAGCAGATCAATGCTGTTCTGGATTTCACCCAAAGCGAGGCGGGCGCCTTGCCGGTCGCGCGCAAACCGGTCGATATCGCGCAGCTTGTAAATGCTGTTGAAGCCTCTGCGGGCGAGGCTGCTGCCAAGGCCAAGGCCGTGCTGGTGCTTGATGTCAAACCTAACGCAGGAACCATCCAAGGCGATGTGGTTCGGTTAAAGCAGGCGATGGATGCCATTGTTGACAACGCCTTGACGCATGGGGGCGAAGGCCTGCGTGTTTTGATCCACGCATCGGGGGATCGTAACGGCGTTACACTGGTCGTATCAGACAATGGGCCGGGGATGGACGCGCAGGCCCAAGCCATGGCGCTCGATCCGGTTTTACGCAGCCAGAAAGCAGCCGTAGGGCAGGAAATAAACGGCGGTCTTGGACTTCCCTTGGCACGCAAACTGATCGAACTTCATGGTGGTCAATTTGAACTGGAGTCGCAACCTGGGGCAGGGACCACGGTTGCTTTGCGCTTGCCCAGAACGGTTCCAGTTGAATGATTATTCGTGATGAAGAGGCCATGCGGCGTTTCGGCGGCGATCTGGCTCAACAGCTAAGGGCAGGCGACCTTGTAACATTAACGGGTCCACTCGGTGCCGGCAAAACCGTGCTGGCAAAGTCTATCATTGCCGGTCTGGGTTTTGACGGCGATGTTTCCAGCCCCACTTTTGCAATTATCCACGAATATGATGAACCCGGCATGCGCCTGCCCGTTGTTCATGCCGACCTCTATCGGTTAAATGATCCACAAGAACTGGAAGAGTTGGGGTTGTTTGACCATGACGATGGAGTTGTACTGGTCGAATGGCCCAGCAAAGGTGGTTCGGTATTGCGGAGTTCCGATTTGGCGATTGAAATTTTGCCAAATCCGGACGGTTCACGAACAATTGAAATAAAAGAAAAGAGGAAACGAAGTTGAGCGAAGTTCGGTTGCCCGAAGGGCTTGATGAGTTCCTGAATGCGGTCGGATGGTCGTCTGCCAAGGTTGAGCCGCTGGCAGGCGACGCGTCATTTCGTCGCTATTTTCGCGTCCGTAAAAGTGGCGGCCAGACAGCGATGCTGATGGATGCTCCACCTCCACATGAAGATCCCAAGCCTTTCCTGCATGTAGCCAAATATCTTCTCGACCATGGATTTCGGGCACCTGCCATTTATGGTGAGGATCTGACACGCGGAATGATACTGATCGAAGATTTCGGCGACGAGCGGATGCGCGAACATCTTGATGCCCGTCCTGAAGATGAGGCTGCTATTTACAGGCAGGCGATCGACACGTTGGTAGATCTGGAAAAGGCGCCTGTTGCTGACGTCGCGCCCTATGATGCCGCTGCCTATTTGCGCGAAACTGCATTGTTGGCTGATTGGTACATGCCCGCAATGGGACTTGCCGTCGACAAAACCGAGTTTGACGCTTTTTGGAGTAGGGCATTGGCCCCGTTATTTGCTGAAAAGTGGCAGCAGGTAACTGTGCTGCGCGACTATCATGCGGAAAACATCATGCTCCTGTCCGATCATACGCAAGGTTTAATCGATTTTCAGGACGCGCTGGCCGGCCATCCTGCCTATGATCTGGTGTCGTTGTTGCAAGACGCCCGGCGCGATGTGTCGCCCGAACTGGAGGCCGATATGTTGGCCTATTATCGTGACCACGCAAATCCGGATGCAGATTTCAATCTGCATTACGCCCTGCTGGGCGCACAGCGGAACACCAAGATAATCGGCATTTTTACGCGGCTGTGGAAACGTGACGGGAAAGAACGGTATCTCGGCTTCCTGCCGCGCATGTGGGCGTTGCTTGAACGCGATCTCGCTCATCCGGGACTGACCGAGCTTCGCAATTGGTTCGATCAGAACATCCCGCAAGAGATCCGCGCAAAGTCCCCTCTGGATCTGGCAGCTTGAACATGGTGAAAGTCGATACTGCGATGATTATGGCCGCTGGGCTAGGAACGCGCATGCGGCCGCTGACCGAAAACATGCCAAAGCCGCTTGTCGAGGTCGCGGGAAGAAGCTTGCTCGATCATGTGCTGGACAAGGCTCGGTTGGCGGCAATCGGGAACATCATTGTCAATGTGCACTATCTGCCTGAACAGATAGAAGCCCATCTGGCAGAGCATGCCCAGGACTTGAAGGTTGCCATTTCGGATGAGCGCGATTTGCTGATGGAAACCGGTGGCGGGTTGGTGAAGGCGGAACATCTGATTGATGCCGAACCTTTTTACTGTCTCAACAGCGATGCGATTTGGACCGATGAAGGCGAAAGCGATGCCCTATCCTGTCTAGCAGAAGCATGGGACGGAGACCGGATGGATGGTCTTTTGCTCATCGTCCCGCGCGAGCGGGCTTTCCAGCATAGCGGAAAGGGTGACTTTTTCCTTGATGACGAAGGTCGGCTGATCCGGCGCGGTTATCATGACAGTGCGCCGTTGATTTACACCGGCAATCAGTTGATTAGCCACCGCTTGCTGCGCGAAGCACCGGAAGGTCCGTTTTCAACCAACTATTTCTGGGATCGCGCGATTGCGGATGGTCGGCTATATGGTTTGGTACATCAAGGCGACTGGTTCGACATAGGATCCCCGCAAGCTATCGCACCCACCGAAGCTGCGCTGGCGGTTCATGACTGAAGCTGTTCGCGCCAAGGTGCGGACGGTTCCTGTTGGAACTGACCTTTCGGGCGCGCTTTCGGATTGGCTGGTCGAGCAGTATCGTGATGACCGGCTTGGGCTTGCCGATGCAACGCTGTTCTTGCCAAATAATCGTGCTGTTACGGCACTGACCGCCGCATTTGTCCGATCGGCCGAGAAAGGACTGGTGCTGCCGCATATGGTAGCCATCGGGGATCTGGCGCTTGACGAAAAACTGGGGCCATTGCTCGATCCGCTTTCGCATGATGGTGAGGCCCCGTTGCCTGCAGTCGCAGACATCCAACGGCTCATGCATCTGGTTGGCCTTATCCGGCTGCGCCGCAAAGAGGCTAGCGCTGCAGAGGCACTGCACCTTGCCAAACAACTTGTTCAGACGTTGAACGAATTTGAGGTCGAGGAAAAGTCGATCCGCGACATCGATCTGGATCATGACAGCGCAGATCTGGCTGGCCATTGGTCAAAGGCCTATGACAGCCTGAAGCTTCTGTGTCGCGACAGTGCAGAATGGCTCGACGAGCAGGCATTGATGGCACCAGCGGCGCGGCGGAATGCCTTGCTGTATCGATTGTCCGAGCGGGTGAAATTGCATTCACCGTCCACGCCGGTGATCGCAGCAGGCATCACGACCGCAGCTCCTGCAATCGCAAAACTTTTGTCTCGAATCGCAAAGCTTTCGCAAGGATTGGTCCTCCTTCCGCATGTCGATTTAACGATGCCCGATGCTGACTGGGATGCGCTTGGCAGTTTCGAACCGCATTCGGATAAGACTGACAGTTCCAAAACGCTCCGCCATCAGGAAACGCACCCGCAATATCATCTGAAATTGCTGCTGCACCGAATGGGGGTGCGGCGAGATGAAGTGAAGCTATTTGCGGGTAGTTCTGCATCCACCCCGCGCGGTGTGCATCTATCGCAAGCGGTGCAGGATATTTTCTGCATCGCTGACAAAACCGTCGAATGGCAGGAGCTATCAATCAAGCGGCGTACGCTGGATCATGTGCATTTGGTCGAAGCAGAAGATGGCGCGGAAGAGGCGCGTACCATTGCGATCATGATCCGGCAGGCAATCGAAACGCCCGGCAAGCGCATTGCCCTGGTGACCCCAGATCGCGAAATCGCTTCGCGTGTTGCTGCGCAACTGCGGCGCTGGAATATCGAGGCAGATGACAGCGCAGGCGAGCCGCTGGCGGAGCAACCGGCGGGTGTGCTGTTTCTGACGCTGTCACACATGCTTGCCAGCGAATTTGCGCCTGTGCCACTGCTTTCGGCTTTGAAGCATCCTTTGGTGCGCAGTGGAGAGGGACGACTGGAATGGCTGGAACATGTGCGTGCGCTCGACTTGGTTTTGCGCGGGCCGCAAATGCTCACAGGCACTGGTGCAATTGCACGGACAATTGAAGAAAAAATTGCCGAAAAACGCGTTGATCCGAATTTGCTCCTATGGTGGAACAGCTTGGAAAAGCAGCTATTGCCGCAAATCGCGACCAGTCGGCGCAATCTTTCGGGGCACCTTGCCGCCACAGTCGCTTTGGCAGACGAGCTGACCGGCGGCGCTGTCTGGAAAGGTGCTGCCGGGCGCAGTCTGTCCGAATTTGTCGAGCAGCTTTCGGCACAAAAGCTGGATGTGCTTTCCGATAGCGATGTCGGAGCTTATCCCGACATTTTGAAAGCATTATTGTCCGAATTCAGCATCCGTCCCGCATTTGGGAGACATCCTCGCGTTGCGATTTACGGCTTGCTAGAGGCGCGCTTGCAGTCTGCAGACTTGGTCATTTGTGCAGGTTTAAACGAAGGCAGCTGGCCGCAACTGCCGCAACCCGATCCCTGGCTCGCGCCACATCTTCGACGCAGGCTAGGTATGCCCGGGCTTGATCGCAATATCGGCCTTTCTGCACATGATCTCGCCAGCGCATTGGGAGCGCCGGAAGTGGTTCTGACACGCGCTCGCCGCGACCGGTCAGGTCCGACCATTGCGTCACGTTTCTTGCTTCGATTACAGGCTCTGATGGGGGAGCGGTTGCAGGTGGAAACCAATGCCCTGATGTTGGCAAGGCAACTGGATCAGGCGGATAGGCAGACCGTATGTTATCCGCGCCCCGCTCCGATGCCATCGCCCGTGCAGCGCAAGGTGGCGATCTCCATTACCCAGATGGACATGCTCAAGGCGGATCCCTACGCCTTTTATGCCCGCAACATATTGAAACTTGAAGCACTGAAGCCCGTCGACGCCGATCCCGATCCGGCGTGGAAGGGCACATTGGTCCATAAAATCATCGAAGATTGGACCAAGACCGGCAAACACGAACCCGATGGTTTGGTTCGCTATGCCGAGAATGTGCTGTCCGATAAATCGGTCACGCCCGCCCTGCGCCTGTTGTGGCAGCCTCGGATCATGGCCGGGTTGCGTTGGGTGGCTTCAGAAATCGAGGCACACGCAAAGAACGGGCGAGAAATTGCTGCGTTCGAAGTCAGGGCTGAGGGTGAAATCTCCGGCATTCGCATCCATGGTCGTATCGATCGTATCGACCGGCAGGCAGACGGAAAGCTGGTGGTTATCGACTACAAAACAGGCGGCCCGCCTGCCAAAGGCAAGGTCAATGCAGGCTATGCATTGCAGCTCGGACTGGCAGGCCTGTTGGTTGAAACCGGCGGCGTCAAGGAAGTGACCGGCGAGGTTGGCGGCTATGAATATTGTTCGCTGGCTAAAAGCAAAAGCGGCGATTTTGGCTATTGTGAGCCGCCTTTTTCCAAAAAGCCGAAGGATGGTGAGCCCGATGCGGAAACTTTTGTCAGCTTTGCCGACGGCAAGGCTAGCGAGGCAATAGCTGAGCATATTTTGAGTGATGTGCCTTTCACCGCCAAGCTCAAACCCGACTATGCTGTATATCAAGACTATGACCAGTTGATGCGCCTCGATGAATGGATCGGGCGAGCAAGCTGGAATGAGGCAACAGATGTCGACTGAGACAGACGACCAAAAGGTTCATAACCTTACAGACGCGCAGCAGGCCGCAGTGGTTCCTGATGCCAATGTCTGGCTGAGCGCGTCGGCAGGTTCGGGAAAGACGCAGGTGCTTTCGGCTAGGGTGATCCGGCTGTTGCTTGCAGGCGCGAAGCCCGAAGAAATACTATGCCTTACCTTCACAAAGGCAGCCGCCGCCGAAATGGCTGAGCGTATTAACCGCAAGCTGGCGGGCTGGGTGCAGATGAAGGATGGGCTTCTGGCTGCCGAACTACGCGCCATCGGTGCCGATTTTGCGAAGGACAAACTGCCTCAGGCGCGTAAATTATTTGCGGAAATCCTCGATGCGCCTGGCGGCGGTTTGCAGATGATGACCATTCATGCCTTTTGCCAGTCGCTATTGGCGAGCTTCCCGGAAGAGGCTGGCATCATTCCCGGTTTTGAACCGCTGGACGATCGCACCAAGATGGAACTGCAACGAGAAGTACTCACCCAGATTGTGCGGGAAGCGGAATCCACGGGTGACATGCATATCGCGCAAAGTCTGCATCGTCTTGGACTTGAGCACGGCGAGGACAATGCCTGGGGCTTCCTGCAACGATGCGCTGCAGCGATCGAGACCATGCGGCAATTGCCGGAAGGCACAGGCATGCTGCCATTTGTGCGGCGCGAGCTTGGTTTGAATTTCGATGGCGCGGTTGAAGATCTGATCGCTACTTTTTGTTCCGACGAAGTTCTCGACCGACAGGCTATTGTCGCGGTGAAAGAACTGAATCTGGTATGGGCGAAGGGTAAAGCGGACAGCCGAGGCGCCAAAAGAGCTGCGGCAATTACGCAATGGCTGGAATTTTCGCCGATAGAACGCGCGCAACACTTTGACATGATCCATGCCTGTTGGAGCAAAGCGGATGGCGAGCCGCTTGTTGCGTCGAAGGGTTTTACGCCAGACGACGAGAGCTACATCGACCTCGCAATGTCGCTCTACAAATGGAGCCGCCATATCGTCGAGAGCCGAGCGGTTGCCAATTATGCAGACAAGCTCGCAGACGCATTGTTAGCCGGGAAGGCGTTCGCCTTGCGCTATGAAAAGCTAAAACATACGCGTGGCCTTGTCGACTTTGACGATCTGATTTCCAAGGCAGCCGCCTTGCTCACGACCAGCGGCATGACCGATTGGGTGCGCTATAAGCTCGACCGCCGGATCGACCACATCTTGGTGGACGAGGCGCAGGATACCAACCGGAAGCAGTGGACGATCATCGACGCGCTGACAGACGATTTCTTCGCGGGGCTCGGTGCAAAAGGTGAAAAGTCGCGTACCATCTTTGCAGTTGGGGACTTCAAGCAGGCAATTTACGGATTTCAAGGCACCGATCCCGCGCGCTATCGTGAGGCCGGCGAGCGTTATGCGGAGAGGCTTGCCGAACAGAACGGCAAGCTGCATGAATTGACGCTCTCGCAGTCCTTCCGATCGACAAAGCCGATCCTGAAACTGGTGAATGCGCTAATCAGTAGGCTGGGTCATGAACGTTTTGGATTGACCGAAGCGATCGAGAATCATGTCAGCGGAAAGCCCGATATCGGATCGGTCGAACTGCTGGAGCCGGTTACTGCCGCTTCAGTTGCCGAAAATGGCGAAGCCGAAGCGGATGAGGAAAAGTGGCTCGGCCCTGAAAAGCGTGAACTGGCGGCGCAACTTGCGATTAAAATAAAAGCACTGGTCGATGAGAGCCCTGTGCTTGCGAGCACCAATAAGCCTCTAAAGCCCGGTGACATCATGGTGCTGTTTCGTAAGCGTACCGAGTTGTCATCGCTACTCGTCGCGCGATTGCATGCATTGGGGGTGCCGGTTGCGGGAATCGACCGCATGCGTATCGACGAGCAATTGGCGGTGCAGGACTTGGTGTCCGCAATCCGCTTTGCACTGCAGCCACAAGATGATCTCAGCTTGGCCTGCCTTCTGGTCTCTCCCTTGATCGGATGGACGCAGGAGCAATTGCTGGAATTTGGCTATCGGCGAGAGAAAATGTCATTGTGGCAGCATATCCGGCGTAAAGAATTCCTGTCGGCTGACCTGCGACCTTTGCACGATATGCTCGCAAGTGCGGATTTCACCACACCCTACCAGTTTCTCGAACAGATCCTTTCAGGGCAGACACAAGGGCGGAAGAAACTTGCCGCGCGTCTGGGCCAAGAGGTGCTGGTGCCGATTGAGGAGTTTCTGAACCTCGCGATCGAATTTGAACACAGCAAGGGCGGCACTTTGCAGCAATTCCTCGACTGGTTCGAACGCAATTCGAGCGAAATCAAACGCGAGCGGCTGACCGGCAGTAACGAAGTGCAGATTATGACGGTGCACGGGGCCAAAGGGTTGCAGGCACCGGTGGTGATACTGGCGGATGTCACCGTCGACCCCGGTTCGCGCGGGAGCAGGGATCCCGGGTCGGTCATTGACGTAGACAATGTAGGACTGCTGCCCATCCTGAAAGTCAATAAAGACGTGCGGTTCGGCAGGCTGGCAGAAGTTGAGGATGCGCGCGAGATCAGCGAACTCAACGAACATTACCGCTTGCTCTACGTCGCACTGACTCGCGCTGAAGAACGGCTGATCATGGCGGGGAGCCTTGGCAGACAGCAGAAAGAACCAAAGCCCGAGAGTTGGTACGCAGCAATTGAGTCGGCGATGGACTCTCTCGGTTGTGCACAGATCAGCGACATCACGGGACGAACCCTGCGCGTCATGACTGGCGGGCAGGAGCAAGTCGCGAGGAAGGGAACTCAAGTTGCGATAGCGGAGGCGAACATTGCCTCACCTCCGCTGCCCGAATGGTTGATACAACCTGCAGCCCCTGAAGCGCGTCCGCCACGTCCGTTGGCCCCGTCACAGCTTGACGATAGCGATGTCGGGGATAGGCCGTCCGAAGCAATTCTGCGCCATGCCGCAGAGCGTGGAAAACTGGTGCATGGGCTGATCGAACGTGTGGATGCTGCTCGTTTGAACCGCTTTGAACAGGATGCCGCTCGTTGGTTGGCCGTACGTGATCGCGAAGGACACCATGATCATAAGGCGATCATTGGTCAAGTGCAGGCGTTGTTAGACGATTCCCGCTGGAAAGCGCTCTTTTCGGAAAAGGCCCGCGCGGAAGTGCCTATCGCCGCGGTCGTTGGCGAAACCGTCATCACCGGGAGGATCGACCGACTACTGGTCGAAGACGAGCAGGTCAGAATTGTTGACTTCAAAACATCCCGTCGCGTTCCCAAAAATGCGGCAGAGGTCAATCTCTCCGAACTCAGGCAGATGGCGCATTATGCTGCCGCGATTGAGCGCATCTTTCCGGAGAAAAAGGTTACTGCAGCGCTGTTGTACACTTATGCACCCGCTGCCATTGAATTGAAAGAAGCAGACCTTGCGCCGCATAAGCCGGTTTGAGGCCCCCAAGCAAATCTATCGGAGTCGTACGCTTGCAACTCGCAAGCCGTGGCAATACATTCACAGTCAAAGAAGGAGATATTCCAATGGCTACCAAAGCAGTTGGCGACAATGATTTTGCCACCGAAGTTCTAGGTTCATCAAAGCCCGTCTTAGTTGATTTCTGGGCCGAATGGTGTGGCCCATGCAAGATGATCGGCCCGAGCCTTGAAGAAATCAGCGAGGAACTGGGTGAGCAGGTTACGATCGCCAAACTCAACATTGACGATCACCCGGATACACCGAGCAAATTCGGTGTACGCGGCATTCCTACGATGATCTTGTTCAAGGATGGCCAGGTCGTTGATACAAAAGTTGGCGCTGCGCCCAAAGCGGCTATCAAAGGCTGGCTCGAAGCAGCCCTCTAACTGCGGTAATCCGCGTTGATGCTGATATAGCCATGGGTCAGGTCGCACGTCCAAACGGTCGCATTGCCTGACCCCAAGCCTATGTTGACGCCAATCTGGATTTCCTGACCTTTAAGATGTGCAGAAACCGGGCTTTCATCATAGCCGTCCACAGGTAAGCCGTTGCGCGCGACCTGCGTTGCGCCAAAGCTGATTGACAGCTTGTCCCGGTCTGCGTGCTCCCCTGCCTTGCCTACCGCCATGACGACCCTACCCCAATTGGCGTCCTCGCCCGCAATAGCGGTTTTGACGAGCGGCGAGTTGGCGATGGCGAGGCCGATTTGGCGGGCGCTTTCGTCCGATACTGCTCCGCTAACGTTGATCTCGATAAATTTCTGCGCGCCTTCCCCGTCGCGCACGACCAGATGGGCGAGTTGGCGGCAAACGTCATGCAAGGCTGATGCAAAGGCATATGCTCGCTTATCGCCATAATTGGCAAGCGGACGATTTTCTGCCTTGCCCGTCGCGAAAACCAAGACAGTATCACTTGTTGAGGTATCGCTGTCGACAGTGATGCAATTGAAGGTCGAGCCATTGGCTTCGCTTAACAATTGCTGCAGAAAGGCGGGCTCAACTGCCGCATCCGTGAAAATATAGCCCAGCATCGTTGCCATATCAGGCGCGATCATGCCGCTGCCTTTGATGACTCCGACTATTTCAACGCGCTTGCCATCGACAATTGCGGCTGCTTTCGCGCCCTTTGCGAACGTGTCAGTTGTGCCGATCGTATCCGCCACATCCTGCCAGCTGCAAATGGGTGCATCGAATGCAGAGCGGAGGCCCGCCTCAGCCTTGTCCTTGGGCAGGGGGACGCCAATCACCCCCGTGGACGAGACGAATATCTCACTTTCTGCGCAACCAATATGTGCTGCAACTTGACGGGTAATTGCTTCGACTGCTTCACGTCCGCGATAGCCGGTAAAGGCATTGCTGTTACCGGCGTTGACAACCAGCGCCCGCGCGCGGCCGCCCTTTACATTGTCGCGGCACAGTTCGACTTCAGAAGAGCAGCAGATATTGCGTGTTGTAACCCCGGCAACCGATGTGCCCGCATCCAGTTCGATATAGGTCAGGTCGCAGCGATCCCATTCTTTGTAGCGCGCCTTGGCCACACGCTTCGTCACGCCCGCAATCTCGGGCATTTCGGGGAAGGGGATCAGTAGTGGCGAAGGTGACGACATATAAAGACTTTGCTACTAGAAATGTGGTGGCGCAATGGGGATGGACGCCGGTCCAAGTCAACCCTATATGCACCGCACACAGGGAATATGCCTTTAATGCATTTGCTGCTTACTTTTCTTGCGTTGCTGACCGGCTTTTCTGCCGCACAGGCCGCACGTCCGGTTGAAGCAGCGTCGCCGACCAGCGCCGCATCGCAAATCGAATTGGCTGAAGCAGTTGCTATCGCGGCTGTCGCCAATTCGGGTGCGGCCATAAGGGTAGAATACGAAGCCTATAAACTGTCGGGCGAAACCAAGCCTCACCCTATTCAGGCATCGACAATTGTTGCAAGCACCCCTGTTTCAAGGGCAGACCGCGCCCGGACTTAGGCGCGCAGCGCGATTTGTTCGCGCTCTTCCCATATTTCACGCCTGCAGCAGTCAGGTGATCTCTATCCATATTTATCAAAGGTTTGCTCATGCTCGGCACAATCGCCAAGTCCATTTTCGGTTCCTCTAACGACCGTTATGTCAAAAAGACGATGAAAATCGTCACCAAAATCAATGCGCTCGAAGACCAGATGGCATCACTTTCAGATGATGATCTGAAGGCGCAGACACAGCGCTTTCGCGAGCGCCTTGAAGCGGGTGAGGCGCTGGATGATATTCTGCCTGAAGCCTTTGCTACCGTTCGTGAGGCTTCGAAGCGTGTAACCGGAATGCGTCATTTTGACGTGCAGATGGTTGGCGGTATTGTTCTCCATCGCGGCGAAATTGCTGAAATGCGCACCGGTGAGGGCAAGACGTTGGTCGCAACGCTTGCCACCTATCTCAACGCAATTGAAGGCAAGGGCGTCCATGTCGTTACCGTTAACGACTATCTCGCCAAGCGTGACGCAGAGTGGATGGGCCAGATTTATGGCTTCCTCGGGCTCACTACCGGTGTGATTGTTCCCAACCTGTCGGAAAATGAACGTCGCGCCGCTTATAATTGCGACATCACTTATGCGACAAACAACGAGCTCGGCTTTGATTATCTGCGCGATAATATGAAGCACGAGCGTGCGCAGATGGTGCAGCGCCCGTTCAACTTCGCGATCGTTGACGAGGTGGATTCGATCCTGATTGATGAAGCGCGGACGCCGCTTATCATTTCAGGTCCGACCGATGATAAATCGGAAATGTACAAGGCTGTGCATGAAATTGTGCTGCAACTTGATGAAGCCGATTATGAAAAGGACGAAAAGGCACGCAGCGTCATCTTGACCGAAGAGGGCACGGAAAAAGCGGAGCGTCTGCTGGAATCAGCCGGATTGCTCGTTGGATCCAACTTGTACGATGCCGAAAACACTCAGGTCGTGCATCACCTTGATCAGGCCCTTAAAGCCAATACGATGTTCAAGCGCGATACCGACTACATCGTCAAAAATGGCGAAGTGATCATTATCGACGAATTTACCGGTCGTATGATGGACGGACGCCGCTGGTCGAACGGCTTGCATCAGGCGGTGGAGGCCAAGGAAGGCGTGGCAATCAAGCCGGAAAACCAGACGCTGGCGACAATCACCTTCCAGAACTATTTCCGCATGTACTCAAAGATTTCGGGGATGACGGGCACTGCAGCCACCGAAGCGCAGGAATTTTACGACATCTATAAACTGAACGTCGTGGAAATCCCGACCAATGTTCCTGTTCAGCGGATCGACGAGAATGACGAATTCTACAAGAATACCGCAGACAAATTTGCCGCCATCGCCAAGACGATCAAGGAGGCCCATGATCGCGGTCAGCCGGTGCTGGTCGGCACTGTCTCGATCGAAAAGTCGGAACTGCTGAGCGATTATCTGAACAAGGAAGGTGTCGAACACGCTGTCCTCAACGCGCGTTTTCACGAGCAGGAAGCGCATATCGTCGCGCAAGCCGGCCGTTTGGGTGCCGTCACGATTGCCACCAACATGGCCGGTCGCGGTACCGACATCAAATTGGGTGGCAACCTCGAATTCCGCATGGAAGACGAACTGCGCGAAATGCCTGAAGGTCCGGAACGCGATGCAGCAATTGCGCATATCAGTGCTGAAATCGAGGCTGAACGAGCAAAGGTGCTGGAAGCCGGTGGTCTGTTCGTACTCGCCACCGAGCGCCACGAAAGCCGCCGCATCGATAACCAGCTGCGTGGCCGTTCGGGCCGTCAGGGCGATCCTGGCCTGTCGCGTTTCTATCTCTGCCTTGAAGATGATTTGTTGCGCATTTTCGGTTCGGAAACGCTGTTTGCACGCATGATGAACAGCAGTCTCGAAGATGGCGAGGCGATTGGCGGCAAATGGCTGTCCAAGGCCATCGAAACCGCACAACGCAAGGTCGAGGCGCGCAACTATGATGTGCGTAAGCAACTGGTTGAATATGACAACGTCATGAATGATCAGCGCAAGGTTATCTATGAGCAGCGCAGCGACATCATGGATGCCGAAGCAGTCGACGATGTCCTCGATGATATGCTGCATGAAACGGTCAACAGCATTGTCGGCGAAAATTGCCCGCCTGAAACCTATCCCGAACAATGGGACGTTGATGGCTTGAAAAAGCAGGTCAGTGAAATTCTCGGACTGTACCCCGATATTGATAGCTGGCTCACCGAAGAAGCTATTGAACCGGACATCGTAGAAGCGCGAATTGCTGAAGCTGCCGAGGCCAAGCTGTCCGAAAAGCGTGCTTCGATTGATGCGACACTGTTCCGGCAGATCGAAAAGCAAATTCTGCTTCAAAATCTCGATCATCACTGGAAGGAGCATCTGGCGACTCTCGATGCACTGCGCCAGGTGATCTATTTGCGCGCCTATGCGCAGAAAAATCCGATCAACGAATATAAGCAGGAAAGCTTTGGTCTGTTTGAACGGATGTTGTCGGCCATTCGAGAGGATATCGTCAAGACTGTGCTGACAAACGAGTTCCGGATGGAACCCAATTTCCCCGAAGGCGATCTGCCGGAATTGCCCGATTTCCTGACCACGCATTTCGATCCGCTCACCGGGGACGATGATAGCGACGATGTGGATGGCGCCGATCTGGGCTTGATCAAGGCATCCATTCCTGCGCGTCAGGTGCCCAATAATCCGAAAGAAGGCGATCCATTTGCGGGGAACCCGAACCTGCGCCGTAATGATCCTTGTCCATGCGGTTCCGGGCAGAAGTACAAACACTGTCACGGTGCCTATTAAGGACTGAAGCATGAGCGCGATAATGGCCCTGCTATTCGGCCTCATCGCGCTCATTTACGCCTCCGTCGGTTTTGGCGGAGGATCTTCCTACACGGCAATTCTGACATTGACCGGGATCGAGCCAAGGCTGATTCCGGTCATATCCTTATGCTGCAACATTGTTGTTGTAACAGGCGGAACGTACCGCTTCTGGCGTGTTGGACTGATTGACTGGAAGGCAGTACTGCCGCTGTTGGCGGTATCAGCTCCTCTCGCTTTCCTGGGTGGGTTAACGCCGCTCAAGGAAGCAACCTTCCTGTTGATATTGGGAACGACTCTGCTGGTTTCTGCCGTTGCTCTATTGCTGCCTCAGGAACGCTTTCCTGAGGCCAAGTTGCCACCAGCTGCCACTTTGGCTCTTTCAGGCCTGGTCGGCCTGCTGGCAGGACTATCCGGCATCGGTGGCGGCATATTCATGGCGCCGGTGCTTCACCTGATCCGCTGGGCAGAAGCAAAGCGAATCGCAGCTTTCGCCTCTCTCTACATCCTTGCCAACTCGATAACCGGACTGGGCGGTCAGTTACTCAAGGGTGGCGTTGGTGCTGTCGCAGAATCGTCCGCTGCATATTGGCCCTTGTTGCTGGCAGTGCTGATCGGAGGCCAGATTGGCAGCCATATCGGAATCAGGCTATTTTCGCCTGTTTTGCTGCGGCGGATGACTGCGCTGCTGGTCGGCTATGCCGCGGTCCGTCTGTTGTTGCAGGCGCTTTGATTTTTCTGGAGAAAATCTGGCTCCCCGGGACGGATTCGAACCGCCGACCAATCGGTTAACAGCCGATTGCTCTACCGCTGAGCTACCGGGGAGCAGCCCGATGACATCGGGCAGGCGCGCCTATGGCTTGGCCTGAAACAAAAAGCAAGTGGTCAGGTGATAAATTGTTCCATCGCGATGCGATCGTCGAGTGCATGTTCGGGATCAAACAACAAAGTAAGCGAACGGTTGCGGTCCAGCGCCACCTCCACTGACGATATGTCGCGGATTTCGCGTTGGTCGGCAACAGCACTTACCGGGCGTTTTGAACTTTCCAGTATTGTCAGCTTGACGACATAGCGGTCTGGCAAGATTGCCCCTTTCCAACGGCGTGGGCGGAAGGGGCTTATGGGCGTCAAAGCCAGCAGAGAGCTGTCGAGCGGCAGGATCGGGCCGTTTGCCGAAAGGTTGTAAGCCGTTGATCCCACAGGCGTCGCAACCAGAACACCGTCGCAGATTAGTTCATCGATAACCGTGCGACCATTCACATCTATTTGCAGCTTTGCCGCCTGTCGCGTTTCGCGCAGCAAAGAGACTTCGTTGATCGCGGGCAGCGTGAAGCGTTGGCCCGACGTTGCCTCAATCGTTGCCATTAAAGGCGTCACAGTAATGCTTTTTGCGCGATCCAGTCGATTGAGCAGGTCGTCTGGGTTCCAACTGTTCATCAGGAAGCCGATTGTGCCCAGATTCATACCGTAAGTAGGCAAATCGCGGCGCTGCTCCAAAAGACGATGCAATAATTGCAAAAGGAATCCGTCACCGCCCAACGCAATCACTGCATCTGCTTCTTCTATGGGGACGAATTCATGGATTTCACGCAATTGCTTTTCTGCCTTGCGCGCAGGTTCGCCTGGTGAGGCGAGCAGGGCTAGCTTTGAGAAACGGCTCATCCGCCAGTCGCATTCATATGACGGTGCAGGCGCAAATCTTTGTCCTCCATTTGCCGCTCGAAATCATGTCGCTCAGGCTTCAACCGTAAAGCTTTTTGAAGAAGCCGGTCGACTGCTTCCATGCCGCCGCTGCGAATGGCATCGCGAAAATCCACATGGAATTCAGAGCCAAGGCACATGTGCACTTTCCCGTCGCTGGCCAGGCGCAAGCGGTTGCAATCTCCGCAGAAATTATGGGTCATCGGCGTGATCAACCCGAGCCGCAGGTGAAGCGGTTCCAACTGGTAATAGCGTGCAGGCCCTGCCGTACGATGGTCAATCGGCGTCAACGTGGCGTTTTCCAGAAGAGGACGGACAAAGTCATCGAGTGGAATAAACTGCCCGGTGCGCCCCGATACGCCATCCCCCAGCGGCATGGTTTCGATCAAGGCGAGATCGAAGCCATTGGTGGCGCAATATTTCGCCATTGGCGCAATTTCATCGTCATTCACGCCTTTCAGTGCGACCATATTGATCCGAATGCCCAATCCATTGGCCTTAGCGATCTCAATCCCGTTCAGAACCTGGTCAAGGTCACCGCCGCGAGTGACGGCACTGAACTTAGCCGGGACAAGACTGTCGAGGCTGACATTGATGCGACGCACACCTGATTCTCTCAAAATGGGTGCATAATGGGAGAGTCGGCTGCCATTGGTGGTCAATGTCAGTTCGTCGAGCGCTCCAGATTGCACATTTCGGCCGAGTTCCTGAATCAGAACGTCAACATCGCGACGTGCCAGAGGTTCCCCGCCGGTAAGGCGTATTTTCCGGATGCCGTGCTTTATGAAGCGCCCAGCAATCAGCGCAATTTCCGTGTAATCGAGCAGATCAGTTCGCGGCAGGAATGTCTGTTGCTCGGGCATGCAATATGTGCACCGGAAATTGCACCGGTCGGTCACCGAAATTCGGAGATAGTCTATGGTTCGTCCGAAATTGTCTTGCATTGTGCATCTGACCTATCTGTCTTGTTCCGTGCTGGCAACGGTTGGGAAAGGCTTTTCGGATATTCTGGTGAGATGGATTCGGTAACAGCAATGCCAGCGAAGAAGATTTCGCCTGCACGCGATGCACAGCTATGGCTGTCAGCATTCGAGGCTAGCGCTTCGCGTGGAGCCTTGCTGTTGCTGGTTGGCATCCGTGATTTGAAACAGGTGAATGACCTGCACGACAGGGAAACGGGTAATGCCGTTATTGCTGAAATCGGAAAAAGGATCGCTGGCTTTGCCCCGTCAATTTCGGACGCGATCCTGACCGCGCGCTTGCCGGGCAGGGAATTTCTGATCATTGCAGGTGCCTGCGGACAAGCTGAGGCGGAGCAGGTAGCACGTCAACTACTGGGGCTACTTGAAGCGCCATTACAGCACCGTGACGGCGAACTGCACATCAGTCCTCGGATAGGAATAGCACTGTCCAGACCCGGCCAGTCCGGTACCCAATTGCTGGCTGCGGCATCGAGTGCGTTATCGGCAGCCTATTCACACAAGGGACGGAAATATCGCTTTGCCGACAGCGTTACCAACTTCGATAGCCAGAGGAATTCTCGTCTGGACAAGGGCCTGCGTCAGGCGCTGATGAAACAGGAAATCGCGATCTATTTCCAGCCCCAGTTTGAGGTTGAAACGGAAAAGTTGGTCGGGGCCGAAGCACTTGCGCGTTGGACCCATCCCGAATTTGGCCAGATTGGTGCTGAGGAATTATTCGCCGCAGCTGACCGTTGTGATCTGCGTGAAGAATTGTCTTATGCGATACAGAAGCAAGCCGTGGGTTATGCTGCGCAATGGCCAGATGCTTTGCATCTTTCGATCAATCTTGGTGCTGAAGAACTTGCCGATGATCATGCTATACGGTTGCTTGCTATTTTGGAAGATTCAGGTTTCCCGTTCAATCGTCTGACAGTCGAGTTGACCGAAGAGAGCATCGTTCGCGACTTCGATCTTGCGCTATCCCAACTTGAGATGTTGCGCGCTAAGGGCATTGGTGTCGCTATCGACGATTTTGGTACAGGCTATTCCAGCCTTGCCTATCTCAAGAGCCTGCCGCTTGATTATCTCAAGATCGACAAAGGCATGACGGCCGACATTGGCGGCAATCCACGCGACCTTATCGTGCTGCGCGCGATCATTGCACTGGGCAAGGCATTGGGTCTACGGATTATTGCCGAGGGTGTTGAGAAAGTCAGCGAACTTGAATTGCTGCGCTCAGAATGCTGCGACTATTTTCAAGGATATTTGCGTTCGCCGCCTTTAACGGCTGAGCAATTTCTTGAATACATACGTCAGTAGAACGGATTACCCGGCTTTGCGGGCCAGACCGGCAAGGCCTTTGGAGAGCTGGAGGCAGCCGTTAAGTTTACTGGCCGGATCGGGCCAATTCCGGTTGATCACCAGCTTGCTGTCCGGCCTGAGCTTCGCCGTGGCACCGAGTCTTTCGACATAAGCGAGAAGGCCTGGCATGTTAGGAGGCCGGTCTTCGTGGAAGCTGACCAGCGCCCCGCGCGGGCCTACTTCGATTTTGGCGACTTGCGCGGCCAGAGCATTCTGCTTGATTTCAATCAGTTTGAGCAGGTTTTGTGTTGGTTCCGGTATCGGGCCAAAACGGTCGGACAATTCGGCAGCAAAGCCTTCAATATCCTGCGCTTCATCCAGATCGTTGAGGCGACGATAAAGGGCCATGCGCACCGAAAGGTCGGGCACATAATCGTCCGGGATCAGGATTGGCGCATCGACGGTAATTTGCGGCGAGAAGCTGTCACGCGGTTTGGCGAGGCCATGCGCTTGAGCGCGAACGGCAACCACCGCTTCTTCGAGCATTGACTGGTAAAGCTCGAACCCGACTTCGCGGATATGTCCGGACTGTTCGTCACCAACCAGATTGCCCGCGCCTCTTATGTCTAGGTCGTGACTGGCCAGCTGGAACCCGGCGCCTAGTGTATCAAGATCACTTAGCACCTTGAGACGCTTTTCAGCCGTTTCGTTGAGCACTCGATCGGCAGGCTGGGTTAAATAAGCATAGGCTCTTGCTTTGGAGCGACCTACGCGCCCGCGAAGCTGGTACAATTGCGCCAGTCCGAAGCGGTCGGCGCGGTGGACGATCAGCGTATTTGCGCTGGGAATGTCGAGGCCACTTTCGATGATCGTGGTCGATAACAGCACATCGTAGCGTTTGTCGTAAAATGCGGTCATCCGCTCTTCAATTTCACCAGCGGCCATCTGCCCATGCGCGGTGACAAATTTCACTTCGGGCACATGGTCACGCAGATACTCTTCGATCTCGGCAAGGTCGGAGATGCGGGGAACGACGAAGAAGCTTTGCCCGCCGCGATAATGCTCACGCAGCAAAGCCTCACGCATCACGACTTCATCCCACGGCATGACATAGGTGCGCACCGCGAGACGGTCCACTGGCGGGGTCTGGATAACCGAAAGTTCGCGCAGGCCAGACATTGCCATCTGCAAGGTACGGGGAATGGGGGTTGCCGTCAGCGTCAGCATATGGACGTCAGTCTTCAACGCCTTGAGTTGTTCCTTATGGTTCACGCCAAAGCGCTGCTCTTCATCGACGATAACCAGGCCAAGTTTCCGGAATTTGATCGATTTTGCGAGAACGGCGTGGGTGCCGATGACTATGTCGACTGAACCGTCGGTCAGACCGTCACGGGTCTTAGTTGCCTCGGCAGACGGAACGAGGCGTGACAGCCGCCCAAGCTTCAACGGCGTATCGGCAAAGCGTTCGACAAAATTGGTATAATGCTGGCGTGCAAGCAGGGTGGTGGGGGCGATGACGGCCACCTGATAGCCGGCCATAGCGGCTGCGAATGCTGCGCGCATGGCTATTTCGGTTTTCCCGAAGCCGACATCGCCGCATACAAGGCGGTCCATTGGTTTGCCGCTCGACAGGTCTTCCAAGACTTCGGCAATGACCCGTTCCTGATCGTCGGTTTCAGCGTAAGGGAAGCGGTCGACAAAGGCGGCATAGCCTGCATCTTCTACCTCGATCAGCGCGCCGGGCCGCAGCGCTCGTTCGGCGGCTGTGCGGATCAGTTCATGCGCTATGGCGGTGATGCGTTCCTTGAGTTTCGCTTTGCGCCGTTGCCACGCCTCACCGCCCAATTTGTCGAGCGTGACTGCCCCGTCCGAATTGCCGTAGCGCGAGAGGACATCGATATTCTCGACCGGAACATAAAGCCGGTCGCCACCTGCATAGGTGAGCGCAACACAATCATGCGGGCTTTGACCTACCGGGATAGAGGCAAGCCCTTCATAGCGGCCTATGCCATGTTCTACATGGACAATCAGGTCGCCAGGCGTGAGCGCTGCCATTTCGGCAAGGAAAGCATCGGCGCTCTTCTTGTTCTTCCGACGGCGGACGAGGCGGTCGCCCAATATGTCCTGTTCGGAGATTAGCGCGACATCTGGCGAGGCAAAGCCGTGGTCGATTGGCAGAACCACCATCGCCGCCGCTTTGCCCGCTGCAACTCCCAATGCGGCCTGCCAGCCATCCGCTTCCACCAATTTGGGCGCGCCATGATCAGACAGCAGGCCCTTGAGGCGCTCGCGCGCGCCTGCGGAGTAGCTTGCTACAATGGCTTTTTGACCAGCGCGGATGCTATCCTTCAGATAGGCGGAAACCGCCTCGTAGACATTATCCTTACGCGCTCGTTCAGGTGCGAAATCGCGGCCTGCTGAAATGCCGAAGTCGATGGTGTTCGCGGCTTCCGGTGCGGCAAAGGGCGTCAGAAGATGGCTGTTATGCGCTTCGAGCAACGCTTCCAGTTCTTCGCTTGCTAAATACAGCTTGTCCGGTGCCAGTGGTCGATAACTGCCGGGACTTGCTGACTGTGCCTTTTCGCGGTTGGCGTGGTAATCGGCAATCGCCTCAAATCGCGCCTCACCGGCCGCTAGTGCCGCTTGATCACGCAGGATCAATGTGTCGCTGTCGAGATGGTCGAGCAAAGTGACCATTCGCTCCTCGAACAAAGGCAGCCAATGGTCCATGCCGGCCAACCGGCGCCCCTCCGATACTGCCTGGTAGAGCGGATCGCCGGTCGCTGTTGTCCCAAACAGGTCACGATATTGCGTGCGGAAACGGCGAACCGCATCCTCGTCCATCAGTGTTTCGACCGCAGGCAAAAGTGCGAACCGGTCGACCGTGCCGATACTCCTCTGGTCTTGCGGAGAGAAGCGGCGGATTGTTTCGACTTCGTCTCCGAAAAAGTCGAGTCGCAGGCCGTCCTCGCTGCCTGCCGGGATCAAGTCGACAAGGCTGCCTCTTATGGCAAACTCACCCGCCTCGGCGACGGTATCGACCCGGAAATAGCCATTGGCCTGCAACAGGTTTGCCAGCTTCTCGCGATTGATCGAAACTCCCGAAGCAAGAATGGCCCCCGTCTGGCGGATACGGAAAGGCGTGAGAACACGTTGAATCATTGCCCCGATGGTGGTCAGCAACACGCGCTTGGATTTGGTCGGGTGTTGCAGCGCGTTGAGTGTCGCCATGCGCTGGCTGGTTATCACCGTCGACGGCGAGGCACGGTCATAGGGCAGGCAGTCCCAGGCCGGGAATTGCAGGATTTCCAGTTCGGGAGCGAAAAAGGGAATCGTGTCTGCCAGTGAACGCATCGCCGCGTCGTCTGGCGCGATATAGAGCGTCGCACTTTTGGCCCCGCGCGCGAGATCAGCGACCAGCAGAGGCGTGAACCCCGCAGGCACCGAGGCCAGTGTCAGCGGGCGATCCGCCTTCAAGATGCGCTGCAGGTCGGTCATTTGCTCAGTCGGCCTTGGTCAGTCCGACAGGTAGCGAAATATAATCGAGCCGCATGAGCAGATCGAGCATCGGACCTTCCCATTTTGCAGGAACGGGCAGGGTACGCATCGCCCAGCCCATGATGTCGACATCCTGTTCCTCAAGCAAAGCTTCGAACCAGGCGAAATCCGCGTCGGACCATAGGGCATGATAATTGTCGAAAAAACCGCCGACAATTGCATCGGCTTCGCGCGTACCACGGTGGTGGGCACGAAAATGCAGTTTGCGAAGATAGGATGCCCGGTCCATGATTTGTCTCGAAGATAGTGGAATGATGGCCAGCGGCCTATATAGTGCCCCTAGTCATGCGGCCCGATATTCTCAATCCGTTATTTGCTGAAGTGGAAACGCTGAAAGGCGTAGGGCCGGGGATTGCGCGCCCATTGGACCGGCTGGGGTTAAAGCGTGTCAAAGACCTGCTGTATCATTTCCCAACCGGATGGACCTATCGCAAGGCAGTCAAAACGGTAGATGTGGCAGATGTAGGCAAGAACATCATCGTTACACTGGTTATAGCGAGCCACCGATCGGGTGGAAGTGCACGAAGCCCGTTACGCATTCATGGTGTGGATGGTGAAGGCAATTATCTTACTTTGACCTTTTTTGGACGAACCCGTTCCTGGGCCAAGAAACAGTTGCCTGTCGGAGAAACGCGCATCGTTTCGGGAAAATTGGAGCGCTATGGTGATGAACTGCAAATCGTGCATCCCGATCATATTTCGTCTGCGGTCGAGGCTAGGCCAGTTGCGCTGATCGAGCCCGTTTATCCGCTGTCCGAGGGGATTACGAGTAATCGTCTCCACGGACTGGTTCAGCAGGGACTGGAGAGATTGCCAGAGCTTTCCGAATGGATTGAACCATCATTGCTCGCTGATCGCAAATGGGCCGGTTGGAGTCAGTCGGTTTCGATCGTCCATCACAAAGATGAAAAATCCGTCCGGGACCGGCTCGCTTATGACGAGTTATTAGCCAATCAATTGGCGATGCGGCTTGTCCGAGCATCGCTCGATCGCCGACGCGGTCCCCAAATCCATGGGGATGGCAGGCTGATATCCCAGTTGCGCCTGCCTTTCGCGCTGACGGGCGCGCAAAGACGGGTGATTGCGGAAATCGAGGGTGACCTGCAGCAGACGCGGCCGATGCTACGCTTGCTGCAAGGCGATGTCGGATCCGGAAAGACGATGGTGGCGCTACATGCTTTGTTGCGTGCGGTTGAGGCCGGAAAACAGGGCGCAATGCTGGCGCCTACGGAAATATTGGCGCGGCAGCATCTGGCGAGCCTACAGGCCTCGCTCGCGGGGTTGCCAGTGAATGTCGCGATCCTGACAGGACGCGAGAAGGGTCGGGTACGTGAATCGGTATTGATGGGGCTCGCGGATGGATCGATAGACATCCTTGTCGGGACACATGCGATTTTTCAGGAAGCCGTGACCTATAAGGCGCTAGCGTTGGCGATTATTGATGAACAGCATCGATTTGGTGTCAGTCAGCGCTTGATGCTGTCGCGCAAAGGGCAGGGTGTCCCGCATTTGCTGGTTATGACAGCGACCCCGATCCCGCGCAGCCTTGCTCTGGCTTGCTATGGAGAAATGGACGTGTCGGCCATCGACGAAATGCCGCCGGGGCGTAGGCCTGTTGAAACGCGTGTAATATCAGAAGAACGCCTGCCCGAACTGATCGATGGTGTTGCGCGACATCTTGCGAGCGGCAAACAGGCGTTCTGGGTGTGTCCGCTGGTTGAGGAAAGCGAACGCAGTGAACTCGCTGCCGCCGAACAACGGGCCGCCATGTTGAGGCAGCGCTTTGGCGATCAGGTTGCCTTGATTCACGGTCGCATGAAGGGACCTGAAAAGGATGCCGTGATGGAAGGCTTTGCCGCTGGCAAAACCCGGCTTTTGGTAGCCACCACCGTCATCGAAGTTGGTGTGGATGTCCCCAATGCCAGCCTGATGATCGTCGAGGCAGCCGATCGTTTCGGCTTGGCGCAGTTGCACCAACTGCGCGGTCGTGTCGGGCGTGGAAGCGAGAAATCGTCTTGCATCCTTGTTCGTTCATCACAGGTGAGCGAAACCGCCAGAGCGCGCCTTGCCTTGATGCGTGAGACCAATGACGGGTTTCGGATTGCCGAAGAAGATCTCAAACTCCGCGGAGCAGGCGAGCTGCTTGGAACGCGGCAATCCGGGGAGAGCCCGTTCCGCGTGGCTACAGACGAGCAGGTTCGGGAGCTAATCGGCGCGGCGTCAGCCGATGCCCGGTTGTTGATTGATCGCGATGGCGGGCTTGACGGACCACGCGGTGCAGCGGCCCGTATAGCGCTATACTTGTTTGAGCGAGATGCCGGATTGGCAACGCTGCGGGGGGGTTAGCGGTTTTTAGGCCCAACAACGTCAATAAGTGCCATGAAATCAGGCAAACGGACAACCCGCTCGAACTGAAATCCAGCTCGGCCGTCGACTGACCAGATCAGATGCGCTTCAATCCGCCCGATTACTGGCAGACGAAGTTCGATGCGATCGCCATGTTCGAACACTTTGTTATTGTCGATCATGAAACCGTGCGCCGAGATATTGGCTATATGCAGTTTCTGCTCGCCATGCTTCTTGCTGTCTGCAAGCACATCATAGCTGGCCCGATGACGGGCTGCCCGACGCATGTCATAATTTTCATCTATAGCCGGTTGTGCCATGTTCAAACTGTCCTGTTTCGACGAGGGTCGCAGGACCGGTGTGACATGCTTTTACGAAAAAATGGTAAAATCTCGTCGCAAGAATTTTTACCCGATTATCCGAAGTCGACCAATCCGTGTTTCTTTTTTCCTGCGGAAACGCGGATCGGCTCCACTGTCTTTGAAATCATTGCATTTTCGTCGGTAACAGCTTCTCCATCAAGACGCGCGCCGCCACCCGAAATCAGTCTGCGCGCCTCCTTTTTCGAAGCAGAAAGGCCCAGTGCAACCATTGCATCGACCAAAGATATGGACGATTCGGTAACTGAAATTGAGGGCAAAGCCTCTCCGCCTGCCCCTTCCTCAAAAGTTTTGCGCGCCGTCTCGGCGGCAGCGACGGCGGCCTCTGCGCCATGAGCCATCTTGGTCGCAGCATCAGCCAAGACCTTCTTCGCCTCGTTTATCTCCGCTCCTTCGAGCCTTTCGAGCCGGCTGATTTCATCAAGATCAATGTCAGTGAACAACCGAAGGAAGCGACCTACATCGGCATCCTGCGTATTGCGCCAAAATTGCCAGTAATCGTAGGCGGGCAATTGATCACCATTCAGCCAGACCGCGCCTTTCGCTGTTTTGCCCATCTTTGCGCCATCGGCGGTGGCGAGCAGCGGTGTCGTAAGGCCATAAACTTCCAACGCATCCATTCGACGCGAAAGTTCGATGCCGTTGACGATGTTGCCCCACTGGTCTGATCCGCCCATTTGCAGGCGGACGCCCATTTCCTGTGCCAAATGACGGAAGTCATAGCCCTGCAGGATCATGTAGTTGAATTCGAGGAACGTCATCGGCTGTTCGCGATCGAGCCGCAGTTTGACCGAATCAAATGACAGCATACGGTTGATGGTGAAATGCGTGCCGACCTTTTGCAGCATTTCGATATAGCCGAGCTTGCCCAGCCAATCATGGTTGTTGACCATGACCGCATCGGTCGGGCCATCGCCAAACTTCAGAAAGCGATCAAAGATGGTTCGTATCGAGGCGATGTTGGCTTCGATCGTTTCGTCGCTCAGCATCTTGCGGCTTTCGTCGCGGCCCGTGGGGTCACCGATCCGCGTAGTTCCGCCACCCATCAATACCACTGGCTTGTGTCCGGTCTGCTGCAAACGGCGCAACATCATGATCTGCACCAGCGATCCGACATGCAAGGACGGGGCAGTTGCATCAAAACCGATATAGGCAGGAACAATCTGCTTGGCCGCAAGCGTATCGAGACCTTCGGCATCGGTTAGCTGGTGGATATAGCCGCGACTATCGAGTAGGCGCAGGAGATCGGATTTATACTGGCTCATGTCGGTCTCTGTTTGAATTTCGGGGCCGCCTAGCATGGAGTTTCGCGCTTGGCCAAGCATTCTATGAAATGTCACCCGGATACACCGGCCAAAACCGTTGATGAGTTTGCTGTCGATGTCGAACGACAGGAAAATGACCGGATCTGGGTTCGCTATCATGTCGAAGCGCCGGTTGATGCGTTGGAATTGGGATTTCCGCGAGAGGCCCAAAGACGCGATGGTCTGTGGCAAACAACATGCTTCGAAGCGTTTGTGATGGAAGCTGACATCCCCGTCTATCTGGAATTCAACTTCGCCCCTTCTAGCGAATGGGCGGCGTACAGTTTTTCGGGTTATCGGGAATCCATGGAGGAGTTGCCGATGCCGATTGCGCCGGAACTAAGCAACGATGCCAGTCAAAGCCACTTTGCGCTGGAAGCGACATTCGAACTACCGCACGCATTTGCAGACATAGATCTATTGTTGGCTATTGCGGCCGTGATTGAAGAACGGGACGGTACCAAATCCTACTGGTCTCTTGCGCATCCGGCAGGCGCACCTGATTTCCATCATCCCGATTGCTTTACATTGCGTCTTCCGGCACGAGCCGAGCCATGATTAAATTCGGTATCGATCGCCTGCTTTCCGAACCCGAACTGCGCCGCGAATTGGCCGGTAAACGCGTTGCGCTGGTTGCACACCCTGCTTCGGTGACTGCGGGGCTCCTGCACTCGCTCGATGCGCTGATCGCGACAGGAGACCTCAATATCTCCGCCGCTTTTGGCCCGCAGCACGGACTGAAGGGCGACAAGCAGGATAATATGGTCGAGTCCGACGACTATACTGATCCAGTTTACAACATTCCGGTGTTCAGCCTGTATGGCGAGGTGCGGCGTCCGACCGGGCAGATGATGTCGACATTCGATGTTGTGCTGGTCGACCTGCAGGATTTGGGCTGCCGCATCTACACCTTCATTACGACGCTGCTGTACATCCTCGAAGAGGCGGCCAAGCATGGCAAAACGGTTTGGGTTCTTGATCGCCCCAATCCTGCCGGTCGCCCTATTGAAGGGTTGACGCTGCGCGGAGGTTGGGAGAGTTTCGTTGGGGCAGGGCCAATCCCGATGCGACACGGCCTGACGTTGGGTGAACTGGGTCATTGGTTCATCGATCATTTCAAGCTGAACGTCGATTATCATGTTGTAGAGATGCAGGGCTATGACCCGAATGAAGGGCCGGGCTTTGGCTGGCCTTCGGATGAGCGTATCTGGATCAATCCCAGCCCCAATGCGGCCAACCTCAACATGGCGCGGGCCTATGCAGGCACGGTGATGCTCGAAGGCGCGACATTGAGCGAAGGCAGAGGGACGACGCGTCCGCTGGAGCTTTTTGGCGCCCCCGATATCGACGCCCGCCTCGTTATGGCGGAAATGGAACGTCTGGCACCGAAATGGCTACGTGGATGCAAGATGCGCGAGATCTGGTTTGAACCGACCTTCCATAAGCATAGCGGAAAAATGTGCCACGGCGTGCACATCCATGGCGAAGGAAGCTTCTACAATCATGAAAGCTTCCAGCCCTGGCGGCTGCAAGCACTGGCCTTCAAGGCCATTCGCCGCCTGTATCCCGATTACCAGTTATGGCGCGGCACCGATTTCAAATATGAATATACCAATGATGTGCTGGCGATTGATGTGATCAATGGCGGGCCATTGCTTCGCGAGTGGGTCGATGATGCAGCAGCCATGCCTTCGGACCTTGACGTCTACGCAAAGGCAGACGAAGACAGTTGGGGAGAGGAGAGGCAACGCTATCTCCTGTATTGAGGAGAGAGATGTTGACGACAGAGCCCGCAAAGGCTGAACTGCCGAAATCGCCCAATTCATTGCGTTTGACTCTTTGGGTTTTGCTGATCGTCTACATCTTCAATTTTCTGGACCGCCAGATCGTCAATATTCTCGCCGAGCCGATCAGCCGCGATCTGGGGCTCAGCGATACGCAAATCGGCCTGATGACAGGTATAGCCTTTGCCGCTTTCTACACTTTCCTTGGCATTCCGATTGCCCGCTTTGCAGATCGGCCTAAAACCAACCGTGTCGGACTGATATCGGTTTCGCTGATCATCTGGTCAGGGATGACGGCATTGTGCGGGATGGCGCAAAATTTCGTTCAACTATTGCTGGCGCGTATCGGTGTTGGTGTCGGAGAAGCAGGGTGCACGCCTGCAGCGCACTCGTTGATTGCAGATCTCGCACCGCCCGAGAAACGCGCATCGGCCATTTCCTTCTACTCGCTCGGTATTCCGATAGGATCATTGCTTGGAATGGTGATCGGCGGAATGATTGCCGACGCCTATGGCTGGCGTGCGGCCTTTCTGGTTGCCGGTCTTCCAGGAATCGCACTGGCCGCTATTGTGTTTTTTGTTCTGCGCGATCCGCGCATGTCTGCACATCTCAAGGCTGCGGAGCCCAAGCCAGCGATTTCGACAGCCGAGGCCTTCAAGGAAATATTGGCTTCCCGTGCATTTATCATGCTGGCGATCGGCGGCGCAATGGCCGCTTTTCTGAGCTACGGCAAAGCAACCTGGACGACCATTTTCTTCCAACGGACGCATGAGCTTTCACCGGGAGAGGTCGGCTTCTGGTTCGGTATTGGCGGGGGTATTGCGGGCATAATCGGAACCTTTGCCGGGGGCTGGTTCGCGGACAAATATGGCAAGGTGAACCGTCGGCATGTGTTGACTGCACCTGCCATCGGCATGCTCTTGGCTATCCCCATTGCGATCAGTGCCTATTGGGTTGAGAATTGGTGGTACGCGCTCATTTTGATTATGACGCCGACTTTCCTGAACTCCATGTATGTCGGCCCTGCCTATAGCTGCGCACAGGGTCTTGTGCCGCTCCGCGCCCGCGCGATGGCGTCTGCCGTTTTGCTGTTCGCACAAAATCTGATCGGATTGGGCCTGGGGCCGCTATTCTTTGGAATGCTGTCGGACGGCATCAAACCGATGGCGGGTGACGAAAGCGTGCGCTGGGTGCTTTACGGCGCGGCGCTGCTCGGGCTCATTCCCTCCTTTTTCTTTTGGAGGGCGAGCCTGCATCTGAACAAGGAACTAGACCAGAAAGGCTGAGTTTGGCTCAGCCGTTCTTGCGGACTAGTTCGCGCATGGCATCGTCCAGCCCTTCAAGGGTGAGCGGGTACATGCGGTCCTTCACCAATTCCTTGATGATCTTGGTCGACTGCGAATAATTCCAGTGCGCTTCGGGAGTCGGGTTCAGCCAAACCGTTGCCGGATAGGTGTTGACCATACGCTGGAGCCAGACCGCGCCAGCCTCTTCGTTGAAATGTTCAACCGAGCCGCCGGGGTGCGAAATTTCATAAGGGCTCATCGCCGCATCGCCGACGAATATCAGCTTATAGTCGTGCGGGAATTTGTGGAGCACTTCCCACAGAGGCGTGCGCTCGGCAAAGCGGCGGCGATTATCCTTCCACACGCCTTCGTAGACGCAGTTGTGGAAGTAGTAGAATTCAAGGTTTTTGAATTCCGCCGTCGCCGCGCTGAACAGTTCTTCGCATAACTTGACGAACGGATCCATCGACCCGCCTACATCGAGGAACAGCAGTACCTTGATGGCATTGCGACGTTCGGCGCGCATTTGAATGTCCAGCCAGCCCTGCCGCGCGGTGCCATTGATGGTGCCGTCGATATCAAGCTCATCCTGCGCACCTTCACGTGCAAACTTGCGCAGGCGGCGCATCGCAATCTTGATGTTGCGAGTGCCGAGTTCCTTTGTGTTGTCCAGATTCTGGAATTCGCGCTTTTCCCAAACTTTCAATGCGCGCTTATGCTTGGATTCGCCGCCTATGCGCACACCTTCGGGGTTGTAGCCATTGTTTCCGAATGGCGATGTTCCGCCTGTGCCGATCCACTTGTTTCCGCCCTCGTGGCGTTTTTGCTGCTCTTCCAGACGCTTTTTCAACGTCTCCATGATCTCGTCCCACGTGCCGAGAGATTTTATCTTTTCCATCTCTTCAGGAGTGAGGAATTTTTCAGCAACCGCCTTTAGCCAGTCTTCGGGTATTTCTGCGGAGTTGGTGCCATATTCCGAGAGGATTCCCTTGAATACCTTGTTGAAAACCTGGTCGAACCGGTCGAGTTGGGCCTCGTCTTTCACCAGTATCGCGCGCGACAGGTAATAAAACTCCTCGGGGCTCTGCTCAATAACATCGGCATCAAGCGCCTCAAGCAGCGCCAGATGTTCCTTCAGAGAAGCCGGGATGCCGGCGGAGCGGAGCTCGTCTAGGAAATTGAAGAACATGTGTCTGCTTCCGGTTAATCAGCCAATTAAGAAATTCATGGCCCCAGCGACTGCATTCGTCAACCGAATTGGCATTGCGCGTTTTAACCACTCGCTAAGCATTCCGGTTTACCATGTTTGCAAGCTGATAAAGGGCTCGCAACAAAATGGAAAACTTGGCTTTGCAGACCAATAAATGGATTGATGACACCGCAAAAATTTGTGGTGAAGTTGCGGTCGATTGTTCGGATACTGCAGGAACCCTTGAGCAGGCCAAAGAAGCTGCCGAGGAATTGCGTCGCGAGCACGGTTTGCTCGAAGCGATAACCGACAAATTGACGCACGAAATCGAGAATGTAGCCCATGCTACGGAAGAGGCCAAAGAGCTCTCCGATGCAGCCCGCGAAAAGCTGGAGGCGAGCCATACGACCATCGAAAATTCTATGGCGGGCTTCTCTGACATGATTGGCCTGATAAACCGTTTGGGGAATCATATTGCCGGATTTGCTGCCGCGATGGAGCAGGTGAAGCGTGCATCGCAGGCGATCGACAACATCGCCCGGACTACCAATATGCTCGCACTCAACGCGGCGATCGAAGCGCAAAAGGCGGGTGAGGCAGGGCAGACTTTCGCGGTCGTCGCTGCAGAAGTCAAAAAGCTCGCTCTAGATTCGCGAACTGCGGCTGTAGAAATCACAGGTACCGTCAATTCATTGGCGGCCGAAGCCGAGAAGTTAGCTGTAGAGATCGGAACCGGCATAGAAGGCAGCGGTGAGGCGCAAGCCCAATTTGCCAATATGGAAGATTTGCTGGGCGGTTTGACGCAAATTGTGGGCCAAGTGGACGATCGCACCAGCGAAATCGCAGTCAATACGGCTGCCATCAATCAAGGACTCGCCGAATCACGCAATGTCCGCGTTGCGGTCTCGCAGGCGAACGATCAGATGCATGATCGGTTGCAGGTAGCGCACAAGGAGCTTTCCGAACTTGAACTGCGTGCAAACACCATGTTCGACAAGATTGTTCACAGCGGCATGTCAAAAGATGACAGCGTTTTCGTCGAACTCGCGCTCGAAAAAAACCGTGATGTCGTAGCATTGACCGAAGCTGCAATCGAAGCTGGCGATTTGACGATTGACGAGCTGTTTGACGAGAATCTGGTTCTCATAGCTGGCAGCAATCCGCCCCGCTTCACTTCAAAGTTGACGGCTTGGGCAGACAAGAACTGGCGACCGTTTTACGACCGAACCAAAGCATTACGCCCAGAAATCCTGACGGTAGTCTGCACCAGTCGCAACGGCTTCCTCCCGACCCATTTAAGTGAATTCTCGCGGGCACCAACTGGCGACCTGTCCCACGACACCCGATATTGCCGTAACGGACGTGTGTTCAACGATGAAGGCATCGATCTGATCGCGAAAGCCAGCGAGCAAGACTATATGATGGCAGTCTATCGGCACACCGGTGCATCATCGCAAGGCGGAAATCGCGATTCGGCAGTTGTACGGAATGTCTATGTCCCGCTGCGCTTCAAAGGACGCCGCTGGGGTGATCTAGAGATTGCGTATATCCTCTAGGATCAATTTCCTTGGCGGCGCGCCATGAACGCAAGCCGCTCGAACAGCATCACGTCCTGCTCGTTCTTGAGCAACGCGCCGTGCAATGGCGGAATTGCCTTGGTCGGATCGCGATTCTGCAAAACGTCCAGCGGCATGTCTTCATGTAGAAGCAGTTTGAGCCAGTCGAGCAGTTCGCTGGTTGAGGGTTTCTTTTTCAATCCCGGTACTTCGCGGATATCATAGAAAATATCCATGGCCTTCGATACCAGCACTTTCTGGATTCCAGGGAAGTGGACATCGATAATTGCCTGCATCGTCTCGCGGTCGGGGAATTTGATATAGTGGAAGAAACAGCGACGCAGGAAGGCGTCAGGCAGTTCCTTTTCGTTGTTTGACGTAATTATGACTATTGGGCGCTCGACTGCCTTGATGGTTTCATGGGTTTCATAAACATAGAATTCCATGCGATCGAGTTCCTGCAACAAGTCGTTCGGGAACTCGATGTCAGCTTTGTCGATCTCGTCTATCAACAGGACTGGGAGCTTCTCTGAAGTGAAGGCTTCCCAAAGTTTGCCACGTTTGATGTAGTTGCGGATGTCGTGAACGCGCTCGTCGCCCAACTGGCTGTCGCGCAAGCGCGCGACGGCGTCATATTCATAAAGGCCCTGATGTGCCTTGGTGGTCGATTTGATGTTCCACTCGATCAGCGGCGCATCCATGGCTTTGGCTATTTCCTGTGCCAGCACGGTTTTGCCGGTGCCGGGCTCCCCTTTGACGAGAAGCGGGCGCCGTAGCTTCACCGCTGCATTCACGGCAACTTTCAGATCGTCGGTTGCGACATAATTTTGCGTGCCGTCAAAGCGCATCTATCTTCCCCGGTTTAATCATCCGATTAACCGTTAAGCAGCGACAGGCTGCAATGCAACAGACTTTGTGATGGATTGGGGATTTATTCGCTGAGAAGCGCGTGGTGGCGTGCAGCAATTACGTGCCAAAGGCCGCGTTGCTGTGCCAGCATCTGGTCACGACCAAATGTCATTGCGCGCTGAATCGCCGCACTCCGGGCGAGTTTGCTGGCAAGGTCTGCGGTTGCATCCCGGCTTGGAAGCAGGCAGGCGGGTGCTTCAATGCCCAATCGCATCGCTACATAATCGAGCAATGGACGGCTGCGTTGCCAGTCCAGCACAAATGCCATTGCGGCACCTGCCGGGCAACCATTGCGATCCGAGGTCGCCAACATTTCCATGCTGCGGCCCTGATTCTCGATAAGACCGTTTACGCGATCCTGGCCTATCTGACGGTGGATTGGACCAGCCGCTACTGTCAGGCGATTCAGGAATACACGTTCCAGAGCAAATGCGTCGATGGCTTGAACAAGCCATTCGCGGGCTTCCTGTTCGACTATTTTCTGTCCGGCAAAGTCGATTACGCCCGGATGACGGCCGAAACAAACATTCATGAAGTGCGCGATGTCGGCTTTAAGCGCCGGTCGACACAATTTGACCTGCGAGCGCAGTTCAATGCCAATATCGCTTTTCTCCAGAAATGCGATCAAGGGCGCAACGATCGGATCGCAACCTTGCGCAGCTACGCTGTCGACAAATTGCCGCCCGAAATCCAGTTGATTGCTGGCTGTCAGTCCCATTCCGCACTCCGGCTTGCGCTGACTGGTTCAGACAGCACTACAAGTCGGAAATATCAGCAAAAGCTAAACGGGAAGTTTACGGCCCGATGAAGCGATTACTGGTCGAGGAACGAACGCATCTTGCGCGAACGCGACGGATGTTTGAGCTTCCGCAACGCTTTTGCTTCGATCTGACGGATACGTTCGCGGGTCACCGAGAATTGCTGGCCGACCTCTTCCAAGGTGTGGTCCGTATTCATCCCGATACCAAAGCGCATACGCAGCACGCGTTCCTCACGCGGAGTGAGGCTGGCAAGGACGCGGGTGACCGTTTCCTTCAGGTTTGCCTGAATCGCCGCATCGACGGGAATGATCGCATTCTTGTCCTCGATGAAATCGCCGAGATGCGAGTCCTCCTCGTCGCCAATCGGCGTTTCGAGACTGATCGGTTCCTTGGCGATTTTCATCACCTTGCGAACTTTTTCGAGCGGCATTGAGAGGCGCTCGGCCATTTCTTCCGGAGTCGGCTCGCGGCCTTGCTCGTGCAGGAACTGACGGCTGCAACGGACCAGTTTGTTGATCGTTTCGATCATGTGCACCGGAATACGGATGGTGCGTGCCTGATCAGCGATCGAGCGAGTGATCGCCTGCCTGATCCACCAGGTCGCATAGGTGCTGAACTTGTATCCGCGGCGATATTCGAATTTATCAACCGCCTTCATCAGGCCGATATTGCCTTCCTGGATAAGGTCGAGGAACTGCAAACCGCGATTGGTGTATTTCTTGGCGATCGAAATCACGAGGCGCAGATTGGCCTCGACCATTTCCTTCTTCGCGATGCGCGCCTCGCGCTCGCCCTTCTGCACCATGTTGACGATGCGGCGGAATTCGTTGAGGCTCATGCCCGTATTTGCCGCGATATCGGAGATTTCTCCGCGGATGCGTTCAACGGCATCGACTTCATTTTCGGCGAACTTGGCCCATTTCTTGTCGAGCGCCGAAACGCTTTCAAGCCAACTCTCGTCAAGCTCGTGGCCCATATAACGGTCGAGGAAATCCTTGCGCGGAACTTTATGGCGTTCGGCGAGGCGCAGCATCTGGCCGCCCAATGCGGTAAGGCGGCGGTTGAACGAATAAAGCTGGTCGACCAGATATTCGATCTTGTTCGCATGGAACTGCACGCTCTCGACTTCAGCGGTCAGGTCTTCGCGCAGCTTCTGATATTTGTTCTCCGAAGCCTTAGGAAATTCGCCGCTAGAGGCCATAGCGACCATACGGTCGTTCTGGATCTTCGAGAACTGCTTGAACAGGCTGGTGATGGTCGCAAAGCGTTCGAGCGCAGCAGGCTTCAACGCCTCTTCCATCTGCGCGAGGCTGAGGGTGTTGTCTTCCTCTTCCTCTTCGACCGGGCGCGCGCGGCGCTCGGTCATATCGTCTTCGTCCTCGTCGGCGCTCTGTTCTTCCTCGATATCTTCCTCTTCCTTATAGGAAGGGCCAGCCGTTGCTTCGCTGATCTCGCCGTCGTCTTCGTCTTCACCGTCTTCGGTAAGGCTTTCCGGCGCAGGCTCCTTTGAAAGCATCGCGTCGAGATCAAGAATCTCGCGCAACTGCATTTCGCCATTGTTGAGCGCATTCGACCATTCGATGATTGCGTGGAACGTAATCGGGCTTTCGCACAGTCCGAGAATCATCGTGTCCCGACCGGCCTCGATGCGCTTGGCAATCGCGATTTCACCTTCACGGCTGAGCAGTTCAACTGCGCCCATTTCGCGCAAATACATGCGCACAGGGTCGTCGGTGCGATCACCGGTACCGGTCTTTTTGACAGTAGAGGTCAGCGAGCGAGGGTCGTTCTCACCGATATGTTCGACGGTTTCGGAATCGTCATCATCGCGATCCTCACCATCTTCGCCAGCTTCGTCATTTTCGACGATCTGCACACCCATATCGTTGATCGCAGACATGATGTCTTCAATCTGTTCAGAGGTGAACTGGTCCTGCGGAACGGCTGCGTTGAGTTCGTCAATGGTCAGATAGCCGCGACGTTTCGCCTTCGCGAGAAGCTTTTTAACCTGCGCGTCGTTGAGATCGATCAGCGGAGCGTCGCCGCCTTCGCCTTCTTCCATTTCGGGTTGCGTAGCCAAGTTCCTGTTTCCCCGTCTTCTTACAAAACGTCTTCGCGCTGCAACAGCGCAGCCAGACGCATGTCAAATTCGTGTTTTTCCTGTCGCAGCCGCTGTTGTTCGGCGAAATTGGCTTCGTTGAGGTCAGTGCTCGCCAATTCGGTTGCCCTTTGCAGTGCTGCTTCCAACTCGGGCCGCTGCTTCATCAGCCGGATTGCTTCATCCAGCTGCCTGAAGGCCTGTGCCCCAGCCAGTTCCCCGGTGCCCGATTGACGGTTGAACCCGAAGGCCGTTCCACCACCCTGCAACAAGGCTTGAGCCATATTATACAGATCGTCCCCTAATATGGTAAGCAATGCCGCACTATCAAGTGTTTCTTTGCCTGAATCGGACAATGCCGAATCGAGCATTGCCGAGAGCAGTCGGGCGTGTGCCGGGTCGCGCGGGACGAAACCAGCCAAAGCCTCCTGATGCCGGATGATCTGCGAAGGCTCGCGCAATAATGCCGCGAGCACGCCGCGCAACAAAATGTCGGTTCCCTGACTACCAATGGCCTTGGCTTCGTGCGATGCGGGTGGCGGGGTATTTGGTTTCCAAGGTCCGCGCTTCTGCGCGATTGGACGAAACGGCTGTTCACGACGTGCAAACAGATTGTCGAAGCGCTCGCGAAACGCGTCGGCATAATGGCGGCGAATTTCCGCATCGGCGATGTTGGCGACATGAACGCCGAGGCGTTGTTTGAAACCGGCACGATCTTCGGGCGTGTCGACGGGTTCTGCGGCCAGTTCGGTTTTCCAAAGGCGTTCGACCAGCGGTTCCGAAGCTTCCAGCAGCTCGGCAAAGGCGCGAGGACCAGCACTGCGCACCAGATCGTCCGGATCCTGACCTTCGGGCAAGGTCACAAATTCAAGACTGTGGCCAGGCTTCAGTCCTCCCAAAGCGCGCTGGGCCGCGCGGAAGGCGGCTTTTTGCCCGGCAGCGTCGCCATCGAAGCAGAGAAGCGGCTTGGGCACCATTCGCCACAGCATGGTTATCTGTTGCTCGGTCAACGCGGTTCCCAATGGCGCTACAGCCTCGCCGAAACCTGCCTGTGCCAATGCTATCGCATCCATATAGCCTTCGACGACAATAACCCGGCCCGAGGCACGTGAGGCAGCGGATGCCTTGTCGAGATTGTAGAGCGTGCGTCCCTTGTCGAACAAAGGCGTGTCGGGCGAATTGAGATATTTGGGTTCGCCCGCACCTAATATCCGCCCGCCAAAGGCAATCACCCGGCCACGTGGATCGCGGATCGGGATCATCAGGCGACCACGGAACCGGTCATAAGGTTCCTTGTCTTCAACCGATATCAACAGGCCTGCCTCGACCAGCTTGTCATCGCCAAAATGCTTGATCGCTTCTTTCAGCTTGCCCCGACTGTCCGGTGCAAAGCCTATGCCGAATGTCTTGATCGTTTCCGGCTTCAATCCGCGCCGTTCACAATAGGCCCGGGCTTCTGCGCCCTCCAGCCCCTGAAATTGCGCGACAAACCACTCCTGCGCTGCCTTCATGACGTCATATAGCGTATTGGCGCGTTCGGCCTTGGCTGCGGCTTTCGGGTCGGCTGCAGGAACCTGCATCCCTGCGGCATCGGCCAATTCCTTTACCGCGTCCATGAAGCTCAGCCCGCGCTGGTCGGTCATCCAGCGGATGGCATCCCCATGCGCCCCGCAGCCAAAGCAGTGGTAGAAACCCTTTTCATCGTTGATCGTGAAACTGGGCGTCTTCTCGTTATGGAAGGGGCAGCAGGCCTTATACTCGCGCCCCGCTTTGGTCACCTTGATGCTGCGACCAATCAACGCGGAAAGCGAGGTCCGCGCGCGCAGTTCATCCAGCCATTGCGGGGTGAGCGACACTTCAGGTCAAAGCCGCCTTCACCAGCGCGCTTGCCTTGCTCATATCAAGCTGGGGGCCATGGCGTTCCTTCAAGGTCGCCATCACGCGGCCCATATCCTTGACGCTGCTGGCACCCAGTTCGGCCTTGATGGCTTCGATGGCCGCAGTTGTTTCGGCTTCGTCCATCTGCGCGGGAAGGAAGGTTTCGATAACCGCCAGCTCGGCCTTTTCGACATCGGCCAGTTCCTGACGGCCGCCCTGTTCGTAGAGCGCGATCGATTCGCGGCGCTGCTTGACCATTTTCTGCAGCACATCGACGACCACGGCATCATCATCCGCAGGGGCGGATTGGGTGCGCAGTTCGATGTCGCGGTCTTTCAGCTTGGCCAAAATCAGGCGGACAGCCGCCAGACGGTCTTTCTCGCCAGCCTTCATTGCGGCGATCTGGGCCGCCTTTATATCATCTCGAATCATGTTCCGATTTCTTTGAAAAAGAGGAAGCCGTCACCTTAGCCACAACTTTTCGTTTTTAATAGATTGACCTTCGCGGCCCCCATGTCTAGGCGCGGTGCCTTAGCGACATCGCCAGAAACTCTATTGAAAAAGGACCGCCACCATGGCTGACCCTACCACTACGCGCGCGCCCACCGGAGCGACAGGCGTATTGGTTTTGGCCAGTGGAGAGGTTATCTGGGGCAGGGGCTTTGGCGCGGAAGGCAGCGCCGTTGGCGAAGTCTGCTTCAACACCGCGATGACAGGCTATCAGGAAGTGATGACCGACCCCAGCTATGCCGGGCAGATCATCAACTTCACCTTTCCGCATATCGGCAATGTCGGCACGAACCCTGAAGATATAGAGGCGACCAACCCGCATGCGCTGGGCGCCATCGTGCGGCAGGATGTCTCCAACCCATCCAATTTCCGCGCAACCCAGCATTTCCGCGACTGGATGGCGGTCAATGGCCGGATCGGGCTTTCGGGCATCGATACCCGCGCGCTGACCCGCCTGATCCGCCTGAAAGGCGCGCCCAATGCGGTGATTGCGCATAGCGCGAATGGGATATTCGATATTCCCGCCTTGTTGGCGCAGGCAAAGGCCTGGCCGGGGTTGGAGGGAATGGACCTCGCCAAGGATGTGACGACGCTGCAAAGCTATGGCTGGGATGACGGGCTTTGGACGCTGGGGCAGGGCTATGCCGCCAAAGCTGATAAAATTGACACCAATGCAGCCAAGCGGCCAAAAGTCGTCGCAATTGATTATGGTATAAAACGCAATATATTGCGGAACTTGGTTGATACTGGTTGTGAAGTAACCGTCGTTCCGGCCACGGCGAGCTTTGAAGAGATCATGGCGCACCGGCCCGATGGTCTGTTCCTGTCGAACGGCCCCGGCGATCCGGCGGCGACGGGGGTGTATTCGGTGCCGGTGATCAAGGCGTGGCTCGAAACAAAGAAGCCGCTGTTCGGCATCTGCCTTGGCCACCAGATGCTCGCGCTGGCGGTGGGCGCAAAGACCGAGAAGATGCATCAAGGCCATCGCGGCGCGAACCATCCGGTGAAGCGGCTTTCCGACGGCGCGGTCGAGATTACCAGCATGAACCACGGCTTTGCGGTCGATGCCGACACGCTGCCCGCCAACGCCCGCGCAACGCACACCAGCCTGTTCGACGGCAGCAATTGCGGTTTTGAACTCACCGACCAGCCCGCCTTCAGCGTGCAATACCACCCCGAAGCGAGCCCCGGCCCGCAGGACAGCCACTATCTCTTCGAGAAGTTTGCGGGGATGATGGGATGAAAATACCAGGCTTCGAAAGCGCCGCAGGCATGACAAAGTCAGTGGCCACCAGTAGCGCATTAAATCCAATTCTCACTCTGTCGGCAATTTGTTCACCCATAGCTTTAGCTATCGCTGCCTTTTCTGGTCAGTGGAATAACCTGCTATTGGTTGGACTAGCCGCAGTCCCCCCTGCAGTAGCTATATTTCAGATTCTGCTTTTCACTTTTTTTGATCGTGACCGTCTGCAAAGCGAGCGTCATGTTGAGACCAAAATGGTTTTGAATCAAATGAATAATCAAATTGGTGATAAAAGCGGCACAGTGACCATTGTTGACCAGAAGTCGATTAATAATCCCTCTCTGGAAGGTATTGGTGATGTATAATACCTATATCTTGAGCTACAGTCCCTTTTCGGAAAAATACACGGTTCCCCAACTAGTTGCATTTATTAAGGCGCACACAGCCACCTATCAGTTTTATATAGCAACTGCTGGGACGATGCTTGTCAAAACAGACTGGAAATTGCTTCCCTTGATAGAAAGCTATCATGATTTTTTTGCTGGTGATTCATACGTTATCTCGCAAGTTTTTCCAAATTTGATGGGTGGAGGTTTGCCCCAGTATGCGTGGGATTGGATAAACGCACCAAACCCTCCCCCACTCTTAGAACAGCTAGAACAGCAAAAATAATGCCCAAACGCACTGACATCCAATCCATCCTCATCATCGGCGCTGGCCCGATCATTATCGGTCAGGCGTGCGAATTTGACTATTCGGGGACGCAGGCGTGCAAGGCGCTGCGCGAGGAGGGCTATCGCATCATCCTCGTCAATTCCAATCCGGCGACGATCATGACCGATCCGGAAATGGTCGGCGAAAATGGCTCCACCTATGTCGAGCCGATCACGCCGGAAGTGGTCGCCAAGATCATTGAAAATGAGCGGGCAAAGTACCCCCAAGAAAAAATGGCCGTGCTCCCCACAATGGGCGGGCAGACCGCGCTGAACACCGCGCTGGCGCTGGAGGCCAATGGCACGCTGGCGAAATATGATGTCGAAATGATCGGTGCAACCGCCGAAGCGATCGACAAGGCCGAAGACCGGATCAAATTCCGCAACGCAATGGACAAGATCGGCCTCGAATCCGCGCGCTCGGGCATCGCCCATACGCTGGAAGAGGCGTTGACCGTGCTCGAGCGCACTGGCCTGCCCGCCATCATCCGCCCCAGCTTCACAATGGGCGGCACCGGCGGCGGGATTGCCTATAATCGCGACGAATTCATCCAGATCGTCACCGGCGGGCTTGATGCCAGCCCGACGACCGAGGTGCTGATCGAGGAATCGCTGCTCGGTTGGAAAGAATATGAGATGGAGGTTGTCCGCGATAAAAAGGACAATGCCATCATCATCTGTTCGATCGAAAATGTCGATCCGATGGGTGTGCATACCGGCGATTCGATCACCGTCGCGCCCGCGCTGACGCTGACTGACAAGGAATATCAGATCATGCGCAACGCGAGCATCGCGACGTTGCGCGAAATCGGAGTCGAAACAGGCGGTTCGAACGTACAGTTCGCAGTCAATCCGAAGGATGGCCGCCTGATCGTGATCGAAATGAACCCGCGCGTGTCGCGGTCTTCGGCGCTGGCATCGAAGGCCACCGGCTTCCCGATTGCCAAGGTCGCGGCCAAGCTCGCGGTCGGCTATACGCTCGACGAAATTGACAATGACATCACCGGTGCGACGCCGGCGTCGTTCGAGCCGACGATCGACTATGTCGTCACCAAAATCCCGCGTTTCGCCTTTGAAAAGTTCAAGGGTTCGGAACCTTTGCTGTCGACCGCGATGAAATCGGTCGGTGAGGTGATGGCGATTGGCCGCAACATCCATGAATCGATGCAAAAGGCGCTGCGCGGTCTTGAAACCGGGCTGTCGGGCTTCAACTATGTCGATGAGTTGAAAGGCGCGCCCAAGGACGAGCTGGCAGCTGCACTGACTCGCGCGACGCCTGACCGTTTGCTGGTTGCGGCGCAGGCGCTGCGCGAAGGCATGTCGGTATCCGAGGTGCACCAATATTCGAAATTCGATCCCTGGTTCCTCGAACGTATGGCAGAGATCGTTGTGGCGGAAGAGGAAGTGAAAACCAACGGTATTCCGCAGGATGCCGAGGGGATGCGCCGCCTGAAAGCCATGGGTTTTTCGGACAAACGCCTCGCTTTCCTCGCGCTCGAATCCGCCCATGTCCGCCCGGGCATGGAATCGGCCATCCGGCGCGGTTCGGGCCTGATCCGCGAGGCCATTGTCGCTATGACCGGCGGGATTACCGAGGCCGAAGTGCGCAAGGCGCGCCATAAGCTGGGCGTCCGCCCGGTGTTCAAGCGCATTGATACTTGTGCGGCGGAATTTGAGGCGAAAACGCCTTATATGTACTCCACCTATGAGGCCCCGACCTTTGGCGAGCCCGAATGCGAGGCGCAACCCAGCGACCGCGAGAAGGTGGTCATCTTGGGTGGCGGTCCGAACCGGATCGGGCAGGGGATCGAGTTCGACTATTGCTGTGTCCACGCATGCTTCGCTCTGGAAGAGGCGGGCTATGAAACAATCATGGTCAACTGCAACCCGGAAACGGTTTCCACCGACTATGACACCAGCGACCGGCTCTATTTCGAGCCGCTGACCGCCGAAGATGTCCTCGAAATCCTGCATGTCGAGCAGCAAAATGGCAAGCTGAAGGGCGTGATCGTGCAGTTTGGCGGGCAGACCCCGCTCAATCTGGCCAAGGCGCTGGAAGATGCAGGCATCCCGATTCTCGGCACATCGCCCGACGCGATTGACCTGGCCGAAGACCGGGAGCGTTTTGCTGCGCTGATCAATAAGCTGAAGCTCAAACAGCCCGAAAATGGCATTGCGCGCAGCCGTGAGGAAGCGATCAAGGTCGCTGAAACCATCGGCTATCCGGTGCTGATGCGGCCTTCTTACGTCCTTGGCGGCCGCGCGATGGAAATTGTCGATACTCAGGCGCAGCTGGAAAATTACATCGAAACCGCAGTCCGCGTATCAGGCGACAGCCCCGTGCTGATCGACCGGTATTTACGCGATGCAGTAGAGGTCGATGTCGATTGTGTTGCCGATGGCGATGACGTCGTGGTGGCGGGCATATTGCAACATATCGAGGAAGCTGGCGTCCATTCGGGCGATAGTGCCTGCACTCTGCCGCCCTATAATCTGCCCGAGGTAATCATCGCCGAAATCCGCCGTCAAGCGGAGGTTCTGGCGCGTGCGCTGAAGGTCAAAGGCCTGATGAACGCGCAGTTCGCGGTAAAAGATGGGCTGGTCTATCTGATCGAAGTCAACCCGCGCGCTTCACGGACCGTGCCCTTTGTCGCCAAGGCGATCGGCGCGCCGATTGCCAAAATTGCGGCGCGGGTGATGGCTGGCGAGAAACTCAAGGATCTTCCCGAAATCAACCTCGATATCGATTATATCGCGGTCAAGGAGGCCGTTTTCCCGTTCAACCGCTTCCCCGGCGTCGACCCCGTGCTTTCGCCAGAAATGAAATCGACCGGCGAAGTGATGGGTATTGACAAGGATTTTGCGATGGCCTTTGCCAAGGCGCAACTGGGTGCCGGCATGACATTGCCGCAGTCGGGCAAGCTGTTCGTTTCAGTGAAAGACAGCGACAAGCCGCATATCGTGCCTGCCGTTTCCAAGCTTATCGAGATGGGCTTCACCGCTTGCGCCACAGGTGGGACCGCCGACTATCTGCAAGGGCAGGGGATCGCCGTCGAACGCGTCAACAAGGTGGCGCAGGGCCGCCCGCATATTGTCGACAAGATAATCGACGGCGAAATCGCTCTGGTGTTCAACACCACAGAGGGCTGGCAGAGCCTGAAAGACAGCGAAGACATCCGCCGTTCGGCGCTGGTCAACAAGGTGAGTTACTTCACCACCGCCAGTGCTTCGCTGGCGGCTGCGGAAGCCATCGAGGCCCTGAAAGCGAGAAAACTTGAAGTTTGCACGCTTCAGGACTATCATAAGCGGTAACAGCACTCCCCATATTGCTGAAAAATTGCGGGCTGGCCCTCCGGCTCCGAGAGAGTTTTTGACTGAAGGAAGACGAGTAGCATGGCGACGATGGACAAAATGCCGATGTTGGCTGAGGGCTTTGAAAAGCTGACTGCTGACCTCAAACGGCTGCGCGAAGAGCGTCCGACCATCATCGACGCCATCGAAGAAGCCCGCGCGCATGGTGACCTCTCGGAAAATGCCGAATATCACGCCGCGAAGGAACGTCAGGGCCAGGTTGAAGCCTCGATTTCGGACATCGAAGACAAGATTAGCCGTGCGCAGATAATTGATCCGACAACGCTTTCGGGCGACAAGATCGTATTTGGCGCGACCGTCACTTTGCTTGATGAAGATGACAAGCCGGTGCGCTATCAGGTTGTGGGTGAAGCCGAAGCAGACGCCAAGGTTGGCCGCATCAGCTATAATTCGCCACTTGGCCGCGCGCTGATCGGTCGTCAGGTCGACGACGAAGTCGAAGTGACCGTGCCGTCGGGCGACAAATATTATCTCGTGCAGAAGATCGAGTTCATTTGATTGTCAATTTCTGGCAGGGATAGGCGATGCATGTAGCCGCCGGACCCGTGACCAAAACAATCGCTGCGATTAACATCGCGCTGGCTGTGCTGGTATTAATACCGGGACTGTATGCGCCGGTTACAGTCGCGGGTGCCCTGATCCCCGCGCGCTTTACGTTCGGTGACGGTGTGTTTGGCGATGTCGGCTATATGCTGCCCGTCTGGCTGACGCCGTTCAGTTCAGCTTTTCTGCATGGTGGCATTTTGCACGTCGCGCTCAACATGCTGATGCTTCTGATGGTGGGTGCCAATCTGGAACGGGTGTTGGGAAGCAAAAGCTTTGCACTGCTTTATGGCGCGGGAGTCGTCGCTTCAGCTGCTGCGCAATTCGCCAGCGACCCGCAGTCAGTGGTACCCGTGGTTGGTGCAAGCGGCGCCATTTCGGCATTGTTTGCAGCGCATATGCAGCTGTTCCCGCGTAATCGGCCCGCCGACTGGGGACGCGTTTCAGGCAAGCTGGTGCACGCGCTGCAATTGCTGGTCGCATGGGTCGCGTTCAACCTGATGCTGGGCTTTGTCGGCCCAGGCATCGGTGTGAATATCGCCATCTGGGCGCATATTGGCGGGTTTGTTGCCGGACTTGCGCTAACCTGGCCGCTGTTGAACTGGCGCTACCGTAACGCCTGATCGTCAAGCCGACTGCTGGTCAGGCTCGAGCAGCTTATGCAGATGCACGACGACATATTTCATTTCGGCATCATCGACCGTGCGCTGCGCGGCACCGCGCCAGGCTTCTTCAGCCTCGGCATAGTCAGCAAAAATGCCGACGATATCGAGCTTGTCGAGTTCACAGAAATCGAGCGTTTGCGGGTCCTTGACGCGACCGCCGAATACCAGATGCAATTTGGCCCGAGCCATTGCCATTTTCCTTGCCTGAGAGAGGGTGCCGTTACGGCTTGGCGGCGCCCTTAGCGAGTTCGGCAAGGAAAGGCTAGAGCGAATTAGTCGCGTTTGCGGGCTTCGTTAGCAGCGGCTTGACCGGCGGCTTTCACCGCTTCGCTCGCCTTGCTGACCAGATCGCGGAACTGGTCACGAATCGCATCGCTGCCAAGTCCGACCTCAGCTACTTTTGCCTTGCCGGCATCTTTTGCTGCATTGGCCGCACGCTTGGCGGTTTCGTTGATGACCTTGCCAGCCTTGCCGAGCACTTTCTTTTCGCGTTGGGTCTTGGGAAGCAGCATCCCGATGATCGCGCCAAGGGCAATGCCACCCGCGACGATTGCGAGCGGGTTCTTATCGATGCCATCGCTGGAGGCTTTGCTCGCCTTCTTCGCCAGCTGCTTAGAGCTTTCTACGCTGCGCGAAGCGGCGGACTTGCTCTTTTCGGCTGCAGCTGCAGCGGAGCGTTTCGCAGCCGCGCTGGCTTCGCGTGCTTTTTCACCTGCATGCGCAATGCTTTCGCGGGCGGTATCGGTTGCGGTTTTCAGATTATCGCCTAGCTTGCTCATCAGTCATCGCCTTCTTCATGCGGTCCGCGGTTGCGAAAACGCTCTATCCAGTTCGAAATGGGTTTCCGTGCGGCAAATAGCAACCCGGCCGCAGCGACAAACCCGATAAGCGGTGCATTTTTTGCAACATTTTGCTTTGCGGACGAACTTGCGGCGGTCAATCGCGCTTTCTGCTTGTCGGCCCAGCGCGTGGAGATTGTACGAGGGTGCAGATCATGCTTTGCTTGCTCGACATCGGAGAGCAGCGTCTGTCGCAAAAGTTTGCGCGCCCGATCGCGCTCCAGTATCGCTTCGCGCTCGGCATCAGCCATGATCGTCGCTTTCATCGAACTTCAGATTATTGGCGGTTCGACGCGCGGCCGAACCGGCGCCCCACGCAGCGAGCGTAAAGCCAACGACGACAATAGCAGTCGCCCACCAAGGGCCGACATAATGGTTCAGGATCAGCAAAAGTCCGAGGATAAGCGCAATAATCGCGCCAGACAGGAAGAAGATGGCCAGAAAAGCCAGAATTCCGGCCTTTCGTATGATCCCGCCGCTGTAACTTAGCCGCGCCTTGGCATATTCTATTTCGGCTTCCGCCAGAGCACGCACATCAGCCACCAGTGTTCGAACCTGTTCTGTGGGCGAGGGCGGGGCGGCTTCTGTGTCGCTGGCGGGAGAGGTGTCTTTATCCATCACTCCCCCGCCTTTAATGCGGCAAGCCGTTTTATTGAAGCCGTTTCGGCGTCAGTCGCGTCCCGAACGGACGAGGCGCGCCAGTACAAAGCCAATTGCTGCCGCAGCTCCGATAGCCGCGCCGGGGCTCTTGCGGATGAACTGTCGCGTATCTTCAAGAATATCGTCGACCTGCTTGGCGTCCATTTTGCCGGCAAGATCATCGACTGCATCCGCAGCCTTGCGAGCGTAATCGCCATATTGCGCGCCGACCTTTTCATCGATTTGCTCCGCGCTGTCGCGCAGGATCTTGCCAAAGCCTTCGAGGGCCTCGCTTGCTTTATCCTTGCCGCTTTCGGCGGCTTCGCGGGCGCGACCTGCGGCTTTGTCTTTCATATTGGCAAATTCGGTTTTCATCTTGGTTTTGACCTCTGTCTCGACCTTGCCGGGATTGGGCTTCGCCTTTGTGACGGCTGTTTTGGCAGCTGTTGTTTTGGTTGACGTCGACTTGGTAGTAGTGGCCTTGGGCTTCGCAGCAGGCTTCTTCGCTGCGGCAGCGGGTTTCTTGGGTGTAGCCATTTCAATCCTCCTTTCGGGACCATTTTCACCCATATTGGTACTGCAGGTGCTTTAGTCAACTAGGACAGCACGATTTTGCAAGTCTGGCCATGCATTCATATTCCATTGGCCTCGGATTGAGCACCGATTGCCAGCACGGGAAATAGCGATTAAGGGCGCGGCGAACATTTCTCCCGGGAGCCTCACATGACAGCCATCATCAATATCCACGCCCGCGAAATCCTCGACAGCCGGGGCAACCCGACCGTCGAAGTCGATGTTCTGCTGGAGGATGGCAGTTTTGGTCGGGCGGCGGTTCCTTCTGGTGCATCGACCGGTGCACATGAAGCAGTCGAAAAGCGCGATGGCGACAAGAGCCGCTATATGGGCAAAGGCGTCCAACATGCGGTAGAGGCTGTTATCAATGAAATCGAACCGCTTCTGACTGATTTTGAGGCGGAAGATCAGGAAGACATCGATGCCGCTATGATTGCGCTCGATGGCACTGAAAACAAATCCCGCCTCGGGGCTAATGCAATTCTTGGCGTGAGCCTTGCCGTTGCAAAGGCCGCCGCAGACGCGCGCGGCCTGCCACTCTATCGCTATGTTGGCGGGGTCAATGCCAAGGTGCTGCCCGTTCCGATGATGAACATCATCAATGGCGGGGAACATGCCGATAACCCGATCGACTTCCAGGAGTTCATGATCATGCCAGTAGGCGCAGACAGCCTTGCCGAAGCTGTGCGCTGGGGTTCGGAAATTTTCCACACGCTCAAAAAAGGCTTGCACGAAAAAGGCCTTGCGACGGCGGTAGGCGATGAAGGAGGCTTTGCGCCCAACCTCTCGTCGACCCGCGCGGCGCTCGATTTCATCATGGCCTCGATTGAAAAAGCAGGGTTCAAGGCGGGCGACGATGTGGTTCTGGCGCTCGATTGTGCGGCCACCGAATTCTTCAAAAGCGGCAAATATGAAATCAGTGGGGAAGGGCTCTCGCTCGATCCACACACCATGGCGCAATATCTTGCAGATTTGTGCGCAGACTATCCGATCAAGTCGATCGAAGACGGCATGGCCGAAGACGATTTCGAAGGCTGGAAGGCCGTGACCGATATGATCGGCAACAAGGTCCAGCTGGTTGGCGACGATCTTTTCGTTACCAATCCGAAGCGTCTGGCGATGGGCATCGAAAAAGGCCTCGCCAATTCGCTGCTCGTTAAGGTCAACCAGATCGGTACACTGTCTGAAACGCTGGCTGCCGTATCGATGGCTCAGCGCGCTTCCTATACAGCCGTCATGTCGCACCGCTCGGGTGAAACCGAGGACTCGACGATCGCCGATCTTGCTGTCGCCACCAACTGCGGACAGATCAAGACTGGCAGCCTTGCCCGATCAGACCGTCTGGCCAAGTACAACCAGCTTATCCGTATCGAGGAAGAGTTGGGATCGAGCGCAATTTACGCCGGGCGTTCCATCTTCCGGTGATTGCGCCGTCTGACGCCATGATGGTATAGAACCTTATGGCCAAGGCAAAGCGCAAGACGAATCCAGAAGAATTCCGGGCAAAGCTGGTCACGGCTGCTGCGCTGGTGGCATTGTTGCTGATAGCGGCCTATGCGCTGCTTGGCCCAACGGGGATCCTCGCATGGGCCGAATATCGGCAGGCGATCAATGAACGCAGCCAAGAGTTGGCGAAGCTGGAAAAGGAACGCGATGCACTGCGCAACCGCCAGAGGTTGCTTGATCGCGACAATGTTGATCCGGATCTGGCGGGTGAGTTGATGCGCAAGGAGTTGAATGTCGTTGCGCCTGACGAAATTGTTATCCCGCTGAAGGATAATGAATAGCTATGTCTTATAGGCCCGCCACATAAAGGCACTTCCATCTGCCTGCGCGATTGACTAGTCGCTTTCCCTAACGTCAAACCAAAAGCCCGTGAGAGGACGACGCATTGGCAAAATCCCCAGCTAGCAAACCGAGCAAGGCCAAAGCCGCATCGGTTTCGACCGACGCGATTGCGAACCGCGAACGTCCCGCAACTCCGGTGCCTTACAAGGCGAGCAAGGAAGAACTGCTCGAATTCTACAAGCAGATGCTGTTGATTCGTCGGTTCGAAGAAAAGGCGGGGCAGTTGTACGGTCTCGGTCTTATCGGCGGATTTTGCCACCTCTATATCGGACAGGAAGCCGTCGCCATCGGGCTTCAATCGGCTCTGACTCCCGGCAAAGACAGTGTTATCACCGGATATCGTGATCATGGCCACATGCTGGCTTATGGCATCGATCCCAACATCATCATGGCGGAATTGACGGGCCGTGCCGCGGGGATATCCAAAGGCAAGGGCGGGTCGATGCATATGTTTTCGACCGAGCACAAATTCTACGGCGGCCACGGCATTGTTGGCGCGCAGGTCTCGCTTGGCGCTGGCCTCGCCTTCGCGCACAAATATAACAATGATGGCGGCGTATGCCTTGCCTATTTCGGCGACGGCGCGGCCAACCAAGGCCAGGTTTACGAGAGCTTCAACATGGCCGAGCTCTGGAAACTGCCGATCATTTTCGTGATCGAGAATAACCAATATGCGATGGGAACAAGTGTCAATCGCGCCTCGGCCGAAGACCAGCTTTATCGCCGCGGTGAAAGCTTCCGCATTCCGGGACTTCAGGTTGATGGTATGGATGTGCTGGCTGTTCGCGGGGCAGCCGAAGTTGCGCTCGATTGGGTGCGCAGCGGCAAGGGGCCGATCCTGCTTGAGATGAAAACATATCGCTATCGCGGTCACTCTATGTCCGATCCGGCCAAATATCGCAGTCGCGAAGAAGTACAGTCGGTGCGTGAAAAATCCGATCCGATCGACGGGTGCAAGGAAGATTTGCTCGCAATGGGTGTTGTTGAGGACGAGTTGAAAGCCATCGAAAAGGAAATCCGCGCGATCGTCAACGCATCGGCGGAATTCGCGGAGCAAGCACCTGAACCGGAACTTTCCGAACTCTATACTGACGTGCTGGTGGAGACTTACTGATGGCAATCGAGCTCAAAATGCCCGCTTTGTCGCCCACCATGGAAGAGGGCACGCTGGCGAAATGGCTGGTGAAGGAAGGCGATAGTGTGTCCTCTGGCGACATCCTTGCCGAAATCGAGACCGACAAGGCGACGATGGAATTTGAGGCGGTTGACGAAGGCACCGTTTCACAGATCCTGGTGGCCGAAGGCACCGATGGCGTGAAGGTTGGCACTGTCATCGCTTTGATTGCAAGCGACGATGAGGTAGCCGCTCCTGCGCCAGTTGCAAAAACTGAACCGGCAGAAGTCGCAGTTGTCGAAGCGCCGAAGCCTGTCGCTACTCCTCCAAAAGTTGCAGCCGAACCCTCAGTTCCCGCTGGTACAGCTATGGCGACGGTTACGGTTCGTGAAGCGCTTCGTGATGCGATGGCAGAAGAAATGCGAGCTGACGACCGCATCTTTGTGATGGGTGAGGAAGTCGCCGAATATCAGGGTGCCTATAAAGTCACCCAAGGCCTGCTCGAGGAATTTGGGCCGCGCCGCGTCATTGATACCCCGATCACCGAATACGGATTTGCCGGCATTGGCACGGGGGCCGCTATGGGTGGCCTGCGCCCGGTGATTGAATTCATGACCTTCAACTTTGCGATGCAGGCGATTGACCATATCATCAATTCAGCGGCGAAGACCAATTATATGTCCGGTGGCCAGATGCGTTGCCCTATTGTCTTCCGCGGCCCCAATGGCGCTGCGGCGCGCGTCGGTGCACAGCATAGCCAGAATTACGCCCCCTGGTATGCCAGCGTTCCCGGCCTGATCGTGATTTCACCTTACGACGCCGCTGACGCCAAGGGCTTGTTGAAAGCCGCAATTCGCTGTGAGGACCCGGTTGTCTTCCTCGAAAACGAGCTGATGTACGGTCGCAGCTTTGACGTGCCGGCTGTCGACGATTTCGTCCTGCCGATCGGTAAGGCCCGCGTCGTGCGGGAAGGCCGCGATGTCACTATCGTCTCCTATTCGATTGGTGTCGGCTTTGCACTGGAAGCTGCCGAAAAGCTGGGAGGTGAGGGGATTGATGCCGAAGTCATCGACCTGCGTACCATCCGTCCGCTGGATAAAGCCACGGTGCTGGCCAGCTTGGCCAAAACCAATCGCCTTGTCATCGCGGAGGAGGGCTGGGCAACCTGTTCAGTCGGCAGCGAGATTTCTGCCATTTGCATGGAAGAAGGCTTCGATGATCTCGACGCTCCAGTCTTGCGCATTGCAAACGAAGATGTGCCGATGCCTTATGCGGCCAACCTGGAACGCGCGACGCTGATAAACGCCGACAAGATTGCCAGTGGTGTCAGGAAATTGTTCGGCCGCTAGAATTTGGCGAACGCCATCAACTGCAAGTTGAAGCAGTGACACCTTCGGCATTGTAGATTTGCGTGAAATCGCGCGAGTCACGAACGATCATTGCGGAAGTGGCCACAATTTCCTTCTCCACCAGATTGGAGAAGCCAATGTCGAGCATTGGCCGGAAGTGATAGTGGATTTCGGCAAACATGACAGCGCCATATTCCGGAGCTGTCACTTGGCGGCCTGCCGGCCCGATGCCATCGACATTGCCATGGGTTCCCGGCTTGCCATAAAGTGGTTGATAATGCGTACCTGGGCCTGAGCAACGCTGCCACCGAATGCGGAATTTGTTGGTCGGGTTGGGATTGGCAACCGGCTCCACGCTGGACAAAAATATGCGTGCATTCCCGCGCGAAACGACCTGATTGGTGCCCGGATCGAGATAGGGGTGAAAGCCATCCAAAGTCAGACCGCGGCCTTCATGACGGGCACCCGTGAATACGTCGTTGATATCGATTTCCGACACACGTTTTGCCGACAAGAGGCTGTTGGCGCCCATGCGAGCGGCGTTATCGGCCACGTGAACCACAATCTGGTTTACCTGCATTGTGGTCGCTGCATAATTTGCCGTTTCAATACCGGCAACGGCGAGGCCCATAAAGAATGGAAGCGATACAGCGAACTCGACAAGTGCTAGTCCGCTGCGATCTTTGCGCAACGCGGATGCAAAAGTGCGGATATTCTGATGTCTTTTCATGATGTCAGTCATCGCAGTTTCTCGTTTGTGGAGCGGCATAAGCGGCCTGTTCCGCATAAGGCTGGTTCGCCAAAACCGTATTCGCGGCAATGGTGATTTGCTCCGGCAGGCCGATCAATGAGGCCAAGGGGAACAGGCGGTCATAAGTTACTGTCACGGTGACAATTGAAACGTCCTTCGCGCCACCCTGGCCTTCGTCACCGCCATCGGAGTCCCAGGTTTCGTTCAAATTGGCGTCAACATACGGCTCGCCATTGTCACAGACACCATTATCATTGGTATCGGTATATTCTTCTTCGTCAGCGTTAAATGCATTGGAGAAATTGCGATAATAGCGACGTTTGACTATGATCCCTTCGTCCGGATCGATGCTATTGTTCAGTTTTCGGATCTGGTTTTTGATGCGCGCATCAATGGCTTCCTGCTTTGCCAGAATGCCGCCATCCTCAAGCGCGGAGTCGCGCGCCACTTCCTGAATGGCCCCATCGATAACGGTGCGCATATACAATGTATGGCCGACATCCATTGTCCCTAAAAGCATTGTAACGACGGCAGGAGCTATCAATCCGAATTCGGTTACCGAAACAGCAGATTGGTCGCGTAGCAGATTTTGCAGTTCGAATTTCTTCATCGCAACCATCCTCAGGTTGTCAGGCGCAGGGCAGCGATTTGTCCCGCGATCTGTTTGAACTGGGTCGTCAGGCTGACGCCCGGCTGATATTGGAAGAATTTGCCAGGCGAAGCGCATGCTTGGAGATTTGCATTGGTCGTACTGTTTACGTCCGACCCATAGGATACGACCCATAATGTTATGTTCATATTCTTGACTGCCGTGCAGAGCGCCGCAGTGCGCTGATCCGTCAAAGTGTTCAAAGTCGAAGTCGACGGAGCGCCGTCGGTCTGGAGTCTGTCGAACCAGGGAACATTATAAGCCGACAGGGCATCCGAATTGGCGTTGGTATCGCCGTCGGTCATGAAAATCATGTGCCGCTGCACATTGTCATTGGCCACAGCATTGTGTTCGGCGAAAATGCCTGTTGGCGACATAAGGCGGGCACCCCACAACATGCCAATGTCATGGAATGTATAACCATCGGTGGTCAGGTTGTTAATGTAAGTCTGAAAAACACCCGGATCCCAAACTTCAAGTAGCTTGGAAGGTGAGGGGCAAGCAGTGGTGGTGCTGCCCGATGTCGGGCGGCTGAAATTGGACGTTGTCGTAACGGGGTTGAGCGTCCAGCCATTTGAGTCGCTGCGCGAATACAACACATCCTTCAGACGCGGACCCCATAATGTGGTCGGGTCGGACGAAGTGGGGATAAGGTCGATTGCCATATCCTTTTGCGGTGATGTTGCCGACGTGTCCCATGTGGTCACATTTTTCTGCGTCGGGCGTTCGAGTATGCAACCATCCCAGTTGATCGTAGTGTTGGCACCGCTTGTGCCAATCGGCAGCGTTATCGAACTGTTGTAGCTGTTCGTTCCCGTATTTTTGAGTCCCGATACATCAACTGCGATGCGATCATAGGTCCAGTTGTTGAACACCGTTTTAGGTATCCAAGTCACTGGTCGCGAAGCGGTATATTCGGTGGTTGTCACCGAAGAGCTGACTTTGCGCTGCAAATAGCATTTCTTGTTTTTGCTGACGTTATTATTATCAGGAATATAGCGATATTCGGTTGATCCGCTCGTCACGGTTTTTTCGTAATAAGACGTCGTTGAATTGGCTGGATATGTCGGTGTGTCGGTCGACGTTTCATAAGGTCCGTTTGTCGTCGGGCCTGTATTTTGCGTCGGCGGCCAGGAAATGTTGTTGCAGTTAAGCGGCGCTTTGCTGACAGAAACCGTCTTCAAATAAGTTGTGCCATTTATGGTTATATTGTTCCCCATATACTGCCAGCTGCCGGTCGTCGGATCGGTCGAGGGCGAACCAACTTGCGTTAGCGGACCTGGCGTACCCAAAGTGTAACTAAAGTCGGGGTCAACGGTCGTGTTTGCACGGCGAGTCTGATAATACCATGTATCCGCCATATATTCGAGTGGAAGCAGGCGACCGACATTGACGTTGATCGAATAGGGCACAAATCCGAAACGGATCTGCGATGTGTTCGAAGCGGACTCAACCGGATCGGCGCTCTCTCCGCATTCCGTCGCCGAAACATCGGCAATGTTTTTCTGGGTTAGCGTTTCGTAAAAGCATTTAACCGCTTTACGCAATTCGGTTATTTTCACGGGATTCGTTGCCGATACAGACTCACTGGAGTCTACGGCACTGTCCATCGACCCCGTGGTATCGAGCACGAACATGACATCGGAATTGGGGATGCGCATTTCGGCACTGCAGCTGACACTTATTGTGCGCTCTTCCTGGCCAAGCACTTTCATCAGCGTCATCGGAATATCGACCGATGCAGTGCCGGAAACTTTGCCGCCTAATTCGGTAAAGGACCTTTGAATATTTTCTGTGCCATATGCACCGCTTTCAAAGTTCGCATTGAAGGCGGCGAGGGCCTGAGTGTTGGCGCGGCCGCTATTGTCCGCCCAGGCACCACCGGCCATGACCTTACGACCCATCAGCGCACCGGCATCGCATGCCGCCTGAAGGCGTGTCTGCGTGAGATAGATACGGCTCATGTCGACACTGCCACCGACAAGACCGATTACCGGGATGACAGCTGCGGCCATAATTGCGATGGTATTACCGGCTTGGTCCTTGCACAGGCGCGAAAGCACGCCGGTGAGACTGTTTGTCTCCAGTTTCTTCTTCACTGCGACAATCCCCTGTCAAATCCAATTAGATTCATTGTGCCATCTACATTGACGGTCGTAACCGTCCTCTGAAGAAACAGGGTTAGGAACGGGTTAATTTGCAGGGAAATTCAGCATGCTAAGTGTTGGAAAGACAGGTTTTCAGGGTAATTTCCACTGTTTCGAGTTAACCTTTTCACGTCTTTTGTGCGAAACATCTCCAGCCGAGGGCCTTGTGCCTAACCCTGAATCCGTGTTTGGGGATGGGTGATGGAAGTCGAAAATCATCTCAGTCCTCCGCAGCAAATGGCCGTTGCCCATGCGCCATCGGCGCTACGCAATGCGTTGTCCATCTTGCTGGAATTCGATAACCGTATGATGGCGATCGCCTCCAAAGGGCAGGAACCGGTATTAAAACAGCTGCGATATGCATGGTGGAGAGAGCAACTGGGGAAGCCCACCGATCAACGGCCTAAGGGTGAGCCGCTTCTTGCCAGAATTAGGGCCGAAAATTCATCGCACCACCTTGAAGAAGCGTTGAGTGAATTGCTTGATGCCTGGGATATTGTCGTTTCTTCAGAAGATGCCGACGCACAATCCGCACTGGACAAGGCCTGTATAGTGCGCGGGAACGCGATCTTCGGGCGTTATGCGGATTGGGTGGGTGTGAACCAGCTAGCTCTCGAAAGGGCCCGAAAAGCTGGCGCGATTTGGTCGCGACAAAGCTTTGGGTTGGCAATAGCTTCTGCAAACCTCGAACTCGTGACGGGCCTCAAGCCTCTAAACCTCTTGCTCCTGTCAGCTGGCATTGAGGCGGAAACCAGTATGTTACGGCGAACTGGCAAATATGCACGCTTGTTCTGGCATGCCTTGACGAACCGCTAGAAATTCGCACAATCGGGGCCTTCACACAGGGTGGTGCCGGAGTGTTGAGCCATGCGGAAGCTTTTGGCTGGCGCGGGCATTGCCCTGATTGCCTCTTCGCTGGGATATTGGTTTTGGCAGAGTTGGGCTGCCGCTGACCCGATCATACCGCAACCACCGCCCGAGGAACCTGCGCCGCTGGAGCTGCCTGTTGCGGGCAAGGACGCGCCAGCCTTTGGCGCTCCGCCGCCTGAGCCGCCCAAGGCAGCAAAGCTGAGCCGGGAGGAGGTGCGCTTCAACCGCTATGATCGCAACCGCGACGATCTGGTTTCACGGATCGAGATGATGTCGAGCCGCACCAAGGACTTCAAGAAACTCGACCGCGACGGCAATAATTTGCTGTCTTTCGAAGAGTGGGCGGCTGCAACAGGCGAACGCTTCGCCGGCGCAGACTCCAATCGCGACAATTTGTTGACCCGTAAGGAATTCCTGTCAACGCGACCGAAACGCGTGGCTAAGCCTAACTGCCGCTGCTGACCTTGAATTTGTCCATCCAGCGTTCCAGATCGGATCGCGCACGGTTTGTCATAAACGCCTTGCGCTCTTTCTTGTGCACCTTGCCCTCGGGCGGCGGGAACAGGCCGAAATTGATGTTCATCGGTTGATAGCTATCCGCCTCTGCATCGCCGGTGATGTGGTGAAGCAACGCGCCGAAAGCAGTCGTTGCGGGCGGAGGAGAAAAGGCCCGCCCCGCGAGTTCACTCGCCGCCATGATGCCCGCCATCAAACCCACTGCTGCGCTTTCGACATAGCCCTCGCACCCGGTAATCTGCCCGGCAAAGCGGATATGTGGCGCCGATTTCAGCCGCAACTGACGGTCGAGCAATATCGGTGAGCGGATGAAGGTGTTGCGATGCAATCCGCCCAGTCGTGCAAATTCGGCCTTCTCCAAGCCCGGGATGGTGCGGAACAATTCGACCTGCGCGCCATGCTTCATCTTGGTCTGGAAACCGACCATGTTCCACAAAGTGCCCTGTTTATTATCCTGCCGCAATTGCACCACCGCATGCGGCCAGCGCCCGGTTTTGGGATTATCGAGCCCCACCGGCTTCATCGGGCCAAAGCGCAGCGTATCAAGCCCGCGCTCGGCCATCACCTCGATAGGCATGCAGCCTTCGAAATAGGGGGTGTCGGTCTCCCATTCCTTGAACTCGGCCTTTGGCGCATCGAGCAGGCCCTGATGAAAGGCCAGATATTGGTCCTTATCCATTGGGCAGTTGATATAATCCTTGCTGTCACCCTTGTCCCAGCGCGAAGCATACCACGCGACGTCCAAGTCGATGCTGTCATGATAGACGATGGGGGCAATCGCATCGAAAAAGGCGAGGCTGTCCTGACCGGTAGCTGCGAGAACGCTTTGCGCCAGCGATTGGGCGGTCAGCGGCCCGGTTGCGACAATCGTCAGGCCATCCGTTGGCAGCTTATCGACGCGTTCGCGGACAATTTCGACATTAGGCTGTTCGGAAAGCAAACGCGTGACTTCACCCGAAAACACATCGCGGTCGACGGCGAGGGCGGATCCCGCGGGTACCTTGGCCACTTCGGCGGCGCGCATCACCAGCGAGTCCAGCTTGCGCAATTCCTGATGCAGCAAGCCAACCGCATTATTATCGGCATCGTCTGAACGAAAGCTATTCGAGCAGACCATTTCGGCAAGACCATCGGTCTGGTGTGCAGGCGTCATATCGCCGCCGCCACGCATTTCGGACAGACGTACCTGGACCCCGCGCTTGGCAAGCTGCCACGCCGCTTCGCTTCCGGCAAGCCCGCCGCCGATGATATGAACCTGATGATTAGACATAGGCCGCGCCGCTATCAAAAAAGCATGGCGATGCACAGGCAAAAGCGGCATGCTTCGTGGCATGAGCTTCCTCTGCACCATTTCCGACGAGCGGGTGATCGAGCGCCCAGTGCTGCGGGTGCCGCCTGCTGACACGCACAAATATGCGCGGGGGAGCGCGATGGTGTTCAGCGGGCCTGCCTTGCATACGGGGGCATCGCGATTGACAGCGCAGGCGGCGCTGGCGGTCGGCGCGGGGTTGGTGACGCTGGTGGGCGAGCGCGACGCACTGCACGAACATGCCGCTCATGTGACGGCGATCATGCTGCGCGAGGAAGACGCGCATTTGGCGATCATTGACGATCGGGTGCGCGCCGCCGCAATCGGGCCGGGGGCAGGAGTATCGGCGCAAACCCGCGAGCGGGTGCTGCGCCTGCTGCATCGCGGTTTGCCGCTGGTGCTTGATGCCGACGCGATAACCAGTTTTGAGGGGCAGACAGCGGAGTTCTTCAAAGCGTTGCACGACCAGGTCGTCCTCACCCCGCATGAAGGCGAATTTGCGCGAGTCTTTCCTGCCATCGACCTTAATGATCGGCTGACCGCGGCGCGACTGGCGGCGGAACTGAGTGGTGCCGTGATATTGCTCAAAGGGCCTGAAACAATCGTGGCGGCACCTGACGGGCGGTTGGCGGTCAACCGCCACGCCTCGCCTTGGCTGGCGACGGCGGGATCGGGGGATGTGTTGGCAGGGCTCATTTGCGGCTTGCTCGCGCAGGGAAATACGGCGTTCGAAGCCGCGTGCATCGGCGCGTGGTTACATGGCGATATTGGTGTCCGCTCCGGGCCAGGGTTGACCGCGGATGGAATGATGGACTGGATTCCGCTTGTCTTGGCTGGATGCCTCGGCAAAGGATGAAGCGATGACCCAAGATCTCGCCCATAAACGCCCTTGGCTGTTTGGCAGCCTGTTGTTCGGGCTGAGCTTTCCGCTGTCGTGGCAGCTCGATATGCCCGAAATTGCCGCGATTGCGTGGAAGATGGGCGGGGTGGGGCTGCTTGCCGGTTTTGCCTTGCGCAAGCATCACACCGGCGAATTTCTGTTGCTCGCGGCGGTGATGGCCTTTTGGGCGCAGGGCGACGGCTTGCTCGAGATCGACATGATCTGGGGCGCGATTGCCTTTGCCATTGGCCATGTGATCGCCATCGCGCTGTTCCTGCGCCACCGCCGGGTGCATCCGGTGTTAAGCCAGAAATTGCTCGCGGTTGCGGTGTTCATTCTCGCGCCGGTAATTGCCTTTTACCTGCCCGCCGAGCGGGAGTTGGGGATGCAGGCGGCGGTCTATACCTTGTTCGTCGCAGGCATGGCGGCCTGTGCGTGGAACAGCAATTTCCCGCGCTACCGCGTCGGCCTCGGCGCTATGGCCTTTGTCGCATCCGACCTGCTGATTTTTGCGCGGGCAGGGGCGTTGGCAGAGGCGGGATGGGTTAGCCTTGCCATTTGGGTGCTCTATTATGGCGGCGTTTTGATGGTCGCGACCGGGGTGGTGACAACCTTGGTCAAGCGCGGGCATTTCGCCGAGGGGTAATCCCGAATGCAGCGCAACTGCACTTAAACTCTCCGCGTTCTCTGCGCCTCTGCGTGAGCCAAATTTTTTATCACGCAGAGGCGCAGAGGTCGCAGAGGATAGGGAATGCGCTTTGCGCGATTGGCCATTAGGTGTTGGTGGCCCATCCATGGATTTATACTCGATGGGGCCTTTGTCCTCATCTTCCTCCTCGTCTTCCTCCTCAAAACCCGCGGATTCTTCACAAAGTAGAAGCGAAGCCCTTACCCTTGACCGGGCCTCGATGTCGCTTGTGGGCAGGGCATCGTCGAAGAACAAATCCCATAGCTCTTCGGCGCTGGCCCCTTCGTCGATCAACTGCAGAAACCAGTCAAAACGCGTCGCCACCGCCATCACTTCGGATAGGGTGGTCGCCGGATTGATGCGATCAAGAAGAGTAAGGGACAGCTTTGTATTCTGCCGCGTGTAAGTGGTGACGCCCTCTTCACGCACCCAGCGCGCTTCCTCACCCTTGATCGCGGCGGTCATCAGCCGGTCGGATATCACCCGCCGCGCGATAATGAGGGCGGCCTCCCACCCCAGATTGAAGGCATAGCCGCGCGCGGTGCGGCGCAGGGAATAGCCACCCCCGACGCTCATCCCGACACTGCGCGCCGCATCCTCGACCAAGCCATTGTCGGCGAGATGCGACAAAAACGCCGCCTGCCGCCCCGGGCTCCAGCCATCGGCGCGGCTTTCATAGCGGAGATAGGCGGCGGCGGGCAGCTTGGCGTCGCTATCGTGGCGGAGGGGGGAGGGGTGGTTCATGATCCTGTCCTTTCCAAAAAGGCACAGGGCATAGGCTGGGGGAGGGCGTGTAGGACAGCGGAGATTTGAAGGGCCGGGAGCGCCCAATTTGTTTCACGCAAAGGCACGAAGAATTTGGTTTAGAAAAGTAGATTTAATCGCCAGAGCTATTTTCTATTATGTTTTAAGCATCTCTTCGTTCGATTGCTTTTTTGGCACTGTCCGGCAAATTCTCAAATAGTTCATCTATCTTTGCTGGTTCTGAAATTAGTCTTTCCACGACGTAATTGATCAAAGCAAACAACGCAGTCGCTGAATCTGCATCATCGTTGATTTCTATTTGTCCGGGGTGGACAGCATGATTTCCAATCACCCGAACCGTATCTAGAGCTTTCTGAACCCGAATTGGAAGTCCTTCTTTAACTAAATTCCCGATAGCGGTATTCAAATTTGATGAGTCTTGACCCAAATGCTCACATAGAAGTTGTATAGTTAGTCGCAATAACGCAGCAGCTGCACGCGGAGAAACGCTAAAAACGTCTCTTGCTTCATCGTAAACTAGCCTAATATTTTCTGGAAGGTCGCTGTGCCCTATAGCAACGGTAGAAACCGATGGCGAAGCCAATCGCTCTTCCCACCAAAGCATTGACTGGGTACAGTTCAAACATCTTGAAACTGTAGCTTTAGTAGCGGAATAATTACCGCTATAGTCCTTTTTGTATAACTCATTCCAAAATTGCGTAGCAAGTACACCACACATGGGGCATGTAAAAGCAGCGCTCTTGTGTGAGGGTGGAACAATTCCGTTGGATTGCATGTATTGTTCTCCGAAACCGACTTCACTCGCCTGCCACGTCACCTTGCTTCGATGCAACATTGTCAATGTCGCTAATCTGCTGGCTCTCCTCCCCCTCTTCACTCTCCTCAATCCGGGCCGCCCCAACAACATGTTCATTGTCATCGACATTGAACAGTCGCACCCCAGCCGTCCCGCGGCCCAGAACGCGCAGGCTATCCAGCGGCATACGGATCAGTTTGGCCTGGTCGGTCACCAGCATCAGTTGATCGCCCTTGGTCGCGGGGAAGCTAGCCACGACGGGCCCGTTGCGTTCGATATTGTCGATATTGGTGATCCCCTGACCACCGCGACCCGTCCGCCGATATCCATAGGCCGATGACAGCTTGCCATAGCCATTGGCGCAGACGGTGAGGATGAACTGCTCCTTCGCCTCCATCTCTGCCATGCGTTCCGGGGTAAGCGTGGGTTCGCCCTCCTTCTCTGGCTTCCATGGGGCGAAACGGAGATAGTCCTCACGCTCGTCCGGCGTGGTGCCGACGCGTTTCAGGATCGACAGGGAAATAACCTCGTCACCTTTCGCGAGCTTCATCGCCCGCACGCCGGTGGAGGCGCGGCTCTGGAATTCGCGGATGTCGTCGGCGGCAAAGCGGATGGCCTTGCCCGCGCGGCTTGCGAGCAGAACATCGTCGTCGGGCGTCAGCAGTTCAACGCCGATCAGCTTGTCATCGGCATCCTCGCCCTCAAACTTCATCGCGATCTTGCCGTTCGAGGGGATATTCGCAAACGCATCCATGCTGTTGCGGCGGGCATAGCCCTTGGCGGTTGCGAACACGACCGAAAGGCCACCCCATTCGGCTTCATCCTCAGGCAGGGTGAGGACGTTCGAGATGACTTCACCTTCGCCGAGTGGCAACAGGTTGACCATCGGGCGGCCCTTGGTCGACGGCCCGCCTTCGGGCAGGCGCCAGACTTTCAGGCGATAAACCTTGCCGATGTTGGAGAAGAACAGCACCGGGGTGTGCGTGCTCGTCACGAACAATTCGGTGACGGCATCCTCATCCTTGGTCGCCATGCCCGCACGGCCCTTGCCGCCGCGGTTCTGCGCGCGGAAGGTGGCGAGCGCGGTGCGCTTGATATAGCCGCCATGGGTGACGGTGACGACCATCTCTTCGCGTTCCATCAGGTCTTCATCGTCAAGACCATCCCAGCTGGGTGCGATTTCGCACAGGCGCGGGGTGGAAAATTCGCGGTCAATGGCCTCCAGTTCCTCACGCATCACCGCGTAGAGCTTCACCCGGTCACCTAGGATGGCGAGATATTCCTCGATCTCGAGCGCCAGTTTCTTGAGCTCATCGCCAATCTCGTCGCGGCCCAGCGCGGTCAGGCGGTGGAGGCGCAAGTCGAGGATCGCGCGGACCTGGACTTCTGACAGTTGATAGGTATCGCCCTCCACCTCGGTCTCAATCGCTTCGACCAGCTTGATATAGGGCGCAATCTCCGCAACCGGCCATTCGCGCGCCATCAATGCAGCGCGCGCGACCGTCGGGGAGGACGAACCGCGGATGATCTTCACCACTTCATCCAGATTGGTCACCGCAACGACCAAGCCGAGCAAGATATGCGCGCGGTCACGGGCCTTGTTCAGTTCAAACTTGGTGCGGCGGGTGATGACTTCTTCGCGGAAGCGGATGAAGGCCTCGATAAAGTCGCGCAGTGTCAGCACTTCGGGCCGGCCGCCGCGGATGGCGAGCATGTTGGCCGGGAAGTTGGACTGCGCCGGGGTGTGCCGCCAGAGCTGGTTGAGCACGACTTCAGGGGTAGCATCGCGCTTCAGATCGATGACGACGCGGACGCCCTTGCGGCTTGATTCGTCGCGGATATCGGAAACGCCCTCGATCCGCTTGTCTTTCGCGGCTTCGGCGATCTTTTCGACGAGGCCGGACTTGCCGACCTGGAAGGGGATGGACGTGAGTACGATCGACCGGCGGTCACCTTTGCCCTCTTCAATCTCGTGCCGCGCCCGCATCACGATCGAGCCTCGGCCATCGCGATAGGCATTGCGCGCACCGGTCTGGCCAAGGATCAGCGGACCGGTCGGGAAATCAGGGGCCGGGATGATCTCGATCAGTTCGTCGATCGTGATCGCGGGGTTTTCGATATAGGCGAGGCAGGCGCGGATAACTTCACCCAGATTGTGCGGCGGGATGTTGGTCGCCATGCCGACCGCAATGCCGCCCGCGCCGTTGACGAGCAGGTTAGGGAAGCGGGCAGGGAGGACCTGCGGCTCCTGTCGCGAGCCATCATAGTTAGGCTGGAAATCGACCGTGTCCTTATCGAGATCATCCAGCAGCGCATTGGCGACCTTTTTCAGCCGCGCCTCGGTGTAACGCATCGACGCTGGCGGGTCGGGATCCATCGAACCGAAATTGCCCTGACCATCGATCAAAGGAACGCGCAGCGACCAATCCTGCGTCATGCGGGCAAGCGCGTCATAAATCGCGCTGTCGCCATGCGGGTGGTAATTGCCCATCACGTCGCCGACGATCTTCGCCGATTTGCGGTACGGACGCCCGGCGACAAAGCCGCCTTCCTGGCTTGCAAACAGGATACGACGATGCACAGGCTTCAACCCGTCGCGCACATCGGGCAGCGCGCGGGCAACGATCACCGACATGGCATAGTCGAGATAGCTCGACTTCATTTCGTCGACGATGTCTACCGGGGAAATATCAGTGGGTTCGATCGGTTCGATCTCTTCGCTCACGCCGCAAAAATCCTTATTTTTTTCTGTATCGGCAAACCCTAGCCCAGCGGGCCGGAAATAGCCACCCGAGCACCCCTAAATTGCGCGTTTTTCACCAGTTTATCCACAGATTCGGGGCGATGGGGATAGTTTACAAATACATTCAACCAGAATTCATCTGCGACCCGCTATCCCGATTGCGAAACATGGGCGAGGCGCGTAAGGATGGCGGCAAATCAGGGCCGCCTTTTGTGCGATTGGCCGGTCTGTTTTCTAGTTGGAGAGTAGAATGAATCGCATTTCGAAATTTGCCGCTGCCCTTGCTTTGGGTGCATTTGTTGCTGTGCCTGCTGCTCATGCGCAGAAGGACGACAAGAAAAAAGCAGAAGCCGCCAAGCCGGTTAAACGCAACTTTTCCAAGGAATTCCAGAAGGCCTATGCGCCTGCTGTTGATGCACTGGCGAAGAAGAAGGATTTGGCTGCTGCCGCGGCGGCTTTCCCGGCGGTTGAAGCGGCCATCATGAATGCAGATGATCGTTTCGAAGCAGGCGTTTTCGCCTTCAATCTGGGAAGCCAGATGAAAGACGCGTCAATGCAGCGCAAGGGCGTCAACCTTATCGTTGAAAGCGGCGTGGCACCGGCAGAGATGAAACCTGCATATGCCTTCCAGCAGGCGCTCTATTTCTACAACGACAAAGATTATCCTACCGCGACCACAAAGATGCTCGAAGCCTATAATATGGGCTATCGCGGCAGCAATGCAGAGGTCCAGATTTCGAACGCCTATCGCCTGCAGAATAATTATGGCGAGGCCATCAACTGGCTTGGCAAGGCAGTTGAAGCGACCAAGGCTGCAGGCGGAAAACCCGATCCGCAATGGTATGCGCAGGCGTTGAATTACGCCAGCCGCGCCAAGGACAACACCCAGATCCTTCATTGGGGCAAGGAAATGATCAAGGTCGACCCGCGCCCCGAAACCTATCACGATGCCCTGTTCCAGTATCAGCGGATCGCCGATCTCGACAATCTCGAGTCGCTGTCGCTCCTACGTCTGGCGCGTCTGAACAAGGCGCTGATGTTTGAGCATGAGTTCAAACAATATGTCGAATATGCCGATGCACGCCGCTATCCCGCCGAAGTGGCAGCAGTGCTGGACGAAGGCTTTGCCAAGGGTACGATTTCGAAGAGCAATCTGACCTTTTCGGAAATCTACTCGAGCGCACAGAAACTGATCCCCGAGCTTTCGGGAACGTGGGCGCAAGACGAAAAAGCCGCTCTGGCCGCGCCCAAGGGATATTCTGCCATGCTGACCGGCGACGCTCTGTTGTCTTTCGCTCAATATGGCCGCGCGAAAGCCATGTATGAGGCCGCACTGTCAAAGGGTGGCATCGTCGATCGCGATGGTATTGATCAGACCGACCGTGCACTTACAAATCTTGCGATTGCCAATGTCTACCTGAAGGATTGGGCCGGAGCAAAGGCTGCATTAGCCAAAATCACGGGAACAAAGCGCAAGGGTATAGCCGAATATTGGAATATCTACATCGACCAGCAGGCAGCTGTACCTGCAGCATAACCCAGCGCCAAAAGTGATGAAGAGGGCCGGCGCGGTTGCGTGGGCCCTTTTCTTTTAATCCGATATGGGAACCCCAGGCTGATCTTTGGCTGTCCGGATCGTCAGCGATGTCTTTACGCTCGAAACATTCGGAGCGGCGGTCAATTGCGATGTCAGGAATTCCTGAAATGACTGCAGATCATGCGCGACAATCTTGAGGATGAAGTCAATCTCGCCATTTAGCATATGGCATTCACGGACATTGGGAAGCGAACGCACATGCTCTTCAAAGGCACGCAGATCGGCTTCCGCTTGGCTCTTGAGACTAACCATAGCAAAAACCATAATCGAATAGCCAAGCGCGGCCGGGTCAACCTCCGCATGGTAACCGCGGATCGCACCCGATTGTTCGAGTGTGCGCATCCGACGCAAACAGGGTGGGGCTGTTAGTCCGACCTTGCTGGCCAATTCGACATTGGTAATGCGTCCATTTTCCTGAAGCTCGGCTAAAAGCTTCAAATCGATCGCATCGAAACTGATTGCTGCCATTTTATGTTATTTCCCTAACCAGATCACAGCTAACCATAAAATAAAATTATAGGCAATTGCAATTGTTCCAAAGCCGGACAGGTGGGTTTGTCAACATTGTGGATAAGCTATGTCCCATAGTGTGACGCAGTGAAAATGCTGCTTTTGCGGCACCTAATGCCCCGCTATCGATAGACCGGACCAAACCCTTTTCGTTCAGAAGAAGCCTGTTGCGTGTAGACGATCGCCTTGCCACTGCATTGCAGAATATCGACACTTCGTCTGAGGCGGCGCGGATCGGGCAATGGCGGCAATTGATCGATATTCTCGCGCAAAATCCGCGCGACTTTCCCGGCGAAATGGTGGCCAAAGGCCTGGTCAACGCGCATGCACTTGGTCGCACACTCGATGCAAAAGAGCGACTCGCCGGGGTTCAGGCCCTGTCGGGACGGATACGGTCAGCGCCTCTGGTGCAATTGCTGGCAGGCGATGAACCAGCTATCGCGGCCGCCGCAATTTACGGCGCGGATCTCTCCGACAGCGAATGGAGCGAATTGATTCCTGAACTTCCGGTCAGGGCGCGCGGGTTTTTACGAAACCGGCCGAATTTGGGTCAGAAAACACAACTTGCCTTGAACAGTTGGTCTGGTGCTGATTTCCGTATTCAAGGCACAATCGAAGCGGTATCCGCAACCAGTACAGCCGAAGCGGCACCCTCGGGAGAGATTGGGGCTTTAGTTCGCCGGATTGAACAGTGGCGCAAAGATCGCGAAGCGGGGGATTCGCCGCGACTGCCACTCGGCGATGAATTTGCCGAAGACGAGATTCTGCCCTCTAATGAATTCAGCTTTGAAACTGATGATAATGGAACGATCATCTGGGCTGACGACATACCTAGAGGTGCGGTCGCAGGTGTGGATATCGCGCGGGCAGCCTATGACGATGGCCCAGGCCCCGACGCCTATGGCGCAGCTGCTTTCCGTCAGCGCATGCCGCTCGAAAATGCGCGAATGCGGCTAAGGGGCAGCCCATTGGTCGATGGAGATTGGCGGATTAGCGCTGCCCCATTTTTCGATCCGATGACAGGGCGTTTCCGTGGCTATCGTGGCATGATGCGCCGGCCAAAGCTGACCGAAAAACCAGAAGCTGATGCTTTGAGCGAGCAATGGCGCCGTCAGCGTGGTGAGGGCATGCAGCAAGTCGTGCATGAACTGCGAACCCCGCTTGGAGCCATAGCCGGATTTGCAGAGATTATCGAGCAACAGCTTTTCGGACCGGTCTCAAACGAATATCGGCAGATGGCAGCTGCAATCCTTGCCGATGCGCAACGTTTGTTGGCCGGTTTTGAGGACCTGTCGGTCGCTTCGCGTCTGGACGCGGGTAATTTTGAAGTTGAACCGGGCGTAACCGAATGTCGCTGGCTTGCCAAAAGATTGGCAGAGCGCCTGGAGCCGGTCAGCGAGGAAAACCGGATCCAGCTGAACCTGGCAATTGCCGACCCGGTTAGGGCATTTGCCATTGATCGAACGTTGGCAGAGCGCATTTTTTCAAGGCTGTTGTCCGCTGTCATGATGGGTTGCAGTGAGGGTGAAAGCCTGAACGGACGCTTCAAGACCGAACCCGGGGTTACGGCATCCAATTTTTTCTATTTGGAACTGCCCGCCAAATTACGGCAGTTTTCAGACGATCAACTTTTCGGAACCGATCCTTCCTATAATGAATTTGAACAGCCGGCGGATACATCTTCTCCGTTGCTCGGGCTTGGTTTTTCACTTCGTCTAGTGAGGAATTTGGCGCGAAAAGCCGGTGGCGATTTACGCTTTCAAAAGGAAAGTCTAGTATTGTCTATCCCAGCCGTACAGGATGGCGATATGGATTTCAGGGATATCGGGGGCGATTAACATGGAACAGCGTGGGGAGGTGGCAATGTCGTCCGATCCTCAAGGCTTTCCGAAAATCGGTCCGCCGGTAGTGCTCTCTGGTCAGCCGACACCCTGCTTTCTGGTAACGGTTGATACCGAAGAAGAGTTTGACTGGTCCGCACCTTTCAGTCGAAGCGGGCATGGCGTTACCCACCTTTCTTCAATCGAACCGTTCCAGCAACTATGCGAGCGTTTTGGCGTCACACCGGTATATCTTGTCGATTATCCGGTGGCGCAGGACGGCTTTGGAGCTGAATTCTTTGCTGGCTTGGTTGGCAGCGGTGTCGCGGAAGTCGGATTGCAATTGCATCCTTGGGTGACTCCGCCTTTCGATGAAGAGGTCAATGTCCACAACAGCTATGCATGTAACCTAGCGCCTGATCTGGAGAGAACAAAGCTGTTCAGGCTTTTTGAAATTGTAGAGAAAAAGCTAGGTTGTCAGCCGGATAGCTATCGTGCTGGCCGTTACGGGGCAGGGACCCACACCCCGGCGTTCCTTGCCGAGCTTGGGATCCGTGTGGATACTTCGGTGCGGTCATTATTTGATTATCGCCAACAGGGCGGGCCGAATTATGCACGTTGTCCTTTGACGCCCTATTGGGTTCAGCCGGGCAGTCTACTGGAGTTACCGGTAACCTCACTATTTGGTGGTTTGTTCCGATCGATGGGGCCGTTGCTTTTCGATCAGGTTTTTGGTTCGGAAACCATGCGTTCGGCGCTTGCGCGCAGCGGGATGCTGGAACGAATTGCGCTTACGCCGGAGGGCATCCCGGCAGACAAGGCAATCGAAGCTATTGATTTGGCAATTGACGATGGTTTGCCGGTGCTGACTTTTTCGTTCCACTCCCCGTCCTTGGCTGTAGGTCACACCCCTTATGTGCGCACGGAACAGCAACTCGAGCTATTTTATTCCTGGTGGGAGCAGGTTTTTACGCATCTTCAGAAGCGGAGCGTAAAGCCATCGTCTATCGCCGACATTACAGCTGCTGCTTTCCCGAAGTGATTTGCGTCTGTAGTGATTTGTTGCTTGCCTTTCTAGGCAGGCATCCGCTATCGGCGCGGTGCTCAGGGGGCCTGTAGCTCAGTTGGTTAGAGCTGGCCGCTCATAACGGCTAGGTCGGGGGTTCGAGTCCCTCCGGGCCCACCATAATGCTCCATGTCGGGGAGTAGCGCAGCCTGGTAGCGCATCTGCTTTGGGAGCAGAGGGTCGCAGGTTCGAATCCTGTCTCCCCGACCATTTCTTGCAATTTTGTGTTTAACCTGCAGATTCAGCAGCGCGCTTTTTACGAACAAGCGTCTGCGCGTTGGTATATTCGAGCAGCCCTTCCTCGCCGCCTTCGACGCCAAGTCCGGATTGCTTCAACCCGCCAAAGGCCGCTGTCGGTGACAGGTGCTGGACTTCATTGACCCAGACTGTGCCACTCTGGATGCGCTTGGCGATTTCGAACGCTTTATCCTCATCATTGCCCCAGATGGAACCGCCAAGACCATATTCGGTCGCATTGGCGCGCGCGACGACATCGTCATAATCGTCGAATTTCAGCAGCGGCAACACGGGGCCGAACTGTTCTTCCTGTACGATGCGGCTGTCTTCGGGCGGGTTGTCGAGGATCGTTACCGGAATGAAATAGCCGGGCACATCCGATTTCTCGCCGCCCATCAGGAAGGTATAGCCCTTCTCCTTGGCATCGCGGATCAAATCGAGCACACGCTCATATTGCGGGCGGTTGTTGATCGGGCCCAGCCGTGTGCCTTGTTCGGAACCGTCGCCGATCTTCACCGTCTTGGCATAAGCGACGATGGCATCGCGCAGCGGCTCGTAAATGTCCTTGTGGACATACATGCGCTTGGTGGCGATGCAGATCTGGCCGTTATTGCCGAAGGCGGCCCAGAAGAGTTGCTCGGCGACCTTTTCGACATCGACATCGGGCATTACAATCGCAGGATCGTTGCCGCCGAGTTCGAGCGTAACGCGCTTCAGCGTTGCTGACGCAGATTGCATCACCTTTTTGCCGGTCGCGGTCGAGCCCGTGAAGCTGACCTTGTCGATATCGGGGTGCGAGGTCATCCACGGGCCGAGATTATCGCCACCCGAGATGATGTTCAGCACGCCAGCGGGCAGGATGTCCTTGATGATCTCACCGAGCTTCAGCGTGGTTAGTGGGGTGAAGGGGGATGGCTTCAGTACCATCGTATTGCCTGCAAGCAGTCCGGGGCCGATCTTGAAAGCGGCAAGGATCAGGGGGAAGTTCCAGGGCGCGATCGCACCGACTACTCCCAAAGGAACCCGGCGCGTCTCGCTATAGCGTTCGTCGCTATCTTCGTTGACGACAACCGGCAGATCGAGCGAGGAAGCGCCCATCAGCCAGAAAGCCGCGCCGCCGACATCGGCTTCCGCATCGGCATGCGGCTTCCCCTGCTCCGACGTCAGCAGGCGCTTTAGCGGATCGATATTGGCGAGAATGGCCTGCGCCATCGCGTTCAGATATTCGCGGCGCTTTTCGATTGGCAGTGCAGACCATGCCGGAAAGGCGGCCCGCGCTGCGGCTACCGCGCGGTCCAGATCTTCGGGGGTTGCGTCGGGTGCCTGGCCGATAACTTGCTCATTGGCGGGATTGAGGACATCGAAGCTGGCGGAACCTGTTTCGAGCTTTCCACCGATCAGCATGCGATAATCTGAATCGAATTGCATTGTCTCTCTCCTCTGTCGATCAGGGCAGCAACACCACCTTGATGCATTCGCCGCGCGCTTGGGCGGCTATGGCCTCGTTGATTTGTTCCAGCTTGAACGTCCGGATGAGCTTGTCAAAGGGGAATCGCCCTGCGGCATGATGCGCGAGCAATTCAGGGATGAAGCTTTGCGGGTCGCTATCGCCTTCGATGATACCGATGATACGCAGGCCAGGGGTCATCAAAGCGGAGATATTTACGCTGATACTGTCGGTCGGTTCCTTGGGAACGCCGACCAGTCCTATCGCGCCATGACTGCCGAGGGCAGCCAATCCGGCTTCGATCACGCTGACCACACCGCTGCTGTCGAAGGCGAAGTCGAGGCCTTCGGGAACGATTGCACGCAAAGCTTCGGTCAGGTCGCCCGCGGCGGGATCAATCACATGCGTCGCGCCCAGTTCGAGCGCGACTTCGCGCCGTGCGGGCATGGGTTCGACAAGAATGATCGTGCTACAGCCTTGGATGACCGCGCCCATTACCGCCGCCAGTCCGACCGGTCCGCCGCCGAAAATGGCAATGGTCGAACCCTTATGACAGGCGAGCGAGCGCATTACGCCCCCAGCCCCGGTCTGGAAGCCGCAACCCAGTGGGCCGAGCAATTCGAGTGGGGCAGAGGTATCGCCAACCCTGACGACGTTGCGCGCGCGGGTGATGGCATGACTGGCGAAGGACGATTGCCCGAAGAAATGTGAACCGATCCGCTCGTCACCCGAACAGCAGGCCGTCGAGCCATCCTCCAGCCGCACCCCCGCATAGTTCAGTGGAACGAAGCTGCGGCAATAGCTGGGCAAGCCTTCGTCGCAGCGCGAGCAATCCCCGCAGCTTGAAAAACCAAGCACGACCTTGTCACCGACCGCGAGGCCAGTGACGCCTTCACCCAACGCTTCGATGATGCCGGAACCTTCGTGACCCAGCACAGCGGGCAGGGTGTAAGGGGCGAACTGGTCGCGGAAGATCAGGTCGGTGTGGCACAGGCCAACCCCCGCAATTTTGACCAGCACTTCGCCAGCGCGCGGTGCTTCGACGCTGACTGGCTCGATCGAGAAATCACCCTTGGGAATGCGGGCAACCGCCGCGACAGCTTCTGTCATAAAATTCTCTCCTCTTGTCGCGACCGGGGCGGTCACATCTCGCCAAAATCGGCCTTCGATGCGCCGCATTGCGGGCAGAACCAGTCATCGGGAATATCCTCCCAGCGGGTGCCGGGGGGAATGCCGTCTTCGGGCAATCCCAATGCCTCGTCATAGCGAAAGCCGCATTTGCCGCAGCGATGGACGCTATATTCCGGCTCGCTCACGCCTTTTCAACCTCGAAACGGATCGGCACGGTTTTGGGGCCACAAACAAATTCCGATTCCGCCATGCGTGGGGTGCCCGTGAGTTCGACCGATTTCAGGCGCGGGATGATTTCCTTCCACAGCGCGATCATCTCCATCCGCGCGAGGTGGATGCCAAGGCAGGTGTGCCCGCCAAAGCCGAAGCCGACATGGCGGTTGGGCGAACGGCGGTGATCGAAGGTGAAGGGATCCGGAAAGGCGTCTTCATCGCGGTTCGCGGAGAGGTACGAAAGATAGACCAAGTCGCCTTTCCGGATCGTCCGCCCCTTGATCTCATAATCCTGCGTGGCGGAACGGACGAACTGCTGGACCGGGCTGGCCCAGCGGATGGTTTCTTCCACAAAGCCGGGGATCAGATCGGGATTGGCCTTAAGGTCAGCCAAAATGTCGGGCCGCTGCGCCAACTGCCACATGCCGTGGCCGGTGGTGGCTGCGGTGGTGTCATGCCCGGCTGTCGATGCGATGACGAAATAGGAAATCAGCGCGCGATGCTCCATCGGCCCATCGTCAATCTTGCCATTGGCGATGACCGAGGCGAGATCGTGGCGCGGGCATTTTTGGCGGTCGGCAATGATCGGAGTGTAATATTTCTCAAACTCTTCGAATACGATACGCCAGGTGCGGGTGATTTCTTGCGGGTCGGTCAGATCGGATCCGGGCCGCTTGAGATCAGGGTCGGCATAAGTGAACAGCCACTGCGTCAGTTCGAGCATCTTTGCATGGTCGGGCTCGGGAACGCCGATCAGGTCGAGGACAACTTTCAAAGGATAGAGAAACGCTATTTCGGTCGCGAAATCACATTCGGGGGCAAGGCTGATCAATTTGTCGGCATAAATTTTGGCGGTCGCTTCCACGCCCGGCAACGCAGCCTTGATGCCGTCGAGCGAAAACGCCCCCGAACAAACCGAACGATATTTCTGGTGCTCGGGCGGGTCGAGTTGAACAAGCGAGCGGAAAATGTTCGATTGGCCACCGGTATATTGCTTGACCAGTTCTTCGCCTGCCTGGCTGATCAGCGTCTTTGAACGATCTCCCCCGTGAAAGATTTCATCCTGCCGCGCGATTTCGCGCAAATCGGCATATTTGGTGACGATCCAATGCGGATCATAGCCCGGCACTTCGACCTGGGAGAGCGGATAGTCCTTACGAAGCCGGGTGAAGATGGCGTGGACATCATCCCTGTTGGCAAAACTTGCCGGGTTGAATGCAGGTGCCACCAATTCGGGCGGAATCATCGTTTCGGACATATCAGGCTCTCCATAGGATAAGGGCTAGCCTGCCTCCGCCCGGCGACGCTGATCGCGATATTCGCTGGGTGCGATGCCCGCATATTGGCGGAAGGCACGGCTGAAATGGCTCTGGCTCTGGAAACCGGTCGCTTCGGACAAGGCCGCAAGCGTCATATCGGTTTGCACGAGCATCTGTTGCGCCCGGTCGAGCCGGGCTTTCATCACATATTGGTGCGGCGTTATGCCGGTCGCCTTTTTGAAGATGCGGCAGAAGTGCGGCGGCGTGACTCCTGCGGTTGCCGCCATTTCCTCAAGGCTATGCTCTTCGGCAGGGTTCGCCAATATGGCGTTCATCACCTTGTGTAGCCGGTAGGCTGAAAAATCGCTGACCGGAATTTCGGTCGGGTTGCCATGCGCGGGAGGCCCGGCGAGGATATGCGCCTTGAGCGCGTTGACCATCGCAGCGACATAATGTTCGCGCTCGTCGGCATCGGGCGCATAAAGTTCCGACAAGATTTGCCGGGTGAGGGCAACGCCCAGCGGATCGGCAAAGGCGAAACGCAATTTGCTGAACTGCTCGGTCGCTGAAATGTTTTTGAGCAGATCGGACGAAACCGAAAGCGTCACGGCGTCCAGTTCACCATCGACCAGCCAGCCGCTGGGCATGCCCGATGGCTGGATGGTGGCGCAGCCGGGAATCGAACTAGACTGGCTCCAGCCGTCCCGATCCCACGTCTTGATCTGTAGCTTTCCCGATATGTGGACGATGAACATGGGGTCGGGCAAAGGCGGCAAGGCGTAGCTGCCGACAAATTGTCGCCAGCGACACAGCGACCAGCCCTCTCCTATAGACCCCATTTCCACGTCGGGCGCCCGGCCCAGCACGTCGCATATGATCGCGCGATTATCCCAATGCGTCGCCATCAGCCTCTCTCCTTCACTCCTGAAGAGAGCTTAGCCAGCTTGCGCGCGGACGGAAGCCCGAAACGCGCACCAGCAGCAAGGCAACGCATAAGGCGCATCAGAAGGCGGCGCGCACCGAGATGCCGTAGGTGCGCGGTGCGCCTGGCACGAGGAAATTATAGGGGAAACCTGCGCCACGAAGGTCGAGGCCATAGCCATAGACCTTTTTGTTGAACAGGTTGTTGCCCCAAGCCCTGACCGTGAAGCTGTCATTCGACCAGGAAAGCGCTGCATTGACCTTGGCAAAGCCCTTTTGCTGCAACTCCGAATTGACCTGTGGTGAGCCGACGGCGTTGATCGTGTTAAACGGAGAGAAATATTGCCGGCTTGCATAGTTCAGATTGGGCGAAAAGGTCAGCTTGCCGCCGCCCAGTTCTGCCACATCCCAGTCAAAGCCCGCCTGCGCGGTCAGCTTTGGCGAGAAGGGCAGGTCGTTGCCCGACAGATCGGTGCCCTGCAGCAGCAGTTCCTTATATTTGGTCTGCAACAGCCCCAGCGCAAAGTTGAGCGCAAAGCCATCGGACGGCTTCACAGTTGCTTCAAGTTCGGCACCATAAACTTCCGATTTGGGCGTGTTGACCAAGAAGGATACCGGCCCGGGTCGTGTGTCCTGCAGTTGCTGGTTCGTGTAGTCATAGTAAAACAGCGCAGCTGCCAGCGTCAAAACCCGGTCAAAATAGCGCCCCTTGAAGCCGAGTTCATAGGCGTTGACCCTTTCCGGCTCGATATAGCTGATGCCGGCGGACGAGGTATAGCCGCCGCCATTGACCGCCCCTGCACGATAGCCGCGGTTGAAACTGGCATAGAGCAAAGTGTCGTCGGGCAAAGTGTAGCTGAGCGCGATGCGGCCTGTGAGCGCATTATTGGTGTCGCTAAGCGCGATCCGGGCGGCAGGGTCATAGGCACAGGTGCCCGCGGGTGTTGTGCAAGGCACAGTCGTCGCAATGGGCGTTGGCGCATCGTCGACTGTTCCTAGGAACAGAAAGGCGAAGGCATCGTCATAGCGCGACTTGTCCTTGGTATAGCGCGCACCCAATGTGAGCACGAGCTGATCGGTCAGGTTGATGTCACCCTGCGCGAACACCGCATAGGATTTCCGCACCTGCCGGTAATGCTGGTAGAAACCGCCTGCGGGCGGCAACGGCAGGTTGAACTGGTTGTCGGTAATGTTCCGATCCCAGCCATAAAATGCCCCGCCGACCAGATTGAGCGTATCGCTGCTATAGTTCAGCCGCATTTCCTGGCTGAACTGGCGGTATTTCGATTGCCATGTGATGTCGAGAATATCGAGCGGCGAACCATCTGCTGCCTGCTGCAAATCCTGTTTGCCGCCATCATAGGATGTGATCGAGGTCAACCGAATGGCGTCAGACAGATCGACGCCGACCGTTCCCGAAAAGCCCCAAGCATCGGTGTTGTTATCGCCAACCCGGTTCTCGTTGGTTTCAAAAAAGCCAAGTCCGGTGCGGAAGGCACCAAGGCCATGCACTCCGGCCTGTGTACCGCGGTCGCGACCGCCATAGGCCTTAAGCACGATGTCGAGACCGCCATCACCGGGCTTGATGCGCAGCGTTGCCCGGCCTTGCAGCGTGTCGACCGAATTGGGGTCACGTCCACCGGCGAACAGGTTTTTCATCTGTCCGTCACCCTTGGCATAGTTGACCGCTAAGCGCAGGCCGACACTGTCTTCGCTCAACGTGGTTTCAACGGCGGCCTTTCCGGTGAAAGCATCAAAATTACCATAGCCCAGTTCGACATAGCCATTCGAGCCGCTGAGCGACGGCTTCCGGGTTATGAAGTTAACCGCACCGCCAGTGGTATTGCGCCCGAAGAGCGTGCCTTGCGGTCCACGCAACACTTCGATCCGGTCGAGGTCGAACAGGCCCATGCCATGGCTGGTGCGGGGGGCGAGGTAGACGTCATCGATATAAACACCGACGGGCGAAGCCTGGTTTGAATTATACTCGTTGGCGACGCCGATTCCGCGAAGCGAGAAATTGGGTTGGGTGTTGCCGAACGGGCTGTTTATCTGAAGGTTGGGAACGGCTGCAGCCAGTTCGGACGAATTGTCGATACCCTTTTGCGCCAGATCGTCGCCGCCCAATGCCGAAACCGCGAGCGGCACGTCGAGCAGCGATTGCTCACGGCGCTGTGCAGTGACGACAATTTCGTCATCATTGTTAGCGCCGTCGGATGCTTCCTGCGCCAGCGCCGTGGTTGATGTCGAAGCCAGCAGTGCAGCTAGCGTGGTTATCCCTTGCGAAAAACCCCTCATCCTCTCCTCCTCCTTTTGGCGCTCCTACGCCAGTGTTGGAGGTGGTAAGGACTGCATTGCTATTTTGCTTTATACGGTTTTATTTCGAGATTTGACATTTCTTGTGCCAAAAAGTCATTCCGAACCAGCCTGCGACGCTTTTTCCACTTCGTCGCGCGCCTCTTCCTCAACAAGCTTTGCGGCGGCATCAGCCGCTTCCTCAATGTTCTTTTGCTCGACTTTCAGTGCAGCAGCATCGTCTTCGGCAGCAACGACAGCAGCGGGTTTTTCACTCTCTTTAGGTGTCGTCTCTTCCACGCAGCCTATCAAGCAGAGCGGCAGGACCAGGATTGTGAACGATTTCATGGTTTGGGTGCTACAGTCAGTTCGCCCTCATAATTGGCCAGTTCGGATAGCACTGCAGTCCACGCTGCGACATTTTGGCGCAACTGTGCCTTGTCGATCATGCTGAGGGTATCGTCGGGCGTGTGGTGCAGATCGAAATAGCGGCTGCCATCCTGTTGCAGGTCGATGATGCCCAGATTTTGCGCGGCGATGATCGCGCCGACATCGGCCCCGCCACTGGCTGCATCTCTGCCTTGGGCAATGCCCAGCGGAGCCAGTCTTGCGGCGATGCGGTCAGCGAGCGGTTTCGCACTGTCGGGCAGCTTGAAATCGACGCGCCAGACGCGGTCGGCACCGAAATCGGATTCCATGGCAAGCGCATGGGGAACCGTCTTGTTGGCTTCGGCATAGGCCTTGCCACCCCAGATGCCGACCTCTTCGGCCCCGGCCCAGAGCAGGCGGATTGTCCGCTCCCGCTTCATGCCTTTGATGGCGCTGGCGGCGGCGGTGATGATGCCGCAACCGGCTGCATCGTCAATTGCACCCGTTCCCAAATCCCAACTGTCGAGGTGACAGGCGATCACGATCGGGGGCAGGGCGGCATTGCTGCCGGGCAATTCGGCGACGACATTGCCCGATTTTTGCGTACCAAGATTTTTCGGTGTCAGGAGCAGGCGGAGTTTGACAGGCTTTCCGCGCTCCACCATCCGAACCAGATTGTCGGCATCTGGGATCGACAATGCGCCGGCAGGTATGGGCGTGACGCCCGCCTCGAAATTGGTGTTGCCAGTGTGCGGATTGCGATGGTTATGGTCGGTGCCGACCGAGCGGATGACGATCGCCGCCGCGCCTTTCTTCGCCGCTATGTTGGGCCCGACAAAGCGTGCTGGTCCGAATGCGCCATAGCTTGAACCATCCTGCGCGGGTTTCATCGCGTGGCTGACAAAAGCGATCTTGCCTGCAAGGCTGCCATCGGGCGCTGCGCGTAAGGCATCGATTGTCGGGAAATAGGCTACCTCGGCTTCCAATCCGGCATCACCCGTACTGCCGCTATTGCCCAATGCCGTTATCGCAAATTTCTGCGGGAAGGGGCTGACAACCCAAGCACGCTCCTCGCCCCGCACCCAGGTCGGCATGTCAAAGGGTTCTTCGCGAACATTGGCAAAGCCCGCTTTGCCCAGATAGCTGAGCGCCCATGCCCGTCCGCGCGCCTCAGCCTCGGTGCCGCCTTGGCGCGCGCCGACTTCGGTGGTTAGACCTTCGGTAATCTCCCAGGCGACCGAATCATGGTCCAGCGCCCACATTGCCGGGTCTGTTCCGGCTGGAGGGCTTGCAAAAGCGGCGGTTGTGAGGATTGTCGTTGCGCCAAGGGCGAGCAGAATTTGTTTTGTCATGCGCTGGGCTTAGCTAGCGTAACGCCGCTTGCCAATCCTGCCTTGCGACAAGTGCACAGCTTGGCTAGTAGGCGCGTCGAATTCCGTATTTATTGCTTTTTGAGAAAGTGACCATCGATGGCCGCCCAATACGCCTTTGTCATGAAGGGGATGACCAAGACCTTCCCCGGCGCGCAAAAGCCCGTGCTCAACAATATCCACCTGCAATTCTATCAGGATGCCAAGATCGGCATCGTCGGCCCCAACGGTACGGGTAAATCGACGCTGATGAAGATCATGGCGGGGATCGACACCGACTTCACTGGTGAAGCATGGCCGGGCGAGAATATTACCGTCGGCTATCTGGCGCAGGAGCCGCAGCTTGATCCGACCAAGACGGTCAAGGAAAACGTCATGGACGGCGTCCGCGAAGTCGCGGACATGGTTGAGCGCTTCAACGAAATCAGCATGATCATGGCCGATCCGCCGGAAGACGTCGATTTCGACGCGCTGATGGAGGAAATGGGCACGCTGCAGGAAAAGATCGACGCCGTCGATGCCTGGACGCTCGACAACCAACTCGAAATCGCGATGGATGCGCTACGCTGCCCGCCCGGTGACTGGTCGGTGGAGAACCTGTCGGGCGGTGAAAAGCGCCGCGTTGCGCTCACCCGCCTGCTGCTCGAAAAGCCCGATATTCTGCTGCTCGACGAACCGACCAACCACCTAGATGCGGAGTCGGTGGCTTGGCTCGAAAAACATCTGGTCGACTATAAGGGCAACGTGATCCTCGTCACCCACGATCGCTACTTCCTCGACAATGTCGTGAACTGGATCCTCGAACTCGATCGTGGCCGTTATTTCCCCTATGAGGGCAATTATTCGACCTACCTTGAAAAGAAGGCCAAGCGCCTCGAGCAGGAAGCGCGCGAAGATGCCGGTCGCCAAAAAGCGATCAAGGACGAGCTGGAGTGGATCCGGCAATCACCCAAGGCCCGCCAGACCAAATCGAAGGCGCGTATCAAGAGCTTCGAGCAGTTGGTCGAGGCAGCCGAAAACCGCACAATCGGTAAGGCCCAGATCGTCATCCAGAACCCCGAACGCCTTGGCAGCAAGGTCATCGAGGTCAACAATGTCACCAAAGCCTATGGCGACAAGTTGCTGTTCGAAAACCTGTCCTTCACTATCCCGCCCGGAGGCATTGTCGGCGTGATCGGCCCGAATGGTGCAGGTAAATCGACACTGTTCCGACTCATCACCGGTCAGGAAGAGCCCGATAGCGGCAATATCGTTATCGGTGAGACGGTGCATTTGGGCTATGTCGACCAGAGCCGCGATGCGCTCGATCCCAACAAAAATGTCTGGGAAGAAATTTCGGGCGGTGCTGACTTTATGAAGGTCGGCAAACATGAAACCCCGACCCGCGCCTATGTCGGCGCGTTCAACTTCAAGGGCACTGACCAGCAGAAAAAGGTCGGCCAGCTTTCAGGCGGTGAACGCAACCGCGTGCATATGGCGAAGATGTTGAAGGAGGGTGGCAACGTCCTCCTGCTCGACGAACCGACCAACGATCTCGACACTGAAACGCTCGCGGCGCTTGAAGAAGCTCTGGAAAGCTTCGCCGGTTGCGCCGTGGTCATCTCGCACGACCGTTTCTTCCTCGACCGTCTGGCGACGCACATCCTTGCGTTCGAAGGGGACAGCCATGTCGAATGGTTCGAAGGAAACTTCGAATCTTACGAAGAAGACAAGATCCGTCGTCTGGGCGAAGAAGCCACCCGTCCGCACCGGACCAGCTACAAGAAGATGACGCGATAGTTCGTATACCGTAACCCTGAGCCTGTCGAAGGGCGTCTAGAGGTTTGCTCCTCTTCTGAGACGCGCGTTGTTGCTACGCAACGCCTTCGGCACCGACAGGCTCAGGGCTAAGGTTTCTTATTACTTGGACTTGGTCACCAAGCTCACCAATATGATCGTTGCAAAACTGGCCAGAAAGCCGGGTACGATTTCATACATCGCGCTGCTCCTCCCCAGCGCTATCCAGCCGATCACCACCAGCGCGCCGGTCACCATACCGGCGAATGCGCCAGCCAGCGTCATGCGCTGCCATGTGAGCGCGAGGATGATGACGGGGCCGAAAGCTGCGCCAAAGCCTGCCCATGCGTTGCTGACGAGGCTCAGCACGCTGCTGTCCGGATCTTGGGCGAGCACCATCGCGATCGCCGCAACAGCAACAACCGACAGGCGCCCGACGGTGACAACTTCCTTTTCGCTGGCGTCGCGGCGGATGAACAGGCGGTAGACGTCTTCGGTCAGCGACGATCCGGTTACCAGCAACTGCGCCGAAATCGTGCTCATGATCGCGGCGAGGATGGCGGCGAGCAGGAAGCCAACTGCGAACGGCGCAAATAATTCGCCTGCTAACAGAACGAAGATGGTTTCGGGGTCGGCAACAGTCAGTCCTTTGCTTTCCGCGTAAACCCGCCCGATCAGCCCCACTAGCAAAGCCCCGCCAAGTGTGATTGCCATCCACACCATACAGATATTGCGCGCAATCGGCATTTCCTTGACCGAGCGGATTGCCATGAAGCGCACGATGATATGCGGCTGCCCGAAATAGCCAAGGCCCCAGGCAGCGGTCGAGATGATGCCCAAAGCGGTGGTGCCCGCGAACAGGCTGGTCATTTTGGGATCAATGCTGTTGAGCGCTGACATTACCGACACGCCTTCGGGCAAGCCCTGCCACGCCATATAAGGCACCACAACCAGCGCGATGGCCATGATCGTACCCTGCACAAAGTCGGTAAGGCTGACCGCGAGGAAACCCCCGAGCACGACATAAGCGACCACGACTGATGCAGTGATCCAGAGGCCTGTCTGGTAATCGGCGCTGAATGCGCTTTGGAAGAGCTTGCCGCCCGCGACGAGGCCCGAGGCCGAATAGAGCGCGAAAAAGACGATGATCACAATGCTGGCGGTGAGGCGGAGAAGGTGCTTCTCATCATTGAAACGATTGCCGAGAAATTCAGGGATGGTGAGCGCATTGCCATAGCGTTCGGTCTGCTCGCGAAGGCGCGGGGCGACAATGATCCAGTTGAGCAATGCACCGACAAACAGGCCGATGGCGATCCATGCCTCTGCCAGACCCGAAGCATAAAGCGCGCCGGGAAGTCCGAGCATCAGCCAGCCGGACATATCCGAAGCGCCAGCGGCTAGCGCGGTGACGGCAGGGCCCAATTGGCGTCCGCTCAACAAATATTCGCTGCTGTTGGCAGTCGATTTGCGCCAGGCATAAACACCAATGCCTAGCATCAGCGCGAAATAGACCGAAAGGCTGGCGATCACGCCCGGTTGCATCATGACTTTCCCCCTCCTGTTCGATAGCGCCGCGCTTCGGGGCTGTTATCTCATCGGCAATGCTATAAGCAGTCGGCATGCGTATTGCACCCTATCTCTTTGCATTGGCACTCAGTTGTTTTTCGCCAACCGCACAGGCGATGGAGTGGCGGTCAGTGGACAAGGCGATGCTGGCCGTGCTGCAAGACGATGATATCAACCGGTACAGAGACGAACCCGCATTTCTGGAGGGTATCAGCGTCAGCGAAATCCGCTTTTCGGAAAACGGTTTCGACTGGCACCTGATCCGTTTCGCCAGCGATGCTAATATCGAGGGGCCCTTGTGGGTCGTACCCCATGATGACGAAAATGCCGCATTCGAGGCGATGATCGCGGCGCTCCACAAATATGGAGGCGTCGGCATTACCGTGAATACGGGGCCTGCCAGCACGCGGCGACAGGCTGGCTATGGTCTGTGCGGCGTACGTTCGGCGATGGTTTCGGCCTGTGATCCCAATCGCAACTTCGATGAGCGCACACCCGTTTTTACACAAGCTATCCTTGGCGCTTGGAAACCGGGGCGCCCCCTGATCGCGTTGCACACCAATAGCCATGGCTTTGGCGGCGATGGTGCAGGTGGGCGAGGGGATATTACAATGCTGGACGCGATGGCTTATTCGCGCGGCGAAATCGTTGCGCGTGCCGATGGCTATTTCGGCAACCGCACTATCGCCATGTTGGACAATCCGGATGTTTACGCGATCCTGCCCTATGTCGCGACCAAGGCCATCAGCGATGGCGAAACCCTGTGTCGCAATGCGATGAACCTGGCAGGTATCAATGTGTGGCATGAGCGGGTAGGGAAGAGTGACGGGTCGCTATCCAACTATGTGGCGTTGCAACGCCCGGACATTGCCTATGTGAATTTTGAGGCGAAGCGTGAGGATGACCTTTCGACCGCCGCCAAAGCACAGGGGCTGATGATCGATGCCTATCTGGAAAAATGCGCAAGTCTATGGGGCCAGCCAAAACCCGTGCCAGTTAGCAACCGCTGAGTCCCATTGCCAGCGTGCGCGGCGATGGCCGCTATTGGCCAAGTAGAGCCATTCCAGACTGTCGAACGTGAATAACAGGATTGCGAAATTGTCGCGGGCCGGGGCAATTTCTGCATCGTCAGGCTGCCGCCCCTCTACCCATTCAGGCAAGCCGGAGGTAGGCTGTTCAACGACCATGCCGGGTGCATGTTCGGCCAGATAACAGCGGCGCGCAAAATTGGTCGATTGACGCCATGCCGCGTCGGCCGCTGCGCCTTCCCAATGCACGATAGCGCTTCCGGACAATCGCAACTGGATTTTGGGTTCGGGGTCGTAGATTAAGACCGATGCAGCGCTTTTGTTCGCCAGATCGTCTATTTTGGTCGAACGGGAATCGGTGTGGAATCGCAATCTGCGTTCTGCCCAATCGACATGCCGCAAGATCATCACGCGCTGGCTAGGGATGCCATCTGCACCGATTGTCGCAACGACGGGATGATGCGCAGCGGCGTGCCTGCTTTCGGCGCCGGCTTCGATTAAGCGCCTTGCCTCCGCAAAGCTGAGATTCAGATTGTTGTAAAACGCTGCTTCACCCGTCATCGGCAAATGCTCACATCAATGAGCCGTCGAAAATCAGCCCTACTTGCATGCCAGACCGGTCAAGTGCCGAAAGGGCGGTGAGATCGATGTAACATTCAAAGCCGCATTCATTGCCTGCGGTATCAAGCAAGGCAGTCACCAGATAGCGGTCGGTGGCCTGACGGCAACCTTGCTGGGCTGCGGATGCTGCCAGTTTCTTGCTGAACAGGCTCTCCTTTGCCTGCTCCATGCCTTTCAAGCTTGAAACCACGGCCTTTGCCTTGTCCGGGGTGCTGCAGCGATAGAAAACGGAGCCGGATTGTTCACCACGTGCATCGAGCCAGCCATCACTGCTGCGCACCGACAACCATTGGGCCAATTCGGTACGGGGAAAGCTGTTATTGCCGTCTTCGCTGACGATCCCCACCAAGACTTTGCCCGCCTCGTCACGGCCTTCATAACGCAGCATCCGCTCGCTGCCGCCTGCCAGTTCGACTGTCGCGCGCGATTTTGCAGCGAGGATGGTGACCACGCCCTTCCGTTCCGCATCTTGCGAACATCCCGTGGCGCGTAGCCCTGCAAAGAAATGCTCAATATCGATGGTGTGATTATCGGGTGCGGGTTTGACGCGATAATATTGATCGAGCATCGTTTGCGCCGCAACCTGGGTAGGGCAGATCACTGTCGAATGCTCGTTCGGGATGTCGATATGTTCGGGCAGCGGCTCGGGCGTCGTGGCGAGCAAAAGAAATGCGAGCAGCGCTTTCATTGAATGTCCTTAAACTGCAGAAAATTCGCCCGATGTTTCGTCGAGAACCCGCAACAAACCGTCCGAAATCGCGAACACCGCCCCGTGCAAAGTCAGTTCGCCCGACTTTTCCTTTTGCCGGACGCAGGGGAAGGTCCGCAAATTGGCGAGGCTGACCTTGACGGCTTCCATCTCCATCGCGCGCTCTGCAGCATCTCCTTTGGTGCCGTGCGTGTGTGCAACCTTTGCCTGTGCATCGTCGAGCAGGCTGATCCAGTTTGCGATGAAACCGCCTTCGCCGGGCTCCATTCCGTCCATCGCGCGACTAAGCGCAGCCTGGCATCCGCCGCAATAGCCATGGCCCATCACGAGGATCTCTTCGACCTTCAGAAACTGCACGGCGAATTCTAGCGCCGCCGAAACACCGTGGCGACCGGGTGTGGTCTCAAAGGGCGGGACAAGAGCGGCCACATTGCGCACGACGAAAATCTCACCGGGGCGCGTGTCGAAAATTTGCGTGGGATCAACACGGCTATCGGAACAGGCGATGACCATCACCTTGGGGCTCTGGCCTTCGCCAAGTTTTTCCCACTGTTCGCGTTCGGAAACCCATTCATTGGCGCGGAAACGGGCATAGCCTTCGAGCATGTCTGAAAAGTGTGTCATGGCGCTTCCATAGCAAGCAAAATGGGGGTGGCAAGATACGGGCTTCCGTCCTAAGGGCGGCGCATGAACAATCCCACCCCTGTTCGCACCGCGCCGCGTGAGCGCAAGCCTGACTGGATCCGGGTCAAAGCCCCTACCAGCGCCGGTTTTAACGAGACGCGCAAGCTGATGCGTGACCTGAAACTCAACACCGTGTGCGAGGAAGCGGCTTGCCCGAATATCGGTGAGTGCTGGACCAAGAAGCACGCCACGGTGATGATCCTCGGCGACGTCTGCACCCGCGCCTGCGCCTTTTGCAACGTCAAGACCGGCATGCCGCGTGCGGTCGATCCGCTGGAACCGGAACATGTGGCGATTGCAGCCGCCAAAATGGGACTGGAGCATATCGTCATCACATCTGTCGATCGTGACGATCTGCCCGATGGTGGCGCCAGCCAGTTTGTGAAAGTGATACAGGCGCTGCGCCGTAACACGCCCTCGACCACCATCGAAATCCTGACCCCTGATTTCCGCAACAAGGTGGAGAGTGCGGTCGAGTCGATCATCGAAGCGCGGCCCGATGTCTATAACCATAATCTGGAAACGGTACCGAGGCTCTATCCGACCATTCGCCCTGGCGCGCGCTATTACGCGTCGCTGCGGTTGCTCGAATCGGTGAAGCGCCATGATCCGTCGATCTTCACCAAATCGGGCGTAATGCTCGGGCTGGGCGAGGAGCGGATGGAGGTGCATCAGGTGATGGATGACATGCGCAGTGCCGACATCGATTTCCTGACAATGGGCCAATATCTGCAGCCCACGCCCAAGCATGCCAAGGTGGCCGAATTTGTCACGCCGCAGGCATTCGATGCTTATGCAGCGATTGCACGGGCCAAGGGCTTCGTGCTGGTTGCGGCCACACCGCTGACGCGTTCAAGCTATCATGCGGGCGATGACTTCGCAAAGATGAAGGCCGCGCGCGAGGCGCAACTCGCCAAGGCGGGTTGATCGGCAAAGCGGGGTAGGGGCATGCCGCATCATCACGAACGCCGGTCGCTACCCTATAGCGCAGACCAGATGTACGACCTTGTCGTCGATGTCCGCCGATATGGCGAATTCCTGCCCTGGGTCGCTGCGGTGCGCATCCGCTCCGACAGTGAAACAGAGACGATGGCGGACCTGATTGTCGGGTTCAAATCGCTGCGCGAATCCTTCAGTTCGCGGGTGTTGAAAACGCCCAAGTCGAAGGTTGAGGTTGACTATCTCGATGGCCCTCTCCGGCATTTGCATAATCAGTGGCTGTTCGAAGAAGCTGATGACGGCTGCATTGTCGATTTCACCGTCGACTTTTCCTTCCACAACCGCATGTTCGAAGCGTTGGCCGGACAGTTTTTCGATCACGCACTGCGCAAGATGACCGACGCCTTCATCGAACGGGCGGGGGTGCTTTACGGGGTTGGCAGTAAGAGCTGAAGCGCGTGCAGCGTAGCAGCTTTGCGTATTTCTGATCGGTTTTTGTCCTCGCCGAAATGGATCTTGTCGGCGACCACATCTTCGGGATCCTTGCCGCGCTCGGCGACCGCAAATACCACAGTTCCTACCGGCTTTTGTGGCGTGCCGCCGTCAGGGCCGGCAACGCCGCTAATCGCAACCGCAATGTCAGCGCTGCTGCGTTTCAGCGCACCCTGCGCCATCGCCCAGGCGACGGCAATCGATACGGCACCAAAGGTATCGATCAATTCCTCGCTGACCTTCAAAGTCTTGATCTTGGCTTCATTCGAATAGGTGACGAATCCGGCCTGCAACACCGCGCTGCTGCCCGGGATTTCGGTGATTGCACCTGCAACCAGGCCTCCAGTGCAGCTTTCGGCTGTCACGATCATACGGCCAGCCGCCTTGTTGGAAGCGACGACCTCCTCAGCGAGTTTGTATACGTCCTTTGGCAGCATGCTGTTCACGAACCCGCGGCCACGGCGGTAGCGACATAGGGGCAGACGGCAAAATCATCGAGCGGTCGAGCGCTGGATTTTTCACCCTCTCCGGCGTCCTTCTTCTTGTCTTTCGAGGCGGCGACCAAAATTGCACCCAGCGTCGAAGCAATATTTTCCGCAGACAGGGGCGCAATGGCTGTCCAGATATTATTGGCCGCCTCACATGTTTCGGCATCTATGCCTTGCACCAGCATTCCCGGTAACATGCCCTCTACAAAGGGCAATATGGCTGAGCCAGACATCGGAACCGGAAGCTGATCTGCGAGCATGCGGGCAAGAATTTCACCCGCCGCAACCCTTTCGCGCTCTGCGGAAGATGCATAGCGCGCGGTCAGTTCGGCAGATTGCACCAACAGCCCGGCATTTGCCGGAAGGAAAGCCTTGCAGCTTGCTACCGCTTGGCTGTGCAATACGGGAAGCAGTGTTACGGCAACACTCTGAAATTCGCTATTACTCATGCAGGGCTTGGCTGCACTGGCAGCTATTGCGCCCTGATGGAACCCAAGTGCGGCAAGTGCGACGGCGGTTGCGAACAGTTTTCTCATATCGAACCCTTCACTTAACAAGAGTGGCGATTGCTTGCGCAGCTATGCCTTCGCCGCGTCCTGCAAATCCCAATTTTTCTGTTGTTGTTGCTTTTATCGAAACCCGATCGGCCTCGATAGCTGCTATCTCGGCAACCCGTGCTTGCATCGCCTTTTTGTGAGGGCCGATCTTGGGCGCTTCGCAAATGATGGTGACGTCAAGATGCGCCACACGAAAACCGGCATCGGATGCCAGCTTGACGGCATGGGCAAGGAACCGGTCGGAACTCGCGCCTTTCCATTGTGCATCGCTGGGCGGGAAATGATCACCGATATCACCGAGCGCTGCAGCGCCCAGAACCGCATCGGTCAGGGCATGGAGCGCAACGTCAGCATCGCTATGGCCGGCGAGGCCATATTCGTGATCGATACGCAGCCCGCACAACCACAATTCCTCACCCTTGGCGAAGCGGTGGACGTCATAACCCATGCCGGTTCGGATATCTTGCATCGTTGTCGATTGAACCAACTCACGGTCAAAGTCATCGGCAAAGGTGAATTTGGCAAGATTTTCATCGCCCTCGACGATTGCGACCTTGAAGCCAGCGGCCATCGCCATTCGGGCATCATCCGTGGGGATCTGACCTATGTTCCAACCTTTGTGCGCCTTTGAAATGACGTCATGACGGAAAGCCTGGGGTGTCTGGATCCGGAAAAGATGTTCTCGATCAACGGTTTCGGTCAAAACACCTTCGGCATTACCGCGAGACAGACTATCGACAACGGGGAGGGCAGGCACTGCGCCGTCGGATGACGTCAATGCATCGAGAAGGCGAGCAATAACGGCGGAGCTGAGAAACGGTCGCGCTGCATCATGGATGAACGTACATCCAGTAAAGTTAATTTTATCAAGATATTGAATAGCATTATTCACGCTATCCCTACGCTCTGCACCACCTGATACGACGATGACGTCATCCAATCCTCCCAAAGCAGCGACGGCGAGGGCATTTTGGTCCGCAGCAACCACCACAATGATCGTTTCAAAGGCCGGATGCGCCCGGAATGCCTCGACACTGTGTCGCAACATGGGCTTTCCCCGAACTAAGCGGTATTGCTTGGGAATATGGCCGCCAGACCGGCTTCCACTGCCAGCGGCAACAATTATCGCGGCAGCTTCGGGCGGCGGCTTGTCCATGTGCCGCGCCGTAAACGTTGCAGGCTTGCGCGCCAAGGCGAATATCGCTAGGGCGCTGCCTAAATTTTAGGCAGTTACGTACTGCAAAACAATTTTCGAGATACAGATGAAGCTCAAACCCATCCAGATCGGCCCGCTGGAAATTGCATGTCCGGTGGTGCTCGCACCAATGACCGGCGTGACCGACATGCCTTTCCGCACGCTTGTGCGCCGTTTCGGCTCGGGTCTGAACGTAACCGAGATGATCGCCAGCCAGGCGATGATCCGCGAAACCCGTCAGTCACTGCAGAAGGCGGCCTGGCATATGTCCGAAGAGCCGGTGTCGATGCAGCTAGCCGGCTGCGGCCCCAAGGAAATGGCAGAGGCAGCCAAGCTCAACGAAGATCGTGGTGCGGCCATTATCGACATCAATATGGGCTGCCCGGTGAAAAAGGTGGTCAATGGCGATGCCGGTTCGGCGCTGATGCGTGACCTTCCGCTCGCCGCCAGCCTGATTGAAGCGACCGTAAAGGCGGTTTCGGTACCCGTCACCGTCAAAATGCGCATGGGCTGGGATCATGGCAGCCTCAACGCCCCTGAACTGGCGCATATCGCCGAAGATCTGGGCGCAAAGCTGGTCACCGTTCACGGCCGCACGCGCAACCAGATGTACAAGGGGAACGCCGACTGGGCCTTTGTCCGCAAGGTAAAGGACGCCGTCAAAATTCCCGTTATCGTCAATGGCGACATTTGCTCGATCGAGGATGCCGACAAAGCGCTGGAACAGAGCGGCGCCGATGGGGTGATGATCGGGCGTGGTGCCTATGGCAAGCCTTGGCTGCTGGGGCAGGTGATGCACTGGTTCAACACGGGCGAGCCCCGTCCCGATCCTTCAATCGACGTCCAATATGACCTGATCGTCGAACATTATCGCGCGATGATGGAGCATTATGGCGAACAAGTCGGTGTTCCCTGCGCCCGCAAGCATATCGGCTGGTACACCAAAGGGTTGGTAGGATCGGCGGAGTTTCGCAACATGGTCAACCGCATCGATGATGCGAACCAGGTGCTCGGCGAACTTGCCCGTTTCTACGAACCTTTGTTGATGCGAAATGCCGCCTGAGGCGACGACCATTGCAGCCAACCGCCCGCCTGACGGGCTGTTGCTGTCGACCATATCCTTGCCACTTCTGCTATCGGGCGCAGACAATCTGATCCTTTTTGCCAATGAGGCAGCGGAGGCCTTTTTCGGCAGAAGCAGTCGTCGCATTATTGGCGAACCGGCCCAATCGCTGCTTCGCTTTGCCAATGAACGATTGAACAGCGCGATCGAGGTGCGCGAAAGTGACATAAGCGCCCAGAATATGCGGTTTCAAACACCGGGGGCACAGGCCAATTATGTCGATCTGAACATCTCCACACCGCTGGGCTACCCCGACTGCCGTCTTTACATCCTTGTGCCAAGGCAAGCCGACCGCGACCAGATTGGCGAGCAGACCGACGGAGGCAAGCAGCAGGCAATGGGTGCGCCGGCAATTCTTGGCCATGAGATCAAAAACCCGTTGGCGGGTATCAAAGGTGCAGCCCAATTGCTGGCGCGAAAAGTCGATCCGAAACAAGCCCCACTTACAGAACTGATCGTGCATGAAGTCGACCGCATTGCCCGGCTCCTCGACCAGATGCAAAATCTCGGACGGGTGATGCCAGGCCAAATGCAGGCGGAGAATATCCACGAATTGATCGAACGCGCGATACGGTCAGTGCGTGCCGCGAACAAGGTTATGCCTGCGATCGATATCAACTATGACCCATCACTGCCTGATGTGCAGATTGAGGCCGATGCCATGGTGCAGGTTCTCATCAACCTGATCCAGAACGCAATCGACGCACTGGCACACACCGCCGATCCGCAAATTGGCATTTCCACCCGTTTCGTGATGGGTGCGGCTCTTCGGAGCGAAGGGGACAAGGGCGTGCGGTTGCCGGTAGAAGTGACCATCAGCGACAATGGTCCAGGAATAGCTGCGCATATCGAGACGGAGCTATTCTCGCCATTTGTGACGACCAAAAGGGAAGGGCAGGGTCTGGGTCTCGCCATTGTCCGCAAATATCTGTCGCAGATGAATGGTCGCATATCGGTTGAACGCGATACCACCAGTCAACGGACCATATTCCGAATTTTCCTGCCTTTAGCTGAAAGAAAGACCAGCACATGACTGCCGACAAGGTATTGATTGTCGAGGATGACCTTTCGATCGGCATGGTGGTGCGGTCGGCGCTTGAAGCGGAAGGCATCGAAGTCGATGTGTGCGAAAGCGCGAATGCGCGTGACGCGGCGCTGGCCGGGAACCGCTATGACCTGATGCTGACTGATGTCGTGCTAAAGGATCGCGACGGCATTTCCAGCCTTGAGGATGTGATCGCGCAGTCGCCCGACATGCCAATTATCATCATGTCGGCTCAAAATACGCTGGATACTGCTGTACGCGCGAGCGAGATCAATGCTTTTGAATATTTCCCAAAGCCCTTCGATCTGGATGAACTGGTTCTAGCGGTAAAGCAGGGGATCGAAAAACGGCGGGCCGACAATCAAAGTGACGGCGGCACTTTGCTTGAGGCGACCATGCCGATGGTCGGACGAAGCCCTGCGATGCAGGATGTCTATCGGATGGTCGCGCGACTGCTGCGCAATGACCTGACGGCGCTGATCCTTGGCGAATCCGGAACTGGCAAAGAACTGGTAGCCGAGGCCATCCACAATTTGGGGCATCGCAAGACCGGCCCATTTGTTGCCGTCAACATGGCGGCCATACCGTCTGAGCTGATAGAAGCAGAATTGTTCGGTCATGAAAAAGGGGCCTTCACCGGAGCGGTCGGGCAAGGGATTGGCCGCTTTGAACAAGCACAAGGCGGCACGCTGTTTCTCGATGAAATAGGGGACATGCCCTACCATGCGCAAACCAGGCTGTTGCGGACGCTGCAAAGCGGCACAATCAGCCGCATCGGTGGCAAGGCGAGCATCCGCCTCGATGTTCGGATTATTGCGGCAACCAACCAGGACCTTGAAGCGCTTATTGCGGAGGGTAAGTTCCGCGAAGATCTGTATTACCGTCTTAACGTAGTTCCGGTGCACCTGCCACCACTGCGCGCCCGGCCTGAGGATATCGGACTATTGACGCGCCATTTCCTCAATCTGGCAGCCAACGAGGGGCTTCCCACCAAGCAGATTGACGAGGATGCCATATCGCGTCTGACGCAAATGCCGTGGCGCGGGAATGTGCGTGAGTTGAAGAACTTTATCTACCGGTTGACGCTGACGGCACGCGAGGATTGTATTTCGGAAGCGACGGTGACGCAGATTGCCGGATCGGCAGACGCGGAACCCACGATCGCTGGCGGCATGTGCAGCTTTGAAGCGGCCGTGGCCCAATTCATGGCCGAACAACGTCAGCGCGGGCATGGCAGGGAGCGTATTTATGTGCGCGCGCTGGCAGCTTTTGAAAAGCCATTACTGCAGGCCGTCATGCAACAGGCCCGCGGAAACCAGTTACAGGCAGCCGCTATGCTGGGGATCAATCGCAACACCTTGCGCAAAAAGCTGAACGATTATGGGCTGGTCGGTACCAAGATAGGTGAAGCGCGTCGCTGATGCGGTCAATTGGTTAATTTCAACGCTGATTGTGCTTTTCATGCCACTCTTGCCGTGGCACAAGTTGCTTAATGGCAACAGTTCAAAAGCCCCAGATTGAATTTGACGGCACGACATCGGCGTCGCGCTGGGTAAAGGCGGTGCGCTGGCTGGGTACGCCGAACATAGTCAAGATTTTGGAAATCGGATCGGCGGCTGTGTTGTTCGTCATGGTGGCGGTGACAGCATGGGTGTTGGTCGGCCAAGGTCCAGAGTCGGAGCCACTTTCGCCTCCCATTGCCGCGGCGCTTCTTGTCGCCAATCTGCTTCCCGCAACGACTTTGATGATGCTGGTCGGACGGCGTATCGCGATCAAGCGCGCATCCACAATTGGTGAAAGCGAAGGGCAATTGCATGTCAGGCTGGTGGCCATATTCTCGCTGCTTGCTGCAGTGCCTGCTTTATTACTTTCGATCTTTGCATCGGTGCTGTTCCAGAGCGGCGTGCAATTCTGGTTTTCGAATTCAGCGCAAGGCATGCTTGAAAATGCAGGCGCGCTCGCCAAGGGTTATTATGAAGAAAAGCTGCGCGATGTCGGCGATGAAACGGTTGCGATGGCAGGTGACATCCGCTTCGCATTGGACCAGACCGCGCCCACCGACCCCCAGTTTCTGAGCTTCTATTATGATCAGGTTTTGCGACGCAAGTTGAGCGAGTCTGCCATCGTTGCGGTCACGCAAAATGGGGGGCAGCAAACATTGGTTGTCGCTTCACCCGAGGAGCGCAAGGGCAACTGGATAAGTGCAAGTGAACTCAAACGCTTGCGGGACGGGCAAGATCAGATTGTAACGGCGCAGCCAGACCGGATTGTCGCGGTCAGTCGACTGTTCGATAAGCCGGAAACTTTCCTTTACGCTAGCCGTACAGTCAGCGTTCCGTCGTTCATGCTCGGCGAAAAGGCGCAGAGCGTGCTGGAAGACTATAAGGCAATGGAATCGCGCTCGCGCAGTCTGCAATTGCAGTTCAACGCTTTGCTTTATGTCGTATCGCTGCTGATCATTGGTGTAGCAGTATGGGTGGCGCTGTTTGTGGCCGATAGACTTGTTCGCCCGGTGAACAATCTGGTCGATGCGGCGCAACGCATTGCGGATGGAGACCTTAGCATCCGCGTCGAGGAGGAGGGGCTTCGCAAGGACGAAGTCGGCTTCCTCTCCCGCTCGTTCAATCGTATGACCGAGAGGCTTCAGTCGCAAACCGAAACTCTGCTGGCTGCGAACCGACAACTCGATGACCGCCGCGCTTTTATCGAGACCGTCCTGGAGTCCGTGTCTGCCGCAATTGTCAATGTCGACCGGGACGGAACTATACGTTTGGCCAACGGCACCGCAGAACGCCTGCTTTCAAAGGGTGGCAGTAGCATTGTCGGGCAAACATTGATCGACGTTGCGCCATTTGTAAAGGATTTGCCCGCCGACGGTCGGTCGCATGCCATATTGCAGGTCGGTGACGGAACCGAACCACAAACTCTGGCGATCAAGATTTCGGATGGTGAGGGCGGTCAGGTCGTTACTTTTGAAGACATCACTCAACAGTTGTCGGATCAACGCCGTGCCGCATGGTCCGACGTGGCCCGCCGGATTGCGCATGAAATCAAAAACCCCCTAACGCCGATCCAACTGGCAGCCGAACGACTGCGCCGTCGCTTTGGCAAGCAGATCGACGAGGGTGCAGATGTTTTCGATCAACTGACCGGAACGATCATTCGCCAAGTTGGTGATTTACGTAACATCGCCGACGAATTTTCGTCCTTTGCGCGTATGCCGAAGCCTGTTTTCCGCGACGAGGATATGGGCGACATTGTCGGTCACGCCATATTCCTGTTTGAAGTTGCCAATACGGATATCGAATTTGACTATCAGCCACCTGCAACCCCGCTTTCCATGCTCGCAGACCGGCGGCAACTGGGGCAGGCTGTCACGAATATCCTCAAAAATGCAGTCGAATCGATCAAGCAGCGTGAGGAGGCATCGCAAGGGCGTGTCGAAGTCCGGTTACAAACGGGCGATGGAAAATTGTCGGTGCAGATTGCTGATAACGGCATAGGCCTGCCACCCGAGCGGGACAGGATTGTTGAGCCCTATGTTACTACCAGAGCGACCGGATCGGGGCTGGGGCTAGCGATTGTTCAGAAGATTGTAGAGGAACATCAGGGCACGCTGACTTTTGATGACAATGCCAGCGGCGGTGCAACTGTGACCATGTGCTTCGATCTGCTTCGGCTAGATGCAGTGATCACGGGCGGTGTCGGCCGCCAAAGTGAAAAAACAGAATAGGATCGGACGATGGCACTCGACATACTCATTGTCGACGACGAAGACGATATTCGTGAATTGGTGGCCGGTGTCCTTTCGGATGACGGCTATGACACGCGTACAGCAGCGACCGCTGAAGCTGCTCTCGAAGCGTTCGACGACCGCCTGCCTTCCCTGGTACTGCTCGACGTGTGGCTGCGTGGTTCGAGCATGGACGGGCTCGAACTACTCAAACTGTTCAAGGCGCGCGATGCCAATGTGCCGGTTATCGTCTTTTCGGGACATGGTAATATAGACACCGCTGTTGCCGCCATCTCTTCGGGCGCTGTTGATTTCCTTGAAAAGCCGTTCGAAGCAGAAAAGCTGCTCCATCTCGTTGCAAGAGCGACCGAAACACAACGGCTTAGACTGGAGAACGCATCATTAAAGGCGCTGTTGGGGCAGGCTGAAGAGCTGACCGGAACTTCTGCTGCTATTAACGCGGTGCGGGCGACGCTTAAAAAGGTGGCTGGAACCGGAAGCCGCCTTCTAATCACTGGGCCCGCGGGAGTGGGGAAGGAAGTCGCCGCACGCCTGCTTCACAGCTGGAGCCCGCGGATGGACGATCCATTCATTTCGGTAAGTGCAGCCCGCCTGTCTCCAGATAGGTTCGAAGAGGAATTGTTTGGCGTCGAAGAAAATGGGCAGTTGATCCAAGCCGGCATGCTCGAGCGGGCACATGGCGGAACGCTGTTTCTAGACGAAGTTGCCGACATGCCTTGGACGACGCAGGGCAAGATATTGCGCGTATTGACCGAGCAAAGCTTCGTTCGCGTAGGCGGCAGTCGCCCGGTACGCGTCGATGTGCGTTTCGTTTCGGCAACCGCGCGCGACTTGCAGGACGAAATCGCCAACGGCCGTTTCCGCGAGGACCTGTTTTATCGGTTGAATGTTGTGCCGGTCGCCATCCCGCCGCTTGCGGAAAGGCGCGAGGATATTCCCGCACTGGCAAGCCATTATGCAGCCCGTTTCGCCGTCGAGCATCGCGTCCCGGCACCAACAATTTCCGAAGATGCCGTAGCCGCCTTGCAGGCTTGTGACTGGCCAGGAAATGTCCGGCAATTGCGCAATATAATCGAACGCACGATCATCCTGGCTCCGGCGGATCGGCTGCAACAGATTGATGCGGACATGCTCCCCGCCGAAATCAACGGCATCAATCCGGGTTATGGCAGCCAGATAAGTTCGATTATGGGCTCTCCATTGCGCGAGGCGCGTGAAGCCTTTGAACGCGAATATTTGCAGGTCCAGATACGCCGTTTCTCGGGCAATATTTCGAAAACAGCTGCTTTTGTCGGCATGGAGCGGTCTGCGCTCCATCGCAAATTGAAATTGCTGGGCATCGTCGTGCGCAAAAGCAGCGAAGGTGGAGAAGACGAAGATTATTGAGGCGCAATGTTGCAACTTTGTGAACTGGTGTAGCGCAATTTTCATATTCGCGGCGCAAGATTATCATGTTATAGATTACAAATGCGGCCAATTTGGCAGCTGTGGTATGTTCTCCCGACCCAAAAGCATAATAGGAAAGCATAATGACTGAAAAAAATAACGGCCTCCAGGACCTGTTCCTGAACTCACTCCGCAAATCGAAAACCCCGGTTACGATGTTCCTTGTAAAAGGCGTCAAGTTGCAAGGCGTTGTCACCTGGTTTGATAATTTTTCCGTGCTTCTCCGTCGTGATGGCCAATCGCAGCTGGTCTACAAACACAGCATTTCGACAATCATGCCATCGCAATCGCCAGATCGCGCGATGTTCGATGCAATGATGTCCAATGTGCAACACCGAGCGGGTATGCTGCAAGATGTGTTCCTCTATGCGATGCTCGACAAGAAAGAGCCGGTTACGACGTTCCTTGTGAACGGCGTAATGTTGCAGGGCTCGATTGCAGCCTATGATCTTTTTTCGCTGCTTCTTGAGCGCGATGGCACGATGCAATTGGTCTACAAACATGCCGTGTCGACCATTCAGCCCCTGCGCACCGTCAACCTTGCGGAATATAATAAGGATGCTGACGGAGTGGATGATTGAGCGTCTTCAACCGTAACGAAGACGACGGTTTTTCCCGCGGCACCCCCACTATAATTGCATATCCCGAATTGCCCGGGACGCCGTCAGGCAATGCAGAGTACCGGCTTGAGGAATCTATCGGATTGGCGGCAGCCATCGGGCTGGAGGTTATTGAGGCGCGCCATTATCGGGTTCGCTCTCCGCGCGCAGCGACGCTGTTGGGTGGGGGGCAGGTCGATGAGCTTGCGCAACTGGTTGAGAATGAATCGGCTGAACTTCTCATCATAGATGGTGCGTTGACGCCGATACAGCAACGCAATCTGGAAGATCGGGTCAAAGCCAAGGTGATCGATCGGACAGGCCTGATCCTGGAAATTTTTGGCGAACGGGCCGCTACGGCTGAAGGGCGATTACAGGTAGAGCTGGCGCATCTCGACTATCAAGCAGGCCGACTTGTACGCAGTTGGACCCATTTGGAGCGTCAACGTGGTGGCTTCGGGTTTCTCGGTGGACCGGGGGAAACGCAGATTGAAGCTGATAGGCGGATGATTCGAGACCGGATGGCTCGCTTGCGCAAAGAGCTGTCACAGGTCCAGCGCACACGCGGCATTCACCGGGCTCGACGGAAAAAGGCTCCCTGGCCAACCATTGCGCTCGTCGGCTATACCAATGCCGGAAAATCCACACTTTTCAATCGTTTGACCAAGGCATCTGTGCTGGCAGAAGATCTGTTGTTTGCAACGCTCGATCCTACAATGCGTCAGGTGAGGCTGCCTGGCGTAGAAAAGGCAATCTTGTCAGACACAGTGGGCTTCGTGTCCGACCTCCCTACACAGCTTGTCGCCGCCTTTCGGGCTACGCTCGAAGAAGTAACAAGCGCCGACTATATCATCCATGTGCGTGATATCGCGCATCCATCCACCGAGGCACAACGATCTGATGTGCTATCAATCCTTCGTGAACTTGGCATCGGGGAGAATGGGGAAGGGGATAGCCCCCCGATTATCGAATTGTGGAACAAATGCGATAAGTTGCCTGCCGAAGAGAGGGGGCAACTGTCTGAATTAGCCAAGCGAACCCCCAATTGTTTCCTGATTTCGGCGCAAACGGGTGAGGGCGTTGATCTTTTTGTCGAGCAGCTGGCCGCTCGGATAACGTCCGACGGAATAGAGCGTGACCTCGTGCTGGATGCCGCGCAGGGTGACGTTTTGGCCTGGCTACATTCAAAAGGGCAAGTTTGTTCGGTCGAAGAAAAAGACGGAGTTTTGCATATTACAGCCATACTGACCCCGCGTGGCTGGGGCCAATATGAAAAGCTATACCCGAACGTTTAACTCCGTTCGGAAGCCTTTACTCGCTGCCAAAGACCTTCCTTGGCATCCAGATCCAGTTTTTGGAATTCATTGCCAGCAATCTGTTCCATGGCCCGGAAACGGCGTTCAAATTTGTGGTTAGCAGCCTTTAGGGCATTTTCTGCATCGACGCCGGCCAATCGGCAGACGTTGACAGCGGCGAATAGCAAGTCGCCGGCCTCTTCGGCTTTATTTTCTGCTGTTTCCGCGCCACGCAGTTCACCGACTTCTTCATCGAGTTTTGCGATTGCATCTTCGACCTTGTCCCAGTCGAAGCCTGTGCGCGATGCACGTTTTTGCAACTTCTGAGCGCGCAGTAACGCAGGCAGTGCATAGGCGACATCGGCAAGTGCAGATGTGTCGGGCAACTTATTCTGGCGTTCGGCAGCCTTGATCGTTTCCCAATTGGTGACGACGGCATCTGCGGTGTCCGCTTCGACGCCTCCAAAGACATGTGGGTGGCGACGGATCATCTTGTCGCTGATGCTGTCGATCACATCCTGCAAATTGAACAGATCAGCTTCTTCGGCCATGCGGCTGTGAAACACGACCTGAAGCAACAGGTCGCCAAGTTCATCCTTGAGTGCCGCCATGTCATTGCGTTGAACGGCGTCAGCAACCTCATAAGCTTCCTCGATCGTATAAGGTACAATCGTCGAGAAAGTCTGCTCCAGATCCCACGGACAACCTGATACCGGAGTCCGCAGTTTTGCCATGATTTCCGCAAGCTTTTCAATTGAGGGGGGTGTCATAGCCAATCCATAATTAAGTACGATAATATATATTATGTTAAATTGTATATTTGCCTGAGCGAGGAAAGCCCCATCAAGGCTTAAGCTCCATCACATCGCCCTTCACCGTCCAGCTATCAAAGCTATCAAGGAAGTTCATGCCAACGACATTGGTGTCGCCAAAATTATCGGCGATGACGATCGAATGATCATCAATCTGCAAATCGCCGACGCGGAATGTACGAACCTCTCCAAGTTTCGCTTCAATGATACCGTTGGCTGTTTCCAGTTCGGTTGATCGGCCATCCAGTTCAATTCTGGCTTCTTTGGCTAAAGCAGCACCGACCGCAGTGGTTGACGCACCACTATCGACCATGAAGTCGGCTTCTACTCCGTTGATCGACGCCCGCAGCCAGAAATGGCCATCATCCTGCCGAACCAGCCTCAAAGTTTCACCTGCAATAGTTTGACGGGGTGCGCCGGTTAGTTCGCCTTTAACGCGATTCCACATCATCGACAGTTCAGGTCGGAAACTGAAACCGACAAAGACCACAGCAAAAATGCCGACCCAGGCAAAAATCATCTTAGCATATTGGCGCAGTGGAAGTCGTCTTGCGACCAGTCCGCTGGCGATCACCACCAATATGATGATGGCGTAGACCGCTTCTGGCGTCGCAAGCCTATCCATTGGGATTTGCTTTGTTGAACAGATTGAAGAAGTTTTGAGTACTTGTCTCTGCAAGCCGCTCTACAGAAACATTTTTCAATTGCGCGAGAAATTGTGCGGTATTGCTGACAAAGGCTGGTTCGCAGGTTTTGCCACGATGCGGAACGGGCGCGAGGAACGGTGAATCGGTTTCAATCAGCAAACGGTCGTCTGGAATTGTACGCGCAATATCCTGTAAATCCTTGGCATTTTTAAAGGTGACTATACCTGAAAGCGATATGTAGAGCCCCAGATCGAGTGCAATCCGGGCGAAATCTGCACTGGCGGTGAAGCAGTGGATTACACCGGGATAGGGTCCCTGCTCCATTTCCTCGCTCAGGATAGTCGCAGTGTCTTCTTCGGCATCGCGTGTATGGACGATGATCGGCAAAGCGGTTTCACGAGCCGCCACAATGTGTTGGCGGAAACAGGCCTTTTGCTGTTCGCGGTCGCTATAATCATAATAATAGTCGAGCCCGGTCTCGCCGATCCCGATAACGCGCGGATTCCGGGATTTTTCGATAAGTTTTCCGCTGGTTATATCACCATGTTGATCGGCTTCATGCGGATGGATGCCAACCGAAGCCCAAACCCCCTTCTCGCGTTCCGCCAAGCCGATGACGGCATCCCATTCGCTTTCGCGGGTAGAGATGTTGAGCATCGCGCCCACCCCCACCGCACGGGCGCGTTCAAGCACTTCACTTTCCTGCTCGACCAGGCCTTTATAATTCAGGTGACAGTGGGAATCGACAAACATGGCTTATTCTTCCGCCGGGAGTTCCAGTCGTGGAAAGACACCTTGCGGTTGTTCCAGTCTAAAATCGGCTTCGGCGAGCGGCGCATACCAGTGGCTCATTATCCCTGCGAAATTACGCAATTCTGGTGCAACTCCCATCGTATCGAGCATTTTACCGGCGCCCGCTGGAATGATTGGTGAAATCGCCACGGCCAATTGGGCTATGCAGATATACAGCGTCGCCAAAACCGTTTCCATGCGAGCGGTATCTGTCTTTTTCAAAGCCCATGGCGCTTGTGCATCAATATAGGCATTGCAGGCACTTACGGCAGTAATCCAGGCTTCAGCCGCTTGCGACAGAGCGAGATTTTCAAATGCCGTCGGAATTGTTTCCGAAACCGTTTTTCCTACCAGGTCAAACAATGCATTGTCTTCATCGGTGTGCCCGTGGATCGCAGGCAGATAGGCGTCACAGTTCTTGAAAATCTGGCTCAGGGTTCGCTGTGCCAGATTACCGAAACTGTTGGCGAGTTCTGCGTTGGACCGCGTTACAATTGCTTCCTCGCTCCAGCTGCCATCCTGCCCGAAATTGACTTCGCGCAGCAGGAAATAACGAAGCTGGTCCACGCCGTAGCGTTCAGCCAGTTCGAGCGGATCGGCCGCGTTGCCCGCAGATTTGCCCATTTTGGCGCCGTCGCGGGCGAGAATGAAACCGTGACCAAATATTTGTTGCGGCAGCGGTAGCCCTGCAGACATCAGAAATGCTGGCCAATATACAGCGTGGAAACGGACAATATCCTTGCCGATGATGTGAACATTGGCGGGCCAGAAGCGGCTGAAATCTCCCTCTTTATCCGGAAAACCGATCCCGGAAAGATAGGTCGTCAGAGCGTCGACCCACACATACATCACATGCCCCGGAGATCCCGGAACCGGTACGCCCCAGTCAAAGCTGGTGCGCGAAACGCTCAAATCCTTGAGTCCTCCCTCGACGAAGCGCAAAACCTCGTTCTTCCGGCTTTCAGGACGTATGAATTCGGGATGGTCGCGATAATGCACGAGCAATGCATCCTGATATTTGGATAGGCGGAAAAACCAGCTTTCCTCGACGGTCCATTCAACGGGCGTGCCTTGGGGCGATAGTTTGACTCCCCCTTCCCCTTCGGACAGTTCCTCCTCGCCATAATAGGCTTCGTCGCGGACCGAATACCATCCTTCATAGCGATCAAGGTATAGGTCGCCACTTGCCTCCATCGCTTTCCACAGCGCTATGCTGGCTTCGTGATGCCTTTTATCGCTGGTACGCATGAAGACGTCGTTGGAAATATTAAGTTCCGAACACATACTTTTGAAATAGGATGACATTTCATCAGCAAATTCCAGCGTTTCGCGCCCTGCGGCACGCGCCGTCTGATCCATTTTCAGTCCATGTTCGTCGGTACCGGTCACCATCCGGACATCGCGCCCCATCAAGCGCTGGAAACGGGCGATGGCATCGGTGGCAATCGCTTCATAGGCATGGCCAATATGCGGGCGGCCATTGGGGTAAGCGATCGCGGTTGTGATGTAATATGGTTCCGACATGGTCATTTCTGTCTGCAAAAAAGGGGGCCAATCAGCCGCGATTTTGCAGGCTGGCCAGCAGGTTGCCCATTTGGAGGAGAACCGCCTGTTTATCAAGTGTCAGCCCGATGGCGCGCGCAGCAAGCCTGTCGGCTTCGTGAAAGGCATCAACCGCCTTGATTGCCGTTCCTGCATCGAGGGTACGGCCAATGGTTGCTATCCTGACCGGTACAAAGCGCAAGAACGCCTCATAACTGGCCTGCGCATTTTTCACAGATAAAGTCTCAGCCAATTTGGTGCGTAATTTGTTGGTGGGATCGCCGCTGCGAACAATTTCATCAGCTATGCCCTCTATTGCGCCGAAATCCATCCCCGCAAGTGTCATTGCTTGCCCTGGCAATCCTCGACCAGAACGCACCAGCGCATCGACTTCGTTTGACGAAGCCTGTGGCAAAGCCTGCTGCAACGCCTGTCGCATGTCGGCATCGCTCAACGCATCGAAGCGCATCAGCTGGCAGCGCGAGCGGATCGTTGGCAGTAGCCGGTCGCTCGCATGACTGATGAGAATGAAATAAGTCCCTACCGGGGGCTCTTCGAGCGATTTCAGAAGGGCATTGGCCCCTCCCCGTTCCAGATCATCGGCCGCATCAATGATAACCACACGCTTCGGCCCCATCGATGGCCGCGTAGTCAGGCTGTGTTGCACGCTACGGATCTGGTCGATCGCGATGCTGCGCTTGAGCTCTGCATCGGGATCGGCTGCCTCGCCCTCTTTCGGGGCTTCCTTGGGCAGTCGCTGGACCCAAATGATGTCGGGATGGGTGCGGTGTTCGACCATCGAAGCGTAGCGGTTTTCGGGATCGACAAGCATTCGCGCTGCTTCCAGCGCAAAACCGGCCTTCCCTACCCCGCGCGGTCCTGCCAAAATCCAGCCATGATGCAGTCGTCCGCTCGCCAAAGCATTCGCGAAGTTTTGGAAATGCGCGTCATGGCCGAATATCCGGGTCATGGCAGAAGGTCTGCAATCTCTGCAATGATGCGCCCCGAAACCTCTTCCGGCGTTCCAATGGCATCGACCAATCGAACACGTTCAGCCTCGGAATCCGCTATTTGATGGAAAGCGTCGCGAACCCGCTGGTGGAATGCATCGTCGCGTCCTCCGATACGGTCCGTACTGTCACCATCGCGGGCCTGTGTCCGAAGGCGCGAAGCTTCAAGCGGCAAATCGAGTATAATCGTCCGATCCGGCAAATAACCCCCGCTGCCGATCCGGTGTAGATCCATGATAACGGCGTCGCTCAGACCCAGGCTGGCTCCTTGATAGGCGCGGCTGCTGTCGAGGAAACGATCAGAGATTACCCAAATGCCCTGTGCCACTGCGGGCTTGATGCGTTTTTCAACATGGTCGCTGCGTGCGGCGGCGAAGAGCATGGCTTCGGCAGATGCGCCCCAGCGTTCGTCTCCTCCCCCGAGCAACAACTGGCGGATCGCTTCAGCACCTTCGGTTCCGCCCGGCTCACGGGTCAAATCGACTGACAGGCCAAGCGCTTTCAGCTTTTCGGCGAGCAGCGCAATCTGCGTCGATTTGCCCGCGCCTTCGCCGCCTTCGATCGAAATGAACCGCCCCTCAGTCATGCTGCCATGCTCCAGAGCGACATAAAGCCATTCCACGCGCGTTGTATAAAGTTGGCTTTATGTACATCATTCGCTGCAACCAGCGGAAATTTTTGTTGCAAACCATCGGGATAATGAACCGTCAGTACGCCCACCGTTTCGCCTCTACGTAGCGGCGCCTTTAGTGGTTCTGTGTAGCGCATCGTAATTCGGGGTTTTGCGAGAGCGCCCTTCAATCCCAGCATCGATATTTTGTGGGCAGCAATTGCCTCAACAGCAGCCTCGGTTCCAAGTTGGACGGGGATTTTCGTTACTTGCTGTCCTTCTACAAATAGCGGCTTTTCCTGCCAGTTATCAAAGCCCCAGCGCATCATCGCCCGCGCTTCGTCAACACGCGATTGCATTGTTGGCAAACCCGCAACCACCATTATCAAGCGTCGGGGCCCGCGTTGCGCGGTGCCGACCAGGCAATAACCGGCCTCGCTGCTGTGCCCGGTTTTCATCCCGTCCGCTCCGTCGACTGCGCCGAGCAAAGGGTTGCGATTGGACTGAACGATATTGTTCCATCTGAAGCTTCGCTGGCTAAAGAATTCGCGGAACAGGTCCGGATGGTCCTCTATAATCCGTTTGGCGAGCACGCCCAGATCGCGCGCTGTTGAAAAGGTGCCGCCCTTGTCCGGCCACCCATTGGCAGTGCCGAACCGGCTATCTTGCATGCCTAGTCGCTCGGCGGCTGCATTCATTTCTGCGGTAAAAGCCTTTTCGCTGCCACTGATCCCCTCGGCCAATACCACCGACGCATCATTGCCCGAAAGTGTCAGGATGCCGTGCAGCAAATCCTCCACGCTGACCTGCTGTTTTGATTTAAGGAACATGCTCGATCCGCGATTGTTCCATTTGACCCAGCTTTGCGGACGTACGGCAAATTTTTGCTGCCGATCGAGCCTGCCCGATTTGATCGCCTCAAAGGCAATATAGGCGGTCATCATTTTTGCCATTGAAGCGGTCGGGATACGCTTGTCGCCCGCTTTGTCGAGCAACACGACGCCGCTATGTGCATCGACAAGATAGGCGATGGGGGCCTGCGTCCTGTACATCGCTCCGTCTGCCCAGGCTGGATGAGCCACACAAAGCATTATGAAAGGCAAAAGCAGACGCATACTGGCTCGATAACCGGCGAATGCGCGCTTCGCCAGTCAAAGCTATTCGCGGAGCAGCCTTGCCTGTGGATAGCCGCGCTTTTTCGCATCGGCGAGAGCAGCTTGCGCTTCCTTCTCGCTTACAAAAGGCCCGAAACGTACCCTGAACAGTTTCCCATCACCAGTCGGCACAACAGAGGCGTTCAGTTTCTTGGCAAGCGCATCGGCATTGGCGCGAGAGGCGAAGGCTGCCAACTGCACAACATAGGATCCGCCTGTTGCAGCTTTGGGTTTGACTTCCGCTTTGGCCTTTTCCGCGGCCGGTGCGGGTTTGGCAGCTTCCTTTTTCGCCGCAAGCACAGGTTTCGTGGGTTTGGCAGCTTCTTTCGTTACGGGAACCACCGGCGCCGGATTATCCGGCGGAGCAACGGCGATTATAGGCTTGGCCTGCTTTGCCAATTTGTCGCGCAATACTTTCAAAAGCGATTCCGGCGTGTCCATCCGCAATGTCGCGGCCTGCCCTGCCCGTAAGGCAGATTTTTCATTTTCTGGCGGATTGACGCGGCGCACCCGAACGCCGGCTGTGCCTTTTTCGACGATACCCAATTGCCGGGCTGCGCCTTCGGAAAGGTCAATCAGCCGGTCGTTGGTCATTGGCCCCCGATCGTTAATACGCACCAATATGGTCCGCCCGGTATCGAGCGCAGTGACCTCAACATAGCTTGGAAGCGGCAATGTCTTGTGCGCGGCAGAGATAGTGGAAGCAGTGAAAACCTCCCCATTGGCCGTCAATTTCCCTGCCGGTTCGCTCCCATATATACCGGCAAGACCCACATCGTCATAGAGCGCGGCATCTTCGGGCGAATATTTCGTCGCACCAACGGTGAACGGCTCTCCCAGCGTCACTGGATAATCGCTCACTCGTTCAACCGAGGTCGAACTTGCAGTTGCAACGGCATCGCCGCCACCGCCGCACGACGCCAACGCCAAGAGCGCAGCTGTGCTGGTCAATAGTCTAGTTTCGAACCGCATCTGCAAGCAACCCCACCGAAAGAGCGTAAAAATTGGAGCAATTATAGTCCAATATCGCGCGATAGTTGCTGCCCAGTAAATATGCCGTCTGACCTTCCCCATCAGGTTCGATCAAAGCTGCCTGCATAGTGTCGTCAGGCCAGACGCCATTTTGCACGCTGACCCCGCGTTGCTTCCATTCCGATATCCGCATCCAGCGGCTGTGACGGGCAAATACGCGCGTGCAGCGGGTCGGTACCATGGTGCTCTTGATAGCATTGCGGTCGAGCGAGGCAGGCACATTGACGGCAAAGCCCCAGGGTTCGTTGCGGCGCCAACCCGCATTCATCAGATAATTGGCAATCGACGTCATCGCATCGACTTCGCTTTTCCAGATATCGGCATAGCCGTCGCCATCGCCATCACGGGCGAGCCGCAGGTAAACCGAAGGCAGGAATTGCGGACGACCGAGTGCACCCGCCCAACTGCCGGTGATCGCATAGCTGGGCACACCGCGGTCAATCATCTTAAGAACAGCGACAAGTTCCGACTCGAACAGGTCGCGACGGCGGCCTTCGAATGCCAACGAAGCGAGCGCGTCGGGCGCATGGAAATTGCCCATCACGGCGCCGTAATTCGTTTCATGCCCGTAAATGGCAATCATCACCTCTTCCGGGACGCCGGTTTCATTCTCGATCCGCCGCAGCAACGGGCGCAACTCTGTATATTTGGAGCGGCCACGGTTGACGCGCGCGGCATCAACATGCTTGCGCCGATAGGGTTCGAAATCCGGGATCGGCGCTGCACCTGGAGTTTCCGGTTGGCCCCGGTCCAGCTGCACAACGCGTGGAAGATAGGTCAGCGTCGGGATAACGCGATCGAGTGTTGCCTTGCTGACCCCTTCCCGTTCGGCACGGGCACGGACAGTCTGCAGATATTGGGCAAAAGCGTGTGAATGGCTTTGTTCGGCGGATATCTCAGACGATTGCTGCGCGGAAAGCGCAGCGGGCGGACTGGCCACCGCCAGCAATATCGCAACTGCCAAACCGTCGACCGGCCATTTCCCGATACGCAACGCCACAAATCCTCCACGCTTAGAACGCATTAACGATAACATGGAATAGGTGCAGCGGTTAAAAAAAGTTCGCGCCCTGGCGTAAAATGCGCACCGCGTGGCTACAGTTTTGCCCATAGCCACGCTTGCCAGCGCGGCAATTCCTGTCTAGGGCGACCCGCAGCGCGGACAGGTGGCCGAGTGGTTTAAGGCACCGGTCTTGAAAACCGGCGTGGGTGCAAGCTCACCGTGGGTTCGAATCCCACCCTGTCCGCCATCTTGCTATTCCCCGAAATGCATATATGTTCAATAAATCACGGTTTATCCGTGACATAATGTTCATTTCTGTGCAGCTTTGTTCATTCGTGTTTAGTGTTGTTCAGTATGCAGTGTGGGAAAAAATGTGGGAAAGATATGGCGCGACTTACTGCCTCCGTGATTCGTTCGCTTAAGAAGCCAGGTCGCCATTCTGACGGGGATGGACTCTTTCTAGTTGTCGGCCGAACCGGATCACAATCTTGGGTATGCCGTATACAAAAGGACGGAAGACGACGAGACATTGGTTTGGGCAGCGCGAAGAAAGTGTCTTTAGCTTTGGCCCGTGAGCGCGCGGGACGAGTTCGATCACAGATGGAAGCGGGTATCGATCCAATCTTTGAACGGAGAAAAGAAGCAGGAGTCCCGACATTTCGGGAAGCTGCGGCAAAGGTATTTGCCGAAACCAACAAGATTTGGCGAAATGCAAAGCACCGCGCGCAATGGCTTTCGACGCTAAACGCCTATGGGATCGTCGGCGAAGGCAGTTTCGGCGGCAATCAATTTTTCGCGAATTTGATTTAGGAACTTGGGTCCACCTAAATTGGAAGTGCTGAACTGGAGCCGGTCAAACGATCCGCGCTGCTGTCCGCTGTGCACGGAAACCCCCAGCGCATAGCCGCCGCGTCCGGTCTCCGGCGCAAGGCTGCCATTGGCGATAGCATTACGGCCTATGCCGAAGCCGAGATCATCAAGGAAACCGAGATTATCGAGCCAAAACTTCTCGCCAATCAGGTGCGCGCCCTGCAAACCGCTCAGCCGTCCAACGCGCGGGCCGATCAGGTCAAGCAGCGTCGTTGGTCGCAACAGTTCTTCAAAAGCTACCATATTATATGCCCCCCGAGCGCAATTAGACGCTTGCGTATTTCATTGATTCCAAGCCTGAAATGCCTGCTTCCGAAAACGCCATCATTAGCTCTTCGCTAACCAACACACCCGCAGCCAGGAATTTGTCACGCCAAATGTGACGGGCATCGATTTGAGCCTTGTTGAACACCAATTGGCGTGATTCGTCGCCTTCTGACAGCCATAGACCTCGCTCGTTTGACTTATCGCCTGTCCAGACGAAGGTAGTTTTTTTCTCATCCACACTATCAATGCGGTTACACACAACCAGCCAATAATAGCGGGCAATTGGAGCATCCGCCTTGGGCCGATACACATCGACCGGCAATAACTGGTGTACGCCGGGTTCAAATCTCTCGATGATCTCGCGAACACGCTCCGAAACAACCAACGTACCGCGTGACACGATAAAATCTGTCGGGTCATAGCGCTTGCTTTCCCAACATAATTTGGTCGGAACGGTTGCGGGATCAACGGGATAGCCGCTTGTCAGGGCGCGTTTCCGGTTCAGCGACACAGTGTCGATCTCCTCCGGATTCAGAAACGCGACGTCTCGGTCGGCATCTTCGTTTGCGTCAGGGAAGCTGGTTCCGATGTTGATCGGGTAGGGATATCTAACACCAATACTGTAAACCATCACGCAACCCCTCGCAGAATCATCCCGTTATCATTCGCCGCTTCAAGCATATCCGCACGGCACCTTCCACTCGCTCCCGAATAATTTACATTAATACTTGTGCTATTACTTGATCTGGCACCAGCCTGCGCGCCCAGCAGTTTGAACAGGCTTTTGAACAGCGACATCTCGTCGCCGCCGCCCTTGACGATGAACTCGATCCCCAGATCACCCGGATCCCAGTTCTCGACCACCATCGCAACCTCAAGGATCGCGTCTTCGCCCATCGCCGGGTTTAACTGCTCGCCAAAGCTGGCCTCGACCAGCAACTGCCCGCTCTCGGTCACGCCATAGGTCACCCAGGGCAGCAGAAAATCGCGCGCCACCGCGCGTTCGAGGCCAACCCCGTAATAAAGCGCGTTCGACCCGCCCACCATCGGCAGCCCGAACAGCTGCAGCCGGTCATTCTTCCCCGCATCCATGATGAAGCTGCCCGCGCTCCACCAGAAGGTATCGTCGGTGCCAGACCCCGTGTTCGACGCACCGCGCCCATCAAGCCCGTCACCCCACAGCTGGCCCTTGTAGCTCGAGTTGTACAGAAAGTCGCTGCCAGCCCCGCCGACCGTGATCGCCCCCGTCCCGCCCAGCGCAAACACCCAGTCATCGCCTGCACCGCCGTCGAGGAGCAGGCGCATGGCCTTCTCGCAATGCTTGGCGAGTGAACGTTGCGGCCCGCCTGCGGTCGAGACATTGAGCGCGTTGAAATAGGCACTGGACCAATAGCTGCCATCGTCTTTGCGGCCCTCATGGTCAGCGGCATAGCCTGTTGGTGTGTTGGGAATGATTGCTCCAAGCAGACCACCCGACTTGTTGTATTTCTTGTGGAGGAACGCCGCGAGCGCATCTTCGGCAGGTGTTGCCAAGACGGATGTCGGCATTAGCGCCAGCAAGGGTACGACTATAAGCAAGAGAGCCCTCACAGGTCACCTCGCTGCGCTTTCGCAATGACAGCTTGGAAATCGCCGACTTGATAGCCAATTTCCAGCGCGCGAGCCCAGATCGGCGGATAGAGACTGTTGAGACTGGCCACATATTTGGGCTGGTCGTTATATAGCTCATCGCAAGCCAAAGGCGCATAAGCTATGGCTTCGATGGCCGTGCCATGCCGTTTCTGAAAGGCGTCGACTGCCGTCTTGCCGATTTTGCCCAGCAAATGCTGTTGCTCAAGCGCGCCATGCTCATTTGCGAAGGCGATTATCTGTCCAACATTGTCAGCAAAGCGGGCAAGCGGGACACCCAGAAACGGATCGGCCAAGCCTTCGCTATTCCAAAGGCAGTGGATTTCATCGGCATCGCTGCCACAAGCCTTGGCCAGCACAAATGCCGCATTCTCGGCGTAGAACAACTCGGCGAGCACCCGCAGCTCTGGCCAGGTCATCAATCCCTGATCCCAGGCAGCGATGATGTCGGTATTGCGCAGAATAAGTTCGCCAATATCGAACAGCGGGATGTAGATTGGCCCGCCGTTGGGTTTGGTTACCAACGTATCAGGTTCATTGCCTGATCCTGCCCATTCTTCCCTTGCCCGACTTTGCGCATCGGCAATCGCCTTCTCGAAGGCCTTCGCGTCGCCACCGGCAAGGATCAGCACCGACATCACCCGCTGGATCAACCGGTAGCAACGCGTCGCATAAAGCGGATAGTTGCGGTTGATCTCCGCATTATCGCAATGCGCGTGGATGATCTTCGACAGATCGTCATGCCGGGCGAACATGTCGTCAGAGACATCGTCTGGATCGGCATCGACTTTCGGAGTTGTTCGACATTCGACTGCATGGGCCAGAAGCAATTCGATATTTGCTGCAAGCCGCGCCACCGGGATCGCAAGGAAAGGCGGAGCAATTTTGTCTACGCCAAGCATCCCACGCATCTCTTCGATGCCGCAGCCGTGTATATCGGCGAGATAATCTTCGGCGAATTCGTCAAAGAACAAAGATGCGAGAGTCCGCAGCTCAGCGCCAGTAGTGTAGCCAGCATCCCAAGCAGCAACAATGTCACTCGCGCGCAGCTGCAGGGCGTTATCGTCAAAGATCGTTGATTGTTTCTGCACCGGTTTTGCCTCCACCATAACGAAAGAGGCAGACCCAAGCCGGGTGTTGGAAACCCTGCACTAGCACAGAGCGCCGCCACCTTTAGGCGGACCCTGGACATGCGTAGCGGCCACCCGGCCAGACAAAGTCTGACCGGCGCTAGTGGTTAGAGGTTTCCACGCCTCACCCTCGGGACTGACCGAAGGATTTAACGACCCAATTATGAATCATATTTTCCGCGCTGACAACTGAGTTGTCAGCACCAAGTCCGCAAAATGCTGAGCTAACGACACGCATATCAGGCTGATTGAGCGGCCTTTGAAAATCGTGGCATCCGGCTATGCTAAAGCATCATAAACTGCTGGGCACACCTTCCCATGAACAGCCATGTGGGAAAATTTGAGGGAAAGGAGTTCTCTCTATAAAAATAAATTATTTATTTTCATTTAGATAAACCAAATCCTTGGCGGACACCCTGTCCGCCAACCTCTATTTCTCTTCGGCCAATTGACCACCGTTGTCGCGGTTTTCACCAAAGGCACTGGTGGTCCCATCGATCATCATCTGGATCTCTTCGCGGGCATATTGCTCTGCATCCGCTTGTTTGGAGCCAAAGCCTTTTTCAGATTTTACCAGCATGTCGAAATAGGTCTGCTTTTCAGTCGGGCATGCTTTCTGAATAGCCTCGTTAAATTCCGAACCGCTCCGCTTCATTTTGACGGATTCATTATGTTCTTTGATAAGGCAATTGTTGAAGCTCTTTCTGGCTTCATCCATCAAATCACCTTTCATGGCAGCCATGTTGAGCGCCATGGCCAGCGCCATGCTTGTAAACATCATAAAACGTTGCTCCCCAGTTTTTTAGCGAACGTGTTGTCTTCCCGCAGACAATGAATATCATAATCTGCGACGATGCCGCAATGTTGCATATTGCAACTGAATCATTGCTGAACTCATCAGCTTAGCGGATGCGTTTGCCACCTTTTACAACCGCGTCGACCGACTCGAGTTCGCGGACATCGTTCAACGGATTTCCGTCGACTGCAATAATATCGGCATAACGGCCGACCGCGATGGCGCCCACATCTTTTTCACGATCCAGCGCCTGTGCACCATTGCGGGTAGCGGCCTGTATCGCTTCCAGCGGGGTCATCCCATATTCGACCATCACGCGGAATTGCTTGCCGATATCTGCGTGCGGCATCACGCCGGCATCGGAGCCAAAGACCATCTTCACGCCCGCTTTGTGCGCCTTGCGGAAGTTATCACGCTGGATCTGGGCGACTTCGCGATCCTTGCGCAGATTATCCTCAAGCACACCATTCTTGGCACCTTCGGCCTGGGTGTATTCGGTGTTGTAGATATCCATCGAGAACCAGACCGGGCGGGCACGGGAAGCGGCCAGTTTGATGCCTTCATCGTCGACCAGGCTGGCATGCTCAATCGTATCGATACCCGCCTTGATCGCGGCCTTGATTCCATCGCCGCCATGGGCGTGGGCGGCGACGCGAATACCCCATTGGTGCGCCTCGTCAGCGATGACCTTCAAATGCTCTTCCGAAAGCTGCTGCTGGCCGGGCTCGGTGTTACGCGAGAAGACCCCTCCCGTTGCGCAGACCTTGATGACTTCGGCACCATATTTGCGCTGGCGGCGGACCTGATAGCGCAGCTCGTCAGCATTGTCGCCAATGCCTTCTTCCTTCCCGTCCTTCTCCAGGCTCGGCGGAAGGAACGTGGAGTCGCAATGGCCGCCGGTCGCTCCCAGCGCATAGCTTGCAGGCACTATGCGAGGGCCGACCGCATAACCATTGTCGATAGCCTGCTTGAGGCCGATGTCGTTTCGGTCACCAGACCCGACATTGCGTACCGTGGTGAAGCCGGCGTCAAGCATGGATTTGGCGGCGCCAACAGCCGTCATGCCCCAGAAACTATCGGTAAATTCAAGACCGCGATAGCCGCCAATATCGGCAGGCCCATCAAGATGGACATGCATGTCGATAAGGCCCGGGAGAAGCGTCTTTTCGCCCAGATCGATATGCGAGACGTCACTGCCCCATTTGACAGTGCGGGCATCGGCAATGCTGGTGATGCGGCCATTGTCGTCGACAAAAATAGCAGGATAGTCGACCATCTTGCCGGTGATCACATCCAGCATCCGCGCACCGGTGATGACGGTGTTGGCCAGTAGGGGCGCTGAGTGAACGGATAGCGCCGCTATCGCCAAAACCCCAGCATTTCTCAGAAAGTTCACGCTTATGCCCATGTCTGTTGTCTCCCGAATCTCGTTTCCGGACATTAGGCAGATTGGACGGCGGTAGGACAGAGGAAAAATCGGATGACGTCAATTATCGAAGGCCGTCATGCTGAACTTGTTTCAGGGTGTCGCGATGTTATGGCAGCAGCGGTTGCTCACTCACATGTGCAACATCTTGCCATAGGCTCCCAGCACGCTCTCATGCATCATTTCGCTCAATGTCGGGTGCGGGAAGACGGTGTGCATGAAATCGGCCTCGACCAGTTCGGCTGTCTTGCCGATGGTATAGCCCTGAATCAGCTCGGTGACTTCCGCGCCGACCATATGCGCGCCCAATAGCTCGCCGGTCTTGGCGTCGAACACGGTCTTGATGAAACCTTCCGCCTCGCCCAGCGCAATGGCCTTGCCATTGCCGATGAAGGGGAAATTGCCGACCTTCACTTCGTAGCCTGCTTCTTTGGCTTTGGCTTCGGTCAGCCCGACCGAGGCGACCTGCGGGTGGCAATAGGTGCAGCCCGGAATGTTCTTCGGATCCATCGCGTGCGGATGGCCGCCGGCAATGGCTTCGGCGGCAATTACGCCTTCATGGCTTGCCTTGTGCGCGAGCCATGGCGGCGCGGTAACGTCACCTATCGCCCAAAGACCGGGCACATTGGTGCGGCACATCGGATCGGTCTTGATATGCCCGCGCTCGGTTGCGACACCCAGCGCCTCCAGCCCGATATTCTCCGTATTGGGCACGATGCCGATGGCGACGATGCAGTGGGTGAATTCGGATTTGGCGACCTTCCCGTCCTTATCCTTGATTTCGGCAGTGACGCCGGTGGCGCTAGCCTTCAGCGACTGCACCCCTGCCCCGGTCAGGATCGTCATGCCCTGCTTTTTCAACGCCTTTTCAAGGAAGGTCGAAACGTCGGCATCCTCGACCGGTACGATGCGGTCCATCATTTCCACAACGGTCACTTCCGCGCCCATATCGTTATAGAAGCTCGCAAATTCGATACCGATCGCACCGCTGCCGATGACGAGCAGCTTCTTGGGCATTTCGGGCGGCACCATTGCGTGGCGATAGGTCCAGATGCGTTTGCCGTCGGCGGGCGCGAACGGTAGGTCGCGGGCGCGGGCGCCGGTGGCGATGATGATATTCTTCGCGGTCAGCTCTTCGGCATTGCCATCCTTGGTGACGGTAAGCTTGCCGGGCGCGGTCAGTTTGCCATCGCCCATATGGACGGTGATCTTGTTTTTCTTCATCAGATGCGTGACGCCCTGATTGAGCTGCTTGGCAACGCCGCGCGAGCGCTTCACCACCGCATCGATATCCGCACTGATATTCGCCGCGGTCAGCCCGTAATCGCCCGCATGCTGCATATAATGATAGATCTCCGCCGAGCGCAGCAACGCCTTGGTCGGGATGCACCCCCAGTTGAGGCAGATGCCGCCGAGATTTTCACGCTCGACAATCGCGGTTTTCAGGCCGAGCTGCGCGGCGCGGATGGCGGCAACATAGCCACCGGGGCCAGAACCGAGGACGATTAGGTCGTAGTTAGACATTTCTGGGGGGTCCATTTTGTTTTGTAGCAAAATATGCTCCAATTGCAGCAAGCAATGCGCCAATCAATGCCAGAACAAAATCCCAGCGAACACCTGTTTTGTCGGTGGATGCGGCGTATACGTATTGCGGGATCGATACGTCACGTAATTTGATGTTTGAATTTGTTGTGTCTAGTTCAGGAAAAAATGCTAAATCATCAGATTTAAACGTAATTTCAATATCAGCATCCTTATCAAACTTTGATATTGTAAATCTTAACGTACCGTTACTATCAATAGAATTGGCGTCAATTGCGGATTCCAAAATAGCATCAGAAACATCAATGTCTAAATCCATCCAGCGTGGAGTTCTAAAAATACGACTAGAAACCACGAAGTTCAAGTTTTTGAGCGATCTGCCAGAATTGTTCCTGATGAAAACAGTTGATATATATAGGGCGCTATTCTCTTCCTCATCATTGAATTTTTCTGGAAAGCGCTTCGACAAATCGTCTTTGCTGACAACTGTGCTTATTTGACCATAAATGATTTCAGCAGGCGGTACGGGATCAGGCTTTCGTAATTGCTCCACGAGTATGCCACCAAGCAACAGCACTAAGCCAGTTACGACACCAACCACGGTCGGAAAAACAAGTTCTTTCTTCAGGTCATTCACGCCACCAACCCCAAAGGTTTCTCAACCAATTCCTTGAAGACCTTCATCAGCATCGCCCCATCGGCGCCGTCAATCGCGCGGTGGTCGAAAGAGCCCGTTGCGCTCATCACGGTCGCAATAGCCAGCGCGTCGTCGACCACATAAGGGCGCTTTTCACCTGCGCCGATCGCCATGATCATCGCTTGCGGTGGATTGATGACGGCTTCAAACTGCTTGATGCCCATCATGCCCATGTTCGAGATAGAGGCGGTGCCGCCCTGGAATTCGTGGGGTTGCAGTTTGCCGTCTTTCGCCTTGGCGGCAAGTGCCCCCATTTCGGTCGAGATGGTCGAGAGCGACTTGTTCGCGGCATCGACGATGATCGGGGTGATCAGGCCGGTGGGCACCGACACCGCAACACTGATATCGGCGCGGCTATATTGCAGCATGGTATCGCCCGCAAAGCTGACATTGCATTTGGGCACCTGAATGAGTGCCAGCGCCAGTGCCTTGATCAGCATATCGTTGACCGACAGCTTGACGCCGCGGCTTTCGAGGCTGGCGTTGAGCTCGCCGCGCAGCTTGAGCAGTGCGTCGAGCCGGACGTCGACCGTCAGATAGATATGCGGCACCTGCTGCTTGCTCTCGGTCAGGCGGCGCGCGATCGTTTTGCGCATATTGCTGAGTTTGACCACCTCGTGCGGGATGCCGAAATCGGGGACCGGTTGATTTTGTACCGCAAGCCCTGAGCCTGTCGAAGGGCGGCTCTCGGTTGTAACCCGTGCTTCGACAGGCTCAGCACTAGCGGTTTTGGCTGAGGCACCTTCGACATCAGCCTTGACGATACGCCCATTAGGTCCGGTGCCGGTCAAACCGGCGAGGTCAACGCCTTTGTCGGCGGCAATGCGGCGCGCAAGCGGGCTGGCCTTGATGCGATCGCCGGAGGCTGCAACCGGTGCCGCAGGTGCGGGTTTGGCCACAACGTCGTCCCGGCGAAGGCCGGGACCGCTGGAGGTTTCTTCTTTGGGGGCAGGAGAAGCGACAACAACGGCCCCTGCCTGCGCAGGGGTGACGGGTGCAGCCTTAACAGGCGCCGACCCTTCATCCTCACCCTGGATCATCGCTATAACGGTGCCGACCTTCACCCCGTCCGTGCCTTCGGCGACCAAAATCTGCGAAATCACGCCCTCATCGACCGCTTCAAACTCCATCGTCGCTTTGTCGGTCTCAATCTCGGCAATCAGATCGCCCGACGACACGTTGTCGCCTTCCTTCACCAACCAGCGGGCAAGCGTGCCCTCCTCCATGGTGGGGGACAGTGCGGGCATTTTGAGCTCGATGGGCATCAGGGCATCCTGTTTATGGTCTGGATTTGTCGAAGCGGCATAAGGGCTTGGTTTCCCCAGCGTCAAGCGGCTATTGCTTGCACTGCGATTGGAAATGACGCAGGTTCATACGAATACATGAATGCCGCGACGGGGAAACGGCGATGCGCACCTATCTGGTTGTAATTGATGAGACCGAAGAGGCGCGCCTCGCGCTCCGCTTTGCCGCGCGCCGTACCGCCAAAACCGGCGGCAGTTTGCATATCCTGACGTTGGTCGAACGAGCGGATTTTGTCGCTTGGGGCGGCGTGCAGGCGACTATGGAGGCCGAAAACCGCGAAAAGGCGGAAGAACTGGTTCGCGCGGCCGCGGGCTCGATCTTTGACGAACTCGGCATCCAGCCGAGCATTACCATCAAGGATGGCGAAGGCGTGGATGTGGTGAAGGAAATGCTCGACGAGCATCCCGAGATCGCCGCGCTGGTGCTGGGTGCCGCGGCGCAGGGCGCTCCGGGGCCGCTGGTTTCACACTTTACCGGCAATAATGCGGGTTCGTTGCGCTGCCCGGTGATGGTGATACCGGGGTCGCTCAGCGATGAAGCGCTGGATGAATTGAGCTGATTTTTTTGTTTCGCGCAGAGGCGCGGAGTTTCGCAGAGACGCAGAGAGTTTTTCCTGAGCCTAAGGCTCATTTCACTATTGTCGGTTAAAATCCAAGCGGTGCGTTCAATTTGAAAGCGGCTTCGCCGCAGACACTCTTCTCTGCGTCTCTGCGAAACTCCGCGTCTCTGCGTGAAACCCTTCTAACGCTTTTTCTTACCCTGATGCCGGATATTCGAAGGCCGCCCGCGCTTTCCGGCCATATGTTTGCCCTGATGCTTGACGCCGGACGGTCGCTGCATCCGCGCCGGGGCGTAGCTGCCGCCTTCGGGCAATTCGAAGCGTAACGCACCCGAGACCGGATTAGCTTCGGCAAGTCGCAATTTGAGGCGCATTCCGGGGCGATATTCGTCTCCACTGTCCTCGCCGGTCAGCGTCTGGCTCGCCTCGTCGTAGAAAAAACGTTCCGCCCCCAAAGTTGAGACCGGAACCAAACCATCGCCGCCAATTGACTCTACTGTCGCGAAAAATCCGAAATTCTGAACGCCGGTGATCCGCGCATCGATTATCTGGCCGATCTGCGACGAGAGGAAAGCCGCGACATAGCGGTCGGTGGTTTCGCGTTCGGCCTCCATCGCGCGGCGTTCGGCGCGGCTAATCATCTCGGAGGTGACGTCAAGCCGTTCGAAATCCCTGGCCGACAGGCCAGTGACAGGCTTGATTGAACCATCCTTGGGCACAGGCATTTCTAGATCATAGGCGCTCACCAGCGCTCGGTGGACGATCAGGTCGGCATAGCGCCTGATCGGTGAGGTGAAGTGCGCGTAGCTACCCAGCGCCAGCCCGAAATGCCCGGCATTTTGCGGGGTATAATAGGCCTGCGTCTGGCTGCGCAGCACCGCCTCCATGATTTGCGGCAGGATTTCGTCATGCTCCTGCACCTTGTCGATAATCGCATTGAAGGTCGACGGGCGGACCACCTGCCCCAGCGCGAATTCGAGGTCGAAAGTCTTGAGATAATCCTTGAGCGCCACCAGCTTTTCACGCGCGGGCGGTTCGTGGACGCGGTAGATCAAAGGGGATTTCTTTTCCTCCAGTGCCTTTGCCGCCGCAACATTGGCCGCGATCATGAAATCCTCGATCACCTGATGCGCATCGAGATGTTCGCGCACGGCAACGCCGACTACCCTGCCCTGTTCATCGAGCGTGATGCGGCGTTCGGGCAGGTTCAGTTCCAATGGCCCGCGACGGTCGCGGGCTTTTTTGAGGAGGTCGCAGCACGCCCAGAGCGGCTTGAGCGCGGGTTCGAGCATCGGATGATCGAGCTTCCCGTCTATCGCATCCTGCGCATCCTGATACGGAATATTGGCGGAAATCCGGGCGACTGCGCGGGTGAAACGCCATGACGTCACTTGCCCGCCTGCATCAATCTGCATGTGGCAAGCGAGTACCGCACGGTCCTCCCCTTCCCGCAGCGAGCATTTGTCCGACGACAAAGCGTGCGGCAGCATCGGCACAACGCGATCGGGGAAATAGACGCTGTTCCCGCGCTTTGCCGCCTCGCGATCAAGCGCGCTGCCGGGGCGTACATAATAGCTGACATCAGCTATGGCGACGATAGCTTTGAAACCATTTGTATTTTTAGGATCGTCATCTGGCGTAGCCCACACCGCGTCGTCAAAATCACGGGCATCTCTCGGATCGATGGCGATGATCGGCAAATGGCGCAGATCTTCGCGCTTTTCGGCGGTGACGGGCAGGTCATGCACCTTCTTTGCCTCGGCCTCCACCTCTTCCGGAATTTCAAACGGGATGCCGAATTTGTGGATGGCAATCAGGCTGAAGCTGCGGGGAGCAAAGGGATCGCCGAGAACATCGGTAACACGTGCTTTCTTCTGCCCTGCCCGACCGCCAAGTTCGGCCAGCACCAGATCACCCGGCTGTGCCTCACCGATTTCGAACAAGGGAATATCGAAACGCGCCTTCTTGTCAGTCGATTTCAGCCAGAAACGGCCATTGTCGCTTTCCTCAACCACACCCATGATTTGCTCGCTCGCCTTGGCGAGTTTCTTCATCGGGTGCGCGAGCCAGCCTTTGCCAGCCTCTTCGGTGCGCGCGAGGATGCGATCGCCGATGCCAAGTGCACCTTTGCGCCCGCGTTCGACCACGCGGAGCTTGGGTAAAGGAATGCCATCCGCTTCCCAGCGCTCCGGAATGGCGATCAGCTGGTTACCGTCGACGTCGACGATCTTGAGCACGGTAACGCGGGGAACGCCGCCCATCTTGTGAAACGCCCTGCCCGGTGCAGCATCGATCAGCCCCTCGTCGGTCATATCCTTGAGCAGCGCCTTCAAGGCGATCTTGTCGCTACCATGCAAGCCGAAAGCGCGGGCAATTTCCCGCTTGCCTGCCGGCTCCTTGGATTCCTCTATGAACTCGAGGATTTGCTCGCGTGTCGGAAGGCCCGGCTGATGGCGCGGCTTTCGCGCCAAATCAGTAAGTCCGTCCGATGAGGATGCGCTCGACCGCAGGTTCGCCGGTGAAGAAGCATGCGCCATCCACCGGCGCTGCATCGAGCGGGCTGTTGCGCATGGTGAGCTTCAGCGCCTTCAACTGTTCAACGATCTTGTCAAGCGCTGCGCCGGTTGGGCGAGCCCATTGCACTTCGACCCAGCCAGCGAACTTGGCCTCGTCACCTTTGAAATGCGCCGCCAGATCGGTGACGTCACGCGCAATATTGGCTTCGAGCCTCGCCTTGGCTTCGCTGTGTAGCGCAGTCTGGATTTCTTCGAGCATGCCTGCGGCCTGCTGAACAAATTCATCCTTGAGTGTAAATGCAGTGTTGAGCTTGCCATCATCCTTGTACAGCCGGTCACGGCGAAGCACCGCAGCCTTGCCTTCGGATACGTCGCGCGGCCCTACCTCGACAATGATCGGCGCACCTTTTTTCACCCAGGCCCATCGCTTGTTCGACGCCTTGGCAGCCTTAGTATCGAGCAGCACACGCACCGGCTCTCCAAAGGCCGACAGCGCGCCCAGTTCTTTCCAAAGTTCACGGCAATAATCGAGCACGGCCGCATCGCCATCATCGTCGCGCAGCATCGGAACGATGACGATCTGCCAGGGCGCTATCTGCGGGGGGCAGCGCAAGCCATCATCATCGCCATGCGTCATGATCACGCCGCCGATCATGCGCGTCGAAACGCCCCAGCTGGTGGTGTGGGCGAACTGCTGTCCGCCTTCCTTATCCTGATATTTGATGCCCGCGGCCTCGGCAAAGCCCGTGCCCAGATAATGCGAGGTGCCGGCCTGCAACGCCTTGCCATCCTGCATCATCGCCTCAATCGAATAAGTCGCGACGGCGCCGGGGAAGCGCTCATTTTCGGGCTTCTCACCCGCCACCACCGGCATCGCCAGCGGTCCTTCGGCAAATGCGCGATACATTTCCAGTGCGCGCATCGTTTCCTTCATCGCGTCTTCGCGATCGACATGCGCGGTATGCCCTTCCTGCCACAGGAACTCGCTCGTGCGCAGGAACATGCGGGTGCGCATTTCCCAGCGCACAACATTCGCCCATTGGTTGACCAGCAAAGGCAGATCGCGCCAGCTTTGCACCCAGCGGCTCATCGCCGCACCGATCACGGTTTCGGATGTGGGACGCACGACCAGCGGTTCTTCGAGCTTCGATTCCGGATCAGGGATCAGCTTGCCCTTGCCGTCGCCGACAAGCCGGTGATGGGTGACGACCGCCATTTCCTTGGCAAAGCCCTCAACATGGTCAGCTTCCTTTTCGAAGAAGGATAGCGGGATGAAGAGCGGGAAATAGCAATTTTCAACGCCGGCTTTCTTGATTTCCGCATCCATCAGCTTCTGGATGCGTTCCCACATGCCGTAACCCCAAGGGCGAATAACCATGCAGCCACGTACGCCCGACTCTTCAGCAAGATCGGCTTCGGAAATGACCTCCTGATACCAGGCGGCGAAATTTTGTTGGCGGGTAACGGAAAGCGCGTGTTTCATGGCCCAGCCCCTAGCGGCTTGACGGCTCAACCGCAACCGTGCGGCGGCTTACTCCTTGGAGAGTTTGTCGATCTTGGCCTGCAACTCGGCCATCTGGCGTTTCAGATCATCAAGATTTTCGTCGGACTTTTCCTTCTTGCCTCCCAGATTGCCGAGATTGGGAACCAACGCATCGCGCGCAGCGCGCATCATTTCGATATTTTGTTTGGCAATATGACCGAAGGGGCCCGAAGTCAGCGCATTCTCGATGACATCCTGAACCTGCTTCTGGTTCTTCCTGAAATTGTCCATCGAATTTTCCAGGAATTGCGGGACCAGACCCTGCATGGAGTCTCCATAAAGCGCGATAATCTGGCGCAGGAAATTGACCGGTAACATGCTCTTGCCACCATTTTCCTCTTCCATGATGATTTGCGTCAGCACACTATGCGTGATGTCCTCGCCCGTTTTGGCATCGACAACCTTGAATTCGATATCCTTGCGGGTCAGCTCGGCCAAATAGTCGAGCGTGATATATTTGGACGACTGCGTGTTATACAGGCGCCGGTTCGCATATTTCTTGATTATGATCGGGCCGTCTTCGCTCGTTGCGGATTTCCGTGCCATTCATGCGTTCCCGGTGAAATGTGTTCGAGCCCGCCTTGCACCACTTTTTCTTGCACTGCAACATTTGAGCGTGAAACCTTAAATCCAGTGCCGGGAATATCGACGCCCTAACCCGGTCAGCAATTCATATTGGCTGACACCTGATGCGGCCGCGGCACCATTCAGTTCAAATTCCATAGCCAGCCAATCGCCCTCGGCCAGTTGGCTGCTGCTATTCGAAATATCTACAGTCACCAGATCCATCGATACGCGCCCAACCACTGGAAAGCGATCCAAGTCCAATCGGCAAAAACCTGAATTGGAGAAGCCCCGGAAATAGCCATCAGCATAGCCGACAGAAATAGTCGCCAGAACCGAGCATTCACGCGTTGTGAAAGTCGCATTGTACCCGACAGGGATTCCTGCATCGAGCTGCCTGATCTGCAAGATGCGAGCCTCCGGCCAAACAACCTGCTTTATTTCAGACGACAATTCGTTACGCGGAACACCGCCATAAACGGCCAGTCCCGGCCTTGTCAGATCAAAACAATAATCTTTACCCAATGCTATCCCTGCGCTGTTCGCCAGACTTTTGCGCCGGGCCGAAATATTCTGGCTAGCTTGGTGAAACATCGCGAGTTGGCGGCGATTTTGGTCAACATCCTCATCGGCCGACGCAAGGTGGGACATTAATATGTCTATTTCCAAACCTTCCAACAATTGGGCATCAATCTGGTCCGGCCCTAGGCCAAGCCGGTTGATCCCGCTATCGAGCATCAAGTGGCATCGTCCGCCACCCCCGGCCTTCCAAGCTGAAATCTGCTTCGCCGTGTTCAGGACCGGTATCGCACCGATCTCCTTTGCTGCGGCCATGTCATCCGATGAAATGCCGTTTAGGACGGCGATATTTCCCGGAGGTACCAATTTCGCGATTGCGGCCGCTTCACTCCAATGGGCTACAAAAAAATCCCTGCACCCTGCCTCCCACAGCTTGGGCACGACTTCGCAAGCGCCCAAGCCATAGGCGTCTGCCTTTACCGCTGCACCGGTGGCAGCCGCTCCGCTCATGCGGGCCATGGTTTTCCAATTGGCAATCAGTGCGCTGCTGTCCAAACGCAAGCGCGATGGGGCAATTAAGGTCAATCGAGTTCCTTGTCCCTATTTTCGGGCAGCCAGATCAGACTCACTATGAAGGCCATAGCCACCACGCCAACCCCATACCAAAGGCCGTTAAAAGCACCGCCGGTTTTGACTACAATATACTGCGAGATTAGCGGCAGAAATCCTCCGAAATAGCCGGTTCCGATATGATAGGGTATCGACATGGAGGTGTAACGAATTTTCGCCGGAAACATTTCCACCAATATTGCGGCCACTTGCCCATAAGTCAGAGCGGACAGGGCTACTAGTGCGGCGACCACCAAAATAATGACCAACCCATTGCGCTGCTCCGGATCCGATTCATTTGGATAACCCGCTGCTTCCAAAGCAGCTATATAGGCTTTTTCATCAAAGCCTTTCACCTCGGCAGTACCGACCTTCAATATCGTATCCTGTCCAATAGACTTTGAATAACTGATCCCACGTTTGGAAAGGAAATTCAAAGCCTTGGCGCATTCCGTTTCATGTTTGCTGGCAAACACGTTGAAATCGCATTCCGGCGAAACAAGCGTTACCGGAGACGATGCGGTGGCCTTTGATAACGCCGGATTGGCTGCATCTGCCATCGTCCAGAACAAGGGAAATGTCAGCAACATCGACAGGGCATAACCGATCAACAAAATCTTCTTGCGGCCGAAATGGTCGGACATCCATCCCGCTGCAACATAAAGCGGTGCCGCAATTGAAGCACCCACCGCCATATATAGTAGCGCGTCAGTCTCTGGCACTCGGGCAGTGCCAGTCAGGAAATAGAGCGTATAAAATTGTGAGGTGTAGTAGATGACGGTCAAACCTGCAGCGACACCAAACATAGCGACCAAGATGCGCTTGACATTCCCGGGATAGCGAAAGCTTTCGGTGAAGGGATTTTTTGAAACCGTTCCAGCCGCTTTCATCGCTGAGAAAACCGGGCTTTCGGAGAGTTTCAGGCGGATCCACAGCGAAATCGCGAGAAGCAGAATGGAAATGATGAAGGGCACACGCCATCCCCAAGCTTCGAATTCAGCGGGGTCGCTGACAATCGTCCGCGTGACGAGCACGACCAGAACGGCAAGAAGAAATCCACCCGCAACGGAAGCCTGAATCCAGCTCGTATACTGGCCGCGCTTTCCTTTGGGGGCATGCTCGGCGACATAAATTGCTGCACCGCCATATTCACCGCCAAGCGCCAATCCCTGTAGGCATCGCATGAGCAAAAGCAGTACCGCGGCCCAAATTCCGGCTTGTTCAAAGGTCGGCAAGAAACCGATTGCCGCAGTGGCGCCGCCCATGAGCGTTATGGTCACAAGGAATGTGTATTTCCGACCGATCTTATCGCCGAAATAGCCGAACAGGATTGCTCCCAATGGCCGGACACCAAAACCGGCGCCGAAAACAGCTAGGCTGGCAAGAGTGGCCGCTGTCGGATTGTCGGAAGGGAAAAACAGTTTCCCGATCAGCGCGCCCAAAATGCCATAGACGAAGAAGTCGTACCATTCGAACACGGTGCCCAGTGACGATGCGGTAATCACCAGCCGATCGCGTTTGGGATCAATTACGATTTCGTCAGCCTCTGCTGTACTCGCCATGGGTTCCCCCTCCCTGTCTCGCCTTTCGCTCCCTCTTAGTTGCAACGCCGTAGCGTTCAAGCCTTGTTGCGTTTGTTTAATCGAGCGATTAACAACTTGTGCGAGAGAGTTAAGGAGAGAGAGATGCTGACCAAGGGCGACGAGTACCCGATCCACCAGACGGCTGAGCCAATTGCCTTTTCAGGCACCGACCGGAATTTTTACGATCGCTTCTTTTTCTGCGGTTATCGTCCGGACGGGTCGGGCTATTTCGGCGCTGCCTTTGGCGTCTATCCGCACCTGAATATTGCTGATGCGCATTTCTCGATCATCAGGGATGGTACGCAACACTGCATCCATGCCTCGCGCATATTGGGTTTCGAACGGATGGACATGCATTGCGGGCCGATCCGCATTGAGGTTGTCGAGCCGCTCAAGACGGTGCGTCTCATTGTTGACAATCATGAGGGCATTTCAGCAGATTTGACCTTCGAAGTCCGCTCTGCGCCGATTCAGGAGCCGCGATTCACACGCCGCAACGGTTCGCGGATGATGATGGATCTCACCCGTTTCACTGTGAATTGCCATGTTTCGGGCTGGGTCGAAGTCGATGGCAAGCGCGAAGCCTATGAAGGGGCCTTTGGCACGCGTGACCGGAGTTGGGGCGTTCGTCCGATCGGTGCAGCCGACCCGCAGCCGACCATCCCCACGACGATGCCGCAATTTTACTGGCTGTGGGCGCCCACCAACTTCCCCAACCTGTCGCTTTATGCCCATGTCAACGAGGATGAAAAGGGAGAAGCCTGGAACCGTCGCGCCACACTGATGATGGACGGAGCCAATCAGGAAGGCGGAATGCACTTCCATGACGACCGCTTCACAATGAACTGGGCTGCAGGCAAACGCTATGCGACCGCCGCAAGACTAGACGTTCGTGACGATGGCGGGCGCGATCATGTTGTAACTTGGCAGCCAATCGACACCTTCATGATGAAGGGTATCGGCTATGGCCATAGCGAATGGGCGCATGGTGGATTCAAGGGAGAACTGGCGGTTGAACGCGAAGACTTCCGCCCTGCCGATCTCGATCCCCTCTTAATGCCCCACCTGCATATCCAGCATGTTGCGCGGGCGCGGCACGAAGGTGGCGGGGCAAGTTCCGAAGGCATCGGCATTGTCGAACAGCTTGTTTTCGGTCCACATGGCCCGAGCGGCTTCAAGGGGCTTAACGACGGGGCGGGCGCATGAGTCTGCCAGTCCTGTCACGCGATGAAATCACCGCCGACTGGCTCACCGGGATGCTGCGCGGCAAAGGCCATGACGTTGCCATTGCTTCGATCGAAGCCAAAGCTATCGGCACTGGTCAGGTAGGTGCGACCTATCGTATCGCCTTGAACTTTGACGCAAATCCCGACGGTTTTCCACCAACGATTGTCGCCAAACTGCCGTCCAATGATGAGTTGAGCCGGACAACGGGCAAATCACACCTCACTTATCTGCGCGAAAGCCGCTTTTACCAGACTTTTGCGGGCAAGAAGCCGATGGCGGTACCCGACCATCTCTACATTGCCTTTGATGAAGATAGCCACGCCTTTACGCTGATCATGCATGATCTGCCCCATCATGTGCAGGGCAACCAGCTCGGCGAGCCAAGCAGGGAAGAAGCATTGCTGGCGGTCGATGCCGCTGCCAGCATTCATGCCGCATGGTGGGGCGATCCGATGATCGACACGCTCGATTGGCCCAACGGAACCAAAGCGGTTCCACCACAACTCGACAGCGATATGCTGTTCGGCATGTTCTGGCCCGCATTTTGCGACCGTTATGGCGATCGCGTCGATGCCAATATGCGCACGGTGGGCGAGGCCTTCCTCGGCAAGCTCAACGCCAATTACGACACCCGCCAAAGCCCGCGCTGCCTGACGCATAACGATTTCAGGCCAGACAATATGCTGTTCAATGTCGGTGATCGGGTTAAACCAATCGTGATCGTTGACTGGCAAACAACCGGCGTGGGCATTGGTGTGGGTGATATTGCCTATTATACTGGCACAGCCTTCGATGCGGGGCATCGTCGTGACATCGAAGAGGAATTGCTCGCTCGCTACAAAGCACAACTGATCGCACGCGGCGTGCCGGAGACCGACTTGGCTCATATTCACGACGATTATTGCCGCTCGGCGGTCGCAGGCTTCCTGATGGGTGTAACCGCTGCAATGGTGGTCGAACGGACCGATCGAGGCGACGACATGTTCATCGCCATGGCACGGCGTTCGGCGGCTATGGTACTTGACCACGGCGACAAGGCGCTGCCGCAATGACCCAATTTGTCGACCTTTCGATACCGATTACCAATGATGTGGTTTCCGATCCGCCGGTAATGCGTCCGCAGATAACCTATATGACCCATGAGAATACATGGGAGCAGATAGCGATGTTTTTCCCGGGCTTGAATAAGGACGACTTGCCCGATGGCGAAGGCTGGGCAGTCGAAAGCCTGACGCTGAGCACGCACAACGGCACCCACATGGATGCGCCCTGGCATTTCCATTCGACCACCGACAGCGGGGCCTCCCCCGCCCCTTCGATAGACGAGGCCCCGCTCGACCTGTTCTTCCGTCCCGGCGTAAAGCTCGATTTCTCGAACAAACCGCATGGTCATGTCGTCAGCGCTGCCGAGGTCGAAGCCGAACTGGCGCGGATCGGCTATGAACTGCAGCCGCTCGACATTGTGCTGGTCCAATCGGGTGCGGTTTATGGAACCGACAACTTCACCGATCAGGGTTGCGGCATGGGCGCAGAAGCCACGCTTTATTTGACCGAACGCGGCGTTAAAGTCGTCGGCACCGATGCATGGAGCTGGGACGCGCCCTTCAGTCACACTGCCAGACGCTGGGCCGAAACGCGCGATCCGTCGATCATCTGGGAAGGCCATAAGGCCGGACGCATCCAGCCTTACTACCAGATCGAGAAGTTGACCAATTTAGCCTCGCTCCCGCCTTTCGGTTGGAAGCTCAGCTGCTTTCCAGTCAAGATAGAACGCGCAAGCGCTGGCTGGATAAGGGCTGTGGCTCTGATCGATTAGAGGTTCTGTGTAGCCAGCAAATATAGCGTCCACCCGCTCAATATGGCCAGTGTCAGCCATGTGATGATTACGCCCAGTGAGCGAGGCAGCGGCGGCTTGGTGCTTGCGGGTAAATACAGCCCCCAAATGTGAATCACACGGCCAAAGAGGAAGAGCGCGCCGATGGCCATCAAGCCCATATGCCAGGCATGTGCGAGTTCGAGGAAGGCGAGCAGCAGGATGACGATCGGTGCATGTTCCGCTAGATTGCCATGACTGCGGCTAGCGCTGATCAGCTTGGCATCACCCGCATCGCCAAAGGCGGCCTTTGCGCGGATGCGCTGGCGAACTGTGTCGATTGCGGTGAGGAGAAGGAGCAGCGCACAAATGGCTGCAACAAAAGCGGTAACCGGAACTGGCATGTGATTGTCTCCCCCTGATAACCGTTGCAGCTTAACTGCTAATGCCGCCAACGCCAATCATCGAAATTTACTGGCAAACGCTGCGCGAAACGATATGGCGGATGAAAGAATATTACTCGGGGGAGTTACAGAATGACCATTGCCGAAGCGACACCCGAAATCGATCTGACCGACCGATCCGATCGCGCCTTTTTGGGCCATCCCAAGGGGCTGGGCTATCTGGCCTTTGTCGAGGGTTGCGAGCGCTTTTCCTATTATTCGATGCAGACCTTGCTCGTGCTGTACATGGTCAAATATCTGCTGCTGCCGGAAAATGCTGCGGGGGTAATCGGTCTCGACTGGATGAAGGGTTGGTATGGCCTTGATGGTCAGCCCTTGGCGTCGAAGCTTTTCGGTGATTACACCTCGCTGGTCTATTTGACCCCTATAGCCGGCGGTCTGATTGCCGACCGCTGGTTGGGGCGGCGAACGACGCTGATCCTAGGCGGGCTATTCATGACGCTGGGCCATTTCCTGATGGCGTTTGAAAGTAGCTTCCTTTTCGCCCTGATGGCGCTGATCGTCGGCGTCGGCCTTTTCAAGGGCAACATCGCGAGCCAGGTCGGAGAATTGTACAAGCCCGAAGACCTGCGCCGCGCGATGGCATTCCAGATTTTCTACATCGCGATCAATGTCAGCGTGATTGCAGCGCCGCTGGTCGCGGGTACGCTGGGAGAGCGGGTGGGCTGGCATTGGGGCTTTGGAACCGCAGGCGCCGTGATGGTGATTGGCCTGATCCTCTACATCATGGCCGGGCCATGGCTGCCCGCTGACAATCGCCCTGCTAAGGCCAGCGAGGCAAAGGCGGTCAAAGAGCCGCTCACACGTCAGGACTGGCTGCGGATTGTTGCAGTGGTAGCACTGGTCCCGATATTGGCCGTGGCGCTGCTGACCAACCAGCAGATTTTCAACGCATATCTGGTATGGGCCGACACGCAGTTCCAGCTGACCTTTTTTGGCCAGAAGCTGCCGACCAGCTGGATGATCACCATCGATGCGATAGCCAGCTTCAGCATGCTGGCGGCGGTTGCGGCTTTTTACGTCTGGTATGGCAAAAGGCGGCAAGAGCCCGACGAACTCGGCAAGATGATCATCGGCAGCTTCTTCACCATCGCGGGCGGTCTTTGCCTTTATATGGCAGCAGTCACGCAGGGAGACGGCAAGATTGGTCTGTTCTGGCCGCTGATGTTCCACATCTTTAACAGCATAGGTTTTGCGCATATCCTGCCCGTCAGCCTTGCTTTCTTTACAAAGCTGGCACCGCGCGCGCTAAACGCGACGATCATAGGCATTTATTATCTGTCCTTCTTCGCGGCGAACAAGATCGTGGGCGAAGTCGGCACATGGTATGAAACCATGGCGACGCCGACCTTCTGGCTGTTCCATGTCGGAACCGCTGCAGTCGGGCTGGTTGCGTTCGTTATCTTCAAGCTTTTCCTCGCCAGACGGCTTTTGGGCAGCTGACATCCATGTCGCTCGCGGCGGAATTGCGCGCGCGATTGCTTGAAAAGGCTGACCGTGCCCGCGCACCAGCGATGCAGGCTTATATGAAGTCAGCCATGCCCTATATGGGCGTGGCGTCTGCCGACATCCGACGAACAGCAAGAGCGGTCTCTGCCGGGCTGGAATATTCCACTGCCGATGACTGGCGCGCCGACATTTTGGCGATCTGGCGCGGCGCGCACTATCGTGAGGAATATTACGCCGCCATCGAGCTAGCAGGGATGCGCTATGCGCGCCCGTTCCAACGCATGGATGCGCTGCCCATGTACCGCGAGATGATCGAGAGCGGTGGCTGGTGGGACATCATCGACGCCATTGCACCGCACCGGCTTTGGGACATTCTCGAAGCCGAGCGTGATGCGATGCGGGAAACCATGCTGCTTTGGGCCAAGGACGATAATATGTGGGTCAGGCGCAGCGCCATATTGTGCCAATTGCATGCAAAGGCGAAGATGGATCTCGAACTGCTCTACGCTTGTTTCGAGCCGTCTATCACTTCAAAAGAATTCTTCCTGCGCAAAGCTATCGGCTGGGTGCTGCGCCAATATGCGCGCACCGATCCGGACGAAGTGCGGCGCTATGTGACGACGAATGAAGAACGACTGAGCCCGCTCAGCAAGCGTGAAGCCCTGAAACATCTATGAGTCTTGATTGGTGATACCGTGGCCCTGAGCCTGTCGAAAGGCGTCTCACAGGTTGGCCAAACCCTTGAGGGTGCTTCGACAGGCTCAGCATTGCGGACTAAACAGTCGACGGAGGTTACTCCATCTCCAATATGATTGCATCAACGGCCAGGCTGTCTCCAGCCTTGGCGTTGACCGATTTCACCACGCCAGCTTTCTCGGCGCGCAGGATATTTTCCATCTTCATCGCCTCGACAATCGCGAGTGGCTGACCCGCCTCCACCTTGTCACCGACATCGACATGCACAGCCGTGATCAGGCCTGGCATCGGGCAGATAAGGAATTTGGAGAGATCGGGTGGGATCTTTTCGATCATATGCGTCGATAGCGGTGCAACATGTTCGGGCAGGCAGACCACGCTGTGGCTGGCACCGCGCGTCGTCATTTTGAAGCCCGACCCCGATTTGGCAACCTTGACCGCAAGGCTTTCGCCGTCGGCGATTGCATGCACCATCCGCGCGCCGGGGACATAGTCGGTCTGCAACTCCATCTTCTGCCCATCGACGGTCACCTGACCGTTGTGGACGATCACATCATGCTTCTGTTTGTCGACCGACACCAGCCAGTTGCGGATCGCAGGCAAGTTATCGCCCAACTGCCCGTCAATATGGCGCGCACGTTCAGAATTGCTTGTCGCGACCACACCGGCAATCGCGCATAACTTACGAATCAGGTCTTCAGACGCAGGTGCGCCTGCGAAGCCATCGGGATATTCCTCGGCAATGAAACCGGTGGTTAGCTCGCACGAGCGGAAACGCGGATGCTGCATGATTGCGGAGACGAAATCGATATTATGGCCAAGGCCTTCGAGTTCGAACCGGTCGAGCGCGGCAACCTGCTTGTCAGCGGCTTCGTCGCGGGTTTTGCCCCAGGTGATCAGCTTGGCGATCATCGGGTCGTAGAACATGCTGACTTCGCCGCCATCGGCAACGCCATCATCAACACGCACGCCATCAACGCCTCTTATATCCCCTGCCCAGCCCGGCACCGGCGGATTGTAGCGCACGATGCGCCCGGTGGAGGGAAGGAAGCCGCGATAGGGATCTTCGGCATAGACGCGGTTTTCGATTGCCCAGCCATCGATCTTGATATCATCCTGCGTCATGGCGAGCTTCTCGCCATAGGCGACGCGGATCATCTGCTCGACAAGGTCGATACCGGTGATGCACTCGGTGACGGGGTGCTCAACCTGCAGGCGGGTGTTCATTTCGAGGAAGTAGAAACTCTCTCCGGTCGGATCTGCACCCGATACAATCAATTCCACTGTACCCGTGCTGTAATAACCAACCGCCTTGGCGAGGGCGACGCATTGTTCTCCCATCGCCTTGCGCATCTTCGGCGTGACAAAGGGTGACGGCGCTTCTTCCACCACCTTCTGGTGGCGGCGCTGGATGCTGCACTCGCGCTCGTTGAGATAGAGGATATTGCCGTGCTTATCGCCGAGGATCTGGATTTCGATATGGCGCGGATTGAGGATGAACTTTTCGATGAACACGCGATCATCGCCAAAGCTGTTGAGGCCCTCGCGCTTCACGCTTTCGAAATTCTCGCGCACTTCCTGCTCGCTATAGGCAAGCCGCATCCCCTTGCCACCGCCGCCGGCAGACGCCTTCATCATCACCGGATAGCCAATTTCGTTCGAGATGCGCACGGCGTGCTCGGTATCCTCGATCTCACCGACAAAGCCGGGGACGACATTGACACCTGCTTCCATCGCGAGCTTCTTGGATTCAATCTTGTCGCCCATCGCCGCAATCGCGTTAACCGGCGGTCCGATAAAGGCGATGCCTTCTGCCGCCAGCGCCTCGGCAAAGCTCGTGCGTTCAGACAGGAAGCCATAGCCCGGATGCACTGCTTCGGCGCCAGTTGCCTTGCATGCCTCGATGATCTTCTCAGCGATCAGATAAGACTGCGCAGCGGGCGAAGGACCGATATGCACTGCTTCATCGGCATCGAGCACGAATGGCGCGCGTGCATCGGCATCCGAATAGACAGCAACCGTCTGGATACCCATGCGACGGGCGGTCTTGATAACACGGCGGGCAATTTCCCCGCGGTTTGCGATCAGGATTTTTTTGAACATGGTTTAACTTTCGGAGTTCGGTCGATAATCGATGACTTGAAGTGAGTTCGCGCCGCGCGAAATGTAGAAGATATATTCTTGATCTGCTGCGGGTGCTTTTTGTCCACATTGAACCGTTTTGCCCTGCGGGTCTGATATATCTCCGGTCACAATGCCAACCAATTCATCCGGTTCTAATGCTCCGCGCAATGTCTGTGACACTGCGATATTGCCAATTGCGACACCGGCTTCTGGAACTAAGTTTGACCCCAGCGATTTCCATTTGCCAACAACTGCGATGTCCGATGATTGTGCATCAATGGTCCTTTGTTGGACGAGGGTAGCTGGACACTTGGCGGCAACCTTGGGCAGTGGGTCGCCAGAGCCGCATCCGGCCAAGACAACAAAGGAGACCAGAACCGCTCGTTTCATTCCGCAGCCTCCAATGCCTTGCAGGCCCGCAAAGGCTCCTCAGTCTCCATCGGCACCAGCCCGAGCTTAGCCATTAACGCCGCATCCTTATCGTCCCCCGCATTTGCGGCAGTCAGCAACTTGTCGCCGGTAAAGATGCTGTTCGCCCCTGCCATGAAGCAGAGTGCTTGCGTTGCCTCACTCATGCTCTCTCGGCCAGCGCTCAGGCGCACCATGCTCAGCGGCATGGTGATGCGGGCAACCGCGATGGTGCGAACGAATTCTATATCGTCGATTTTCGCTAGCGGTGTATCCGCGAGCATGTCGCCCAACACAGTACCCTTCACCGGAACCAACGCGTTCACGGGTACGCTCTCCGGATGCTGGGGCAATGTTGCCAGCGTGTGGATGAAGCCTACCCGGTCAGCGCGCGTTTCGCCCATGCCGACGATCCCGCCGCTGCACACATTGATCCCCGCCTTGCGGACATGATCGAGCGTATCGAGCCGGTCCTGCATCGTGCGCGTGGTGATGATGTCATTATAACGCTCGGGTGAGGTATCGATATTGTGGTTGTAATAATCGAGCCCCGCCTCGGCGAGCATATCCGCCTGTTTGGGCGTCAGCATGCCGAGTGTCATGCAGGTCTCCATGCCCATCGCGCGGACCGATTTTACGATCTCGACAATCGCAGGCATGTCGCGATCCTTGGGGTTGCGCCAGGCGGCACCCATGCAGAACCGTTTGCTGCCCGCATCGGCGGCCTGCGCGGCCTTTTGGAGGACCTGCTGCACCTCCATCAGCTTGGTGGCCTCAACGCCGCTGTCGGCCTTCACCGACTGGCTACAATAGCCGCAATCTTCGGGGCAGCCGCCGGTCTTGATGCTGAGCAGGGTACATAGCTGGATCTGCCCGACAGCATGGTGCGCGCGGTGCACGGTCGCGGCCTGATAGACCAGCTCATCAAAAGGCAGGTCGAATAGCGCCGCGATTTCTTCGCGTGTCCAATCGTTACGAACGGTCACGCCGCTTCTCCCAATGGCGGCATGTTGTGACCGAGCAGGGTGAGCACATCGGCCGCGCACTCAACGACATTGCTGCCGGGGCCGTAAATGCCCTGCACGCCTGCATCACGCAGGTAATCATAATCCTGCGGCGGGATGACACCGCCGGCGATCACCTTGATATCGCTGCGGCCATTTTCTCGCAGGCGGTTGATCAGTTCGGGGATCAGCGTCTTGTGCCCGGCGGCAAGGCTCGAAGCGCCGACAATGTCTACATTCTCGCTCAATGCCAACACCACCGTCTCCTCGGGCGTCTGGAACAATGGGCCGGAAACGACATCGAAACCCATATCGGCAAAGGCCGAGGCGATCACATTGGCCCCGCGATCATGACCGTCCTGCCCCATCTTGGCGACCAGCAGCTTGGGTTTGCGACCAAGGCGGCGTTCGACGGCAGCGACGCCCTCGAGCACCTGATTGTAGCGCGCATCGCCATCATAGGCCGCGCCATAAACGCCCTTAACTGGCGTTGGCGTCGTTCCATAGCGACCGAAAGCCGTTTCCATCGCATCCGAAATCTCGCCAAGCGAAGCACGGTGGCGTGCGGCCTCGACCGCGAGTTCGAGCAGATTGCCATTGCCTTTGGCGCCCTCGGCCAAGGCGGCAAGCGCTGCACGACATTTCGCCTCGTCACGCGTCTCGCGCATCTTTTTCAGGCGGGCAATCTGTCCTTCACGGACAGCGTGATTGTCCACCTCCAGCGTTTCCAACTGGTCCTCGCTGGCAAGGCGGTACTTGTTGACGCCGACGATGACGTCATCGCCCTTATCGACGCGTGCCTGACGGGCAGCGGCGGCCTCCTCTATCATCGCCTTGGGCCAGCCAGCGGCCACGGCCTTGGCCATGCCTCCTTCGCTTTCGACGCGTTCGATAATCTCCCACGCCTTGTCGACCAGTTCCTGCGTCAGTGCTTCGATATAGTAACTGCCGCCCAGCGGATCGACGACATTGCACATGCCCGTCTCTTCCTGGATCACGATCTGCGTGTTGCGCGCGATGCGGGCAGAGAAATCGGTGGGCAGCGCAATCGCTTCGTCCAGCGCGTTGGTGTGCAGCGACTGGGTGCCGCCGAGCATCGCGGCCATCGCCTCGATCGTGGTACGGATGACGTTGTTGTAGGGGTCCTGCTCCTGCAGCGACACACCAGAAGTCTGGCAGTGGGTGCGCAGCATTTTGGAGCGCTCATCCTGCGCGCCCAGCTTCGTCATCACCCGGTGCCACAGGACACGCGCAGCGCGCAGCTTGGCGACTTCCATGAAGAAGTTCATACCGATGGCGAAGAAGAAGCTCAGGCGGCCGGCGAACTTGTCGATATCGAGGCCCGATGCCACGCCATATTTCACATATTCCATGCCGTCGGCGATGGTGAAGGCGAGTTCCTGCACCTGCGTCGCTCCGGCTTCCTGCATGTGATAGCCGGAGATCGAGATGCTGTTGAATTTCGGCATGTTCGCCGAAGTGTAGGCAAAAATGTCCGAGATAATCCGCATGCTCGGCTCTGGCGGATAGATATAGGTGTTGCGGACCATGAACTCTTTGAGGATGTCGTTCTGGATGGTTCCGTCGAGCTGCTCGGTCGGAACGCCCTGTTCCTGACCCGCGACGATGAAGAAAGCCAGGATCGGGATCACCGCTCCGTTCATCGTCATCGAAACCGACATCTGGTCGAGCGGTATGCCGTCGAACAGGATTTTCATATCCTCAACGCTGTCGATCGCGACACCCGCCTTGCCAACATCGCCGACAACGCGAGGGTGGTCTGAGTCATAGCCGCGGTGCGTGGCAAGGTCGAAGGCGACCGACAGGCCCTTTTGCCCTGCAGCAAGGTTACGGCGATAAAAGGCGTTGGACTCTTCGGCAGTCGAAAAGCCCGCATATTGGCGGATCGTCCAAGGCCGACCTGCATACATCGACGCGCGCACGCCGCGGGTGAAGGGGGCAAAGCCCGGCAAACCCGGATCAGCCGTCACATCCTCTGTGGTGTAGAGAGGCTTGACCTCAATGCCTTCGGGCGTGTGCCAGGTCAGGTCCTTGCCCTTCACCTCTTTTGCGGCGGCGGTCTGCCAATCGGACAGGTTTTTTTCACTCATCTCTACACCATTCAAGCTGCGGCGCCGGGCCGGGCGGAAACGCGCGCATGCCATGCACGCAGGGAAGCGAGGTCATCCGACATGGCTATGCCGATAAACCCGGCAAAATCGACCGTGGTCAGCAGCAATATGTCGGCAATCGTATAATGGTCGGCGGCCAGAAATTCGCGGCCTTGCAGCGCGGAATCGAAAAAGCGGAGCGCCTCTTCCACACGCGGGCGGTTGGATTCGCCCCATTCGGCATTGCGGCCCGGCAGGCGCGCGGTGAAGGGATGGGTATGCACCCAGACTGCGCCGACCGGCGGCATCAGGATCATTTCGACCCGGCGGCTCCACATCTCGATCAGCGCCTGTTCGCGCAGGTTCCGACCGAACAGGGGTGGTTCCGGATGCATTCCTTCCAGATAGCGGCAGATGGCAACGCTTTCGGAAATCACCGTTCCGTCGTCCAGTTGCAGCGCAGGGGTCTGGCCACGCGGGTTCAACGCCAGAAATTCGTCCGCCTTATGCTCACGATCGGGGATGGAGAGATCGCGCGTTGGGAGCACGATCCCCTTCTCCGCCGCAAAAATGCGGACCCGGCGCGGATTAGGCGCCGGATTCGGGCTGTTGAAGAACAGCATTATTTGCCCTTGAACTCAGCTTTGCGCTTTTGGATGAAAGCGAGGCCGCCTTCCATCGCATCGGCGCTGGCCCCGGCAACGCGCTGTCCTTCGGCCTCTGCGAGCAGAACCTGCGACAGTGTGCCGTCGAGTGCAGTCTGGATATTGGACTTCATCGTCGAATAGGAAACGGTCGGCCCTTGCGACAGCTTCGTCGCCAGCGCCAGTGCTTCGTCCATCAGCGTCGCGTCATCGACCGCCTTGTAGATCAGGCCCCAATCCTCGGCCTGCTCCGCGCCGATCTTTTCGCCAAGCATCATCATCCGTGTGGCGCGCGCGCGACCGATCGCGCGGGCGAGCAGCCAGGTGGAGCCGCCATCGGGCACAAGGCCGATATTAACGAAGGCCTGCAGGAAATAGGCACTCTTTGCCGCCAGCACGAAATCACCCGCAAGCGCGATCGAGCAGCCGACACCGGCAGCAGCGCCATTGACAGCCGTGATAACCGGCACCGGACAGCGCAGGATTTGAGTGATCAGCGGGTTGTAGTAATTTTGCAGCGCACGGTGGCTGCCGCCCTTTTGCTGGATCGCACTCGCCTCGCCGCGTGCGGCAAGATCTGCGCCCGAGCAGAAGCCCTTGCCCGCACCGGTGATCAGCACCGCGCGCGCGCCGTCGAGGTCGTAAAAGGCAGCGCCCAATTCTTCGGCCAGCGGGATCGAGGCGGCGTTCAGCCGTTCGGGCCGGTTCAGTGTGATGACCAGTACATCGCCTTTGCGCTCGGTCAGGATGGTTTCGTATGTCATTATCTCTCCGTTTCCTCTCTCAAATCTCAATGCGCCTCCTTCGGCGTCTCCATAATTTCGGTCAGCACCCCGCCCATGTCGCGCGGATGCACAAAGAAGATCAGCGTGCCATGCGCGCCGATGCGCGGCTCGCCCAGCACGCGCTTGCCCATTGCCTCAAACTCGGCCTTGGCGGCGTGGATATCGGGCACTTCGTAACACATATGATGCTGGCCACCGGCGGGGCTCTTCTCAAGGAAGCCCGCAATGCTGGTATTGCCCGGCAGTGGTTCGACCAATTCAATCTGCGTGCCATTCAAAGCCCCATCCGCACCGGGCGTATCGACAAAGCACACCTTCACTCCCTGCTCGGGCAAATCAAACGGATCATGGATTTTGGTCGCACCCATCACATCGCGGTAAAAGACGATGCTGTCGGCGATGGAAGGCGTCGCGACGCCAATATGGTTGAGACGGCCTAGTTTCATTGCGTTTCCTTTTGGACATTGATCATCGACTGACGTGCTTCGTCCTCGAACTTTGGCGCGTTGTCACGTCGTGCAAGAAAGTCAGCCGACAGCCGTTCCCGCTTCCGACCGTAGTACACAAATACAGACGATGCGACGACCACTGCAGCGACACACAGGAGCGAAAACCACACTGGAAACTCTATTCCAATCCAACGCCTCAACTGGTTCGCCGCGAAAAGGCAAAGACCTAGAATGATTGGAAATTTTAGGTCGCGCAAAGCCACAACATCACCTCACAACGGAATATTGTCATGCTTCTTCCAGGGGTTCTCCAACTGCTTGTTGCGCAGTTTGCGAAGCCCCAGCGCAATCCGGCGCCGCGTGGAATGCGGGTGGATTACCTCGTCGATAAAGCCCTTACTCGCCGCGACGAAGGGGTTGGCGAAGCGGTCTTCATATTCCTTGGTGCGCTCGGCAATCTTTTCGGGGTCGCCAATGTCGCTGCGGAAGATGATTTCCACCGCGCCCTTCGCGCCCATCACCGCGATTTCGGCGGTGGGCCAAGCATAGTTCAAATCGCCGCGCAGGTGCTTTGAAGCCATCACGTCATACGCGCCGCCATAGGCCTTGCGGGTGATGACGGTGATCTTGGGCACAGTCGCCTCGGCATAGGCAAAGAGCAGCTTTGCGCCATGCTTGATGATGCCATTATATTCCTGCGCGGTGCCGGGCAGGAAGCCGGGTACGTCGACAAAGGTGATGATCGGGATTTCAAAGGCGTCGCAGAAACGGACGAAACGCCCTGCCTTGCGGCTGCTGTTGATATCGAGCACACCCGCCAGCACCATCGGCTGATTGGCAACAATGCCGACAGTGCGGCCTTCGACGCGGCCGAAACCGATCAGGATATTGCCCGCATGGTTCGGCTGCACTTCAAAGAATTCGCCTTCGTCGACCGTTTTGCGGATCAGCTCCTTCATATCATAGGGCTGGTTCGCATTGGGCGGGATCAGCGTGTCGAGGCTATGCTCAATGCGGTCCCACGGATCGGTCGTCGGGCGCTCGGGAACACCGCTGCGGTTGTTCTCAGGCAGATAGTCAAAGAAATCGCGCACGGCGAGCAGCGCCTCGATATCATTTTCAAACGCATTGTCGGCGACGCCCGATTTGGTGGTGTGCGTGGTTGCTCCGCCCAGTTCTTCCTGTGTGACAACTTCGTTGGTCACCGTCTTCACCACATCGGGGCCGGTGACGAACATATAGCTCGAATCCTTCACCATGAAGATGAAGTCGGTCATCGCGGGGCTGTATACCGCGCCACCCGCGCAGGGGCCCATGATCAGGCTGATCTGCGGGATGACCCCCGATGCCAACGTATTGCGCTGGAACACCTCGGCATAGCCGCCAAGCGAAGCCACGCCCTCCTGGATACGTGCGCCGCCGCTGTCATTGAGGCCAATGACGGGGGCACCAACCTTCATCGCCATATCCATCACCTTGCACATCTTTTGCGCAAAACGTTCGGACAGCGAGCCGCCGAAGACCGTGAAATCCTGGCTGAAGACATAGACGAGGCGACCGTTGATCGTGCCGCTGCCGGTGACCACGCCGTCGCCGGGGATCTTTTGCTCCTCCATGCCGAAATCGGTGCAGTTATGTTCGACATACATGTCGATCTCTTCAAAACTGCCTTCGTCGAGCAAAATATCCAACCGCTCACGTGCAGTCAGGCGGCCCTTTGCGTGCTGCGCATCAATGCGCTTCTGCCCGCCACCCAGCATAGCTTGCGCGCGTCGCTTCTCCATCTCGGCGATATTTGCGGACATGATCCCTCCGAAAATTCAACAAAGCCGATGCACAACCCGAATTTGGCGGGCTTGTCCAATGTGAAATTGCAAAGTTGCAAAGTTGTAATTTGCAAACTACCGAACGCGTCAGCGTTTATCATCATTTCTTTGGTTCTTTGGTGCTTCGGGTGACATAAATTTGGTTCACCCAAAGCACCAAAGAACCAAAGCCGGAGTGCGGATCATGGCGACGAAACGCCGCATATTTGCGGGTGAGAAATTGAAGGCGCTTCGCGCTGAGCGAGGGTTGCGCCAATTGGAAATGGCTGAAAAGCTCGGCATCTCGGTTTCCTATCTCTCGCAGATAGAACACGATGACCGCCCGCTGACACCTGCCCTGCTCGAAACGCTGGCCCGCGACTTTCCGCTCGACTGGGATGTCGATGAGGAGGATGCCGCAACCCGCCGGTTCGCGGCCTTACGCGAAGCCGCCGCTGACCCGCTGTTTCCTACTCCGCTTTCGCCGGACCAGTTGGCGCGCATTGCCGAACAACAACCGGCACTGGCCGACCAGTTTGTGGTCTTACATCAAGCCTATCTCCACGCAGGGCAACGCCTGCAAATCGTGGATGAAGCTCTATCCAGCGACAATGCCGGAGGCTCACGACTGCCTTGGGAAGAAGTGCGCGACTGGTTCCACAATTCGGGCAATTATGTCGATATACTTGACCGTGCTGCCGAGGCGCTGGGCGACAAATTGCGCGTTGCGCAACTGACGCCTGCTATCGAAGGATTGGAGTTGTACCTCCGCAACGCCCTGTCGATCTCCTTGCTCTATTCGCACAATGCAGGCCTGCGCGACTATGACCCGCAAATGGGGCATCTGGTGATCGACCAGAGCCAGCCTGCCGAAAGCCGCCGTTTCCAACTGGCCCACCAATTGGCCGCAATGGCTCTACGTGATGAAATCAGCCAGGTTGTGGAAGGCGCAAAGCTCCGCACCCCCGCCTCGCGCCAATTGCTCTCCATCGGCCTAGCCAACTACGCCGCAGGGGCAATCCTGATGCCCTATCGCCGCTTCCGCGAAGAGGCGCGCGCGGTGCGGCATGATATTGATCGGCTATGTCAGGCCTTCCATGTCAGCTTTGAGCAAGCCTGCCATAGGCTTTCCACGTTGCAACGTCCCAATGCGCGCGGTGTTCCTTTCTTCTTCTGCCGGGTCGACATGGCAGGCAACATCACCAAAAGGCACAGCGCCACGCGCTTGCAATTTGCCCGCTTTGGCGGCGCCTGCCCTTTATGGATTGTGCACGAAGCCGTCGCCATCCCCGACCGCATTCTTGTCCAACTGGCCGAAACGCCCGACGGAGTGCGCTATGTCTCAATGGCCAAGGGACTGGTCAAGCCTTCTGGAAGTTATGACCGCGCGCCCCGCCGTTATGCCGTCGCTTTGGGTTGCGAAATCGACCATGCCCGCGAGTTCATCTATGCTGACGGGCTGGACCTGACCGGGCGCAACGCTACGCAGATCGGCATCAGCTGCCGCCTCTGTCCCCGCCCGGATTGCGACCAGCGCGCCTTCCCGCCCAGCGATCGCGAAATCATCGTCGACCCGGACCGGCGCAGTGTGGTGCCTTACCGAATACAATAAAACCGAAGCCCGGAGCCTGTCGAAGGGCGTTTTTCTGCTGGGCGTGCTTCGACAGGCTCAGCACTACGGTTTAAAGCTCTACCTCACTACGTCTTCACCAAGCCCAGACGGATCATGTCGCGCGCAGTATCGAGGATGCTCTCCTTGGGGTCGCGTGTCTGCCAGCCCAGCACGTCCTTTGCATGCTGCGCCGATGTATCGCGGACATTGTCCAGTTCGCCCACCACCTGCTTGATAACCGGATCAAACAGGGCCGACAGCCGGACAAGGAAATTGGGTAATCCGCGTGTGGGCACTTTCTTCCCGTCCGCGCCAAGCCCTTCTTTCAGGATCGCCGCCACCTCACGCATCCAAAGGAACGGCCCCGCAGCCACAAAGCGTTCTCCAGCCATATTGGGTAAAGTTAAGCACCGGACATGCAAATCCGCCACATCGCGCACATCGACCACTGAAAAGCCGAGATTGGGAATGCCGGGCATTGATCCGTCGAGCAATTTCTTGATAGCCTCCAGCGAGGTCGAGAAATCGGCAGCCAATAATGGCCCCAGAACCAGCGACGGGTTGACGGTCACATATTCCATCTGAGGTGCATTGGCCGCCACCCAGTCGCGCGCCGCGCGTTCGGCGATGGTCTTGGACTTCACATAGGCATAGGCGTCCGGGCTCTCGACATTGGTCCAATCCGCTTCGCTGAAATGCTGTTTGCCCTTGCCATGGCCATAAGCGATTGCAGCGACCGAAGACGTCATGACAAAGCGTTTGATCCCCGCCGCATGTGCGAAGCGCAGCGCGCGCAAAGCTCCTTCGCGAGCGGGAATGATGAGTTCATCATCGCTCTTGGGTGCGTTTGAAGGCAGCGGAGAGGCGACATGGGCAACATGGCTGCACCCGGCCATCGCTTCGGCCCAGCCATCATCGCTCATCAAATCAGCGGCGAAGAATTTGAGTTTGCTGTTGTCAACACCCAGCCAGTCCCGCACCTCGGCTTCGCGGCGTAGATTGCGGATGCTGGTATTTACGTTCCAACCTTCGGCGATCAACTGCCGGATTAGGAAGCCTGCAATATAGCCACTTCCGCCTGATACAAAAACATGTCCTGCCATACATGCACTCCTCTTGGCAGAGAATTAGCAAACAGGTTGCAATTCGCAACCAGTCTTATTTCATCAGGACAAGCTCTTCGGCCATACTGGGATGCAATGCGACGGTATCGTCGAAAGCCTGTTTGGTAAGCCCGGCCTTCACTGCAATCGCAGCAGCCTGAAGGATTTCGGCACTGTCCGGCCCGATCAAATGCAGGCCGACGACCTTGTCGGTCGCGCCATCGACGATCATCTTGTACAACGCGCGCTCGTTCCGTCCGGCGAGCACATTTTTCATCGCGCGGAAATCGCTCTTGTACACCTTGACATCGCTGAGTTGCGCGCGTGCCTCCTCCTCGGTCAGACCCACGCCAGCGATTGGTGGGTTCGAGAACACGGCAGTCGGGATAGCACCATAATCTATGGTGCGCGGGTTGTTTCCGAAAACCGTATCGGCAAATGCATGGCCTTCGCGGATGGCGACCGGCGTCAACTGGACGCGGTTCGTGACATCACCGACAGCATAGATGCCCGAAACATTGGTGCGGTTATATTCGTCAACGAACACCGCGCCATCCTTGTCGAGTGCAACGCCAACAGCCTCAAGCCCGAGGTCCAGAGTCTTGGGTACACGACCGATTGCGAAAAGCACCAGATCCGCTTCAACGTCGCTTCCATCCCCGCTTTCAACAAGCAACGAGCCATCCGCCTTTTTGCGAATTGCCGGGCATTTAAAGTTGAACCGGATATCGATGCCCTTTTCGCGGCTGATGCCGACAAGCTTCTCGACGATTTCCTGATCATAGCTGCGCAACATCTTGTCGCCGCGCGTTACCAGAGTGACTTCCACGCCAAGTTCATTGAAGATTCCGGCAAATTCATTGGCGATATATCCTGCCCCGGCAATGACCGCACGCTTGGGAAGTTTTTCGAGGTGGAACACTTCGTTCGAAGTGATGCCATATTCCGCACCCGGAATGTCCGGGATTGAGGGCCACGCCCCTGTCGCGATCAGGATATTGGCCGCACTGACTTCAGTTCCATCAGCCAGGCGGATCAGGTTGGGCCCGGCAATTACCGCGCGCTGGTGGAATATCTCTACTTTTGCATTGCCCAGCGTCTGGCCATACAGTCCTTCAAGCCGGTCGACTTCCGACGCGACATTATCGCGCAAGGTTGGCCAATCGAAGGTTGCGCCTTTGGTGTTCCAGCCAAAACGCTCGGCATCGGCCAAGTCTTCGGCAAAGTGGGATCCGTAAACGAGCAACTTCTTGGGCACGCAACCCCGGATCACGCAAGTTCCGCCGACGCGGTACTCCTCTGCCACCGCCACGCGTGCACCGTGTGACGAAGCTATGCGTGCCGCACGGACCCCGCCTGAGCCCGCACCGATCACAAACAGGTCAAAATCAAATGCCATATCTCATTCCTTTGCCCGCCAGATGGCGATGCATTGGCCGAAATGCCAATCGAAAATGCTGTTCAGTGATAAAGCCCGGATTTTTACAAACCGGCAGCCGCAATCAACGCGCTGGTCGATGGGTCAAAACCAGCCGGCCCGTTTTCAGATATGCCGCGGGCAATTTCCTTGCCCAGCTCGACGCCGAATTGGTCAAATGGATTGATGCCGAGCAACGCAGCATTGGCGAAGGTGCGATGCTCGTAAAAAGCAATCAACGCGCCAACCGCCGACGGCGTGACGTCATCCATCAGGATTGTTGTCGATGGCCGGTCGCCGACATAGTTGCGAGCTTTATCTTCACTTGCCCTGCCCCGCATCAAGGCAGCGCCTTGCGCAAAACAGTTGATCAGCAGCGTTTCGTGATGCGCCGGATCGAAATCATGCCCCGGCGTCTTGCTCACAATGAATTCAACCGGAATGGTATGCGTCCCCTGATGCAGCAACTGGAACACCGCGTGCTGGGCATCAGTTCCCACGCCGCCCCAGGTCACCGGTGCGCTTGCACGACCCAGTGGCTTACCATCTGCGGTCACCGACTTGCCATTCGATTCCATTTCAAGCTGCTGGAGATAATCGGGCAGCAGCCGCAGCCGCTCGTCATAGGCGAAAACCGCGCGCGTCTGACATTTGCGGACCTGAGCATAATAAAGATCGGTGAAGGCAGCCATCACCGGAGCATTCGCCTCCAACGGTGCTGACCGGAAATGGCGGTCCATTTCGGCGGCACCTTCAAGCAATTCCTCAAACGCAGTCCAGCCCAAGGCCGCAGCGACAGGAAAACCGATCGAACACCAGAGCGAATAGCGCCCGCCCACGCTCTCTGCGAATGGCAGAATACGGCTCTGGTCGACACCCCATTCCATCGCCTTTTCGGGAGCAGCGGTTAGCGCGATAACCTGACCATAAGGGTCTTCCACCCCGCCATCACGCAGCCATTCCAGCGCGCTTTCGGCGTTCATCAGTGTCTCGGTTGTGGTGAAGGTCTTGGAGGCCACAGCAACCAGCGTTGCCTTCGGATCCATATCCTTAACAGCCTCGACCAACGCCGTAGCATCCACATTCGACACGACTTTGGTGTTAAAGCGCAGGCCGTCGCGACCCAGCGCGTCGATCAGCAATTTGGGCCCCAGCGCCGAACCGCCAATGCCAATATGCAGGATGTGCTTGATCTCGCCAAACGCCCCTGCCTCGATCACCTCGATGAGGCCGCGCATCCGGTTTTGCAATGCCTTTGCCTGCGCAACATCGTCTACCGGACCACTGCCGCGCTCGGCTATATGGGTTGCAGCTCGTCCTTCCGTAGGGTTGACGACGGCGCCTGAAAACAGACGGTCGCGTGCACCATCCAGGTCCATCGTTACTGCCAGTTCAGAAAATGCCGCAATCAAGCCCGCGTCGAGGTGCGTTTTTGAAAAATCAAACCGCAAACCTGACTGCGAAATCGTCATTCCATCGACGCGCTGCGCATCCTCATCGAACAAAGCTTCCAGCTTCTTCGATGGGATGTTTTCGATTGCGGCCCAAATATTGGCAGTCATGGCATTTCCTTGGCAGGGAGAATCTCGGCACTGGCCAATAGCGCGGACGCTCATTAGAAGGCCAGAGCCGTATGGCGCCAAAACCATGAAATCGAATGTCGGGGCATCGCAATTGACTGAAACCACCCAAACCGAAACGGCAGGTGTTGAGAAAAACAGCGCTTCCGAATGGCGCGAATATGGATTGTTCTTGCTGAAACTGGCGGCAATCGTATTGATATTCCGCAGTTTCATCTTTGCGCCGTTTAATATTCCTTCGGAATCTATGCACCCGCGACTGCTGATAGGTGACTATCTGCTGGTTTCGAAATGGCCCTATGGCATTTCGCGATACAGTTTCCCGCTTTCACCTCCGTTATTCGAAGGCCGGATTTTCGGCAGCCTGCCCGAACGCGGCGACGTCGTAGTGGTGCACGCACCGGGCGATGCCAATGTCGATTATATCAAGCGGGTGATCGGCCTGCCGGGCGATGTTGTGCAAATGCGCGCCGGAACGCTGGAGATCAACGGCAAGCCCGTAAAGAAAGTCCGCGTCGACGACTTTGTGACGCCTGTGACGCAGGGCATGCGCGATGCGGCTGCTTTGGAAGGGACTGAATTTCCATGCTGGAAACCGCAATATGAAGAGCCCGCCAAGGGCGGCGGCACGCAATGCCGCTATCCGCAATATCGCGAAACATTGCCCGAAGGAAAAAGTTACCTCTCGCTCGATATCGAACCTTATCAAAAAGGCGACGACACCGAAGCCAAGATGGTGCCGGAAGGCCAATTGTTACTGATGGGCGACAATCGTGACCGTAGCGCCGATAGCCGCTATCCGGCTGATGGCGTTTGGATCGGGCTGGTTCCGACCGAAAATCTGGTCGGACGTGCGCAGTTCGTCGTCTTCTCGACCGATGGTTCAGCCCGTTGGCTGCTGCCTTGGACCTGGTTTTCGGCCGCCCGCTGGGATCGCATTGGCGAGGGTTTCTGACCTTGTCCGATCTTTCAAAATGGCTTGAAGAGGTTATAGGCGCAGCGCCGACCGACCCGAAACTGTTCGAACAAGCGCTGACGCATGGCAGCACCGGCGAAGCGCATTACCAGCGACTTGAATTTCTGGGTGACCGCGTTCTCGGGCTGGTGGCGGCTTCGATGCTGTTCCAACGATTCCCCGAAGAACCGGAAGGGCGGCTGTCACATCGCCTGAATGCGCTGGTGTCAGGAGCCACATGTGCCGAAGTAGCGCGCGAAATCGGTCTGCAGGCGCATATGCGGCTGGGCAAGCAAGCGCGCGACGATGGCGCCAAGGAAAGCGACTATGTTTTGGGTGACATGGTTGAGGCGCTGATTGGGGCTATCTATCTCGACCTGGGTCTTGATCGAGCGCGCAGCTTTATCGAACGCTATTGGCGGCCGCTGCTTGAATCCGCAAAAGCCGCCCCCAAGCATCCCAAATCAGCGTTGCAGGAATGGAGTGCCGCGCATAACCGCAAGGTTCCGGTTTACGAGGTGACCTCGAAGGAAGGCCCACCGCACGCCATGCGCTTTGAAGTGACCGTTAACGTCAAGGGCTTCGATCCGGTGTCGGCCACTGCCAACAGTAAACAGGCCGCTGAAACCGCCGCCGCAAAAGCATTTCTGGAGAAAAACACATGACGAAGCGCTGCGGCCATGTCGCCGTTATCGGCGCGCCCAATGCGGGCAAATCGACGCTTGTGAACGCACTGGTCGGGCAGAAGGTGGCAATTGTCAGCCCCAAGGCGCAGACCACGCGCACGCGGTTGATGGGTATCGCGATTGAGGGTGATGCACAGATCATATTGGTCGACACCCCGGGTATTTTCGCGCCCAACCGTCGGCTCGACCGTGCAATGGTTGCCGCTGCGTGGGAAGGCGCATCCGATGCTGACTTGATTTTGGCTGTTGTCGATGGGCGGGCTGGTGCAGGCCCCAAGGTTGAGAAGATCATCGAGGGACTGGTCAACCGGCCAGAACGCAAATGGCTTATCCTCAACAAGGTCGACATTGCAGCCAAGGAAAAGCTGTTGGCATTGACCGAAAAGCTGCTGAATTTGTGCGCTTTCGAGCAAGTCTATTATATCAGCGCAGCGACCTCGGATGGCTTGGCGGAACTGAAAGCCGCGATTGGCGCAGCAATGCCCGAAAGCGAATGGCATTTCCCTGAAGACCAGGTTTCCGACGCCTCCGAACGAATGGCTGCGGCCGAAATTACCCGCGAGCAGCTGTACCTGCAACTGCATGACGAATTGCCTTATGCGAGCACAGTTGAAACCGAAAAATATTCGGAGCGTCCCGATGGCAGCGTCGAGATTTACCAGCAAATCTTCGTCGAACGCGAAAGCCAGCGCGCGATTGTCCTCGGCAAGGGCGGTAGCCGGATCAAGGCCATTGGAGCCGCCGCGCGTAAGGAGATTTCAGACCTGATGGGTGTCCCCGTTCATCTCTACCTCCACATCAAGGTGAAGGCCGGGTGGGACGAGGATCGCTCGGTCTACCGCGACATGGGGCTGGATTGGGTGGAATAGCCCCGCGTCACCCCGGCAAAGGCCGGGGCCGCATGCGGTTTACTTGGCTTTCTTCTTCGGCGCCGCCTTTTTGGCCGGAGCCTTCTTGGCAGGCACCTTTTTCTTCGCCTTGCCCTTTGCAGGGCCTTTGGCAGCGCGGTCGTCGATCAACTGCGCAGCTTCTTCCAGCGTCAGTTCGTCAGGCGCAACCGTCTTGGGCAAGGTCGCATTGGTCGTGCCATCGGTGACATAATTGCCGTAGCGGCCTTCCATCAGCTTGATCTCGGCCTCGGTGCGCGGATGATTACCCAATATTTTCAGAGGTTCGCGAGAACCGCCATTGCGTGATCGGCCATTGCCATTGGCTGCCTCTGCCAGTTTGACGACAGCGGCGTTCATACCGGTTTCGAAAACTTCGGCGGTCGACTGCAGACGGGCATATTTGCCCTGATGCGCCAGATAGGGGCCATAGCGCCCAATGCTCGCCGTCACGGGTTCGCCGCTTTCCGGGTGCGTGCCGATGGTGCGCGGCAGCGACAACAGTTTGACGGCCCAATCGAGCCCGAAGTCGTCAGATGGAATATCCTTGGGGATGGATGCACGCGCGGCTTCCTTCCCCTCGCCCATCTCGACATAGGGGCCAAAACGTCCGGACTTGCGGCTAATGTCCTCGCCAGTTTCCGGATGTTTTCCAAGCACTTCGGGTCCATCTGACGTCATGCCGTCGGCGCCGCCGGGTTGGGCAAATTTGCGGGTGAATTTGCATTCCGGATAGTTAGAGCAGGCGACAAAGGCACCAAATCGTCCGCCGCGCAGCGCCAACTTTCCAGTGCCGCATTTAGGGCAAATACGCGGATCTGCACCATCCTCCCGCTCGGGGAAGAGATAGGGTGCAAGGAACTTGTCGAGTTCGGCAGTAATATCCGACGGCTTCTGCTCCATGACTTCGGCGGTTTTCGGTTTGAAATCGCGCCAGAAGGCCTCCAGCACGCGCTGCCAATTGGCATCGCCCGCGCTGATCTCGTCGAGCTGATCTTCCAGGCCTGCCGTGAAATCATATGCAACGTAGCGCTCGAAAAAACGTTCGAGAAATGCTGTTAATAATCGCCCTGATTCCTCTGCAAAGAAACGGTTTTTCTCCACGCGTACATAGGACCGATCTTTCAGTACCTGAATCGTCGAGGCATAAGTCGATGGGCGACCAATCCCCAATTCTTCCAACCGTTTGACGAGACTGGCCTCCGAATAACGCGGAGGGGGCTGGGTGAAATGCTGTGTCTTTTCGACCGACTTTTTCGCTGGAACGTCAGCTTTTTCGAGAGCAGGCAGCAAAGCGCCGTTTTCGTCGTCCTTGTCGTCAATGCCCTCTTCGTAGAGCGCGAGAAATCCAGGGAATTTCACAACTTGGCCAGTTGCGCGCAGCCCGATCTGGCCGGTACCGTCGAGCATATCGACTGTGGTCCGCTCCATCCGCGCAGAAGCCATCTGGCTTGCCAAAGCGCGTTTGTAGATCAGGTCATAGAGTTTGGCATGATCGCCAGAACCCACCTTGTCCTTGCCAAAATCGGTCGGACGGATGGCTTCATGCGCTTCCTGCGCGTTCTTTGCTTTGGTTTGATAGATGCGCGGCTTGTCGGGTAGATATCCTGCATCATAGCGGTTGGCGATTGCTCCGCGCGCCGCCGAAATCGCGCTATGATCCATCTGCACGCCGTCGGTACGCATATAGGTTATCGCGCCGTCTTCGTAGAGATTCTGCGCGATCCGCATCGTGTGGCTGGCCGAAAAGCCCAGCTTGCGCGCTGCTTCCTGTTGCAGCGTTGAGGTTGTAAAGGGCGGTTGCGGGTTGCGTGTAACCGGTTTGGTTTCGACGCTGTCGACGCTGAAATGCCCGGCTTCGACCGCTGCGCGAGCTTCCTCGGCGCTGCCTTCCATGCCGAGCGCCATTTTGTCGAGCTTTTCGTCCTTGTAACGGACAAGGCGGGCGTCGAAGCCCTGCCCCTTATGTTCCATCTTGGCGGTGACCGACCAATATTCTTGTGCGCGAAACGCTTCGATTTCGCGATCGCGTTCTACAATCAGGCGCAGTGCCACCGATTGCACGCGCCCGGCCGATTTTGCACCTGGCAGCTTGCGCCACAGCACCGGCGACAGAGTGAAGCCGACGAGATAGTCAAGAGCACGGCGGGCGCGGTAGGCATCAATAAGGTCATGATCGAGTTCGCGCGGATGCGCCATCGCTTCGGTAACTGCTTGCTTGGTGATGGCGTTGAAAGTGACCCGCGACACATTTTTGGGAAGCGCTTTCTTGTTCGCCAGCACTTCCTGAACATGCCAGCTAATCGCCTCTCCCTCACGATCAGGGTCAGTTGCGAGGATCAGGCCGTCCGCCTTCTTCGCCTCATCGGCGATTGCTTTCAACTGCTTGGCCTTGTCCGGATAATTGTCCCACAGCATGGCAAAGCCGTTATCAGGATCGACCGAACCGTCCTTGGGCGGCAGGTCGCGGACATGGCCATAGGATGCGAGAACCTTATATCCGCTCCCCAGATATTTCTCGATGGTCTTGGCTTTTGCGGGTGATTCGACGACGACTAACTTCATGGATTTTCGATCTTTTCTCACACTCTCACGTACGCGCATAGATTGGCGGGGGGATTTTGGGGTCGTCAAGCTGCAAAAATCAGGCGGTCAGGCGCACCCGCGCCCCTGCCCCGCGTTCAAGGCGGCCAGCCAGTTCAAGTTCGAGCAACACCATCTGTACCTGCGCCGATGGCATGCCGGACAGGCGCACCAGTTCATCAACGGCTGTAAAATTGGGGCTGAGCAATTTGAAAATGGCATTACGTTCGCCATCGCCAGCCTCTGCGATGAAATCGAATTGCGGCTGTGCCGATGGCTTGGATCTCACGCGCTGATCGAGCGGTGCGATCAGCTCTGCGATTTCACCCGCATCCTGAACCAGCGTCGCGCCTTCGCGGATAAGCTGGTTGCATCCGCGCGAACGCGGGTCGAGTGGTGAGCCTGGAATAGCCATCACTTCCCTGCCAGCCTCACCAGCCAGCCTTGCCGTAATCAGTGAGCCCGACTTGGGAATTGCCTCAACCACCACGGTGCCTGCTGACAGTCCTGCGATGATACGGTTGCGATAGGGGAAGTGGCGCGCTCTGGGTTCGGTGCCCGGTGGCATTTCGGCAAGCAGCAGACCTTCGGCAGCAACCCTTTCCTGCAACCCAATATGTTCGGGCGGATAAACGAAGTCGATTCCGCCTGCGATGACGGCGATAGTTCCGGTAGCGATAGCTCCCTGATGCGCGGCTGCGTCGATCCCGCGCGCCAAACCCGACGTTACGACAATCTCTCGCTGCCCCAATTCTTGCGCAATATTGCGCGCCATCCGGCAACCAGCGGCAGAGGCGTTACGTGCACCAACCATTGCGACATTAGACCGGGTCGCAAGCGCAATGTTGCCTTTGTAGGTCAAAACTGGCGGGGCATTTTCCAACTCGGCGAGCAAAGAGGGATAATCCAGATCATCGACAAACAGATAGCACCCGCCAACCCGAACCAGATGTTCCATTTCGCGATGAATTGCTTCCGACTGGGCTGCAATGAATTTGCGACCGCCAACGCGTGCGGCCAGATCGGGTAGCGCCTCAAGCGCTTTTCCTGCCGTACCGAACCGAGCCACCAACTGGCGGTAGCTGATAGGCCCGACATTGGGCGACCGGATCAGCCGTAGCCGGTCGAATATGTCGCTGTCGCCAATCACCATTGCGGATTATTTCTGGCCGATGCGCGGTTCCGTACCCGCCATTAAACGCTGGATATTCTCCCGATGCTTCCAGAATATGATCAGGCTGCACGCCACCAACGGAATGATAATTTCTACCCGCCCCAAAAATGCAGCAGCCAATGGCGCGACTGCCGCAGCGACCAGTCCGCCCAATGAGGAAATACGCGAAGCGAGCAGCACGCCTATCCATGCTACGCCGTAAATCAGCCCCAAGGGCCAGTGCAGACCAAACAAGATGCCCGCATAGGTCGCGACGCCTTTACCGCCCTTAAAACCAAGCCAGACGGGATAGAGATGGCCGAAAAAGGCAGCGACCGCCGCTATAACTTCGCAACCCGGCATCAATTGCCGCACCAGCAGCACCGCTGCGACACCCTTTAGCAGATCCAGGAGCAGCGTGAACGCCGCCAGCCCCTTTCGCCCGGTGCGCAACACATTGGTGGCCCCGATGTTCCCCGAGCCGATTTCCCTGATATCCCCTGCACCGCCAAATCGGGCGAGTAGCAGGCCAAAAGGTATCGACCCCAGCAAATAGCCCAGCAAGGCTGCACTTCCGATTTCCATCCAGCCTGTTGGCATGTCCGACTCCCTCTGCTGCCAGATGGTTATCGCCAACCGGGGATACACTCAAGGCCGGTTGCCTCTGCTTCGACCCTTGTCTATCTGCGCGGCATGATTTCACCCGACGCCCCGATACTGGTCTTTGATTCCGGCATAGGCGGACTGTCGGTTCTGGCGAAAATCCGCAAAGTCCTGCCACAGACACCGATAGTCTATTCCGCGGATTATGCCGGTCTGCCTTATGGTGAGAAAAGCGAGATCGAGGTGGCCACGCGTGTCTGCGCATTCCTTGGTCGCCTTTCGGAGCGGTATCGCCCCAGACTGGTTGTCATTGCCTGCAATACCGCTTCAACGATAGCATTGGCGCATGCAAGGGCGGTGTTGGGTGTTCCGATTGTCGGCACCGTCCCCGCGATTAAACCGGCTGCCGAACAGACACAAAGTGGTGTGATCGGCCTGCTCGGCACGAAGGCAACAATCCGGCAAGCCTATGTCGATAAGCTTGAGGCCGAACATGCCGGGGGAAAGACTTTGCTGCGCCATGCCGCTCCGGAACTTGTCGCAGCCGCCGAAGCCAAGTTGCGCGGAGAAACACCTGATCCAGCGATTTTCGCAGCGGCCATAGCGGGGCTTGCCAGCCAGCCGCAGGGTGACCGGATCGACCAAATCATTCTGGGCTGCACCCACTTTCCGTTGGTGCAGGAAGAGTTGGCCATGGCGTCCAGCGAGGCAGGACTCGCCTCAAATATGGATTTTGTCGACGGTTCGGACGGGATTGCGCGTAGGGTTTCTTATTTGACTGAAGGACAGCCATGGCCGGATAGTCCGGCTGCAGGGATATTCATCTCAACCGGGCCGGTCGAGCAGATCGAACCCTATCGTCCGGCGCTGGAACGGTACAATTTGACCCAGATCATGTCACTCTAATCGGGTTATTGCGAATAGTTCGCGCTGGATTTCCGTTTTGACCCGCATTATTGGGCAGGCAACCAACAGGGCTTAGCTTGCCATGAACTACGACGAAATTTTCGACAAGGCTATCGATCGGCTCCACGCCGAAGGCCGCTACCGCGTGTTTATCGATATCCTGCGCAACAAGGGCAAATTCCCCAATGCGCGCTGCTTTGCAGGCCATAATGGGCCAAAGCCGATCACCGTTTGGTGCTCGAACGACTATCTGTGCATGGGTCAGCATCCCAAGGTGATTGCCGCCATGGAAGAGGCGCTGCATGACGTCGGCGCAGGGTCAGGCGGCACGCGCAATATCGGCGGCAACACGCATTATCATGTCGAACTGGAGGCCGAACTCGCCAGCCTGCACGGCAAAGGCGCGGCATTGCTCTTCACTTCGGGCTATGTCTCGAACGAAGCAACGCTAGCTACGCTTGCTAAGATATTGCCCGGCTGCATCATCTATTCGGATGAGCTGAACCATGCCTCGATGATTGCGGGCATCCGCAATTCAGGCTGCGAAAAGCGCGTCTGGCGGCACAATGATCTGGCGCATCTCGAAGAACTTCTCGCCAATGATGATCCGGCGCTGCCCAAACTGATCGCGTTTGAGAGCGTCTATTCGATGGACGGCGATATCGCGCCGATTTCCGATATCTGCGATCTGGCCGACAAATATAACGCCATCACCTATTGCGACGAAGTGCATGCAGTTGGCATGTATGGAGAGCATGGTGGTGGTATCACCGAACGCGACGAGGTTGCCGACCGGGTTACGATCATCGAAGGCACGCTGGGCAAGGCGTTCGGCGTGATGGGCGGCTATATCGCGGCCGACCAGAAGATCGTCGACGTAATCCGCAGCTATGCTCCGGGCTTCATCTTCACGACCTCGCTGTCACCGGTGCTGGTCGCGGGCGTGCTCGCTTCGGTGAAGCACCTCAAGCAGTCAGGTGAAGAACGCGCCGCGCAACAAGCCAATGCCGCCCGCCTCAAGCAATTATTTGCAGAAGCCGGGCTACCGGTAATGCAGAGCGTGACGCATATTGTTCCGCTGATGGTGGGCGATCCGGTGAAGGCAAAGAAAATCAGCGACACTTTGCTCGCCGAATATGGCGCCTATGTGCAGCCGATCAATTTCCCCACTGTTCCGCGCGGAACCGAACGCTTGCGCTTCACCCCTGGCCCGCAGCACACCGAAGAGATGATGCAGGACCTGACCAACGCCTTGGTCGAAATCTGGGATCGGATGGAACTGAAATTCGCCGAGGCTGCTTGACCGACTTGCGCACCGCTCCTAGATAAGTTGCAAATTGCAACTAGGAGTGGACGCATGAACCTCGCTGATTTCACACTGACTTCTTTTGACCAGATGCTCGGTACTTTCGACCATATGTTGGCGAAGGCCGAAGTCGATCCACGTGGCGAAGCTCTGATCACTGAGAAGCTTGCCGATGACATGTATCCTCTTGCAACACAGGTCCGTTTCACGACGCAACAGGTCGTCAACACGCTCAACCGGTTGACCGGCACATCGATTGCCACGCAGGACAGCGATCACACCAGCTTAGCTGACGCGCGCGCGCATATCAGCGAAACTCGCGAATTGATCAAAAATGCCCGTGCTGACGGATTTATTTCTGACGACACGCCCGTTTCTTTTGACCTGCCCAACGGTATGGCATTCGAAATGTCGGCAGCGGAATATGTCCGCGATTGGTCGCTACCCCAATTCTATTTTCATCTGATGGCGGCCTATTCGATCCTGCGCAAAGCCGGAATCCCGCTCGGCAAGGCTGACTATGTCGGATATATCGCCCGACACGCGAAGCGGCCAAACTGACCCTTCGCTGGCCTGCTGCCTATCCTATGGTGATAATGCGGCTGTAATCTCGGAACAGCTTCTCACATTTGAAATCCAATTGTAGCGTACGAGCCAGCGCATCCGCATATTCGGCCATGTCGTCCCTTGGCGCCACATGGAATATCTGCAGCCAGCGGAATAGCAGGGCGCGAAATGCCTTTGGCATATCCTGCTGCATCCCGAAATCAACGATGTGTAAGCTTCCTTGCGGTGCAAGCAGCGTGAGCGCCCAGCGTACCGCCGCTTGCCAATCAGGTATCATCGACAATGAGTAGCTACACACGATCCGATCAAAACGGCGGCGGCCAAAAAGTTCATATGAGTCAAAGCCGGTAGCATCGCCCTGCGCCATCTGGATGCGCTCCCCCATTGCAGAGTGGCGGATATTGACTTCTGCCGATTTGAGCATCTCGGACGAGATATCGAGTCCGTATAGACGGCATTCTGGCCAGTGCCGGGCAATCTTGATCAGATTGCGTCCGGTGCCGCAGCCAATTTCAAGCACTGTTCCACCATGCGGCACATCCAGACCATCGATCAGCCGGTCACGTCCCAACAGATAATATTTGCGGGTAACGTCATAGATGTGCCGCTGCCCGCGATAGATATTGTCCATCAGACCTGCATGGTCGTTGCCAAAAGTCGTCGCCATATTCAGTCCTTGAGAATGTATAGATGCACGCCGCCATAAATTGCCGATCGGTCCCTGCGGGTGAAGTCGAGCGACTGCTCGACACGATATTCCCAGAGATCAAGAAGCGCGTCTGATACGCGGCCGGGCAACAGGCTTGGCACGGCAGCCGTCCGAAACAGCACACGGGCGCCGGGGCGTGCAGTCCGTGTGATTTCTGACCACAATTGGTTCAGTTGGGTGTCATCCATCCAGTCCTGCGCGTCGAGCAGAACATAGCGATCAAAACTTTCTGCCTCTGATTGCGCCAGCATCTCGACCAGATTGGCGTGACGGATATCGATGCGTCCCGCCCGCTCCTTGATCTGGTCATAATTGCCCTGCTGCAGATAGGGCGGCAGCGGCGCATTGCTCTGTTTGCCATATCCCCGGCCAAATGCCTGCCAGGCGAAATAATTGTCGTCCAAGTCAAAGCCGCAAGCCAGTTTCTGCAGCCGCTCCTTCAGGACATCAGCCATCCTTTTCCCACCAGCCAAGGCATCGAACTGGGCTGGCGGAATGCCCAGACCGAAGAGTGATGCGGGCTGATCGGTCAACCAACGGACGAATTTGCGATCGAAAATTGGCGCAAATCTTTTGTCAAAAATCCGCCGCTGTTCTTCGATCGAAGTCGCTTTCAGCAGGATTTCCGGGTCGACACGATGAAGTTTTGCGACCGCATGTGCGAGACCAATAAAGCTGCCCAGCAGGCCCTTTCGATAGAGACCCTTCGAAAAGCCGCTTATGCGCTGCCTGCCAACAAGGTCGCGCCCTTCCCAATAGCGCCGGCTGGTATCGTCCAAATGATCGCGAATATGCGCCTTATAGGTGCGCGAATTGGTTGGCGTATCGGCATCGGCAAAGAAGCGGCGGAAATGCGCATAATCCGGCAACCGCTGAAGGGCTGCAACCTTTAACCGGTTGAGCGCGACATGTGCGGTATTCAGATCGACCGCTACGATTTCGCCAGGGTCAGTGATCAAGTAGGAAAGAACGTTGCATCCGCCGCTGGCAATCGTCGCGACACGGTTTCCGGGCCGGATATCGAGCGCCTCCATATCGACCACCGGATCTTCCCAAATTTGCGCATAGACCAAACCGCGAAAAGCAAAGGCGAACGCGCGGTCGAGCAGCTTCTGCTTTTGCGGGGCGGCATCGCGGATTACCGCTGCTTCAATCTTGGCACTACGCGAAATGGACATGCGATTCTCCCGAACGGTCGGGATTGCTTAGCGCGCGCATGTGACGCAACGATGCCGCTTTGGTTACAGTTTCAGGACTGTTCTGCGTAGCTCAGGTTGACGACGGCTGCCGCATCATCCCCCAAAAATGGGGTCCGCCTTTGGGCACATCCCACTCGCACTGGATAACAAAGCCGAGCCGCTGGTAGAGCGGCACATTTTCTGGCGTCGCGGTTTCGAGCCAACTTGGCAGCCCCTCGGCATCGGCACGCGCCAGCCCTTCGCGAATGATGCGACCGCCCCAGCCCTTGCCCTGAAATTCGGGTCGCACGCCGACAAAGTGGAGGTACCAGAAATCACCTTTGGGCCGGTTGCGATCGATGCCTTCCACCACCCGTTGCGCACGCGGTAAAGCCAGACCGAAAATCTTCAGCATTGACCACAATTCGCTCAGCATCGGTCCCGGTTCGCTCTCGGCTTTGCCGGGCGCTCGCCAAAGCGCGGCAGCTTCGTGGCCGGCTGAATGAACCACACGCCCGGACTGCGCATCGTCCTCAACCAGCAAGTCGAAGAGTATTGGTAAACGCTGGCGACGCATCGCATCATCGTTCAAAATATAGGAAAGTGCGGGATCGGTGTGAAAAGCCAAAGACAGCGTGCGATTGACTTCGGCGTGGCTTTGCGTTGCAGCGTTGACAAAATCGCTCATGCGACACCTCCAACCATGTTCTGATAGGTGTCCCAATCGACATTACCACCCGACAGCGTGACGACCGGCGTCGCCACAAGTTCAAGTTTACCTGAAAGCACCGCCGCCAAAGCCGCTGCACCGCCCGGTTCGACGACAAGATGCAGTTTTTCGAATACGAGCCGCATCGCCGCAGCTATTTCTGCGGGTGTGACGACCGCGCTGCTTGATACCCGCTTTTTGAGGATATCGAAGTTGATCGGATAAGTCCGGGGGGTCTGCAACGCATCGCAAGGCGTAGGATGATGCTGATCCGCAACCGAGACAATTTCGCCCGCAGCCAGTGACCGGATTACATCATCCCAACCTTCAGGTTCAGCAATTGACAGCGTTGCTTCGGGGCAGGCCAGCGCCAGTCCGCCCGAAAGCCCGCCACCACCGCAACAGGATATGAGATGGATCGGGCCGCCTATGCCGCGCGCCTTGAGCTGCGTCTCGGCTTCCAGCCCCAAAGTCCCCTGCCCTTCGATTACCCAGGGATCGCCAAAGGCATGCACCAAGGTTCCACCCGATCGCGCAACCAATTCCGCAGCAATCGCGTCGCGATCCTGCCCCGGTCGCTGGTACAGCACAACCTCGGCCCCCAGCGCTCGTGTTGCCTCAATCTTCGCCTTGGGTGCATTTTCCGGCATCACGATTATGGCTGGAATCCCGAGGCGCCTTGCCGCCCAGGCCACCCCCTGCGCATGGTTGCCGCTGGAAACACCCACGACGCCGCGTTGGCGCTCTTCATCGCTGAGGTCCGAAATCCGATGCCACGCACCCCTGATCTTGAACGCGCCAATCGGCTGCAGCATTTCGGCCTTGCACCACAGCGTTCGTCCATCCGCTTCCAGCGGCAATAGCGGCGTTGGCGGCAAAATCTCGGCGACTTTGGCCATCGCCCGCAGCACGCCTTCGCGACTGGGCGATCGTTGGGGGTCGCGCAATTCTTGTTCTGTCATCAAAGCCCTCTATATGCCTTCGCAATAACGAATCTTTGTCGAAGGACGTAACAGATGAGCAGGGTTTTGGTAATCGGCGCAGGCGGCGTCGGCTCGGTGGCGGTGCACAAGATGGCGATGAACGCCGATATTTTTACGCACATCAGCCTCGCGAGCCGCACCAAGAGCAAGTGTGATGCGATTGCCGCGTCGGTCAAGGAACGCACCGGCGTCGTAGTGGACACCTATGAAATCGATGCTGAAGAAGTACCTGCGCTGACCCGCCTGATTGAAAAGGTCCAGCCTGCGCTCGTCGTCAATCTTGCCCTGCCCTATCAGGATCTCGCGATCATGGACGCCTGCCTTGCCGCTGGCGTACATTATATGGATACCGCGAATTATGAGCCGAAGGATGAGGCCAAGTTCGAATATCACTGGCAATGGGCCTATCAGGACCGCTTCAAGGATGCAGGGCTGATGGCGCTGCTGGGTTCGGGTTTTGACCCAGGCGTGACCAGCGTGTTCACCACCTATTTGAAGAAGCATCATTTCGAGCGCATCGACACGCTCGACATCCTCGATTGTAACGGCGGCGACCATGGCCAGGCCTTTGCCACCAACTTCAACCCCGAAATCAACATCCGCGAGGTGACTGCAGTCGCACGCCATTGGGAAAATGGCGATTGGGTGGAAACCCCGCCGATGTCGGTGAAGCAGAGCTTCGACTTTGAGGCTGTCGGCCCGAAGAACATGTACCTCATGTATCATGAGGAAATCGAAAGCCTGAAAACGCACCTACCGGAGATCAAGCGCATCCGTTTCTGGATGACCTTTGGCGATGAATATATCAAGCACCTGACCGTGCTGCAGAATGTCGGCATGACCCGCATTGATCCGGTCAAATATCAGGGCGTCGAAATCATCCCGCTGCAATTCCTGAAGGCCGTTTTGCCTGAACCCGCCAGCCTTGGCCCCACAACCAAGGGCAAAACCAACATCGGCTGCATTGCCACCGGTATCGGCAAGGATGGCAAGGAAAAGACGCTCTACATCTACAACATTTGCGACCATGAAGACGCCTATGCCGAAACCGGCAATCAGGCGGTCAGCTACACCACCGGTGTTCCCGCTATGATTGGCGCTGCGCTGATCGTGAAGGGCCTGTGGCGCGGGCATGGCGTGTATAATATGGAGCAGTTCAACCCCGATCCGTTCATGGAGATGCTCAACCAGCATGGTCTGCCATGGCAAGTGAAGGAACTGGATGGGCCTTTGGGTTTTTAAGGTTTTTGGTTTCGCGCAGAGACGCAGAGATCACGCAGAGACCGCAGAGGGGTTGCGATGCACATTGATGAGATGAGTGCTATCGTCGTCGATGAGGCTATTGCGATCCATCGTGAACTTGGGCCGGGACTGTTTGAGATTGTATATGAGTCGATCCTTGCAGGACGGCTCGAGGCCAGAGGGTTGAAAGTCGCCCGGCAAGTGCCGGTGCCTTTGGTGTTTGATGGCCAATGCTTTGAGGCGGCGTTCAGAATCGATATTCTTGTTGAAGACAAGCTTGTCCTTGAGATCAAAGCGGTCGAACAGCTCAGCAAGGCACATGCAAAGCAGCTGCTGACGTATTTGAGGATATTGAAACAGCCCGTAGGGCTGCTTCTAAATTTCTCGGGCGGAACGATGAAAGAGGGCATTCGAAGAATGGTCAACGACCACAAACCAGAATAACTCTCTGCGGCCTCTGCGAATCTCTGCGTCTCTGCGCGAAACAAAATATAGGACAGAAAAAATGGAAACCAGAGCCGGAGATCCCGGGGCCTTTGCCCGATTTGACCTTAACCGCGTGCCGACGCCTGCCTTTGTGGTGGACGAAATCGCCGTGCGGCGGAACCTGGCTGTCCTCGCCGAGGTGAAGGCGCGTTCAGGCGCTAAGGTTTTATCGGCGCTCAAGGCCTTCTCGATGTGGTCGCTGGCCGATGTCGTTGGTGAATATCTCGATGGCGTGTGCACCAGCGGGCTGTGGGAAGCGCGTTTGGCGCGTGATCATTACAAGGGCGAGATTGCCACTTATTGCGCCGGTTACAAGGCTGCCGACATGGCAGAGATTGTTGCCATATCCGATCACATCATCTTCAACTCGCCCGCGCAGCATAGGCGTTTTGCCGCATATATCGATGACAGTGTCGATGTCGGCCTGCGCATCAATCCGGAGCATGCGGAGGGTGAGGTTGCTAAATACGACCCCTGCTCCCCACATTCGCGACTGGGATTCCCTGTCAGCCAATTGCGGCCAGAGCATTTGCAGGGCGTTTCGGGGATCCATTTCCATTCGCTCTGCGAGCAGGATTTCTTGCCACTAAAGCGCACATGGGAAAGCTTGAAGCCCAAGATCGCACCCTATTTCAGTCAGTTGAAATGGCTCAATTTCGGCGGAGGCCATCATATCACCCGCGCCGATTATCAGCGCGACGATCTGGTCGAATTCATCAAAGCCGTTCGCGCCGAAACCGGCTGCGATGTATATCTTGAGCCCGGCGAGGCTATTGCGCTCGATGCCGGGATATTGGTCGGCGAGTTGCTCGATGTTTTTGACAACGGCATGCCGATCGGCATCACCGACATCAGCGCGACCTGCCACATGCCCGACGTGATCGAAGCCCCCTATCGTCCGGCAATGCTGGGCGAACGGTCGGAAGGCCCGGCAATTCGGCTCGGTGGCCCAAGCTGCCTTGCGGGCGATATCATCGGCGATTACGGCCTGCCCGTCGCGATGGAAGCTGGCCAACGCTTCGCTTTCCTCGATCAGGCGCATTATTCGATGGTGAAGACGAACACCTTCAACGGCGTTCCCCTGCCCTCAATCTGGCTATGGAACAGCGACAGCGACGAACTGCGCTGTGTGCGGGAGTTTGACTGGACCGAATTCCGCGATAGATTGTCCTGACTACCTAAGGGAAATTCGGGGCATGCGTTACATTTTGATCAACATTTTGGCGTTCATTGGACTGTTCGCTTCGGCCGCTTCAGCGCAATCCGGCCACACTTGGATGTACGCAACAAATGCACAGGGAGGCATTGCCTGGGACCAGTCGGACCTGGCCTGGAACGAAGCTGACAAGTCCTTCAAGGGCACACTCATCACATATACCAAAGCTGCCGTTCCTCTAGGGGACAAGGCGGTCAGTTATGTGTTGGAGGATTTCCACCTGAAATGTTCAGGTCCGGAATATTATTACGAAAATGTTGTATATTACGGCGCAGACAAAAAAATGGTTTCAACGATGTTTGCAACCAAGAAAGTTCCGATTGCCTCAGGCACGCCATATTACATCCTTTCCGAAGTTCTTTGCAAAGGCGTGAATTTTCGGGATGGACGTTTGCTGAGGAATATCAGCACAACAACCGAGGTGATGGATCGCTTGGCCGCTGGCTAGGTCGACAAAAACGGCATCGTTTTTTCTTTACATCTGCCCCCCCGAATCATATAGGCACCCTCCGCTGCCCCAGGGGGACTTCCAATAACCGCAAGGCAGCCTTGTTCGCATTTTATCGGTTTAACAGACTATTGGGGGTCCCTTGAGTTGCACAACTATCCTGATGCTGCGTCCCTAGTCCGCGCCCTGCGCCCGGACGAGCCCGTAACACTCCTACGCCCGCATGCTGCGACGCGCGCCGCCCGCTTCTTTGTCGAGAAGTTTCCGGGCCGCTCGCTCTATGCCGTAAAGGCCAATCCCTCGCCCGCACTTCTTGAAACGCTGTGGGCTGCCGGAATCACGCATTATGATGTTGCCTCGCTCGGCGAGGTGCGTCTCGTGCACAAATTCCTGCCCGATGCAAAGCTGTGCTTCATGCACCCGGTGAAATCGGAGCGTGCGATTGCGCAGGCCTATCACAATCATGGTGTGCGCACCTTCAGCCTCGACAGCCATGAAGAGCTCGAGAAGATCGTTCGTGCAACCGCGACTGACGGCGTTGCGGCGGCTGATCTGGAACTGTGCGTGCGCATCCGTGTGTCCTCGGATCATGCAAAGCTCAGCCTTGCCGCCAAATTCGGTGCCGAACCTGCCGAAGTCGCAGACCTGCTGGTCGCGACTCGTCAGGCCGCCGATAGCCTCGGCATTGCCTTCCATGTCGGCAGTCAGGCGATGACGCCGCTGGCCTATGCCGAAGCGATGGAGAAAGTGCGCGCGGCAATCGTCGAAGCATCGGTTACGGTTGATATCGTCGATGTTGGCGGTGGTTTTCCCTCGGTCTATCCGGGTATGGAACCGCCGCCGCTCGAAGCCTATTTCGAAACGATCCACCGCACGTTCGAAGATTTGCCGATCAGCTACTCAGCAGAGCTTTGGTGCGAGCCGGGGCGTGCGCTGTGCGCCGAATATGCTTCGCTGTTGGTGAAGGTCGAAAAGCGTCGCGACAATGAGCTGTACATAAACGACGGAGCCTATGGCGCGTTGTTCGATGCAGCGCATGTCGGCTGGCGCTTCCCGGTCGAGTTGATGCGCGAAAGCGGCAGCGACGAGATAAGCGAGTTCGCCTTCTACGGACCGACATGCGACGATATGGACTATATGGCCGGTCCATTCCTGTTGCCCGCCGACGTGAAGGCCGGTGACTATATCGAAGTCGGCATGCTCGGTGCCTATGGCTGCGCGATGCGCACCGAATTTAACGGTTTCGGCGAAACCGAAGATTTCGTGGTTGAGGATGAGCCGATGGCGAGCCTTTACACGCGCATTGCCGCCAATGATTTGGGCAACGTCCACCATATCGGCAAGCGATCGGCTCAATGATCTTCTCCCCTCCCGCTTGCGGGAGGGGTTGGGGGTGGCCCTTTTATGTTTTGATACCCGCCCCGTTGCGACTAGCAACCGCTTCGCGGCCGCAAGTCGCACTGCCCCTCCCGCATGCGGGAGGGGAGACAGGTACAATAAGTTGCATTTGACAATTTACACAGGTTGAAGCACCCTCCCCGCCATCGAAAACGGGGAGGGTTTTCTTATGGATACAACGATACTCGCGCCTGCGGCCGTATTGGTTGCTTGGTCATTGGTAATGCTTGGCTGGTTGGCCATTGCCCGCTTTGGCACGCTTGCAAAATTGGGAAGCAAGGAGCCGCCTGCACCCGGACTGCGCGGACAGGATATCGATCCGATGCTCGGCACTGCCGCGTGGAAATCGCACAATTATACACACCTGATGGAGCAGCCGACTATCTTTTATGCGGTGGTTTTCATCCTGCACATATCGCAGGCGGCCACACCGCTGATGGTGAAATTTGCATGGGCCTATGTTGCCTTACGCATCATCCATTCGGTTTATCAGGCGGTCGTCAACAAGGTGATGGTCCGTTTTTCAATATTTTCGCTGTCGACCGTGTGTCTGGTCGTGCTTGCAGTAAACGCCTTGATGGCAACGCTTTGATAACAGAACGGGAGGAGATTCCATGGAACATGCCGAAATATTGAAGCCGGTCGCGGTGCTCGCGGGCTGGACGATGCTGATGTGGATATGGATGTACGCTACGCGTATCCCCGCAATCAACAAACTGCCCAAGGATAACAGTGAAGGGGCAGATGTCGGTTGGACAAGTGCCAAATTGGAAGGGCTATTGCCGGGCAATATCCAGTGGAAAGCACATAACTATAATCACCTGCACGAGGCGCCGACGGTGTTCTACGCAGTTGCGCTGTTGCTCGCCATGATTGGCCAGGGCGATGGCCTCAACGCCACTATCGCTTGGGCCTATGTTGGTCTGCGCATAGCGCATAGCCTGTGGCATTCGCTGGTAAACAAGGTTGCCGTGCGCTTCCTGCTGTTCGCCCTGTCATCGCTCGCGCTGATGGCACTGGTGCTGCACGCCATATTGGCAGTATTTCATTGATTTGAACGTCCCTGGCGGGTGAATTCGCCCGCCAGTTCGACATGGGTTGACCAGCGAAATTGCCCGACAGGCCATATCCGCTGAAGCCTGAAGCCACCTGAAATTAGTGTCTTTGCATCGCGTGCAAAGCTGGATGGGTTGCAGCTTACATAGACGATCTTCGACACATCCGCTTTCGCAAGTTCCGCAACCTGCTCACGCGCACCAGCCCGCGGCGGATCAAGGATCACTGCGGAAAAGCGGTTGAGTTCTGCCGGCGTCAAAGGTCGCCGAAAAAGGTCCCGATGCTCGGCAAACAACTGCAATCCTGCCTTGCCTGCGGCGGCCTTCATTGAAAGCAAGGCCGCCCGCTCCGCTTCAGCCGCGAACACCTTTCGACCCTGCGCGACCGCGAAGGCAAAAGTACCCAGCCCTGAAAACAGGTCGGCCACAAGCTTTGCGTCTCCAACCACCTCCTGCACGGCCATGGATAAAGCCTGCTCCCCATCGCGCGTTGCCTGCAGAAAGCCATAAGGCGGATAGACAACAGCAATCCCACCCAGCGTAACTGTCGCTGGTTCGGGTTCCCAATAGGTTGTCGGGCCATATCCATCGTCTGTGGAGAGCCGTGCCAGATGATTGGCGGTTGCAAAGGCCGTCATCGCCTCATGCGTTTCCAGACCCTCCGGCGACCAATTCTCGATCAAGACATCGACGCCCTGATCAACCAGCGCCAGCTTGATTTCCACATTGCGCTTTGGCCCGATGCGGGGGGCGAGAAAAGCCCGTAACGGTTGCAGTAGCGCAAACAGTTCCTGCGCCATAATATCGCATTGCTTCAAATCGACAATCCGATGGCTTTTTTCCGAGCTGAAGCCGAGCTGAAATTGCTTGCCCGCCCAAGCTGATCGTACCGCTACCCGGCGCCGGCTATGCGGTGGAGAGATATGAACCGGCATGAATTCTGGCAGATCGATATCCTGCGCCACAAGGGCATGGACGATGCGATCCCTGACGAAAATCTTCAGCGTCTCATCGTCCAAATGCTGCAACTGGCATCCACCACATAATTGAAAATGCGGGCAAGGAGGCTCGGAATGGTGCGGGCCGTGGATCAATCCGCCACCGGGATTAAGGCAATCACCAGGGGCTGCGAAAGGCACATGCCGCCCGTCTGCGGTAACGCCGTCGCCGCGTGAGGCTATACGGATGATTTCGCTGCTATCGTTCACGCTATGCGCCTTGCCTTCGCACGCAGGCAGAAGCAAGCTTGGCGGTCTATTTCTGCCCGGATGATTTGGTATCGGCAGGCAAGCGGTAGATATCGTCGCCCGAGTTGACCTCGATTATTCCACCACCAAGGATCTTGATACCGGTTTCATCGAAACCGTCTGCAGGTGCCAGCCCGCGACCGTCGGTGAGGATGTTGAAACGGCGAAACCCGCCATCGGGATGACGCACCACCAGCATCTTGCCCTTTTCACCAGGCATGGTTTCGGTGGCGCACACCCGTTCGAATTTGGTTGAACCAGCGAGCGCGCATTCGATGCGGTCAGCCTCGGCAACGCCTTCGACCCCGCTGGAAGGCGCACCATCGCCGCAGGCAGCCAATGTCAGGCTGGCGGCCGTAGCAACGAAAAGGAAACGCGCGGAAACAGTCATGGCTGTCCTATAGGCTGCAAGCTGTGCCTAAGCCTAGAGCATTAACCCTGCTTTGCTGCTCTCTATCCGCGTGGCTTTGATACCAGTTGCGAAACATCGCGGATCGCTCCGCGCGCTGCGCTGGTGGTCATCGCTGCATAGGCCTGCAAGGCAACCGAGACTTTACGCGGGCGTTCTTTCGCCGGTTGCCAGCCCTTGGCATCCTGCACTGCACGGCGTTTGGCCAGTTCTTCATCGCTGACTGACAGATGGATAGTGCGGTTTGGAATATCGATTTCGATCCGGTCGCCATTTTCGACAAGCCCGATCGTGCCACCCTCCGCAGCCTCGGGCGAGACATGGCCGATCGACAGCCCGGATGTACCACCCGAAAAACGCCCGTCGGTCAGCAGCGCACAGGCGGCACCCAATCCCTTCGATTTTAGATAGCTGGTCGGGTAGAGCATTTCCTGCATTCCCGGACCACCTTTCGGGCCCTCATAGCGGATGACAACGACATCGCCAGCCTCGACCTGGCCGGTCAAAATCGCGGTTACCGCCGCGTCCTGGCTTTCATAGACCTTGGCGGGGCCCGTAAACTTCAGGATGCTTTCATCCACGCCTGCCGTTTTCACGATGCAGCCATCAAGCGCGATGTTGCCGTTCAACACAGCCAGGCCACCATCTTTCGAAAAGGCGTGTTCGGCCGAACGGATCACGCCGCCTTCGCGGTCCAGATCAAGCTCGTCCCAACGGCGTGATTGGCTGAAGGCGGTTTGCGTTGGCACGCCACCGGGAGCGGCTTTGAAGAAATTCTGCACATCCGGATCGTTGGTGCGCACAATATCCCATTGGTTGAGCGCATCGCCTATTGTGCGGCTATGAACGGTTGGCAAATGCGTATGCAGCAGTCCGGCCCGATCCAATTCCCCAAGGATCGACATGATGCCGCCGGCACGGTGGACATCCTCCATATGAACGTCCTGCTTGGCCGGTGCGACCTTTGACAGGCAGGGCACTTTCCGTGACAGCCGGTCAATATCGGTCATGGTGAAATCAACCCCTGCCTCATAAGCGGCGGCCAGCAGGTGGAGCACGGTATTGGTCGAGCCGCCCATGGCAATGTCGAGGCTCATCGCATTTTCGAAGGCTTCGAATGTCGCGATGTTGCGCGGCAGAACGCTCTCGTCGTCCTGCTCATAATAGCGGCGACATAGCTCGACCGCGAGTTCACCTGCACGCAGGAATAACGCCTTTCGGTCAGCATGGGTCGCAAGTGTCGAGCCATTACCGGGAAGCGAAAGCCCCAGCGCCTCGGTCAGGCAGTTCATCGAATTGGCGGTAAACATGCCCGAACAGGAACCGCAGGTCGGGCAAGCCGACCGTTCGATAGTTGCGACTTCCTCGTCACTATATTTTTCGTCGGCAGCGGCAACCATCGCGTCGACAAGATCGAGCGCAACTTCCTTGCCTTTCAGGATGACCTTGCCCGCCTCCATCGGCCCGCCGGAGACGAACACCACGGGAATGTTGATGCGCAGCGCAGCCATCAACATGCCGGGCGTAATTTTGTCGCAGTTGGAAATGCAAACCATCGCGTCGGCGCAATGCGCGTTGACCATATATTCGACGCTGTCGGCAATCAGATCGCGACTTGGCAAGGAATAGAGCATCCCGTCATGCCCCATGGCGATACCATCATCGACGGCGATGGTATTGAATTCCTTGGCAACGCCGCCTGCAGCTTCAATTTCACGCGCGACCATCTGGCCGAGGTCCTTCAAATGGACATGCCCCGGCACGAACTGGGTGAAGCTGTTGACCACCGCAACAATCGGCTTGCCGAAGTCGCTATCCTTCATGCCCGTTGCGCGCCAAAGCCCGCGCGCGCCTGCCATATTACGGCCATGGGTTGAGGTGCGCGAACGAAGGGCGGGCATGAGGGAGACTCCTGTAATATTATTTCGCCAACAGGGCGTTTGCATGCGCCTTACAGCGCTAAGCCCGCAGTTTCAACGCCACTTCGTTGCAAATCCGCACAAGGCGTTCTGCCCAGATAGACTGCCCCGTTCCGTCTCCAATCTGGTCCTGCCGGATTTCGATGCCCAGATAGGGCCTGCCATGAGCTTCGCAATGGCGGTTCATCGTCGCGTTGAGCAGTTTGCCGGAATAGGGTTGCTGGTCGCCGACGCACAGGCCCTCCGCCTCAAGCAAGGGAATGGCAATCCGCGCTGCGTGGTCATCCTCATTGTACAAAACGCCAATTTGCCACGGCCGTTTCTGCTCTGGATGGCTTTCCAATTGTGGAGTGAAGCTGTGCAGCGAAAGGATTAATGCGGGCCGATGCTGTTCCAGCAGTTCGGCGAGTTTTGCATGATAGGGCCGGAAGAAGCAATTGAGGCGCGCCTCATGCGCTTCATGGTCAAGGGCGTTTCCCGGGATCGCATGTCCATCGCTGGCGATCGGAATCGCCGCAGGCTGATGCTCCTCCCGGTTGAAATCGCAAACAAGGCGGCTGACATTGCCGAGAAAGGCAGCATAGCCCGCACTTTCTGACATGATTTCAGCCACGCCTGCAACGCCTATGTCGATGGCAATGTGCTGGTTCAGCAAAACCGGATCGATGCCCAGATCGATATCATCCGGAATGCGGTTCGACGCATGATCACTGACAATCAGGATACCGCCCGCCTCGGGTTCACCAATCAGGTTCCAAGCGTCATTCATCGCAGCACCGTCGGCAGCAACCACCAGTTCGGCCTCGATGCCGATATGGTCTGTGCAGACCTGTCTCTGTCATCCAACGACCCGAACAGCGCAAAGCAAGTCGCACCGGAACCTGACATGCGCACAAAAGTGACGCCCGGTTGAACCTTAAGCTCAGCAATCACCTCAGCAATTTCTGGAACCAATGCGATCGCCGGCGCCTCCAGATCATTGCGGGCATGCCGCCAGTCCTGCACATCCAGTGCGCCGCGATCGACACCATCCCAGGCATTGAACACAGGACCGGTCGGACAGGGCTTCAAAGGATTGACGAGCAGGATCGGTGCGCCAGTGATGTCGTGGACATCTAATGCGGTAAGCTTTTCACCGACGCCACTACCGAAAACGGTCTGCGACTGCAGGCATGCCGGAACATCTGCGCCAAGGCGGACTGCGATTTCCTGCATCGCTGCATCGGGAATAGCGACACCCCAGAGACGCGTCAGGAGGCGTAACGCGGCGGCGGCGTCAGCCGAACCACCGCCAATACCGGCAGCAACAGGCAGGCGCTTGTCGAGCCTGATTGTCGCCCCCTGACCCGTCCCACTGGCCACCTGCAGCGCCTTTGCAGCGCGCAGAACCAAATTGGTGTCATCGACCTCCAAACCCTTGGCAAACGGCCCGGCAATCGTAAGCGCGATTGTATCTGCCTGCTCCGCCGTCAAGAGGTCGCCATCTTCCGCAAAAGCAAAAAGCGTCTCTAGTTCATGATAGCCATCCTCGCGCCGCTGCCGGACATGAAGCGCAAGGTTGATTTTGGCGTAGGCGGTTTCGCTCAACAGCATCGGATCAGGGTGCCGCCGTCTCTTTGGTCCAGCCAAAGTCGATTTTTCTGGTCAAACGCTCTGCCACATTACCTTCGGCAGCCAGCGCCGCAGCCTTCCAGGCGAAACGCGCTTCTGTCCGCCGTCCGCTGGCCCAATAGGCATCGCCCAGATGTTCGTTGATCGCCACATCAGCAATAGCACCCTTAACCGCGCGTTCGAGCAACGGTATCGCCGCGTCGGTTTCGCCACGCAGGAAATGCGCCCAGCCCAGCGAGTCCGTGATCGCAGCGGATTGTGGCGCGAGTTGGTGTGCCTTCGAAACAAGGTCGAACCCTCGTGTGACGTCAATCCGTCGTTCGAGCAGTGAATATCCCAGATAGTTCAGGATTTGCGCGTTTTTGGGGTCAAGAACAGCCGCATCCTCCAATGCATTTCGGGCGCTGTCCCAATCGCCATTTGCATCGAGGGCCGACGCGAGCAAGAGCAGGTAGACCGCGCGCCTTGGCCCATTTGCTCCTCCCGCATCCTGAGCAAGCAGACTGCGATATACTGTTATGGCCTGATCTCGCCTTTCTGCCTTTTCAAGCGTTTGCGCGTAGAGCAGTTTCAGTTGCGACGAAGCAGGCTGCATCTCCGAAGCCGCCCGGGCAATTGCGACCGCCTGTGCGGGCGCAGCCGCCAATTGGGTTTGGTTGACAATGGACTGCGTCCAGAAAGGCGAAGTTGGCGCAATCGCTTTCAGTAGCATAGACGCCTTCGCATCCAGCTCGTGCTGGTCAAACAATTCCGCCAGGGACAATTTGGCAGCATCGCTGGTCGGCGCAATCCAGTTGGCGATACGCGCGAAGTACAGTGCTTTCTGCGGCTGCCCCTGTTCGCCAAGCGCCAATCCAAGCCGGGCAAACAGCATTGCCAGCCCTAGTTCTGGAGTCACCGGTGGCGTTGCATAATTGCCCGCATCCAGACCGATTTGTCGCCCCAGCGCGGATGCGAACTCAGCATCCCCGTTGCGCGAAAACTCCCCCATGGCGTGCCCGGCAAGGAAGCGGCCATGCGGCTCATCATAACCCCTGAAATTGCGCAGTCGTAATTTGGCTTGCGCAATATTTCGTTCGGCAAGATCGAAGTAAATCAGCTGGTCATCGCTGTAATAGGCGGTGAGTCCAGATGACTGGAATGTGCTTGCATCGACGCCGGAATCGCGCCCTTGCGCAACATTCAACCAGCCCTTGAGCATCGGCATCATGAAGGCAAAATCGCCTGCTGCTTCCAGATCAGTCAATGTGCGATCCGCTTCACCCAACTTTTTCCGGCGAAAGGCATCGGCAAGTATCAAAAGCGGCGCATCACTGTCTGCCTGTTTCGCCCGTTGGGCCGCCTTCACGGCAGCTAGTGCGTCGATGAAGCTCCCTTCACGAACGGCTGCATTCAACAGGTTGTTAGCAGCTGCCTCGCTATCCGGGCTACGCGCAAGCAGCTTCGCATAGCTCTTCAACGCCTCATCACCGCGGCCGGTTATTTCCTGCCGCTGCGCATTCCAGTAAATGTCGCTCGCCTCCTGCGCCGCCGAGGCTGGCGTGGCAATCGCCAGCAACGCGGAAACAGAAAGGATCTTACATATTCGGATAATTGGGGCCACCTCCGCCCTCGGGCGTCACCCAGTTGATGTTCTGCGTCGGATCCTTGATGTCGCAAGTTTTGCAGTGGACACAGTTTTGCGCGTTAATCTGAAGGCGCGGTTGCCCTTCATCCTTACCGACGATTTCATAAACACCTGCCGGACAATAGCGCGTTTCCGGCGCATCATAGAGCGCGAGGTTGACCGTGATGGGCACTTCGGGGTCTTTGAGCTGCAAATGGCAGGGCTGGTCTTCCTCATGATTGGTGTTTGACAGAAACACCGAGGAAAGCCGGTCAAAGCTGATCACGCCATCGGGTTTTGGATAATTAACGGGCTGATACAGGTCCTTGCGGCCAAGTGATTCATTGTCAGCATGATGCTTCATCTCGATCGGCAGGCCGATCTTCAGCGTGCGCATCCACATGTCGATACCTGCGAAGATTGTACCATAGGTTTCGCCATATTTGGCGACAGCAGGCTGGGCATTTTTCACTAGCTTGAGCTCGGTCGCGATCCAGCTTTCGTTGAGATTGGCCTGATAATCCGACAATTCGTCATGCGCACGGCCCGCCGCCAGCGCAGCCGAGATGCTTTCTGCCGCCAGCATGCCCGATTTCATCGCGGTGTGACTGCCCTTGATACGGGGAACATTGACGAAACCTGCCGAGCAACCAATCAGCGCGCCGCCCGGGAAGGCGAGCTTCGGTACCGATTGCCAGCCACCTTCGTTGATCGCACGCGCGCCGTAGGACACACGCTTGCCGCCTTCCAAAATCTTGCGGATTTCGGGATGCTGTTTCCAACGCTGAAATTCCTCAAACGGGAATACGTGCGGATTGGTATAATCGAGTGCGACGACGAAGCCCAAGGCCACTTGACCATTTGCCTGGTGATAGAGGAAGCCCCCGCCCCAACTTTCGGTTTCAGACAGCGGCCAGCCTTGGGTGTGGATTACCCTGCCCGGCTTGTGTTTTTCAGGCTCGATATCCCACAATTCCTTCATGCCGATGCCGTAAACCTGCGGCTGGCAATCGCGTTCCAGATCATATTTTGATTTCAATTGCTTTGTGAGATGTCCGCGCGCACCCTCTGCAAACAGGGTATATTTTGCGTGCAACTCCATCCCCGGCATATAATCTGGCTTTTGGCTGCCATCGCGGGCTACACCCATGTCTCCGGTCGCAACGCCCTTCACCGATCCATCGTCATTGTAGAGGATTTCGGCAGCCGGAAAACCGGGAAAGATTTCGACACCCAGATTTTCCGCCTGTGTACCCAGCCAGCGGCACAGATTGCCGAGTGAGCCTGTGTAGGTGCCCTTGTTGTGCATCCAGCCCGGCGTAAAAAGGTGCGGAATCGCCATATGGCCACCGCGCGAAAGCACCCAGTGGTGGTTTTCGGTGACCGGAACTTCGGCCATCGGACAGCCTTGATCTTTCCAGTCCGGCAGCAGCTCGTCGATAGCTTTGGGATCGAATACCGCGCCAGAAAGGATATGGGCGCCGATTTCCGACCCCTTTTCAAGGATGCAAACAGAAGTTTCAGGGTTAATCTGTTTGAGGCGAATGGCCGCAGATAGGCCTGCCGGACCGCCACCGACGATCACCACATCATAGGGCATCGACTCCCGTTCGCTCATAGCAATTCATCCTTCCCTTTGCCCTGATATCGGGCTGTCTCGATTTTGCCTCAACTGACAGGATTCGCCATGCCAAGCAATTGACCTTCGCGTCAACCAGTGACTGATACGAAACATGCAGGTCGCACCGCAGGACAGGGGAAAAATCCTCGCAGACTCTTTTATCGGCTGGTGGCGCGATGCCGGCGTTGATTATCTGTGCGGTGAAGCGACGACCAACTGGCTTGATGAGCCTGCCCCGCCTTCAACAAAGCTGGAAGAACCCATCAGGCGCGCAACACCGTCGCCGGTTGCCCCCGTTGCGGCAATATCTGTACGTAAAGACTGGCCGACCGATTTTGAAACGTTGCAAAAGGTCATCGCCAGCGATGCATCGCTTCCCGGCAATGGCTACAGCCCGGCTCGCGCAGCGCCTCATGCGGTACAAACACCCGAATTAATGGTTCTTGTTGACTTCCCCGAAGAAGCAGATTTGGCGGCCGGAAAATTGGGTAGCGGGCCCGTTGGGCAATTGCTGCAGGCGATGTTGAAAGCCTGCGGATACGCACCCCAAAGCGTCCACCTCGCAGCGCTTGCGCACAGCCGCCCGGCGAGCGGCGCACTACCACCGCAAGACGTGCCAATTCTTGGCGATTTTGCGCGCCACCAGATCAAAGTCGCGCAGCCAGGAAGGTTGCTGCTGCTCGGCTCTGCGGTGTCCGAAGCCCTGTTGGGTGAAGAACTGATGTCGGCTCGCGCAAATTTACCGGATTTTAACCAAGATGGCGGCATTTTGACCGCAGTGGCAACATTCCATCCGCGAACCCTCCTCGCGCGCCCGGTTTTGAAGGCGCAGGCTTGGAAGGATTTGCAGCGGATCGTGCAGAAAGATCAGCAGTGATCAAGACCGTGCAACTGGGCAAATCCTTCATTCTGGCAGCTTCGGCGCTCGGCATTTCAACAGCCGCGTCTGCGGGGACTGCCGATAGCGTTCGCCAAGCGGTCTCGCCCGATGCGCTTGACGCACTTGGAGCGATGCCGACAAGCAAGGACAAGCAGGCATATACTGCCATCTTTGCTGCGATTGACGGCAAGAACTGGGTGGAAGCAGCGCGATTGATTGAGGCTGCACCCAAAGGACCGATGACTTCTATGGCACGCGCCGAACTATATCTGGCGGCGGGCAGCCCGAAAGTAGAGGCGGCTCAACTACAGGCGCTGCTCGAAGAGGCCCCCTGGCTGCCGCAAGCCGAACAGATCGAAAAAATGGCGATCAAGCGCGGCGTCGCCGATCTGCCGGTACGACCAGGCACCCGCCGTTTTTCCTTCCTTGGCAGCGCCCCCAAACGTGATCTGCCGGATAGCAACCAAAGCGCAGCAGCCCTGCGCTCCAAGCTGCAGGAATTTATCAAGGCCGACAATCCGACTGAAGCGGAAGCGCTATTGAACGAACAAGGCCTTTCGCTCGACAGCGAAGCCCTCACCGAACTGCGTTATCGCGTTGCCTGGTCTTACTATATCGAAAATGATGACGCTAACGCTCGCCGATTGGCCGCAACGGCAATGGCAGCAGGTGGAGCCTGGGCCACCCAATCACAATGGGTACATGGTCTGGCTAGCTGGCGTCTCGGTGACCAGCGCGAGGCGTTTGCCAGTTTCGACAAGGTCGCACGCACTGCCGATAACGACGAACTACGTAGCGCTGCGCTATTCTGGAGCAGCCGTGCGGCAATGGCTTCGCGTCAACCGCAACAAGTGCAACCGCGTCTTCAGGCAGCGGCCCGCCTTCAGGAAACCTTTTACGGTCTGCTGGCAAGCGAAGCACTGGGTATGGAACCGGTCGCGAGCAAGACGATGCGATACCATTCGACCAACTGGAAGCAGCTGGGCCAGCAAGAAAATGTCCGCACTGCCGTCACGCTCGCTTCAATCGGCAAAAATAGTCTTGCTGACGAAGCGCTCCGCCATCAGGCCAAGATCGGCAACCCCGAACAACATTCGGCACTCGCCCAGATTGCAGGCGCGTTGAATCTGCCCGCAACGCAGCTTTGGATGGGGCATTATGGCCCATCGGGCGGGAAACTCGATCCTATGATGCGCTATCCCTATCCGAACTGGACGCCAATTGGCGGTTGGCGCATTGACCCATCGCTGGTTTATGCCCACTCACTGCAGGAGTCCGCTTTCCGCACCTCAGTGATCAGCAGCGCGGGCGCGCGCGGCCTGATGCAGGTAAAGCCAACTACCGCCCAGGAAATGGCGCGCGCGCGCGGCTCTTTCCTGTCAGCGAGCGATCTCGACCGCCCTTCGGTCAATCTGGAATATGGCCAGAGCTATATCGAGAAATTACGCGACATGAACGCGACCGGAGGGCTGCTGCCGAAGGTCATCGCTGCCTATAACGCCGGACCTGCCCCCGTCACGCGCTGGAATAGCGAAATCCGCGACAATGGCGATCCACTGCTGTTTATAGAATCGATCCCTTATTGGGAAACCCGCGGCTATGTGTCGATCATCCTGCGCAACTACTGGATGTATGAAATTCAGCGCGGAAAGAATGGCGGCAGCATGAAGGGACTTGCGCAATATTTATGGCCCACTGTCCCGAAGGAAGGCCGCGTGGCCACTGTTCGCATGGGCAACACGCCACGAAATGGAGGCAGCATTGCCGCTCGATGAAACCAAGCGCTTCAAGCCAGTTAACATCGCGTTGATCACGGTGTCGGACACCCGCACATTTGCGGACGATACCAGTGGCGATCTTCTGGCTGATTTCATTGTCGAGGCCGGACATAAATTGGCTGACCGCGTGATCGAGCAAGACGATACCTCCCGCTTGGTCGCGCGGCTGCATATGCTTATCGATGATGACAATATCGACGTTGTCATTTTGACTGGTGGTACCGGCCTGACCGGACGCGACATCACGCCCGAGGCGCTCGACCGCGTAAAGAGCAAAGACATACCTGGATTTGGCGAATTGTTCCGGATGCTGAGTTATGAAACCATCGGCACTTCAACAGTCCAGAGCCGCGCCTGCGCAGTGCTGGCACGGGGTACCTACATTTTTGCCTTGCCGGGTTCGAACGGTGCGGTGAAAGATGGCTGGACCAAGATCTTGGTCCACCAGCTCGACAGCCGTCATAAACCGTGCAACTTCGTTGAACTGATGCCTCGGCTCCGCGAACAATAATTGTTCTTTATTTGTTCCTATCTTGATGTTACCCTTTCCGGGTGCCCAAAAGCTGTTACCCGGATTTTGTGGCGGGACGAGGCGCTCCCGCCAACACCTCTCCTTCGCGTTTCAATCTGAATTCGCGGGAGGCGGATGGCGATTGGCTGGATGAACGCGTAGAGATTGACGGAGGCACTGCCCCGCTGAGAACGCAAGTGACGTCGGAACGTCCAAAATCCATCCTTGCCCGCAATACATCTCCTGACATCCCGTTCGACAAATCGGTCAACCCCTATCGTGGCTGCGAACATGGATGCATCTATTGCTATGCCCGGCCTACCCATGCCTATCATGACATGTCGCCAGGGCTGGATTTTGAAAGCCGCTTATTCGCCAAACCCGATGCAGCCAGCTTGCTGCGTAAGGAAATCGGGCGCAGGGGGCATGTGCCCACACCCATAGCTTTTGGCACGAACACCGACGCCTATCAGCCCATCGAACGCGAATGGAGAATCATGCGGCAATGCCTCGAAGTGCTGGCTGAGGCCAATCATCCGCTAACTATCACGACAAAGTCTGACCGGGTTCTGCGCGATCTGGAACTGTTGGTACCTATGGCCGCGAAAGGATTGGTGGCGGTAGCAGTATCGGTGACGATGCTCGATCCAGCTTTGCACCGGATTTTAGAACCGCGCGCACCTCGCCCGGAGAAGCGATTGGCGGCAATTAAAGAGCTGGCGACCGCAGGCATCCCCACGCATGTCAACGTCGCGCCAATCATTCCTGCTATTAATGACTATGAAATCGAGGCGATACTTGAGCGCGCTGCAGAGGCTGGTGCGAAAACCGCAAGCTGGATCCCGCTGCGCTTGCCACATGAAGTCGCACCTTTATTTCAGGATTGGCTGCAAGTGCATTTTCCCGACCGAGCAGGCAAGGTTATGTCGATTGTTCGCTCAATCCGTGAAGGCAGAGACAACGATCCGAACTTTTTCCAGCGGATGCGCGGGTCGGGACCTTGGGCTGATTTGATCAGGAACCGTTTTAGAATCGCTGCGCGAAAGGCCGGACTAAACCAGACAAGGATAGAATTGCGCAGCGACCTGTTCATTCCGCCCCGCTGCGACGGACAACTGGCGCTGTTCTGACACCCTATACTCGCAGTCTGCCTAATGTTACGCTTCCCGCTGGGGGGAAGTAAAATGCACAGATTTGTGTTATGTTTGCTAGCAATCACTTTTGTGACAGGCTGCAGCCCCCAAAAGCAGCAAGCTATCCGTTTCGACAACCAATCAGACAGCGAGGCAGCGCACGGCCGACGTATTGCCGGTGTTCTCGGCTGCACGGGTTGTCATGATTCAAATCTGGCGGGCAAAGATTGGAGTGCACCCGGTTTTGCAATCGTTTGGACGTCAAATCTGTCGGTAGAGATGAAAAAATATGACGACGCGGCTTTCCGCCGAGCCCTTCAAAAAGGCTATCGTTACGATGGAAACGAATTGTGGGATATGCCCTCCTTCCTGTTCTCGGAATTGTCCGAAACTGATCTGGTCGCGCTGACCACATATCTAAGAGGTGTGCCGCCAACAGGGAAAAGCCACCCGAGGCCAATATTGCTCGAAGAAGCTTTGAAAGAGATCAAGCAGGGCATCTACAGATCAAGTGCGGCCGAGGCGAAATTGAGAGCAGGCACTTTTCCGCCAGATGCAGGCCCGCAGCACAGACTGGGCCGCTACATCGCACGCGCAACTTGCGCGGAATGTCATGGCATGGATCTGCGCGGCGGAACTCCCTATCCTGGCGCGCCTCCGCGCCCTGATATCCGTATGGTTGCTGCCTATGACAAAGCCGATTTCGTCAAACTCATGAAAACCGGCAAGGCTGCGGGTAATCGGGAATTGCAATTGATGAGCGGCGTCGCACGCGGACGGTACAGCCAGTTCACGCCGCGAGAGGTAGACGCGCTTTATGAATATCTGAAAGCCTTGTCGGTAACGAATCCTTAGGTTGCAGTTTCAACCGAAGCTGCTGGAATCGCCTTCCATCGGTGCAAAACGAATAAGTCGGCTCGTTCGCACCGCAGCTTGGCGGTTGACCACCGCGAGACGATAATCAGGATCGGTGACCATTTCCAAAAACGCCCCGGCATTGGGATAATGCGCGATGAAAGCTGCGTCCCAATGCTCGTCTGCCGGGCCGGTCAGTACGGTCTGAAAGGCACCGCGCCACACGACGCAGCCCCCGACGCGCTGGAAAATCGGCCCACTGGTTTTACCATATTCCTGATAGGCGCGCGCGCCTGTCCAGCCCTTGCCGGCATTTTCGTGCCCCTCCGGATATGCGGCAACGTCGCGATAGCGGAGCAGGTTGAGCATCTGGATCGGTACATCGCGCGGCAGCGCCTTGAAGGCGTTGAATGCCTCGCGCGTGGGATCGACATGTGCCTCGGCCGACATCAGCCAAGGCTCCGCAGCTTGTAATCCTTATACTGTTTGCGCAGTTCCGCCTTCTGGATCTTGCCCGTTCCGGTAATTGGCATGCTGTCGACAAAGTGCACCTCATCGGGCAGCCACCATTTGGCGATGCGCTCCTTAAGATAGTCGATCACGTCCGTTTCAGTCAGCGTTTCCGCCTCGGGCTTTTTCACCGCAACAATGATCGGCCGTTCATCCCATTTCGGGTGATAGACACCGATCGCTGCGGCCTGTGCGACGCCCGGGCATCCGACAGCGGCATTTTCCAGTTCAACCGAACTGATCCATTCGCCGCCCGATTTGATCACGTCTTTTACCCGGTCGGTAATCTGCATCGTGCCGTCGGGGTGGATCACCGAAACGTCGCCGGTGTCGAACCACTGATCGGCATCGGTCGCATCCGCCTCTGCCTTGAAATAGCGCTTGATGACCCAGGGTCCACGGATTTGAAGCGCGCCCTCGGTCTTGCCATCGCGCTGGGCGACATTGCCATCCTTGTCAATCACGCGCAGTTCAACGCCAAAGGGTATCTTGCCCTGTTTGGATACAACATCAATTTGTTGGTCCATGGTCATTTCATCCCAACCCGGAATGGGCGCACCCATGGTTCCGATTGGCGACGTTTCCGTCATGCCCCAAGCGTGGGCGACACGCACACCCTGCGTCATCAGCCGCTCAATCATCATGTGGGGAGCCGCCGTGCCTCCAATGGTCACCAGCTGTAATTTGCCAAGGTCATAGCGGCGCCCCGCTGCCTTTTCAGCATCGAGGTGCTGGAACATCGCAAGCCACACCGTCGGCACGCCAGCGCTATGGGTGACGCCTTCATCGAGCATCAGTTTATGCAAAACGGACGCTTCATTGGTTGTGGAGAAAACGAACTTCACGCCGGCCATCGCACCCGCAAAAGGCAGACCCCAACTGGCCGCGTGGAACATTGGGACGATCGGCAACAAAGCCGCCGTCATCGAAAGGTTGAAAATCGTAGGCGCAACCTCCGCCATGGCGTGGAGCATGGTTGAGCGATGCTGGTATAATACACCCTTCGGATTGCCGGTCGTGCCGCTGGTATAGCAGAGCATGCAAGGGTCGCGCTCGTCACCCCCAACCCAGTCGAAATTGCCGTCCTGCGCGCCGAGCCATTCTTCATACTGCGCGCTATCGAAGACGATATAGTGCTCCACTGTCTTCAGGTGCGGCTTCAACCGGTCGATGACAGGCTGGAACTGCGCATCATAAAGCAGCACCTTATCCTCGGCATGGTTCATGATGTAGATAAGGTCTTCATCGAACAACCGAACGTTTACTGTGTGGATCACGCCGCCGCAGCCAATTGCGCCATACCAGGCAGCAAGATGGCGATGGTGGTTCATCGCAAAGGTTGCGACACGATCTGCCGGTTTCAGTCCCATGGCGACAAAAGCCTGCGCCATCTTGCGCGCTTCAGACGCGACATTGGCCCAATTGGTACGCTCGATGCTGCCATCGGCCCAGCGAGTCACAATTTCGCGGGTGCCATGTTCGCGTTCGGCATAATCGATAAGATGCGTGACCCTCAGGTCCCAATCCTGCATTCCACCCAGCATTTTACTCTCCCCTGCCCGCTATATTTTCAGCGGACGCTCATCAGATGCGGTTTGACCGGCGCGAGTTCCACATTCTCCACGCCCCGTATTTCTTTGACCTTCTCGACCAGTTCTACGTCAAGCCTGAATTTGCGTCCTAGTACGATATCGGCGGTCTTGCCATCGCCAATGCGAGTTCGCGCAACGACTTCGCCGCGTCCGCCGCCAAGCGGCAGGATCAGGCCTTGAAGCCGCAGAAAGGCATCGGCGCTGTCGATATCCAGCAGCATTTTGAACTGGGTGTTCGAAACCAACCCTGCAAGCGGCTTTGCGCTGCGTACAGCAATGCGGGGAATTTCCTCACCCGAAGGCAGGTCCATTTCCACCGTCAGGAGCAGGCATTCCCCGGACTTAGCCCATTCAGCAAGGCTCGCGCAGACATCTTCATCGAAACAGCTTGCCTGAAACTGGCCGCTGCTGTCTGAAAACTCCGCCTGCACAAAGCGCTTGCCGCGCTTGGATTCACGCCACTTAACCGATTGGACCATTGCAGCAATTGCCGCCGATTTTCGGCTGCCTTCCGGAATGGGGCCGCAATCAATGGTTTCGAGATAGCTTTTGGCGCCATGGCTGGCCGCGATCTGGGTGAATTGCGAAATGGGGTGTGACGAGAAGTAGAAACCGAACGCTTCACGTTCGTGCTCCATCGTTTCAGCCACTGACCATTTCTCTGCATTGGGCAGTCGCATCTTGCCGGCATCCGCTGCAGCGTCCCCACCGAACAATCCACCCTGCCCGCTTTCGCGCTGGTCGCGAGCCGACTGAGCGGTAGCAAGAATGGTTTCGATACCGCCAAAGACCGACGCGCGATTCGCCTCAAACTCGTCAAATGCGCCTGCAGACGCCAGGTTTTCAAGGCTGCGACGGTTGATTTGCGCCGGATCGGCGCGGTTGGCAAAATCGTCAAGGTCGCGATAGGGTCCATTGGCCTCGCGCTCCGCGACAATGCCTTCCATTGCCTTTTCGCCGACATTTTTGAGGCCAGCGAGCGCGTAGCGCACTGCCAATCCGGATTCACATTCTTCAACGCTATACTCGGCCTCACTGTGGTTGATCGAAGGCGGCAGGCAATGTGTGCCCAGACGCCGCATATCGTCGACAAACACCGCCAGCTTGTCGGTCTGGTGCATGTCGAAACACATGGATGCGGCGTAAAAGGCCTCAGGATGGTGCCGCTTCAGCCAGCCCGTATGATAGGACAGCAATGCATAAGCCGCAGCGTGCGACTTGTTGAAGCCATAGCCTGCAAATTTGTCGATCAAGTCGAACAGCTCGTTCGCCTTGGCAGCGTCTATCTGGTTGTGCTCTGCGCAGCCCTTGACGAAGATCGCGCGCTGCTCGTCCATCTCCGACTTGATCTTCTTGCCCATCGCGCGACGGAGAAGGTCTGCACCACCCAGCGAGTAGCCAGCCAGGATCTGTGCGGCCTGCATCACCTGCTCCTGATAGACGAAGATACCGTAGGTTTCGGCTAATATGCCTTCGAGAAGCGGGTGCGGATATTCGATCTTCTCTTCGCCATTTTTACGGCGGCCAAACATCGGGATGTTGTCCATCGGACCGGGACGATAGAGCGAAACCAGCGCAATAATATCGCCGAAATTGGTTGGTCGCACCGCCGCCAGAGTTCGACGCATGCCCTCGGATTCCAACTGGAACACGCCCACTGTGTCACCTGATTGCAGCAATTCATATGTTGCCGGATCGTCAAGCGCCAGCTTGTCAAATTCAACGATGATGCCGCGCTTGGCCAGCATTTGCGCCGCCTTTTGCAGCACCGATAGCGTCTTCAGACCGAGAAAGTCGAATTTGACCAGCCCTGCGGCCTCGACAAATTTCATGTCGAATTGCGTGACGGGGATATCCGAGCGCGGATCGCGATAGAGTGGGACCAGTTCGGAAAGCGGGCGATCGCCGATCACCACGCCCGCAGCGTGGGTGGAACTGTGGCGCGGCAAGCCTTCCAGCTTCATCGCAAGATCGAACAGCCGCTTGACCTGTTCGTCGCGCCGATACTCTTCGCGCAGTTCGGGAACACCGCCCAGTGCCTTTTCCAGATCCCACGGGTCGGTCGGGTGGTTCGGCACCAGCTTGCACAGCCGGTCCACCTGCCCATAGCTCATCTGCAACACACGCCCGGTATCGCGCAACACGGCGCGCGCCTTCAGCTTACCAAAGGTGATGATCTGCGCGACCTGGTTGCGGCCATATTTCTCCTGCACATAGCGGATCACCTCGCCACGACGCGTTTCGCAGAAGTCGATATCGAAGTCGGGCATCGATACACGTTCGGGATTGAGGAAACGTTCGAACAGCAAGCCAAGTTGCAGCGGATCGAGGTCGGTGATTGTCAACGCCCATGCTACCACTGAACCCGCACCCGAACCACGACCAGGCCCCACCGCAATATCATGCGATTTGGCCCATTTGATGAAATCGGCAACGATCAGGAAGTAGCCGGGAAAACCCATCGAGCAGATAACATCGCATTCGAATTCGAGGCGCTCGAAATAAGGTTTGCGCGCTTCTTCCTCTTTGATCCCGACATGTTCAAGCCGCGCAATAAGTCCCTCGCGCGCATCGTCGCGTAACTGCTGTTCTTCTGCCTCTCGGTTGCCCGCAAGACTGGGGAGAATTGGTTTACGTTTGGGTGCACCTACCCCGCAGCGCTGCGCAACGACCAGCGTGTTGGCCAGCGCCTCAGGCATATCGGCGAACAGCTCTGACATCTGTTGCCAGGTCTTGATCCACGCGTGCGGGCTGCTTTTACGGCGATCTTCGTTCTCGACATATTCGCCATCGGAAATGCACAGCATCGCATCGTGCGCGGCGTAGAAATCCGGCTCGGCAAAACAGGCGGGGTTGGTTGCCACTAGCGGCAAGTCACGTTCATAGGCGAGTGCGAGCAAGGCCTCTTCGGCTGCTTCCTCAATCGCATCGCCACGCCGGGCGAGCTCTATATACAGCCGGTCAGGGAATAGCTTTTGCAGCCTCGAACAATAGTCTGCCGCGCTATCAAGCTGACCATCCGCAAACAGTCGTGCCAGCCCGCCCTCACCCGCTGCCGTCAACGCAATCAGGCCATTAGTATGGCCTTCGAGTTGCGCAAAGGTCACTTGCGCTTCACCATCGTCGGGATGCTCAAGATGCGCCATCGAGGTAAGACGGCAGAGATTTTCGTAACCTGCCTCATCCTGCGCATAAAGTGCGATCCAATCGCGCACTACTTGGCCACCGGTATATTCAGGAGGCCTTTGCAGGCCAAGCATCAGCCCCATGATCGGCTGCACGCCCACACCGCGACAACCGTCCTCGAATGGCATTACGCCATACAGACCATTCCGGTCAGTAATAGCGATGGCTGGGAAACCCAGCCCTTTAGCATATTTGCCGATAGCCTTGGGTTCGATCGCACCTTCGAGCATCGTATAGGCGGAAAAGACCCGCAAAGGTACAAAAGGTGCGATGGCCATAACGGCAAAGTGCGGCAGCCGCGCTGATTCTGCAAATGAAAGCAGCGGCTAATTTGTGGACAATTGCTAACAATCAGGCGGGCAATTAACCCAGCAGCTTCTCGATATCCTTTTCAAGCGATCCCGGCGCAACCTGCGGGCCATAGCGACCGGCAACCTTGCCATCGCGATCGACAAGAAATTTGGTGAAATTCCATTTGATCCCCCGGCTGCCCAGCAAGCCAGCCTGTTGGTCTTTCAGATGCTTCCACAGCGGATCGGCATTATCTCCATTGACGTCGATCTTCTTCGCCAGCGGGAAGGTGACGTCATAGGTCAGCGAGCAGAAATTCTTGATCTCCTCCTCGTCACCGGGCTCTTGCGCGCCGAACTGATTGCAAGGGAATGCCATCACCACAAGGCCCTTATCGCCATATTTCTCGTGCAACGCCTCAAGCCCCTTATATTGTGGCGTGAAGCCACATTTCGACGCGGTATTCACCAGCAAAAGCACCTTGCCCTTGAATTCGGACATATCCTGCTTGCCCCCGCCAGGCATGTCGACGGTGAAATCATGTACGTTCATTGCAATCTCCGGCGCTATTTGGCCGGAATGGGCTCTTTGCGCTTCCTGTATATAAAATCGAAATTGGTGGACCATGTCAAACCCTGGTCGGTTGATTGTTCGCCATGTTGGCGGACAGAACCGTCGCTTTGAAGCGAATAGATCATTCGGATCAGCGCATCCTGACCGGGGCCGTTTACTCCGGCCCACAAGCCCGTGAGCACCATCTTCCCGCCCGTAAATCCACCATCGAAATTTACATGGCCCGGCGCGGAACCGACCCAAGTCTGGTGCCAGCTCTTCGTTGCCGGGTTGTAGGCGTTCAGACTCCCACCTCCCGGCCCTTTTAGTGGCATCCAGTTCTCGCGGATCGCGCAGCCCGTATAGAGTTTCTCAATTTTGCTATGTGCCACCTTATTGTCTTTGCCATTGGGATAGACATCCCATTCACCTATCCAGAAATCAAACTGGCTGAATTCCGGTGCGGCACAAGGAGGCGGCGCTGGGGCGGGCGCCGTCTGGAATGCAAGTAAAATTACGGACGTAAAAAGACTCACTGATGTTTCTCCCCAGATTTGGGGATCATGACAAGGAGTCGAATTCCAGCAATCGTTAGTAGTCCATTCGACTTGAAGTTTCGATAAACGTCAACCTAGCCGAGCAGGCCATCGTGCAGGCGAACGACGCGGTCCATCTTGGCCGCAAGCCGTTCATTATGTGTGGCGACCAGCGCTGCCGAGCCTTGCTCGCGCACCAGCGCCATAAACTCGCGCAACACTATGTCGGCGGTATGTTCGTCCAAATTGCCGGTCGGCTCGTCTGCCAAGACAAGGCGAGGCTTGTTCGCAAGCGCGCGTGCGACCGCAACGCGCTGCTGTTCTCCGCCGGATAGCTTCGAAGGGCGATGTTCGAGCCGTTCACCCAGGCCCAGTGTCGACAGCAACGAAGTCGCGCGCTCGGTCGCTGCATCAGGCTCGACGCCTGCGATCAGTTGCGGCAGGACAACATTTTCGAGTGCATCGAAATCGGGCAACAGGTGATGGAATTGATACACAAAGCCCAGCTTCGCCCTGCGCACGTCGGTTGCGCGGTCCGGCCCGGCATCGCGCATTTCCTCGCCGTCAATCAGGATCGAGCCGGTAAAGCCCCCCTCAAGCAATCCCAGCGCCTGCAAAAGTGTCGACTTGCCGGTGCCCGAAGGCCCAAGCAATGCCACCAGTTCGCCCTCGGCTATCGTAAGGTTTACCCCACGCAAGACATCAATGGTTACGTCGCCTTGCGTAAAGCTGCGGCGCACGTCGCGCATTTCGGCGACAATCTTACTCATAGCGTAGCACCTGTACCGGATCGGTTCCTGCTGCCTTGAAAGCCGGATACAGTGTCGCGAGGAAGCTGAAGAACAGGGCCAGAGTGCAGATAGCCAGCACCTCGAACGGATCGGTGCGTGACGGTAGCTCGGTCAAGAAACGGATTGAAGGATCCCACAATTCGAGACCGGTTACGAACTGAATGAAAGTCACGATCGACTGGCGGAAAAACAGGAAGATGAATCCGAGGATCAGCCCGGCAACCATGCCAGCAGCACCGATCAGCAGACCGACGGTCACAAAAATCTTTAGCAGCGACTGCCGCGATGCGCCCATCGTGCGCAATATCGCGATGTCGCGTGTTTTGGCGCGCACCAGCATGATCAGTGACGACAAAATATTGAACACCGCCACCAGCACAATGATCGATAGCACAATGAACATCGCTACCCGCTCGATCGCGAGCGCCTCGAACAGGGTGGCGTTCATGCTTTTCCAGTCAACGATCACCGCCTTGTCCGCTATTTTGGGCTGCAGCGGTGCCAGAATGTCATTGACCTTGTCCGGATCGGTGGTGGTCAGTTCGATCATCCCGATCTGGTCGCCCATCAGCATCAGGATTTGCGCGTCTTCAATGGGCATGATGACAAAGGCTTTGTCATAATCATAGACGCCCACTTCGAAAATGGCGGCAATTTCATAGGAAATCTCGCGCGGGACGGTACCAAAAGGCGTCGTCCGGCCCGCCGGATTGATAATCGTAATGCGTTGTCCAACACGAGTGCCCAGATTTTGTGCGAGGCGCGAACCGATGGCGACCCGTTCGCTCCCGGGGCGAAGCAGCTTCATGTCACCCGCCAGTGTTTTACCCTTGAGCGTCGGGTTGGTCAGAATATCCCTGACCTCCATCCCGCGGGCAAGGATCGCTTCGACGCGGCCTTCGCTGGTCGCGAGCAGCGGCTGCTCGATCAGTGGAGACGCTTCGGTCACGCCGGGCGTGGCGCGCACATCCTTCAGCACTTCCCGCCAGTCAGACAGACGCCCGCCATAACCTTGTACAACAGCATGGCCGTTAAGGCCGACGATCTTGTCAAACAATTCTGCACGAAAGCCATTCATCACGCTCATCACGATGATGAGCGCTGCGACTCCAAGCGCAACGGCGATCAGGCTGATCGTGGCGACCAGGAAGATGAACCCTTCCCCCTTGCCCGGCAGCACATAGCGCCTGGCGATCATGCGTTCGTATCGATTGAGGATCATGTCGGTCTTGGTTCCGGCATAGTGTTTGCGGACAATCCCTTAGGCGGCGCTTTGACTGCGTGCAAGCCAAAGCCTGTATTACACTTCTGTTGCAGCGATGACACACTGTTTGAAAAAGCGTTCGATCGAAACAGAGAATCGTTGCGAACGCGCCGGATTGCGTCATTTTGGTGTTGCTGAATAGGTTCATCGCTGAATGGCCGTGGTTCAGGGGGATTTGGTCCTACGCGATTTTGCGAAAAGCGAAACGGTGAGACCCTGACGATTTTTCGTCAATCAGGCCGTCCAATTTCTATTGGGCGGCCTTGATTTTTGCCTTTCACATTCCATCTAAGCCGTGAGGGAGCCGGAGACGGTCCCTCAACCTAAAAGAAAGCGCCGTGCATGCGGGCTTTCACCAAAACCAAATTGCTCAACAGGAGAATTTGACATGAACCGTTTTGATTTCACCCCCTATCGCCGCAATACTGTAGGGTTCGACCGCCTCTTCGACATGCTCGAAAATGCCCGCGGCGTTACCCAGGGCGACAATTATCCTCCGTTCAACATCGAACGCACCTCCGAAACAGAATATGTAGTGACGATTGCGGTCGCAGGCTTCAAGCCCGACGAAATCGACATTACCGCGCAGCAGAATCAGTTGGTGGTTGCCGGCCAGAAAAAGGTCGATGGCAATGACAACCGCGATTTCCTGCATCTTGGCATCGCCAACCGCAATTTCGAACGCCGCTTCCAGCTTGCAGACCATGTGTTTGTAAAAGGCGCCGACCTTGCCGATGGTCTTTTGATCATTCAGCTTGAGCGTCAGGTTCCCGAAGAGCTGAAACCGCGCAAAATCCTGATCGGCGGCACTACGCCAACCGTCATTGAGCATGATGAAACCAAGAAAAAGGGCGGCAAGGCTGCCTAAACGATAGTCGTCGTCCCCGCTCAGGCGGGGACCGCTGGAAGTTTATACGGACAGTTTCGTGCAAACTCAGAGCGGCCCCGGCCTTCGCCGGGGCGACGCATTTCTAAACCAAACGACTCTGCTCCACCGCCGCCGCGATAAAGCTGGCAAATAGCGGGTGCGGATCAAAAGGCTTCGATTTCAGTTCGGGGTGAAACTGCACCCCAATAAACCAGGGATGGTCGGGCCGCTCTACAATCTCCGGCAGCAAGCCATCGGGCGACATGCCAGAGAACATCAGACCGCCCTTTTCTAATGGTTCCTTGTATGCACCGTTGACTTCGTACCGATGGCGATGGCGTTCCGAAATAACGGTCGATCCATATATGCCCGACACATGGCTGTTACCGGCAAGCCGCGCTTCATATGCCCCAAGTCGCATTGTTCCACCCAGATCGCCACCTGCCTCGCGGGTCTGCAAACCTTCCTCGGTCATCCATTCGGTAATGATGCCGACAACCGGTTCATCGGTCGGGCCAAATTCTGTGCTGGACGCGTTTTCAATGCCCGCCGTGTTCCGCGCGCCTTCGATGCAAGCCATTTGCATACCAAGGCAGATACCAAAAAATGGTACTTTTCGTTCACGCGCAAAACGGACGGCGGCGATCTTGCCTTCCGAACCGCGCTCACCGAAGCCACCAGGAACCAGGATCGCGTGCATGGGCTCCAACGCTGCGGTAATGTCGCTATCGCCCTTCTCGAATAGCTCGGCATCGATCCAGTTTATGTTGACTTTCACCCGGTTGGCAAAGCCGCCATGCGCCAGTGCTTCGTTCAATGACTTATAAGCGTCTGCAAGGCCGACATATTTTCCGACCACGCCGATCGTAACTTCTCCCTCGGGATTCTGCTGCCGGTCGAGAATATCCTCCCACCGACGCAAATCAGGGGCCACGCCAGGCGTGATGCCAAAGGCGCGCAACACTTCATAATCGAGCCCTTCTGCATGATATTGCAGCGGCACGGCATAAATAGATTTCGCATCGAGCGCCGGAATAACGGCTTCCTTGCGCACATTACAGAAAGCCGCAATCTTCGCCTGCTCATTTTCAGGCAGCGGATGTTCGCAACGACAGAGCAATATGTCAGGCTGCACTCCCAGCGCGGTCAGTTCCTTGACGCTGTGCTGGGTCGGCTTGGTCTTCAACTCACCAGCAGCCGCGATATAAGGGACCAGCGTCACATGGACAAATACGGTCTGTTCACGGCCCAATTCGTTGCGCATTTGACGAATGGCTTCGATGAAGGGCAGCGATTCAATATCCCCCACCGTGCCACCAATTTCGCATAGTACAAAGTCGAGGCCGTCCACATCGGCTTGCGCAAATGCCTTAATCTCATTGGTGACGTGCGGGATCACCTGCACAGTGGCACCCAGATAGTCTCCCCGCCGTTCCTTCGCGATGATGTCGCGATAGATGCGACCCGAAGTCACATTGTCTGATTGACGTGCCGAAACGCCCGTAAAGCGCTCATAATGGCCGAGATCGAGATCGGTTTCTGCGCCGTCATCGGTCACATAGACTTCGCCATGCTGATAGGGCGACATCGTGCCCGGATCGACATTCAGATAGGGATCAAACTTACGAATGCGGACCTTGTAGCCACGCGCCTGCAAAAGGGCCGCCAAAGAGGCTGCCATAAGACCTTTGCCAAGCGAGGAGACCACGCCGCCGGTGATGAAAATGTACCGCGCCATGGGAGGAAAGGCCTAAGACGAGTTTATGGGATTCGGCAAGGGGCGAATGCCCGCCGGAGCAAATAAATTGTGGACGCGGTCGCACGCCGTACGCGAAAGCGACCGAATTATTACACTATTTGTCCAGCGGCACTTCGCTGGCAGGCGCTGCAGGTGCAGCCTTGTCAGCGGCGGGCACATTTGCGGGCGCTGCGGCCGGATCAACATTCTGCTGCTGCGTGGCGGGGGCCGCACGTTCAAGGGTTTCGTCTACGCCCGAGGGCGCGCCACGCTTCGCCGAAACAAATGCCATAGCAATGGCAAGGCCTACAAAAAGAGTTGCGAGGATCGCCGTGGTGCGGGTCAGGAAATCCCCTGCTCCACGCGCCGACATGAGGCCAGACGGGCTGCCGCCCATCCCGAGACCACCGCCTTCGGAACGTTGCATCAGGATAACGCCAACCAGTGCAGCCGCAACAACGGCGAAAACGACGAGGAGGAAGTGAAAAAGACCCATTATTCTGTCCGATAAAATAGCATGGCACTTGGCCGGAATGCCGCCCACATAGGGATGGCAGCCATGTTTTTCAAATCTTATTGCTCAGGCGGCGGCCGCAGCGGCGACAATCGGCAAGAATTTGTCGGCCTTCAAGCTCGCGCCACCAATGAGACCTCCATCGACATTGGGGATCGCCAGCAGGCTCGCAGCATTATCACCATTCATCGATCCACCGTACAGGATCCGGATGTCAGTGCCATCGGCTCCGAAGCGGGTGACCAGCGCCCCTCGGATTGCCGCGTGCATTGCTTCAACATCCCCCACTGACGGAATTCGACCGGTTCCGATGGCCCAAACAGGCTCGTAAGCAACCGATAACCATTCACTTGCCGCATCGTCAGGCAATGACCCCTCCAATTGCCCCAATACAACAGCTTCAGCCCGCCCTGCGTCGCGTTCCGCTTCGGTTTCTCCAACGCATATAATGGCCGCTAGCCCTGCCCGCTTGGCAGCCAATGCCTTGCCGCGGATATCGGCATCGCTTTCACCTTGCGCCGCACGGCGTTCGCTGTGCCCTACAATCGTCAGCTTCGACCCGGCATCGGCCAGCATTTCTGCGGATATGCATCCGGTATGCGCGCCAGAAGCAGCCATGTGACAATCCTGACCACCAATCGCCATATCGGCAAATCGACTTGCCGCCGGACGGATCAGCGTTGCCGGAATGCATAGTGCCGTATCGACCGACGGATGTGCCGCCACCGCCTCGCTAATCGATGCGACATCCTCCAACTCGGCGAGCAGTCCGTTCATTTTCCAATTGCCTGCGATCAGCTTGCGCATCCTGTTTTCCTCTGCCGGTCTGGATAAAGGGTGAAATTCGATTCGGCCCGCTAGCAAATTGGCATCACAAATCCAAATGGCCTTCATGCTTGATTGACCGACCAGTGCCGCCTAAAGCGGGCGCCAATCGCGCTTTGCCATAGTTTTTCAGGACCGACATGATCAGTTTTATCCGCAAGCTTCTGGGTTCACGCTGGGGCGCCGTTTTCGCCCTGGCATTTGTCGTGCTGGTCGGCTTTGCTTTTGCGCTGGGTGATGTCACGGGCTCGGGCAGCTTTGGCGGATTGGGTCAAGGCCACGTCGCCAAGGTTGGCAGCAAAAAGATCGGACTCGGCGAGTTCCAGGACTTGCTCGACAATAGCCTGCGTGCCGAACGCCGCGACAATCCCACGCTTGATATGGCGAAGTTCGTTGAAAGTGGCGGTCTGGACGGTACGCTCGATCGACTGATCAATCGCTACGCACTTTCGGCTTTTGGCGAAGAACATGGCATTGCAGTCAGTAAGCGCCTTGTCGATTCCGAAATCCGCAAACTGCCCAATGTAAATGGCCCTGACGGCAAATTCAGCCAGCAGGCCTTCCAGTCTTTCCTGCAGGGCCTTGATCTAACCGAGCAGATGATCCGCGACGATTTTACGCAGAACTTGTATGCTCAGCAGATCCTGCCAGTGGCTGGCGTAGGTGCCCCCGCACCTAACAGTCTTGTCCTGCCTTATGCTTCGCTGCTGCTCGAAAAGCGCGCGGGCAACGTCGCGTTGGTGCCATCACAGGCATTTTTGCCAACGACTGCTCCAACCGACGCCCAGTTGCAGGCTTACTACCGCGCCAACTCGGCGCGTTTCACTATCCCTGAGAAGCGCGCGATCAGCTATGCAATTTTCGATGCCTCTATCGTCGATTCAAAGGCAGATGCGACGACGCAGGAAATTGCAGACTATTATAAGGCAAACGCCAAGCAATATGCTGCATCACAAACCCGAGACATCAGCCAGCTGGTTTTCCCGACCGAAGCAGCAGCCAAAGCGGCACTCGCAAAGGTTTCGGCTGGACAATCCATGGCAGCGGTGGCGGCCGAACTTGGTCTCAGCCCCACGAACAGCAATGCTGTCACTCGGGAAGCTCTGACGAGTTCTGCTTCTAAAGCCGTTGCCGATGCTGTGTTTGCAACAGCTTCAGGAAAGACAGCGGTGCCAACACGCGGCAGCCTTGGCTGGTATGTTGTTAAGGTCAACGCAGTCAATGAAATCGCTGCGCGCCCGCTCGCCGCTGTCAGCGCAGAAATTGCCAAGACAATTGCAGCCGAGAAGAAGGCAGAACTGCTTTCTGACCTCACGTCGGAAATCGAAGATGAATTTGCAGGTGGTGCGTCCATTGCCGATATGGCCAAGGCCAATGGCCTAAAGGTGGAAACCACGCCGAAGCTGTTCGCCAATGGTCAGAATCCGGCTTCACCTGCTTACAAGCCGATTGCGGAGATGCAACGCATCCTGCCTGCTGCTTTTGAAATGGAAAGCGACGGGGAAGCACAGCTGATCGAGATCGTTCCCGGCGAGAAATTTGCGATGGTTTCGGTTGCTGATTTCGAAGAAGCCGCTCCTCCGCCGCTTGCCGAGGTTCGCGACATTGTTGTCCAGCAATGGGCTCTGGCTGAAGGCTCGAAAAAGGCAAAGGCAGTTGCCGAACAAGTCCAGCGCGCCGTGCTGAGCGGCAAGCCGCTTGCCGAGGCGATGGCAGCGGTTGGCGTCAAATTGCCCGCAGTTGAAAGCGTGTCGGGCAGCCGTATGGATCTCAACCGCGAAGGGCAACAAATGCCGCCGCCGCTTGCGATGATGTTCGCTATGAAGAAAGGCACGGCAAAAACACTTGATGCCGGACGCAGCCAGGGCTGGTTCGTCGTGCACCTCAACGAAGTCATAAAGGGCGACGCGAGCAAGAATGTCGAACTGGTCGCAGCGCGCCGCCAGGAAATGCTCGGTCTGTTGCAGCAGGAATATGCCGCGCAACTGATCAATGCCGCTCGCGCCGAAGTTGGCGTCAGCAAGAATGACAGCGCCATCAAGGATATTCGCCGTCGCCTGACCATTCAGGACGCGGCGCAGTAAGGCGCAACGGACGGGTATGAACGACACCAGCTCTGCCTACCCTGCCGATATTGCACGCGCCCATTTGGCCGAAGGCCGGTCGGCCATAGTCTGGCGCGATCTGATCGCCGACACCGAAACTCCGGTGTCTGCGGCACTCAAACTGTTTGAGGCGGGGCGCGGCGATTTCATCCTGGAATCAGTCGAAGGCGGTGCGGTGCGGGGACGTCACAGCCTGATTGGCCTTGCGCCCGACCTGGTTTTTCGTGCCGAAGGCAACAACGCCGAAATCAACCGCAACTGGCAGACCGACCGGACGGCCTTTGCGCCGACCGGCGAAGGTGCGCTTGCATCCCTGCGCAAGCTGGTCGAGACGTGCCGCATCGACATGCCCGAAGGGCTGCCAGCGGCCTTCGCCTGCCTTGTAGGGCATTTCGGTTATGAAACCATCGGCCTCGTTGAAAAACTTCCTCGCCCGCCAGCCAACCCGATAAATGTGCCCGACATGATGTTTGTGCGGCCAACGGTGGTGCTGGTCTTTGATCGGCTCGCCGATCGGCTCTACATCGCCGCACCGATCTGGCCCGAAGGCGGTGATCCGGACCGGTTGATTGATGCAGCCTATGACCGTATCGATGCCACAGCGGCGAAGCTGGCCCAACCGGTACCCGCAAGTCTGGCACATGCAGAATTAGCGCCGTTGCCGGAACCAACGCCCACACTCGCCCCCGGCCAATATGAAAAGATGGTGTTGAAGGCAAAAGACTATATCGCGGCAGGCGATATCTTTCAGGTTGTACTGGCGCAGCGTTTCTCGCTGCCCTTCGAATTGCCCCCGGTCGACCTCTACCGCGCATTACGGCGGATCAATCCATCGCCTTTCCTCTATTTCCTCGACATGCCCGGATTCGCCTTGATTGGCTCAAGCCCGGAAATACTAGTGCGGGTCCGCGATGGCGAAGTCACCATTCGACCGATTGCAGGCACCCGTCCGCGCGGCAAAACCGCGCTGGAAGACGCCGAAAACCGCGATAGCTTGCTCGCCGATCCCAAGGAGCGCGCCGAGCATCTGATGCTCCTCGATCTGGGCCGCAACGATGTCGGCCGCGTCACCGAAGGCGGCAGCGTGACCGTGACCGACAGCTATATGGTCGAATTCTACAGCCATGTGATGCACATCGTCTCGAACGTCGTCGGCCGCCTCGCAAAGGGCAAAGATGCGCTCGACGCGCTGTTCGCGGGCTTCCCCGCAGGTACCGTCAGCGGCGCGCCGAAGGTCCGTGCCTGCGAAATCATCGCCGAACTGGAACCCGAAACACGTGGCGCTTATGCAGGCGGTGTTGGCTATTTCAGCCCGGACGGAAATATGGATAGCTGCATCGTGCTGCGCACCGGTATCGTCAAGGATGGCATGCTGCACGTGCAGGCAGGCGCGGGCATCGTTGCTGACAGCAACCCCGATTATGAACAGCGCGAATGTGAGGCCAAGGCAGGCGCCCTGATGGCCGCCGCCCGCGAAGCCGTGCGCGTCGCCGGAGAGGTAGGGTTCGGCCAATGAGCAACAAGATCCTCGTCATCGACAATTATGACAGCTTCACCTTCAACCTTGTGCACTATCTGCAGGAACTGGGTGCCGAGGTGGAGGTCGTCCGCAACGATGCCATTTCCGCAGGACAGGCATTGTCGAGCGGCGCGCAGGCATTTCTGCTATCCCCCGGCCCGTGCACGCCCAATGAGGCGGGCATCTGTCTCGACATGGTTGCAGCCTGCGCAGAAGCGAAAAAGCCGCTGCTTGGCGTTTGCCTTGGCCACCAGACCATCGGCCAGCATTTCGGTGGCAAGGTGGTGCGCGGCGGGTTGATGCATGGAAAGACCAGCCCGGTCAGCCATGATGGCAGCGGGTTGTTTGCAGGGCTCCCCTCACCTTTTACCGCCACCCGTTACCACTCGCTGATTGTGGAAGATATTCCTGACAGCCTTGTCGTCAATGCCACCAGCGACGACGGTCATGTGATGGGTTTCCGCCACCGCGAACTGCCAATCCACGGCGTGCAGTTCCACCCTGAAAGCATCGCCACCGAACATGGCCACGCCATGCTGGCAAACTTCATGCGGATTGCCGGAATGACGCCAAAGGAACGGGTGTGAGTTTGTCTCTCCAGGAATCCGAAGCCCTGTTCGGCAGGATGCTCGATGGTGAAATGGGCGACGCCGAGATCAAGGCCACCCTGATCGAAATGGCCGAGCGCGACGAAACATCTGAAGAAATTGCTGGTGCCATCCGCGCCATGCGCGCCCGCATGATCCGCGTTTCTGCACCCGAAGGGGCCATCGACGTTTGCGGCACTGGAGGAGACGGCGCGCACAGCCTGAACGTCTCCACTGCGGTCGCTATTGTCGTGGCTGCTTGCGAGGTACCGGTTGCCAAGCATGGCAATCGCGCTGCATCGAGCAAAGCGGGCGGTGCGGATACGCTGGAGGCTTTGGGCCTGAACCTTGATCGCGCAGCCGAAACCGCCGAGCAAACGCTCGCAGATCTGGGCATCGCTTTTCTGTTTGCGCAGAAATACCATCCCGCTCTCGGCCGACTTGCCCCGATCCGCAGGGAAATCGGGCGACGCACCATATTCAACCTCTGCGGCCCCGCCTGCAATCCTGCGGGCGTAAAGCGCCAATTGACTGGTGTCGCGCGACCAGACTTTCTGCCGGTTTATGCCGGAGCGCTTGAAATGCTAGGCTATGAGGATGCGATGCTCGTTGCCGGTGATGAACCGCTCGATGAACTGTCGATTTCCGGACCGAGCAGCTTTGTCCGCTTGGGCCAGTCGCAAGAGCGTATAAGCCCGGAAGAGGCCGGTCTGCCTCGCCATGCATCCGAAGCGCTCAAAGGCGGCGATGCGGAGTATAATGCTGCGACACTCCGCCGCTTGGTCGCAGGATTACAGGAAACCGCGCAGGACCGCGCCTATCGCGATGCGGTGCTTTTCAATGCAGCCGCGGCGCTGATGGTTGCAGGCCATGCCAATGATTGGCAATCCGGCGTCGAGGAGGCTGCCGAAGCCATCGATAAGGGTTTGGCCAAAGCGCTGCTCGATTGCTGGATCAATTTCTGATGGCAAACAAACTGGACGAGATCTGCGCGACGAAACGCGTCGAAGTTGCTACCCGCAAACTGCAGGGCCTGTCGCACTGGCCTGCCCCCTCTCCTGTACGTGGTTTTGAAAACGCCTTGCACGCCAAGGCGCAAACCGGTTTCGCACTGATCGCCGAAATCAAGAAAGCCAGCCCGTCTAAAGGGCTTATCCGACCCGATTTCGATCCGCCCGCCCACGCCCGGTCTTATCAAGCGGGTGGCGCTGCCTGTTTGTCTGTCCTCACCGACGCACCCTATTTCCAGGGGCATGAGGATTACCTGATCGCAGCGCGTGCTGCGTGCGACTTGCCCGTCATCCGCAAGGATTTCATGGTCGATCCATGGCAGTGCGCCGAAGCAAGGGCGATGGGGGCCGATGCGATATTGATTATTGTCGCGGCTCTTGAAGATTCGCTGATGGCGGAAATCGAAGACGCCGCGCGTGCCGAGGGACTCGATGTCCTAGTTGAAGTGCATGACGAGAGAGAGATGGAGCGGGCCCTTTCCAAGCTTCAATCCCGCCTGATCGGCGTCAACAACCGCAACCTCAAAACCTTCGAGGTTGATCTGGCAACGACCGAGCGTTTGGCGGGCATGGTGCCTGACGATGTATTGCTGGTCTGCGAAAGCGGCATTGCTACCCATGCGGATTGCCTACGCATGGCCGATAGCGGCGTTCGCACATTCCTTGTAGGCGAAAGCTTGATGCGACAGGCGGATGTTGAAGCCGCGACGAAAATGCTATTATTAGGCACATGACCAAGCTCACTCATCTCGACGAAGCGGGCAATGCCGCAATGGTCGATATATCGGCGAAGGATGACACCGTCAGGGAAGCAAATGCTGAAGGCCGGATTACCATGTCGGCGGAGGCACTAGCAGCGATCCGTGAGGGTGCCGTGAAGAAGGGCGATGTACTCGCCACCGCACGCATCGCCGGCATCATGGCGGCGAAGAAGACGAGCGAACTGATCCCGCTCTGCCACCCGCTGGCGCTCTCCAAGGTCGCGGTGGATTTCGAGTTTGAAGATGAGGGCATCCGCGTCACCGCCATCGCTCGCCTCACCGGGCAGACCGGGGTGGAGATGGAGGCAATGACGGCGGCGTCTGTCGCGCTGCTCACCATCTATGACATGGCGAAGGCGCTCGACAAGCGCATGGTGATTTCGGGCGTGCGATTGCTTTCGAAAAGCGGGGGCAAGTCGGGCGACTGGCGCGCGGGATGATTTCGGTCGAGGAAGCGCAGGCGCGAATTTTGGCGCTGAAGGCACCGGTTGAGACCGAACGCGTGGCACTGAACGAAGCGGCCGGGCGTTGGGCGGCGGAGGATGTGGCGGCGCTGCGCACCCAGCCTGCGCGCGATCTGTCGGCCATGGATGGCTATGCGATCCGCTTTGCCGATGCTGCGGGTCCGTGGACGGTCATTGGCGAAAGCGCTGCGGGCACTCAGTTTGCAGGCAAAGTCGAAACTGGCGAAGCAGTGCGCATCTTTACAGGAGCTGTGGTGCCCAAAGGTGCCGATACCGTCATCATCCAGGAAAATGTATCGCGCGAAGGCGATGTAGTAACGCTTACCGGCGATGCACCCATAAAAGCCGGGCAAAATGTGCGCTATGCCGGTGGAGATTTTGTCGAAGGCACGGTCGTCGTGCCAAAGGGCGCTGAACTACACGCGCGGCATGTGGCGCTGGCCGCCATGGCGGGGCATGGCGAACTAACAGTTCACCGCAAATTGAAGGTCGCGCTGGTCTCTACGGGCAATGAGCTGGTCACGCCCGGCTCGCCATGTGCCGAAGATCAGATACCCGCTTCGAACGGCGTCATGCTCGCGGCGATGTTACGTAGCCTGCCGGTCGAACTGAGCGAGTTTCCGGCGGTCGAGGATGATCTGGAGGCGCTGACACAGCAATTCCGCGCGCTGGCCGACCATGACATCATCGTTACAACCGGCGGGGCTTCGGTAGGCGATCATGACCTTATCGTACCCGCGCTGAAGGCGGCGGGCGGAGAAATTGTCTTCTGGAAAATCGCGATGCGCCCCGGCAAGCCGGTGATTGCAGGCCGATTGGGCGATGCGGTGGCGCTCGGGCTGCCGGGCAACCCGGTTTCGGCCTTTGTGACCGCAATGCTCTATCTGCGCCCGTTGATCGCGCATCTTTGCGGCGCTGCAGACCCGCTGCCACAGCGACTCACCGCGCCGACGGGTGTTGATTTGGCCGCCAATGGTCCGCGCGCCGACCATCTGCGGGCAAAGCTGGTCGACGGCACCTTAGTGCCCGTGGGCGTCAACGACAGTGCAATGCTGGCGGCGCTGTCAGAGGCTAACGCATTGATAATAAGGCCTGCAGATAGTGGAGTTACGTCTGTGGGCGAACCGGTTCCCTTTTACCCGCTGCATTTTTGAAAATGGCGCATTTCGACACCCCTTGACAACACCCCTCTTTGTTTCCTAATCGTTCCACATCTGTTCAACCAGGCAGGAACAAACCATGTTGACCTCCAAACAGCACGCGCTTTTGATGTTCATCCACGAACGCCTTGAAACGTCCGGAGTTTCTCCGTCTTTTGAAGAAATGAAAGAGGCGCTCGATCTCAAGAGCAAATCGGGTGTGCACCGACTGATCGGCGCTTTGGAAGAACGCGGCTTTCTTCGCCGTCTGCCCAATCGCGCCCGCGCTTTGGAAGTCGTCAAAATGCCCGATGGTGGCAGCGCCCGTTCACTCTCGCAAAATGAGGCGGTCAACGCAAAGGTCGCGAATATCGCTGACCATCGCCCTGCTCCAGCCAAGACTTTGCCGGTGGCTGCGAACGATGTGATCGAAATTCCATTGCATGGAAAGATCGCTGCCGGTGTTCCAATCGAAGCATTGGAAGGGCAAAATTCGCTGTCGGTGCCAATGGCTTTGCTGGGTTCGGGTGAACATTATGCGCTCGAAGTATCGGGCGATTCGATGGTCGAGGCAGGCATTCTCGATGGCGACTATGCGCTGATCCGCAAAACCCAGACCGCGCGCGATGGCGAAATCGTGGTGGCATTGGTTCGTGGCGAAGAAGCGACGCTCAAATATCTCCGCCGCGAAAATGGCCGCATCCGGCTTGATCCGGCGAACAGCAGCTATGACCCGCAATATTATGACGCGAATGAGGTTGAGGTGCAGGGGCGGCTCGCTGGCCTGCTCCGCCGCTATCACTAAGGCTTGGGTAGAACATTTTTTGAAAGCGGCGAGGCCTTCCTCGCCGCTTTTTCTTTTGCACGCCGTTCAGCCCGCGCTTGCAGGCGATGCGGCGCATATGCCGACCAGGGTTGATGCGCATTTTCTTCAGCAACGCTGCTGATTGTCGCATTGGCCAGATAAAATGCCAGCCCACCGGTCTGTTCGAGCAATGTGGCATCCGCCTTAAGCCAACGTGGTTTGCAACTCCAGGGCAACCTCCTATTGCTGATAACAATATCGCTCCGCCGACAGGCCGCCGCCAATTCCATTGATGGGATCATATAGCCTGACCGCAAGGCCAATATGCGCCATTGGCGCCCGCCTTTTTGCAGTGCAAATGCACATCCATCCGGATTGCAAACTGCACCGGGCATATCATCCAGTGCCATGGCCTCTTCCCCGATTGCTGCCGTTTCACCCAGCATGGAGCGTGCATATTCCCCGGCCCTCGGCCGCAGCAGCGCCAGTTGTTCGTCGCCATATATGATCGCCAAATGCTGGCCATCGCCAGTCAGCAACATATCGGGACGCGGGGCGCTGAGCATGGTTATGGTCGCGATCAGCATCGGACCCAGCGCAAACCATCGCCAGCGCGACCCGAATATCGCGATGGCCAATCCTGACAGCGTTGCGGTTCCAAACGCCCAAACCGGCATTTCGGGTAACAGAGCAACAGCGCCCGGGGCTGCACTCACCGAATGAGCTATCCATAAAATTGCCGTTATGCCCTGCTTTGCCACCCACCAAAAGGGTGCCCCCAAACCCGACCAAACGACATCTGACAAAAGGCCCAGCAATTGCGCCGGCATCACCAGAAATGTTGTCAGGGGAATGGCCGCGATGTTCGCCAGCGCGCCATAGAGGCCGCTTTTGTGGAAATGAAACAAGGCAATCGGGGCCAGCACCAGTTCGATGGCCAAGCCCGTTAGCAGCAGCCCCGATAATTGCCGGGTTAGGCGAACGAATAGCCTCTCGTCGCGCCGCTGCATCCACTGCCGCATCCATGTGCTGTCGTGTAATATGATGATGGTTCCAACCGCCGCAAAGCTCAGCTGAAAGCTGGGTCCGGCAAGCGCCTCCGGCCAGAACAGCAGGACAAAGGTGGCACCGGCAGCGAGCAGGCGCAGAGACAAAGCGTCTCGCCCCATCGCCAATGCTACGAGTATCAGCAAGGCCGCGATACACGCGCGAACCGTCGGCACCTCCGCGCCGGTCAACAAAGTGTAGAGGACGGCGATAATGGCCGCGCAAGCTGCTGCCGCCAGCGGCACCGGCACCCTTAACGCCAACCAAGGCCATAATGCGAGCAGGCTTGCCACCAGCATAAAAGTTCCGCCCACGACTGCGGTCACATGCAACCCACTGACCGACAAAAGATGCGCCATTCCAGAATTGCGCAGTGCTTCCGCATCGGCATCTTCGATGCTGCCGCGCGTACCGACCAGCAAAGCGCTGCCGACCGGACCGGTTTCAGCACCCATCGCCATCTGGATTCGCATCGACAATGCGTTGCGGGCGTTGTTCCAGAAATCCCGCCGATCGAGCGGCGGAGAAATGATGCGAACTGGCCCCAATATCCTGCCGGTTGCCCCTATTCCACCAAACCATGCTGCCCGTGCGAAATCATAGCTTCCCGGCAAGGCGGGCCCGGGTGGCGGCATCAATCGCACCTTGAACTCGATGACGCTTCCCGGCGCGATGTCAGGCGAAGCAAGCTCCTTGTCGATATTCACCCGAATAATCCGGGGCAGTTCCGGATGCTGACCGACATATATTCGGTAGCGGACAATATCGCGCGCCGACACATCCTCTATGCTTTCGACACGTCCGTGGATCCTGCCAATCCAAGGTCTTTCCAGCGGTGCGGCGCCGTACAACGATGATTTGAATGTTATCGCGCCGTACCCCAGCCCGAGCAAAAGCGCGCCGATGAGCATCAGCCCCTTCAACCGCGACGATGGGCCAATCGACAGTCCGAGCAATGCTGCTCCAGCGCAGGCGCTGGCGACCAACAACCCCTGTTCCGCGCCAAAAACCTGCCAGATCGAAATTCCAAGACCCAACGCGACCGGAATCAATAGCGGAAGGCGTTCCTGTTCGAATTCCAGCCAGTTTTCGATGGGGGAAAACCATTTGCCGCCCGAATGGTCGGCTGTGATCGATATGGGTTCATCGATAGCAAATTGCATGTTGCGACCAGCCCTGAAACCAGTGCACCACCACAAAGTCTGTTATGCTTGTCTTTCAACGAGAAACAAGCCGTTTTCGATGCCCTTGACGCGCCGCACAAAACTGCGCAAGGAAGCCGCGACAAGGGGCATATTCCGACCTCGGTCTTGCTATGCCTGTATTTTCGTCTCCCGCCTCTTGTGAGGCCGCCAAAACTATAAAAACAACCGGATTTGGCGGTTTGACAGGAGTAAATGAAATCGGCTTTCCCCGGCCAAAAGAGTGAATGGAACGCGCATGACAAACAAGGTTGCGACTCTCAACTTGGGTGACCAGCAGGTCGACCTGCCAGTGGTATCGGGGACGGTGGGTCCGGATGTTATCGACATTCGCAAGCTCTATGCCCAGACTGATTGCTTCACATTCGACCCCGGCTTTACTTCAACCGCCAGCTGTGAATCGCAGTTGACCTATATCGATGGCGATGAAGGCGTGTTGTTGCACCGCGGCTATTCGATCGAGGAACTGTCCGAAGAGTCGAGCTTCATGGAAGTGTCCTATCTGCTGTTGAACGGCGAACTGCCGTCGAAGCAGGAACTGGACGATTTCAGCTATACCATTTCGCGTCACACAATGCTGCACGAGCAGTTGGCGACCTTCTATCGCGGTTTCCGCCGTGACGCGCACCCGATGGCGATCATGTGCGGCGTGGTTGGTGCCCTGTCCGCCTTCTATCATGACTCGACTGATATTTCAGATCCGGTCCAGCGCAAGATTGCCAGCCACCGCCTGATTGCCAAGATGCCGACCATTGCGGCTATGGCTTATAAATATTCGGTCGGGCAGCCCTTCATCTATCCCGACAACAAGCTGTCCTACACCGGCAACTTCCTGCGCATGACCTTTGGCGTTCCGGCTGAAGAATATGAAGTCATTCCCGCTGTCGAGCAGGCGCTGGATCGCATCTTCATCCTGCATGCCGACCATGAGCAAAATGCGTCGACCTCGACCGTGCGCCTTGCCGGTTCTTCGGGCGCCAACCCCTTTGCCTGTATCGCAGCGGGCATTGCCTGCCTGTGGGGCCCGGCACATGGTGGCGCCAATGAAGCAGCGCTCAACATGCTGCGTGAAATCGGCACGCCCGACAAGATTCCGCACTATATCGAACGCGCGAAGGACAAGAATGATCCGTTCCGTCTGATGGGCTTTGGTCATCGCGTTTACAAAAATTACGACCCGCGTGCGACCGTCATGCAGAAAACGGTGCGCGAAGTATTGACCGCGCTGAAGGTCAATGATCCCATTTTCGAAGTCGCGATGCAGCTTGAGGAAATGGCACTCAACGACCCCTATTTCATCGAGAAGAAGCTGTTCCCGAATGTCGATTTCTATTCGGGTATCATCCTGTCGGCCATCGGTTTCCCGACCACTATGTTCACCGTGCTCTTCGCCCTCGCCCGCACCGTAGGCTGGGTAGCACAGTGGAATGAAATGATTTCCGATCCCGGCCAGAAAATAGGACGTCCGCGTCAGCTCTATACCGGACCTGCTGCGCGCAGCTATGTTCCGGTCGACAAGCGCTGAGCAATTAAGCCGTAAATATTATGCGATTGGCAGGCTGAGCGTGAAGCGTGCGCCGCCTGTCGATCCGGTTTCGATCAACAGTTCGCCGCCCATGGCTCTTGCGAGTTTGCGGGAAATGTAGAGGCCCAGCCCGCTCCCGCCATCTCCCGAGCGTCCAAGCCGTTCAAATTTGGTGAAAATGCGTTCGCGGTCCTCCTCCGGAATTCCAGGCCCCTCATCTTCAACCGATATGGTTGCCGCAGTGGGATTGATAGCGATGCGGATCTGAGTGCCCCCAGGTGAATAACGGATAGCATTACCGACCAGATTGAGCACGATCTGCAACACCCGCCTGAACTCCCCCACGACAACACATTTTATGTCCTCATCCGGGGAAATCAGCGTAATCTGATGGTCAGCCGCCTTCAGTGCAAGCAAACCCGAAACACGGCGAGCTATATCACCCAACTCGACAGGCTCACGCGCGACCTTGAACTCGGGTCTGTCGATCGCATCAAGATCCTCCAGATCGCCTACCAGTTCGGACAGGTGCTTTGCGGCTGACGCTATGTCCTTCGCATAGCTGGAATATTGCTCCAATATCGGTCCGTTCAATTCCGACCCGATAGTTTCAGCATTGGCCAATATGCGGCCCAGCGGCTGGCGAACGGCATTTGCGAAGTGTCGGCCAAGCCCCATTCCGGCATTCGCATGCTTCTCTTCTGCATTGGCACCGCTTCCAACCGTTGGCAGCGCTTCTGGCAACAAGAATACCAGATGAACTCCAACCACAGATTCGGTATCCGACTTTTTTAGATCTACCAGTGCCGTCAGTTCCACGTCTGTGGAACGATTCCTGACCCGCACTCGTTCGGGAACATCACCTGGCGCTCTCAGAAGAGCCTCAAATCCCGCCGGATGATCAATCAGATCGAAATATTCGTCGAACGCATAAGCAACGAATTCATTCCCGAAATTTTCGAGCAAAACTCTGGACGCGCTCAAAACTACCCCAGAACGACTGATTTGCATGGACTGCGGTGCGTTGCGAACGACATGTTGCCCAGCACGAGTCCTGAAAGGCGACGCAGACAGAACTGCCGTGCCTCGCTCCTGCCACCCGATAATAGAAAGATGGACGTTCCGGTCTTTCTTTTCAGCTTCGACCCATAGTTCGATGTCGTGATCTTTATCGGCTGCGTAGACATTCCGTTCGAATCGCAATCCTGTCTGCCAACACAGGTTCGCAAGGTCGAGCAGTCCGGGAACGGCAATTACGCCCCCATCACGACCACCATTGGAAGCGTGCAGCCTGCGTATCGCGACGTCGGCCGCGATTAAACGGCCCTCTTGGTCGACAACACATTTAATTGGCAACGCGAGCCGTGCTGGCAGATTCTGCATCAGCCGGCCCTCGCAGTCGCTTCAGCGCCAAGCCGCCACTGCAATACCGTCGAACGCGCCTGATCTACATTTACGGATTCAAATTGTTCGAGGGAGAAGGCAAGGCGATAGTCATCGTCACGGTCACCACGCAAATATTGTAAAATAGACAATGCAGATTCTGCATCGTGGCCACGCGCCCGCAGCAGCGTCAGAAAGGGTGCGACGGGGCCTTCATCGATAAAGCGCAAAATCCGGTCATGGGTAATCCGGAACTCCTGAGCCAACCCGCTGACATATAGAGAGAGTCCTGCACGTATAGGATCGTTCAAACCTAACCTGACTTCATCGGGCAGAAAATAAGCAAGCTTTGCCGCGGCAGCGTTCAAAGTCCGCGATTCATCATGTGCCGCCAGGAACAGATTGCCAGCTTTGATATAATCGCGACGGTCGCCAATCGATCCGGACTGAAACACTGCCACCACACGCCACAGTAAAAGATGTAGCAATTCGGCGGGCATCTGACTTGTAAGATTTTCTGGCGTTCTCCACTCAAAGGCACTTTCCGCGACCAACAGATTACGGGCAGATTGCGCCAGCGTCGGATCCTTGCTGTCAATCATCTGCGCTGCAATCTGCCCGAATTTATCCGGCCTGCCTTCGTTAACGCGGCGCGAAATCTGCTCTTCTGCAATGCGGGCAAGAGCAAACTCCATAAGCGATTGCTCGCGAAGCAAACCTGATCGGCACAGAATGTCCCAGCTTTTCGGAAGGACTTCTACTTGCTCGATACCAAGCCCGCTTTCGATACCTTGCACCAGCATTTGCAGTACCAATCGGACAGATGCCTGCATGGCTTCACTTGGTGCATTCTGGACACGCGGAAACAGCAGCTGGGCGAGGTCGTCGCACAGCATCTGCGCATCTATTGCAGAAGCGGTTGCTGCATTTAGCAGCTCAGGGGTTTCAGTGTCTCCCAGATTCCTATCCGATGTTCCTGGAACTACGGACTTGATATAGGGTTTTCGGGGTTAATTTGAATTTAACTGTCCGAGATTTCGCATCTGCCCCCAGCGAGCCCCGACATTCAGCCCGAGGAGAATGAAGATGACGCTCTTCGCGACAAGCGAAAGAGGAAATAGAAACAAACCGATAAGCAGCGATAAAGTGACTGCCAATGGCGAAATAGTACGAAGCATCCTGTCCTTTGGTGACATTTGTGACATCAGGACCAGCGCCACTAAAAGGGTTGTGAGAAACGACATGTCGACAAGCGACTCCCCGCTGCGCCAAAATGACGCCAGCAAAGTTGCCGTACCTGCAAACTGGATTGCCCAACTCAGATAATCATTGGTTTTTGCATGATATTCAATGGCTCGTAATTGTCGCCTGAATGTTTCCAGGCAAAGAGCCAGGACATATACGGCTAAAGCCGCCATGACATGGCCACCATAGGCGACTGCCACGGAAGCGATAGAAACAACCACTGGCGCCCAGCCAAAAGCCGCCATCAAAACAGGTTTCTGTGACACCGGCGCAATACATCTGCGCGACAGATCGGTAATGAAAGTTTCCACCGTTCCAGATTGACGGAACTCAAAAAAATGGGCTCCAATCAGTTTTTCGTAATCACCGGTACTGGAAACGTGCAGCAGTGAGCCATCAGTGATCCTCTGCTGACTGATAGCGACTTCCGAAGCCCCCAACTGCAAGGAATGACGCAGCAGGAACGACGCTAGGCTCCAGCCTTCTGGCATATTCCTCGATTGAAGCAGGATACCGGCTTCGAGAACCGCAATCCCCGACCAGCGACGGTTCAAATCGATACGTTCAAACAAGCCGTTGGCAGGCCCTTCCTCAACAGTACCGACACTGTTCGCTTTCCAAGACAAAGCCTCCTGCAACAGGCCGTCATCGATCCATAATTCTGGCGCAACCAACAAAAATGGCCCGTCGAAACAATCCGCATCGGAAAAATTCACCGGGCGCAGCAAGCGGACATTACCACCTTCCGCCTGCATCTGATCGACCAGCTGCGGCAGTTCGCCGGGGATAGCGTCGACCGCGATGATGATATCATCGACGCCAAGCCGCTGTAGTTGTTTGACTTGATGGAATATTGCAGGTTTGCCGAATATTTGCGGCAACATCGCTGGCGCTCCGAAATTATCGAGCGGAGTTTCGACGCAGATCACTGCGCAATGGATATTCAAATTTTCCGACGGCAAACTGGGCATTGATCCGCTATGCCGACAGCCAGAAAATTGCCAAGCCCTTTCTGGCAATCAGGCCCGCAGCACGTTCAGGCTTTGGGATTAAATCCCTTGTTCGATTTGACTAACCAATGTCACAAGTTTTCGGACAACAACGGGATCACCTGGCGCGCCCGAATTCGCCTCATCCGCCAGATACATCATTTCCGTTGCACCAAAACTCGCTGCAAGCCCCTTGAGTCGAAAACAGCAATATTGCCAGTTCGCATCGCAGCGAGACCTTCCAAGAAGGTCAATCTGGCGCTTTGCACTATCCAAAAACGCTAAGCGCAGCTCGGCCATAAGTGCGGGATCATCACCCGCAGCCGCGCTCAAAGATGTGTCAAATGCGCCATAGTCCATTGCCATAATGCGATATTTATCCACAGGCAGGTTAACTTTGCGTTTCAACACTCCTAAATTGTGGTAAATGTGTCCCATGACGGCACAATCCAAGATAGTCGAAATCGGCCGCTCGCAGAGCGATTCCAGCCCTTCTGAGTATAACGGTGAGGAACAGGTGGACGTTCAGCAAGAATATGCTTACGCCCCGGCCTCTGAGGAATATCTGGAAAACGAGTGGAATGATGTCGTCGAATCAGGTCGGCCTTGGGGCAAAATACTCCTTCTGTTGACCCTTATTTCTGCGGCTTTGGGTTGGACCGGCTTTTTCATTTGGGCGCATCTTCCGGAACTGGCCGCTCTCCCTGCTCCTGCTCGGATTAGTGAACTAATCGTCCAATGGTCCGCTCCTGTTGCTGTGATCGGCCTTTTGTGGCTGCTATCAATGCGCATGAGTTCTACCGAGGCGAAACGCTTCGGCGATGTTGCTGCTCTGTTGAGATCCGAAAGCGATGCGTTGCAAAACCGCATGCGCAATGTGAACGGTGAGATCGCGCTCGCCCGATCCTTCCTGGCGGAGAACGCCAAGGAATTGGAAACTGTAGGTCGCCTATCCGCTCAAAGGCTGACAGAAGCAGCATCGCAGTTGAACGCTGCTCTAACCGATTCCGACGAACGGGCCAAAATGCTGCAGGTTGCGAGCAATGCCGCTGTGACGAACCTGGAGCAGCTGCGGAACCACTTACCGGTCGTGACCAGCGCAGCCAAGGATGCGACAAACCAGATAGGCATTGCGGGCAACACGGCGCACAGCCAGATTCAGGCAATCATCGGTGTCCTGAAAACCATGGATGAAAGCGCCGCAAACGCCAATGTTTCGCTTGAGGCGCTTGATACACGCATCAGTGCCAGCACCTCGGCGCTAAACCAAAAACTCTCGGCTGCAAGCGCCGAGCTTTCCCAATCGGTTGAACAATCAGGGAAATTGGCTGACGGCATGCTCACTGCGCTTTCGTCGGGTGTTACCGAGGCGGAGCAGCGCCTGATTGAAACTGCGAACCAGCTTGATGACCGAATGGCAGCGAGCCACCAACGGCTGGAAGGCAATTTGGGTAGCTTGGGAGAAGCCATCGCCCATCTCGAAGCGGTGAGTGACGCGCAAGATTCGACAAGCAAAGCCCTGCTCGCCAGAGTGAGGGAATCGATTGTCGAAAGCAGAAACGAGCTTTCGAAATTTGGCGATGAAGCCAGTGACAGCATCGCAAAGCTGGCGTTCAGCGTTTCGGCGCTTAATGAGCGCAGCGAAGAGCTGGACGGCCGTTTAAAAGGTACGCGGGCGCAAACCGATGCGTTGATAGAGCGAGCCGGCGCAATGCGTTCTGATCTGGAAGGCATCGCTGATGAAACTGCCGAGAGGCTTGTTTCAAAATTCGATCATGTCAACGCCATGTTCGTTGATGTTCGCACTGCGTTTTCCGCCGCCAACAAAGAACTTGCAATCGCGGACGCAGGAACAGGTGCTCTCGTACGATCAGTGCACGAACTTGAACAGCTCGTTTCGACGCAACGCTCCGCCCTCGCCAGCCTCAATGAAAGCTCTTCAGAATATCTGACCGCGCAGCACGAGCAGGTCGATATATTGTCGGCAGCTATCGTTCATACGCGAACTGCGCTTGAAGAGCTGTCGGGCATTGCCAACGAACAGCTTGTCGCGTCACTGTTGCGCGTTCGCGAAACCACCAAACAGGCAGCAGAGGCAAGCCGCAAGATTGTCGACGAGGAGCTTTCGGCAGTCGCCGACAAGCTGAACGAGAGAAATCGCGTCGCGATTGAAACAGCGGCCGATCAACAGGTGAAGGCGCTCGACATCGCGATGCGCGAAGCATTTGGTCGCAATCTGACACTCGCCGCAGACGTCGAGGAACGGATCGAGGCGCAGCTCAAACTGGTTGGCGAGATGGCGACAAATCTGGAGCAGCGAGTCAACGAAGCGCATTCGTCCTTTGCTGGGATCGACGATGAAGGTTTCGCACGTCGTATGGCGCTGTTGACTGAATCGTTGAACTCTGCAGCAATTGATGTTGCCAAGATTTTGTCGAATGAGGTGACCGATACCGCTTGGGCTGCTTATTTGAAGGGCGACCGTGGCGTGTTCACACGCCGTGCAGTTCGTCTGCTCGATAGCGGCGAAGCGAAAATCATTGCGGCGCATTATGACGACGACGCCGAGTTCCGCGAACATGTAAACCGCTACATTCACGATTTTGAATCGATGATGCGCGTTCTGCTCAGCACCCGGGATGGCAATGCCATCGGCGTTACGTTGCTGTCATCGGATGTCGGCAAACTCTATGTCGCGCTTGCCCAGGCAATTGAGCGCTTGCGCAGTTAATCCGCTGTCGCCTCCGGGCCTGCGATCAGGAAATCAAAACTGTGGCGGTCAATCCAGCCATAGACATAGTTTGCGTAGAAGAGACCAAACAACGCAGCCGACAGTAAGGTTGTACGCAACAAGATGACGCCAGGCCTGAAATTACCGGGGGCGCCATCGGCCTGTCCGGGAACCTTCTCAAGGCCCATTTCCTCGTAGCTGCGCACGCCGATGGGCAGAATGACAAAGGCACTCAGCACCCAAAACAGTGCGTAAATCGCAATGATAGAAGTCCAGTTCATGCAGTTTCCACGATCAGCACATCGACAATCGGTTTCTTGCCTGTCCAGCTGGTCGCAACCCGGCGAACGGCAAGACGTAGATTCTCCCGTAGGTCGCCGAGGTCGCCGCGCCAGTCGCGCACCGCTTTTTCAGCAGCCGATGATGCCTCGTCGAGGAAGTCGTCAATCTCGGCCTCGATCGGGATTCCGTGCAGGCGGATCACCGGGTCGCCAAGCAAGTTGTTGTCACCGTCCAGCGCCACCGCAACGTTGATGATCCCATACCATGACAAGCGACGGCGCTGTGTCAGAGTTTCACCATCAGAGGCAATGATTGTGTCGCCATCAAGCACAAGACGCCCTGTGCGCTCATTGCCAATCTGCTCTGGGCCTTTAGGCGCGAGGCGGATTACATCACCATTTGACTGCACAATAGTCTTCGGAATTCCCAGCGATTGCCCAAAACGGGCTTGTTCAGCCATATGGCGACGCTCGCCATGTACGGGCACCAGGATTTCAGGCCGGACCCATTCATAGAGCTTCGCCAACTCATTGCGGCCGGGATGTCCGGATACATGCACATGCGCCTGTTTTTCGGTCACCATGATAATGTTCCGGCGTGCCAATTGGTTCATCACATGCCCGATAGCCATTTCGTTGCCGGGAATCTGCTTTGAAGAAAAAATGACGGTGTCGCCCTCTTCCAGTTTCACCGGGTGATTGCCTTCTGCGATGCGGGCCAACGCCGCGCGCGCTTCCCCCTGACCACCGGTCGCGACCACCATCACCTGGTTACGCGGAAAGGCATCGACAGCCTCCATATCAACCGTTTCCGGCAGGTTTTTGAGATAACCCGTTGATTGAGAGGCTTCGACAATTTTGTGGAGCGACCGGCCCGCAAAGCAAAGTTTGCGCCCAGCTTCGCGCGCGACATCAGCTAGCGTCTGGAGGCGGGCTGAGTTTGAGGCAAAAGTGGTCACAACCACCCTGCCCCGCGCCTCAGTCACATGTTTGAGTAGATCAGAATGGACACTCGCTTCGCTACCGCTGGCCTTGTCGTTAAAGACATTGGTTGAATCGCAGACCATCGCAAGGATGCCCTCGTCGCCAATCGCCGTCAGTTGTTCAGCACTAGCAGGCGTGCCGATGACGGGGGTTTCGTCGAGTTTCCAGTCTCCAGTGTGAAAGACCTTACCAAAGGGCGTATCGATAACCAGCGCGCTCATTTCAAGGATGGAGTGCGCGAGCGGAACGAAGCGGATATCGAACGGACCGAGATTGATCTGACCCTCCATTGGCACAATGTTCAGATCTACTTCGTCAGCTATGCCCTGCTCATCAAGTTTGCCTTTGATCAGCGCAGCCGTAAATGGCGTCGCATAAAGCGGCACGCCAAGATCAGCGGCAAAATAGGGTACGGCACCGATATGATCTTCATGTCCGTGGGTCAGAATGATACCCAGCAGGTCCGCCTTGCGGTCTTCGATGAATTCCAGATCAGGCATGATCAGATCAATGCCCGGATAATCCTCATGGCCAAAGGTTACGCCAAGATCGACCATGATCCATTTGCCCTGGCAGCCATAGAGATTGGCATTCATGCCGATTTCGTCCGACCCGCCAAGGGCGAGGAACAAAAGTTCATTTTTAGGAGTTGTCATGCCCCGCCTTCGCGGTTTGCATAGAGCTTGGCAAGCCCGCGCAGTGTCAAATCGGGTTCAACCCTGTCAAATAGATGGCTGTGCTGCTGGAAAAGTGCTGCCAGCCCGCCGGTAGCGATGACTTTCACCGGTCTGCCAATCTCCGCCTTCATGCGCCCAAGCAGACCTTCGATCAGCCCGACATAGCCAAAATAAATGCCGATCTGCATCTGCCCCACCGTATCGCGACCGATAACGCTCTGCGACGGCGGCGGTTCAATCGCGATGCGCGGCAGCATGGCGGCGGCATTATAGAGCGCGTCGAGCGACAGGTTGATGCCCGGGGCTATGCTGCCGCCTAGATAGGATCCTTCGGTACCGATGTGATCGAAGGTTGTCGCGGTACCGAAGCTGATGACTATCTTGTCGATACCGGGCTCGAGCGCTTGAGCTGCAATCGCATTGACCGCGCGGTCCGCGCCCAGAGCGCGTGGTTCATCGACCTTCAGCGCAATGCCCCAGCTGACCGGCTCACGCCCGGCAACCAGAGCATCAATGCCGAAATATTTTTGGCTGAGAACCTGAAGATTGTGCAGCGCACGCGGAACAACGGTCGCGATGATGACCGCATCGATGTCACTGCGCTTATGCCCCTCCATCTGCAGCAACTGGTCAAGCCAGACGGCATATTCATCCGCGGTGCGCCGCGCGTCGGTGGCAATCCGCCAGCGCTGCACAATTTCGCCAGCCTCATCTACCAGAGCGAATTTGACGTTGGTGTTACCATTATCGACCGCGAGAAGCATGACGCTGTCCTTATCAAATCAGGAATATATCGGCGGCGTGAATGGCACGAATTGCGCCCTCCGCCAAGCGCAGGCTGAGCGCACCATCGTCGCTGAGACCCGCAAAAAGCCCGTCAATCTGCTCACCGTCAGGCAGACTGACGCGCAGGGCCGTGCCCTTGGGATGTGCGGCTGCTTCCCATGCGCGCAGCAGGTTGGCTAAAGGCTGCTGCCGCCATTTTTGCAGCCACGACGCGAATTGGTCTGCCAATATCTCGCAAACTGCTTGCGGCTCGGGCGGATTGGCGCCCAAAGCCCGAAGGTCGCTGACGGGGCGTCCGATATCTTCCGGGTGTGAGAGGAGATTGATTCCGAAACCGGCAATAATCGCGTCACCCGCCCTTTCGAGCAATATCCCGCACAGTTTCTCGCCATGGCCCGACAACACATCATTGGGCCATTTTAGCTGGATGACTGTATCGTGCGCGACCAGCTTTATAGTATCAAAGGCAGCCAAACCCGCGACAAAGGCGAGGGTTGATGGGGGCGGGTCGCCGGATGACAGCCTTATTATAGTGCTAGCGTAGAGATTGCCTGCTGGGCTGCCCCAGTCGCGCCCCATGCGCCCACGCCCACCGCCCTGTTGGTCGGCGCGAAGCCAAAGCCCTTCTGGCGCGCCCGAGGCAGCACGCGCCAGCAGATCGGCATTGGTGGAACCGGTAAGTGCTACCTGCTCGAACAAAATGCTCAGAACAAGGCTCCGGCAGCTTGCGCTGTTACCGCTCCGAGAAGCGGGATGGCCAAATAACCCAAGGGAGAAACGACCAAGCCGAGTGCCCCGCCAGTCCAGCCCAAAACCTTGTCATCTTCGGCGTCGATGACGTCAACAGACTCGTCAAAATACATCGTCTTGACGACCTTCAAATAATAGAAGGCGCCAATCACAGAGGCAGCGATACCAATAACCGCCAACGGGAACAGACCCGCAGCTATCGCGGCATTGAACACGACCAGTTTGCCATAAAAGCCGAACAAGGGCGGAATGCCGGCAAGGCTGAACATGAAAATCGCGAAGATGGCAGCAAGAGCAGGGCGGGTTTTCGAGAGCCCGGCAATATCCGCCATGCTTTCCTTCATCTCACCATCACGACCCTTCAACTGCATCAGGCAGACGAACCCGCCCAGTGTCATTGCGACATAAATGGCAAGGTAAACCAGCATCGCCGCTACGCCCTGCTCGGTTCCGGCGGCCAGACCAATCAGGAGGAAGCCGACATTGTTAATCGAGCTATAGGCCAAAAGGCGCTTCAGGTTTTGCTGGCCAATCGCACCGACTGCACCGATGATGATCGACATCAGGGCCACCACCATCACGATCTGCTGCCATGCCTGCACCTGGTTGCCAAAGGCCTCGACCACGATACGGATGAGCAGCGCGCTGGCCGCCACCTTGGGTGCGCTGGCGAAGAAGGCCGTTACCGGCGTCGGTGCACCTTCATAAACGTCAGGGGTCCACATGTGGAATGGTGCGGCGCTGATCTTGAAGGCGAGCCCTGACAGCACAAAGACCAGACCGAAAAGCAGGCCCATGCTGAGTTCGCCCGTCATCGCGGTGCCAATGGTTTCAAAGCTGGTCGACCCGGTAAAGCCATAGAGCAGCGACATGCCAAACAGCAAAATGCCGCTGGCGAGGGCGCCGAGAACGAAATATTTGAGCCCTGCCTCTGCCGAGCGCCCATCATTGCGGGCAAAGCTGGCGAGGACATAGGCCGCGAGACTGTTGAGTTCGAGGCCGATATAAAGCGTGAGCAAGTCGGTCGCCGACACCATCACGCCCATGCCGACCGCGGCAAGGATGACGAGCACCGGATATTCGGCGCGCATCGCACCCATTTTTTCGAGCGCCTTGGGCGCGATCATCAGCGAAATAGCCGCCGCGAAGTAAATCAGGATTTTGGCGAAGCTGCCAAAGGCGTCAGCGCGATACAGGCCATCAAAGGCCGATGCATCGGTTCCAGCGCACAGATAGTGCACCGCATAGGCGCCTGCGCCAACGAGAGCGGCCACAGACAAGATACTGACCAAACGACCGGCTTCCTGCCGCCATGCAGCAATCAGCAGAAGGGCAAGGCTCGAGAAACTGAGGATCAGCTCCGGGCGGACCAAATAGAGAGAGGTTGAAAGGTCCATTAGTGTGCGGCCCCCTCTGGCCCAGAAACTTTAGCGTTCTCATGTTCACCGCCATGCGCCTGTACGCGATATTTGGCGGTCGTCTTGTCATGTTCCTTGAGCTTGCTGTCGCCTGCGGGCGCTGCACGCTCGATGCGGTCTACGATCGTCGCAACGTCGCGGCGGATCGGGGCCAGGAAGCTCTCAGGGTAGACGCCCATCCACAGCACAGCGGCCGCAATTGGCGCCAACAGCCACAATTCGCGGTTGTCGAGATCGGGCATCGCGGCTGCGTCGGCATTCACCTGCTCACCAAAAGCGACGCGGCGATAGAGGTAGAGCATATAGCCGGCACCCAAGATGATACCCGTGGTCGCAATCAGCGTCGCCCAGGTCGAAACCTTGTAAGCCCCCGCCAGCGACAGGAACTCACCCACGAAACCGCTGGTTCCGGGCAAGCCGACGCTCGCCATGGTAAACAGCATGAAGAACAGCGCATATTTGGGCATGTTGATGCTGAGGCCGCCATAACGGCTGATCTCTCGCGTGTGCAGGCGATCATAGATGACGCCGACGCACAGGAAAAGTGCGCCAGAGACAAGCCCGTGGCTGAGCATCACGATGATGGCGCCTTCGATACCCTGCTGGTTGAAGGTGAACAGGCCAACCGTCACGATCGCCATATGCGCGACCGACGAATAAGCGATCAGCTTCTTCATATCGTCCTGCACCAGCGCGACGAGGCTGGTGTAAACGACAGCGACCATCGACAGGCCGAAGATCAGCCAGATGAATTGCGCAGAGGCTTCGGGGAACATCGGCAGCGAGAAGCGCAGGAAGCCATAGCCACCCATCTTCAACAGCACGCCAGCCAGGATGACCGAGCCCGCAGTCGGTGCCTGCACGTGCGCATCAGGCAGCCATGTGTGCACCGGCCACATCGGCATCTTCACCGCGAAGGACGCGAAGAAGGCCAACCAGAGAATCGTCTGCGCCTCGGGTGGGAAATCATGGTTGAGCAGCGTCGGGATATCCGCCGTACCTGCTTGCTGGATCATCCACAGCATCGCCAGCAGCATGAATACCGAGCCAAGCAGCGTGTAGAGGAAGAATTTGTAAGACGCATAGATGCGGTCCTTGCCACCCCAGATACCGATAATCAGATACATCGGGATCAGGCCGGCTTCGAACATGATGTAGAACAGCATCAGATCCTGCGCCGCGAATACGCCGATCATCAGCGTTTCCATCAGCAGGAAGCTTGCCATGTACAGCCCGACCCGCTCGGTCACCGCGCGCCAGCTTGCGCCGATGCAGATCGGCATCAAGAAGACCGAGAGCATGATGAGCAGCAACGAAATGCCGTCAATGCCCAGTTTCCAGCCAATCGGCCCGAACAATGCGGCGCTTTCGACAAACTGCCACTGTGCGCCTGCCGGATCGTAGCTGGCCCAGAGCCAGACGCCGAGCAGCAGGTTGAACAGGGTCGCAGTCAACGCAATGATGCGCGCCATTTCGTCGCGGGCAAACAGACATGCCAGCGCGCCGACCATCGGCACGGCGAGCATGATCGAAAGGATGGGGAGTTCGGCGGCGTTCATCGCGCTTGCACCATAAACCAGCTGATTGCGGCGACGAGGCCAAGCAGCATCACCAACGCATATGTGTAGAGATAGCCCGACTGCATGCGGACGGCGATACGGCTACCCAGACCAACGGCTGCGGCCGAACCATTCGGGCCGAAGCGGTCGATAATCCCGATGTCGCCTCCCTTCCAGAACAGGCGTCCAAACCAGAAGGCAGGCTTGACGAAGATCAGGTTGTAGAGTTCGTCAAAATACCATTTGTTGAGGAAGAATTTGTACAGCGGCTCGAAATGCCCAGCCAACGCCTGCGCCGAACCCGGCTTGCGGATATACATCATCCAGGCCGTGAACAGGCCGGTCAGCATCGCCACTGTCGAAGCCAGCTTCACCCAAAGCGGCACATGGTGCATCGCGTGGATCAGATGCTCGTTGAAATAGAGCGTCGATGCCGCCCAGAAAGCGGTTCCGCCCTCTTCGGCATAGATGAAATCATATTTGAACAGATAGCCCGCAGCGATGGCACCCAGCGTGAGCACGCCCAGCGGAACCAGCATAGGCCATGGGCTTTCATGCGGATGATAACCGGCTGTGCCGTCATCATGCGCACTATGATGGTCATGCGCATGGTCGTCATGGCCATGATGGTCGTCATGCACCGCGTGCTGGATATGCTCCGACTGCGCCCAACGCGGCTTACCGAAAAAAGTCAGGAAGACGAGGCGCCAGCTGTAGAAGCTGGTGAGCAAAGCTGCAAAGACACCGATGAAGAAAGCATAACCACCCCAAGGCGCGGTCGAGGCATAAGCCGCCTCGATAATCGCGTCCTTTGAATGGAAACCGGCAAAACCGCCAATGCCGACAATGCCGACACCGGTGATGGCAAGCGTGCCCGCGGTCATCGCCCAGAAGGTCAGCGGGATATGTTTCCTGAGGCCACCATAATAACGCATGTCCTGTTCATGGTGCATCGCATGGATCACGCTGCCTGCGCCTAGGAACAGCAACGCCTTGAAGAAGGCGTGCGTGAACAGGTGGAACATCGCTGCGCTGTAGGCGCCAACGCCTGCGGCAAAGAACATATAGCCCAGCTGCGAGCAGGTCGAATAAGCGATCACGCGCTTGATATCGGTCTGGACGAGACCAACGGTCGCCGCAAACAGTGCAGTGGTCGCGCCTACGATGGTCACGACATTGAGCGCGAACTGGCTGGTTTCAAACAGCGGCGACAGGCGGCAGACCATGAAGACGCCTGCGGTCACCATCGTTGCAGCATGAATCAGCGCCGAGACCGGAGTCGGGCCCTCCATGGCGTCAGGCAGCCAGGTGTGTAGTCCCAACTGGGCCGACTTGCCCATCGCGCCGATGAACAGCAGAATGCACAACAAACTCATCGTATCGACGCGCAGGCCGAGAAAGCCAATGCTTGAACCGGCCTTTTCAGGCGCGGCGGCGAGAATGTCGGGTATCGACACTGTACCGAACAGCCAGAACACGCCGAAAATGCCTAGCATGAAGCCCAAATCGCCGACGCGGTTGACGACGAACGCCTTGATCGCGGCGGCATTGGCGCTGGGTTTCTTGTACCAGAAACCGATCAGCAGATAAGAGGCCAAGCCCACGCCTTCCCAGCCAAAGAACATCTGGACCAGGTTGTTCGCGGTCACCAGCATCAGCATCGCGAAGGTGAAGAGCGAGAGATAGGCGAAGAAACGCGGCTGATCGGGGTCTTCCTCCATATAGCTCCAGCTATAGAGGTGGACGAGCGCGGACACGGTGGTGATTACCACGAGCATCACGGCGGTCAGTGCATCGACGCGGAATTCCCAATCGAATTGCAGCGCGCCCGACTGTACCCATTGCATCACCGGCTCGACATAGGCCTTTTCATTGCCGGTCAGAAAGCCGAGGAAAATCGGCCAGCTGAGCGCGCACGCCAGGAACAACCCACCCGTGGTTATGACCTTGGCCGCTGTCTTGCCGATGAAATTCTGCCCCAGCCCGGCGACAATCGCCGCGAGCAATGGCGCGAATACGATGATTATGATGGACGACATAAGACCGGCTTACCCCTTCATCCGGTTGACATCGTCAACGGCGATCGTGCCGCGACCACGGAAATAAATGACGAGAATGGCAAGCCCGATGGCGGCTTCACCCGCGGCAACGGTCAAAACGAACATCGCAAAAACCTGCCCCACCAGATCACCCAAAAAGGCGCTGAAGGCGACAAGGTTGATGTTCACGCTCAACAGGATGAGTTCGATCGCCATCAGGATGATGATTACATTCTTCCGGTTGAGGAAGATGCCCAGCACACCCATCACGAACAGGATGCTGCTTACGACGAGGTAATGTTCGATACCGATCACAGCTCTACCCCCTGCCCGACGGGCTGGTTCACATTGCGCACCGCATCCTGCGGGCGACGCTGGTTCTGGCTGGAAATATCCTGCACGAAAATGCCTTTACGCTGACGGTGGGTCAGCACAATCGCGCCAACCATTGCGACCAGCAGGATCAGACCTGCAGTTTCAAACAGGAAGACATATTTGGTATAGAGCAACGCGCCCATCGCCTCGATATTGGGCTTGTCTGCGGGCGTGGCGGCGGCAATCGCACCGCCCAGTTCAACCGCACCTGCCCGGAAGGCTCCGATGCCGAGGATCAGTTCGACCACCAGCACAATCGCCAGCAACAGCCCCAGCGGCAGGTTGCGCATGAAACCGGCACGCAGTTCGGCGAAATCGATGTCGAGCATCATCACGACGAACAGGAACAGCACCGCGACCGCACCGACATAAACGATGACGAGCAGCATCGCGATAAACTCTGCGCCCACCAGCACCATCAGGCCAGCGGCGTTGAAGAAAGCAACGATCAGCCAGAGCACGCTGTGCACCGGATTGCGCGCAAAAATCACCATGGCGGCAGATGCCAGCAGGACGGCGGCGAAGATATAGAAGGAAATGACCTGAATCATAACAACAAGCCACCTAAGCTCAAATCCGTTAGCCCTGAGCCTGTCGAAGGGCGCCTATCAGCCGAGCGCTGCATTTTGAGGCGTGCTTCGACAGGCTCAGCACTGCGGTAAATTTTGATACCCTGTTTCATCACGCGCCCCTTATCGATAGGGCGCGTCGGCGGCAATATTTGCCGCGATCGCGCGTTCCCATTTGTCCCCGTTCGCGAGCAGTTTGTCCTTGTCATAAAGCAGCTCTTCACGGGTTTCGGTGGCATATTCAAAATTCGGGCCTTCGACGATAGCATCGACCGGGCAGGCTTCCTGACAGAAACCGCAATAGATGCACTTGGTCATGTCTATGTCGTAGCGCGTGGTGCGGCGCGAACCATCTTCGCGCGGCTCGGCCTCGATGGTGATAGCCTGCGCCGGACACACCGCCTCGCACAGCTTGCATGCGATGCAGCGTTCCTCACCATTGGGATAGCGGCGCAGCGCATGCTCACCGCGGAAACGCGGGGACAGCGGGTTCTTCTCGAACGGATAATTTATTGTCGCCTTGGGCTTGAAGAAATATTGCAAGGTCAGCCAATGCGCCTTGACGAATTCCCACAGCGTGAAACTTTTGATAAGGTGGGGTATACTCATTTGCGCGCGAGCCCTTCAATTTGTTCGGAAGTTAACGCTTTCTGCGCCTCTTCTTTCAAGCTGCAAAACCCATTCGCTATCGGTTTGATATCTCTTTCAACGACCTCTCCGCCTTCAAACTTTTTATCAACGCGCATCATATGAACTGGTCGAGGACCTGCGTATGTCGGCGCTAGCGATAAATTCGACCTCCCAATAACCAACCAGCGTTCCGAAGCTAGATTATTGGGCGATTCAAACTCGATTTGACCTTGAAAAGCTTCATTCCGAAGAACCAGACCTTTCTTAACTCGGTAATTTTTCAACTCACCAAAGCTATCTTCCAGAAGCTGGAATGTGGTAGGCCGTGAGTTCAGCTCCCAGCGTTCATATACTGTTTTGTTACTTGTGGCGCTTTTCGTGTAAACCTCACCGCCGGATAGGACAAACTTCAAATGTCCATTGATTCCACTCTGATGAGACATCCAGCAGCCGAATGACTGCTGCATAGGCATCCACTCAGCAAGCGTCCGCTTTTCTGGCGTGTAAACAGGCGTCACTCGCGTCACTTCGACTTGAGCTTGCGCAAGCAGAAATGCGGTGAGGATCATCCGAAATGCCCCTTCCACATCAGATATCCGCTCACGAGGAAAACCCAGAAGAGCGAAATCGGAAGGAAGATTTTCCAGCCCAACCGCATCAGCTGGTCATAGCGATAACGTGGCACGGTGGCTTTCACCCAAGCGAAGATGAAGAAGAATATCCATATCTTGGCAAACAACCAGATTACGCCCGGCACCATATAGAGCGGCGCCCAATCGACCGGAGGCAGATATCCGCCCCAGAACAGCACCGCGTTCAGCGTGCACATCAACAGCACATTGGCATATTCGCCAAGCCAATAGAGCGCGAAGGCCATCGAGCTATATTCGGTCTGGTAACCGGCAACCAGTTCGCTTTCCGCCTCGGTCAGGTCAAACGGCGCGCGGGCGGTTTCGGCCATCGCGCTGATCAGGAACATGATCGCAATCGGGAACAACAGCGGGTTGAGGCCAAAGGCGTTCACAAAGCCCAGCACATGGCCCTTCTGCGCCTCGACAATACCGAGCATGTTGAAGGTCTTGGCCCACAGAACCACGCAGATCAGGATGAAGCCGATCGAGACTTCATAGCTGATCATCTGCGACGCGGCGCGGATTGCGGAGAAGAAGGGATATTTGGAGTTCGACGCCCAGCCCGCGATTATGATGCCGTAAACCCCGAACGAACTGATCGCGAGGATATACAGCAGGCCGACATTGATATTGGCCAGCACCGCACCCGAATTGAACGGAATCACCGCCCAGGCCATCAAGGCGACAGTGAAGGTGATGATCGGCGCAATCAGGAACAGGCCGCGGTTTGACGCGCTGGGGACGATGGTTTCCTGCAGAAAAACCTTTAGACCGTCAGCGAAACTTTGCAGCACGCCCCAAGGGCCAACCACATTCGGGCCACGGCGCAATGCAAAGGCCGCCCAAAGCTTACGCTCGGCATAAATGATCATCGCTACGGCGAGCATCAGCGGCAAGGCGATGAACAGGATGCCTAGAATAGTGGCGGTAAACCAAGCCCATTCATAGGACATGCCGCCGCGTTGCCAGCCAATGAATGGCAGCCAATACCAGAAGTTTTGGAAAAAGGCGGTCATTCCGCTGCCTCCAGCCATTGCTGCCCGTGCACCAACTCGCTTGAGCAGCGCTGCATCGTCGGCGATGCGCGGCAGATGCTGTTGGTGAGGTAGAAATCCTTGATCGGATAGTCGGCGATTTTGCCGGAGACTTTGCCATCCAGCTTCGGCTCCACCCAATCATAGTCGGCCAAGCCTTCCTGCCCGAGCGCAGGCACAGCCTTCGTCATTGCAGCGCGCAGTTCGTCGAGGCTATCAAACGGCAGACGCTTGCCGAGCACATCGGAAAGCGCGCGGAAAATCGCCCAATCCTCGCGTGCATCTCCCGGCGGGAACACGGCACGCTCGCCACGCTGGACGCGGCCTTCGAGGTTCACCCAGGTGCCAGATTTCTCGCTGTAAGCCGCACCCGGTAACACGACATCGGCATTGGCCGCGCCATTATCGCCATGATGGCCGACATAGACTTTGAAAGTCTTGGCAAAGAGGCTGTAGTCAACCTCATCCGCGCCAAGGAAGAAGGCCAGTTTGGGCTTCTTCGCTGCCAGCGCCTTGATGCCGCCGTCAAACGCATAGCCTAGCATCAGCCCGCCCATGCGCGCTGCAGCGAAATGCAGAACGTTAAAGCCGTTCCAACGATCTTTGACCAGCTTATACTTTTTGGCAAAAGCCAGCGCCGCGCCGTGGACGCCTTCGTAACGCAGCGCACCGCCACCGACGATGATCGCGGGACGTTCGGCGGTCTTCAGCGCATCGGCCAGTGCCTTGGGCGCTTTGATCAGCGCGCCCAGATCATCGCCCAGCCATTCGACCTTATAAGTCAGGTCGGTTTCGGGCCCGATGGCGAAAACCTTCGCGCCCTTCTTGCGGACAGCTTTCTGGATGCGGGTGTTCACCAGCGGCGCTTCGCGGCGCAGGTCGCTGCCCACCAGCAGGACCACATCGGCATTTTCGATACCCCCGATGGTGGTGTTGAAGTTGACCGCCGACAGCGACGAAGTGTCATAGGAGAGGCCTGTCTGACGTCCTTCGAGCATTTTAGAACCGGCCAACTCCCGCGCTGAAAACATGGTCTCGCAATCCACCTGATCGCCGGCCAACACAGCAGCTTCGCCGCTCCAATGAGCCTTGATCGCCTCAAAAGCTACCTGCCAGCTTGCCGCGACCAGCTTGCCATCTTTGCGGACATAGGGCTTGTCGAGACGGCGATGGGTCAGGCCGTCAACCGCATGGCGGGTCTTGTCGTGCGCCCACTCTTCGTTGACATCCTCGTTAATGCGCGGAACCGCACGCAGCACTGCCCTGCCCCGGCTATCGAGGCGGATATTGGTGCCGACCGCATCCATCACGTCAATCGCCGGCGTCTTTTTCAGTTCCCACGGGCGCGCGTTGAAGGCGTAGGGTTTGCTCGTCAGCGCACCGACCGGGCAGAGGTCAACGACATTGCCCGAAAGCTCGCTTGTAACTGCGCGCTCGAGATAGCTGGTGATCTGCATATTCTCACCGCGCCCGATCGCACCGATCTCCTCGATACCGGCCACTTCTTCGGCAAACCGCACGCAGCGGGTACACTGGATGCAGCGGGTCATCACCGTCTTGACGATGGGGCCCATATATTTCTCGGTCACTGCACGCTTATTCTCGTCATAACGCGATGCGCCGCGGCCATAAGCCACCGACTGGTCCTGCAGATCGCATTCGCCGCCCTGATCGCAAATCGGGCAATCGAGCGGGTGGTTGATGAGGAGAAACTCCATCACCCCTTCGCGCGCTTTTTTGACCATTTCGCTGTCGGTGCGAATGATCTGGCCTTCAGTCGCCGGCAGCGCACAGCTTGCCTGCGGCTTCGGCGGCCCGGGGGCAACCTCAACCAGACACATGCGGCAATTGCCGGCGATGGACAGGCGCTCATGATAGCAGAAACGCGGAATTTCTTTGCCCGCCAGCTCGCACGCCTGCAGGACGGTGGCGCCCTGCGGGACTTCGATTTCGAGGCCGTCTACGGTGACTTTAGGCATCGGGCTTGCTCTCCGTCGTTAGCGCAGCGACTGTCAAACGGTATAGATTTAGAGCAATTGTCCCCCGCAGCTGCTCAGGCTTCATCTTGATAGAACCGTTTTCGATGCATTGTCCGGCAACAGGCAACAAAATCTGGATCGCCGCCTTTTCCTCGGCGCTTTCAACAGCAGTTTCGAGCAGATTTTTTGAGTTGATTGTATCTGCACGAACAACGCATTCGCCAATGCGCGACATGGCCGTTTCGCCAAGCGACTTTTCGACCATCCGAGCATATGCTTCCTTCGAAAGCCTGCCCGACGGCTTATAGCTGTCCATTTTTTCCGGTTCGGGATGCTGCAACAACGGCACGGCACCAAAATCGTTAAGTACGTCGATCTTTTCGTTCTTCAAAAGATACTCGGCAAATGTGTAGAGAGCAGCACTGGAGCTAAAGTACAGGCTTGTAACCTCTCTAGATGAACTGGACGGCATGCATTTCCAATCGGCAAGCTTGCGAATGCGGTCGTCGGGCTGTTTGCTATTTCCGGCTTGCAAAACAAATTCACGGACAAGTTTTGGGTGCTTAGTTGCAATACATTTTGCATAATCATTTGCCAGCATCCGACGCTCGGCATTCAGAAGATTGGCAGGTGATTCTGCGGCGGCACCGCCAAAACCAATCAACAGCGAGACAAGGCTAAGAGAGAAAGTCAGGCGCTTCATTCCGCCGCCTCCAGCATTCCACCATGTTCCGCAATCCGCCGCTCAATTTCCGGCCGGAAATGCTTGATCAGCCCCTGGATTGGCCAAGCCGCTGCATCACCCAGCGCGCAGATGGTGTGGCCTTCGACCTGTTTCGTCACCTGAAACAGCGTGTCGATTTCCGACACATCGGCATTGCCTTCGCGCAGCCGCTCCATCACGCGCCACATCCAGCCTGTGCCTTCGCGGCACGGCGTGCACTGGCCGCAGCTTTCATGCTTGTAGAAATAGGACAGCCGCGAAATCGCGCGGACGATGTCGGTCGATTTGTCCATGACGATGACCGCGGCGGTGCCAAGGCCGGATCCGAGCGCCTTTAGGCCGTCAAAATCCATCGGCGCGTCCATGATCTGCGCGGCGGGAACCAAAGGTACCGAGGATCCACCGGGAATCACGGCAAGCAAATTGTCCCAACCGCCGCGGATGCCGCCCGCATGCTTTTCAATCAGTTCGCGGAAAGGAATGCTCATCGCTTCCTCGACCACACAGGGCGTGTTCACATGGCCCGAAATCTGGAACAGCTTTGTGCCGAGATTGTTGGGATTACCAAAGCTGGCGAACCATTCGGGGCCACGGCGCAGGATTGTGGGCGTGACCGAAATGCTCTCGACATTGTTGACCGTAGTCGGGCAGCCATAAAGCCCTGCACCCGCTGGGAATGGCGGCTTCAGACGCGGCTGGCCCTTCTTGCCCTCAAGGCTTTCGATCATCGCTGTTTCTTCACCGCAGATATAGGCGCCCGCGCCGCGATGGACAAAGACGTCGAAATCATAGCCCGACTTGCAGGCATTTTTGCCGATCAGGCCAGCGGCATAGGCTTCGGCAACGGCTGCCTCGAGCACCTTGGCTTCGTAGATGAACTCGCCGCGAATATAGATATAGGCCGCCCGCGCGCGCATCGCGAAACCGGCGACCAGTGCGCCTTCGATCAGCTTGTGCGGATCGTGGCGGATGATCTCTCGGTCCTTGCAGCTGCCGGGCTCTGATTCATCGGCGTTGATGACGAGGAAATTCGGCCGTTCGGGTGTCGGATTCTTGGGCATGAAGCTCCACTTCATCCCCGTCGGGAAACCCGCCCCGCCGCGCCCGCGCAGGCCCGAAGCCTTGATGCGCTCGATAATCTCGTCCTGCCCGATCTTGAGCAGGTTCGCAGTCTTATCCCAATCGCCACGCTTTTGCGCGGCCTTCAGGTTCCACGGCTGGAAGCCATGGACGTTGGTGAAGATGCGGTCTTTATCCTGAAGGCTCATTACCAATCCTTCCGATAATCGTGATTGGCCTTGACCATTTCCTTCAATGTCGTTGGCCCGCCTTCGGGGCAGCTGGTCTGGCGGTCGATTTGCGGGCCGATCTTGACCGGCTTGTCATTGGCCAGTGCTTCAAGCAGCGCGGACATGCTGTCATAGGTCAGGTCTTCGAAATTATCGTCGTTGATCTGTACCATCGGCGCATTGGCGCAAGCGCCGAGACATTCGACTTCGGTCAGGGTGAACAGGCCATCGGGCGTGGTCGCACCCTTGACCAGTCCGCGATTCTTGCACGCTGCCATGACGTCGTCCGACCCGCGCAGCATGCACGGCGTGGTGCCGCAGACCTGCACATGGAAACGGCCCACGGGCGCGAGGTTGTACATGGTGTAGAAGGTCGCAACCTCGTAGGCGCGCATATAGGGCATGCCGAGATAGGCGGCGACATATTCGATCACCGGCACCGGCAGCCACCCTTGCGTCTTGGTCTCTTCACCCACCTGACGCTGCGCCAGATCGAGCAGCGCCATAACCGCCGATTGCTGACGGCCAGCGGGGTAGCGCGCGACATACATGTCGGCGGTTTTCTTGTTCGCCGCCGTAAACTTGAACCCGGCCCATTTGGCGCGGACTTCGGCTTCGTCGGGGATGTGGACAGCGTCGGCCATTATCGGACAAACTCCACGCGCGACACCTTGTCGCCTTCAAAACTATAGATCGACATCACTTCGAACGGCTCGGCGGTGGCGGAACGAAACACCCGCTCATGCAGCGCGACAAACTCGCCCAGTTCATAGCCTTTGAGGATTTCGGCACGGTTCTCCGGAAATTCAGCAAACATCGCCTTCAGACCAGTCCGAGTGCCTTCCTTGCCCTCGCGCAAGACTGCGCCGCGATAGCCCGCTTCACAGGCATCGTCGGTCATCAGCGCGACATAAGCGTCTGCATCCTGCACATTGTAATGCGCGATCATCTGCTCGGCGATGGCGAGGCGGGCTGTTGGTTCAGCCATTTCGCATAACCCTGTCTTCTTCGACAATAATCAACCGCACTAGTCGTCCAAAAGCTAGCGCTCCAGCAATCCAAAATGCCCTATCTAACGCTATTTCATCACTGAATGCCCATTGGCCAAAAACAGCCGCCGTGAATCCATAACAGAAGTAAGTTATCGTCTCGAACGCGATTGACTTCCAGTTCACCGGTCACACTCCCCAAACACGATGTCGAGCGCGCCGATGATCGCAGTAGTGTCAGCCAGCATATGCCCGCGGCTCATGAAATCCATTGCCTGCAGATGCGAGAACGCAGTCGGGCGGATTTTGCATCGATAGGGTTTGTTGCTGCCGTCCGACACCAGATAGACGCCGAACTCACCCTTGGGGCTTTCGGTCGCGACATAGACTGCACCTTCGGGCACATGGAAGCCCTCTGTGTAAAGCTTGAAGTGGTGGATTAGTGCTTCCATCGATGCCTTCATCTCGGCGCGCTTCGGCGGAACGACTTTGCGGTCGTCGCTGCACACCGGGCCTTCGGGCATCTGTTGCAGGCACTGCTTCATGATGCGGATCGACTGACGCACTTCTTCCACGCGGACCATGAAGCGATCATAGCAATCGCCGCGCGTGCCAACCGGAACGTCAAACTCCATCTTGGCATAGACGTCGTACGGCTGCGACTTGCGGATATCCCATGGGATCCCCGCGCCACGGATCATCGGGCCGGAAAAGCCCCATTTGATCGCGTCTTCCTTGCTGACAATCGCGATGTCGACATTGCGCTGCTTGAAGATGCGGTTGTCGACCACCAGCGCCATGCCGTCTTCGAACAGGCGCGGCAAGCGATCATCGAGCCAGTCGCCAATGTCGGTGAGCAACTTAAGCGGCACATCCTGATGCACGCCGCCGGGGCGGAACCATGCGGTGTGCATGCGCGCGCCCGATGCGCGTTCGAAAAAGGTCATGCAATCTTCGCGCGCTTCGTACAGCCACAGACCCGGCGTCATCGCGCCAACGTCAAGCGCATGGTGTGCCAGATTGAGCAAATGGTTCGAAATGCGCGTCATTTCCGCAAAAAGCACGCGCAGATATTGCGCACGCAACGGCACTTCGAGGTTCAGCAGCTTTTCGATCGCGAGCACATAGCTATGCTCCATCGCCAGCGGCGAAGCATAATCGAGCCGGTCGAAATAGGGCAAGGCCTGCAAATAGGTCTTGTGCTCGATCAGTTTTTCGGTGCCGCGGTGCAGCAGGCCGATATGCGGATCAAGGCGCTCGATGATTTCCCCGTCCAGCTCCATCACCAGACGCAAAACGCCGTGCGCTGCAGGGTGCTGCGGGCCGAAATTGATCGTATAATTCTGGATGACTTCATCGCCGGTGGTCGGCGCGAGATCTTTCTGGAGGCTCATTTGCCGGCTCCTTTCTCATCACCGGGCAGCACATAATCTGCGCCTTCCCAAGGCGACATGAAGTCGAAGCTGCGGAAATCCTGCGCCAGTTCGACGGCCTCATATTTCACGCGCTTTTCTTCTTCCGAATAGCGCAGCTCTACATAGCCGGTCAGCGGGAAATCCTTGCGCTGCGGGTGGCCAACAAAGCCATAGTCGGTGAGAATGCGGCGCAAATCATCATTGCCCGCAAAGGTCACGCCATACATGTCGAACACTTCGCGTTCGAGCCAGCCCGCGACAGGCCAGATTTCGGTAACCGAAGGAACCGGCACATCCTCATTGGTCGCCACATGCACGCGGATGCGGTGGTTCTTGGTCAGGCTGAGCAGGCAATAGACGACTTCGAAGCGCGGATCGCGATCGGGCCAGTCGACGCCGGCGATTTCCATCAGCTGCTGGTAATCGCAGGCGTCGCGCAACTGCATCATCACGCCAACCAGCTTTTCGGTTTTGACATGGCAAGCAATCTCGCCATGCGCCTCTTCGATCGCGAGCAGATCCTTGCCCAACGCTTTTTTGAGCGCGGCAACGGTACCTTTGGGTGTGGCGACAAGGGGAGCGGGACTGCTCATCGTTCAATCGTCCCTTCGCGCCGGATTTTGCGCTGCAGCTGCATGATGCCATAGAGCAGCGCTTCGGCCGTCGGCGGGCAACCGGGAACATAGATGTCAACCGGCACAATGCGATCGCAACCGCGGACCACACTATAGCTATAATGGTAATAGCCACCGCCATTGGCGCAACTACCCATAGAAATCACATATTTCGGTTCCGACATCTGATCGTAAACCTTGCGAAGCGCAGGAGCCATTTTGTTGCATAGCGTGCCCGCGACAATCATCACGTCCGATTGGCGCGGTGAGGCGCGCGGGGCAATGCCGAAACGTTCGAAATCATAACGCGGCATATAGCCGTGGATCATCTCGACGGCGCAGCAGGCCAGACCAAAGGTCATTGGCCAGAGCGAGCCGGTGCGCGCCCAAGTGAACAGGTCCTCGGTCGAGGTGACGACAAAGCCCTTGTCATTGACCTCTTCAGACAGGTCTTTGACGAAATCCGTATCGGCGGGAACGCCGCCTGCGGGTGCTGTTTCGATCACTCCCATTCGAGTGCTCCCACTTTCCAGGCATAGATGAAGCCGATTACCAGTTCGAACAGGAACAACATCATCGTACCCCAGCCCACCCAACCGGTATCGCCCAGGCTGACTGCCCAGGGGAAGAGGAAGGCGGCTTCGAGATCAAAGATGATGAACAGAATCGCGACGAGGTAGAAGCGCACGTCAAACTGGCTGCGCGAATCTTCAAACGCAGGAAAACCGCATTCATATTCAGCGAGCTTTGCCTCGGTCGGTTGGTGCGCACCTGTAAGGCGCGAAACCGCCATCGGCAGAAACACGAAAAGGCTCGATAATCCCAGTGCAATGACCAGGAAAATGAGGATCGGCAGATATTGCGACAGATCGGTCAAAACGGACTCGCTTCAGGCCTGAATTGGCGCGCTTTTAGGGGTGATTGTGCACCGCCGCAAGGGGCGGACACGGCTTTTTTCCACCGTTATTTGTATTATTTGAGCGCGCCGACCAGAAGCTTGTGCAAGCGACTGTGCAACTGGTCATTTCCGGCCAGCAATTGCGCATCGGCGATGGCGGGCGAACGACCGCGATAGTCGGTCACAAAACCTCCCGCTTCACGGACAATCAGGCAGCCTGCGGCTGTATCCCAGGGGGACAATCCGCTTTCCCAGAAACCGTCATAACGACCTGCTGCGAGCCATGCCAGATCGAGGCTGGCTGCACCAAAACGGCGGATGCCGGCGACTTCGGGAGCGATGGCGGCGTAGATTTTGCCCCATTCCTCAATATCGCCATGTCCTTTGAACGGAACGCCGGTCGCAACGAGCGCCTCGCTCAGCTTGCGACGTGCCGAAACACGCAATCTTTTATGGCCTAGGAAAGCGCCCTTCCCTCTTTCGGCCCAAAAGCTTTCATCGGTAATCGGGTTATAGACCAGCCCCATATAGAGATCGCCCCAGCCCGAACCATCGGGCTTGGGATCCTGCACCGCGATCGAAATCGCAAAGTGCGGAATGCCGTGCAGAAAATTGCTGGTGCCATCAAGCGGATCGACGATGAAACGCGGCTTACCCTCTTTGCCGGCAATCTCTCCGGTTTCTTCCATAAGGAAGCCCCAGTCGGGCCGTGCATTTTCGAGCTCGCGGAAAATCGTGTCTTCCGCCTTTTGATCCGCCTTGGTTACGAAATCGGCAGGGCCCTTCATCGAGACCTGCAACTGTTCGATTTCGCTAAAGTCACGGCGCAGCTTGCTACCCGCCTTGCGGGCAGCTTTTTCCATGACGGACATCAGTCCAGATAATGCAGGCATCAGTCAGCCTTCCGGACATATTCCCGTTCGTAAACGTCGACGACAATGCGTGTGCCCGAACTGATGAACGGCGGCACCATCACGCGCACGCCATTGTCAAGAATGGCTGGCTTATAGCTGGAAGAAGCCGTCTGGCCTTTGACGACGGCATCGGCCTCAACAATGGTGGCTTCGATTGTGTCGGGCAAAGCGACCGAAAGCGCCTCATCCTCATACATTTCCATGACGACATCCATGCCATCCTGCAGGAATGCAGCCGCGTCACCCAGCAAGTCGGTCGGCAAGGTCACCTGATCATAGGTTTCCTTGTCCATGAAAACCAGATTGTCGCCTTCGGAATACAGATATTGGAAATCTTTCTGGTCAAGGCGAACGCGCTCAACGGTTTCGGCCGAGCGGAAACGAACGTTGTTCTTGCGGCCATCACGCAGGTTTTTCAGTTCGACCTGCATATAGGCGCCGCCTTTGCCGGGCTGCGTATGCTGGATCTTGACTGCACGCCAGATGCCGCCTTCATATTCGATGATGTTGCCCGGACGAATTTCGACGCCACTGATTTTCATGTGATCACTCGCTTAACAGATGGAAAGAGCTTGGCGCCGCCAGATTTGCATAAGGCGCGCCGACAGCGGCGGCCTTTAGCGTCAAGGCTGGGATTAGGCAAGCAGCGCGTTAAAGGCTTTCACCGCCGCCGCTGGTCCTTGGGCGTGGTTCCACACGGCACCACTGACCGCTATGAAATCAGCACCCGCATCGACAACGGCTTTGGCATTGTCCGGCGTAATCCCACCGATCGCCACGCAGGGCACCTCGGTGAATTGTGACCACAGCTCGATCGTTTCCAGATCGGCTTGGTGCTTCACCTCCTTGGTCGTCGTCGGGAAATAGGCACCAAACGCGACATAATCCGCCCCGGCTTCGGCAGCTTCCATCGCCAGATGACGGCTGTTGTGGCAGGTGACGCCAATCTGTGCATCGCGCCCGAGCTGCTCGCGCGCTTCACGCGGGTCGCCATCGTCCTGGCCCAGATGCACCCCGTCGGCCTTGATCCGTTTGGCTAGCGCGATGCTGTCATTCACGATGAACGCAACGTCATGCCGCGCGCAGATGTCTTGCAAAGGCGCAGCCAGACGGGCCGCTTCATGCTGATCCATATCCTTCACGCGAAACTGGAAGGCTGCCACCGGCCCAGCGGTCAACGCTTCTTCGAGGTGCGCTGGAAAATCGCCATCAACATTCAACGGAGAAATAAGATACAGTTGGCAGGCTGGTTTGGTCATATTCCATTCATAGCGGTGTCGGCAATTCGCTGTAAATGCAAATGCGTATCTTAGCCGCCATCTTGCCAACACTGGTCCTAGCGGGCTGTATTTCATTACCTATCGAGCAATCCCGAGACCCGGCGAATGCGCGCATCGGCGAGGCAGTCTATGTCGATGGCCCCATAATCAAGCCGATTGCTGTCATCGAAGATAGTCGTTGTCCCGCCAATGTTCAGTGCGTGTGGGCCGGACGAGTCAGGGTCAAGGTTTTGTGGATGCGGGCTGACGGCCCGAGGGAACTACTGCTATCAAGCGATCAACCAATGGCGGTCGCTGACGGTATGATGTCCCTAACCAATATTCGCCCTGCCCGCCCGAAAAACGGCAAGATTGATGTTGGCAAATACCGATTTAGCCTGACCTTTGCTGGCGGCCTCTAACGCAAACGCGCTAAAAGAAATCCATCCCAGCCTTTGTCGCCCACCGTTTGGATTGCGGTTGCATCAAGCCGGAGGTGGTTGGCGATATGTTCGAACAATTTCCGCGTACCGATAATTCGCTCGTCGTCACTCGACGCATCAAGCACACACCCGTCACGCACCACATTGTCGACGATGATGGTCGCACCTGAACGCGCCAAGCGGATCGCTTGATCGACATAATTCACATTATTCTGCTTGTCGGCATCAATGAAGATGAAGTCGAAGGGCGCCGATGGCTGCATATTGCGCAGACTGTCGAGGGCTGCGCCGGTTACAATCTGGACGTTGGGACCTAATCCGGCCCGTTCCAGATTTTCGCGCGCCACTTTTTCATGGTCCGGATCGATTTCGAGCGAAACAAGCTGCCCGTCATCCGGCAATGCCCGCGCCAACCAGATGGTTGAATAACCACCCAATGTGCCTACTTCGAGGATATGCTTAGCCTGTGCCATCTGCGCGAGCAGCATCAACATTTTACCCTGGGCCGCAGAAACGTCGATAGGCGGAAGCCCTTGTGCCGCATTGTGCCGCAGCGCGCTAGCCAGCGCGCTGTCAGGTTTCAGCAAATGACCGGAGATGTATTCTTCGACGGCTGCCCAACTGGTTTCACTCATGCAAAACCAGTGGAAGTCGCACTATGGCCTGTCAAGCAATCGAGGCCTTGTAGATCGCATCAATCGCTTCATCGAGCGAAGCGTCAAATTCATCGTCGTTCATCTGGTGGCGCAAATCTTCGAGCAGTGCGCGGCTGAAAGACGCGATGATCCCGCTGTTTTTGGCGAGTTCGACACAGGCTTCCGGACGCTTGTAGCCACCGGAAAGCGCAACGACGCGCAGCACCTTTGGGTGTTGTACCAGTGCATCAAATTTGCCCGCTTCGACCGGAAGAGACAGTTTCAGCATCACCTGTTGGTCGGCACCCAGCGTATCCAACTGCTTCAATGTTTCTTCTAGCAGGATCGCGTCGCACTCGGCGCGGGTTTCGCTCTTGATGTTAATTTCAGGCTCGATCATCGGCATCATGCCGTGCGACAGCACCTGCTGACCAACTTCGAACTGTTGCGCGACGATCGCGGCAATGCCTTCGCGGTTGGCCGAATTGATGACCGAACGTTCCTTGGTGCCATACACGCCCAACGCCTTTGATCGCTCCAGCAATGCATCCAGTTCGGGCATCGGCTTCATCATCTGCACGCCCCCGAACCCACCAAATCCTTCGTCTTCGAGGCCCTTGTCGATCTTGATAAAGGGCACCACGCCCTTTTCGATCAACGCGGCGGGGGTCGGCTTGCCGTTCACGCTGCCATCCATTGTGCGTTCAAAAAGGATTGCCCCGATCACGCGGTCACCAGTAAACGCCTTCGACCGGATGATCCGTGACCGCATGTCATGGATCAGGCCGAACATTTCCTCGTCATTGCTCCACGCGCCTTCCTCGATGCCATAGCCTTTGAGCGCCTTGGGCGTCGAACCACCGCTCTGGTCGAGTGCGGCGATAAATCCCTGTCCGGCGGCAATCTTGGCGGTCATGTCAGCGGTGTTCATGCGAGTTCCCTGTCTGTGCATACGTATGTCGCGGCGGCCATTAGCGTTCCATCGCGCAAGTCGCAACCGCTCTATTGGTAAAATTCAGGCTGTTGTTTCGAGCGCTTTCACGCCCGGCAATATCTTGCCTTCCATCCACTCAAGGAAGGCACCGCCCGCAGTCGAGATGAAGGTGAAGTCTTGCGTCACGCCCGCATGGGCCAAAGCAGCAACGGTATCGCCACCGCCAGCAACCGAAACCAGCGAACCTTCCTTGGTGAGCGCTGCAGCCGTGCGAGCCAGCGAAACCGTAGCAGCGTCAAAGGGTTCAATTTCAAACGCGCCCATCGGTCCGTTCCAGACCAAGGTGCGGCAGGTCTTAAGTACATCGCCCAATGCTTCTACTGCGGCTGGGCCAACGTCGAGGATCATCTCATCCTTTGCCACTTCATGGACATTGACGGTGCGCACGGGCGGATTGGCGCGGAATTCCTTTGCTACGACAACGTCATAAGGCAAATGCACCGTGCAACCGGCAACGTCGGCTGCATCCAAAATGGCATTGGCGGTGTCAGCCAGATCATGCTCGCATAGCGATTTGCCGACATTGACGCCGCGCGCCGCGAGGAAGGTGTTGGCCATGCCGCCACCGATGATCAGATGATCGACCTTGGTGACCAGATTGTTGAGGACATCGAGCTTGGAAGACACCTTTGCTCCACCAACCACCGCGGCCACCGGATGCTCGGGCGCGCCCAATGCTGCTTCCAGCGCCTTGAGTTCGGCCTCCATCGAACGACCGGCATAAGAAGGTAGCAGATGCGCCAGACCTTCAGTGGTCACATGCGCACGGTGGGCGGCCGAAAAGGCATCGTTGACATAGAGATCGCCATTGGCGGCAATTGCCTTCGCCAGTTCGGGATCGTTCTTTTCCTCACCCGCCCAGAAACGGCTGTTTTCCAACAGCGCCACATCGCCATTCGACAGGATCGACAGCGATTGCGCAACAACATCGCCATAGATTTCAGGGACGAACATGATTTCGCGCCCCAAAACTTCCTGCAATACATCAAGCGTCATCGACACCGACATTTCGCTATGCTTCTGCCCCTTGGGACGACCGAAATGCGCCAGCAACAGCACCTTGGCACCCTTGGCCGACAATTCGTTTACCGTCGGCGCTAGTGCGTGCATGCGGGTCAGATCGGTGACGCGGCCTTCCGCCATCGGCACATTCAGGTCGACACGCACCAAAGCACGCTTGCCGGTGATGTCGCCCAGATCGTCGAGGGTGCGAAAGGCCATGACGTTGTCTTCCTTAGATCAGGCCAGCCATCACGCCAGCGGTATCGACCATGCGGTTCGAGAAGCCCCATTCATTGTCATACCAGCTGACAACGCGGACCAGCTTGCCTTCCATGACCACGGTCGAGAGGCTGTCGATGGTCGAACTTGCCGGGCAATGGTTGTAATCGATCGAAACTAGCGGCTCGTCCGAATAAGCCAAAACGCCTTTCAGCGCGCCTTCCGATGCAGCTTTCAGCGCAGCGTTGATTTCCTCAACGCTGGTGTCGCGCGATGGTGTGAAAGTCAGGTCAACAAGGCTGACATTGGGCGTCGGCACGCGGATCGCCGCACCGTCGAGCTTGCCCTTCAATTCGGGTAGCACTTCGGCAACCGCACGGGCGGCACCGGTTGTGGTCGGGATCATCGACATGCCTGCAGCGCGCGCGCGGCGCATGTCGTCGTGGATCTGATCGAGGATTTTCTGGTCGTTGGTGTAAGCGTGGACGGTCGTCATCAGGCCGCGTTCGATACCGACGGTTTCATGAACGACCTTGGCAAGCGGGGCGAGGCAGTTGGTGGTGCAGCTTGCGTTGGAAACAATCTTGTCATCTGACGTCAAGACGCCGTGGTTGACGCCATACACGATTGTTTTATCAACATTCTTTGCGGGCGCCGAAATCAAAACGCGCTGGGCTCCAGCGGCCAGATGCTTGCCCGCGCTGTCGCGATCGGTGAAGAAACCGGTGCATTCAAGCGCAATATCGACGCCATTTGCGCCATGCGGGAGGTTGGCCGGATCGCGTTCCGCAGTCACATGGATGCGCTTGCCGTTGACGATGATGTCGGTGCCATCGGCCTCTACAGTGCCGGGAAATGCGCCATGCACGCTATCGCGCTTGAACAGCAGGGCGTTCGACTTGGCATCGGCCAGATCGTTGATTGCGACCAGTTCAAGATCATGGTCATTCCGTTCAAGGATTGCGCGCGCGACGAGGCGGCCGATGCGGCCGAACCCATTGATCGCAACTTTGGTAGCCATATTAAATACTCCCTTTAAGCTTTTAACTTAGCTTGAATTTTACTCACAATCGCTTCGACCGAGAAGCCGAAATAGTCATATAGGGCTTCTGCGGGTGCCGAAGCACCAAAACTGTCGAGACCGATGTTAAGGCCATCATTTCCGGTATAACGCTGCCAGCCCAAAGTGACGCCGGCTTCAATCGAAACCTTGAGTGCGTCGCCGGGCAGCATTGCCGCGCGATAGGACGCGTCTTGGGCGTCAAAAAGCTCCCAGCTGGGCATCGAGACGACATCGGCACCCTGCCCTGTTGCTTCCAGTGCGTCTGCCACCTTCATGGCCAGTTCGACTTCCGAGCCGGTTGCGATCAGTACGACCTTACGCGCACCGTTTGCGGCCCGCATGCGATAGCCGCCCTTCGCCGACATATTCTCGCTGACGTCGGTGCGCAGCTGCGGCAGATTTTGCCGTGACAGTGCCAATAGCGACGGGCCCTTGGTGTTTTTCAGCGCCAGATCCCAGCATTCTGCGGTTTCGATTGTATCGCACGGACGGAAAACTGTGAGGTTCGGCATCGCGCGCAGGCTGACAATATGCTCGACCGGCTGGTGGGTCGGACCATCCTCACCCAGACCAATGCTGTCGTGCGTCATTACATAGACGACGCGTTGCTGCTGGATTGCCGACAGGCGGATGGCGTTGCGGCAATAATCCGAAAATACCAGGAAAGTGCCGCCATATGGGATGATCCCGCCATGCAGCGCCATCCCGTTCATCGCGGCGGCCATGCCGAATTCGCGGATACCGTAATAAACGTAGCGCCCCGCATAATCATCGCGCGTCAACGGACCGGTCGACTTCGTCTTGGTATTGTTCGATCCGGTGAGGTCTGCTGAACCGCCAACCAGTTCGGGAATGGCCGCCGTCAACGCCTCAAGCGCCATTTCAGACGCCTTGCGCGTTGCAACCTTTGCAGGGTTGGCGATCAACGATGCCAGATAGTCTTGCATCGCATCACTTTGCGGCAATTCACCATTCATACGGCGCATGAACTCTGCGCCATTAGCATTTGTAGATAAACGGATTTTCCATTCACCATGTGCGACTTCGCCGCGTTTACCAGCAGCACGCCAGGCATCGAGAATTTCCGCCGGAACTTCAAATGGCGGATAGTTCCATCCCAGCTCGGCCCGGGTCGCGGCAATTTCGTCCGCACCCAGGGGCGAACCGTGCGTTGCCGACGTACCCTGCTTGTTGGGCGCGCCTTTGCCGATCAGCGTCTTGCACGCAATCAATGACGGCCGTCCGTCTGCAATTGCAGCCTCTATCGCCGTTGAAATATCAGCAAAATCATGCCCATCACAGCTTTCGACATGCCATCCAGTGGCGACATAGCGCGCCTTGATGTCTTCGCTGGTCGAAAGGTCGGTGCTGCCGTCGATCGTGATGCGGTTATCGTCCCACAGCACAATCAGGCGACCGAGCCCCAAATGCCCCGCCAGACCTATGGCTTCGTGGTTGATACCTTCCATCAGGCATCCGTCACCGGCAATCACCCAAGTGCGATGGTCGACCAGTTCATCGCCGAAAACTGCGTTCAAGTGCCGTTCGGCAAGTGCCATGCCCACCGCCATCGCAAGCCCCTGCCCCAACGGACCAGTCGTGCTTTCAACGCCTTCAAGCTCGATATTCTCGGGGTGTCCGGCACATGGGCTGTGCAACTGGCGGAAATTGCGGATATTCTCGATGGTCGGGCTTGCATAGCCGCTAAGGTATAGCGTCGAATAAGCCAGCATCGAGCCATGACCAGCAGAAAGGACGAAGCGGTCCCGATCATGCCATTTCGGCGTAGAAGCATCATATTTCAGATATTTGGTGTAAAGAACGGTCGCGACATCGGCCATACCCATGGGCATGCCCGGATGGCCGCTATTGGCCGCCTGAACGGCATCCATTGAAAGTGCCCGGATCGCGTTAGCCATCATCTGAAGGTTGGCGGACATGCAAATTACCCCTTTTGCTGCCCGCTAGAGCAGCCCCAGCACATAAGTTCATGATGACTGCACGAGTCGGCTCGCGCCTCCTTTGGGGAGCGAGGCGGCACGGGTCAAGCCAAAGTCACGAAGAAATGCGGCAATCGAGCCCAGATCGCGCGTTGCCAATCGCCACAGTTTTGCTAGTTTGTAACAGGAACGGGGTACAAGCTATGGCACAACAACAAATGATCGAGGCAATCGGTCGACTGGAGCGGGCAATTTCCAGGCTTGAGCAAGCGAAATTACCGAAATTTGGCGCTGCCGATCCGGATCTCGAGCAGCGTTATTCCGCACTGAAATCGGCCGCTGAGCAGGCTGTGGCCGAAATCGATCGCCTGCTTGCAAAGGAAGGCTCGACGCATGGCTGAGGTCAGGCTGAACATCGTTGGCCGCGAGTATATCGTGACCTGCCGTGACGGAGAAGAGCAGCGATTGCTTGATCTCGGTCGCATGGTGGACACCAAGGCGCGTGAAGCCGGCGGCAGCGCGGGCGGACTGAATGAAAGCCGCCAATTGCTGTTTGCGGCCCTTTTGCTGGCGGATCAACTCAATGAGGCCAATGGTGGCGTCGCGATGGTTCCTGCAAGCAAGACGATCGATGAGCAAACTGCGCTGAAAATGGCGCAATCACTCGACAAGCTGGCCGCACGCGTAGAATCTTTTGCTTCCGGGCTTGAGCAGGCAGGCCTGCACGCCTAGATTGGTGTTGGCGGAACTGCCCGGCACGAGCTGAAGAGAACATCCCTGAGGCGATAATATCATCCAAGGGAGCTATCCCTGCCCGGGCCCTGGCCCGGCGTATATGGCGCCCACCTGACGTAATGGCGTCAGAGGATATTCCGGAAAACGACCCATGGTGGTTCCGCTACGTTTTTCAAGGGGTTGCAAGTGCCGCAAAGTGACGCCAAATCTGAATTGCGGCGAAAATTCAGGGCAAAGCGCGACAGTTTTGTCGCCAATTTGACAAATGGTGAAGCAACGATTGCCTTCAGTTGCCTGCCCTCCCCGCTTGTGCAGCTTTGTACCCCCGGAAAGATTGTCGCGGGCTATGTCGCCATCGGCTCTGAAGCAGATCCTGCCAAATTGCTGTCGGCCGCTGCCGAACAGGGATGCACGCTCGCTTTGCCCTTTGTGACGAGTAAGGCTTCGCCGATGCGCTTTTTGCGTTGGCAGGCCGGAGACCCGCTTGAAAACGGCCCCTTTGGACTGTCGCAACCCAAAGCAGATGCACCTGAAGTAACGCCTGACGTCGTGCTGGTTCCTCTGGTTGCCTTTGATGCGCGCCTGATGCGCCTCGGTCAGGGTGCCGGGCACTATGACCGTGCATTGAGCCTGCTGGGCAATAGCACCGCTGTCGGAATAGCATGGTCGGTGCAATTGGCCGACAACCTGCCTTTAGATCCTTGGGACATGCCCATGGACGCCATTCTTACCGAGAGAAGCTGGATCAGCCGATGAGCCACCCAAACCCGCCTCCTCCGCCAACATGGCGCAAGCCCGCGGGCATGTTCATGATATTGGGTATTATCGCGGTGTTGGCATGGATAATCGGAAGCCAATCTGACGTCATCGGCGGTTGGCCGATCTGGATGCAAGCGATTGTGTATCTGTTTTTGGGCACGATCTGGATCGCGCCTCTGCGGCCATTATTGCTATGGATGGAAACAGGAAAATGGCGCGAGTGACGGGGCTCGAACCCGCGACCTCCGGCGTGACAGGCCGGCGCTCTAACCAACTGAGCTACACCCGCTTGATGCGGTGACGGCGCTACTAGAAGCGGTCACTGCAACTGTCAACAGCGCGAATGAAAGAAACGAAATTTTCTTGCGCAATGCGTTTGGTGGCCACCAATCGGTTCCAGCTAAAACTTTCGGCATAATTTACCATTCTCGTTTGATTTTACAAGATTCGACAAGTTTGATGCCATATATATCTAATACATACAATATGTTGGCTCGTTAACAGGCTAGTCCTTGGCTTAACCATTTCTTGACCTCGCTCTGCCATAAGAGCCAGCATGTTGAGAACCAATACATCCCGCTCAAGCCACGGAAACGCATTGTTGCGTCTTCGCTGCGCATCGGCATTGGCAGTTGTTGCCGCGACTTCAGCCTTCGGATCAACCGCTCATGCCGCAGGCACACTTGCAGGCACCAACATCGAGAATATCGCCACCGCGAGCTATGATGCGGGCGCGGGCCCGGTTGATATTCAATCGAACGTGGCGGTCATTCTCGTCGACGAACTGCTCGACGTCACTGTCGTCAGCAGCAATCCTGGCGACGTCGGCACCACCAATGGTGCCACCAACGCGGTGCTGACCTATCAGGTGACGAACAACGGCAATGGTCCCGAAGTCTTCACGCTGACTCCGAATGTCGCCAACAGCGGCGATGATTTCGATCCCGCCCTTTCGCAAGTGGTGCTCGATACCAACAACAATGGTGTCTATGATGCCGGTGTCGACACAATCTATGTCGCGGGCACTAACGACCCGCTGCTGACACCTGATCAAAGCATCAATGTCTTCGTCCTCACAAATATACCGGCGACGCAAGCCAATGGTGATCGGGCCAATGTCAGCCTGGTCGCTGCTGCGAACACCGGAACCGGGGCACCGGGAACATCATTTGCAGGTGCGGGTGAAGGCGGCGGCAATGCCGTAGTCGGAACCAGCGGCGCAGAAGGTGAGGCAAGCGGCTTTCTTCGCGTCGACGCCGCTTCTGTAGCCTTGGCAAAATCAGCTGTTGTTGCCGATCCCTTTGGTGGCACGACTGCTGTTCCGGGGTCGACCATCACTTATACGATTGTGGCGACGATCAGCGGCGCAGGCACGCTGAACAACCTCGCCATCAACGACCCCATTCCGACAGGCACAACTTATGTTCCTGCCAGCCTCACCCTTGAGGGAGCGGCGCAAACCGATGCGGTCGATGCCGACGCTGGCAACTTTAACGGCACCAGAGTGAACGTGTCGCTGGGCAATGTCCCCGCCGGACAGACCCGCACGGTCACCTTCCAGGTCACTATTCAATGAGTTCCACTATGAAACACATGATCGCAGCATTGCTAGCCTTGGCCACCGCCCTCCCAGCGATTTCAGCACCGGTTGAACTCGCCAGCGACGTCTTTGTTGAACGTGAACACAAACGTGCCGATGGTACCGTAGCGACAGTGCTTGAAGCACCCAAACTCGTAGTACCCGGCGATCAATTGGTCTTTGTCGTGCGCTATAAAAATGTCGGAACGCAACCGGCATCGAACTTCATTGTCACCAACCCGATCCCCCGAGCAGTTGCCTTTTCGGGCACTATGGATGGCACGGAAGTTGTTTCGGTCGACGGCGGCAAAAGCTGGGGTGTTATGTCGCAGCTCAAAGTTGCGAAGCCTGATGGTACCTTTCGTCAGGCTTTACCCGCCGACGTAACCCATCTGAAATGGAACATGAATCAAACGCTTGCGGCAGGATCTGCCGGCAAGCTCGTCTTTCGCGGGGTCGTACGATGACCTCCAAACGAAACCGTAACGATTGCTGCGGCACAAGCGATCAAATCCAATGCAACCGGAGTATAAGCATGACCAGTACGCTTAAATCCCTCGTTGCCTCAACTGCGCTTGCCGCAACGCTCGGGGTTTCCGCTCCGGCCTTTGCGGTGGGCACAACCCAGGGCACCGACATCACCAACAGTGTGACTGTAAATTACACCGTAGGAACCACGGCACAGACGCCGGTCACCAGTAACACCGATACGTTCAAGGTCGACCGCAAGGTCAACTTTACCGTTGTCGAACGTGCGACCATCGGCACCACCACAGTCAATCCTGGGCAACTTGCCCAGCAAACAGCATTTACGTTGACCAACCTGTCAAACGATCTGCTCGACTTTGACCTGACAGCGGCCAACCTGTTGACCGGTGCGGCAGCACCGCGCGGGACAGACGGATTTGACGTCACCAATTTGCTGATCTGCCTCGACGCGGACAACAACAATGTCTGCGATGCGCCTGCAACCGCAACGCTGACCGTTAACGATCTATCGGCAACAACCGGCAGCAACAGCGTCAACATTCTTGTGTTGGGCGACATTCCGGCCGCAGCCACCAATGGCCAGATTGCGGGCGTTAGCTTGCAAGCCACCGCAAAGCTGAGCAATGGCACCGCCTTTGTTCTTAGCGGCCCTGGCCAAAATGTATCGACCGACGCCGACGCCAACGTCGCTGGCGCTGTCGACACCGTTCTGGCTGATACCGGTCGCGATGCTGTTGAATCCGCACTCGACGACTACACCGTACAGTCGGCAACGCTGGGCGTGTTCAAGTCGAGCCGCGTTGTCAGCGACCTTGTAAGTGGCATCAACCCGAAAGCTCTGCCCGGCGCGACGGTGGAATATTGCATCGCAGTCCAGAACACCGGTAGCGTCGCTGCAACCAGCGTCGCGATTGAGGATTTGATTCCTGCGAACACGACGTTTGTTACAGGTTCGATCCTGTTGGGTGCAACCGTAACCGACTATGGTCTGGCAACGCAAAGCTGCTCGGCCGGTTCGGCAGGCGGTAGCTACACCACAACGCCGTCACCGCGCGTCAACGGAACCCTCGCCAGTGTTGGCGCGGCTTCGACGAGCGGCCTGATCTTCCGCGTTACCATCAACTAAAGAAGCAAGGCGGGGACGAAGGCTCTCTTCAACCCCGCCTTTTTCTCTAAAAATGCTGTTAACTAAACATCTTATCAAACGCGCAGGAACGCTGGCGGCAGCTGCCCACTTGGCTGCCGCCTGCCTTCCCGCGCATGCGCAAGTGTTGCCGAATATCATCAGCAACACAGCGCAGGCGGAATGGACATCCGGCGGACAGCCGCTGTCACGGCCTTCAAACAGCGTCGATATCGTTGTCGACCGCTCCAATCCGCAACCGGCGACACTTGAGGTGTTCCGTTTCACCAGTGCAAGCGGTTCTACCCAAGCCGTTTTGCCGCAGACGATGTGCCGGGGCACCAACGGGCTTCAGCCGGTCAACCTTCAAGGCGTTTTTGCCGGTCTTTCAACCAATCCGGCGTCAATCGCCCCGGCATCTTCCATTCGCGCGGGGGAACCATTGGTTCTGAAGGTGACGGCACCGGGTCAAAACAGCAATCCAGGTACGATTGACAGCTTCGAAGCTGAAATTTCGACCGACACTGGCGATATCGAGCGGTTCATTCTGACCGAAACGGGCGCCAATACGTCGGTTTTTCTGGCTCTGGTGAATACCAAGGCTGCACCGCCTGCGGCAATTCAGGGCGATTGCGTCCTGTCGGTTCGTCCCGGCGACCAACTTCATTTTGACCTCGACAATGCCCAAAATGGCAATCCGATTGCCGGTGCAGATGTCGATATTCTCGTCGATCCGTTCGGATTGACCTTTGACAGTGCCGACGGCACTGCTGTCGATGGCACCCGGGTGACTATCGTAGACGCGGCAACCGGCCAGCCTGCACAGGTGTTTGGCGATGACGGCGTCTCTAGTTTCCCGAGTACCATTATAGCGGGAAGCACGGTTACAGACGGTGGAGGGCAGATTTACGCCTTCCCGTCCGGTTTTTACCGCTTCCCCTTCCTGCGCCAGGGCACTTACCGGCTGATTATCACGCCGCCAGCGCCTTACACGCATCCCTCGGTGGCTACGCCTGCTGAAATAGCGCTGTTGACGCGCCCCGACGGCGGCCAGTTCGTTATTGCCGACGGCTCTTATGGCGGAATCATTACACTGAACGACCCTGCACCGGTGCGTATCGACGTACCGATGGACCGGCCCGGCGGCAGTTTGCAGCTGCGGAAGTCGACTTCAAGCGTTACAGCCATGCCCGGTGATGTCGTTCAATACCGCATCGAGGTGCGGAATCCTGATCGTGTCCGCAATAGCGGTCCGATTACAGTCACCGACCTTTTACCGGCATCGATGCGGCTGCGCCTGAACAGCGTGCGCTATAATGGCACCTCGGTTACGCCAGTTGCAACAGCCGATGGCAGCGAGTTTTCGGTTGTTTTACCACCGCTTGCTGGGGGCGCATCGGGTCTGTTGACGTATCTGGCAGAAGTGCGCGTTGATGCCCGTTCGGGCGATGCCGTCAACCGTGCATCTGCCCGCGATAATCGAGGTGCGAGCAGCGAAACAGTCGATGCCGCAATCCGCATCATCCGCGACGGGATAAGCGAACGCTTCACCATAGTTGGTCGCTTTACCGAAGGCGGATGCAGCGTCGATCCGCGTAAAGCAAAGGGCATCAGCGGCGTGCGCGTCATGCTTGAAGATGGCAGCTACGCCATCACCGACATTGACGGCCGCTATCATTTCGAAGGCGTGGTCCCCGGCCTGCATGTTGTGCAAGTCGACCCGTCGACCTTCCCGCTTGATCAGGCGCCTGTCGACTGCGCGCAGAATACACGCAGCGCCGGAAGTGCGATCTCGCGCTTTGTCGAAGGTCGCGGCGGTAATCTTAAACGCGCAGATTTTCGCTCGAAACAGGTCAGCCCCCGTCGCGAAGCCACACAAATTGCTTCCAAACCGGTTGCGCCGAACGCCGAAGAACGCAGCATTGCTGGCGGTGAAAAAGATTGGGTTGCCGGTCAGGCGCCGGGCTTGGAATTTCTGTTTCCCGGCACCGACCACAACCCGCCTGTGCCCGCGATCCGCGTTGCCATCAAACATGCTGCTGGCCAGCGCATCGAACTCAGCGCCAATGGCAAGATCGTTGACCCGCTGAATTTCGATGGCGTCAAGCGCAGTGGGGACGGCCAGGTCAATGTCAGCATCTGGCGCGGCGTTCCGATTGTTGCAGGCAACAATGCGCTGGTTGCGCGCGTGCTGAACAGCGAAGGTCAGGAAGTCGCCAAGCTGGAGCGTCAGGTCCATTTTGCTACCCCCGCAATTCAGGCGCAGTTCCTGAAAGAAAAGTCGCTGCTGCTTGCCGACGGTGTCAATCGCCCCCGTATTGCAGTGCGATTCACCGATCGTTCGGGCAAACCCATCCAGCCCGATGCAGTCGGCGATTTCAGCGTTACCGAACCTTATCGTCCCGCTGTCGAAATCGATGCCCAGCAGGCAAGCCAATTGTCCGGCCTCGAACGTGCGGCACCGGTGTGGCGCGTGATCGGCGAAGATGGCGTTGCCTATATCGAACTGGAGCCGACAACCGCTTCCGGTGCCGTGGCAATCAGCTTCAACTTCCAGGATGGCCAGGTAAAACGTACCCAGCGTATCGAAACCTGGCTCGATCCGGGCGATCGCCCCTGGACCGTGGTTGGCTTTGCAGCCGGCACCCTCGGTTTCAACAAGCTTGAAGAAGGTCTTCAGGATCTGGCTGGCGAAGATGACCAGTTGAATGTCGATGGCCGCATCGCCCTCTACGCCAAGGGTCGTGTGAGCGGCAAATGGCTGATGACCATGGCCTATGACAGCGACAAAAAGGCTGACGATGCCCGTTTTGCAGGCACCATCGATCCGCGTCGCTATTACACCGTTTATGCCGATCGCAGCGAGCAGCGCTATGACGCGGCTTCAATCCGCCGCCTGTATCTGAAGCTCGAACGCCCGCAATTCTATGCGCTGTTCGGCGACTATCAGACCGGCATCGATGAGCCTGAACTGGCCCGCTATCAGCGCAGCTTCAACGGCATTAAGGCCGAATATCGCAGCGATGACGTGCACGCGCAGGCCTTTGCAGCGGACACCCCCTATCGCTATCGTCGCGAAGAAATCCAGGGCACGGGCCTGACCGGCCCCTACGCGCTCGCCACCCGCGATATCCTCGCCAACAGCGAACGCATCACCATCGAAACGCGGGATCGTTTGCAGTCGAACATCATCATCGACCGCAAAGCCCTTGTGCGCCATATCGACTATGACATCGATTACCTCGCCGGAACGCTGCGTTTCCGTGAGCCGATCCTGTCGCGCTCGAGCGGCCTGAACCCGCAATTCATCATCGCCGAATATGAAGTCGATGGCGTTGGCAAGCGTGTCAACAACGCTGGCGGCCGTGTCAAATGGCAGTCGCCCGACCAGAAGCTGCAGATTGCAGCAACCGCGATCCACGACGAAACCGATACCGACAAGACCAACCTTGTCGGCGCCGACGTCCGCTATCGTCCGACCGCGAACACCGAATTGCGCGCCGAATTTGCCGCAACCAATGGCAAGGCCAATGCAGGCAGCGCAACCACCGATGCCGGCGGCGCTTCGGCTGTGCTGCTCGAGGCCGAACAACATGGTGCGAAGCTCGACGTGCTGGCTTATTATCGGCGCCAGTCGGCCCGCTTCGGCGTCGGCCAGACGAACCGCAGCGAAGTAGGCACCGAAAAATTTGGCCTCGATGGCCGCTATCGCCTGACCGATAAGCTGTCGCTCTCGGCAATCGGTTATCAGGAAGATTATATCGAAACCGGTGCCCGTCGCATCGCGGGATCGACCGAACTCGAATATCGTGACGACAAGGCTTCGCTGCGCGCTGGCATCACCCATGCCGATGATAAGCTAGCCGATGGCACGACGAACAAGTCGACACTGGCTCGTATCGCCGGTTCATACAAGCTGACCAGCAAGCTCGAACTTGACGCGCAAACCGAGTTCGCTCTGGGTGGCGAAGATGAGAGCATCGACTTCCCTGCCCGCCACCGTCTGGGCGCACGCTATGCGATCCGCAACGATATCGCGCTGGTCGGCAGCTATGAAATCGCCAAGGGTGAAAATATCGATGCACGCACTGCACGTATCGGTTTTGACATCGCCCCCTGGGCTGGCGGTCGCATCGTTGCGAGCGCCAACCAGCAGGATATCGGCGAGTTCGGCGCGCGCAGCTTTGCATCCTACGGACTCGCGCAATCGTTCAAGATCAACGACAAATGGTCGGTTGATTTCACGCTCGATGGCAACCAAACCATTGGCGGCTTCGACCGCAGCGATGTCATCAATCCGTTGCAGCCCGTCGCTTCCGGCGGTTTCCTGGGCAGCGACGGCACGCTGACTGAAGATTTCGTCGCAGTCACCGGCGGCGCCAGCTATCATGGCGAACGCTGGAGCTGGACCGGTCGTGCCGAATGGCGCGATGGTGACACCACCCAGCGTTATGGCCTGACCACCGCCATCCTGCGCCAGATCGGCGAAGGCAAAGCTGTGGGCGGCGCACTCAACTGGTTCAAGGCCAAGCAGGACGGCGGCGCATCGACAAAGACCGCACAGGCCGAAATCAGCTGGGCCAACCGCCCCTCGGGCAGCCAGTGGTCGTTCCTCAACAAGACCGAATATCGCTATGATGCGGTGAAGAACGCAACTGCTGGTCTTCCGGGACCGATCGGCGGTGCGCCGTTGCTTGTCAGCGGTGACGTCAAATCGACCCGCATCATCAACAGCCTGTCGGTCAACTACACCCCGATTGACGAGCGCGATGGCAGCTTCATCGAACGCGGCGAATATGCCTTCTTCTGGGGCACCCGCTACAACACCGACCGTTTTGGCGCGGACGATGTCAAGGGTTGGAGCAATGTTGTCGGCGCCGACCTGCGCTTTGATTTCTCAGATGTCGCAGATGTGGGCATCTCGGGTACGGCCCGCATTGGCACCTCGGGCAAAAACATCGCCTGGTCGGGTGGACCAACACTGACGGTGACGCCGTTCGACAATTCAAACGTCACGCTCGGTTACAATTTCGTCGGCTTTGAAGATCGCGACTTCGAAGAGGCACGCTACACCCGCAGCGGCCCCTTCCTGACCTTCAAACTGAAGTTCGACCAGACCAGCTTTCAGGGTCTGGGGCTCTAACCTTTAGTCCGCGAACAGCAGAACCGGCGTTTCGACAAGCTTTTTGAGCGCCTGCACATAGCTCGCCGCATCCCAGCCATCGACCACGCGGTGATCGCAACTGATCGACAAGTTCATCAGCTTACGCGCTTCAATGGCATCGCCGACAAATACCGGACGTTCGACGATTTTGTTCGGGCCGATAATGGCGACTTCGGGACGGTTGATAACCGGCGTGGTTGCAATGCCGCCAAGCGGGCCGAGTGACGTCACCGTCAACGTTGAACCGGAAAGTTCATCACTTTTGGCGCTGCCATTGCGGGCGGCTTCGGCCAAACGGCCAATCTCGCTCGCCAATTGCCAGACATTCTTGTCCTGCGCGTCACGGATAACCGGGACCATCAGCCCAGCTTCGGTTTGCGTTGCCATGCCGAGATGCACCGAGCCGTAGCGTGTGACCACACCGGCTTCGTCATCATAACGGGCGTTGATCATCGGAAAATCAGGCAAGGTCTTGCAGATCGCCACGATCAGGAACGGCAGCATGGTCAATTTGGGGCGATTGCCGCGATTAGCGTTCAGATCAGCCCTCATCGCTTCCAGCGCAGTGACGTCAAACTCTTCGACATAGCTGAAATGCGGAATGTTGCGCTTCGACGCCGCCATATTTTCGGCGATACGGCGACGCATACCGATGACCTTGACCACTTCATCGGCCCGCTTTGAGGAAGCGCCGGCTGCACGATAGCCCTGCCCCGCACCATAGTTCAAATAGGCGTCCAGATCTGCGTGGCGAACATGTCCGCCCGACGCCCTGACGTCACTTAGATCAACGCCAAGCTCCTTGGCACGTGCCCTAACCGCCGGAGAAGCGGTGATTTTTTCGTGCTTGATTGCAACCGGTGCTTCGACAGCCTCCACTTGCGGAGTTTCTACTGGTGCAGGTGCTGGAGCAGGCGACGGGGGAGAAGCAACCGGTTCCGCTTCCACTTTGGGTGTTTCAGCAACAGGCTTGGGCGCAGCTTCTTCATTGCCCGCGCCTTCGGTTTCAATCTCAACCAGCATTGATCCGATGGCGATCACATCGCCTTCTTCGCCTGCAACAGCCGTCACGACGCCAGCCACCGGACTTTCCATTTCGACTGTCGCCTTGTCGGTCATCATGTCCGCGAGCGGCTGATCTTCCTCGATCCGGTCGCCAATCTTGACGTGCCAAGCGACGATTTCAGCCTCGGCAATGCCTTCGCCAATGTCAGGCAGCTTGAATGTGAACTTACCCATGACGTCAGTCCTTCATGATCTTTTCAATGGCACTGGCAATGCGAACCGGGCCGGGGAAATAGGCCCATTCGAGGCTGTGCGGATAAGGCGTGTCAAAGCCGGTGACGCGTTCTACCGGCGCTTCGAGATGGTAGAAGCAGCGTTCCTGAACGAGCGCCGCCAGTTCTGCACCAAAACCGCTAGTACGGGTGGCCTCGTGAACTACCAGGCAGCGTCCGGTCTTTTTTACTGATTTTTCAATTGCTTCAACATCCAATGGAAGAAGCGTTCTTAAGTCGAGAATTTCCGCATCAAGGCCCATTTCGGCTACAACGGTCTGCACCACATGCACCATTGTGCCATAGGTCAGGATGGTCAGTGCCTCGCCTTCGCGGACTATTCCGGCCTTGCCCAGTTCGATGCGATAATAGCCTTCGGGAACAGCACTCGCTGCATGTTTCGACCATGGCTCGACCGGGCGGTCATAATAGCCGCTGAATGGGCCGTTATAGATGCGTTTGGGTTCGAAGAAGATCACAGGATCATTATCCTCGATAGCCGCGATCAGCAGGCCCTTGGCATCGTAAGGATTGGACGGAACAATCGTCTTGATGCCGCAAACATGGGTAAAAAGGCTTTCCGGCGACTGGCTGTGCGTCTGCCCACCGAAAATCCCGCCGCCAAAAGGCGAACGAACGGTCATCGGGCAGATGAAGTCACCTGCCGAGCGATAGCGTAAGCGTGCCGCTTCACTGACTAGCTGGTCGAGGCCCGGGTAGATATAGTCGGCAAACTGGATTTCCGGCACTGGCCGCAAGCCATAGGCTGCCATGCCGACGCCCGCGCCGATGATTCCGCATTCGCTGATTGGGGTATCGAACACCCGGGTTTTGCCATGCTTGGCCTGCAAACCAGCGGTCGCGCGGAACACGCCGCCGAAATAGCCGATATCCTCCCCCATCAAGACGACATCGGGATCGCGTTCCAGCATGATGTCGAGCGCGCTATTGATCGCTTCGATCATGTTCATGGTTTTGGTGTCGGCCATCATTTCGGCTCCCACTCAGGGCCGAATTTGCGGTGCTGTTCGTCAATCATCTGCGCGCACTGCTCTTTCAGGTGCCAGGGCATTTCCTCAAAAACATCCTCGAACATCGTTTCGAACGGCTGGTGCATTCCATGCCCCAATATGCCGTTCGCCTCTGCCTCTTTCTGGGTTTTCTTAACCAGATTGGCCAGCTCGTCATGCTGCGCCTGATGCTGTTCCTCGCTCCATTCGCCAAGCAGGATGAGGTGCTTTTTCAACCGGTCAACAGGGTCACCCAGCGGCCATTTTTCAAACTCTTGTGCCGCGCGATAGGCGCCGGGGTCGTCAGAGGTTGAGTGGCCTTCAGCGCGATAGGTGAAATATTCAATGAAGGTTGGGCCGTTATTAGTCCGCGCCCGGTCTGCTGCCCAGCGCATCGCGGCATAAACAGCCAAGGGATCATTCCCGTCAACCCGCAGCGAGGCAATGCCATAGCCCAATCCGCGCGCCGCAAAGGTCGTGCGTTCGCCACCCGCAATGCCAGAGAAAGAGGAAATCGCCCATTGGTTGTTCACCACCTGCAGGATGACAGGCGCATTGTAGACCGCCGCAAAAGTCATCGCACTGTGGAAGTCTCCCTCTGCGGTAGAACCTTCACCGCACCAGACTGCAGAGATACGCGTATCGCCGCGTGATGCGCTGGCCATCGCCCAGCCTACGGCCTGCGGATATTGCGTCGCCAGATTGCCCGAAATGGTGAAAAAACTGCACTCTGGCGCCGAATACATGATCGGGAGTTGGCGGCCCTTCAGATGATCCTGACTGTTCGAATATATCTGGTTCATCATCCGCACGATCGGATAGCCGCGCGTCAGGAGGATGCCCTGCTGGCGATAGCTGGGGAAACACATGTCATCGCTGGCCAGCGCCATCGCTGTTGCGACCGACGTAGCCTCCTCACCCGTCGATTTCATGTAAAAGCTGGTTTTTCCCTGCCGCTGCGCGCGGAACATGCGGTCATCAAAGGCACGGGTCAGCATCATGTTGCGGAGCATCAGGCGAAGCTGTTCGGCATCGAGGTTGGGATTCCAGCTGCCTTTTGCCTGATGGTCGTTATCGAGCACGCGCACCAGCCCGAATGCCAGCGATTGGATGTCCGCCGGTAGCGAGGCTTCATCGGGACGTGGTATGGAATCGACCGGCGGAACAGCGACATCGCTGAAATCCACCTCATCGCCGGGACGGAATTTGGGTTCCGGAATGTGCAGCCGCAACGGCGCAAGATTGGACTTTTTGCCTGTCATCGCTTCCTCTCGTTCCCTTTACAGGGCTCCACGCGAATCACATTTGTTTGTTGTCCGCTCTTGTTAGAATATTTCAAACTCCTTTTTAGGTCAATATCGCTGACCTAAACTGCGACAGGCGCAGAAATATGGGCTTGCGGGTGATAATCGAGCACCTCGAAATCCTCGATCTCATAGTCAAAAATGCTTTCAGGCTTGCGCAACAGGTGCAATTTGGGATCGCCTGCCGGCTGACGCGACAATTGCTCTTCGACCAGTTCGGCATGGTTCAGGTACAAATGCACATCCCCGCCCTGCCAAATCAGTTCTCCCGGCTCATATCCACATTGTTGTGCGAGCATCCGGATCAGCATTGATGCGGCGAAAACGTTGAAGCCAAAACCCAGCCCCAGATCACACGAACGCTGGAACAACAATCCACTTAATACGCCATCCGCCACATGGAATTGATAGGTTTTATGACAGGGCGGCAAGGCCATCCGGTCAAGCTCAGCAACATTCCAGCCTTCAAAGATGTGTCGGCGCGAACCCGGATTGCTCTTCAGGCTTTGCACCAGCAATTCGATCTGGTTGATGCCTTTATCTGCGCGGCGATAGAGCCCCCGCCCTGCATCCTCATATTTGGGCCAATTCACCCATTGCGCACCATAGACCGGGCCAAGATCACCCCATTTTTCGGCAAAATTGATATCGTCGACGATGCGCTGCTCGAAATCCTCTTGGGAAATCTGATCGCCAGTTTCGCGGCGATAACGCTCCATCGGCCAATCGGTCCAGATCCGCACCTTTTGCTTCAACAGATTGCGGATGTTTGTGTCTCCAGTGAGGAACCACAGCATCTCACGCGCGGCAGTTTTCCAGAAAATGCGTTTGGTCGTCAGCAAGGGGATAGCATTATCTGCCAGCGAAAAGCGCATAGTCGCGCCGAATAGCGAGCGCGTACCCACGCCGGTCCGGTCTTCCTGCACCGCGCCTTCGGTCCAGATGCGGCGCATCAGGTCCAGATACTGGTCTTCATAATGGCTCATTCAGAGCGCCTTCCCCGTCGAGTCTGTATACGCTGAAGCTATTCGCAGAACGGGGAATCGGCAATGGCCAGATTATTGCATCTTTACGCTTGAAAGGCTGGAACCGCCCTTCTATAGGCACCGCCTGCCTTGCCGGTCTTGGACCGGCTTCAAGCATCGGTCGGGGAATAGCTCAGCCTGGTAGAGCACTGTCTTCGGGAGGCAGGGGCCGGAGGTTCGAATCCTCTTTCCCCGACCATTTGCTCCATTTTGATACATTCTGTTCCACGGTTAACCATTCCTTGAGGTTGCCTCTTTATCGCGAACACTATGCATGCACGCATAGTCATCGTCGACGACAGAGCCACGAATCTGCGCATTTACGCGCAGTTCGTTTCGATGATGGGTACCGGTTTCACATCTGTTTGTTTTCAAAGCGCAAAGGAAGCGCTTGCTTGGCTGGAAAATGAAACAGCTGACCTGCTGATCGTCGATTATCGCATGCCGGAAATGACCGGTGCGGATTTCATCAGACAAATCCGCAGTCGGCCCGACAGCCACAATATTCCTGCAATTGTCATCACTGCGCGCCAGGACCGCGAATGCCGCATCGCCGCACTGGACGCGGGCGCCACCGATTTCTTGCAGAGCCCGGTCACCCATTCCGAATTCAAGGAACGGGCTGAACTCCTCATCGGGCAACATCGCAAGCGCCGTGAAATCGAAAACCGCACAACCGCGAACTCGGCAAACAGCGATGACCTACGGGAGCAAACCGGCGGCAAATCGATGCTTGAGCAGATCATCGATACAACGCCGGTGATGATCATCGCGACCGACCGCAACGGCAAGATCCTGTTCATCAACAGCTATCAATCTGCCATGCTGGGCAAAGACACCGAGCAACTGGTCGGCCACTCGATCAATGATATCTTTGAACCGCATCTCGCCGAACGGGAACAGCGGCGCAATTCACTGATCATCGATGGCGCGCAATCCATTCCAAACTATGAGGAAGTTTTTGTAAGCGATGGTGTGCAGCTTACCTTCCACTGCAACAAATCGCCGCTGCTGAACAAGGATGGTCAGGTGATCGGCGTCCTGACCTCCGCCGTCGATATTACTGCGCGCAAGTTTGCCGAGGAACATCGCGCGCATCTGGCATTACACGATTTGCTGACTGGACTGCCCAATCGCGCGCTGCTCGCCGAGCATATGCGGCAGACAATTGAGGAATGTAGCTCGAACGGAAGCAAAGCCGCGCTGCTGTTGGTCGATCTGGACCGGTTCAAGGTTATCAATGATACTCGCGGCCATCAGGCTGGTGACACTTTGCTCCGACAGGTTGCAGAGCGGATCAACAGCGCACTGGACGCAAACGAACTGGCAGCACGCATCGGTGGCGATGAATTTGCCATCATCCTCCGAAATGTCGAAAGCGTCGAAGATGTCAGCAGCAAATGCCACCATCTCCTCGCGCAGATTGGCAAGCATTACGCAATTGGCGATTCCGATCAGCGAATTGGCGCCAGCATCGGCGTCGCGATGATCCCCGACGACAGCAACTTACCTGATGAACTGCTGCGACTTGCCGATCTCGCCATGTACGAAGCGAAGTCGAGCGGACGCAATTGCCACTGCTTCTTCTCTCCAAAACTCAACCAGATTGCCCAGTTCAATGCCGGAGTTGAGGCGGACTTGCGCTGTGCCATTGAAAATGATGAACTGTTTCTGGAGTATCAACCGATCGTTGATGCGCAAAACGGCTCTTATACGGGTCTGGAAGCCCTTTTGCGGTGGCAACATCCTGCACGCGGGCGATTGATGCCGAACGAATTCATGCGCGTCGCCAATGACTCTGGCCTGATTGACCGGATAGGCCATTGGGTAATCGATGCGGTTTGCCGCCAGATTTCGGAATTTGACAGGGAAGGCATCGCGCTCCCGCACATCGCTATCAACGTGTCACCGCGCCAATTCCAGGCCGGCAAACTCTGCGAGGAAATTCTGAGCAAGATTGCCCAATACAAGATTGAGCCAGGACAACTGGTCGTCGAAATTACCGAAGAATTGCTCCTGGATCAAAGCAGCCAATTAATGAACCAACTGCGCAATCTGCGCGACAATGGCATTGAACTTTCGATTGACGATTTCGGCACTGGCTATTCATCGCTGCAATATCTGCGCGACTTGCCCGCAAACAGGTTGAAGATCGACCAGACGTTCGTGTCCCGCATCGAGCATTCGGCAACCGACCGGGCCATCATTTCAACGATTGGCCACCTCGCCCACGCGCTGAATATGCGTGTCGTCGCCGAGGGCGTGGAAACCGAAGCGCAGCGCATGTTGCTACGCGCTTCTGGGTGCGATGAATTGCAGGGCTATCTGTTCGGCCGTTCGCTGACTGTCGATCAGTTGCGGGGCATTTTTGGCCCGGCAATTGCGGTGTCGCAGCCATGAGGCGGCTGCTTCCCAAAAAGGGCAGTCTGGCCCCGGAGCAGGAAATCCTGCTGAACCGCATGGTGATGGGTAGCACTGCGGGCACTGCCGTATATTTTCTCTCGTACAATGCGTTCCTGCTCGAAGCATTCGTCGTCTATCTTTCGCTGAACGCTGCATTATTCCTGATGCGCCGCGCCGATGTCTGGAAGCAGGAGAAGCGCTGGACCGCTGCGATTTTGCTGGATGTAGGAATGGCGTTTGCCGTCATGATGCATTCGGCAGAAACAATGTCCTTCTTCTACCCTCTGTTTCTTTGGGTGATTTTGGGCAATGGTTTCCGATTTGGCGTCAAATATCTTGTTATTGCATCGGCTCTGGCAGTCGCAGCTTTCAGCACGGTCGTTTTTACGACTGACTATTGGGAACCCAACCGCACGCTTGGCATCAGTCTGATATTGGCACTTATTGTTATTCCGGCCTATTGTTCGACGCTGATCAAGAAACTGTCACTCGCAAAAGAGGCTGCCGAAGCGGCCAACCGGGCGAAAGGCTATTTTCTGGCGAGCGTTAGCCACGAGTTGCGCACACCGCTCAACGCGATCATCGGCTATGGCAACCATCTGCGCGCGATGGCGATGCCCAAGAACCAGCACGACATGGTTGAAGCCAGCGTGCTCGCCGGTGAGCATCTGTTGCACCTCATCGATCAGCTCATTCAAATCGCCCGAAGCGATAGCAACGCCGCACAAGTCGTGATGCGGCCTCTGCGGATTACCGACCTTTTGGCGGAGGTCCGGGATATTATGCTGGTCCGGGCGGACGATAAGTTAATCGGCCTTCAGATTGCAGCCGAACCTTTGAGCGACCGGATTGTCGACGGCCCTGCCGACATAATCCGCAACATCCTTTTGAACCTGACTGGAAATGCCATCAAGTTCACCGAAGCCGGTACTGTCTCCGTTAATGCGGGTCTTCGCGAGGCCGAAGGTAAGGCAATCCTGTGGTTCACTGTTAGCGATACCGGAATTGGCATTGCGGGCGACGCCGTTGCCAAGATTTTCGAGCCCTTCCAGCAAGCAGACGACACTGTGATGAACCGCTTCGGCGGCACCGGACTGGGTCTTGCGATTTGCCGCCAACTGGTCACGCAAGTGGGAGGGCAGATCAAGGTCGATAGTGTCATTGGCAAAGGTAGTACATTCCTTGTCGAATTGCCCGTATCGTTGGCAGAAGCCGAGAACAACGCTTATGACAGTGAACAAGGCTCGCCTGTAAAAGTATTGGCGCTCGGAATGTTTGAGCATGAGTTGCTGGCCAAGGCGCAAAATGCCGGAAACTATCTGGTCAAGAGCCTCAGTTGCCGGAGTTCGGTCGAACTGGAGCAGTCGCTTGATTCGGTCAAACTTGCCGATTTCGACATTGCCATGATTGATGACCGGGTTGCGAATGAACTGGATGCGGAATCTCCGGTTTGGAAGCTGTTTACAGAGGCCGAAGTGGCCGCCGTGCTGGTATCGCACGATGTGCAGCCAGACCTTGGCGAAATTGAACTGCGTGCGGCCTTTGCCACCGTAATTCCTGTAGATGCCAGCTTTAACGAGCTCAGAAGCGCTATTCGTATTGGCTGTTCTTTCGCACATAAGCCACATTTTGACGAACGCGCATCGGCTTCGACCAGGGCGACGCCATCGGATTACAGTCCGCGGTCGGTTCTTGTCGCAGACGACAACCGCACAAACCGCAACATATTGACTGCCATACTCGAGGCCGCCGGACACAAGGTCACGCAGGTTTGCGACGGCGATGAGGTGTTGGAAATCCTCGAAAAGGAAAAATTCGACATCCTTTTGCTCGACGTCAATATGCCGCGTTTGAATGGTATCGATGCCTGCCGCATGTGGCGTCAAATTGAGGGCAACCGAGCGCATTTGCCGATTGTAGGTGTAACGGCCGACGCCACAACCGAGACCGAAACCCGTTGTCTTGGTGCAGGTATGGATTTGCGCCTTACCAAGCCAATCAATGCGGCATTGCTTCTAGAGACAATCGAAAAATGCTGTGGTCCCGCGCCCGAGACGCTACTTCCAGACATCAAACAGGACCCGCTGCAGATTGTGGTGCCTTTGAAACGCGATCTTTCTTCTTCAGGGCAGAATCAAGCCATCGATGAAGGCCACCTCGACTATCTGTCTTCGATTGGCGATGCAGTCTTTATCACAAGTATGATCGAGGGTTTTGTTGAAGATTCAACCGACAGCAGCGCGACCATGCAACGCGCGCTCGACACAAACGATCCGGCACTTTTCCGTTTCGCTGCCCATGCTTTCAAAAGCGCATCCAATAATATCGGCGCACTGCAGTTGGCCGCCCTTTGCAGCAAATTGGAGAAAATCACCGAAGCCGATTTCAGCGCAAAAGGCCCGAATTACTTCGCTCAGGTTAAACAGGAACTTGATCGCGCAAAAAGCGAATTGACTTCGATGAACGCATTTCCGGCCGCCAGCGCCAAATCCAACTAAATCGGAGACAAAGTCCTCCGGATACGGCGCTCTTGCGCATCCGCCAGACGCTCCATCTTGCGAACGTCGGCATCAGTCAACGTCATGGCAGTTTCTGCCCAGATCGTCGTAATCCGCATCAATTCGTCCAGTTCCACGGGATTGGCAACACGGCGCGCGCGGTAGACAGCACGTTCAGCGGCAAAGCGGTTCCGGTTGCGCTGGCAATAATCGACAATGGCCGCTTCGCCCTGCCCGTCTTCAGCCAGGATATCTACAATTCCGAGTTCGTATAATTCCTCAGCGCTATAGATTTTACCTTCAAGAATGAATTGCTCTGCCATCTTGCGACCGACCCGGCGCAGCAGAAAACTATAGGCTCCCATTCCGGGGAAAAGATTGAACACAATCTCGGGCAATCCAAGGCGCGCACTACGTTCCGCAACCAAAATGTCGAACGCCAGCGCGTGCTCAAAGCCCCCGCCCAAAGCGTCACCTTGCACGAGCGCCATCGTGATGATCGGCGCTCCGAATGCATTTGCGTTGGCAAATTGCATTCGCACACAGGTTTCAGCATATTTGCGCATTGCAGCGAGGTCACGTGTTCGAATACACTCCGCGAAATGCCGCAAGTCACCGCCCAGATTGTATATACCGGGCGTCTTTGAGCCGCAGATAAAATAACGAAGATCGTCTGGGCCGCCATTCGCAGGGCGGGCATAATTGTCCGCGATCCAGTCCTGAACCTCCTGAACCTCGGCACCAAGACTATAGGTGTAGCTGGGCCTTCCGCGCTGGTTCATGAAACACCAGAACATCTGATCGGCTTTATCGTGCCGCACCAAGATTTCTTCAAAATGCCGCCCAACAATCGGCAAACCGAACTGGTCGCCGGAACCGAATTGGGGCGTAGAAAAATCCAAAGCCAATCGAGGCGATCCCTCGGATATGGGGTTATAGGTAGCCATTTCGCTCCTTATGCGACCTTGTGCCTGGCCACCCCAACCGGCACTTTGTTCATAGCACAAATTGCATAGTGGCAAGGATAAAAAGTGGTTAACTGTCCAAATAAGTCAAATAAGAGCCGATTTTGCCTTCACGAATCTGGAGTTCGATCTGCCGCATTTGTATTTCAGCTTAAAACTTCGCGACCAACCAAGCTTTAAAATCGAATTGAAGAACCGATTTCCGAAAATGGGGCCTTGTTCCGCATGCTATACAAAAGTGCCTCTTTGCATTCTTTCAAGCACAATATCATGCGCCGGAAAATTCAACGCACATCGTCGGATAAAATCGTCGATCTTGGACATGTCCGCCACGGGTAAGTCCGCTTCCGGTTGGTACAACCTGGATTGTTCCGGAAACACGCCATAACCTGCGAACAAGCAATGCCATGAGAGTGGCGCGTAATAGCGTGAAATGTCCTGCCGCTTGATTTCGGCGTCCAATTCGCCACCTTGAAACCAGCAAGTCATCAATTCTTTCAACGAATCTGACAAGTTTTCGTTATTGGCGTTCGCACGCCAATAATCTCCATCTTTGCGCGAATTCATGCGATAATGTGCGACGATATAATCCCGGATACCATCAATACGCGCATTTATCCGTTCGTTGAACACGTCGCGGTTTGACGGGGTAAAATCAGCCGATTCCCATGAATCAGCAAATCCCTCGACGGTCGCCTGCACGATGTGCAACGCAGTTGCTTCGAGCGGCTCGATAAAGCCCTGACTCAACCCCACCGCAAGACAATTGCCAACCCAGCTTCGCGCTACCCGACCCACGTTCATTTTCAATCTTCGGGCTGGAACATCAGTGTCGAGTAAGCCAAGATGCGCGCGCAATTCAGCTTCGGCATCATCATCACTGATGAATTGGCTTGAATAAACATAACCATTGCCTGCGCGATTGGTCAGCGGGATCCGCCATGCCCAACCAGCGGACAATGTTGTAGCACGCGTTTCACACGGAATATCGTCTGTATCATTGGGTGTCGGCAGCGCCAACGCGCGGTCATTGAAAAGATTGTCACCAAATGAGCAAAAGGACTCACCCAATGCCGCCTGCAAAATCGTTGAGCGGAAACCGCTGCAGTCGATAAAGAAATCCGCCGCCAAACGATCGCCGCCTTCAAGCAGCAGCGCTGCTACATTCCCTCCATCATCGACTTCAACGCTGTCTACCGTTCGGCTGATATGCTGTACACCGAGCTTTCCTGTCGCAAATTCCCTTAGAAATGCTCCGACGAGTTGCGCATCAAAATGATAGCCATAAGCGATATCAAACGGGAAGTTTTCATTCGGAACCGGCGCCAGGCGCTCATATGCCAATCGGCTGGACAAAAAGAAACGGTCAGGATGTGCCCAAACATCGCGTCCCGTCCGCCGCGCCCGCGTGTGAAAAAAGAAATGCTGGGCAGTGTGATGGTCAAGTTCGGTGTGGAAAGGGTGAAAATAGCTTTCAAACCCCGGTGCGCTGGACCAGCCGTGAAAACTGATTCCCGTTTTGTAGGTTGCGTTGCATGCAGGCATCCATTCGCCTTCGCTTATCCCAAGCGATTGGAAAAATGCGCGCAACTGCGGGGTCGACCCTTCACCGACGCCAATGATGCCAATATCGGGAGATTCGATGGCGGTGATTTTATGTTGCGGCCAGCGCTGTGCGAGCAAGCATGCCGCCATCCAGCCAGCGATACCGCCTCCCAAAATGTGCAGGGTAAGACGACCGTCTTGGGTCATTTCACAGGGTTGAGCAGGAAGGTCAGCGGAATTTCTGCTCGTTGACGCCAGGCAGCTTCATTGTGATCGGTATCGATAAATATCCGGCTGCTCCAATTCGCACCCTGCCGCCAACCGGCGTTGGAAAAAATCATGTCCATTCGCGTGCTGTACGGGCGGTAAAAACCATCAAGGTTCAATGTTCCATGATCAGTGTAGTATCGGTTTTTTCCCGGCCGCATTCTGCTGGATTTAAGCCACTGTCCGTAAGCCCCTGTTATCAGGTCGATCTCATGGTCCTGTACCTTGGTGGGGTCTGCGAGAGGCCAGTGGATCGACAGCGCTGCAGCATTTCCAAACACCTTTGGATATTCGCCCATTCCATAGAGCGAGATCAACCCGCCCATGCTCGATCCCATTAGCGAAGTTGAACGCAGGCCTGGTTTCGTTCGATAGTTTTTATCAACGTAGGGCTTCAATTCCTCGACCAGAAAGCGAAGATAGTTATCGGCCAGCGATACCCCGCCATGCACCTTTTCAATCCGCTGACGGAGGTCTGCAGGCAGATGTGCAACAACTTTTGCCGGTAGATACTCACGTCCACGCAAACTGGTGTTCCAGACGCCAATAATGATTGCCTGCCGCTTCATGCCCGACATGGCCTCGTCTATACCCCATTCCTGACCACCATAAGCATAGCCGGGCTCGAACAAGTTCTGGCCGTCATGCATATAGATTACGGGATAGTGACGCTTGGAAACATCATAGTCTTTGGGCAGCAATATGCTGATGTTGCGCGGTTGAACAAAGGAGGAAGGGAAATTCTCTAGCTTGACGATGCGCGCTTCGGCAGCCGTTCCAGCGAGTGAAACCAGTAACAGGCAAAAAAAGTTGATCAGAATACGCATCGCACAATTCATATCAGATAATAGCTTCTGCAACGACAGCGCCATAAGCGCCAATTTCCCATCGATCCGCGGCATTCAGCGTCTCGATTATCCGCCATTTATCAGGCTGTTCGGGTGTCCAGTTTATGCTGCTACTGCCCAAATTGAAAACGCACAGAAGCGTCTGCTGCGCACCCTTTCGTTCAAAGACGAGAATGCTGTCCTGCGCCTCGATTATGCGTATGTCGCCGCTCCGCAAAGCCTCGTTGGACTGACGCAGTGAGACAAAATCCCTTGTTGCGTTGAGCATCGAGGTGGACAATTTTTCCTGCTGGTCGATCGCCAATGCAGCATGATCGGCTCCGAGCGGAAGCCATGGCGTATGATCTGAAAACCCGCAGTGTGGCGCATCTGCTTTCCATGGCATCGGCGTGCGCGTTCCGTCGCGCGAAAGGGTAAGCGGCCAATTGGCGATAGCTTCCGGATCCTGCAGTCGATCAAATGGAATGTCGACCTGCGTGAGCCCAAGTTCCTCACCTTGCCAGATAATCGCATTCCCGCGAAGACACAGGAACAACAGCATCACCATGCGCGCATAAACATCCCGCGCACCTTCCGGCGCCCATCGGTTGATCCAGCGCGGTGCATCGTGGTTGGAGAAGGCCCAGCTAGGCCAACCAATCCCCTCCTCTGCCGGCCAGTTTTCCAGCGCTTCCCGAACTAGTGCGGGGGTCAGCTTGTCGGCATATAGAAAATCAAAACCATAGGCGCTGTTGAAATGGGCGTCGCCTGCGGTGAACGCCTTCATTTCGCGATCGGGTTCCGCCCCGCCCACTTCTGCCACCGTAAACCGATCGGGATATCGATCGGTCAAAGCGCGGATGCGCGCAACAAAAGCCGGAATATCGGGATGCGACTGGTTGTGCACTTTCAACTGGAAATCAAAGGGTCTGGTACGAATGCCATTTCCCGCAGGTGCCGGAGGATTATCCCGCAGCTCCAGATCATGCATGGCAAAATTAATCGCATCCACGCGGAAACCGTCGACACCGCGATCAAGCCAGAATTTGGCAACCCCGAGCAATGCCTCTTGCACTTCCGGATTGTGCACATTCATCTGCGGTTGTTCGCGCAGGAAATTGTGCATATAATATTGACCACGACGGGCATCCCAGGTCCATGCCGGACCGCCGAAAACCGACTGCCAGTTATTCGGCGGCGAACCATCAGCCTTCGGATCGGCCCAGACATACCAATCCGCCTTTGGATTGTCGCGCGACGACCGGCTTTCCGCGAACCAGGCATGCTGATCCGAAGTATGCGAATACACCTGATCGATAATGACTTTTAGCCCAAGGCCATGCGCCTTTTCAATCAACACATCGAGATCGGCCAGCGTTCCAAAGATGGGATCGACATCACAATAATCGGCGACATCATAGCCAAAATCCCGCATCGGCGAGGTAAAGAATGGCGACAACCAGATCGCATCGACGCCAAGCGAAGCGACATAATCGAGCCTTGCTGTAATACCGGGTAAATCCCCTACCCCATCGCCATTGCTGTCGGCAAAGCTCCGAGGGTAGATCTGATAGATAACAGCGCCGCGCCACCAAGCTGCGCGAAATTGTGTTGAACCTTTTATTTTTTGCATATCGTTCATTTTACGAGACAAATCGCATAGTCGAGCGGCGCGATTTCGAACGCAGCCGAACCCGGCACCCGCGTTGCCGCAGGACATTTTCCAATTAGTGCATCAAATCCGGTCGCTGTCGTTTCGACTTCGACATTGGCTTTCAGGACCTCGGTCGATGTGTTGAATACCGCCAGGATTTCCTGCCCGCTTTCCGCGTCAATGCGCGAAAAAGCCAACAGCCCCGGTTTATCCGAATAGTTGCGGATAATCTGTGTGCCGCGCCGCAACGCGCTGTGCTTCACCCTCACCTCAGCCAGCTTGGCTATGGTCGAATAGATCGGATGTGACTGGCTGAAATTATCGCGGCTATGGTTCGACTGCGTTCCCACAAGCTTGTTGTCGAGATAGACTGCAACCTTCGATGCGAACAGTGTTTCGCGCGCATCCTGATCATTGCCGTCGCCAGCAAAGCCTTGTTCATCGCCCGAGTAAATGGTGGGTACGCCGCGCATAGTAAACATCAACGCATGACCAAGCTGAACACGCTTCAGGATTTCTGTGTCGTCCGCCTGTGGTTTCGCCATACGCATTTCGCGAGCAAACCGCCCATTGTCATGATTGCCCAAAAATGTCGGCAACCGTTTTCCGCCGTTGGTTGTTTCGGCATAGAGCGCGTCGGCTTCGGTCAACTGGTTGAACACATCGGTACCAAGCCGACCGCCGACCGCTTCGATCGCGGCGCGGCGAAAAGCGAAGTCCAACACCGAAGGAAGGCCCGCAACGCGGGTGTAGAAAGCCTGTTCGTGAACGTTGACACCTTCGTTCGCAACTTCGCCGAATATGTGGAAGTTAGGAATTCCCCTCGCTTTGGCCCGATCGAGGATCGCAGGAGCAAATTTCTGCCAGAATTCCGGGTTCACATGCTTGGCAGTATCGATACGGAAGCCATCAATGCCAAATTTGTCGATCCACGATCCATAGATTTCGATGAACCCGTCCACGACGCGCGGATTTTCGGTATAGAGGTCGTCGAGCCCTACAAAATCACCCATCGTGCTATTTTCGCCGCGAAAGGTGGTGTCGCCGCGATTGTGGTAATAGCGCACATCGTTGAGCCAGGCGGGTACCTTTACATTGGCTTCCGCCTTGGGAACGACTGGTGTGTAGGCGAAATTCATGTCGGTCAATTTGGCAAAGTTGTCCGCCGTGCGTACCCTGTCGCCTTCGAAACCCTTATTGATCTCGGCCCCGTCAGCGGCGCGGCGTGAATAGGGGAAATCGGCACGACTGCGATAGGCGCAGGCCGACGTTGGACATTCCTTATACTGGATGACATCGGCCGTATGGTTGGTGATGATGTCCATATAGACCTTCATCCCGCGTGCGTGAGCAGCGTCGACAAAGGCTTTGAACTCTGCATTGGTGCCGAAATGGGGATCAACCGAGGTGAAATCGGTCACCCAATAGCCGTGATAACCAGCGGTTTCCTGACCAACCCCGCCTTGCACGGGCTTGTTCTTGAAAATGGGTGCAAACCAGATCGCGGTCATACCCAGCGACTGGATATAATCGAGCCGATCCGTCAGGCCTTTCAGGTCGCCACCTTGATAGAAGCCCTTATGCGTAGGGTCGAAGCCATGCTTCATCCTGTCGCCTTTGATGCCGCCGGTATCGTTATTCGGATCGCCATTGGCGAAGCGGTCAGGCAAGACGAAATAGATGACTTCATCCTCCGGCAAACGATCACGGAAGGACTGCGCAGAAAGCGGCGTGACAGCAGTCGCAGCCAAAGCCGCCGAGAGGAGCAGTCTGCGCATCATAATTCCCCGGAAGAACAATTTTGGCGTATATAGTCGGAATGTTCAGGCATTAGCCGGGTCTTAGCGGCAATAACCTCTTCGATAGACGCGAGATATTTATCGACCGCGTGATCACCGGGTGCATTGGCAAGCGGATGGCAAGAGGCAGGTTCAATTCCCTGCCCGATCAATACCTGCAACCATCCAGTCTCGGTGAATAGCTCTTCATTGTAACGAAACAGGCGGCCGCTCGATCTGAAGAGTTCCAATTTGTGCTGTAGGCTGTCGGGCAGCTCAAGATTACGGCAGGCCTGCCAAAATGGTTCATTGCGGCCGTTCGCCCAATAGTGCAACACAAGGAAATCGCGAATTGTTTCAAACTCGAACGTCATCTGGCGGTTGAAACGTTCCACTTCTGCCCCAGCGATGCCGCCTGCTGGCAACAGGTCGATCAGATGCTTTATACCCGATTGGACAAGATGGAGGCTGGTCGATTCCAGCGGCTCGAGAAATCCGCAGGAGAGCCCCAATGAAACCACATTTTTCTTCCAGAAATGCCGTCTATAACCAGTCGTGAAGCGGATAGGCTTTGGGTCAGCCAGCGGTTCACCGTCGAGATTGGCAAGCAGCGTCGCCGCCGCGCTGTCATCATCGATATGGTCGCTGCAATAGACATAACCATTGCCGATGCGATGCTGCAACGGAATGCGCCATTGCCAGCCTGCCTCACGCGCGATCGCCCGCGTATAAGGCAACAGTTTTTCTGCAGATTTGCAAGGCACCGCAAGTGCCCGGTTACACGGTAGCCATTTCGACCAGTCGACATATTCCGAACCGACAGCATCGCCGATCAACAAGCCGCGAAAACCGGAACAGTCGATGAAAAGATCGCCCTCGACCATTTCACCGCTTTCGAGTTTGATCGCAGCAACTGCCCCGCTTTCGCCATCCAGTTGCACGTCGACTATCCGGCCTTCGTGGCGGACAACACCGCGGGCTTCGGAAAATTTGCGCAGCATCGCAGCATAAAGCCCGGCGTCAAAATGATAGGCATAGGCGGGCGCTCCCAAAGGCGCCTGCGGTAGCGGATCGGTGCGAGAGAAACGGTTTGCGCGGGCAGTGCATTCCGAGATGCTGTAATGACCGAGAGATTTGGCCGTGCCTCGCGCCTTTGCTTGCAACCAATAATGATGGAACGGAATCAAACCCAAATCGCGTCCAACCTGACCGAAGGCATGCATGTAGCGCTGGCCTGGTGCACGCCAGCCTTCAAATTCAATGCCGAGCTTGAACGTGCCCTTGGTCGCTTTCAAAAATTCATTCTCATCGATGCCCAACGCGCCGTTGAACAGCAATATCTGCGGGATTGTTGCCTCACCGACACCGACTGTGCCAATTTGATCAGATTCGACGAGGGTTATCTTCCATTCCGGCGTCAGCAGCCGCGATAGCGCTGCTGCTGCCATCCAGCCTGCAGATCCGCCTCCAACAATGACTATGCGCATCGGTCCTGCCTGCCTCGTTCACGGAGCCGCCAGGGCCCGAAAATGAAGGGGACGCCGCCTATGGCAGCGTCCCCAAAGCTTAGGTATCAGAACTTGAAGGTGATGCCAGCCTGGTAACGGCGGCCGTAGGTCTGATAATCGATGACTTCGAGCGGAGCGCCCGGATTAATCGTTGAGAAAGGCTCATTCGTCAGGTTCTGGCCCTGAATGAACAGTGACAGGCCTTCAAGGCTGCTTCCAGGCTGGAAGTCATAGCCGAGCTGTGCGTCGACAATCATTTCACCGCGTGCACGGCGACGGACGCGGTTGCCGCCAAAGCCAGACAGTTCACCCTGGAAGGTCGAACGGTAACGGACGCTACCACGGGCACTGAAACCATTCTTTTCGAAATAGGCCGTACCGTTGGCAACCCAGCGCGAATAGCCGTCAATGTCGCCATAAGGCTGGCCCGGAGCAGGGCGCAGCTTGCTCTTGGTATAAGATACACCGCCTGTCACACCGAAACCTTCAAGCGCAGGGGTCAATGTTTCAAACGGCAGAGTGCCCGCCAGTTCGATACCATAGATCTTGCCGCCATCACCGTTCAGAGGTGCGTTCAGCGTACCAATGCGCGACGGAACGACTTCGGCACCCAGCGGGAAGCCCGAATAGTCGAATTCGAACTCGGCATTGTAGATCCAATTCAGCAGCTTCTTGTAGAAGAGCTGGGCGGCCACATAGCCCTTGGTGCCGAAATATTTTTCAACGGTCAGATCGGCCGCATTGGCACGGATCGGTTTCAGGAAGGGATTGCCACCGCTACCACGGATGATCGGCGTCGTGCCGCTGCGATCGACGCCATAGCCGATAGAGACACGCATCTGGTCCATACGCGGGCGTTGGATTTCGCGGGCAAGGCCAACGCGGAAGACAAAATCGCTTGGTGTGCGCAGCGATAGGTTCAAGCTCGGCAGCCAATCTGTATAGTTCGCACCCAGCGTGGTTGGCGTTGCGACGCCGCTGAAGAACAATGCGCCTGAGCTGCTCTGCTCGGTCTTGATGACCTGAACGCCCACATTACCGGTCAACTGGTTCGAACCCAGTTCGGTATCAATGGCTGCCTGCAGATAGCCGGTGAGAAGCTCTTCCTCCACAACGTAATTTTTCGAAATCACATCCTGAACTGCATTCGGTACCAAGCGGTAAATGCCGCCTTCCAGCAGTTCCTGCGGATCATAGCTGATTACCGGCCCAAGGCCGAGATAGTTCAGATTGGTTGGACGCAACAGATATTGGTCAGGAACGCGCAGATCGGCAGCGCCGCTCGCGAGCACGACGAAATATTCATCGGCATAAAGCGACTTCTTGCGGTCGTTAAACGCAACACCTGCACGGACCGCGGAGAAGAAACCGTCCAGTTCCTTTTCAAGATCGAAGCGGACCGTCGACAGTTCGTCATCTACGATACGATCATTATAATAGCCATCCTGACCACCAGCGATGCCACCCCAGCCCATGGGTGAGGTCAGACGGATCAGGTTCGGGTCGGAATAATCAAGCGTCGGGTTAAAAACGGTGCCCGAAGTGCTTTGCGTGAAACCGATGGTGTCGCGGGCGCCAACGCCCTGGCCACGGCCTGTACCGGCATTGGATTCAAATATCAGCTCGTTGCGGTCGGTGCGCGAAGTGCCCCAATCAAAAGTCGCATTCCAGCCATTGCCGATATCCCAGTCGACATTTAGACCGCTCGAGAACAAGTCTGCCGAACGAACCAGCTTGTGGTTGTTCACAACCGCTTCGATATCGGTGAACGTGCCATTGACGATATGGCCATCTTCCACAGTGTAACCCGGGTTGATACCCGCAGCGGTCCAGCCAAACGCGCTCGACAATGGGAGCTCGATGCCGCGCTTGATGATGTCGTCATCAAATTTCGAATAGAACAGGTCGGCAGTCAGACGGACGTTATCCGACAGGTCGCCCTGCAATGTGCCGCCAAGGCCCAAACGACGTAGATTGGTCGAAGTAACAAACGATTTGTTACCTCCGATCAAGCGATTGCCGGCAAAATCATTATATCCCCATGCATTATATTCCTGAACCTGATAGGATTCATCGACATAGTTCGCAGTGAGCGCAATGCCGACAGTATCGCCGCCAAACTGGTCGATATAGGTTGCGTTGACGCGATAGCCCTTGTCATTCGACCCGGCGTTCAGCTTGCCGAGATCGGTGAGGCTTCCTTTGACGCCAACAGCTAGAACGCGTTTGCCGGTTTCCAACGGGCGGGCGGTCCGGATATCGACGGTGCCGACAAGACCCTGGCCAATGATGTTCGCGGAAGGCGTTTTGTAGACATTGACCTGACTGACCATTTCGGAGGGGTACTGGTCAAATTCAACCGCGCGGTTGTCGCCGGTCGATGTCTGTTCGCGTCCGTTGAGCAGGGTCTGAGAAAGGTCCGGACCAAAGCCGCGGATTGAGATGAAAGCAGAACGACCGTTTAGGCGCTGCGACGTGAGGCCCGGCAAGCGCGCAATGGATTCCGCAATGGATGCGTCAGGCAATTTGCCGATATCTTCCGCGGAAACCGTTTCGACGATTTGTTCAGCATTTTTCTTTTCAGCAACAGCATTTTCCAACGCCGCACGGAAGCCGGTAACGACGATTGCATCTTCTTCAGTTGCAACATCTTCAGCCGCATCCTGTGCATATGCTGCACCCGGCAGCGCAGCAAAAACTGCAAAGGCCAGCGCGGTCGCGCTGGTCGAATGCGCAAGGCGCGCACGTACTTCATTCGTGTTCCACGAAGCAGACATCCTGTATCCCCTCTTTTGCGACCCAGTCGTTGCTGCGCCGCTTTGTTGCAACCTAAAGTGCATGGCCACCCAGTTTGGCCATCGATGAACAAATACTACGGTGCGCATGCCAAATGACAGATATTCACATACGTATTCAGAATTATGCAGTAACGTCGTTGCACGAATGCAACGCCGCGCTTAAGGATTGTTGCAGGAGAGCCGGGCACGCCATATGCCACCACATAAGCCGACATCGTTCGATATCGCGCAACTCGCTGGCGTTTCGCAGCCTACGGTATCGCGCGCCTTGCGCGGCAGCCCCTCGGTTTCAGAGCAAACGCGCAAACGCATCGAGGCCATCGCGCAGCAACTGAACTATAAAGTCGACAAGAACGCATCGAGCCTGAGGACGCAAAGGTCGAACACGCTAGCGTTGCTCTTCTTCGAAGATCCTACGCCGGACGAAACCGGGATCAACCCCTTCTTCCTTTCGATGCTGGCGTCGATCACGCGCACTGCGGCGAGAAGAAATCACGACCTGCTGATTTCCTTTCAGCAGCTCTCGGCCAACTGGCATGTCGATTATGAAGACAGCCGCAAGGCCGATGGCATCATCCTGCTCGGCTATGGCGATTACGAGCTATATCAGCCCAAGCTGGAGCAGCTTGTCCAGCAGGGCACGCATTTCGTTCGCTGGGGACTGGTCGGCGGTCAGGACGAAATGGGTACGACAATCGGCTGCGACAATATGGATGGTGGTCGATCGGCCGCGGAGCATCTGATCGCGCATGGTCGTAAAAATATCGCCTTCCTTGGCGATGCATCTGATCACTACCCCGAATTCCGGGACAGATATTTGGGAGCACGCAATGCCATATTTGCCGCAGGGCTGAACATATCGGGCGACTTGCAGGTCGATGCCTTCAATACCGAGCAGTCTGGCTTTGATGCTGCGCAGCAACTGATCAACAGCGGCGTCAGGTTCGACGCTATTTTTGCTGCGAGCGACCTGATCGCGATAGGTGCCATCAGGGCAATCGAAGCTGCCGGTTCGACTATCCCGGGCGATATTGCGGTTATCGGCTTCGATGACATTCCTGCAGCCAGCCTTGCTCATCCGCCGTTGACGACGGTGCAGCAGGACTATCGCACTGCTGGAGAAGTTCTGGTCGACACATTGTTGAAGTTGATAGAGGGCAAGAGCGCTGAAAGTTATACGCTTCCGGCGAAGCTTGTGGTCCGCAAATCCTGCGGAGCACATTGAGCCCTACGTATTCGTATACGTAACAGTATCGCGCTGCCCGAAATATTGCCGCCCTGCCAATTCGCTGCCAAGTTGCAGCAAAAGATAATCGGGAGAGGGTTATGGAAAAGCCGCGTCAAGGCTTTTGGGGTCTTTGGAATATTTCGTTCGGCTTTTTCGGCATTCAGATTGGCTTTGCCCTGCAAAATGCCAACATGTCGCGCATCTTTCAGTCCTTGGGTGAAAGCCTCGATAACCTAACCGCCCTGTGGATTGCGGCGCCTCTCACAGGATTACTGGTGCAACCTGTCATTGGCCATATGAGCGACCGGACATGGTTGGGTAAACTCGGCCGTCGCCGTCCCTATTTCCTTGCTGGCGCGATCATGGCTTCACTGGCGTTGTTCGTAATGCCGCTTGCCCCTGCCCTATGGTTTGCCGCGGTTATGCTCTGGATACTTGATGCTTCGATCAACGTTTCGATGGAGCCGTTCCGCGCTTTTGTCGGCGACATGCTCCGCAAGGACCAGCACACAGCCGGCTATTCGCTGCAAACTGCCTTTATCGGTGCAGGCGCTGTCGTCGGTTCGATATTCCCTTGGGTGCTTGATCATCTGGGGGTCGCCAACGAAGTGGCGGGCGGCGGGATCCCGGATACCGTCAAATACAGTTTCTGGTTTGGCGGCTTGATCTACCTGCTTTCCGTATTGTGGACCGTCTTCAGCACGCAAGAATACAGCCCCGACGAATTGCGTGCATTCGGGCAGGACAGTGCCGACAGCGATAGCTCAACCATTCGCGCCCTCGCCGCGCGTTCCCCCGTTTCAGCGCTGGTGTGGATTGCCGCAGGCGCTGGCGTCGCGATGCTCGTTTCTTTCATGGGTCTGGAGAAAGAAGTCTATCTGCTCGCTGCTCTGATGGCAGGCTATGGCTTCGCCAGCCTCATTGCCATCCAGCTGGCGAAGAGCGGGCGCGACAACAATATGCTCAGCCATATTGTCGGCGACTTTTCGGGAATGCCCGAAATCATGAAGAAACTTGCATTGGCGCAATTTTTCAGTTGGTCGGCCCTGTTCATCATGTGGATCTACACGACGCCGGTTGTCGCCCAATATGCTTTTGGCTCAAGCGACCCCGCATCGGCGGCCTATAATGAAGGTGGTAATTGGGTCGGCATCCTCTTTGCCGTTTACAACGGCGTCGCTGCCCTTGCCGCTTTGTTCCTGCTTCCCAAACTGGCTCAAAGGTTCGGCAAGGTGAATACGCATATGGCCTGCTTGCTCGCCGGTTCGGCAGGCTTTGCAGCCTTCCTGTTCATCAGGGATCCGCACATGCTGTTGCTCGCCGAAATAGGCATCGGCATCGCCTGGGCATCGATCCTCGCAATGCCTTACGCCATCCTTGCCTCCAGCCTTCCGCAAAGCAAGCTTGGCATTTATATGGGGCTGTTCAATGTCTTCATCGTTGTGCCGCAATTGCTGGTGGCAACGGTTATGGGTTCGATCCTGAAAGCATACTTCCCGACCGAACCCATTTGGACGATGGCCTTCGCCGCTGCCGTGATGGCGCTGGCGGCGCTTGCTACGCTGAGGGTGAAGGAGCCCGCTTAAGCGCGGGCCCAAATCCTGCGGCCACCGGCATCTACAACAACTGCGCCTGAGGTTCCGACGGGTTCTTCTTTACCGCCCGTGAGGAATTCGATCATTGCGCCATCTGTCACATCGACATGCGCAAGGGTGCGGTCACCACTTGGCGTGCGTGCGACCACGACACCGCCCTTGGGGCTCCCGTCGCGGCCATAGAATACCGTATAGGTTTCCACCTTGCCTGCACCGACATAATCCTTGTCGAGTTCGGGCACCGCTTCGCGCGCCGCATCCGCCTCTGCCTGATAATCGAAATTCTGAGGGAATTGCGCCGCGGCCAAGGGCTTGTTCGAAACAACGATGCAGTGGTTATCGGTCGCAAAACCGCCATTAGCGAACAGGAAGCCGTTGGTGCCTTCCTTGCGCAGCTTCTCGACCATCGAAACGACAGCATGACTCATATAGTTGGCGATCGGGCCGCCACCGAAGGTCAAGCCGCCAAAAACAGTCGCCGGTTTTTCGACCGGCCAACCGAGAATACGCCGCGCCATTTTGGGCACGCAGGGGAAGCAGCTGTACAATTCAACAAAATCGAAATCCGCGCCGCTCATCTTGTTGAGGTCCAGGGTGCGGCGGATCGAGATTTCCATGCTTACCGAGCGGTCGTAACGATCGCGTTGCAAGAAGCTGTAAGCCTCCTTTGCCGCAGCGCCCATTCCGACATAGATCATCTTGTCTTCGGCAACGCCAAGGCGGCGCGCTTCGGCAAGGCTGGCGACGATGAATCCAGCTCCTTGGTTGACCGAGGCGTTCGCGACCATCAATTTATTGTAGGGAAAGGCGATCGGACGATTTTTTTCGTTCGACGTTATGATTTCCTCAGGCGCTGTCGGTTTGCGGATCCATGCGCCTTCATTACCCGCCGCCACCTGGCTGAAGCGAGACCAGATTTCGCCGCTCTCCGCCTGCCCCTCGGCCAAGGTCTGGCCATAAGCCGCGCGACCGGCATTTTCGTAGAGTGGGTACACATCAACGGGCGCGTTCAAGCCATGTTGTTGGGCATAACCGGGCTCACGTTTTGCCTCCTTGCGGACGCCTTCGAACACGTCTGATTGCGGCGTGGCATGCTTTGCAAGACGACCGGCAATCGTCCGCAGAGCCTCTGCGCCAGCAACCGCAGCCAGTTTGATCTCCCCTGCCCCTATGCGGTTTGCAGCTTCGTTCAACAGCCGGATCGGCGTGTCGCCATGCGGGGCTTCGGATTGATAGCAGACCGACGGCTGGGCACCGAGCGCATCGGCCAGCTTGCGATCGAGCGGGTTGAGATCGCGAAAACTGATCTGGTCAACAACCGCCACACTATCCAATCGCGCCAGCAACGAAACCCCGCTGTCTGCCTCGGCTCGCTTCAGCGCCTCTACCATCAACCCTAGCGGATCGAGGCCATTGTCAGGGTCTTCTGGACGATCATTGATCTGGCCTACGCCGATGATAACGGGGATGCGTTCATTGTCAGTCATGCGCGCCATTGACCAAATTTGACCGGCAAGTGCAACCGCATATTAATCGGTCAATTAAATTTCCCCCTATGCGCTCAGGCCCGGCATTGATAGCCATTGCATCAGGAGAGCCGAGTCCGGCTGTGATGCGAGGGAGGATGTGCGATGACAGTCATCAAAACCAATGAGGCCGGCGAGCCATTGGTCAAGATCGAGCACCCTGCTGTGGGTGTAGCCCGTATCGTCCTAAACCGCGCAGAAAAGCGCAATGCCCAGAATTTCGCCATGCTCTACCAGCTCGACGCGGCATTCACCGAATGTGCACGCAACGAGGAAGTCGCCGTGATCATCCTTGCAGCTGACGGCCCGGATTTCAGCAGCGGGCATGACCTTAAACAACGCGATGTGCAGCCAACCGATTTCGATGTCCTTGGCAATTGGGCCGACTTTACCGCCCCCGGCGCTGAAGGCCGATATGCCGTGGAGAAAGAGGTCTATCTCGACCTGACCGAACGCTGGCGCAATGTGCCCAAGCCGACCATCGCCCAGGTGCAGGGCCGCTGCATTTCGGGCGGATTGATGCTGGTGATGGCGTGCGATCTGGTGATTGCGTCAGACAATGCTGCCTTTTGCGACAACACCATCGATTTGGGAGTCTGCGGTACCGAATTTTTCAACCATCCCTATGACTTTGGCATCCGCAAGGCCAAGGAACTGCTGTTCACCGCGGGCTGGATAAGCGCACAGGAAGCAGCCGCGACAGGCTTCATCAACCGTGTCGTACCGCTTGCAGAGCTTGAGACGGCAACGCTCGGCATGGCCAGCGTGATCGCGGCCAAACCACGTTTCGCCCTCAAAATGGCGAAAGAAGCCATCAATGCCGCGCACGATGCCATGGGCCGACCGCAAGCAATGGGCACAATCTTCGCGCTCCACCAACTCTGCCACAGCCATAACATGCAGGTGTACGGTCTGCCCATTTCCACGATGGAGATCAAAAAGCCCTGATCAAAACGGGACGAGCGCGATCAACCCCTCGGTCGAAGCAGCCGGCATTACCCTGTGCCGGGTAGCATCCTTATCAAGGTGTTATCCTTGATAATATAATGGTGGAAAAGCGCCGCCGCTACATGCAGGCCGATAATGTAATAGCCGATTGTCCCGGACAGCTCGTGCAATTCCTTGATCTGACCAGCTAGGTCCTTGTCCGGGGCGACCAATGCTGGCAATTCCAGCCCAAAAAACGGTATCAGTTTTCCTGCCGCACTCAGGATAGTCCATCCTGCGAGGGGCATCGCCACCATGAATGCGTAAACCGCAAAATGCGTGACATTAGCGAGCAAACGCTGCCACGCAGCCGGTTCCGGGACGATTGTCGGCTTCGCCTTCATCAGCCGTGCAACGATGCGCACAACAATCAAAATCAGAACCAGCAGCCACAGCATGAAATGCCAGGCCTTCAGCCCCTCGCGAATATCGGTCCCCCTGGGGTAGTTTCGAGGAGCAACATCGTCGCGTATACCGCCGTGATCAGCAGCACCATGACCCAGTGAAAAGCAATTGAAAGCGAAGTATAGCGCTAGCGGAAATCGGTTGAATTCATAGCAAACCTCACACTTCCGGTTCGTTTATGGCATGTAAAAGCTTCAATTGACGGTACACCAATCTACAAACAATCCGCCTTGTATCACTCCAGATCATGGCAAGCACTCACTAATAGGTCAACCAGATCAAGGAAGGTACGCCAACGTCAAGATATTGATCGGTCCTCTCCGATGCGTTCTCAAAAACCAGCTTGCTTCATATTATAGAAGAGCGACGTTCGGGGACATTCTGCATAACTTTGCATGACATCGTGATGCTCCAACTGCACCCGGCATCCGAGACCTATTATGCGAAATTTTTCCTATTACACCTTTTCCACATGCTAAAATTTTCGAAACTTTAATTTGGCATGCAGTACGATGCCAAACTGATTGGAGGCGCTCATGTGGAATAAAATAACAATCGAGTTAGGCAAATTCGCTGCCGCGGTCATCGGACTCTCCATTGCTGCATTCGTTTTTTTATTACTTACAAGCCCCAAGGTAGATATTCTACATTATGGCCAAGCATTCCACTTCTACAATTCAGCTGTAAACCGCCTCTTCATCAGTGTCACTGGGCGGGCGCGGATAAGCTCAGGCGGAAAAGAGACCAGTTATGTGCTGCTTGCAAACCACCCACGCGAAAATACTTTTGATCATCGCGTTAGCGCCTATTCGGACATGATAGAATCATCAGGCGGGGCATCCACTATTTCATTTATTATGGGCAGCGACGGCAGTTCAATTATCGAGCGTCGCTATGAGTCCCCTCAATCAGAAAATTTGCAACATCAGTGCGTTCGCAACCCTTACGGTACGCCACCTCATTTCGCACCTGCTTCAAAATCGCGCTATTTCCTCACCGAACTGCGCTCCTTTGATGCCATTCTTTCGTCCGCTGCTCGCGGGAGGAAAATATTTGCGACCGTCACTTATAAACTGAACAATGTTGATGTGGTCCTCGATTTTCCCGCATTAGTTGTCAACATTAACCCAAAAGAAGGAAATAGCGGAATCGCCGGGTCGACGCCCAAAGCAGCGGAATTATGGCAAGTAGTTTCTGACAGAATTCCAATTTATGTTGGAGGCGATTCACTATGCAGCGGTCTTCGAGAAGGTCATGCCGCACTGCGCCAGTTTGATGGCCCGTTCGAAGTTGTTTACTTATGTCGCAATGAGAACGGTGTGAACGATTTCTCATGTTCCCGCAAAATTAATGGTAAGGTTCGCTTATTCGCATCGTACATCTAATGGCCACCGTTGCATGAGTTTCGAAGGAAGCTCAAAATTTGCTCAACTGGAATTAATTACTAGGCTAGATACGAACGGGCACCACCGGGTTGTCAGAAATAAGTTTCAACGAGTTCTTCTCTTGGAGAATACCTTCGGTAAGCTCCTGTTTTTGCAACATTTTTCCAATTTTTTTAATATCAAATGGCGGACAGACAG
>CALMYW010000394.1 GCA_937873665.1 uncultured Sphingorhabdus sp.
TCCTGTTTTTGCAACATTTTTCCAATTTTTTTAATATCAAATGGCGGACAGACAGGGATTCGAACCCTGGGTACCATTACTGGCACAACGGTTTTCGAGACCGCCCCGTTCGACCACTCCGGCATCTGTCCGCACGTCTTTTCGGGCTTTGGTCGATGCCTGTAAAAGGCGCGCCCGTGCGACAGAGCGCGGCCATTAGCGAATGATTCCGGCTTTGCCAAGCGCAAGGTTGCAAGAATGCGATTGCGCTACGATATTGCAACGATGAGCGCGAATCCTGAAATGCCCCCTATCGCCGAAGCCCGCTTCTCCATCGGCGACGTCGTCCGTCACCGTATCTTCGATTTTCGCGGTGTCGTGTTCGATATAGACCCTGTGTTTGCCAACAGTGACGAATGGTATGATGCTATTCCAGAAGCCGTTCGCCCCAGCAAGGATCAGCCATTCTATCACCTGTTCGCCGAAAATGCGGACAGCAGCTATATCGCCTATGTCAGCCAGCAGAACCTGCTGCCCGATGCTGAAAACGGACCGGTGAACCATCCTGCGATTGAAGGCTATTTCGAGCCGTGGAGCGGCAGTCGCTACAATCTGGCCGCCTTGATGCGGCAATAGTTCAGCTGGCGGGCAGCGATTTTATCCAGGCTTCCAAGAGCTCCACGCCCTCGTAATGCTCGGTTGCCCGCCCCAGTTCGGGCATCGCAATTCCCGGGTCTATGCTTTTCATTCGGTAGATGAGGATCGAACGCTCTGGATGGCCGGGTTCGATGACGAATTCGAAATTGCCCGATCCCCTGCCCGCTGCCACGGGTCGCTTGCCAATACCAAGTGCGGCCGAGTTGCGTTCGTGATCGTCGTAAAACAGACCGGAGTTTGATGCCGATCCGGTCGGCTTGTGGCAGTGGCCACAATTGACGCGCAAATAGGCCAGCGCCCTTGCCTCAAGCGCGCCGGACTTTGGATCATCCCATTTGGCCTCGAATGACGGCACGGCTCCCGCCAAATTTCCACGCTTTTCAAAGGCAAGGCGCGACTTTGTGTCGGCAAAGGAGAGATTTTGCCATACCGGTCCGACGGGCATCACGCTGTCTTTGGTCGAGTGGCATTGCTTGCACTGGTTTTTGTTCGGAACGGCGTAGCTTATGGACATTTGCGTGAAGTCCGGCTTTTTGAATATAGCGGGTTTGCGAGCCCCGCCAACTTTCAATTCCGCATCACTGCCATCCGTTTTCCACACATAAGGCAAGGCAACCCATCCGTCCGCCTTGTGCAGCAATAGTCGCGTTTCGATGATGTTGAGCTTGCCCGAAGCATCATGGTAGCCGAAACTTTTTATGAGCGCACTGCCCACAGGAAATATCAGCCGGCCATCGGGATCGATGGTGAATTTCTTCCCCTTCGGCAGATACAGGAATCGCTGCTTTTCGGCATAATCTGTGAAAAGCGGGGTGCGGAGATTGTAAGGCAGCAATGCTGAAGCGGGCCTATCCGCGCCGCCATTGAAAAAACCGAAGCTGGATAGCAGCGGCGGATTATCTGTGGATGTTATTGCAGCATCATCAATCTGCGGCGGCTTTCCTTTCACCGAAACGGTAAGCGCAAGCCCTGCCGCAGCGGCAATCAGCAAGCGCATCAGCGGACCACCGCCTCCATCGATTCAGGTAGCCGGATACGGGGCAATTCCTGCGGCAGGTTGGCACTGTACTGCAGCATCACGGGCTGCGCACTTTCGGGAGATGCTTTCAGGTCGGCCAGCCCCAGCGAAAGCGCGGGAACGGGGTCGGCAACAATGGGCTGCGCTTCTGCCCCGCCAGCGCCATCCCAGAAAATCGGGGGCAGACTGCCACCCAATGCCTGGGCAATCTGCTGACTACCCGGAAATTTGGGGTCCCAGCCTGCTTTATCATGCTGATTACCCCAAATGGCGACGCCCCGCGCAATGGGATCATATTTCGGGTCTTGCTGCGGGTAGCGATAGCCAACGACCATAATGTTGGTCGTGCCATTCTGGCCGAGCATGTTGTCAAACACATGTACGTTGCGGTTGGCCATCACCATCACGCCGGTACCGGTCGGTACATTGGCGACGATATTGCCCTTGGGTGCAAAATTGGGTGTCGAGTTGTCGACGACGACATTCTCGAAAATGCGCACATTCTTGCCACCCATCTGTAGCAGGTTGGGCAAATCGAATACCAATATGCCGCCCGTGTTGCGCGTCGCCAGATTATCGTGGACGTCGGCGTCGTAGCTATTCTCTATCTCGATACCGGCAACATTTTCCAGCGCGACCGAGTTGCGCACCACGATGTTGCGTGACTGGCCGACATAGATGCCCGCATCCGATGCGCCGCGGACCAACACGCTGTCGACCAGCACATCCTGGCTTTCGACCGGATAGATGCCATAGGCACCGTTGGTTTCCTTAGGCCCGCCGGTCCATTCGACCCGAAGCTGGTAATAGACGATGCGATCGGCGCCCTTGGATTTGATGCCGTCACCCTTGGTGTTTTCAACCGCAAAATCGCGAAGCACAACATCGTCAGAGGTCACCAACAAGCCTTCACCAGCACCCAATTGCCCGGTGAAATCTAATATGGTCTGCCCGCTTCCCTGCCCCTTCACTGTCACCTTCGGCACATCGAGTGAAAGCCCGTCGGTCAATTTGAAACGACCGCTGCCCAGTTCGACAACATCGCCCGGCGCTGCGCCAATCAGCGCCTCTTGCAAACGCGCCTGTGCATCGTCCCCAGCAGCGACCGATATGGTTTTGGCAAAAGCTGTCGAGCCCGCAATTGCAAGACTGGCAGCGGCGATGGCATTTATGCCTATGACCCTCATCCTCATTTCACAAGTCTGCAATATCCGCGCAGACTTGCCAAGAGCTTCCTCAGGGGGCGTCGCCGAAAATCCAGTCAACACCCGCATCGGCATGGATTTCGGCACTGTCATAAATTGGCAGCACGTTCGCCTTTGTGTCGACAATCATTCCCAATTCGGTGCAGCCAAGCACCACGGCGTCGGCACCATCCTTGTCGATTTCGGTGATCATCGTCTTGAGCGCACGTTCGGAATTGCGGACGACCTGCCCGGCCATCAATTCTTCGTAGATGATGCGATCAAGCTCTTCCACGTCATCTGCCTCCCACGGAAGCAATGTGACGCCATGCTTCACAAGCCGCTGGCGGTACCAGTTTTCAGCCATGACGTTGCGTGTACCGATCAATGCGGCGGATTCGACACCGTCCGCCTTCATCTTCTGACCGACCGCGTCAGCGATATGCAGAACCGGCACCTTCACCGCACTCGAAACGCGATCATGCACCTTGTGCATACTGTTTGCCCCGATCAGGATGGCGGTAGCGCCGCCTTCCTCAAGCCGTTGGGCGGAAGCTATCAAGACTTCAGCTACACGATCCCAATCCTGATCGGTCGTTGCCTTGGCCAGATCACAAAAATTGAGATTATCGAGGATCATCGGTGCACTGCACATCGCATTGGCGCGGCGCTGCACCTGTTTGTTGATGCGGCGATAGTAAAACTCGGTCGAATACCAGCTCATTCCGCCGATCAGGCCGATTTTGCGCATGTTGAACTTTCCAATAACTGAATCGAATCGCCCCGGTCAAAGGGCCGGGGCGAATTGTTGATTCAGTGGATAGCGTGTTGCGGCTTAGTGCTGCAAGGCCTTCACAATATCGTCGACCATTTTCTTGGCATCGGCGAGCAGCATCATCGTCTGGTCCATGTAAAAGACATCGTTATCTACACCCGCATAGCCCACGCCGCCCATGCTGCGCTTGATGAAAAACACGGTCTTGGCCTTGTCGACATCGAATACAGGCATGCCATAGATGGGCGAGGTTTTGTCGGTCTTTGCTGCGGGATTCACCACATCGTTCGCGCCGATGATGAAGGCCACATCGGTTTGGGCAAATTCGCTGTTGATGTCTTCCAGTTCGAACACCTCATCATAGGGCACATTGGCCTCGGCGAGCAGCACGTTCATATGCCCTGGCATACGGCCCGCTACGGGATGGATCGCATATTTGACGCTGACGCCTTCCTTCTTGAGGAGGTCTGCCATCTCACGCAGTGCGTGCTGCGCCTGTGCCACCGCCATGCCGTAGCCGGGGACGATGATGACGCTTTCGGCCTGGCTCATCATATAGGCGGCGTCCTCTGCAGAGCCGCGTTTCCACGGTCGATCGACTTTCGCCGCGCCACCTGCAGCTGCGCCCGAATCTGCACCAAAACCACCTGCAATCACCGAAATGAAACTGCGGTTCATCGCCTTGCACATGATGTACGAAAGGATAGCCCCCGAAGAACCAACCAGCGCGCCGGTAATAATCATCGCGCTATTGTGCAGCGTGAAGCCCATCGCCGCAGCCGCCCAGCCCGAATAGCTGTTGAGCATCGATACAACGACCGGCATATCCGCGCCGCCAATCGGGATGATCAGCAAGAAACCGATCAGGAAGGACAGGACAACAATCGTCCAGAAAACCCATTCGGTGCCCGTGGTCGGGACAATCGCGAAATAGGCCGTCAGCCCGATAATCGCGACCAATGTTCCCAAGTTGATCACATGGCGCATCGGCAACAAAATGGGCGCGCCCGACATCTTACCCGCCAGTTTCAGGAATGCGATGACGGAGCCCGAAAAAGTGATCGCACCAATGGCGACGCCCAGCCCCATCTCGATGCGGCTTACCGTAAGAATTTCTCCATTCGCGTCGAGAATCCCGAACGCTTCCGGGTTTAGATAAGCCGCTATCCCGACCAGCACAGCCGCCATACCAACGAGCGAGTGAAAGGCCGCCACCAGTTGCGGCATGTCGGTCATGGCAATCTTGCGGGCAGTTACGATGCCAATGACGGCACCTATGCCGATTGCAGCAAATATCTGACCCAGTGTCGCAAAATCAGGACCTACATAGCTGTTTTGCAGGTCGCCCGCGATCATCGGCATATGCGTATAAACGGTGGTCGCCACCGCAATCAGCATTCCGGCCATGCCAAAGCGGTTACCTCGACGCGATGAAGCAGGCGAACTTAAGCCACGGAGGGCGAGGATGAAAAAGACCCCCGAAACAAGATAGGCAAGCAAGGCCCATGCGGGAACGGCTGCATGTTCCATGCTCTACTTGTCCTTCTTCTTGTACATGGCGAGCATGCGCTCGGTGACGGCAAAACCGCCAAAGATATTGATGCTTGCGAGCACCACACCGAGTAGCCCAAGCCACTTCGCCCCGGGAGCACCAGAAGCCGCCGCCGCAATCAGCGCACCAACAATAATCACTGAGGAAATCGCATTAGTCACCGCCATCAAGGGCGTGTGCAGTGCAGGTGTGACCGACCAAACAACATAATAGCCAACGAAACAGGCCAGTACGAAGATCGATAGGATTGAAATGAAGTCCATTATGGGGCCTTTCCAAATCCTCCCCCTCTGGGGGAGGTGGCAGCGCGCAGCGCTGACGGTGGGGGGTTATCGGCACAAAGCCGAACAATGGCGTCAGCTGTGGCATGGACGTCGCGCAGAACCTCCGATGCGGCTATACGAACAATCTGTATGCCCAATTTGTTGATAGCGGCATCGCGGCGAACATCGCGGTTTGGATTGCAGCCCATATCATGAGCTATTCCATCAATCTCAATGCCCAGACGCTTCTCCGCACAATAGAAATCAACGACAAATTCGCCAATGGGATGCTGTTTGCGAAACTTTACACCCATAGGCTTGCCTTTCAGCAACCGCCACAAAAGTACTTCGGGGAGCGTCATTTCTTTCCGCAATTTGCGTGCGCGTTTCAAAGCTGCTGGGCTATGATCTTCCATTCAGCCCCCCTCCGTCAGCGCTACGCGCTGCCACCTCCCCCAAAGGGGGAGGATTTCAGATGTGCGTTTTGCATTTATACCGTAACGGAGTTCCCATTTTTCCAGCACATCAGAAAGATTTTGTTCGGCCTCGCGCAACCCCTTCTTGAACTTTGAATCAGAACGAAATTGGGCGCAAGGCAAAACAGAAATCAATTCCGAATTTGCTACCGTTTCACCAAACTCTTTGGCAACGGCGATATGTACTAGGGAAATGCGCTTCTTGTATTTTCGATCCAAGCGACGTCGTTCGACAGCTTTTGTCGGTGCCTTGCACAGTACAGCCGAAATACTTTCCTGAGCACGAAATAAATCTTCATGGGGCGGGACTGATCGGTCCTCCGGCACTCGTTCTGAATCTTGAGCAAATGAAATGCTAGCCGCAGACAACAATATGGCGGCTACCACAATTCCACGTGCCAAAATGTTCCTCACCCTAGCAGCCTCTCGTTCACAACCTTGCCGTCCTTGGTCAGGCGGATAGCTGCGGTGATTTCGTCATCGTCAGGCAATACTGGCTTGCCCGCTTCCTTGTCCCAAAAGGCTGACAGGAAGTTGAAAAGGTTGCGCGCGAAGAGCGCAGATGCATCGGCGGCCAAATGCGCAGGTGTGTTCGAATAACCGATGATCTTCACGCCATGCTTGATGACAACTTCGTCGGGCTTCGAGCCTTCGACATTGCCGCCCTGCGCAACCGCGAGATCGAAAATGACGCTGCCGGGTTTCATGCTGGCAATCTGTACATCCGAAATCAGGCGCGGAGCAGCCCGTCCGGGGATCAGTGCGGTGGTGATGACGATATCCTGCTTGGCGATATGGCTCGATACCAGTTCGGCCTGTGCCTTCTGATATTCGGGCGACATTTCGGTTGCGTAACCGCCAGCGCCCTCTCCTTCGATACCGGCGACATTTTCAACGAAGATCGGCTTCGCACCAAGGCTCTCGATTTGTTCTTTGGTTGCCGAACGAACGTCGGTAGCCGAAACAACCGCACCCAGTCGGCGAGCAGTAGCAATCGCCTGAAGGCCCGCAACCCCGACCCCCATGATGAACGCCTTCGCAGCCGTAATTGTGCCGGCAGCGGTCATCATCATCGGAAAAGCGCGACCATAGGCTGCAGCGCTGTCAATCACTGCCTTGTAGCCAGAGAGGTTCGACTGCGAGGAGAGGATGTCCATCGATTGCGCGCGGGTGATGCGCGGCATGAATTCCATCGCCAGCGCCTCAACCCCAGCTGCAGCATATTCATCCACGCGCTTGCGCTGACCAAAAGGATCAAGCCCGGCGACAATCCATGCGCCTTTGGCCGCACCTTTCAGCGCCTTGGGATCGGGTCCCTGCACGCCAAGGACAATGTCTGCATCCTTGATAACCGCGCTGGCCGTGCCGATAGTCGCACCGACGGCTTCATAGTCTGCGTCGGAAATCGAAGCCGCAAGGCCTGCGCCTTTTTCGACGGCAACACTTGCACCCAGTCCGATGAATTTCTTCACCGTCTCCGGCGAGGCCGCAACCCGGGTTTCGCCGGATGCGACTTCCTTGAGAACTGCGATTTTGGTCACGTTATGCGATAATCAGCACGACGAGAACGGTGACCGCAACCGACGCAATGGTTCCCCATTTCAACAGCGAAAGAAACCCCGAATAGGTTTCACTTGCTGCGCGCATGTCCTGATTTCCAGCCATTTCAGCCTCCCTAAAAACCTGCCCCAAACATAGGCTATGCGGGGCTAATAGCCAGATGGGCGGTATTGCTCAAGCGCCTCGACCACAGAAATTTTACTGGATGCTTAATCGCCTCTTTACCTCTTCTTGTTACCGCATTGCTTCACCAAGTGCCCGATGGGATTTCGATGGCGGAAAAAGAGACACGATTGCTGATGCTTGTCGACGACGAGCCTGCCCAGTGCAGGTTGGTGTCGGCTATTGCCAGTCGTGCAGGTTGGCGGACGATTTTCGCCCGCGATGCCGAAACTGCCATTGCCATGCTGGGTACCCAGGATGGCATGATGCTCGACGCTATCCTTCTCGATCAATGGGTTCCGGGATCGGATGCCGCTACACTGATCGCCGAACTCAAATCGCGCCGTCCCGCTTTGCCTGTGTTGCTGATGACCGCCATCGGATCGACTGACAGCGCGATCGAGGCGATGCGTGCAGGCGCTTCGGACTATATCATCAAGCCAGTCGCGGCAGAGCGTCTCATCGCGGCGCTCAGTCTGGCCGCCGATCATGCCAAGGATTTTGGCGAACTCCAGCCATTGACGGAAAAAATCGGGCACCAGCTTGAATTTGACGAGATCATCGGTTCAGCACCTGCCTTCCGCACGGCGCTGGCCATTGCGGCGAAGGCGGCGCGTAGCAAGGCCCCGATTTTGATCGAAGGCGAAGGCGGAGTCGGCAAGGAAGTCGTTGCCGATGCCATTCATGCCGCGTCACCGCGCGCACGCTTGCCGTTCCTGAAAGTGAATTGCGGTGCTCTTGCACCCAATCTGCTCGATTCCGTTCTTTTCGGTCATGAAAAGGATGCATTTGCCGGCGCTTTTGATCGCCGCGTCGGCATATTGCAGCAAGCCGATACCGGGACTGTATTTCTCGACGAGATCGACCAGCTGCCATCGGAAACGCAGGTCCGGTTGGTGCGCTTGCTAACCGAGGGCGAAATACAGCCATTGGGTTCTCCGCACGGCTATCGCATCGATGTGCGCGTAATTACCGCCTGCAACCATGACTTGATGGCCAAAGTGGCGAGCGGCGCACTCCGCGAAGACCTGTATTACCGTATCAATGTGGTTCAACTCCACATACCACCGCTACGTGACCGTATCGGCGATATTCCCGCTCTTGCCCGCCACTTTCTGGGACGCATGTCAAACCAGCCTGGCCTGCGCAGCTTGGGGATTACCGAAGAAGCCCTTGAGCTTCTCCGCAACTATGACTGGCCGGGGAATGTTCGCCAACTGCAGAGTGCGCTTTTCCGTGCCGCAGTGCTCTGCGATCGCGATGCGTTGACGCCCGACGAATTTCCCCAAATCGCAACTGCAGTCGGCAGACGAACCGAAGCTGTATCCAGCCATAAAGAAGGTGCCGGCGTCTCGCTGTTCGAACAGGACGGCAATATGCGGCCGCTTGAGGAAATCGAGGCCGATGTCATCCGCCTCGCCATCGGCCATTATCGTGGCCGTATGACCGAGGTCGCCCGGCGCCTCGGCATTGGCCGATCGACGCTGTACCGCAAGCTTGCCGATCTAGGTATCGAAAGCAGCGCCGCTTAATTCTTCCCGAGGATCAGCGTGGTCGCCCACCATCCGCATAGGGATGCGGAACCGGTTAAAATTGTTCCCCAGATAATGTCGAGCACAGTCACCTTGGTGCTCCAAACCTTCAGCGTGGCATAGTTGGTCAGATCATAGGTCATATAGCAAAAGAAGCCGAGCAGCGCGCCCCAAAGCAAGGCGGTCTGCCACTTGCCGTTGTGCAACGCGGGGCCGACAGCGAAGATCATCATGCCCAATATGTAGAGCAGATAGAAGACCACCGCTGGCCCAAGACGGAAGCCACCCTCGTACATCAAGCTGCCGATTTCGGGTTTATACAGACGCTCATACATGGTTCGCAGCCAGACGCTGTCGATCAATGCAAAAGAGACGCCCGTCGCGATATAGGCGACAACATATTTTGCGATCATGGTTGAATCTCCTGCTTGAAGGATAGCATCGGAGCCTTCACAAACGATACGGGTGAAACCCGCCGCCTAACCCGCGGTCAAAGCTGCATCGCGCAAGCCGCGCCAGACATGGATCGCTTGCACTGTTTCAGGCACATCGTGAACACGAACGATATGAGCGCCTTGCTCGACGGCCTTCATCGCGAGGAAAATCGAGCCGCCCAACCGCGCGTCGGCGGGGGCCTCATTTGACAGGGCACCTATCATGCGTTTTCGACTGGCCCCGAATAGGACGGGACAACCGATGCCATGAAACAGAGACAGATTGTTTGCCAGTGTCAGATTGTCGGATAGCGATTTGCCGAAACCGATGCCGGGATCGACCAATAAACGGTCACGCGTAATCCCGGCTGCCACCAACGCCTCTACGCGCTCCTCAAGCCAGTCATACACATCGAACAGCACGTCATGATAGCCGTCACTCTTGTGCGGATCGCTCGACTGGCTAGGCGCGTGCATCAGCACAATCGGGCAGTTGCTTGTTTTCGCAACCTCAAGCGTGCGATCATCGAACAGCAAGGCCGAGATATCGTTGATCATCTTCGCACCCGATTGCAAGGCAGCCTCCATCACCGCGGCCTTGCGGGTATCAATCGAAACGGCGTGGCCCGCTTTGGCCAAGCGTTCGACCACGGGTTGCACCCGCTTGATCTCGTCGCCTTCCCAGACCAGCGGAGCGCCGGGACGGGTAGATTCGCCACCAATGTCGATAATGGCTGCACCAGCAGCTGCCATTGCACCGCCAGTCTGAGCTTGCGTTTCCGGATCGTCACCATGCTTGCCACCATCGGAGAAACTGTCCGGCGTGCAGTTCAAAATACCCATGACCCGTGGTTGATCGAGCAGGATGTTGCGCACACCCATTTTTAGCGCAGGCCGTGGCGACGTGATATTGGAAAGTTGCGACCGGGCCTTTTCGGCCAGCTCGGCCGGCAGTCTGCCAAGATACGCTACCAATTCGGCAAGAGGTACCAGTGCTTTTGACGCCCGCTGACCACCCTCGGTTTCGATGACTTCAACTGCCGAAAAATAGACCATCGTCCCGGCAAGCCGCGCGGCCTGCCCGTCAAACCCGATGGGCGTCTCGATAAATGCGCAGGGGCGTAGGTAGATCTGCCTCACGGCTCATTGGCGAGCAGATAATTCTGCCGCAACTCGTCAATTACCTTCAATTCGCCCTCACGGGTCTGGTAATACCAGAACATCCAGCCATTGCAGCTCGGCGCATTCTGCACCAGCGCACCGATTTTGTGGATCGAGCCATATTTGTTGTTCCACACAAGCGAGCCGTCGGCCCGGACAATCGCACCAAAGCGGCGCTTCTTGTCGGTCAATTGCGCGCCAGCCCGCAAATAGCCATTCTCGACCAATTGGCCAAAGGCAACGCGGGGTTGCGACTTGGGCGATTGCATCGTTTCAAGCGAACTTTCATCAAGCGGCAGCGCCATTTCGATGCGCTCTTCGGCGACCTTGCAATAAGTGCTGTCACGCTCACAGCCGATCCAATGCCGTTGCAGCCTCTTCGCCACCGCACCCGTGGTGCCAGTGCCGAAAAACGGATCAAGCACGACATCGCCTGGATTGGTGCAGGCAAGAAGGATGCGATAGAGCAGCGCCTCGGGCTTTTGCGTCGGATGCGCCTTGGTGCCGTTCAGCTTCAGACGCTCCTTGCCGCCGCAAATCGGGATCACCCAGTCCGAACGCATCTGCAGCTCGTCGTTCAGCGTCTTCATGGAGCGATAATGGAAGGTGTAGCGTGCCTTGTCGCTCTTCGCCGCCCAGATCAGCGTTTCATGCGCATTGGTGAAGCGCGTGCCTTTGAAATTCGGCATCGGGTTCGACTTGCGCCAGATGATGTCGTTGAGGATCCAGAAGCCCTGATCCTGCAACGTCGCGCCGACGCGGAAAATATTGTGATAGCTGCCGATAACCCACAAAGTACCGTCGGGCTTCAGGATACGGCGCGCCTCAGCCAGCCATTCTTGCGTGAATTTGTCATAGGCCGCGAAATTGTCGAACTTGTCCCAATCATCGTCAACGGCATCGACCTGGCTGCCATCGGGGCGCTGAAGATCGCCGCCGAGCTGGAGATTATAGGGCGGATCGGCAAAAACCATGTCGACGCAGGCATCCGGAAGCGACCGCATCGCCTCGATGCAGTCCATTTTCAGGATGCTATCGAGAGGCAGGCTTTTCTTATCAACTTTTGCGACCTTGGCTGCGGCTTTCGGCTTGACCGCAATTTTTTCCATAACACCCATTGAACGAGGCTCCCCGCCTGAACAGCGCAAATCAGAGGCCAGCGATGAGTCTTCGGAACTCGCAGGTCAAGCAGTTTCGATTGCTGCGAATCGTTGGATTCCCTCGCGGAATCGCAAATATGGGCGGAACGAAAGGAGTCCGGCACAAGATATGGAGTCTTACGATTCCAGCAAGACTCAACCCCTAGTGGTGTTGCTCTAAAGACTCACCGTCAAAGATTTTACATTCAGTTACAGCAATTCCATCTGCGCGACCGGGGCAAAACTCCGGCGATGCAGAGGCGTCGGCCCCAAGCGACGCAGCGCTGAGAGATGCCCGGCAGAGCCATAACCCTTGTTGGAGGCCCAGCCATAGCCGGGGTGCATCGCGTCATAACTGCGCATCAAACGGTCGCGATGCTCCTTGGCGATGATACTGGCAGCAGAGATGCAGGGGTGGATGGCATCGCCGCCAATTACCGCCTGTGCAGGGTAACGCCATTTAGGCAAGCGGTTACCGTCTACCAGCACTTGGACCGGCTCAATCGCTAACGCATCAACCGCGCGTGTCATCGCAAGCATCGTTGCCTGCAATATGTTGATACTGTCGATTTCCCCCACATCGGCGACGCCGATCGCCCAGCGACACGACGCCTTGATCTGCGCCTCCAATTGCTCGCGCTTTTTAGCACTCAGCTTCTTGCTATCGTCAAGACCGTCTATCCCGCCTTCGCAAAGCACAACGGCAGCAGCGACTACCGGGCCGGCCAATGGCCCCCTGCCCGCCTCGTCCACACCGACAATCATATCCGCCAAGCGGGATAGCGCCGGTTCTCGCCTGCGCTGTACAGGCATACGATATTTCCGGATGGATCCAACAGGCGTGCCTCGCGCCAGCCCCAGCTTTCATCCAGCGGCATTTGTTCGAAGGCAAAACCCTCGCTCAGCAATTCGCTCACCCAGGCATCAAGCCGCTTGCTTTCGAAATAGACGACGGTGGAAGTGCCGATATCTTCACTGGCGTGGATCGAGAAGGTTACGCCATTGGGTACCTCAAACCGGGCATAGCCGTTGGACGGGCTATCTACGATCTGCTGCAGTCCCAGCGCCTTGTAGAAATCGACCGATGCCGCATAGTTGGTGCAACCAACTGTCACCTGGTTGAGCGAAGGCCCTTCAACCATAGCGTCCTCACGGACATATTGGTGGCCCATTGGCCCATGGCCCTGCCCGAGTCCTGGCGCATCGTGGAGAGCAAGTCGAACAAACAGGCGTGCGCGTTCGATCGACTGTTCAAGCGTAAAGCCCTGCCCCAATCCGGTCGCAATAGCACTGGCGAGCGTGCAGCCGGTCCCGTGGGTGTTGCGCGTTTCGATCCGCGGATCGGCCCAGTCGAAACCTTGTCCCTCAGCCAGATCAAGGCGATCGACAATAAGGTCGCCTGCCGCATGCCCACCCTTGATGAGGAGCGGGATATGGCGTTCGAGCAAAGCCTCTCGCCCGCCCAACGCCTCCAGCTCAGGCAGATTGGGCGTCGTCAAAGTGGCAAGCCGCATCAAGCGTTCGAACGCCGAAATCGTATCGTCATCGGCAAGGATTGCCCCGCTGCTCGCAACCATTACGGGGTCGAATACAATCGGGCAGGACAATTCGGACAGGCTGTCCGCAACTGCATGCGCGGTTTCCGCACTACCAATCATCCCGATCTTGACTGCATCGACGCCTATGTCGCTGAGTACCGCCGCGATCTGGTCGATCACCATTTGCGTTGGGATCATATGGACCGCATCGACGCCCAGCGTATTTTGTGCGGTGATGGCGGTCACCGCTGTCATCGCGTGACCGCCCAACATGGTGACGGTCTTGATGTCGGCCTGAATGCCGGCCCCACCGCCGCTGTCGGAGCCAGCGATGATCAGGATGCGTGCGGTAGTCATCCCTTATACTTTCTCTCGGTTGAAGCTGGATATTTTTCCAGAAGCTTTGCCGAGCGCGTGGGCCTGTCAAGCAGCTCACCACCACAATTGGGGCAGCGTTCGTCGAGCGCATCGGCACATTCGGCGCAGAAAGTGCATTCGAACGAGCATATGAAAGCACCGCCAGATTGCGCCGGCAAATTGGCGCCGCACTTTTCGCAATCGGGGCGCATTTCGAGCATCAGGCGGCCTCCTCTACGGCAGCGCAGATACGGTCAACAACAGCACGCACCTGTTTGGCATCGTCACCTTCGGCCATAACACGGATCAACGGTTCTGTGCCTGATGGGCGAATGACTAGGCGCCCCGAACCCTCCAACTCCTTTTCCGCCTCGGCAATCACCGATTTGACCGAAACATTCTCCAGCGGCTTGCCACCCGAATAGCGTACGTTTTTGAGCAACTGCGGAACCGGATCGAAGAGATGCAGCAATTCACTGGCCTTCTTCCCGCTCTCGACCAGTTCGGCGAGAACCTGCAGCGCGGCTATGGTTCCGTCACCGGTAGTGGCATGGTCGAGCAGGATCATATGCCCTGATTGCTCCCCACCAACATTCATTCCACGCGCGCGCATTTCCTCCAGCACATAACGGTCACCAACCTTGGCGCGGACGAGCTCGAGATTCTGGCTTTGCAAATAGCGTTCAAGACCGAGGTTCGACATCACCGTTGCGACAATGCCTTTCCCACGTAACAAACCATTGCGGCTCATCGCGGTTCCGAGCAGTGCCATTATCTGATCACCATCAACAACGCGGCCTTGTTCATCCACGACAATCAGACGGTCGGCATCGCCATCCAGCGCAATACCTATGTCGGCACCTGCAGCGACCACGGTTTCCTGCAGCGTCGCCGTGTGGGTGGAACCGACGCGATCATTGATGTTCTTGCCATTAGGATTGACCCCAATCGCAGTAACCCTTGCTCCCAATTCCCAAATGGCGGCAGGCGCCACCTGATAGGCCGCTCCATGCGCGCAATCGAGCACGACATGCAGACCGTCAAAGCGGATATGCTCGGGCAAGGTCGCCTTTACCGCGTGGATATAACGCCCGCGCGCATCCTCAACGCGCCGAGCACGGCCGATATCCATCGACTTGGCAAGCTTGGGCGGCTGGTCGAGCAGCGCCTCGATCGCATGTTCGTCTTCGTCCGATAGCTTAAATCCGTCGGGTCCAAACAGCTTGATGCCGTTATCCTCATAGGGGTTATGGCTTGCCGAAATCATCACGCCCAGATCGGCGCGCATTGAACGGGTAAGCAGAGCAACGGCAGGGGTCGGGATGGGACCGAACTGGACGACATCCATGCCCACGCTGGTAAAACCGGCCACTAGCGCATTTTCAACCATATAGCCCGACAGCCTTGTATCCTTGCCAATCACGACGCGGTGTTTGTGATCGCCACGCAGGAAATGCGCACCCGCTGCCTGGCCGACCTTCATCGCCATTTCGGCGGTCATGGCGCTAGCATTGGTCCGTCCGCGGATACCGTCCGTGCCGAAATATTTCCTGCCGCCCAACTGTCAGACTCCCGTTATTTGTTACGCCCAGCCTTAGCCAGCCAGAAGGACAGGTCCAAGCTGGAAATTCACTTCCCGCCGTAAAGTCTTGCCGCTTGTCAGTTGTGTCCAGCAGTGCATAAGAGGCGCAAAATCGACAATGGGAGCTTGCATGAAAAAGGCGTGGATCATTTTGGCAGCGTTGATTGCCGGATTGCTGATCGGGATGGCGGTTGGCGACCGGTCGCCGCTTTTCCACGATGCCGCTGATGTGGTTGGCACCATCTGGCTCAACGGCCTTCGGATGACAGTGATCCCGCTCGTCGTCGCCTTGTTGATTACCGGAATTGTACAGACAGCCAACGCAGCGAGCGCCGGGCGTACTGCGACACGATCGGTGATCACCATGATCTCCATCCTCGTGCTGGTCACCATCATGGCAGCGATTGTCACCCCTGCCCTGCTGGCGATTTTCCCGCTCGATCCGGATGCTGCACAAGCCTTGCGTCAAGCCATGGGCGCAGTCGAACCGGCTGCTGCGCCGCCGCCGTTCAGCGAGTTCCTGAAAGCGGTGGTCCCGACCAATCCGTTCCAGGCTGCGGCAAGTGATGCGCTGCTTCCGCTCATCATCTTCACCATCGCCTTTGCTTTCGCAATTACGCGGCTGGAGGCTGGCAAGAAGCAGATATTGGCGGGCTTCTTCGAAGCCATGGCCGAAGCGATGGTAACGGTTATCAGCTGGGTGCTCGCCCTTGCTCCGATTGGCGTATTTGCATTGGGCGTGGTGCTGGGGATGACGGCAGGCGCAGCTGCTTTTGGCGCGCTCGTGCATTATGTATTGGTAGTCACCGCCATCGGCACAATCATCATGCTGTCCGCCTATCCGGTGGCGATGTTCGGCGCACGTTTCAACCTGTTTGATTTTGCTCGTGCAGCGATCCCGGCGCAGTCGGTAGCGATTTCGACCCAAAGCTCACTCGCTTCGCTTCCCGCAATGGTGCAGGGAGCCAGGCAACTCGGCGTAGGTGCGCGCAGCACCGATATCGTCCTGCCGATGGCAGTCGCGATTTTCCGCGCAACCAGCCCGGCGATGAACCTGGCGGTTGCCATCTACGTCGCGCACTGGATGGGCATCGAACTAGGACCCGAGCAGATCGTCATCGGCGTTGCCGTGGCCTCGATCACCACGCTTGGCTCAGTCAGCCTTCCCGGCTCGATCAGCTTCATCGCAGCGATTGCGCCGATCTGCATCGCCATGGGCATTCCCATCGAACCGCTGGCCGTACTGGTTGCCATTGAGACATTCCCCGATATCATGCGCACATTTGGCAATGTAACCATGGATATCGCCGTAACCGGCACCATCGCCCGCGCAGAGGGCGACCTTGAAAAAGGAGAGGCAGCATGAAATATCGTGAATTAGGCCATGGCCTGAAAGTTTCCGCAATCGGTGTCGGCTGCATGCCGATGATCAAGGGCGGTAACATTCTCTATGGCGAAGCCGCCGATCCGGATGAGGCGATCAAGACCATCCACCGCGCGATCGATCTGGGCATCACCTTTTTCGATACTGCGCAGATCTATGGCCCGTTCCAGAATGAGGAACTGGTCGGCGAAGCGATCAAGGGCAAGCGCGACGGGTTGGTGATCGCGACCAAATTCGGTTTCCGTTTTGATGGCAAGCAGATCGTTGGTGTTGACGGCTCTGCGGCCAATGCAAAGCAGTCGGTCGAAGGTTGCCTCAAAAGGCTGGGCATCGACTGCATCGACCTTTTCTACCAGCACCGCGTCGATCCCAATGTGCCGATCGAGGAAACCGTCGGCGCGATGGCAGACCTCGTCAAAGAAGGGAAGATCAAGCATATCGGCTTGTCCGAAGCTGGCCCCGCGACATTGCGCCGGGCCGCTGCAGTCGCCCCGATAAGCGCGCTGCAGAGCGAATATTCGCTTTGGGAGCGTGACATCGAAGAGGATATCCTGCCCACCTGCCGCGAACTCGGCATCGGCTTTGTGCCATATTCGCCGCTCGGGCGCGGGTTCCTGACAGGATCGATCCGCAGCCTTGATGATCTGCCCGAAAATGACTGGCGCCGAAACGATCCGCGCTATCAGGGCGACAATTTCACAGCCAATTTGAAAGTTGTGGATGCCGTCAGCGAAGTCGCGGCCAAACATGGCGCGTCGAACGCGCAGGTAGCGCTGGCATGGCTGCTGGCACAAGGTGATGACATCGTTCCCATCCCGGGCTTCAAGCGCCGCGTCACTATGGAAGACAGCGCCAGGGCCGCAGATGTGACATTGGATGCGGACGATCTGGCCAAGCTCGAAGCCGCCGCACCGCGCGGTGGAACGGCTGGACCGCGCTATGGCGAAGCAGGCATGCGGATGGTCAGGCTATAGACCGACCCAGCGGTAAATGCCTGCCCCATAATTGCCGAACAGATTGTGCGCCCAGGTGGCCGCAAGCCAGAAGATTACGCCGATGAGCAATATGCGTGGCTCAACCTTCGCCAGTTGCGACAGGCGCGGTAGGAAGCTCGTCTGCCGTTCCCACTTGACCCAAGCGTCCCCGAGTGAAGCTTCTTTCTTGCGATCCTGCCCGTAAGAACCGGCTAGCGCTAGGAACACAAGGCTACCGTTAAACAGGAAAATGTCCATGCGCGGCGCAACCAGCATGTGCGACAGCCCCCATAGCGCAAATCCCCACATCATCGGATGGCGGGTGACGCGGAAAACGCCAGTAGGCACTTTGGCCGCTAGCGTGCGGATCATATCGCCATCGGGATCAGGCATTGCAGGATTGCCACGATGGGACCCAACGAACAGGATTGCCGCGAGCAAGGTCAGTATGCTCGCGACGATCCATATGGCATTGGTCGGAGCCCAATACAGCTCACCCACAGGCGCCTGCGAAAACGCCCAGATCATCCAGCCAAAACCCGCTAACGACACCAGCGAGTAAACGCCGAGAAAGCCCTTTTCACCAAGTCGCCCAATCATGGGTCGACGCAAGGGGTGCGACATCAGGAAATGGCTGCCCACGAAAAAAACGCAAGCCGTCAAAAGCGGTGCCAGACTATCCATTTCCCCATCCCATCCTTGAACCGGAGCCCTGAGCCTGTCGAAGGGCGTTTTACCGAGAGACGTGCTTCGACAGGCTCAGCACTACGGTGATGTATCAACCCACTTTAATCAATGTTCATAGGCTTTGGGCAATGCCCCTTCCTGCGGTGTACGATAACGGTCACGCAGCCTGTCTTGCCTGTTACCGAGCGGCTGTTCGACGCCATCAATCAGAACATGCGTCGGTGCGCTGGTCAGTTCGAGCGGATCGCCATCCCAAACCACCACATCTCCCGCCTTGCCAGCTTTCAAGCTGCCCAGGCGGTCGCCTACGCCGAGGATTTCGGCGGGGGCAGAGCTGATTGCAGCGAAGGCCTCATCCCATGTCAGGCCGCTGGCGCGCGGGACGCGCTGCAGGCTGACAAGGTTGCCGGCATATTGGGTGGTGTAGCGCAGCTGGTGCGAATCCCGGTCGTTGATCATCCCGATCGCCACCTTGACGCCAGCATCTTTCATACGTCCGATGTTGGACTGGGTGGCTCCCAGCATTTCAAATGTCGCAGGCAGATCGTTGAGCGCCGAAGCGATGACCGGCACGCCAGCCTGGGCCAGCTGCGAAGCCACCCGCCAGCCCTCGCTGGCACCAACGAAGACCATCTTGATCGCCGGAAATTCGCGTTTGAGCTCAAGCAGGCGAAGAATATCGTTCGCGCCCTCGACATGGATAAGCAGGCGCTGTTCACCGCGTAAAACGGCCTGCAATACGCGCGCATCTTCCTTCTTCAGCAGATCGTCGTCAAAGGCATCGGCACCCGCAGCATGATCCTGTGCTTCGCGCAGCATGGCGCGGAAGTGCAGATGATTGCCTGACCGGCTGCCGCCGGAAGCCTCTGCCCCAGCCTCACCAAATTCGACGAACTGGAAGGCACGCGCCCGCGTGACCGGATCGGTATCGGCACCCAGATCGGCAATAGCGCCCTGCCCCGCAAATATCCGGTCGCCTCCCTCGGGGGCGACCACGGCGCGGGTCACCCCGGCGCTGCGGTTGACGGCGATGGGGGAACGGAACGGATCGATTGCGGGTGCAACATCGATGGCAGCCGAAAAGCCGCTCTTGCCGCCGCCCTTGTCATTCGTGCCGTTGACCGCGTCGACCTCCGAAAGGCCAAGGCGGCTGAACCCGGCAAAAACGCCCGGCGTCACCCATTTGCCCGTTGCGTCGATAGTGCGCGCACCAGTGGGAACGGCTACACCCTTGCCCGCGGCAACGATGGTTCCATCGCGAACGACAACAGTTCCGCCTTCCATCGGGGCAGAGCCGTCGCCAACAACAAGCTTGCCGCCGGTAATGGCAATGGTTTCCGCAGCCGCAGGTGCAGTAAGCGACGCAATTGCGGCTGCAGCCAAAAGAAGATGCCTCATTTCACATCTCCTTCGCCGGGCTGGCCAAGTTCAAAGTCGCTCACCGGCCTGCGCTTTGCGTCGCTGGCATCGAACAACAGCGCTCCATCGACCCACACCTTGTCGGGTCGCGAATAGACCGACAATGGGTTACCGTTCCACAGCACAAGGTCGGCCATCTTGCCCGGTTTCAGGCTGCCGGTCATCTTGTCGATACCCAATGCCTTGGCCGGATTGTAGGTCAACCAGCTGATTGCGGTGGCATCCGATATCTGGAAACCCATGCGGCGGCCATTGGCCAGTGCCTTGGCTGCTTCCTGATTCAAACGCTGGATCTGGTTTTCATCATCCGAATGGATGATCACGCAGGCGCCCGCATTTTGCAATATACCTGCATTTTCGGGGATCGCGTCATAGGCTTCCATCTTGAAGCCCCACCAGTCGGCCCAAACTGCAGAGCAAACTTCATTTTCTTTCAGCAGGTCACCAATTTTATAGGCTTCGACTGCGTGGTGGAAGGTTGATACCTTATAGCCAAATTCCTTCGCCATATCGAGGACGATGGCCATCTCGTCGGCGCGATAGCAGTGGTTCTGGATCTTGATATCGCCATCCAACACGCCTGCGAGCGTTTCCATGCCGATGTCGCGGGTATATTCCTTCCCGCTGTCACGTTTTTTCTTATATTCCTGCGCCTTGATCCATGTTTGGCGATTGACCGCAAGATTGCCCATACGGGTCGAAGGCATGCGCCCCTTCGCGCCATAGACGCGCTTGGGATTTTCACCGCACGCCATTTTCAGGCCATAAGGGGCTCCCGGAAACTTCATTCCCTGTACCGTGCGGGCATAGACATTTTTAAGCACCACCGAACGGCCACCCATCAGGTTCGCCGATCCGGGCAGGACTTGGAGCGACGTCACGCCGCCATTGGCCAGCGCGCGGCTGAAGCCCGGATCCTGCGGCCAGACGCTATGTTCGGCCCAGACTTCAGGTGTGGTCGGAGACGTCGCTTCATTGCCATCATCATGCGCCGCGACCGACGGTGTCGGATAATCGCCGAGGTGCGAGTGGATATCGATGATGCCGGGCGTCACATATTTGCCAGCCCCATCAAACACAGCAATATCTGCCGGTATCGGAGTATCGGGGCCACCGACCGACTGGATCTTGTCGCCCGCAAAGAACACCACGCCATTGTCGATACGTCCGCCTTCACCATCAAAAATGGTGACATTGCGGATCGCCGTCGCCATCCCCGGATAAGGCTTATAGGTCGATGGATAGGGATCCTTGTTCAGCTTTGCCGGCTTTTCAGCAGGTGCCGCCGCCGAAGCGCTTTTGGGCGCTTCGGCGGTGTTCGAGCAGGCAATCAGGGCAAGCGGGGCGGCGAGGATAGACCAGCGGAACCGTTCCCTCATCTTCAGGCCGCCTTGTCCGCTGCAGGTTCCTCATCCTTCAGCGTATCCAGGTGCATCCAGCGCTTCACCATCGGCGACAGCAGGAGGACGACAACGGCAACGCCTATAGATATCCATCCGAACAGCTCATAGACGTCGAGCAGGCCCTGTTTGGTCATCTGGCCATCATGTCCGCCAGTGGCCTCACCGATCTTACCGGCTACGAAATTACCAACCGCAGTCATGTAGAACCAGGCGCCCATGATGAGCGAGGCGAGGAATTTCGGCGCAAGCCGGTTCATCGCCGACAGCCCGACGGGCGAGAGGCAAAGCTCTGCAGTCGTTGCCAGCAGATAATAGGCGAAGACCAGAATGACAGGCGTCATCGCTGCGACGCCGAAGGCTTCAGCGCCCCATACCAGCACCAGATTGGCAAAGCCCATTTGCAGCAATGCTAGACCGAATTTTGCGGGTGCTGAAGGCTCACTACCCCGCTTGCCTAGCCAAACCCAAAGGCCAGCAAAGACCGGCGCAAAAATCATGATGATAATCGGGTTGATCGACTGGAAGATCGCCGCAGGAACACCGCCACGATCCACAAACCGGTCGGTGAACAGGTTCATCGAACCACCTGCCTGTTCGAACAAACCCCAGAACAGCGGATTGAGCGAAATCAGGAACAGGATGGCAAACATGCGTTCACGCGGTTCCTTGTCCAGCTTGAAGCTTTCGTACAGCACATAACCAAGCAGTGAGACGCCGGAAACAACCAGCAAGCCCTGGATGACATCCTGATACTGCACCAGCGCCCAGATCACCGCGACCGATGCCAAGCCAATGCCGTAAAGGGTCATTTCCTTTGACTTTGTAAGCGGTGCAGGCGCTTCACCGGCGCCATTGAGGGCCTTCTTACCCAGCACGAAGACAACCAGACCGGCAAGCATGCCGATACCTGCAAGGCCAAAGCCCCAGCCCCAGCCAATGGTTTCACCCAGATAGCCGACAAGGATTGTACCGATCGCGGCACCGACATTGATGCCCATATAGAAAACCGTGTAGGCACCATCGCGGCGGATGTCGGTCAGCTTGTACAACTGCCCGACCATCACCGAGATATTGGCCTTCAGGAAGCCCGAGCCGACAATGATGAACGCCAAGGCGGCCCAGAATATGTTGATCGTGGGGTCGCTCTGTCCGCCTACACCCTCAACCGCCATCAGGGTGTGACCTGCCGCGAGCAAGAGCCCCCCAAACAGCACTGCCTTGCGCTGCCCCAGATATCGGTCGGCCAGATAGCCACCTAAAACAGGGGTGATGTAAACCAGACTGGTATAGGCACCATAGATCAAATTGGCCTTGCCATCGCTGAACAGCCAATGCTTGGTCAGATAGAAAATCAGCAGCGCGCGCATGCCGTAATAGGAAAAACGCTCCCACATTTCGGCGAAGAACAGCATGTAGAGCCCCTTGGGGTGCCCCGCAAATTCCGGTTCTTTCTGAATTGCGATTTTCGCGCCAATGGCGAGGAAAATGCCCAAAACGACGACGGTAATTGCAGCAATCCAGTCGCCTTCGACCCAAAGACCCATCGGTTTCATTCCGTTCACGCGAAACCCACCTTCCCAATTTTTGTTTGCTTCGCCCCTCCCCGGAGGCCATTGGGTAGGCAACCTAACGGAAAAATTGCGCCTGTGAAGAATTTTGTTGCGCTTGTTACCGCTTTTCGGTGAACGAAGGGCCGATGTTCAACGACCAAAGCTCACTCACCGCCTATCTTGCCTCCCGCCGTTCCGGCAAACCCCGTGACATGATCGCACCCGGGCCTGACGTCGGCCAGCTTGACGTCATCCTCACGCTCGCAATGCGCACGCCCGATCATGGCAAGCTCTTTCCCTGGCGCTTTGTAAAAATAGAGGATCGCCAAGCCTTCGCAGCACTGCTGGAGAAAGCATTTCTTACGTCCAATGCAGACGCCAGACCAGCGCAGATCGAGGCCGCAATTGCGCCAGCCTTCATGGCGCCGACGCTGGTCGCCCTGCTCTGTGCCCCACAGGAGAGCGCTAAGATTCCGGCGTGGGAACAGCAGTTGAGCGTCGGCGCGGTCGGGATGAACCTGCTGCACGCGGCGCATGCGCATGGCTTTGTCGCAAGCTGGATCACCGGCTGGGCCAGCTATGACCCTATTGTCCGCGAAGCCGTGTGCGATGGCGAGGAGCAGATTGCCGGGCTTTTCTACATCGGCACTGCAAGCCAGCCACTCGAAGAACGCCCTCGACCGGATCCTCAAAACATCATCCGTCATTGGCCCTGACTGCACAATTTAATCGCTAGGTTAAACTTGACGCGACATACTGTGTTATGGCAGTAAGGTGGTCATGAAAACCGAGAGCAAGCCCGTATATCTGAAACTGCGTGACGAGATCGCTGCAGCCATTCTTGATGGCCGCTTTTCAGAAGGTGACATGCTCCCCTCGGTCCGTGCCTTTGCCGCGCAGCAGGGTGCCAATCCGCTGACGGTGGCCAAGGCCTATCAATTGTTTCAGGACAATGGCTTGGTTGATGTGAAGCGCGGTGTCGGGCTGTTTGTAGCCCGTGGGGCGGTCACACGCCTGCGCACCACCGAACGCGACCATTTCATCAGCCATGTCTGGCCCGAAGTGCGCGCGCAGATGCAGCGCGCGGGAATCGATCCGGCGGAATTGCTCGCGCTTTCTTAAAGTTTCTGCGCTGCGCGGTAATCGCGCGCGATGTCCTTGTCGTCAGGCGCCAGCTTGCTTGCCTTGCGCAATAAGTCGCGGGCGCGTTTGGCATCATCACCCTGCAGCATCACTGCCCGGCCATAAGCATAGGTCGTCATCACATTCGCTGGATCAATCCGATAGGCCAATCGCGCTTCTCGCACCGCCTCATCATGCTCACCCAGCGCGGTCAAAGTGCGTGCGATATTGGCGTTCAACACAGAATCGTTGAAGCCGGTCCGCGCACGCATGCGGTACAAAATAGGCAACGCCTGATCCCACAGCTTTCGATCGATCAGATCAAAGGCGGCCAGCCTTTGACCTGGCAAACTGGATGGGTTGTAGACCAGATATTCGGCAATCACATTGCTGGCCGCATTGGCATTGCCAGCACCGCGATACGCCGCGACCAGCCGCCCCAGCACGGCATCATTCAGGGCAACCTTGCGGGCCTTCTCATAGGCCGCAATCGCCCCTACCCTATTGCCAGCTGCAAGTTCGACATCACCCGCTATCAGCTGGGCCTCGACCACGCCGTCATTTCCGGCGACCAGCGGAGATATGGCTTGGCGGGCTTGTCCAAATTGCCCTGCGGACAACAAAAGGCGCACATAGGGCAAAACCTTGCGCGCATTTTTGGGCTCGCGTGCGGCCTCTGCCGCAGCCGCACCCAACGCCTGTGTTTCAGCAAGCGCCAAGGGAGTGGTAATCGATGGATAGGCTGCCCTGTCCAGACGGAACGCGGCGGCATCACGCTCGCCCAACGCTTCCAATATGCGGCCAGCAAGCACTATGCTGTAGTGATCGGCATCTTCGCGGTTGGCGACGGGTGCAATTGCATCCCATGCTGCTGATTGGTCACCGGATCGGTGAAGCGCGCGCGCAAGCAAAGTACGCAGTTCAATATTATGTGGCTGTGCGGAAACCAGTCGCGTCAAGATTTCGATGGCGGTGTTGAAATTGCCCAATTCATATTCGCTGACCGCGACAAGCATTTGCGGCCCCGGCAGTTCGGCGAAGCGCCCGCCGACTTTTCCCATGATGCGTCGGGCGAGCGCATAATTCCCGGCGCGCGCCGCCAATATAGCCTGCATATAGAAAGCTTTGGCATTTTTTGTGTCGAGCGTCAGTATCTTGCGCGCCTGCACTAGCATTTCGCGATAGCGGCCCAACTCACCCAGCGTCGTGCCATATTCTTCAAGTGACGGCACGTCATTCGGGTCGATTTGCAATCCACGCTCAAACCAGGGCAACGCCGCCGCCAGCCCGAACTGGTCGCGCACCACACGACCACGCAACTCAAGTGCCCGCACATTGGCCGGGTTCAACGCCAACGCCCGTTCAAGCGCCGCCGTCGCCCCGCCCAGATCCGAAACCACGTAGCGCAGCCGCGCAACCTCGGTCCACAGACGATCATCTTTGGGTGCGAGTTTGAGACCGCTATCGAACGCCTGCCCGGCCGCAATGGTATCACCCTGGTCCATATAGACACGGCCCAATATGCGAAAGGCATAGGGCATGTTGGCGCGGGCCACAGTTTTTTGGGTCAAGGCCGTCTCTGCCTTGCCGGTCTCACCCGAAAGCCAAAGTGCGTGACCCAGAAGGTGGCTGTAAGCCGTCTCGGGCGCTCCCAGTTTTATGGCCTTGTCGATATGTTCGCGGGCCGTCTCCGGATCGAAAAGTTCCAGCGAAACTTCAGCCAGCTTCAGCTGCGCCTCGATCCATTCGGGTTCTGCGGCTGTTGCGTTGAGCAGTTCGACCTTGGCTGACCTGAGGTCGCGTTGATCAATATGATTTTGCGCGGCCTCAAAAGCTTCGCGAGCGTCGTCGTCAATCGCCGCGTGAGCAATGCCCGCCAGTAACGCAATCGCCAGCACGCTCCGCAATCCCGAAGTCAGCAACTGGCGAGAGGCGTGGGGCATCAGACATGGATCTCATATTGTTTCAGGAGATCATAAAGCGTTGGTCGACTGATGCCCAGCAGCTTGGCAGCGTTGGAAATATTGCCTTCCGTGCGCGCAATGGCCCGACCTATAGCCCGCCTGTCCGCGGCTTCGCGTGCCGCCTTCAGGTTGAGCAACCGGTCATCGTCATCGATCAGATCAAACTGGAGATCATCGACCGTTATGAACTTGCCCTCTGCCATGATTACGGCACGCTTTACACGGTTTTCGAGCTCGCGGACATTGCCTGGCCAATCCCATTGATCAATCGCGGTCAGCGCGCTTGAAGCGAAACCCTTGATCGATGGATTCATCTCTCGGGCAAAGCGGCTCAGGAAATGCTTCGCCAGAAGGACTGAATCACCCTGCCGTTCAGCCAGCCGGGGGATATGCACCGGAACTTCGGCCAGACGGTAATACAGGTCATCGCGAAATGTCTTGTCCGTGATCATCTGGTTAAGATCGCGGTGCGTCGCACAGACGATGCGAACATCTACCGGAATGGTTTTCCGCCCGCCAATGCGCTCGATAACGCGTTCCTGGATAAAGCGCAGCAATTTCACCTGCAGCGGCAATGGGATATCTCCCACTTCATCAAGAAACAGCGTGCCGCCATTGGCCAATTCGATCTTGCCTTCGGTGGTCTTGATTGCGCCTGTAAAAGCACCTTTTTCATGCCCGAACAGTTCGGACTCAAGAAGGGTCTCCGGGATTGCGCCGCAGTTAATTGCAACAAAGGGTTTGCCTTTACGCTCGCTCGCGTCGTGCAGTCCGCGCGCCAGCAGTTCCTTGCCGGTGCCGCTGGCCCCCAACAGCATAACCGACGCATTGGTATTGGCCACCCGCTCAATCGTACGCGCGGCCTTCAGCATTTCGGGGGACGCGGTGATCATCGAACCGAACAGCATTTCACCATCAGACGCTGGTGCCTGTGCCTTCTGGTTCTGCAACTCAAGGTCACGCACATGGAAGGCGCGCTTTACGATCAGGTGCAGCTCATCGATATCAACGGGTTTCTGGTAAAAATCCCACGCCCCGGCAGAGATGGCATGCAGCGCGCTCTCTTTTGCATTGTGACCGGAAGCAACGATCACCTTGGTATCCGGCTTGATCAACAGCATTTCTTCTAGCGCGGCAAAGCCCTCGGTCACGCCGTCAGGGTCAGGCGGAAGGCCTAAATCGAGTGTCACCACGTCGGGTTCTTCCGCGCGCAGCAACGCCATCGCCTCGGTACGGTTCGACGCGCAAAAGACCTCAAAATCCTCATAGGACCATTTCAGTTGCCGCTGCAGCCCCTGGTCGTCCTCGACAATCAGCAGTTTTTTCTTTGGCTGTTCCATCGTCATGCCGCCTCTTCGATGTCGTTGACTTGTGCCGCTTCTTTTGCCGCTGGGAGCAGCAGCGTCATTCGTGTGCCCTTCCCTACGCGGCTATCGACATGCAGATGCCCACCTAGCGACTGTGCCAACGCGCGGGCTTCATAAGCGCCGATGCCAAAGCCGCCGCTTTTGGTGGACTCGAACGGTTTGAAAAGCTGGTTCGCCACAAAGACTTCCGTCATGCCGCAACCCTTGTCCGTCACCCTGATGGCAACCCAATCATCCTGACGCGCAGCACTGACTCGAATCGGGGATCCGTCGTCGGTCGCATCGATCGCGTTCTGGACCAAATGGTTCAAAATGGTTTCGACCCGACCTGCATCCGCCATCGCGAGCAATCCCGGTGAAAAATCGGACTCAATCGGGTAGATCAACCTCTTTCCATGGATCACAGCGCTCACAGTCGTTTCGACATCCATCGGTGCGATCGCCGAATGGCGGGTCTGGCTGTGCTGCGACAGGCGAGCGAGCAGATCGTTCATCTTGCCAACCGAACCTTTGAGAGTCTCTATCATATCTGCCTGGAAATCAGGATTGCTCGCATGTTTTTCGGCATTGCGCGCGAGCAGACTCAGCTGGCTGACGAGGTTTTTGATGTCATGCATCACAAAGGCAAAGCGCCGGTTGAACTGTTCGAACTGCCGGCTTTCGGTCAGCTGTTCCTGGCTGGTCGCTTCGGCCAGATAGCTGGCAAGCTGGCGACCGACCACACGCATCATGTCCAGATCTTCCCAATCGAGCGACCGTTTGATCGGGGGTTTGGCAAGCACCGCAATGCCGGCAAGACGCCCGAAATGCACCAGCGGGATTACAGCCCAAGCACGTGTTTCGTCATACAACCATTGGGGAATCGCCGATTGATCAACCCGGTCATCGGTGCCTTCGCGCACTTCGTCCATCAACAATATATGTCCGGTACGTTCGAAGAAGGGCACTGTCTGCGAATTGCCTGCATAGGTCGGGATTTCGGCCGTTGGCCAGTTCCAGCGTGCCTGCAACACCAACCGCGATTCGCTGTCGCGGGTAAGCAACAGGCCAGCAGGTGATTCAAAAATGTCGGCCAGCGACTTGATAACCCGTTCGTGAAAAGGGGCGGCATCACTCGGGAACCCGATTGTTTCGGCAAAGCGCATCCATTCAGCCCGATAATCATAGCGGTGCTGGAAAAAATTCTTGGCGATAACGACATTCAGCCAGGCGCGGAACTTGCCGGACGGCAGGATCAACATGGCCCCAAGCGACATGGCAAAGATCAGGGTGATCTGGGCCATCCGTACATAACTGCCGCCCACAAGCTGCAACCCTGTCGCGAGCAGCACCATGCCAAACAGATAGGCGCCGATTGCGAGCAAAGAGACTGATTGAAACGTTACCGACCGCGATAGGCGAATCCGCCAACTGCTGTTGCGCCGCGTCCCCATTGCGAACACCGGCACCAGAATTGTCATGATCAGCCCGCGCATGGCGATGAATTCGGCGGGCCAATCACCCGAAAGATAGCCGATGGTGTAGAGGTTCAGGTCGTACATCCAGGTCGCGGCAAGCGCGGCCATGGGCAAGCTGATTCCCCAACGGGCCTCCGGTGCGGATACGGTGTATAGATTGTGGACCAGCACAATCGCCCCGATCGCGAAAATCATGCGCAAGAGCTGGACCGATTTGGCGGCTGCCGCGCTCGCCTGGGCATTGTCCGGGAAGGTCGCGAGCAAGGCAAAATCGATAACAGGCTGCAGCAACAGCGCCAGAAACAAGGCTCCGTAAAGGATCTTGATTGTGCGCGGGTGCGAATTGCCCTCACCGTTGAGCAGTAGCGCGTAAAGGAAGCCCAGCCAGCCAAGATTGCGCAGTGTCTCGCCGCTTGACGCCAGCAGGCTACCCGGCCCGCCCAGGATCGTGGCAATGCCCCAAAATGCCGTAACCGAAAGCGCAGCGATGAGTGCAATTTGCTGTCGGCTTTTGCCACCGAACTGCTGGAATACCCAGATGGCCAGCGCGGCATATAAAAAGCCGACCGCTGCATGGCCCCAAAAGCCGACCCAGGCGAGCGCTCCGCCCATTTCAGCGCGCTCCTTCCGGCCAGATGACCACGCGGATCGTCTGCAGCAGGATTAAAAGGTCGAGGAACGGCGTATAATTCTTGGCGTAATAGAGATCATATTCCAGCTTCTGGCGGCTGTCGTCGATCGACGCGCCATAGGGAAAATTGACCTGTGCCCAACCGGTGATGCCCGGCTTTACCATGTGCCTTTCGGCAAAATAGGGCAGCTGCTGTTCAAGGTCGGCCACAAATTCGGGCCGTTCCGGACGCGGGCCGACAAAGCTCATATCGCCCTTCAACACACACCATGTCTGCGGCAGCTCGTCTATGCGAACCTTGCGGATGAACTTGCCTATCCGCGTCACACGATCGTCGTTCTTGGCAGCCCAGATTGCCTTGCCATCTGCCTCTGCGTCGGCGCGCATGGAACGCAATTTGATCAGGTCAAAAGAAACGCCATAACGGCCAACACGTTGCTGGCGGTAAAAGGCAGGGCCTTTGCTTTCCAGCTTCACCAGCAGGGCAAACAGAAGGATCACGGGCAGCGTCAGCGCCACAAGGATCGCACTCGCGGTAATATCGAAGAGCCGTTTGGCAATTCCAGACAAACGTCGGCCCGATGAGAAGCCATCGGAGAAAATGAGCCAGCTTGGGTTGACGCTATCCAGATCGACGCGCCCGGTTTCACGCTCCAGAAAGCTGGAGATATCGTTTACATGGACACCCGTGGTCTTGATCCGCAGCAGATCCTGTAACGGCAGCGCGTTACGCCTTTCTTCAAGCGCCAGCACCACCTCACTCGCCCCAAGTTTCACGACAAAATCGGCAAGGTTGTAAATCGCCGAACGATTGATCGCTTCGGGGATGATACGCTTGGATTCGTCCATTGCGATGAAGCCGACAACAACAAAGCCGGAACCGCGCCGTGCCTCCAGATCCTTGATCCGCTGCGCCCGCTTCCCTGCCCCGAGCACCAGCAGACGGCGCTTAAAGCTCTCTCCGCCGATCAGGCTCCCCAATATCATGCGGCTGAGAGCGAGATAGGCGAACGACAGCACCATCGCGTAAAGTGAGTTGGAGCGCCAGAGCGTCATCCCCGGCAGCGCGAACGCCATGATTGCCATGAAGATAACACCGAGCGACACCGCAACGATCAGGCGGGCAATGGCGAAACGCAGCGACTGCAAGGCTTCGGCGCTATAGACGCCCACCGCCATTGCGGCGAGTTGCACGGCGGCGGCAAAAGTAACGAGCGGCCAGATGCGATTGCCAATATAGTCGACATGCATGCCGATCTGGTTGGCACGGATCACCCATGCGGTTTCGGCGGCAACCAGCAACAGGCACAAGTCCACCAACGCCAAAAACAACACGGCGTAGGGGACATAATGCTTGAACAGCCTGATCATATGTGGGCGCGACCTGCCATAATCTTGCACGATAGATAGCGGGCAAAAGTAAAGTGTCGCTTAATTTTACACTTCTTTATAAAGCGACATTTTATCAGGGATTTAGTTCCAACACCAACTGTCAAAAACTGCGACAGTCGGCGATTGCGGAAATAGCCGCCATCGAATAGGAATCATTTATGAAAATTACACCGGTGATCCTCTCTGGCGGCGGCGGCACGCGGCTTTGGCCGATGTCGACCCCTGAATGCCCCAAGCAGTTCCTGAAACTCGCTGACGATGCGACGATGTTTCAGATGACGTTGGCGCGGGTGATGGACCGGGATTTCTTCGGCCCGCCGCTAATCGTCGGCAACGCCGCGCATGCCGCCTTGATCGAAGAGCAAGCGCGTGAGGCAGGCGTGCCAGACGCCCTCACCGTCCTTGAACCCTGCGCCCGCAACACCGCGCCTGCCATCGCCCTCGCCGCGCTCGCGGTCGATGACGCCAAGGCCCCATTGCTGGTGATGCCGAGCGACCATCTGATCGCCGATGTTCCTGCCTTTCACGCCGCGATCATGGCTGCGCTGCCTCTGGTCGAGGATGGCTGGCTCGTCACCTTCGGCATCACCCCCACCGCGCCCGAAACCGGCTATGGCTATATCCGCATCGGGGAGGAATTGACGGCGGCGGTATCGCGCGTCGAACGCTTTGTCGAAAAGCCCGACGCCGCCACCGCGCAGGCGATGATCGATGCAGGCAACCATGCGTGGAATGGTGGCATCTTTCTGTTCCGCGCCGACATCTATCTCGGCCGGCTGGCGAGCCTAGTACCCGACATGCTGCACGCCGCACAAGCCGCGATGGACGGGGCCAAACGGCAAGGCGCGATGATGCGCCCGCAAGAATCCGCCTTCGCCGCCTCCCCCGCCGACAGCATCGACTATGCCGTGATGGAAAAGGCAGACCGCGTTGCCGTCGCCCCGGTCAGCATCGGCTGGTCCGACGTCGGCAGCTGGGACAGCCTGTATGAAATCAGCACAAAGGATGCGGCAGGCAACAGCATTCAAGGCGAAACCCGTCTGCTCGATAGCCACAACAATCTGGTGCGCAGCGACGGCCTGCGTATCAACCTGATCGGCGCGCACGACCTGATCGTTGTGGCGCATGGCAATGAAGTGCTCATCCTGCCGCGCGGGCACAGCCAGGATGTGAAGAAGTTCAGCAGTTAGGCGGGCACGCTGTCCGCAAACCAGCGCCGCCCAAACCAGAAGGCGACGTTGACCAGCAGGATCAGCACCGGCACCTCGACCAGCGGCCCGATCACCGCTGCAAATGCCACCGGGGATGCAAGTCCGTAGGCCGCAATCGCAACTGCAATCGCCAGCTCGAAATTGTTGCCCGCCGCGGTAAATGCCACCGCCGTGGTGCGCGGATAGTCGCTCTCGATCAGCTTGCCCATGAAGAAGCTGATCGTGAACTGGACCACGAAATAGATGGTCAGCGGGATGGCGATGCGGATCGTATCCCCCGGCAAGGTCAGTATCTCATTCCCCTTCAGGCTGAACATCGCGACGATGGTGAACAGCAGAGCGACAAGGGTGACGGGGCCGATCTTCGGCAGGAAGACATGCTCATACCATGCCTCCCCTTTGGCTTTGGCCAGCCATTTGCGCGTCAGGAACCCGGCGAGGAAGGGTATGCCGAGATAGATCAGCACCGCCTCTGCAATCGTCCAGAAACTGACATTGACGACGCTGCCCTCCAGCCCGAACAGCGGCGGCAGGAAGGCAAGGAAGAACCAGGCATAGACGCTGAAAAACAAGATCTGGAAGATCGAGTTGAACGCCACCAGCGCCGCAACATATTGGTTGTCACCCTTCGCCAACTGGTTCCACACGATCACCATCGCGATGCACCGCGCCAGCCCGATCAGGATCAGGCCGGTCATATATTCAGGCCTATCCGACAGGAAAATCACTGCAAGCGCGAACATCAGCACCGGGCCGATGATCCAGTTCTGCACCAGCGAGATCGCCAGCACCCTTTTATCCTCAAACACGCGCGGCAATTCTTCATAGCGCACACGAGCGAGCGGCGGATACATCATCAGGATCAGGCCGATGGCGATGGGGATATTGGTCGATCCCCAGGACAGGCTGTTGATCGCCTCGGGCAATCCGGCAAAAGTTGAGCCCAGACCAACCCCCAGCACCATCGCCATGAAAATCCACAGCGTCAGATAGCGATCAAGGAAAGACAGCCGCTTCAAATTGCCTTCAGTCATTTCAGGCTGCCCCTTCCATTGCACCAATCTCTGCCAGAGCCTTTTGCGCTTCCGCGTTGTCCATTGCCTCAAGGTCGAGCGCCATGAACGCCTTCACCCGCATTTCAAGCAAGCGCCAGGCCTCCTCGAACGCCGCATCGACCTCGGCCTCGCTACCTTCAACATCTGCTGGATCGGGCAGCCCCCAATGCGCTTTCAACGGGCTTCCGATGAAGACCGGACAGACTTCGCCCGCCGCATTGCCGCACACGGTAATCGCAAGGTCGATTTGCGGCGCATCGGCTGCGCTGAATTCATCCCAGCTTTTCGATCGGAAACCCGACACATCAATCCCGCGCCGCGCGAGCAGGCGGAGCGCGCCGGGGTGTGGCACACCCTTGGGCTTGCTCCCTGCGCTAAAGCCGCGCACGCGCCCTTCCCCATGGAGGTTGAACAAAGCCTCCCCCAATATCGAACGGGCGCTGTTGCCGGTGCACAGCACCAGCACATTGCGTATCTCGGGCATTCAGAACCTCAGCCGCAGCAGCCAGTGTTGGTGGCGGCGGGCGCAGCCGCTTCCTGCTTCGGCGCGCAGCAGGCATTGGCCGCGGCATTGGCCGAAACCAGCTGCTGCAATTCAGGATTGCCGCCGTAAACGGTTGCTTCGCCATTGGTGAGGAAAGCCTCCCACACCACGCCATCGGGGTCGGCGATCCAGCTTTTTTCCGATTGCGCATAGCAACAGGTGGTCGCGCCTTCCTCCAGCACCGGGCGGTCGGCGGCTTTCAGACGACCATAGACTTCGGCGAGCTCGCCCTGGTCCTCAACCTGGATACCCAGATGCTCAATGCCCTTCACCGCGCCGCATTTCTGCGAAATGGCAAAATTGATGCGCGGATCCTCCAGCATCCATTTGGCATAATCGGGCTTCACCACCGAAGGCTCCTGCCCGAACAGGCCCGAATAAAATGCGATAGAGGCGTCGAGTTTTTCGACCCCGACATGCACGTGAAAGCGTTTCATGCACTTTTCCTTTCATCGGATATGGCGGGCGCACAGCCAGACGAAGCATCGTCCGAACCGCAAACCGCACCCGCACAGCAATTTTCCATGAGGTAACCGATCAGCCCGTTCATCGCGGCATAATCGGCGGAGTAGATCAACGAACGCCCCTGCCGCTCCTGCCGGATCAAACCGGCATGGCTCAATTGGGCAAGATGGAAGGACAGCGAGCTGTTCGGCACCGCAAGCCGCTCCGCCAGCACCCCGGCAGGCAACCCCGAAGCCCCCGCCTGCACAAGCAAGCGAAACGCCGCCAAGCGATGCTCCTGCGCCAAGGCCCCAAGTGCCCGGATAATAGTGTCGGCGTCCATAACGACTCCTTATTTCGATATTCGTTGAAATATCGAACCATAGAAGGGAGTCAAGAGATATTTCGAGATTATTGGAAATATAAAGGCTGGCCCGGGTATGGGAGCTTGAGGCCGACAAGCAAATTTGAACGCTTCCGCTTTATATGGCGGCGCGATGCAGGTCCTTTTGCTTGCTTATCCACATTTTGAGTAACCGCACTCCAAACATTTGTTGCAGCCCTCTTCGCGTATCATGCCTGTCGCGCTGCATTGAGGGCAAATCGGACCGTGGGGAGCTGCGACCTGCTGAGTCGAATCTGCTTTGTAAATTACAGGAAGTTCTAATTGCCCCGGTGCAAATTGATGAAGATGCTTTTCGATTACCCCGCCAATGGCGGCCAGCAATGACGGAACATATTTGCCGTTCATCCATGAACCACCTCGCGGGTCGAACACGGCCTTTAATTCGTCTGCGACAAATGACACGTCACCTCCACGTCGAAAAACAGCCGAAACCATCCGGGTAAGGCCCAGCGTCCAGGCATAATGCTCCATATTTTTGGAGTTGATGAATATCTCGAACGGACGAACCGCTCCTTCAGCCTCAATGTTGTTTATCGTCACATAAACGGCATGTGCGCTGTCGGGCCATTTGAGTTTGTAGGTTGTTCCCTCTAGCGCATCGTCGCGCTGTTCCAGCATCGGCGGGTTCGAAATAGGCGCTTCAGCAGGCGTAACGCTCAGCACAGATCCTGTCACCGCGTTTGGCCGGTAGGTCGTGAGCCCCTTGCACCCGCGCCTGTAGCCCTCAAGATAAACATCAGAAAAATCTTCAAAGCTGATGTCTTCGGGAACATTCACCGTTTTCGAAATCGAACTGTCGATCAACATTTGTGCAGCCGCCTGCATGCGCACATGAGCGGAAGGGGCCAGGGATTGCGCACTCACAAACAGTTCGTCGGGCGGTACGACGTCACCCTTCACTTGACGCCAGGCGCGCAGAGCATAGTCCTCCACCGTTTCATGGCGCGCTGATCCGTCGGGGTTCAGGATACGACGCTGGTAGGAATAGGCGAATACGGGTTCAACGCCCGATGACACATTTCCAGCGAGCAACGAGGTTGTGCCGGTGGGCGCTATTGAGGTCAGGCAACCATTGCGCAATCCATGCTTCGAAATCAGCGATCTCAATTCCACATCAAGCGCCTGCAAATTCGGCTGATCGAGTATCGCAGGGTCATAAAGGCTAAATGCCCCTTTCTCTTCCGCTAGCAGGGCCGAGGCGCGATAGGCTGCGTCGCGAATAACCGTCAGCCAGCGTTCTGTCAGCGCTATTGCCGCATCGCTGCCATAGGCCCGTCCGCAGAACAGTAATGCGTCCGCCAGACCGGTAATACCAAGCCCTATCCGACGTTTCGCTTTTGCCTCAGCCTCCTGTTCTGAAAGGGGGTAACGGCTAATATCGATGATATTATCAAGAAAGCGGACGGCTGTAGCCGTCAGATCTGCCAGCGATGCCTCGTCGATCGATGCTCCCTGCTCAAAAGGAATGTCGACCAGTGCCGCTAGATTGATTGAGCCGAGCAGGCATGCTCCATAAGGCGGCAGCATCTGCTCGCCGCATGGGTTGGAGGCGCTGATGGTCTCACAATATGCAAGATTATTTTTATGGTTTACCCGATCAATGAAGATCACACCCGGCTCGGCCACGTCATACGTCGCCTGCATCAGCTTTTGCCACAATTCGCTCGCCTGCACAGTGCGATAGGTCTCACTACCGAAAACGAGCGGCCATTCCGCATCTCGTTCCAAAGCCTCCATAAAGGCATCGGTGACCAAAACTGAAAAGTTGAAATTGCGAAAGCGGCTGCCGTCGCGTTTGGCATCGATAAAATCTTCGATATCGGGATGGTCGATACGCAGACAGCCCATCATCGCCCCCCGCCGGGCACCCGCCGAGTGAACTGTCCGGCACATCGAATCCCAGCAATCCATGAACGACATTGGCCCTGAGGCGTCAGATCCCACGCCTTTAACCTCTGCACCCTTGGGCCGGATCGTCGAGAAGTCCATCCCGACTCCTCCGCCTTGCTGCATCGTCAGCGCCGCTTGCTTCAAATGATCGAAAATGCCTTCCAGGCTGTCGGGAATAGTACCCATGACAAAACAGTTGAATAACGTGACGGCACGTTCGGTTCCCGCGCCCGCCAATATCCTTCCGGCCGGGATGAACTGCATCTTGGCGATGGCATCTTCAAACCGCGCTTGCCACACGGGGCGCTCAATTTCACTTTCATTGCTTGCCGCGGCTTTGGCTACTCTGGCGGCAGTAGCTTCAAAATCAACATCACCGGGAAGATCGCCTTTGCCGCTGAAACGATACTTTGCTGCCCAGATCTCTTTGGCTATCGCAACATCGAAAAACATGTGATCCTCCAGTTTGTTCAACAGTCATAGGATCAGCGCGCGCTCACTAATTGATGCAAATCAATTCAAATAATATATATCAATTAAGCCGCTGCCTTTCGTCATCAGCTTCACTCCCCCGCCCAGACAAAGGGCGTCAATCCCCGTTCGCGTTCGTTGAACACAAGCACCCGACCTGCGGGCGGCGCGCTGCGTTGGGGGCAATCGGGGCGGGTGCAGGCGCGGCAGCCCAGGCCTATGGGGGTGGCCTCCCCCGCGCTCAGGTCTATTCCGCGCGCGGCGGCGAGCGGCGCGGCGAGTTGCGCGTTCAGCCCCAACCCAACGGCAAATTCGGCGCGGATGCCGCCTTCCCTGCCCGCCTGCGGTTGCACGGTGCGCGCGATGGTGAACCAGCGGCTGCCATCCTCCAGCTCGACCATATCCTTTACCAGATGGCCGGGCCGATCGAACGCGGTGTGCAGCCGCCATAAGGGGCAGCGCGCGTCGCTTTCCACCAGCGGCGATGCGCTGGCCCCGGCATAGCGTTTGCTCGATTGCCCTGCCCGGTCGATGCGCAGCATGAAGAATGGCAGGCCGCGCGCGCCGACGCGTTGCAAGGTGGTCAGCCGGTGCGCGACCTGTTCAAAGCCCGCGCCGAAGCGCCGCTGCAGCAGCTCTATGTCATAGCCCGTACCCTCGCATGCACGCAGGAAACGGGCATAGGGCATCATCAACGCGGCGGCGAAATAGCTGGTCAGATGGCGGCGATAGAAACGCTCGCTCGCGCGTTCGGCAAAGTTCGCGCCTTTGACCAGACCGTCAATCTCGGCACGCGCCTCCAGCGTGGCAAGCTCGGCTGCTGCGGCAAAGGTGCGGCTGGCGGGATCGAGCAGCTCGGAAAGCTGAAGCTGCCGCGCGTGCAGATCAAGCCGCTTCAGCCTGTCAGGCAGCACATCGACGGGCAGGATGCGGATGGAGAGCTGGTGCTTGACGCGGAGGCGTTCTGCGATGGCGCCATAAAGGTCGGCATTGGCAAGGCGCAGCTCGTCCGCAAGCGCCTCTGCCTGTGCGTCGAGATCGGCAAAATGGTTGCGCCAGCGTTCGATTTCCGCGCGGACGGCAGCGATGGCGTCGGCCTCTTGGCGCTCGCCTGCGCCCGACAGCCGGTCAAAGGCGCGGGCGAAGGCTTCGGCGGCATCGGGGGCGGCGGCGATCCAGTCCTCCAATTGCAATTTGTCGAGGTTGAGATCGCCGAATAGCGGGTCGGCGAGGCGCCGGCGGAGCGCCTCCACCCCGCCGCCGGGGGTTGCGCCGGTCAGGCTGCGCGCATCGAAATCGAACCGCTCGGCAAGACGCAGCAGGATCGCGGCGGTCAACGGGCGCTGGTTGCGCTCGATGAGGTTGAGGTAGCTCGGCGAAACCGCCAGCGCCTCCGCCATCGCGGTTTGCGTGAGGCCATTGGCGCGGCGGATACGGCGCACGGCATGGCCTGCGAAAAGTTTCTGCTCGGTCATAGGCGTAACTTATGTCAATTTATTTACAATATTACAAGCATGGGCGCATTTTGTGCGACGCACACACAACATTTTTGACAAATCTGACTCACAGGAAGGCCGCCTACATAGGTAAGACGTCTCCATATCAGACCTCCCAAACAAGGATTTGTCACAATGACCTATCAGGAAGAAATCAAGGCAGCTGGCCAACTCATTGGTTCGCAAAACGGAACCTGGGATTCGATCAGCCCCGAATCCGTCGCCCGCATGCGCCTGCAAAACCGTTTCCAGACCGGTCTCGACATCGCCCGCTACACCGCAAAGATCATGCGCGAAGACATGGCTGCTTATGATGCCGACCCTGCCAACTACACCCAATCATTAGGCTGCTGGCACGGCTTTATCGCGCAGCAAAAGATGATTTCGGTGAAGAAGCATTTCGGCACCACCAAGAAGCGCTACCTCTATCTTTCCGGCTGGATGATTGCCGCGCTGCGCAGCGAATTCGGCCCCCTGCCCGACCAGTCGATGCACGAAAAGACCAGCGTTCCCGCACTGATTGAAGAACTCTACACCTTCCTGCGTCAGGCCGACAGCCGCGAACTCAACCTGCTCTTCCGCGACCTCGACAAGGCACGTGAAGAAGGCAATGCGGCGGCTGAAGCCGAACTGCTGAACAAGATCGAGAATTACGAAACCCACGTCGTTCCGATTATCGCCGACATCGACGCAGGTTTCGGCAATGCCGAGGCAACCTATCTGCTCGCCAAGAAGATGATCGAAGCCGGTGCCTGTGCCCTTCAGATCGAAAACCAGGTTTCGGACGAAAAGCAGTGCGGCCACCAAGACGGTAAAGTCACCGTTCCGCATGAGGATTTCCTGCAGAAGATCCGCGCCTGCCGCTATGCCTTCCTCGAACTCGGTGTTCCCGATGGCATCATCGTTGCCCGCACCGACTCGCTCGGCGCTGGCCTGACCAAGCAGATTGCAGTGTCGAAGGAACCGGGCGATCTGGGTGATCTGTATAACAGCTTCCTCGATTGCGAAGAAATCGACCCGGCAACCGCGCAGAATGGCGATGTCATCCTCAACCGCAACGGCAAACTGCTGAAGCCGAAGCGCCTGCCTTCGAATCTTTTCCAGTTCCGTTCGGGAACCGGTGAAGACCGCTGCGTGCTCGATTGCATCACCTCGCTGCAGAATGGCGCCGACCTTATCTGGATAGAAACCGAAAAGCCGCACATCGAACAGATTGCTGGTATGGTCGACCGTATCCGCGAAGTCGTTCCCAATGCGAAGCTCGCCTACAACAACTCGCCCAGCTTCAACTGGACGCTCAATTTCCGCCAGCAGGTGTTCGACGCCTGGACCGCAGAAGGCAAGGACGTGTCGGCCTATGACCGTGCGAACCTGATGAGCGCATCCTATGACGAAAGCGAACTGGGTATCGAAGCGGACCGTCGCATCCAGACTTTCCAGCGCGATGCTGCAAAGCGGGCGGGCATCTTCCACCACCTGATCACCCTGCCGACCTATCACACCGCAGCACTCAGCACCGACAACCTTGCCAAGGATTATTTCGGCGAGATGGGAATGCTTGGTTATGTCGCAGGCGTGCAGCGCAAGGAAATCCGCCAGGGCATCGCCTGCGTCAAGCACCAGAACATGTCCGGTTCCGACATTGGCGATGACCACAAGGAATATTTCGCCGGTGAAGCTGCCCTGAAGGCCGGCGGCAAGGACAACACCATGAACCAGTTCGCCAACGCGGCCTGATTTAACCGTCCAAAAGGAGTTAGCTATGAGTGAACCAGCACGTTCCCGCGCAGTCCTTTCAACCGAGGACTTCAAGCTGATCCGCAAGGCGCTCGCGCAATATCTGCCCACTGTGGAAGATGGCGAAGAATCGAAGAAATTCGCCCGCCTCTACCACCGCTTGGGGAGCGCCGCCAAACTGGGCTGAACGAGTTTTCCTGGGGAGGAAAAACTGCCTTGGGCCGCCGGTAAAATTACCGGCGGCCTTTTTCTATGCAAACGCCAATCAATCGTTTTTTAACGATAAAGCTCTAGAAAACCGGCTGTATTTCGCGAAACTGAGGTTGATCATGGATAATATCCAGAAAAGCGTCGTAGCCGTCCTGTGCGTTGCCGTATTTGCTGCGTTGATTATACCATCTGAAAGCAGCGTCAAAACCGAACAGGCTAGTGCGCCTGAAGCTCCGGTGCCCACGCCGCAACCTGTAGTTGCTCAGGAAACTGCCGATGCACCGGCAGAGGGCGATGAATTTGCGGAGCAAGAAGAAGCTGAATTTCCTGACGAGTTTGAAACATTCGGGCAACCGATGAACGACGCCCAACCTTTGGGCACGAATTCAAACTCAAGTGAAACACAATCCCAGCAGACGAATTTGCCGGCAGGTGCCCTCAACGGACAATCGGCGAACGTGGGTCAAAATTATGCTGATCAGGTGGCAGCTGGCTCAACCGGCGCGCCGATACGCACCAACCAACCCGTCGAATAACGCCCAGATAATCATCCTGCATTTAACGCATGAAAAAGGCCGCCGCGCAGCATGCGCAGCGGCCTTTTCAATATCCATTGCAATCAGGCGAGGTCGAACCTGTCAGCGTTCATGACCTTTACCCATGCCTTGACGAAGTCGGCGACGAACTTCTGCTCATTGCCTTTCTCCGCATAGACTTCGGCCACTGCGCGCAATTGCGAGTTGGAGCCAAAGACGAGGTCGGCCCGCGTTGCGCGCCAACGCTCTGTGCGACCGCCGCGTGTGTAACCGACAAATTCCTCATCCTGGCTGCCTTCAACGGCCTCCCAGAAAGTATCCATGTCGAGCAGGTTCACGAAAAAGTCATTGGTCAACTGGCCAACGCGGTTGGTGAATACGCCATGTGAACGCCCCCCATGGTTGGCACCCAGCACGCGCAGACCACCAACGAGAGCCGTCATTTCCGGAGCTGAAAGACCGAGCAATGCCGCGCGATCAATCAGCAATTCTTCGGTCTTCACCGAGAATTTGTTCGACAGATAGTTACGGAAACCGTCGGCGCGAGGTTCGAGCACGTCGAAGCTCTCGACATCGGTCCATTCCGCAGTCGCGTCACCACGGCCACCGGTGAAGGGAACGGTGACGTCATAGCCGGCATCCTTGGCAGCCTTTTCGACCGCCGCGCTGCCTGCCAGCACGATTGCATCGGCCATCGACAAAGAACCACGCAGTTCATCAATCTTTGCAAGCGTCGCAGCCAGCTGCTCGGGTTCGTTTACAGCCCAGCCATTTTGCGGCGCCAAGCGGACGCGCGCTCCATTTGCGCCACCACGGTGATCGCTCTTGCGATAAGTCGATGCTGATGCCCAAGCTGCTTTGATAAGATCGCTGGCAGCGACACCGCTAGCAAGGATCTTGGTCTTGAATGCAGCAACGTCTGCGTCCGAAGGCATCGTGCCTGCGGGAACCGGATCCTGCCAGATCAGGTCTTCCTTCGGCACTTCCGGACCATGATAGCGGGCTTTGGGGCCCATATCGCGGTGACATAGCTTGAACCATGCACGTGCAAAGGCATCGTCAAGTGCCGCCTGATCATCACGGAAGCGTTCGGAAATCTTGCGATACTCCGGATCCATCTTCAGTGCCATGTCGGCTGTGGTCATCATCGTCGGCACACGCTTCGAAGGGTCGCGCGCATCGGGGGCCAGATCTTCCGGATCGGGATCGATGGGCGTCCACTGCTGTGCGCCAGCTGGGCTGTGGACGAGCTTATAGTCATATTTGAACAACAAGCGGAAATAGTCACCGCCCCATTTGATGGGGTTATTCGACCATGCGCCTTCGATGCCGGACGTCGTAATCTTGCCCGATGCAATTTGCTCCGGATCCGTCGCCCAGCCAAATCCCATCTTTTCCAAAACTTCCGACTCGGGGCTTGCGCTCAACTGGTCAGCGGGAATTGCGCCATGTGCTTTACCAAAAGCGTGGCCGCCTGCAGTCAGTGCAACGGTTTCTTCGTCGTTCATCGCCATGCGCGCAAAGGTAATCCGCATGTCGCGTGCCGACAAAAGCGGGTCAGGATTTCCGCCCGGGCCTTCCGGATTGACGTAGATCAGACCCATCTGAATCGCAGCCAGAGGATTTTCGAGATCGAGCTGCTTCTCCGGCTGGATGCGGGTTTCGGCACCCTGGTCGACCCAAAGATCTTCTTCACCCCAGTAAATGTCTTTTTCGGGTTCGTAGACGTCGGCTCGGCCGCCGCCGAAACCGAATACTGGTCCACCCATCGACTCGATGGCGACATTGCCTGCGAGAATGAACAGGTCAGCCCAGCTGATTTTCTGGCCATATTTCTGTTTGATCGGCCACAAAAGGCGACGCGCCTTGTCCAGGTTGCCATTGTCGGGCCAGCTGTTCAGCGGAGCAAAACGCTGCTGACCACTATTGGCGCCACCGCGGCCATCAGCGGTGCGATAGGTGCCTGCAGCGTGCCAGGCCATACGGATGAATAAAGGACCATAATGGCCATAATCGGCCGGCCACCAAGGCTTGCTGTCTGTCATCAGCGCTGTCAGGTCAGCCTTTAGAGCCTGATAGTCGATCGACTTGAACGCTTTGACATAATCAAAGTCCGGCCCCATCGGGTCGGGCGAAACGCCGCCCTGGTGCAGGATGTCGACGGGAAGAGCTTCAGGCCACCAATCCTTGTTGGTACGGCCCAGCAGCGAGCGCGCTGCATCCTTGTGGACCGGGCAACCGCCGCCGGTGTTGATGGGAGTTTGGTCGTTCATGGCTTTTCCTATCCTGTTTATGAGTTCGCGTTCTGGTGCGTCAGACAGCACTATAAGTTCAAACTATCTCAACCCCATGACAATACCATCGAGTTTTTCCTTGCACTGTTATCGACTAAATCGATTGCTTGAGTGCCAAAGTTCCAATTTTTCGAAAATGCGGCACATTTTGGCTATTGAGCTGTCCAGCCCCCATCCATCGAGAGATTGGCGCCGGTGATAGCTCCTGCCGCATCGCTGCACAGATAGACTGCCAGCGAAGCCAACTGCTCCACCTGCACAAATTGCTTCTGCGGCTGCGCGGCGAGTAACACGTCGTTTATCACCTGATCGCGTGTCAGCCCGCGTGCTTTCATAGTATCGGGGATCTGGTTTTCTACCAGCGACGTCCAGACATAGCCCGGGCAGATATTGTTTACGGTGATGCCATCACGGGCGACTTCCAACGCTATGGTCTTAGTAAAACCGGCAATACCGTGTTTTGCGGCGTTGTACGCGCTCTTGAACGGCGATGCGACGAGACTGTGCATCGAACCGGTGTTAATGATGCGGCCCCAGCCCTTTTCCTTCATCGCGGGCACAACCGCCTTGGTAGTGTGGAAAGCAGACGACAAAATTATTGCGATAATTGCATCCCATTTGTCCTCCGGGAAGCTGTCGACTGGCGAAACATGCTGGATGCCGGCATTGTTGATCAATATGTCAGGCGCGCCCAATTTGGCGGTGCAATCAGCGACCATCGCACGAATTTCCTCCGGCTTAGTCATGTCCGCTGGCGAGTAAAGCGCACCTGCATTGCTGGTGCGGATCAGTTCTTCAACATGCCCCTGAATTTCAGCCGCATCGCCAAAGCCGTTGATCATCACGCTGGCACCTTCGGCGGCCAAGGCACGTGCATAGCCAAGGCCTATGCCCGATGTGGAGCCGGTAATCAGAGCGGTTTTGCCTTTGAGAAACATGGGAGAAGTCCTTTGCGGTACTGTTTGTAAATACGCCTTCTTCCTTGCGCTTTTGCAGCAAAACCGCAATGCTTGATTGAACGCGAGTAGGGAGAATCGCCATGCGTCTCGACGATCTGGATCCAAGCAGCAACACCCGTGACCACGGCACCGGTGGCGGAGGTTTCAGCATGGGTGGCGGCGGTGGCGGCATGGGCTCGCTGATATTCGGGCTGCTTCCTCTATTGTTCGGTCGAAAAATGGGATGCGGCACATTGCTGATTTTGGCTGTTGTCGGCTATTTTGTATTTTCCAGTGGCATGCTCAATCTGAGTGGCAGCGAAATGGCGCCAACTGAAACAGCACAGCAGAGCGCGGGCGGCAATCAGGCGTGCGACACGCAGGAAGAGCTGTTTGCTTGCCGCGTTCTCAAATCGACCGAGGACACATGGGGCGCACTGTTCGCGCAAGCTGGCCAACGTTACCAGCCAACGACACTCAATTTCTATCAGCAGGGCACACAATCAGGCTGCGGCTCTGCACAATCGGCAATGGGGCCATTCTATTGCCCTGCTGACCAAGGTGTCTATCTCGACACGACCTTCTTCCAGCAAATGCAGCAGATGAGTGGCGGCGGCGATTTCGCTTATGCTTATGTCATCGCGCATGAAGTCGGGCATCATATCCAGAATTTGACGGGCGTCGCTGATCAGGTTCGCCGCGAACAGGCACGCGCAAGCCAGGCCGAAGGCAATGCTTTGCAAGTGCGGATGGAGTTGCAGGCAGATTGCTATGCCGGTGTTTGGGCAGCCAAAAATGCTGCTCGCATCGAAGCTGGGGATATCGAAGAAGGCATGCGTGCCGCCCATGCAATCGGCGATGACAAGCTTATGCGCGATGCCGGACGCGCTCCCGTCGAGAGCATGTTCACGCATGGCACGAGCGAACAGCGGATGGCAGCGTTGAAACAGGGTCTACAAAGCGGTGATCCCAATAGTTGCGACTATTTCGGCGGCGCATCCTGACCTTCAATGCGTCTCTCCGATTGCCACAATGTTGAAGATTTCCGGCGGCTGGCAAAACGCCGCCTACCCTCGCCTGTCTTTAACTATATCGACGGAGCGGGTGATGATGAGGTAACCAAGGAACGTAATACATCGTCGTTCGACGATTGCGACCTTGTGCCCAATGTTCTTGCCGGTGTTGAAAACATCGACATGTCGGCAACCGTGATGGGCAAGAAAATCGGAATGCCGTTGTTTCTCTCTCCGACAGCGTTGCAGCGGCTGTTCCACTGGCAGGGGGAACGCGCGGTGGCGGCTGTGGCCGAGCGCTTCAACACCTGGTTCGGCATTTCGAGCCTTGCGACGGTCAGCATCGAAGAGGTCGGTGCTGCAATCAAGACGCCCAAGATGTTCCAGCTTTACATCCATAAGGACAAGGGGCTGAACAGGTCGATGGTCGAGCGCTGCAAGGCAGCAAATTTCGATGCCATCACGTTGACGGTAGACACCATAGTAGCTGGCAATCGCGAACGTTGTTTGCGTACCGGCTTCACCTCTCCGCCGCGCTTCACACCTTCTTCGGTGCTGAGCTATGCCACACACCCCGGCTGGGTGATGAACTATCTGTTCCGCGAGAAATTTTCGCTGCCCAATCTTTCAACGCATGTCAGTGAGGGTACCAATGTCGCGGTTTCGGTGGCGGATTATTTCAACACCATGCTCGATCAGTCGATGGACTGGAAAATGGCCGAGGCGATCCGCGCCGAATGGGGCGGGCAATTTTGCCTGAAGGGTGTGATGTCGGTCGAGGATGCCAAGCGCGCAGTAGATATAGGAGCGACGGCGATCATGGTTTCGAACCATGGCGGGCGGCAGCTCGATGGCTCGCGTTCGCCCTTCGATCAGATCGCCGAGATCGCCGATGCCGTAGGCGGGAAAATCGATATCATTTGCGACGGTGGCATAAGGCGCGGAACGCATGTGTTGAAAGCGCTCGCGGCAGGAGCAACGGCTTGCTCGGGTGGCAGGCTGTATCTTTATGCTTTGGCGGCTGCGGGCGAACCCGGGGTTGACCGTGTGGTCGGCAAGCTGCGCGACGAGATCGAACGCGGCATGAAACTCATGGGCGTCCGATCCGTCGCTAAACTTGACCGCTCTATGCTGCGTTGGCGGTAGGCTCCTCGCCGCCCCGCTTTGCTCCCCAATCGATGTGCCGGGTTGCCCACATCACCACCGCGAGGGCGACAAAGAGCAGGATCGATCCAATAATCAGAGCATAGGCTTCAAGATTGAGCAGGACGTAGAGCGTGGCATACAGCCCGACCAGCAGCCCGCCGATCACCCGCGCGCGCAGCCAGCTTTTCAGTACCGCTGCGGAATAGGCAGTCAGCAAGCCGGTAATCGCGCCACCCGCCAGCAGATAAGCCCAGGTGAAGCCGATGACCTCGGCAAAGGCGAGCAGCATCACGAAGAACAGCACTAGCCCTGCCCCGGTCAGCAGATATTCTGCTGCCGCAACCTTTGCCCCGCCGACCACGTCAAACATCAGGAAAGCGAGGAAGGTGAAGCCGATGAACAGGAAGCCATATTTCACCGAACGATCGACCTGGCTGTAAAGGTCAACAGGTTCGATAAGGCCTATCGTGGCGGCTTGCGAAGGTCCGCCCACGGGCTGCGCACTGGCCGATGAAGCCACCATCGGTGCGACATAGCCGCCATCAAGCTGCGGCATGCCGAGGTCTTCTTTCAGCACAAGAGACTGGCCAAGAGCCAGGTTGGTAACCTTGTGCGCCGAAGAAAAGCCCTTGTCCGAAATCGTGCGCTTGGTCGGGAGGAAATCACCGGCAAAGCTTGGGCTGGGCCAAGTCGACTTGACTTCCCAACTGGTTTCCTTGCCACGCGGTACCATTGTCAGCGATTTGTTGCCGCGGAAGGCATAGCTGTAATTGACGTTCAGGGGCGTCGTGCCATCCCAGTCGATGAAGGTAAAAAACCCTGAATTGCCTGAGGCCGCCAGCCCCTTGCCCGGTTGCAATTCCAGTGCAGTTCCATTGACTTGCACTTTGCTGTCCGCCTGCAATCCCCGCGCATCCGAAATACCAAAGCGCAATTCAGCTCCGGCCAGGTTGAGGCTATCACGGGGGATGCCGTAGCGGGCGAAATCGGCTGGCAGTGCAAACCGCGCACTGCCGCTATTTTCGGCAACAAACAGCACGCTTTCATAGATCGACTTCTTCTTCCGCTCGGGGCGAAGGTCGGTCTTCATCGCGTTGGTTTCAGGCGAAAGAAACAATTCGCGCTGCACCCGCACGGTCCGCGTTGTCTGTTGGCCATTTTCGGTCACGGTTTCGACATTGTCGGTGGTGTAAGGAATGACCAGCACCGGCCCGACCACAACCTGCGGCCCGCCCCAGCCTGCAGCAATCGAGGTCTGGGCGGTATTGGCCTGTTCCTGCCTGTCCCAAGACAGTGCAAAAACCATCATCAGTGGGATGGCGAGCACAAGGCCGATCAGCCCCGCAAAAAACAGTTTGAAACCGGGAGAACGTTCGGTGGCCATAAGAGCTGCTCCTCTCCACTCAATTCATCGATAAATTTGCACGCTTCATCTGCGACCGCCAAACTGAACGGCGAGTGAACGCCACCATCAATTCGCTGTACTGATAAGAAACCAGATTGCGACCGCCGCGATCAACAGTGCACATGCCTTCCGGACAAGAACAGCATTTTGTCCTCGCTCAAACCACTCATGCGCCCGCCCGGCCAGCAAGGCGAGCAAGAGGTGCACAAGCGTCGCCACAGCGACATAGGTCGCGGACAGCAGCAGCGTCTGCGGCATAATCGGCGCAGCACTATCGACATAGCTGGGCAGGATTGCCACGAAAAACAGAGCTGCTTTCGGGTTCAACAGGTTGAGCAAAAGCCCGTGGCGAAACCAGCGCACATTGCCGTTGTGGGCATGTTCGGGCGAAACGTCGCTCTTTCCTTCCCACGCTTTCCAGGCAAGCCAAAGCAGATAGGCTGCCCCTGCGTAGCGCAACAGAGCAAACAAATGGGGAGAGGCCTTCGCCAATTCTGCCAGCCCGAAGGCCGCCGCTGCTCCGACAACGGAAAGACCCAATGCAATGCCTGCAGTGGCTGCCAGCGCAGCCCGTTTTCCAACGCTAGCACCGGTCAACGCAATCCAGGCCATATTGGGGCCGGGCGTTAGCTCGATCAGAATTGCGGTAAGCAAAAAGGGAAGGAAATTGGACGTGAACATTCACCCTGCCTATGGCAGCACCCACGGCCACTGTCGATTGCTGCTTGGCATTTTCGGGGCGGCGTGACTAGATGATCGCGATGACAGCTTATTCCATTCTCGATCTCGTATCCGTCGTTGAAGGCGGAACAGTGCCACAGGCGCTGGCCAATGCCGCTGATATGGCCGCTTATGCGGAAAGCTTGGGCTTTACCCGTTTCTGGGTAGCCGAACATCACGGGATGAAAGGCATTGCCAGCGCGGCGACCTCGGTCGTTATCGGCCATATCGCTGCCGCCACTCAATCGATCCGCGTCGGCGCAGGTGGCATCATGCTGCCCAACCATGCGCCACTGGTGATTGCAGAACAATTTGGGACGCTCGACGCCCTACATCCTGGGCGTATCGATCTCGGGCTGGGCCGTGCTCCAGGCAGCGACCAGCGCGTCGCCCACGCCATCCGACGCACGCTCGACAGCGATCCCAATGCGTTCGTCCGCGATATTGTCGAGCTGCAAAGCTATTTCGCAGACGATGGTCGCACCGGGATCAGTGCAACCCCCGGGGCTGGAGCTGATGTGCAACTCTATATCCTCGGTAGCAGCCTTTATGGCGCTCAAGTCGCGGCACTGCTTGGCCTGCCTTATGCTTTTGCCAGCCATTTCGCGCCGCAATTGCTAGACGAAGCGCTGCATATGTATCGCAGCAGCTTCAAGCCGAGTGCGGTGCTCGAAAAACCCCATGCCATGGTGGCGATGAACATCATCGCGGCGGATAGCGACGAAGAGGCAGAATATCTCGCCAGTTCGATCCAGCAAAGCTTTGTCGGCCTGCGCACCGGCAACCCTCGCCAGATGCAACCGCCCGTCGAAGGCTATAAAGCCGGTCTGCCCCCGCATATCGCCACGATGCTGGACGAACTGCTGTCGTGCAGCGCGATTGGCTCGCCCAATACGGTTGCGCAGGGGATTGCGAAGTTCATCGACCGAACGCAGGCCGACGAAATCATCGTCGCCTGTTCCATGTTCGATCATGAAAAGCGCAAGCGCAGCCTGGACCTGACGGCCCAGGCTTTCAATTCGCTTTAGTAAACGCGCGCCTTGGGCTTGATATACTCGACCTCATCGGTCAGCGTATAATCGTGCACGGGGCGATAGTCCAAAGTGACCTTGCCGCCCTTGCCGCCCCAGCCTTCGAACCAGCTGACGGTGTGCTTCATCCAGTTCTTGTCGTCGCGATCGGGGAAATCCTCATGCGCGTGCGCGCCGCGGCTTTCCTTGCGGGCGTTGGCACCTTCGATGGTGCAGATCGCCTGGCTCATCAGATTGTCGAGTTCGAGCGTTTCGACAAGATCGGTGTTCCAGATCAGGCTGCGGTCGCTGACCGAGATGTCCTGCATCCGCTGGTTCACCTTCTGCATGATTTCGCAGCCCTCGGCGAGCAACGCGCTGTCACGGAAAACTGCCGCATGCTTTTGCATCGTCTGCTGCATCTGCAAGCGCACTTCGGCGGTGGGTGAACCACCCTTGGCGTTGCGGAAATGGTCAACGCGAGCGAGTGCCAAATCGGCCGAATCCTTGGGCAACGCCTTTTGCGCAGCATTTGACTTCAGCGTTTCCTTGAGGTGCAGGCCGGTTGCGCGACCGAACACCACGAGGTCGATCAGCGAGTTCGATCCCAGACGGTTGGCCCCATGGACAGACACGCACGCCGCTTCACCAACAGCATAGAGGCCGGGAACAACAACTTCAGGGTCTTCGCCCTTCTTGGTCACAACCTGGCCGTGATAGTTGCAGGGTATACCGCCCATATTATAGTGAACGGTCGGGCAAACCGGCAGCGGTTGCCGCGTCAGGTCTACGCCCGCGAAAATCTTGCCGCTCTCGGTGATGCCCGGTAGGCGCTCTGCCAGCACCTTGGGATCGATATGGTCGAGGTGCAGGTAGATATGGTCCTTGTTCGGGCCGACACCACGACCTTCGCGCATTTCTAGTGCCATTGAACGCGACACGACGTCACGCGACGCAAGATCCTTGGCCGAAGGCGCATAGCGTTCCATGAAACGCTCACCCTCGCTGTTGGTCAGATAACCGCCCTCGCCGCGCGCACCTTCGGTGATCAACACGCCTGCGCCGTAAATACCGGTGGGGTGGAACTGGACGAACTCTAGGTCCTGCAACGGAAGGCCAGCGCGCAATACCATCCCACCACCGTCACCGGTGCAGGTGTGGGCGGAGGTTGCGCTGTAATAAGCGCGGCCATATCCGCCAGTGGCCAGCACAACCGATTGCGCCTTGAAACGGTGGATGCTGCCATCGTCCATGCACAGCGCAATAACGCCCCGGCACTCACCATCTTCCATGATCAGGTCGAGCGCGAAATATTCGATGAAAAAGTCTGCATCATATTTCAGGCTCTGCTGATAAAGCGCGTGCAGCATGGCGTGACCCGTGCGGTCAGCGGCAGCGCATGTGCGCTGCACCGGCGGGCCTTCGCCCATATTCTGCATATGGCCGCCAAAGGGGCGCTGGTAGATTGTGCCGTCGGCGTTGCGCGAAAACGGCACGCCGGCATGCTCCAGTTCGTAAACAGCCGCTGGAGCTTCACGCACCATATATTCGATAGCGTCCTGGTCACCCAGCCAATCCGAACCCTTGACGGTATCGTACATGTGCCAGGTCCAGTGATCGGGCGAGTTGTTCTGGAGCGAGGCAGCGATCCCCCCCTGAGCCGCAACGGTGTGCGAGCGCGTCGGGAACACCTTGGTGATGCAGGCGGTTTTCAAACCAGCTTCGGCAGCGCCCATAGTCGCGCGCAGACCCGAACCGCCTGCACCGACAACAACGACATCATAGGTATGATCGATGATCTTATAGGCTTCAGACATCAGGCGGGCACTCCGGCAAAGGCATGCTTGGCGACCATGAAAATGCCAAATGCGGCGGCGCCAATTACGTAAAAGTTCAAAAGGGTCAGCGCGGCAAATTTGTTGCCGTCGTCATGCACATAGTCCTCGATGAGAACCTGCAGGCCGAGGCGGACATGCCAGAAGATGCTGACCAGCATCAGGATCATGGGCACGGCAACCGATGGCTGGGCCAGCCAGGCAGCGACAGTCTCATGCTCAAAATTTGGCAACAACAATAGCGACAGCACCAGCCAGCTGGTGAGTAGCAAATTGCCGACAGCGGTCAGGCGCTGATCGATCCAATGCTTGCCGCCATGCTTGGCCGAGCCAAGCCCGCGAACGCGCCCGAGGTTGGTTCCGTTACCCATCTCAAATCCCCATAAAACGCGAAGCGACCAGCATCGCAACCAGCGCCGTTGCAGTCAGCGCCGCAATAAACACCGCAATAGACCAAGTGCGCACTGTGGTCAGTTCATAGCCGGCACCGAGATCCATCAACAAATGGCGGATGCCCGAGAAGAAATGCTGAAAAAAGCTGTATGTCACTGCCAGTCCGAGCAAGCGGAAGAACCAGTTAGCGGAAGTTTGCAGGCCCGTGGCTTCGGCACCCGCAGATACTACCCAGGATTGGAAGCTAGCATAGCTTTCCGGCCCACCCGCAATAGACGCAATCCACCATAGCAAGGTCAGCATTCCGGCAGTTGCGAGCACAAAGCCTGTCGCGCGGTGGAAGATGGACACCGCCATATGCGGCCCCCAGCGGTAGATCTGCAAGTGCGGCGAAATCGGCCGGTTCGGATTCTGCGCCATCGGCTAAGCTTCCCTGTTCAAGTTTGCGTCGCTCTTTACCGCTTTGAACCGTCTGCGCAAGGTGCGGGATACGGAATTTTGCCTGCCATGGATAACCGGGCGTTAACCAATCCCGCTTAACTTTGCACACCTAACAAGATGTAACGTGCAGGTCGCAATTCGGGAGTTCGCAATGTCGGATATGGAAAAGTCACTTTCGGCTGAGTTTGACACGATCGTCAAAGCCTTTGATTTTGATGGTCAGATGGCGTCGAAGTGCCGTGACTTGCTTGCGATCGTCGATGACGAAATGGATGCCTTTGCTTCCTATTATTGGGAATATTGGACAAGTTTCGGAGATACCGAACAGCTCCGCAATCCGGAATATGTGGCTGCAATGGTCAAATCGACCGCGAACTATATCCGTGAGCGCATGCGCGACATCAAAGGGACGATGTGGCGAGAATATCTGAAGGCACAGATTATTGCTGCTTGCAAGGATCGGGTTCCGCTGGGGCATTTGCTGGCCGCATCGACGCGTGCCAGCCAGCGCTATTTCGACATTTTTGATGCCAAGCTCGAAGCCAATGATCCGGCGCGCGACAGATTGATAAAGACCGTGCACGATTTTACAGCGGTAGAACTTGCCGTCACATCAGCCTGTTACGTCCATTATCAAAAGATCGTCCAGCGCGAACAGAAGGAAGGCTACACTGCCCAATTCGAAAGCGAGATCGGTTCCAGCACAGCTGAGATATCGGAACAGGCTAACATTCTCCGCCAACAGGCTGCAGCTAGCACTGCGGTTGCCCAAGGTATGCTTAGCAAGGCTTCAGAAGTAGCTACTGCATCCGAACAGTCTGCCGTAGCGATGCGCGAAGCGGCCCAAACTGCGGCTGGATTGATCCGTGCGATTGAGGATACGCGGAGCGAAGTTGAAACCGCGGCAGATGTTGCGAATCGCGCCACCGAGCGCGCTCAGGAAGCGGTTGAAGCGACCGACACTCTTTCAGAACAGTCGAAGTCGATCGAATCTATCCTTGGCCTGATCCGCGATATTGCAGGCCAGACTAACCTTCTCGCTTTGAACGCCACTATCGAAGCAGCGCGCGCTGGCGATGCCGGTCGCGGCTTTGCAGTTGTCGCGCAGGAAGTGAAAAGCCTCGCCAACCAGACCGCCGAAGCGACTGATGAAATTGCCGGCAAGATTACGGCTATCCAGAATGCCACCAAGGCGTCGGTCGAATCAAATGTCGCCATCAAGACTGCGGTTGAGGATGTGCAACATAGCGCAGAACGAATCCGCCATGCGATGGAAGAACAAGCCCAGACGGTGACCATGATCACGGCATCGGTCGATGAAACTGCACTCGCCGCAGACCTGATGTCGAACACCATCGCCGCAATCCGCGCCGATACGGAAAATGTCGTCTCGGAAATCTCGCAACTTGAAGCCGGGTTTGGCGATGTCGAAGGCAATATTTCCTCGCTGCAGGCCAATGCCGGAAAATTTGCCGCAAATCTGGTTCGCTAATCAGCGCATTCGCTAAGCAAGGTTGAATTTCATTGCCCGCTGTGGAAGGCAGCGGGCATGACCTTGCATATCTTAGTAACGGGCGGATCGCGCGGTATCGGCGCGGCCATTGTCGATGAGCTCGGCGACGACAACGTCCTCGTCCACGCAACTTCGAGCGCGCATGGCGACTTGAGCGATCCTACCGTTCCATCCGAAATCTGGCACAATGCGTTGCAGGAAATGGGCGGACGCGTTGACGTGCTCGTCAACAATGCAGGTGTGTTTGAAGCCAATCCGATCGATCTCAGCGATATCGAATGGCTCGATGGCTGGGAGCGGACGATGGCGATCAACTTGACGGCTTCCGCCCAGCTTTGCCGTCTTGCGATCCTCCACTGGCAGGCACTGGGCCAGGAAGGCCGGATCATCAATGTCGCCAGCCGAGCCGCCTATCGCGGCGACAGCCCTGCGCACTGGCATTATGCCGCATCAAAAGGCGGGATGGTCGCGATGACCAAGAGCATCGCCCGCGGTTTTGCCGCGCAACAGATCTATGCTTTTGCGATCTGCCCCGGCTTTACGATGACGGGAATGGCCGAGGACTATTTGGCAAGCCGCGGTGGTGACAAGCTTCTGGCCGACATACCCCTTGGACGGGTGGCGATGCCGGAGGAAGTGGCAACGCTCGTCCGTTTTTGCGCGCTGGAAGCTCCGCCATCGATGACTGGGGCGGTACTCGACATAAACGGAGCCAGCTATGTTCGCTAAATCGGTTGCAGCCCTTGCTCTCATTGGAACAGCCCTGACAGGTTGTGCCGCGAACAGTGGTACGCAGTCCGCCGCAACTGCCAAGTTTGAACCCATCGCCAAAGCCTGCGAAGGCCGCGATGGTTGGGGTGATCCTGCTCCACCGGCGCATGTCTATGCCAATGTATACATGGTAGGAACCTGTGGTATCGTTTCACTATTGATCACGACGCCACAGGGCCATTTCCTAATCGATGGCGCAATCCCGGAAGCAGCGACCGAAATCGCTCAAAATATCCGCGATCTCGGCTTCGATCCGAAGGATGTGCGTTATCTTTTGAATTCCCATGAGCATTTTGATCATTCTGGCGGCTTGGCAGGATTGAAACGGATCACTGGCGCCAAAATGGTTGCCCGTGCCGAGGCCAAGGATGCTCTCGAAAGCGGCACTGTGCATCCTTTGGATCCCCAAAGAGGGCTTTTCGATCCAGTCGAAGGGGTCAAAGTGGATCAGATAATCCGCGACGGCGAAACGCTGAAAATCGGCAATCAAGTTCTAACCGCGATTGCCTCGCCTGGTCATTCGCCCGGTGGCACAAGCTGGCGCTGGCAAAGCTGCAACAATGGAAAATGCTTAAACATCGTTTTTGCGGATAGCTTAAGTGCTGTTTCGGCGGACGATTATCATTTTAGCGACCATCCAGAATATATAGCGCCTTTGCGGGCGACCATCTCAAAAATCGCCTCGTTCGAGACTTGCGACATTCTGATCACCCCGCATCCTTCGCAAAGTGGTTTTTTCGAGCGTCTTAATGGCGACGAGCCGTTGATCGACGCGACATCTTGCTCTCAATATGCGGCGGGCTCGCTGGCAAGACTTGAAAACAGGCTCGCCAAAGAAGCCGCAAAATGAACTGGAAGCTTACCCTGCCCTGCTCGCGCGCCGAGGCAGAGGCGATGCATGAGGATGATGAATGGCTTGAGCAGTTCGAAAACCTGCCGACACTTGTCGCCGATGAGTTGGAGGCCTTTAACGACGTGAAATGGTCGATACAGGCCTATTTCAATGTAATGCCTTCACAGCATGATACTATACTGCTTGAAAGCCGATTGGGCGCAAAAGCTATTGTCGAGAAGCTCCCAGACGAAGATTGGCTAACGCTCAGCCAGACAAGCATCGATCCGGTGCATGCCGGGCGGTTCTATGTTCACACGTCAACCAACAAGGGCTCCATCCCCGCAGGCGCGAAGTCCTTTCTGATAGAGGCCGGACAGGCTTTCGGAACTGGCGGGCACGAAACGACCAGCGGGTGCCTTGCCATGCTTGACCGGTTGCACCGTAGCGGAAAACGCTATCATCATATTGCCGATATCGGCACTGGAACAGGCCTGCTGGCTTTCGCTGCACTACACCTTTGGCCACGGGCAATGGTGACCGCATCGGACATCGATCCCGTAAGCATAGATGTGACACGCGAAAACGCCTCTGTAAATGGCGTCTCCTTAGGCCGGAGAAGCGGCCAGGTCGCGCTCTATGTTGCGACAGGAACCGACCATCCGGGAATTGCTGCCCGCGCACCCTATGACCTGCTGATTGCCAATATCCTTGCAGGACCACTGGTGGAATTAGCCCCAAGTTTCGCCTCAGTCATCGCTGAAGGCGGCACATTGATCCTTGCCGGTTTGCTCGACACGCAAGCCGATAAGGTAGCCAGCGCCTATCGACGCAACGGCTTCCTGCTGGTCGACCGTCAGGATAACGGCGACTGGCCATGCCTGCGTCTGGTCAAGCGCCGACACTATGGATATCGCCGCCCGATCCACGCGTCAGGCCGCACCAGCCAGCCACCGGGCGATTTCGGTACCTGGTAGCGACTACCGGCCAAATCCCGTTTTGCGCTCGCCTGCTTGAGCGTCGATAATTGTCACATGAACGCGCAACCCGACGCAAGCCAGATGGCCATCGCACGCGCGACGCGCGAACGCGAATTGCTGAGCGATGCGCTGGGCCGGGTTGGCATCGGCGACAGAAAAGCGTTCGAATTTCTCTATCGGCGAACCTCGGCGAAACTTTTTGGCGTTTGCTTACGTATCTTCGGTAACCGGAACGAAGCCGAGGAAGCCTTGCAAGACGCCTATCTGACCATCTGGAGCCGTGCCGCCGCCTTTGACAGGGACAGAGCGAGCCCGATCAGCTGGCTGGTTGCCATCACGCGCAACCGCGCGATCGACAGGCTTCGCGCGCGCGACAAGGGCAAGCCTGTCGATCTCGAGGAAGCTTTGGCCATTCCCGATCCCGCACCCGATGCAGAAAAGCGATTGGAGGAAAAAGACGAAGCCCGCGTTGTGGATAGCTGCATAGAAAGACTCGACGATCGCGACGCCAATTTTATTCGCGCGGCCTTCTGGAACGGGCGGACCTATGCCGATCTTGCCGTTGCTGAATCGACACCGCTGCCAACGGTGAAAAGCCGCATCAGGCGTGCGCTGATCAAGCTGCGCCATTGCCTTGAGGGCATGAGCTGATGCGCTTGACCGATGAGGATATCGCAACCGCTGGCGAACTTGCATTGGGCCTGCTCGATAAGGCCGAGGCAGCACAGGCGCGCGCTCGACTTGCCGATGATCCCGAGTTTGCGACCGAATATGCCAAATGGCCAGACCGCATGACAGCAATGGAGCCGCTGATTGAGGACGCTCCTTCGCCCGCTGTCTGGTCGCGGATCGACGCTGCGATCGCTTCCCAACCGCGTCAGGACAATGCGGGCACTCACCTTCGCATCTGGCAAGGATTGACGGCCGCTTCATTCGCCGTTGCACTGGTGCTTGCGACCGTGCTGTGGCGCCAGCCCGAGACGCAACTTGTCCCGGCACAGCCGCAGATTCTGGTCGCAGCGATTGGAGCAGAAGGTGGACGCGAAAGCGTCGCCGCCAACTATTATCCGCAAACTGGGGCGTTGCAGATCATCCCGATTTCGCTTGATACAGGTAAGCTCTATCCCGAATTGTGGATCATACCGGAAGATGGCGTCGCAAGGTCGCTTGGCATGATCGACCCCTCAAAACCTGCTGTTCACTCCATCCCAGAAGCGATGCGACCGCATTTGCACAAAGGTGCGCTGTTCGCGATTACACCCGAACCAGCAGGCGGTGCACCGAACGGAAAGGCAACCGGACCAGTGATCGCCAAAGGTGCAATCGACACCATCTGAAAAAATTTTTCGTTCCGCTGCATCCATCTCGCTCGTCATTCCGTAACTGCGTCCGACATGTACATCCCCCACATGTCTTGCAGAAGGAAAGACCATGAAAAAGAACCTCTTCAAGATTGCAATTGCAACTGCAGCCATGGCTTCGGCCGCAACCGTTGGCCATGCGCATAACCATGGCCATAGCGGCCATTCGATGGCGGCGCCGAAGACCAATATCGTCGAAGCGGCCGTCGCTACGCCTGATCTCTCGACCCTCGTTACCGCTGTCAAAGCGGCTGGTCTGGTCGATACACTCGCCAGCCCCGGCCCCTTCACCGTGTTTGCGCCCACCAACGCTGCCTTTGGCAAGCTCCCTGCTGGCACTGTCGAAACGCTGGTTAAGCCTGAGAACAAGGGCACGCTGACCACCGTTCTGACCTATCATGTTGTTGCGGGCACCTTTGACAGCAAGGCTATCGCTGCCGCGATAAAGAGCGGTAATGGCAAGGCAACGCTCACCACGGTTCAAGGACAGAAGCTGACTGCATCCATGTATGGCGACAAGCTGATTGTTACCGATGCCAAGGGTGGCAAATCGACCGTCGCCCTCGCTGACCTTCGCCAAAAGAACGGCGTTGTCCACGTCATCGACAGCGTGTTGATGCCGTAACGCCCTTGTTGGCGACCGGTACTCCGATCCCCCCTCCCATCAGCCGGTTGTCAACCACGCCCCCTCCCCATTCGGGAGGGGGCTTTTCATTTGGCCTTGGAATGTGCGTAAGTCTGTGTGCCGTGCGTTATGACGTCGTCTTGGGGCAGGATATCGGCAATCGGAATATCGGGTAGCGATTCCAGTTGCGTATAAAGCGGTGCGAAATCGGTTTCGACCGTGACCTTCAGCAGATGCTCGAGTGACGGGATGACAAAATAATTCTGCTGGTAATCGTCGATCCGATATTCGGTGCGCATCAGGCGCAAAAGATCAAACCGGATCCGGTTGGGGCTCGGATCGTCGAGGCAGAAGATGCTCTCGCCATAGCTGGACACAATCCCAGCGCCGTAAATACGCAAGCCTGCTGGCTCCTCGATCAGTCCGAACTCGACGGTATACCAATATAGCCGCGCCAGCTTGTGCAGCGCGCCAAAGCCAAGGCTGCGCAGACCACCCTTGCCATAGGCTACCATATAATCCGCAAACACCGGATCGGCGAGCATCGGGACATGGCCGAAGACGTCGTGGAAGACATCAGGTTCCTGCAGATAATCGAGCTGTTCGGGGGTGCGGATGAAATTGCCGGCAGGAAAGCGACGGTTGGCGAGATGGTCGAAAAACACATCGTCGGGAACCAGACCCGGTACAGCCACCACCTGCCAGCCCGTCGCCGCCATCAGGCGTGAATTCAGTTCGCGATAGTCGGGAATCCCTGGCTTTTCGAGCTTCAGAACATCGATCCCGCGCATGAAGGCATCGCAGGCCCGACCGGGCAGCATTTCCGACTGACGTGCGAACAGCCGGTCCCACATCGCATGCTCATCGGCCGAAAAGGCCTCCCAAGATTGCGGAATTGTCCAATCCGGATTTGCGCCCGACGGCGGAGCATCATAGACATGGGTAAAGTCGGCCATGAAAGATAGTTACACTTGAAACTGTTTCGCATCAACAGCGTTGGTACTGCTTTGCGGGCTTTGATTAGCTGGCCGCTGCTTGTGATCGGCCTCTACTTCTTGGCGGCTTTTGCAGGCAGTTCCATTCCTGTAAACTCCGATTGGCGCGAACCTGATCAGGGCATACCGGTTTTTGTCGAAACCAATGGCGTTCATGTCAGTCTGATCGTCCCGATGTCCGCCGCTGGCGAAGATTTCTCGGATCTCATCCGTCCAGAGCATCTGTCAGACAGCAATATTTACGGCACCCATGCCATGATTGGTTGGGGCCATGGCCGTGTCTATCGGAACGCCCGCACCTGGGGTGACGTCAAAAGCGGTGACATAGCATCTGCGATCATCGGCTCTGACGAAACCACGCTCCATATCTACCACGTCATCGATCCACGCCCTGCCTCGCATCGCAAACGCTTTTTGGTGAGCCAACAGGCATATAAAAGCATTATCGCGTCCATCCGATCCACATTTCGTCTGACCACCGGCGGGCGAAGCAAGGCCTATCCTGCTTATGGAGCGAACAACCTGTTCTATGACAGCAAAGGCCATTATTCGGCCTATACCACGTGCAACGAATGGACCGGTGCGGTGCTTCGAAAAGCGGGTATTCGCATGGGCATCTGGACGCCTATGCCCGGCGGGGTGATGCGCTGGTTTGACTAGCCGGCGGAGGCAACAATCGCGGCCCAGGCGGCTTCGTCGATAACCTCTATGCCCAGTTCCTGCGCCTTTTTCAGTTTCGAACCCGCGCCAGGGCCAGCCACGACAAGATCGGTCTTGGCGGATACCGATCCTGCCGCTTTCGCGCCCAATGCCTGCGCCTGCGCCTTCGCCTCATCGCGGCTCATCGTTTCGAGTGCGCCGGTGAAGACCACGGTCTTGCCGGAAACCGACGATGCCTTGACCTCAACGACATAGTCGGGCGGCGAGACCTGCTGCAGCAGGTCTTCCCAAACCTCAACATTGTGCGGTTCGTGGAAGAATTCGCGCAAGGCTTCCGCCACCACGGGCCCTATGCCGTCGATTTGGGTGAGTTCGGCCTCGCCCGCTTCCGAAGTTGCCACTTCGCGCAAGCGCGGAAGTGTCTGGAAGTTCTTCAACAGGTCGCGCGCAGTAACGGCACCAACGTGCCGGATGCCCAAACCGAACAGCAAACGTGCTGCGTCTGGCGCTCTTTTCGCCTCAATGGCATTCAACAGGTTGTCCACAGACTTTTCCTGCCAGCCCTCGCGGCCCAATATCTCGGCGCGATGCTCTCGAAGACGGTAGATGTCTGCGGGTGAATGCAACCAACCAAGGTCAAAAAATTCCTGGATGGTCTTTTCGCCCAGCCCTTCGATATCGAGCGCGGCCCGGCTGACAAAATGCTTCAGCCGTTCAACCCGCTGCGCCGGGCAGATTAGTCCGCCGGTGCAGCGGACATCAACTTCGCCTTCCTCGGCGACGGCTTCGCTTCCGCATTCTGGGCAGTGATCGGGGAATTGGTAATCGGGCAGTGTTGCATCACGGGTCAGATTTTCGACGATCTGGGGGATTACATCCCCTGCCCGCTGCACCTTCACCCTATCACCGGGACGCACGCCCAGTCGCGCGATCTCATCGCGATTGTGGAGGGTCACGTTCGAGACGACGACCCCACCAACAGTCACCGGCTTCAACCGGCCTACCGGCGTCAGCTTGCCTGTGCGTCCAACCTGGATATCGATTGCTTCGAGCGTCGTCTCGGCCTGCTCCGCCGGGAATTTGTGGGCAATCGCCCAGCGCGGCGCCTTGGCGACAAAGCCCAATCGCTCCTGCCAGTCGAGACGGTCGACCTTATAGACCACGCCATCGATGTCATAAGGCAGGTCTGCACGCATGCGCTCGATCTCTCGATACTGCGCCAGCGCGCCCGACGCACCATCGACAGGCTTCAGAAAAGGCGAAACCGGAATGCCCCATTCCGCAATAGCCTGCATGACGCCAAATTGGTTGTCCGCGGGCATGGCGCTCGCCTCGCCCCAGCCGTGCGCCAGGAAACGCAAGGGCCGGGATGCCGTCACTTTTGGATCCTTTTGCCGCAGCGATCCTGCCGCAGCATTGCGGGGATTGGCAAATTGGCGGGCTTTTTCGGGATCTTCCGCCTCGGCCAGCAACCGGGCATTGAGCGCCTCGAAATCGGCCTTCGCCATGAACACTTCGCCGCGGACTTCAAAAACCGCCGGAACATTGCCGGACAAGCGATGCGGAATATCAGCTATCGTTCGCACATTGGCGGTCACATCTTCCCCAACTTGCCCGTCGCCTCGCGTGGCCGCCTGCACCAGTTCGCCATTTTCATAGCGCAACGAACAGGACAGGCCGTCAATCTTATCCTCTGCCGTCAGCGCGACCGACGTATCGGCAGGCAGATTCAGGAAGCGCCGTACGCGCGCCACGAAATCCTCGACATCCTCATCCGAAAACGCATTGTCGAGGCTCATCATCCGCTTGGCGTGCGTCACCTTGCTCAGTGGTGAGGCCTCCACGGCCGCCCCAACCTGTGCATTGGGGCTGTCCGCACGAACCAGATGCGGAAAAACCGCTTCCAGTTCGTTATTCCGCCTGACGAGCGCATCGAACTCAGCATCCGAAATCTCGGGTGCGTCATGCGCGTGATATAGCTTGTTATGATGCGCAATCGCCTTGGCCAGACGCATCAATTCGTTGGCAGCTTCGGCTTCGGAGAGGTTTTCAAACTCGCTCACACCCCCTCCATCAGCCGTGCAGCTTGGGCGCGCGCCTCATCAGTAACTTCAGCTCCGGAGAGCATTCGGGCAATTTCCTGTCGGCGCCCCTCAGAGTCGAGACGCGTTACACCGGTGCGCGTCACCGTGCCTTCGCTCGACTTGGCAATGAAATAATGCGCCTGCCCTTTGGCTGCGACCTGCGGGCTGTGGGTCACGGCAAGGAGTTGCTTACCCCCGCTGGCAAGACGGGCGAGACGTTCACCTATCGCCGAGGCAACGGCACCGCCTACCCCGCGATCAATTTCGTCGAAGATGATAGTTCCGGCCCCGCCCTCTTCGGCCAATGCAACCTTGAGCGATAGGATGAAGCGCGATAACTCCCCACCCGACGCGATTTTCGCCAGCGGTGCAAAGGGCGCGCCAGGGTTGGTCGAAATGAGGAATTCAACACGATCCATGCCCGATGCAGTCCAACGATCTTCCGGAAGCGTTTCCACGGCAGTCTGAAACTTCGCCGCGTCCAGTTTGAGCGGTGCCAGTTCCGCAGCAACCGAAGCATCGAGGCGCTTGGCGGCGTCCGTTCGCTGCGCGGACAATTCAGATGCCGATTTGCGATAGGCTTCGGCATGACGGGCAACTTCCGCCTCCAGCTTGGTCAGCCCTTCTCCACCCGCCTTGATGGCATCCAGTTTCGTCGCAAGCTCGTCAGTCAGCTTCGCCAACTCTTCAGGGCGGACATTGTGCTTGCGTGCCAAGCCGCGAAGGTCAAACAACCGCACTTCGATGGCATCAAGCCGTTCGGGATCGAAGCTCAAGGCTTGAGTCGCGGCGATCAACTTGTCCTCGGCTTCGCTTGCCTCAATGACGGCGCGATCCAGCGCGGTCAGGGCTTCAGCAAGCAAGGCATGTTCACCTGCAAGGCGATCAAGCTTTCGTGCCGCGCTACGCAGTTTTGCGAGACCGCTTTCTGAACCTTCAAAGGCTTCCAGCACTGCACGCAAATCTTCGGCGATGCGTTCGCCCTTCTGCATGTCGGCGCGTTCAGTCGCGAGCAGTTCTTCTTCGCCCTCTTCGGGTGCAAAGCGGCGCAATTCGGCGACGGCGTGCTCCAGCCATTCGCGATCGCGAGCGGCATTGTTCAGTGCCTCTCGGGCACTATCGAGCCGGGCCTTTGCCTCTTGCCATGCTTCAAAATGCCCCGACACCAATGCCGTATCGCATCGGCCAAAGCTATCGAGCAGCGCCCGGTGCCCACGCGGGTTCAGTAAGCCGCGATCATCATGCTGGCCGTGAATTTCAACCAAGTGAACACCTGCATCGCGGAGCAATGCAGCCGAACAAGGCTGGTCATTGATGAACGCCTTGCTGCCGCCATCAGCACGAACCGAACGGCGTACCATTACCGGTTCTCCGGCTTCGATAACGATGTCGTTTTCGGCGAGCAGTTTCAGGACATTGATCGGCGCATCGAAACTGGCCGTCACCTGTGCCTTGTCAGCACCTGAACGAACAAGCCCGCTGTCAGCGCGAGCGCCCAGCGCCAATCCAAGCGCATCAAGCAAGATCGATTTACCTGCGCCAGTCTCACCGGTGAGAACACCGAGGCCTGCTTCAAATTCGAGGTCAAGTGCCTCGATCAGCACCACGTCGCGGATCGAAAGGCCCGTCAACATAGCGGCAATGTCACGCTCCGGGAGCGTGTTTCTGCATCAGGTCGTATGCGCGCTGATACCATTTGCTGCCGGGATAGTTGGCACCCAAAACCGCAGCGGATCGTTTGGCTTCTTCCGGGATACCCATCGCGAGATAGCTTTCAGTCATGCGATACAGCGCTTCGGGAGCATGGGTCGTGGTTTCATATTTCTGCACGACTTCCTTGAAGCGAAGCGAAGCCGCAAGCCATAGTGCACGACGCTGATAGAAACGGCCGATTTCCATTTCTTTGCCCGCAAGATGGTCACGGACAAGGTCGATCTTCAAACCGGCATCAGCGGCATAACGCGTATTGGGATAGCGCCTCTGCACCTCACCCAGCGCAGAGAGAGCTTGCTCGGTAATCTTCTGGTCGCGGGTTACGTCGCTGATCTGCTCATAATAATTCAGAGCAATCAGATAATAAGCGTAAGGCGCATCCTTGTTGCCCGGATGGATCGACAGGAAGCGGCGAGCCGAAGATGTGGATTCGTTATATTTCTGCGCCATGTAATAGCTGAACGCACTCATCAACTGCGCACGGCGCGCCCAGGGCGAATAAGGATGCTGGCGCTCCACTTCGTCAAACAATGCAGCTGCAATTTGATACTGCCCTTTATCCAGCTTTTCCTTCGCCGCCATGTATAGCGTATTGACGTCACGCGCGACGTAACGGGTATCCGAGCCACCGCCACCTCCGCCAAGCCCCAATGAGGAGCATCCTGACAGTAATAAGACGGACATACCGAGCGCGAGTGGTGCGATAAGCTTTTTCTGCATGGGCATCCCTTAATGGCACTTGGCGCCGTCGCCAAGGCTTTTGCGCTTTCTTTATTCGCAGGTCTGTATCCGCGATGAACCAGTTCGCAAGAAGACAGCCGATACAACGAAAAAGGGCCGCCGAAGCAGCCCTTTCCCTTAGTCTCTAGCTGAAAGATCAGTCTTTCAGGAAATCCGGAACATGGTTCGGATCTCCGCCTTCTCCGCCTTCCGAACGCTCCCGACGCGGGCCGCGATCACGTCCGCCGCCGTCACGACGCGGTCCACGGCCACGATCGCCACCTTCACGGCGGGGACCACGGTCTCCGCGGTCGCCACGATCCGAACGCTCACGCGGTTCGCGAGGCGGGCGGGTGTCTTCCAATTCTTCACCGGTTTCCTGATCGACCAGACGCATTGACAGGCGAACCTTACCACGCGGGTCGATTTCGAGGACCTTGACCTTGACGTCCATGCCTTCGCTGACAACATCGGTCGGCTTTTCAACGCGCTCGTTCTTCATTTCACTGACATGGACGAGACCGTCCTTACCACCCATGAAGTTCACAAACGCACCGAAATCAACGATGTTGACGACCTTGCCGTCATAGATTTTGCCGACTTCAGCTTCTTCGACGATGCCCGAAATCCATTTGCGGGCGGCTTCGATCTGCGAAAGGTCGCTCGACGAAATCTTGATCAGGCCTTCATCATCGATGTCGACCTTCGCACCAGTGGTGGCGACGATTTCACGGATGACCTTGCCGCCGGTACCGATGATGTCACGGATCTTCGACTTGTCGATCTGCATCGTTTCGATGCGCGGTGCGTAGTCAGACAGTTCGGTACGGGCCGAACCCAACGCCTTCGCCATTTCGCCAAGGATGTGCGCACGGCCTTCCTTCGCCTGGTTCAGCGCAGCTTCAAAGATTTCGCGTGTGATACCCGCAATCTTGATGTCCATCTGCATCGTGGTGATGCCTTCAGATGTACCAGCTACCTTGAAATCCATGTCGCCGAGATGGTCTTCATCGCCGAGGATATCCGAGAGGATCGCATAATCCTTGCCTTCGAGGATGAGACCCATGGCGATACCCGAAACCGGACGCTTGATGGGGACGCCAGCGTCCATCATCGAGAGCGAACCGCCGCAAACCGACGCCATTGACGACGAGCCGTTCGACTCGGTGATGTCGCTGGTCAGGCGGATGGTATAGGGAAACTCGTCCTTGCTCGGCAGCACGGGGTGCAGCGCACGCCATGCCAACTTGCCATGGCCGACTTCACGACGGCCCGGCGCGCCAAAGCGACCGACTTCACCGACCGAATAGGGTGGGAAGTTATAGTGCAGCATGAAGTTCTGGTATGACAGGCCATTGAGACCGTCGATCATCTGCTCCGCATCCTTGGTTCCCAAGGTGCAGGTTGCGATGGTCTGCGTTTCACCGCGCGTGAACAGGCACGAACCATGTGCACGGGGCAGGAAGTGCGTTTCGGCGAGGATCGGACGGATCTGCGTCGTCGAACGGCCATCGATGCGGGTACCGTCCTTCAGGATCGCGCCACGGACGATTTCAGCTTCCAGCTTCTTCATCAGCTTTTGCGCGGCCATCTGGTCCTGCGGGGTTGCGTCGCTAAACGCTTCCTTCGCCTTGGCGCGGGCTTCGTTCAACGCGTTCGAACGGGCCGATTTGTCAGTTAGCTTGTAAGCAGCGGCAATATCCTTGCCGATCAGCTTCTTCAGCTTGTCCTTGGCAGCCGAGAGATCGGCCTGCTCAGCCATTTCCCAAGGATCCTTGGCAGCCTTCTCGGCCAGCTTGACGATCGCTTTCACGACTTCCTTACAGGCGTCATGTGCAAACATGACGGCGCCGAGCATGATTTCTTCAGAAAGCTCATTGGCTTCGGATTCAACCATCATCACCGCATCATAAGTTGCAGCAACAACCAGATCGAGATCGCCTTCAGCAACCTGTTCATCGGTCGGGTTGAGGATATATTCGCCATTCAGGTAACCAACGCGCGCTGCGCCGATGGGGCCCATGAAAGGGACGCCCGAAATGGTGAGCGCAGCAGATGCTGCAACCATTGCGAGGATATCGGGCTCGTTCTGGCCGTCATAGCTCAAAACCTGCGCAATAGCGTTGATTTCGTTGTAGAAACCTTCCGGGAACAGAGGACGGACCGGCCGGTCGATCAGGCGCGAAACCAGCGTTTCCTTTTCGGTGGCACCGCGTTCACGCTTGAAGAAGCCACCGGGAATGCGGCCTGCAGCCGAATATTTTTCCTGATAGTGAACAGTGAGCGGGAAGAAATCCTGGCCCTCTTTCACCGACTTTGCCGCGGTGACCGCGCAAAGCACAACAGTTTCGCCAAGGGTCGCGATGACAGCGCCGTCGGCTTGACGGGCAACCTTGCCCGTTTCGAGTGTCAGGGTTTGTCCGCCCCACTCGATTGATACATTCTTTACATCAAACATAGATTTTCCTTGAGATGCCTTCGCGCCCTATTGCGCAAAGGGGCCTCCTGTTTTCCGGGATCTCCGGCCCGGGCCGGTTGGAGCATTTTGCGCCCCCATGGCCGGGTTCGCCGAAATGCGAACCCACCCCATATAGCAAAAGCGGCCCGCAGAGGGGGCCGCTTCGCAATTTCTTATTTACGCAGACCGAGCTTGGAAATCAGCGCATTATAACGCGCGACATCCTTTTTCTTGAGGTAGTCAAGAAGCGAACGGCGCCGATTGACCATCTGGAGAAGTCCGCGACGCGAGTGGTTATCCTTGGCGTGGCTTTTGAAGTGTGCGGTCAGGGTGTTGATGCGATCGGTGAGGATTGCAACCTGGACTTCCGGTGAACCGGTGTCGCCCTTGCCCTGGGCGTTGTCCTTGATAACTTCGGCTTTGCGTTCAGCAGTAATAGACATGTTTTTCCTTCGAACATCGTATTTTAAAGGTTGAAGCCACGAACGGTTCTTAACTCACCGCCGATTTGCTCTACCAGCGCCAAGGCACGCATTTCTGCGTCTCGCGCCCAATATAGCCCATCTTTCGTGGCAACCCCGGTCAAGACACGACCCTGCTGGATCGCCTTTGCCGCATCCGGGGAGAGATCAAGAGCCGGGATGTCGACCAGCCCTGCCTCCAACGGCAAGATAATGTCTTTTGCAGGCGCGCCCTTACCAATTTCATTGAGTTTGTCCAGCGAAATCGCGCGATCCAGCGTGAACGGCCCCGCTTTGGTGCGCCGGAGCATAGTGACATGCCCTACTGTGCCAAGGGCATGCGAAATGTCACGTGCCAGCGACCGGATATAAGTGCCTTTGGAAACATGCGCAGAGAGGGTAACCTCTTCCATTGCGGCTTCACCTGCCGGTTCCGAAACAGAAAGAGCGTATATGGTCACTTGCCGGGCCGCAATCTCGATGACCTCCCCTGCCCTTGCCCGATCATAAGCGCGTTTCCCGTCAATCTTTATCGCCGAGTAAGCAGGTGGTATTTGCTCAATTACTCCGGTGAATATCGGCAGAACAGCCTCGATCTGCGCCATTGTGGGCCGTATGTCGGAAGTCGCTACAACCTCTCCCTCAGCATCCAATCCCGCCGTTTCGTCGCCGAATTTGATTGTAAAGTCATAGACTTTGGACGCATCGAGCATCCGACCGCACAATTTGGTTGCTTCGCCAATGGCAATCGGCAAAACGCCCGTTGCGAGAGGATCGAGCGTGCCGCCATGGCCGACCTTAACTTTTCCAAATCCGGCTTCGCGCAGGTTGCGCTTTACCGCCGCGACGGCCTGCGTCGAACCTAAACCAATCGGTTTGTCCAAAATGATCCAGCCGTTCATTGCCCCGCCTTTGGCGGAGCGACACCACGGCGTCAATCGTCAGGAGCAACGGCCTTCTTTGCTTCCGCGCGGACCTCTTTGCGTATTTGTATTCGCTCTTTGCGGGGTAAGGGTTTCTCAGCTGTCACCAGACTATCAAACTGGCAATAATCCCGGCCAGCAATAACACCGCCAAATTTGTCGAGCGATGCCGCCCCGCGCGTATCGAAAGCCAGCCCATTGGCATGGCTCAAATTGTGGCACGGCCCGATTATCCGCGCATAATACCAGCGCCGCTGGCGGTCCTCGATCCATATGCCACGATCACCATTGGCTTCGAAGTTTCGAATGCCACCATGGTTGGCGAAAGGAATTTTTGCCTCAACACCATATTCGGCCCACTCTTTAGGCTTTGCTGCTTGGGACGATGTGGCAACAAAAGCTGTCAATGCAGCACCAAAGATGGAAATGACTGTTTTCATGGCTCTTCTTATGTCGTCTCCAAGCTTAACGCTGAATGAGCGGCAGATTCATTCCGCGCTTCCATGAAATGGCGGCGGCACATCGCGACATAGCGGTCATTCCCGCCAATTTCGGTTTGTTTGCCGTCAATCACGGCATGGCCTTCGGCATCCACACGCAGGTTCATCGTCGATTTTCGGCCGCAGTGGCAGACCGCCTTTAATTCGACCAACGCATCGGCAAGCCCCAAAAGTGCGGCAGAGCCGGGGAAAAGTTCAGCGGCAAAATCTGTCCTCAGGCCGTAGCACAAGACTGGAATGCCCGCTTCATCGGCGATGCGTGCCAGCTGCAGAACTTGTTCCCTTGACAAAAACTGCGCTTCGTCAATCAGGACGCAGGCCAACGGGTTGCTATGGTGTTCTGCGACGATATCGTTCCACAAGTCGGATTCCGGAGAAAATTTACATGCTTCCGCCTGAAGACCGATACGCGATGTCACATAGCCCTTCCCGTACCGGTCGTCGAGCGCGGCCGTCCAGACCATCGTGTTCATTCCGCGTTCGCGATAATTGAAATCGGCCTGCAATAATGTGGTCGATTTGCCCGCGTTCATCGAGGAGTAATAGAAATACAGCTTAGCCATGAGGCTACATAATAGTCCGTGCTAGACGAAGCCAAGCGCAATATGCCATGGGCAATGACGGTCGCGATTGAGGAGTGAATAATGCAGTGGAAAACTGCTCATTGGACTGCTGCACTGTTTATTTTGTGCACAGCCAGCGTAGGGTATTCAGCATCGACATACCGGTTCACGCTGGATCCCGGCTCAAGCTCGGTCGATGCAAAGGTCGCATTCATGGGGGTTGGCAATCGCAAAGCCTATTTTCCTGCGCTTCGCGGCAAGGTGCTGCTTTCTCCGGCACAAATGAACCAGATCGATCTGGATGTTTCAATCGACGCCACACAGCTTAAGTCCGATGACAATGTCACAACCGGTCGTTTGAAGGGCAAAGACTTTTTTTATGTCGACAAATTTCCGACCGTACGGTTCGAAGGCACCCAATTGGCGATGACGACCGCGACCAGTGGCGTTGTCCGTGGCGATCTGACCGCGCGCGGGGTGACCCGTCCGGTGGCACTGAACGTCGTTTTTTCCGAACCGCCTGCGCAGGCCAATGGAAAGGAAGCAATCCGGTTGACCGGAGTCACCACAATCAATCGCAAAGATTTCGGGATGACGGCTTATTCGCTGGTGGTGGGCAAAAAGGTGTCGATTACAATCCGGACGCGGCTGTTGCCGAGCTAGACTTCGGCGTCGCCATCGGGCGTCAAATCCTGGGTCACGTGGGGATTCGATAACAGCTTCTCGATATGGCTGGCCTCATCGAAGCTTTCATCTGCCAGAAACTTCAGTTTCGCCGCATATTTCAATCGAACCCGCGAAGCGACTTCACGCTGCAAGAATGCGGTGTTCGTGCGCAAGGCTTTCAACACCTCTGCCTCATCCGCGCCAAGCAAGGATTTCACAAACACGGTTGCGTGCCGCAAATCCGGCGACATCCGCACCTCGGTGATACTGACGCTGTGGCTGGTCAGGACATCATCATGCACATCGCCACGCGCCAACAGCTCGGAGAGGATATGCCGGAACTGTTCGCCTACGCGCAGCAAGCGAACCGACCGGCCTTCAGGGGTTTCGTTGTGGCGGGCCATCAATTCTCACTTCCCGGGATTGGCGTCGGAATCGCGGTCGAGGTCGAACGCGCATAAATCGTCGTCCAGCTCTCGTCCCACAATTCGCCTTCAAGGAATATGACGCGGCGGCCGCGACGCACTACCCTGCCCTTGCCCATCAATGGCCCGGGCGGAATCAGCTTTAGCAGCGTCATGGAAATCTCAAGGTTCAGCGGGGCTTCCGTGCCGCCGGTGGCTTGAACATGCGCCCATCCCATCGCTTCATCAAGGAATCCAGCCACCAGTCCGCCCTGTACACCGCCACGACCTGTGATGAAACTGTCCGGCGCGACGAAGCGCATAGTTATGGTTTCGCTGACGGGATCGAAGTCAACAAACTCCGCTCCCATCAGGTCAACATGTGCGCCGCCTTTTCCAAGGAACTCCGTCACAGCGTCCGTTCACGCTCCTCGACTTCAAAGATTTCGAGCATATCGCCCGCCTTGATGTCGTTTGTATCCTGAAGCACGACACCGCATTCGAGGCCCGCGCGAACTTCGTCGACATCGTCCTTGAAACGACGCAGCGAGGCAATGACGGTCTTCGAAACGATGACATCTTCTCGGGTAAGGCGGGTGTGATAGCCCTTGCGGATATGGCCTTCGAGGACGAGCAAGCCAGCAGCCTTGTCCTTTTTGCCCGCGTTGAAGACTTCCTGGATCTTCGCACGACCGACAACGGTTTCGATGATTTCGGGACCGAGGATACCCGCCATTTCCTTGGCGACATCTTCGGTGAGATGATAAATCACATCGAAATATTTGAACCGTGTCTTTTCGCGTTGCGCAATCTCGCGTGCCTTGGCGTTGGGACGGACATTGAAGCCGATAATCGGCGCTTTGGTCGCGTTGGCCAGCGTCACATCGCTTTCGGTAATCGCACCGACACCTGATTGCAGCACTCGCACCTTGATTTCATCGGTCGAAATCTTGTGCAGTGCGTTGACGATGGCTTCAACCGAACCCTGAACGTCTGCTTTGACGACAACGGCATATTCCTTCGCACGGTTGGCAGCCAATGCCGAGAACATGTTGTCAACCGAAACCGGTGCTTGCGTTGTCCGCTTCAGCTTTGCCTGTTCCTTGCGGAAAGCGGCAACTTCGCGGGCACGGGCTTCGTTTTCAACGACCGTCAGGATTTCGCCCGCCCCGGGAACACCGGTGAGACCCAATACCTCGACCGGCATGGCCGGCCCTGCAGTTTTCACCTGCTGCCCCTGATCGTTGATCAATGCGCGAACCTTGCCCGATTCCTCGCCGACAACGAAAATGTCGCCGGTCTTCAGCGTACCGCGACGGATGAGCAGCGTTGCAACCGCACCGCGCCCCTTGTCGAGCTTCGCTTCAACTACCACAGCTTCCGCCGCGCGATCGGGGTTGGCTTTGAGTTCCATAAGCTCCGCTTGCAGCGCCAGCTTGTCGAGCAGGTCGTCGATGCCGGTTTTCTTCAGTGCCGAGATTTCAACGTCCTGCACTTCACCGCCCATTTTTTCGACAATGACTTCATGCTCCAGTAAGCGTTCACGGATGCGCTGTGGATTGGCGCCGTCCTTGTCGCATTTGTTGATCGCGATAATCATCGGCACATTGGCCGAGCGGGCATGATTGATAGCCTCAATTGTCTGCGGCATGATGCCATCATCGGCAGCGACTACGAGGATGATAATGTCCGTCACAGTAGCACCGCGTGCGCGCATTTCGGTGAAGGCTTCGTGACCAGGTGTATCAAGGAAGGTGATAAGATCACCATTCTTGGTTTTCACCTGATAGGCACCGATATGCTGGGTAATGCCGCCAGCTTCACCGGCCTGCACATTCGCCCCGCGCAATGCATCGAGCAGCGAAGTTTTGCCATGGTCGACATGGCCCATCACGGTCACAACCGGCGGACGCGGCTTCAATGTTTCGGGGGCGTCGACATCGTCATCATGGGCAATATCGACGTCGGCGTCAGAAACGCGGGTGATGTTGTGACCAAATTCGGTCACCAGCAATTCGGCGGTATCCTGGTCGATGCTCTGCGTCAGTGTGACAGGCATGCCCATCTTGAACAGCGCCTTGACCAGATCGCTGCCCTTTTCGGCCATACGGATCGCCAGTTCCTGAACGGTAATGACTTCCGGAACGACTACATCGCGCACCTGCTTGGGTTGCGCATCGCGCTGCATGCCCGACATATGCGAGCGACGCTCTTTTTCGCGCGCGCGCTTGAGTGCGGCGAGCGAACGGGCGCGTGCACCTTCATCGTCGTCCAGAGCGCGCGTTACGGTCAATTTGCCCGATTGACGGCGGCTATCGCCCGCACGGTCACGGCTAGGCTTGTGCGGTACCTTCTTCGGATCTTCGCGGCGAACCTCTTCGCGGACCCCGCGAACTTCCTCACGCGGCGCTGCCGGAGCAGGACGCTTGGGCGATTCAACCGGAGTGAATCTGCGGGCCGGCGGGGGTGACACAGCGTCGCTGGTTTCCGCAGCCTCAACTTCATCGGCTTGCGCAACCGCAGGAGGCGGAGCCTTGGCAGCCTCAGCTTCAGCCTTACGATTCTCTTCAGCACGGCGACGCTCTTCATCTGCCGCACGCGCACGTTCCTCTTGCTCGCGCCTATTGGCTTCTTCGGCAAGACGCAGCCGGTCTTCTTCTGCTTCACGCTGTAGACGGGCTACGCGCTCTTGCGGCGTTTCACCGCTCGGTGCTGCTGCACGCGGCGCAGGTGCGGCGGGCGGCGGCGGCGGCGGAGGGGGTGGCGGAGGCGCGGCTACTTCCGGCTCGGGAGCATAGCCCGGCTTACCGACAAGTTTTTTGCGTTTCACCTCAACCACAACCTTGTTGGTGCGGCCATGGCTGAAGGTCTGCTTCACCTCGCCCGACTCCAGTCGCGGCTTCAGCCCAAGCGGCTTGCGACCCAATGTCGGTTTATTCTCGTTTTCGTCACTCATTTTCTACAGACCTTGCCTTCAATCAATTACCGTCCGGTGCATCAAGTGCTCGACGGTCCGCCTTGGCGTCGCCGCGCGCGTTACTGCATCCTATGAAATAAAGCCAGCGGTCTAGGTGATGTTTCACCCGCTCCGCTGCTTTTGCATCGGTGATCGCCACATGCACCGAATTTGAGCGCCCCAGTGCCGCCGATAGCCGGTCGCGATCAACCGGCAAGCGCGTGCCCTTGCGACCACTACCCTCTTCTTCAAGCCCGACGCGCCAACTCTGGTCACGTTTGGATGCTCCATCGTCACTGGCATCAGAGGCGTGCAGCAAGAGCGCGACCGCACCGCTACGGGCCGCTGCATCGACCTTTTCCGCGCCAGCGAGCAAATTGCTCGACCGGGCTTCCAGACCGAGGCGATCAAGTGTCGCCTTTTCCAGGCCAAACCGGATTCGGTCAACCAGATCGTCGGGAACTGAAAGTTCAGATACCTTGAAAGCACGTTTCAACAGACCGGCGAGCTTTCCTTTCGCGCGTGCGGCTTCGATCTCTTCTGCCGGCACGCCGATCCACGCTCCGCGACCGGGCACTTTTCCGTGAATATCAGGCGCTACCTGCCCGTCAGGGCCCAGCGCAAGACGGATCAGCAGGCGTTGCTCCGCCCGCTCACCCGTCAAAATGCACCTTCTTACAGGGCTATCAAGGTTCTCATTGGGAGTCTTCCGCGACAACGGCGTCCTCCTCAACTGTTTCGGGTTCGTCATCGAACCAATGCGCACGGGCGGCCATGATAATCTCGTTGCCTTGCTCTTCGTTCAGGCCGAAAACCGCCAATATGCCGGGTTTGTCTTCGACGCGGTGGCGACGATTGTCGCTGCGACGCTGTTCGCTGCGACCCTTCTGGATCAGTTCGTCGGTCGCAAGGTCTGCAAGATCGTCAAGCGTCTTGATACCCGCCTTGCCCAGCGTCACCAGCATTGCTTCGGTGAGGTGCGGCAGTTCGGCAAGGGCATCTTCGACGCCCAGTTCCCGGCGTTCGGCACGTGCGGACTCTTCCTTGCGCTCCAGCGCTTCGAGTGCACGGCTTTGCAGTTCTTCAGCCAGTTCATCGTCCAGGCCTTCGATGCCAGCGATTTCTTCAAGCGCGACATAGGCAACTTCTTCAAGCTCGCTGAAGCCTTCTGCCACAAGCAGCTGCGCCAAGGTTTCGTCGACGTCGAGTTCCTGCTGGAACATTTCCGAACGCTCGACAAATTCCTTCTGGCGCTTCTCGCTCGATTCCGCCTCGGTCATAATGTCGATTGCACGACCGGTCAGCTGGCTTGCAAGACGGACGTTCTGGCCGCGGCGACCAATGGCCAGGCTCAGCTGATCGTCGGGAACGACCACTTCGATGCGGCTTTCTTCTTCATCGATGACGACGCGGCTGACCGTTGCAGGCTGTAGCGCATTGACGATGAAGGTTGCGGCATCGTCCGACCAGGGGATGATGTCGATTTTTTCGCCCTGCATTTCCTGCACGACCGCCTGCACACGGCTGCCCTTCATGCCGACGCAAGCGCCAACCGGGTCTATCGAACTGTCATAGCTGATTACACCAATCTTGGCACGGCTGCCCGGATCGCGGGCTGCGGCCTTAATCTCGATGATGCCATCGTAAATTTCGGGTACTTCCTGTGCGAACAGCTTCTTCATGAAGTCCGGATGTGCACGGCTGAGCAGAATCTGCGGACCGCGGTTTTCACGAACGACCTTCATGATCAGCGCACGAACGCGATCACCGGGGCGAACAACTTCGCGCGGGATTTGCTGGTCGCGGCGGATAACGCCTTCGGCACGACCAAGATCGACGACGACATGGCCGAATTCGACCGACTTCACGACGCCAGTGATGATTTCGCCTGCGCGGTCCTTGAATTCTTCAAACTGGCGCTCGCGTTCGGCGTCTCGCACCTTCTGGAAGATGACCTGCTTTGCCGACTGCGCGTCAATACGGCCAAGATCGACCGGAGGCAGCGGATCGACGATGAAGTCGCCAACAGCCGCGCCCTTTTGCAGCTTTTCGGCCTGCTTGAGATCGACCTGCTTGAAATAGTCTTCAACAACCTCAACCACTTCGACAACGCGCCACAAGCGCAAGTCGCCGGTCTGCGTATCGAGCTTAGCGCGAATATCGTTTTCGGCGCCATAGCGCGCACGGGCGGCGCGCTGAATCGCTTCTTCGAGTGCCTCGACGACGATCGCCTTGTCGATCATCTTCTCGCTGGCGACTGCGTTTGCGATTGCGAGCAGTTCAGCCTTGTTGGCAGCAATCGGACTGGCCATGACTTTAGTCTTCCTGTTCTTGGTCGGGGTTTTCTTCGTCGATTTCGTCGACCCCGGCGCTGTTGAGCGGCGCAGTCGACGCAATCAGCCGGTCTGTCAAGACCAGCTTGGCGGAATGTATATTGGAAAAGTGTATTGCGTGTGTGACGCCAGTACGATCGGTGATTGCAACCACCTCATCGTCAACTCCCGCAAGCTCACCACGAAATCTCTTTTGGTTTTCAATAGGCTCTATCGCCTCAATTTTGGCTTCATGCCCTGCCCAATCGGAAAAGTCCTTCAACCGGGTCAGCGGACGGTCAATGCCGGGGGAGCTTACCTCCAACCGATAGGCCTCTTCGATCGGATCAAGTTCGTCGAACAGATCAGAAATCCGATGCGACAATGCCGCACAATCGTCGATTACCAATTGGCGCGTATCCGGCCGTTCAGCCATGACTTGCAAAGTCGGCTCATCCGAACCTTCTGCGCCGCGATCAAACCATGCAACGCGTACGAGATCAAACCCCAAGGCTTTGGCCTCAGGTTCGATAATCTCGGCAAGTTTTTTTAAATCGGGCATGGTGCTCCAAATGTGCAGAAGACAATGCGAATAACCGATCGTGCCAGCCCCTTTCGGCGCCAGCCCCTTCAGTGTTTCGCAATGTCGGGATAAACCCCATCTAGGCGGAGCTACGCTAAAATGCAACCCTCTTGCAATTACGCGAAGCATTGGCATCTAAACGCCGGAATAAAAGAGGAGCCCTCCCCATGTTGCGAGCCTTCAGTTTGACCGCGATCAGTTTTGTAGCGGTTGCCTGCGCCCCTTCGACAAGCAACGCCGAAGTCTCAACAGGCCCCAAACCATTTGAGGTCACAGCGGTTGCAACTTTCAATGAACCTTGGGCAATGGCCTTTGTTCCCGGCACGCCCTATGCGCTGATTACCGAAAAGAGCGGCAAGCTGAAACTGTGGCAAGCGGATGGACCTGTTCGCGATGTCGCCGGTGTCCCTACGGTTGACTATGGCGGACAAGGTGGTTTTGGCGATGTGATCGTCGCTTCCGATTTTTCGGAATCTGGCCTCGTTTATCTCAGCTGGGTGGAAGCCGGCGCAAACGACACACGCGGCGCAGTCGTTGGCCGCGCAAAGCTGGAATATCAGGATAATGAACCCAAGTTGGTTGGCCTGCAGAAAATCTGGGAGCAGAATCCGAAGGTCACCGGGCGCGGCCATTATGGCCATCGCCTCGCATTCTCGCCCGATGGCAAATATCTGTTCATCGCCTCTGGCGAGCGGCAGAAATTCGATCCGGCTCAGGACATGAACGCCAATCTTGGCAAGGTGCTGCGCCTCTTCCCCGATGGCAGCGTGCCGAGGGACAACCCGTTTTACGATGCGGCCAATCCGGTAAAGTCACAAATCTGGTCATTAGGGCATCGCAACCCGCTTGGGCTGACCTTTGATGACAAGGGGCAGCTGTGGAACCAGGAAATGGGTCCGCGCCACGGTGATGAACTCAACCTTGTTAAGCGCGGCGCCAATTATGGCTATCCCAAGGCGTCCAATGGCGATCATTACGACGGCCGCGACATCCCCGATCACAAACCGGGCGACGGCTTTGAAGCACCCAAGGCCTATTGGGTGCCCGCAATTTCTCCGGGCGGCCTGATGTTCTATAATGGCGACCTGTTTCCGGCATGGAAGGGCTCACTCTTCTTAGGCGGGTTGGGCGGCGAGGCCCTGGTCCGCGTCAAGGTGAATGGCGAAAATGTCGAAAAGGCCGACCATTGGCCGATGAACGCCCGTATCCGGGAAGTCGAACAGGGCCCTGACGGAGCAGTATGGCTGCTTGAAGACGGCAGCGAAGGGCGTCTGCTGAAGCTTACGCCCCCAAAACCTTAACCCGCTGGATTAGTACCTGCGAGGTCTGCAATGAAACTGCGGACCCGTTTGGCGTTCATGCCCAGATCGCTGATGCCAACGCGGCTGATAGACCGCATATCCACAATGCTACCCGTACCGTCTTCGGTTGGACGCACGCGGACAACAACATCGTCTTTGAAGCGAAAGAAACGGGTGGTGTCGGTCGCCTCAAGACGGCCTTCAACCGGATCGGTTACAGCAACCTCCCAACCGCGAACCTTGGCCAGCCGCTCTGCCTTGGCAATGGCTTCCGCAACCGGCATCGCGATACGAACCGAACGGATGTCGCCATAAGCTTTCTGGTGCAGCGCCGCCCAGCGCTGTTGCGGGTTCATACCTTTCATTTGCGGATCATTCTCGCCCGGAATCTGGTCAAGATTGTCCGCCCGCACTTCGAGCATCCTGAATTGAGGTGGGTCGGCAAGATCGGTCGAAATATCGTGGATGGCGGGAACGGTGCGCGCCGTATAGGCAAAACTCAAAAGCCAAAGCGACAAGGCGCCCCCCATTGCCATGCCCAACCAGCGCAAGGGGCGCGCAGCCACCCTGCCCTTGCGTTTTGCCCACCATCCGACCAGCACACCACCAAGCACAGCCAACAAACCTGCGCCAAAGGCAAGCATCAGCAATTGGAAACCGAAGCCGAAATTCCATAGCCCCCAGCCCGAACCCAGCGCCGCCAACAAGGCGAGCAATATTGATCCGAAGCCCAAAAAGAAAATCGATTTTCCGCTCCAATTTGCAGGTTTCGCGACCACCGGTGCGGATGTCCCCGTTTCTTGAACCGGTTCCTGTGCTGGCTGCTGAACAGTTTCAGCCACAGCTTCGTTCACATTTTCGTTTTGTGCTGGTGTGTTTTCATCATTCTGCATCTGCGGATCCCCTCGGTCCAATACCATCATCAAACTAACGCAACTCGGGCAAAAGCCAAAGTAAATCCGTCCATTCGGTCAAAGCCTGACAATCAAAAAACATGGACAAAGCGAAAGTCGGCTGACAAGGCCCGCGCGATGGTGATGGACCCTGCCCTCAAGCGCCGCGCGAGCCGCTTCGTGCTGTTGACTGTGCTCATTTATTCAATGGGTTTCGGTATCATCATGCCTGTTCTGCCTGACCTCATCAAACATCTTGCGCAGGTCGACGCGGCCGAAGCGGCGCGCATCGGGGCATGGATCGGCGCAACTTATGGCTTGTTCCAGATTCTGCTGATGCCCGCCGTCGGCAATCTGGGGGATCGTTTCGGGCGGCGACCGATCTTCCTGATTTCGCTCTTCGCCTTCGGGTTCGATTTCCTGCTGATGGGTCTTGCTCCCAATATAGGCTGGCTGTTCGTCGGGCGTGCGATTGCCGGCGGCTTAGGTGCTGTTTTCGGCCCTGCCAATGCCGCCATGGCGGACATGTCTACACCAGAAGAGCGCGCAGCAAGTTTTGGCAAAGTTGGTGCTGCCTTTGGTCTCGGATTTATATTCGGCCCGGTCATAGGCGGACTGCTTGGCGATTTCGGGCCAAGGGTGCCTTTCTATGTTGCGGGTGCGCTCGCGATCGCGAATGGCATCTACGGCTGGATCGTATTTCCCGAAACCATGCCCGAAGAAAAGCGCCGCCCGTTTGAATGGAAACGCGCCAATCCGCTCGGGGCATTTGCATCGCTGGGCAAAATTGAGGGAATTGTTCCCGTTGCCTTGATCTACTTCCTCTGGTCGCTCGCAGGGAATGTATATCCGGCAAGCTGGTCCTTCTTTGCGCCGATCCAATATGGCTGGGGCAGCGGCATGGTTGGCGTTTCGCTGGGCCTTGTCGGCATTTCGATGGCGGTTTTCCAGGCGCTGGTCATCCGTCGCTTCATCACCCGCTTTGGAGAACGCAAGACCGCCTATATCGGCATGATCTCCGGGATAACCAGTTATCTGATTGTCGCCTTTGTTCCATTTGCCGGGATCATATTGGTGCTTCTGCTGGTCAATGGCTTTTCCGGGATGGTCATGCCTGCGCTTAACGCAATGATGTCGCAGCGTGCGCCTGCCTCTCAACAGGGTGAACTGCAGGGTCTGGTTGGCTCACTTGCTGCCTTCAGCCTGATGATCGGCCAATTTGCCTATAACTATGCGCTCGCAGCCTTTACCGAGGCGGGAGCCCCGATACGATTTCCCGGTGCACCTTATCTGATCGCCGCTACAGCAGGTCTTGCTGCCTTGGTCGCATTGGCCATGTTGCGCAAACGGCAATTGCCCGAGGCTATGCCGGATGCCTGAACTTGTCCCGCTCAATAAAGTTGCGCCGGAAAAGGTGGAGCGATTGCTCGACGATGCCTTCGGTGCTGATCGCTTTGGTCGGACCGCCTATTTGTTGCGGAAACGCAGTAAGCCGATTGGTTCGCTGTCTTTCGCGCTCATCGAAGAAGGCGAACCCGTCGGCAGCATCCAGTGCTGGCCCGTTCGCATCGGGGATTTCCCCATAGTGCTGGTCGGCCCAGTGGCGGTTACACCCGAGCTGCAAGGCAGGGGTATTGGCCACCAATTAATGTACCGTATGCTTGAAGCAGCATCCAAAATCGGGGAACCGGTGATGGTGATGATCGGCGATCCGGAATATTATGGCCGCTTCGGCTTCACTGCCGAGCAGACCGGCGGGTGGTCTTTGCCCGGTCCATGGGAGCCGCGTCGCTTGCTTGCTCGCAATGCAATGGGTGTCGCAACGCCGCATGCAGGTATGCTGGAGGAGGACGACCGTGCCCTATGATCCCCCTCCTTCTTTGGGCGACCTCAGCCTCAACCAGATTGCAGGCCTTGCGTCGCAACGAAAGCTGCCTCCGGTCGACAGCTGGAATCCCGCCAAAACGGGAATCAGCGAGATGCGCATCGCCGCCGACGGCCGCTGGTTCCACCAAGGCGGCGAAATCACCCGCCCAGCGATGGTGCGCGCCTTTTCTGGTTTGCTCAGGCTCGAATCCGACTACAGCTATTGGCTGGTGACCCCACAGGAAAAATTTTCGATCACGGTGGAAGACGTGCCGTTCATTGCAGTTGAAGCGCAATTCCGCGAGGCAAGCATTGCGTTCCGGCTCAACACCGATGATCTGGTCGTTGCTGGACCTGTAAATCCGATTGAAACGCGGCTCTACGAAGGTGTTCCAGTACCCTATTTGCATGTCAGGTCCGGATTATGGGCACGCTGTTCGCGGCCGGTCTATTATGAACTTGCCGAACTAGCGATCGATACCAATCCGGAAAAGCCGGGTCTTTGGAGTGAAGGGGCGTTTTTCGCGCTGGATATTGCCGGATGAGCTGGAAAAAACAGTTTGCCGAGGCCTTGCACCCCTCGCGTTCAATCGCGATTGAGGATGAGCGCGCCTATCCGCGTCACGTCGGAGATTATCGGCATGCGGCGGTGCTGGTTCCCATAACCGACCGCAGCGACCCCGGGGTTATCCTGACGCGTCGTCCAGCCTGGCTGCGCAGCCATGCCGGGCAAGTGGCTTTCCCTGGCGGCAAGGTCGATCCCGAAGACGAGAATGCTGTCATTGCTGCCCTGCGCGAAGCGGAAGAGGAAATCGCCTTGCCCCGCCACGAAGTCGATATATTGGGCGCGGCCGATGATTATTACTCCGGCAGCGGATACCAAATCACACCCGTTATCGGCGTCGTCCCACCCGACCTGCCTCTGATGCCCAATCCGGAGGAAGTCGAAGAGTGGTTTGAAGTGCCGCTTGCGATTTTGTTTGATCGTGCCAATTACGCCAGACGGCGGGTCGAATGGCAGGGGCAGATGCGCGAATATTACGACATGGATTGGGAAGGCCGCCGCATTTGGGGCGTGACAGCCGGTATCATTGCCAATCTATCCCGCCGCCTGCTGGGCGACGATTGATGCAGTTACCCGACGCACCCTGGCTGCACGACCTTTCTCTGCGCCGCGTCATTGATGCCCTGAGAACCGATGGCCAATCGCCGCGTATTGTTGGCGGTGCGGTGCGCGATGCTTTGCTCGGCATAGAAGTTGCCGATGTTGATATTGCTACTCCGCTGGTTCCAAAGGAAGTAATCCGGCGACTGGAGGCAGCACATGTCAAGGCCGTTCCAACAGGCATCGATCACGGCACCATTACAGCCGTCGCCGATGGCCACACATTTGAAGTCACGACGCTACGCCGCGATGTGTCGACCGATGGCCGTCGCGCTGCCGTCGAATTTGCTACGGATTGGATCGAGGATGCAGCTCGGCGCGATTTCACGATCAATGCGCTCTATGCCGATCCCGACAGCCGGGAGATTTTCGACTATTTCGATGGCCTGACCGATTTAAAGGCGCATCACGTGCGCTTCATCGGGAATGCCGATCAACGGATTGCCGAGGATCACCTCCGCATACTGCGCCTCTTCCGCTTCCATGCGCGTTTCGGGCAGGGCGCGATCGACGCGGACGCAGTGCGAGCAGCATCGACACATGCCAACAAGCTCATGGCCCTGTCGCGCGAGCGCATTGCGGACGAACTGCGTAAATTGCTCTCTGTGGCCAACCCGGCACCAGCGGTACAGGCGATGATCGATAACGGCATTTTTGCAACCTTCCTGCCGGAAATTATCAGCGACGCAGGGAGCAAGCTTGCAAAATTGATCGAGCGGGAACAGCTGTCCGCATCCAAAGCCTCGGTCAGCCGCAGGTTGAGCGCCATACTTCCCGTCGATGCCGCAATCGTCGAAAAGGTTGCCGCACGCTTGAAGCTGTCAAACCGATTGCGCACCGACTTGATGCATTTGGCAACCAATGCCAAATCAGATCAATCAGCCCGCCAATTGGCTTATGCCATTGGTCCCGAAAATGCCCGCGATCTCGTTTTGCTGAACTCCGAAGAGCAAAACTGGCGCGAGGAGCTAGCGAGTCTGCAGGATTGGGAAGTCCCCGAACTGCCCGTCAAAGGGGGTGATCTGATTGCCAAGGGCCTGCGCGCCGGGCCGGTCGTCGCAAAAACATTGCAGGCGATCGAACGTCAATGGGTAGCAGAAACCTTTCCCGCTGAACCGCGCGTTCGCGAGATTGCTGATCAGCTGGTTGCGGGTGCGCTGCGCGACGACAAAAAGGCGTAAGCTGCCTCTGAGGTCAGCGGTCGGGCAAAGTAATAACCTTGCCCATTGGTGCAACCCAGTCCTTTGAGTTCAGCGGAAACAGCGGCGCATTCAATGCCCTCCGCGGTCGTTTTCATTCCCAGCGCCGATGCCAACGACAATATGGTGCTGACAATCGCACGATTGTCGCGATTGGCGAGCATGTCGGAAACGAAACTGCGATCGATTTTCAAAACATCGATCGGAAGCTTCTGAAGATAGGCCAGGTTCGAATAGCCGGTGCCGAAATCATCCATCGCCAGATTGGTGTTCAGCGCTTTCAACGCTTCGAGAACTCGGCGTGCGCCATCCGGATCATCGACAAAGGCACTTTCCGTCAGTTCAAGCGTCAGACGGTTACCGTCGATACCCGCGGAGCGGATGGCATGTTCTACGGCTTTTGGCACGTCATCGCGCAGTAACTGGACGGCAGACAGGTTGACCGACACCTTTATGGGCAGGTCGTCTCCCATACTGCCTTCCCATCGAGCGATCGTCTTGGCTGCTTTTTCGAGCGCCCAACGACCAAGTGGAACGATCAGCCCGCTTTCCTCCGCAACCGGTATGAAATCCATCGGCGAAACCATACCGAGTGTCGGATGGTTCCAGCGCGCCAATGCTTCAAAACCATTCAATTGGCCGCTTTCCAGATCGATCAGCGGTTGATAGTGAAGCTCCAGCTCGTCACGCTCCAATGCACGGCGCAGATCGGTTTCAAGCGAGAAGCGGTGGAGAGCCCGGTCCAGCTTGTCAGCCGAGAAAAGTTCAAACTTCTTCGATTGCTTCGCTCGTTTGAGGGCGATTTGGGAATGGCGCAACACGTCCATTGGATCGTCTGTTTCCAAATCCCCCACGGCTGCAGCAACCGCGCAATCAATCTGGATTTCCAGATTGGACAACTTGCAGGGGTCATCAAACACTTTCACGACCCGCGATGCGATTGCCTCGGCGCCGCGTACATCTTCCAACGGCGCAAACAGTGCGAATTCATTGCCACCAAGTCGGCCGATTATTTCGCTGCTCCGAAGCCTTGACGTCAACCGCTTTGCGACCGTGATGATCAGTTCATCGCCGGCCAGAACGCCTACCGATTCATTGATCCGGCTGAACCGCGCGAGATCGAACATGACGAGTGCAAATTTTTTGTCACTGCCTTCTGACCGCATTTCATCGACGGCATCGACAATGCGTTCTTCGAAACCGATGCGATTCGCAAAGCCCGTCAGACTGTCGTTCATCATTTCGCGACGCAGGTTCACATTGCCTTGGACTTCGGCCGTCCTGTCAACCAGCGACACCAGAACATGGGGGACTTCATTGCCAAAACGCGAGACGCTGATTTCGACATCAAGCGGCCGGATATTGTCTGGCGAACGCCAGCGTTCGAAATGTTCTTGTCGGCCATTGTCGACCATATCGAGGATCAAGTCATTGAAGTAGCAGGGATCAAATCCGGCATCGCGGGCTCGCCCGAGCGCGAGATAATCAAATTGACCGTTGGTCGCGATCCGCTTCGCGCCGCTGATATCAACACGATAAATAGCCGCAGCAATGGGCAGCGAGTTCAGCCATGCATGGCTCGCTTCCTCTCCTTCGGGAACAGTTCTCTGGACAAGACTTGAAGTCAGAGATGCTGGCGACCCGTGGGCGAATGAATTTTTGTCCCACATCTTCATGGATTTTGAACTAGGAGAAAGATGTAAAAATTTGCTTCACAGCGGGTATAGAATAAAAGCTATACCAGCGTAGTAAACAAACCTAGTCGAAGCGATTGTTCCTTGGAAAACCTTGCGGTGGAAGTCGTCCTGCAGCGCCACGCGCCACGCGCCATTGGGTGAGGTCAGTCTCAGTGCGTGTCCGCCCGCTGTCGCCGCCCATCGTCCAGCTCAAACCTTCGCTCAGATTGAAACAGATCGCATCTGAGAGTCCGCCATCCTTATAGCGCTGCAGGGTGACGCCCTGCCCCTTCGCCATTTCGGGGATCTCGTTCATCGGGAAAATCACCAGTTTCCGGTTTTCACCGACCACGGCGACATATTGATCTTTGGCAACAGCCTCATCCGACGTCTCAGCGGGAGCGAGGCGAACAACCTGCAACCTTGCGCCAGGCTTCAGTGTTACGACGCCCCTGCCCTTTCGCGTTTCGGCGACAACATCTTCCATCTTGCAGACGAAGCCCTTGCCGGTCGACGCAGCGAGCAGCATCCGGCCACCGGGGGTGACCGGCAAAAGCGTAAGAACATCGTTCCCCGCCTCGATATCGATCATCGTACCCAGTGGCTCACCAAAGCCGCGCGCACCGGGCAGCTTGTCTGCGCCAATCGTATAGAAACGGCCATTGGCCGTCGCGACAAGGATCTTGTCGGTGGTCTGGGCATGGAAGACCTGCGAGAGCGCATCGCCTTCCTTGAACTTGTAATCCGCCTTGGCCGAAAGGTCGGCATGGCCCTTCATCGCCTTGATCCAGCCACGCTTCGAGAGGATGATCGTCACCGGTTCGCGCTCGACAAAGGCTTCGAGTGAAATTTCGCGCGCGGGGGCCGCTTCGATCAGCGATGTGCGCCTGCGGCCAAGGTCGGTGTCCTCGGCATAGCCGATGCGCAGCTTCGTCAGATCCTTCTTCAACCGCGTGCGTTGCCGAGCCGGGCTTTCGATCAGCTTGACCAGCTCCTCGCGCTCTGCATGCAGTTCGTCACGCTCGCGGCGCAGCTCCATTTCCTCCAGCTTGCGCAAGGAGCGCAGACGCATGTTGAGGATCGCCTCGGCCTGCCTGTCGGTAAGCTGGAACTCGGCCATCATCACCGGCTTGGGTTCATCCTCGGTCCGGATGATCTCAATGATCCGGTCGAGGTTGAGATAGGCAATGATATAGCCTTCGAGCAACTCCAGCCGCGCGTCGATTTTCTCGAGCCGATGCTGCGACCGGCGTACGAGCACCTCGATTTGGTGCGTTAGCCATTCGCGCAACACTTCACCCAGCCCCATCACTTTGGGGACGCGGTTGGCATCGAGCACGTTCATGTTGAGCCCAAAACGCGTTTCGAGATCGGTTAGCCGGAACAGCGCATTCTTCAAATCTTCGGGATCAACATTGCGGCTCTTGGGCACCAGCACAATGCGGATTTCCGCATCGGATTCATCGCGCACATCGTCGAGGATCGGCAGCTTCTTGTCGGCAATAAGCTGGGCGATCTGCTCGATCAACTTGCCCTTTTGCACCTGATACGGAATTTCGGTGATGACCAACTGCCATGTGCCGCCCGAAAGGCGTTCAATCCCGGCCTCGCGATCCGCCGCATCCTTGGCCTCGGCGGCATGGAAGCGGGCTCGTACGCGAAGCGCGCCGCGACCGGTTTCATAGGCCGCACTGATTGTTTCCCGGCTGTCGACCAGAACACCGCCAGTTGCGAAGTCGGGCCCCTGGACGATCTGCATCAACTGCTCATGCGTCGCGCGCGGCTCGTCAATCAGCAGCATCGCAGCATCAATGACTTCTGCGGCATTGTGCGAAGGGATGCTTGTCGCCATGCCCACCGCAATGCCGCTAGCGCCATTGGCGAGCAAATTGGGAAACAGCCCGGGCATGACCTCCGGCTCTTCATCCTCGCCATTATAGGTTGGTTTGAAGTCGGTCGCGTTTTCATCGAGCCCTTGCATCAGCTCGATTGCGGTCTTGGTCAGTCTGGCTTCGGTATAGCGATAGGCAGCGGCGTTATCACCATCGATATTGCCGAAATTACCCTGCCCGTCGACCAGCGGATAGCGGAGCGAGAAGGTTTGGGCCAAGCGGACCATCGCGTCGTAAACCGACTGGTCGCCATGCGGGTGATATTTACCGATGACATCGCCGACCACACGCGCACATTTCTTGTACCCGCTCGAAGGATCGAGCTTCAGCTGGCGCATTGCCCAGAGCAGGCGGCGATGCACCGGTTTCAACCCGTCGCGCAGATCGGGCAGCGAGCGCGCCGTGATCGTCGACATCGCGTAGATCAAATAGCGTTCGGAAATCGCCGCATCGAACGGCGCATTGACGATCTGGTCGAACGGATCTTCGGCGGGCAAGTCTGTATCGGTGGTATCAGCCATTCCCGCCCCGATAGCGAGCCAGCGAGTCAGCGCAAAGCGGGGAATGCATCAATCCACAGAAATCTGCGTCTAAAGCTGCATTATGCTGCGTTGCAATAATGACACAGGAATGACAGAAAATGAACGGAAATTGCGCCCGCGCTGGCCATATCTTTGCATTAGTGGCAGCATCGGATGCACCAATTCTTTTGAACAGGGCAAAGGACAAAAAATGAAAAAATCGAACTCCGGATCGCTCCTTGCAATCTCCGCCTCACTCGCCGCCATGATGGTTGCGACCGCCGCACCAGCCTATGCACAAGATGAAGCGCAGGCCGAAGATACTGCAGACCAGCCAGCCATCATCGTCACAGGCACACGTCGCACCGATCGCACGGTGGCCGACAGCCCTGTTCCGGTCGACGTGCTTTCCGCCGCCGATCTGGTGAACAGCGGTTCGACCGAAACCAATCGCTTGCTCAACCAGCTGGTGCCCTCATTCAACTTCCCGCAGCCGTCGCTGACCGACGGTACGGACTCGCTGCGTCCTGCAACGCTACGCGGCCTCGCGCCGGATCAGGTGCTCGTGCTCGTTAACGGCAAGCGCCGCCACCAGTCGTCGCTGATCAACCTCAACGGTTCGGTCGGACGTGGATCGACGGCAGTCGACATGAACACCATCCCGCCGCTGGCCATCGAACGCATCGAAGTGCTGCGCGATGGCGCTGCCTCGCTTTATGGGTCTGACGCGATTGCGGGCGTTATCAACGTCCAGCTAAAAAAGGGTGTCGGCGGTCGCGCACAAGCAACCTATGGCAAGTACATCACCGAAATGGAAGATGTCGGCCAGGTGGCATCGGTTGCTTTGACGACGACGAATCCGGTCTTGGCGCTCAATAGTGCAACGCCACCGGTATATACGCTCACAGGTGGTGATAACCCTGTTATTACTTATACAGGTCAAGACCGGAAACGTCGCGACGGGGACACTTATACTTTCGCGTCGAACTTCGGTCTCCCTCTTGGAGACAGCGGTTATCTGAACTTCACCGCTGAATATAAGGATCGTTCCCCGACCAACCGTTCTGGCCCCGACATACGCCGCAACTATTTTGCAGCAGGCGATCCGCGCGAGGCAACCTTCAATCGTTACGCGCACCGCTACGGTGACGGTGTTTCTAAGGACCTGAATTTCTTCCTGAACGCTGGTTACGATCTGTCGGATAATATCGAATTCTACACCTTCGGTAGCTATGGTGTGCGCGACGGTAATGGCGCGGGCTTCTATCGCCGTTCATTTGATCTTCGCAACCAAAACTGGGCTGGCTTCACTGGCGCGTTCAACCCGATCTATGCCGACGGCTTCCTGCCTCTCATTATCAGCGAAATCGTCGATATCTCCGCCGCCGCCGGCTTGCGGGGCGCGCTCGGATCGTGGGACTATGACCTGTCGGTTGTCTATGGCTCCAACCTTTTGAACTATAAGGTCGAAAACAGCGTTAACACCTCGCTCGGCGGCACCGACAGCGCCCGTCGCTTTAACGCGGGCGGAATGCGCGCTGGCCAGACGACGGTCAATCTCGACATGCGTCGTGACCTTGATCTGGGCATCGGTGACAGCGTGTCGCTGGCCTTTGGTGGCGAATATCGCGACGAAAATTACAAAATCGTCGCGGGCGAATTACAGAGCTATGTCAATGGCCCCTTCTCGGCACCGCCGTTCGGCGCAGCTGGTGGTTCACAGGTGTTCCCGGGCTTCCGCCCGAGCAATGCGACCGATGAATCGCGCGATAGCTATGCCGGCTATGTCGAACTGGATGCTGATCTGAGCTCGAGCTTCACATTGCAGCTTGCAGGCCGCTATGAACATTATAGCGACTTTGGCAGCACCGTGAATGGCAAGGCCGCTGCACGCTTTGAACCCATTGACGGCCTGGCCTTCCGCGGTTCGATTTCGACCGGCTTCCGCGCACCAAGCCTTGCGCAACAATCCTTTGCAACGACATCGACCAACAATGTCGGCGGCACCCTGATTGAAATTGGGACCTTTCCCGTATCTTCGCCCGTTGCGATTGCCCTCGGTGCAGAACCGCTCAAACCGGAAAAGTCGGTCAATATCGGTGGTGGTTTCACCTTCACGATGCTCGATGGTCTGAATCTGACGGTCGACTATTATAATATCAAGATTGAAGATCGCATTACCCTGACCGAAAACCTTCAGGGCGCTGATGTTGTTAGCCAATTGACAGCCGCAGGAATCACCGGCGTTTCGTCAGCCCGCTTCTTCATTAATGGCATCGACACCAAGACCGAAGGTCTCGACATTGTCGCAAGCTACCGCGTCCCTGATTTCGGAATGGGCACGGTCCGCTTGAGTGCGGGTTACAACCTAAACAACACCAAAATCACGGATCGCCGGACATTCTCAGGCTTCACCGCCCAGCGTCTGTTCGCACGTCAGGAAAGCTATCGCCTGACCGACGGCCAACCCAAGAACAAGCTGAACTTCAGCATCGATTGGGATTATGACATGTTCGGACTGACGCTGCGCACCAACCGCTATGGCGAAGTGTTCCTGCCAAGCAGCTTCTCCACGGCCGCGAACAACAACAATATCGCGCTGGCGCCAGGCGATGTTCCGGGGGACATCTTCCTGTCGCCCAAATGGGTCACCGACCTTGAACTGCGCGTAAAGCCGATGGAAAAGCTGTCGCTCGCCATTGGTGCGAACAATTTGTTCGACGTCTATCCGGATCGCCTGCCCTTTGGCACGGTCGACGGGGTGAATTATGGCCTGAACAACTCGTTCCTGCCGTACAGCTCACAGTCGCCCTTCGGCTTCAGCGGCCGCTTCCTCTATGGTCGCGTTTCTTACGAGTTCTAAATCGAATTTACAAATTGACGGAAAGGGCGGTGCGATTGCGCCGCCCTTTTTCGTTGCGCTTTTGACGCTGTGCCGCGCGCCTGCTAACGGCGCGGGCGACTCCACAAACGTCCATCAGAAAGCCTGCACATGGTCCCCCGCTACGCCCGCCCAGATATGGTTGCCATTTGGGAGCCCGAAAACCGTTTCAAAATCTGGTTCGAGATTGAGGCGCATGCGACCGAAGCGCTGGCTGATCTCGGCGTGGTGCCCAAGTCAGCCGCTGACGCACTCTGGAAATGGTGGGCGACCAATCCGTCGATCGACGTTGCCGCGATTGACGCCATCGAAGCCGTCACCAAGCATGATGTTATCGCTTTTCTCACTTGGGTGGCCGAGCAAGTCGGCGACGAAGCGCGCTTCATGCACCAGGGTATGACATCGAGCGACGTGCTCGACACCTGCCTCGCGGTGCAGCTGGCGCGCGCATCAGACCTATTGCTAGCTGATCTCGACGCGCTCCTCGAAGCCATCAAACGACGAGCCTTTGAACATAAAATGACGCCCTGCATCGGCCGCAGCCATGGCATCCATGCTGAACCCGTTACCTTTGGCCTCAAAATGGCAGAGGCCTATGCCGAATTTTCGCGCTGCAAGGAGCGCCTGATCGCTGCGCGCAAGGATGTCGCAACCTGCGCCATTTCGGGCGCGGTCGGCACCTTCGCCAATATCGACCCGCGCGTTGAAGAACATGTCGCAGCAAAGCTGGGCCTGTCGGTCGAACCCGTTTCGACACAGGTTATCCCGCGCGATCGCCACGCGATGTTCTTTGCGACACTGGGAGTCATTGCGTCGTCGGTCGAACGGCTCGCAGTCGAAATCCGGCACCTGCAGCGCACCGAAGTGCTGGAGGCGGAAGAATATTTCTCTCCGGGCCAAAAGGGTTCGTCGGCGATGCCGCACAAGCGCAACCCGGTTCTGACCGAAAACCTCACCGGCCTTGCCCGCATGGTGCGCAGCTATGCCATTCCCGCGATGGAGAATGTCGCCTTGTGGCATGAACGCGATATCAGCCATAGCTCGGTCGAACGCTATATCGGACCCGATGCGACGATCACGCTCGACTTCGCGCTCGGTCGCCTGACCGGTGTGGTCGACAAGCTGCTGGTCTATCCGGAGCGGATGCAGAAGAATTTGGACAAGATGGGCGGTCTGGTTCATTCACAGCGCGTGTTGCTCGCGCTCACACAGGCTGGCGTTAGCCGCGAAGACAGCTATCTGCTGGTGCAGCGCAACGCGATGAAGGTGTGGGAATCGGACGGCCAATTGTCACTGCTCGAACTGCTCAAGGCCGATCCTGATGTGACCAAGGCGCTCAGCCCACAGGAAATCGAAGAGAAATTCGACCTTGGCTATCACCTGAAGCATGTCGATACGATTTTCGCGCGGGTTTTTGGCTGAACCGAAAATGCTTCAAGGGGGCTGGAAACCTTGGCTCCCTTCCCTTAAGCTGCACATAAACAGACAAAGGAGAAGCCGCGAATGTCGTTCCTGAAAACCCTGTTCTGGGTGATCTTCCTCGTAGGCTTTGCGGTGTTTGCAGTGAACAACTGGCACCCAGTATCGATGAAGTTGTGGAACGGCCTGTGGCTCGACAGCAAATTGCCTGCGGTCATCGGCGCCAGCTTCCTGCTGGGCTTCGTGCCGCTATGGATTTGGCACCGCGCGATCCAATACCGGCTGACGCGCCGCATCGCGACGCTGGAGAGCGGCGCGAAGACCATGGCGGCCAATTTCACGCCCACCAGTGCGACACAGGGAACATCAGCATGAGCAACCCTGTCTATGTCGCAATCGACACGCCGCTGCTCGATGATGCGCTCGATCTTGTGCGTAAAGTGAAGGCGCATGTTGGAGGGGTGAAACTCGGCCTCGAATTCTTTTGCGCTAATGGGCATCATGGCGTGCATGAAGTGCAGAAACTGGGCCTTCCCATCTTCCTTGATTTGAAACTGCACGACATTCCCAACACCGTGGCCAAGGCGATGCAGGCGATCAATACGCTCGAACCCGCGATCGTTACTATCCACGCCAGTGGCGGACGCGCAATGATGGAGGATGCCAAGGCCGCCGCCGGTTCGCACACCAAGGTGGTGGGGGTGACGGTGCTCACCAGCTTAGACGATCACGATCTCAATCGCGTTGGTGTGCCTGACGATCCACACACGCAGGTCGAACGCCTCGCCGCATTGGCGCAAGAGGCGGGGCTCGACGGCATTGTCTGCTCGGGTCATGAGGTGAAATCGGCGCGCAAGGCGTGGAAAGACGGATTTTTCGTCGTTCCCGGACTACGCCCTGCCGGCGCCAGCACCGCCGACCAGAAACGCATCGTCACGCCGCGCCAAGCGCGAGACGATGGTGCCAGCGTGTTGGTGATAGGTCGCCCGATCACCAAGGCGGAGGATCCCGATGCAGCAGCGCGGGCGCTTGTGGGGACGCTTTAGCTATATGCTTTGGTTATACTTAGTATTGCTGTTTCTGTCGGCATGGTTTGCAGGATTCGCCGTCGGCATTTTGCAATCGAGCTCTTTGCGTAAATCATTGACTGTGTTTCTATTTCTCGTTCCTTCAGTCGCATTTATTGGATGGGGAGCAATTGGCCAAACTGGTCTTCTCGTTGAAGACACTAACCGCTTTGGCTTAGCCTTCTGGCTTCTTCTGCCCTTACTATTGGCTTGGTTAGCCATTGCGATTGCTGGATTTTTGGGAGGAGTACGAAGACGAAGTGCGACACCCTGAAGCAAGTTCAGCATGACGTGCATAATAAGTTGCGCTAGGCGGCTTTCATGCAAACCCAAATCAAAATCTGCGGCCTTTCGAATGAAGCTGCCATTGATGCTGCGGCTGAGGCTGGCGCAACACATATCGGCCTTGTGCATTTTGAAAAAAGCCAGCGCCATGTGAGCCTTGAACTCGCTGCCGCCCTTCGGATGCGCACGCCGCCGAGCCTCAAAGTCGTGCTGCTCTTGGTGAACGCCGATCCGGAACTGACCGACAAGGCGCTGAACATGGTGCGCCCCGATGTCGTTCAATTTCATGGCACCGAAACGCCTGAATGGCTCAAGCTTGTTCGCGAGCATAGCGAGGCTGAAATCTGGAAGGCGATCGGCCTGAAAGACCGGCAGACGCTTGTGAATTCGGATCGTTTCGCAGGCGTTGCCGACCGGTTGTTGTTCGATGCCCCGGCGCAAGCGCTTCCCGGCGGGACAGGCACCCGCGTCGACTGGTCGCTTTTGAGCCGTTTCGAACATCGCACACCCTGGGGGCTGGCTGGCGGGCTGGCGCCCGACAATGTCACCGAGGCGCTTCGCATCACGCGCGCGCCGTTGGTTGATGTTTCTTCAGGTGTCGAAAGCGCTCCCGGCGTCAAGGATGTGGACAAGATTGCGGCCTTCTGCCAAGCGGTCCGCGATTATGACAAAGCCTGATACAAACCTGAACTCTTTCATGAACCAGCCTGACGAGCGCGGGCATTTTGGCCAGTTTGGCGGCCGCTATGTCGCCGAAACGCTGATGCCGCTGATCCTCGATCTGGAGCGGGAATATCGTGCGGCGCAGGCCGATCCGGAATTCCACGCGCAGCTTGACGACCTGCTCAAACATTATGTCGGCCGCCCCTCCCCGCTATATTATGCCGAACGGCTGACCGAGGAATTGCGCAAAGGCGCGCCCGCCGGAAAAGGGGCGCAAGTCTGGTTCAAGCGCGACGAGCTGAACCATACCGGCGCGCACAAGATCAACAATTGCATCGGCCAGATCCTGCTCGCTATCCGCATGGGCAAAACGCGGATCATTGCCGAGACCGGCGCGGGCCAGCATGGCGTTGCCACCGCCACCGTCTGCGCACGCTTCGGCCTGCCCTGCGTCATCTATATGGGCGCGAAGGATGTCGAGCGGCAGCAGCCCAATGTGTTCCGCATGAAGCTGCTCGGCGCGGAAGTCATTCCGGTCACGTCAGGCGCGAATACGCTGAAAGACGCGATGAATGAGGCGCTGCGCGACTGGGTCGCGAATGTGCACGACACCTTCTACATCATCGGCACTGCCGCAGGCCCGCATCCCTATCCCGAACTGGTCCGCGATTTCCAAAGCGTGATCGGCAAGGAAGCGCGCGCGCAGATGCTCGAACGCACCGGTCGCCTGCCCGACCTTTTGGTCGCAGCGATTGGCGGTGGATCAAACGCGATCGGGCTGTTCCACCCCTTCCTCGACGATGCCGAAGTCGCAATGCTCGGCATCGAAGCGGCAGGGCATGGCCTCGACAAGGAACATGCCGCATCACTTGCGGGCGGACGCCCAGGCATCCTCCACGGCAACAAGACCTATTTGCTGCAGGATGAGGACGGCCAGATCGCCGAGGCGCACTCGATTTCGGCTGGTCTGGACTATCCCGGCATCGGGCCGGAGCATAGCTGGCTCAAGGAAATCGGCCGTGTGCGTTACGACAGCGTGACCGACACCGAGGCACTGGAAGGCTTCCAGCTGCTCTGCCGCACGGAAGGCATCATTCCCGCGCTGGAGCCTTCGCATGCAATTGCAGCGGTGGCGCGCGAAGCGGCGAAGATGGACCGCGACCAGATCATCCTCGCCAATCTGTGCGGGCGTGGGGACAAGGATATCTTCACCGTGGCCGAGGCTTTGGGAGAGAAGATGTGACTTTCCAGCCACGGCAAGCGTTGAAAATGTTTGTGATTGTTCTGCCAGCAATTTTATTGCTCCGTTATGTTGCGCATGAATTCGGCCTTATTAGTTGGGTGTGGCAAAAGCCTGCCTGGCAAACTGTTGCTTTTGCTGTTTTGCTCTCGGTTGCATTGACCGCGCATAGAAAATCGATGACATGAGCCGCCTCTCCTTCGCCTTCCCCGCTAGCCGCGCCGCCCTCGTCACCTTCATCACCGCAGGTGATGGCGATACCGCCGCCAATCTCGACGCGCTGGTTGCGGGCGGCGCCGATGTGATTGAACTCGGCATGCCATTCACCGATCCTATGGCCGACGGCCCTGCGATCCAGAAGGCGAATATCCGCAGCCTGGGGGCCGGCACCACCACGGCGGATATTTTTGCCATCGCTACCGCCTTCCGCGCGCGACACCCGAACGTCCCGCTGGTGCTGATGGGTTATGCCAATCCGATGACGATCCGCGGGCCCGAATGGTTCGCCGCCGAATGCGTCAAGGCAGGTGTCGATGGCGTGATCTGCGTCGACATTCCGCCCGAGGAGGATGCCGAGCTTGGCCCTGCCCTGCGCAGCGCAGGTGTTGACCTGATCCGCCTCGCCACTCCCACTACCGATGCCGCGCGCCTGCCCGCCGTGCTCAATGGCTCCAGCGGCTTTCTTTATTATGTCTCGGTTGCGGGCATCACCGGTCTGCAACAGGCCGCGCAAGCGAGCATCGAGGATGCCGTCGCACGCCTCAAGGCCGCAACCGACATTCCCGTCGCTGTGGGCTTCGGTGTGCGTACCCCCGAACAGGCCGCCGCGATTGCCAAGGTGGCGGATGGGGTCGTTGTTGGCTCGGCCATTGTCGAAATCATCGCACAACATGGCCGCGATGCCGCTGGCCCGGTGCGCGATTATGTGGCTTCGTTGAAAGCGGCTATCAATTCCGCGCGTAGCTAATTACAAAACCGTAGTGCTGAGCCTGTCGAAGCACGCTTTTCAGCATAGCGCCTTGCCCAAAGGCGCCCTTCGACAGGCTCAGGGCTACGGTGAAATTTCAAGGGTAGGTTGAAAACAATGAACTGGGTCACCCGCGTCCGCAACGCCATCCCCTTCATCGCCAAGCGCGAGACGGCGGAAACATTGTGGCACAAGTGCAAGGGCTGCAACACGATGATCTTCCTCAAGGAATATGAGGAAAACCAGTCGGTCTGCCCGAAATGCGATTTCCATGGACGCATAGGTCCGGCGGAACGCTTTGCCGCGATTTTTGATGCCGACAGCTTCACCGTGCTGCCCATGCCACGCGTCGTTGAAGACCCGCTGAAGTTCAAGGACAGCAAGAAATATCCCGACCGGATCAAGGCCGCCCGCGCCGCCACTGGTGAGCAAGACGCGATGGTCAGCGCGCGCGGCACAATCGATGGCCATGCCGCCGTCGTCAGCGTTCAGGATTTCGCCTTCATGGGCGGATCGATGGGCATGGCGGTGGGCGAAGCCTTTATCGCTGCAGCACAGGAAGCGCTGAAGGCCAAATGCCCCTATGTGATCTTTACCGCCGCTGGCGGCGCACGCATGCAGGAAGGTATTCTCAGCCTGATGCAGATGCCGCGCACAACGGTCGCGATCCAGATGCTGCGCGAGGCCGGCCTGCCATATATCGTCGTGCTGACGGACCCCACCACGGGCGGTGTTACAGCGAGCTATGCGATGCTCGGCGATATCCAGATTGCGGAGCCCGGTGCGCTTATCGGCTTTGCCGGACAGCGCGTGATCGAACAGACGATCCGCGAAAAATTGCCCGAAGGCTTCCAACGCGCCGAATATCTGCTCGACCATGGCATGGTAGATATGGTGACGCACCGACATGAGTTGAAAACCACGCTGGCGCGTTTGGTCGATTATCTGACCGCCGGTAAGAAGGCGGCTTGAGCTTTAGGCGCTTCGATCCGCAGTCATTGTCATTCCCGCGAAAGCGGGAATCCATGGCCTGAGCTTTCAAGATTGTACTACGTCTACATTCTGGCCAGCCAGACCAGAGGGACCACATATATTGGTATCACCAATGACATCAGCCGACGCACTTTTGAGCACCGCGAACAGCTGGTGCAGCGTTTCTCAAAACGTAACCGAGTAACGCGGCTGATCTATATGGAGCCTTATGAAGATGTTCGCGATGCCATCCAGCGTGAAAAGCAGCTGAAGAAATGGAACAGGGCATGGAAGCTGGAGCTTATCGAAAAAGCAAACCCGGAATAGTGTGACCTCTGGTTCGATTTAAACCGATCGCTTAGACCATGGATTCCCGCTTTCGCGGGAATGACACAGCATGAGAATGGACTAGTCAAAGATGGCCGACCACGCAAAGTCCGATCACCCTGCCGTGCAGGCGCAGCTTGACCGGTTGGCGGCGCTTTCGCCCGGCCGCGATACGCTAGGGCTGGAGCGGATTGCTGCGCTGTGTGAGAGGCTGGGCAATCCACAGGACCGGCTGCCTCCGGTGTTTCATGTCGCAGGGACCAACGGCAAAGGTTCGACCTGCGCCTTTCTGCGCGGCGCGATCGAGGCGGCAGGCCTCAAATGCCATGTCTATTCCAGTCCGCATCTTGTGCGCTTCAACGAACGGATCAGGGTTGCAGGCAAGCTGATCGAAGATGAGGCGCTAGCCGAGTTGCTGTCCGAAGTACTCGACCATGCCGAAGGGTTGCAGGCGAGCTTTTTTGAAGTCACCACCGCCGTGGCTTTCATGGCCTTCTCCCGCATCCCCGCCGACGCCTGTGTCATCGAAGTTGGCCTGGGAGGGCGGCTCGACGCGACCAATGTGATCAAGAAACCAGCGGCGTGCGGCATCGCCTCGCTCGGTTTGGACCATGAAGGGTTCCTGCTGGCTCCCGAAGATGGCGTGCCAGAAGACATGGCTCCGCTCGACCGTATCGCCTTTGAAAAATCGGGCATCGCCAAAGCAGGCGTGCCTCTGGTGACACAGGCCTATCCGGAATCCATGCAGCGAACGATCATCGAGCAAACCAACCGCAAAGGCGCGATCCCCACGCTGCGCGGGCGCGATTGGGACGCCGAGGTGCGGGATGGCATGCTTCATTACCATGATGGTCAGGAACATCTCTGTTTGCCTCTGCCGACCATGGCTGGAAGGCATCAGGTCGACAATGCAGCACTTGCTGTTGCAATGCTGAAGCACCAGTCGCGGATTTCGATTCCGCGTGATGCGATTGCCAAGGCCTTGGAAACCACCCGATGGCCTGCGCGGATGCAGCGCCTCTCGGTCGGCCCCTTGGTCGATATGCTGCCAGATGGCAGCGAATTGTGGCTCGATGGTGGACACAATCCGGATGCGGGGATCGCCTTGGCGAAGACACTGGCAGGTCCAGACAAGGTTCATGTCATTTGCGGGCTTTTGAAGAACAAGGATGCTTTGGGCTTTTTGACACCCTTTGCAGACAAAATTGCGGGCTTTCAGGCTGTACCCATTCCAGGGCATGAGCATCATGATCCCAAAGACCTATGCCGGTGGGCGCACGAGTTTCTCGGCATCGTTGACGCCCAGCCGTCATCTTCGATTACCGCCGCATTGGAACGAACTGCCAAAACGAACAAGGCCCAACGCGTTCTGGTCTGCGGCTCGCTGTACCTCGCGGGCGAGGTTCTGCGTCTGAATGACGAAGTGCCTGACTAAGCTGCCGTTGCAGCCTTGCCCTTCCAGGCCAGTAAACCACCTGCCGCCAGCACAGCTGCAAAAATAGCGGTGATGTTGTTAGCCAGTTCCAGCGGCTGCGATAACAGCAGACCAACGAGCCCGATTACAACAAGCAGGAAACCAGTGATGCGCAAGGCTCCCACAGGTTCCTTCAGCACCTTTTCATCGACGCCGTCTGTCTGCCGCATATTCTGGACGACATAGCCTTTGCTCCACAGCACCCACAGCAGGATCATGCCAGGAATGGCCGCAACCACGGTGAACCCCCAGAAACCGACCCAACCCACCTTATCGGCGATAATGCCCGCGGGACCTGCCATAAAAGTGCGCCCGACACCGGCAAAGGAGGAGAGCAGCGCAAACTGTGTCGCGGTATAAGCAATGCTCGACAGGCCGGATAGATAGGTAGTGAAAACCGTTAGCCCGATACCGCTTGTGATATTTTCGGTGCAGATCGCTGCGACCATCATCCAGTAATTGTTACCGGTAGCGGCGAGAATCATGAACATGACGTTCGAGAACATCATCATCAGACCCGATATGAGAAGCGCCCGTCCCATGCCCAACCAGAGTATGAATGGCGCGCCCAAAGCCGAACCAACGATCAGCGCGCCATAGCCCCAAAATTTGTTGGCCGTGATGTAGTCAGTATCCGAAAACCCGACATCAACGATCATCGGACCAAGCATCGCCTGCCCCATCGCGTCGCCCACCTTGTAAACCAGTACAAAGCCAAGGATCAGGAATGCCCCGTGGCGCGACATGAATTCGCGGAACGGATTGACCACTGTTTCCTTGAGCCATTGTCCAGCGGTCATCCCGGCCGCCTCGGCATAGCGATCGACGAACTTTCCCGGTCCGATAATAAATGCGCCAATGATCGCCGGAATGATGCAAAATGCCGTCAAACCATAAGCCGTCGCCCAACCCAGGCCCAGACCTTCGGCAGATGCAAAATAAATGGTTCCTGCCCCGGCGATCAGATTTCCCGTCCGATAGCCAAACTGGTTGGTGGCGGTTCCGTGCGCAAACTCTTCCTCATCAAGAATTTCGATACGATAGGCGTCGATAACAATGTCTTGCGTTGCAGACAGAAAGGCGACAACAAACGCCCAGAAGGCAAAAATCCCCAAACTGCCAGGCTGCGGATTGCTGGCACCCAATTGCCAGATGGCGAAAAAGAGGAAGGTCTGGACAAAAAACAGCCACGCCCTGCGCTGACCAAACATCTTGGTCAGGATGGGCAATGGAGTTTTGTCGACCAAGGGCGCCCATAGGAATTTTAGGGTGTAGGGCAATGTCAGCGCAACCGCAAAGCCGATGGTCGCTGTGTCAATACCGACTTTCGCCAACCAGAATGTCATGGTCGCGACCAAAAGCGTGAACGGGAAACCGCTCGAAATGCCTAACAGGAATGCGACCAACGGCGCTTTACGAAGATAGGGCCGGAACGATTTGATCGTCAGCGCGGCAATGATGACCCCGCCAATAACTGCCGCAAAAATGATAAAGCGGATTAAATCAACCGACATGCGACCTCCCGATATTCTTGGTACCATGACCTAACGGCAAATTCCTGAACCGCCAATGTCTTTAACCCGTGTGCATTAACAGCGACGTGACTTTTGCAACCAAGTCGGGCATGGCGCGCGCATGGCTCAACCTCCTTCCAAACGCCCGCCTTCCAAAGGCCCTGCCTCAGGTAAATCGCCCGCCCGCGCCGCAAAGCCACCCAAGCTTCGCTGGGACACGAAGCCTGTGCGCAAACCGCGGCCCGACGCGGGACCTTCCAAAGGTGCGCTCGAACGGAAAGATGGCGAGGAACGTATCGCCAAGCTGCTCGCCCGAGCCGGCGTGGCATCGCGGCGAGAGATTGAACGGATGATCGCCGATGGCCGGATCACATTGAATGGCGAGAAGGTGGAGACTCCGGCCACCTTGCTCAAATCGTTGAATGGTGTCGCGGTCGATGGCAAACCGGTGAAACAGCCCGAGCCAACCAAGCTCTATCTGTTTCACAAACCCGCCAATTGCCTGACCGCCGAACGCGATTTTTCCGGGCGCAAGACGATCTACGACATCCTGCCTGCTGATCTGCCCAGGCTGATGCCAATCGGACGGCTCGATTTGAACACAGAAGGGCTACTGCTGCTCACCAACGATGGCGAGTTCAAGCGGCAGATGGAATTGCCTTCGACCGGCGTTGAACGCACTTATCGCGCCCGCGCTTTCGGCGACATCAGTCAGGCGCAGCTTGAAGAACTGATCCACGGCATCGAGATTGAAGGTGTGCGTTATGGCAAGATCGACGCCAATCTCGAACGGCGGACCGGACGTAATGGTTGGCTGGAAATGACGCTGACCGAGGGCAAGAACCGCGAAGTCCGCCGCGTGCTTGAACATTTCGGGCTGGAGGTCAGCCGCCTTATCCGCACGCGTTATGGCCCTTTCCTTCTCGCAGACCTTCCCGTCGGCGCCGTGCATGAGGTTCGTCGGGTCGATTTGATCGAATTCAGGAATACGCTGAAAGCATGAGGATTATTTCCGGCACATGGCGTTCGCGCCCGCTAATCGCCCCCAAGGGTGATACTACGCGACCAACCGCAGATCGCACGCGTGAAACACTTTTCTCGATGCTGGCGAGCCGGCTGGGATCGTTTGAAGGACTGCAGGTTCTCGATCTGTTTTCAGGTTCGGGAGCGCTGGGGCTGGAAGCGCTTTCGCGTGGGGCGGCACACTGTGTTTTCGTCGAACAGGATCGTGCCGCGCTGGATGCGCTCGAAACCAATATCGCCAAACTGGGCGCTGGCCCGCAAAGCGAAATCAAGCGTGGGTCAGCGTTGATGCTCGGCCCTGCGCGAAAGGCCTATGACCTTGTCCTGATGGATCCACCCTATGGAACAGGCGCGGGCGCTGTCGCTCTCGACAAGCTGTCGCGCCTAGGCTGGGTCGCCTCCGGTGCGCTGGTCAGCATCGAAACCGGCAATCGCGAAGACACCGAGGTCAAAGGCTTCGAAATCGACACCATCCGCGACATTGGCAAGGCGCGGATCACCTTGCTGCGCCCCGAAGGCGCGGCTGAATGACACAAAGCCCCAAGCTTGATGGTACCGGCTGGCTGCTGATCGGCATCCTCTCGATCCTGTGGGGTGGCGCTTTCTTTCTGATCGAGGTTGGACTGCGCAGCTATCCCCCGATTACTTTGGTCTTTATGCGTCTAGCACTGGCCGTCCCGCCCATGTGGATCGCGATGCGGTTGATGGGCGAACGCCTGCCGACCGAGCCACGCATCTGGGGGTTGTTGGCGATAGTCGGGGCACTCAATTGCGCTTTGCCTTTCATCCTCTTCTTCTGGGGGCAACAATATCTCGACAGCGGCTATGCCTCCATCTTGAACGCCACGACCCCGCTTTGGGGCGTAATCACCGCGCATTTCCTGACCAGCGATGAAAAAGCGAATCCGGCGCGCATCATTGGCGTTCTGGTCGGCATGGCGGGCATCGTCGTCATGGTCGGGCCCGAAGCGATGAAGGGGCTATCGAACAATCTGCTCGCGCAGATCGCCTGCATTGTCTCAACCATCTTCTACAGCTTCGCCGCCATTTATGGCCGCCGCCTTTCGCAGTCCGAACTGACGCCAATGGCAGTTGCGACCGGGCAGACGCTGGTCGCGGCCCTGATGATGGTGCCGATTGTCGCCGTGATGGACCAGCCTTGGGCGATGCCGACGCCGCGCCTGGATTCAACTCTGGCGGGCATCACGCTCGCGCTGCTCTCGACCGCGCTGGCTTACACTCTATACTTCCGGCTGATCGACCGTTCCGGCGCATCGAATGCGCAGCTGGTGGCGTTCTTGATGCCGATCCTTGCGGTTATCCTCGGCATTGCCTTTCTCGGCGAAAGCCTGACGGGCGGGCAGATTGCCGGCGCCGGGCTGATTGCCGTCGGGCTGGCGATATTAGACGGCCGCCTCGTCACGCGATTTCAGAAGTAGCAGGCCGAACAGGCTGAGCACCGCAATCGCCGCCAGATAATAGCCGACATATTCGAGGCCGCGCTCGGAGAGCTTCAGCGCGATATTCGGAGCCAGCGCCCCGCCCAATATTCCCGCCGCGTTGAAGCAGATCGACGCACCCGTATAGCGAACCCGCGCGGGGAACAGTCCCGGCAGCCAGGCGCCAAGCGGGCCGTAAACCAGCCCCATCACAAACAGCAGCAGCGACAGATAAACGCCTGTCAGGAACAGGTCCCCGCTTCCCAGCCAGGACGCTGTCGTGAAGCTAGCCGCAAACATCGCAGCACAGCCCACGCCGAGCACAAAGGCAGGGCGCGTCCGGTCGGACCAATAGCCCGAGACGATAATCCCGGCGGCCATGAACAGGATGGCGACCAACTGCACGCCCAGAAAATCCTCGCGCGCCAACCCCAATTTGGTGGTGCCATAACCCAGCGCGAAAGCGGTCGAGAGGTAGAAGATCGCAAAGCAGGCAATGGCCGCAAAGGTACCGCCGAAGAGCTGCAACGGATGCGTCCGCACCACCTCGGCCACAGGAACCTTGGGCGGCGGAGCCTCCTCCAGCGCCGCAGCAAAAGCCGGGGTCTCGGTCAGCTTCAGGCGCACCCATAGACCGATGCCGACCAGCAAGGCGCTTAGCAAAAAGGGTATCCGCCAACCCCACTCGCGGAAATCGGCGTCGGTGAGAAGCAGCCCCAATATCAGGAAAAGCCCGTTTGACAGGATGAAACCAACCGGTGCGCCGAGTTGCGGGAACATGCCATAGCGAGCTTTCTTGCCCTCCGGCGCATTCTCCACCGCGAGCAATGCCGCCCCACCCCATTCGCCACCAAGTCCAAAGCCTTGCCCGAAACGCAGCACGCACAGCAGCAGCGGGGCAATCCACCCAGCCACCGCATAGGTCGGCAGCAAAGCGATGCAAAAGGTCGAAACCCCCATAATCATCAACGACCAGACCAAAGTCGCCTTGCGCCCGATGCGGTCACCATAATGGCCGAAAACTAGCGCCCCCACCGGCCTTGCTATGAAAGCCAAGGCAAAGGTCAGCCAGCTTTGAAGCAACTGCGCCTCGGGGCTTGAGGTCGGGAAGAACAACGGCCCGAACACCAGCGACGCTGCGGTCGCGAAAATATAGAAGTCGTAAAATTCGACCGCCGTCCCCGCCATCGCCGCGCCCAAAATGCGCTTGTGTGATGCAGTATGCACGATCACAGAAATGGCTTCAGATTGAATTCCGCCTTTTTGCGGATACCCGACCTTTCATAATCAAAGGATACTGTACTGCCCGCCTTTGCGGTAATCTTGTCCAAAATGCCCTGCCAACTTTCACCAACAATCCGGTCACCAATTTGCAAGCCGATTTCGGCAGCGGGACTTCCGGTGCCGACTTCGGCAACAACAATTTCGTCACCTTTTCGGTCGAGCCAGAGTCCGGATTTGGGATAGTCGTCATCTGAAACCGGCAGACCGTTACGCGCAATGTACAACTCCTTGTTAGCGGCATCGGTCAAAATGTGGAAAGTCCGCAAAATGGCAAGCCCGACAAGTCCATGGAATCTTGCGAATTGTCCTTTTGTGGCGTCCGGATGCATCGCCCGTATCAGCATATTTTGAAATTCGAAATTGTGCAGCTTTATCGATGGCATTCGATAAATCCGGACGGGTACCGAAACACTGCCGAGCCCCCTGGCTATGTGTGGAGCATAGGGTTGATCGCTTTTATACAATTTCATCGCCCGTGATGCATTGCCATCAAGCAGGATTGTTCCCGGCGCTCCGGTATCGAACAGGAAGTCGCCTTTGAATTTGTCCATCTGGCCCTCAATGGCCAGCATCTGGGTATCGCGCGTCGGAACAAATCCGTTGGGTATTTTTACATAGCCTTTGCGGATATTGGGCGCTCCGGGAAAAACCCGCCATTCGCCGCCGGCGAAATCGAGTTCGGAATTCAAAGTCGAGATAAACCCTGCTGCAAGCAGCCCCGGAAACTCTGACCGATCAAGCGAGCGTGATCCCGCTATATCAAGCCGCGACATTGAAAAGCGCTCTCCAATCAACACATTGTCGAGCGAATAGACCATTTGCTTTTCAGCGCCGCCTATCCCCCAAATGGTTGTCGTGCCTTTTGCCTTCAGACCCCAGCTTTTGGCTAACTCATTAGACATCATGCTGAATATGGCGCCTGTGTCGATTATAAACGGAACCGGCTTGTTGTTCCCTGCAGCAACCATCGTCCAGACGCGGTTCCGCGTGACCAATATTCGGGAAGTAACCGGCGACGCGCCTGCGTTGGCCAATCCTTTGCTGGCTAACAACGGCAAGGCCAATGCTCCAGCCATCAGCGACCTGCGCGCGATGTTCATGAATTCGTTCTCCAATCTGTTGCCTGCTCTATGCCGATTGTTGCGCGCACCGGTCAAGCGCTTCCGGCCTTGCGCAGGTCAGAAGTGTTCCCTAATCGTTCGCGCGTGACTCATAACCCGCCCGTTCCTCAATATCCCTGGCTCGAAGGCCTGAACCCGCCGCAGCGCGAGGCTGTGCTGACCACTGAAGGGCCAGTGCTGGTGCTGGCAGGTGCTGGCACAGGCAAGACCGCCGCCCTCACCGCACGCCTCGCGCATATCATTGCCGAGCGGCTGGCCTGGCCCTCCGAAATCCTTGCCGTCACCTTTACCAACAAGGCCGCGCGCGAGATGAAGGAGCGGATGGGCCGGATGATCGGAGATGCGGTGGAGGGGATGCCCTGGCTCGGCACATTCCACTCGATCGGTGCGAAAATGTTGCGGCGGCATGCAGAACTGCTTGGCCTCAAAAGCAACTTCACCATCATCGACACCGATGACCAGTTGCGCCTGCTCAAGCAATTGATCGAGGCCGCCAATCTTGACGAAAAACGCTGGCCCGCGCGCAGCCTCGCCGGGCTGATCGACAAGTGGAAAAATAAGGGGCTGACCCCAACCGACCTAGATGCGGGCGAAAGCGCGCTCTACGCTGATGGCAAGGGTCAGGCGATGTACAGCGTCTATCAGGCCCGCCTGCGCGAGCTTAACGCCTGCGATTTTGGCGACTTGTTGCTGCACAATCTGACGCTACTCAAAAACCACCGCGACGTGCTCGCGGAGTATCAGGACAAGTTCAAATATATCCTCGTCGACGAATATCAGGATACCAACGCCGTCCAATATCTCTGGCTCCGGCTGCTCGCGCAAAAGCGCAAGAACATCGCCTGTGTCGGCGATGACGACCAGTCGATCTACAGCTGGCGCGGGGCGGAAGTCGCCAATATCCTGCGCTTTGAAAAGGATTTTCCGGGCGCCAAGATCATCCGGCTCGAACAGAATTACCGCTCCACTCCGCATATCCTCGCCGCCGCCTCGGGCCTGATCGCGGCAAACTCCGGCCGGTTGGGCAAGACATTGTGGACCGATCTTGATAGCGGTGAAAAAGTGCGCATCCTTGGCGTATGGGATGGACCCGAAGAGGCCCGCCGCATCGGCGACGAGATAGAGGCGTTGCAATATAAGAAGGTCTCGTTGAACGCCATCGCGATCCTCGTCCGCGCGCAGTTCCAGACGCGCGAATTTGAAGACCGTTTCATCCAGATCGGCCTCAACTACAAGATTATCGGCGGCTTCCGCTTTTACGAACGCGCCGAAATCCGCGATGCCATCGCCTATCTGCGCGTCATCAACCAGCCCGCCGACGACCTTGCCTTTGAACGCATCGTCAACACGCCCAAGCGGGGAATTGGCGACAAGGCGGTCGAGAAAATCCACCGCGTCGCCCGCGCCGAACGCGCACCCTTAAGCGTCGCTGCCGCGCGTATCATCGGCACCGATGAGCTGACCGGCAAGGCGCGCAAGTCCTTATCCGATCTGGTCATAGACATCGCGCGTTGGCGGGACAGCGCCACCACCCTGCCCCCGTCGGCGCTGACCGAACTGGTGCTGGAGGACAGCGGCTATACCGCGATGCTGCAGGCCGAACGCAGTGTCGAGGCATCGGGGCGGCTGGAAAACCTCAAGGAACTTGTCCGCGCGATGGAAGAATATGAAACACTCGGCGATTTCCTCGAACATGTCAGCCTCGTCATGGATAATGACGCGAACGCGCAGGACGAAGCCGTCACCATCATGACCATCCACGCCGCCAAGGGGCTGGAATTCAACCATGTCTTTTGCGCCGGTTGGGAAGATGGCGTCTTCCCGTCGCAACGCGCGATGGACGAAGGCGGCCTCGCCAGCGTCGAGGAAGAACGCCGCCTCGCCTATGTCGCGATCACCCGCGCCCGCGAAAAATGCACCATCACCCATGCTGCCAACCGGCGGATTTACGGCCAATGGACCAGCAGCATCCCCAGCCGCTTCATCGACGAACTGCCCGCAGAGCATATCGAGAATGAGCAGACAATGACCGGCGGCGCATCGCTGTGGCGCGCCAACTGGAGCGAGCGCGCCGACCCCTTCGCGCATCTCGCCGCCGCCAACGCCACCCGCGCCGGCGCCCGCGGCCCCGGCTGGCAACGCGCCGCAACCAGCGGCGGCTTCAACCCGGTGCCCTCCCGCGTGCAAGAGGCGAGCAAGCCTGCGGTCGGCTTAGGCGCACAAGGCCGCACCGACCTCGCCATCGGCATGCGCGTGTTTCATCAAAAATTCGGTTACGGCCTGATCGAAGATATCGAGGGCAACAAGCTGGAGATCGAGTTTGAACAAGCCGGACGGAAGCGGGTGATGGATAGTTTTGTGACCTTGGGGTGAGTAGATTGGGAAAAGCTGTCACAATCGATAAATGCGCGCTCTGTCTGCAAACTGAAGAATTACAAGATAGCCATATTATCCCAGCATTCGCATTTCGCTGGCTTCGAGATCGCTTTGTAACTGGACACATTCGTCAAACACAAAACCCAAACTTGCGTGTTCAAGACGGCGCCAAAATGCCAATGTTGTGTTCGGCTTGTGAAGTGTTACTGTCAAAAGACGAGAATGCGTTTGCATCACAGCTTTTCCACCCGATGGTATGCGGTAGCGAAAGGGTAGCGTACCGCGACTGGTTGCTTCGGTTTACGGTTTCTTTGTCATGGCGGGTCCTGAAATACTGTTTTGGCCGTAATGACAAAGCAAACTATACCGATGAGCAGAAAATGCTGGTTATCGAAGCAGACACCGCTTGGCGGGATTTCTTAATGAAAAGTCGAGCCCACCCGGGGAAGTTCGAGCAGCACTTGCTTGTGTTCACACCGCTGACTGGGCAGCCGCCAAACAACCTCCCAAACTTTATCAACAGGTATTTGTTGGGCGGAATTGAAATGGACATCGTTGGGAGCGAGCATTCGCTAATGACGTTTGCAAAAATTGGGCCTTTCGCTTTTTTTGGGTTCGTTCAGCGACCGGTAGGCATTTGGAAGGACACCAAAATTCACGTGAAAGAAGGGCGCGTAACAGCGGGTCAATTTCAAGCACCTAATTCGCTTGGGGATTTTTTTGTTGCTCGGGCAAACGCCAATAGGAGCGCTCTGACAAAGGGAATGTCAGTCACTCAAAAGAAGAAAGCGCAGGACGAACTTAATAGAGCAATCATGCGCGATCCAAATGTGTTTTTGTCCACCCATCAAGGTAAAGCCATGATAGCTGACGCGAGAATGTTTGGCGAAGAAGCGATCCTTCAAAAATCAGATTGACGCCTAAGCCGCCACCCGATCCACCAAAATATCCCGCTCGCGCGCCCGTGCTTGGGCCAGATCATAGGCGGCCTGCATGCGCAGCATGGTGTCGGCCTTTACACCAAAGGCCTTTTCAAAACGAATCGCCATTTCCGCCGAAAGCCCGGCATTGCCGTTCAGCAGCGCACTCATCGCCTGCCGCGTGACGTGCAGCTTGGAAGCTGTTTCGGTGACGGACAGGCCATAGGGTTCTACAATCTCTGCGCGCAGCCACTCGCCGGGGTGGACCGCAAAGCTGGGATGAAGCTTGATCGCCATCAGTGATAATCCTCCAGATCGAGTTCTTCGATATTGCCTTCGCTGTTCACACGAAATGTCATTCGCCAGTTTTTCGTGACCGTCAGCGACCATGTTCCCGCGCGATCGCCGGTCAGCAAATGCGCGCCGAAATTCGGCGGGATTTTGAGTTCCTCTACACTCTCGATCATCGAGAGATAGGCCAGCATTCGGCGCAACCGATCAACAACTCCGCTCGGCAGCCCTTTGGCCTTGCCCGTTTCGGCAAAATTGCGAAGCGCCTTATGGCGGATGCTCTCAAATTCCACGCGATATTGGGTAGCCTAAAAATCGTCGCCCGTCAAGTGTCGCTTGACGATAAAAACCGCTGTCCTACAGGCCCTCACCTCGCCCAGATACTGGCCGATGCGCGACTCAAATATTCTTCCTCCCCTTAACCACCGGCCGCGGCACTGCACACCTGTTCACGCTAAAGTGACAACAGTGACAAATGGCCCCCACCCTAACGGTAACCTGTGTCACCTTAAGCGCGCAAACGCCTCATCCGACTGTCGGCAACTCGCCCAATATATGCCCCGGCATCGCCCGGTCCCAGCCTTCGCGCGCCTCGATGATCAGTGCCTTCAACCGCTCGCCATGCCGTCGCCATGCTGCATCGGCTTCTGCGCTCCATGCCGCGCCGGCAGCGTCGCCGATGCAGTCGATGGTCAGGTCGATCCAGCTTTCATATTCCGCCCAAGGCAAGCGGCCATAGCTGCGGTGGGTGAAGGCGAGTTCGGCGACGAGGGGCCAGACCCAATTTTCCTCCCCCTTGGCGAGGCCCATCATCATCTCCAGCGTCTCGTCGGTCATCCGGCGCGAGGAGGCATCGGTGTTGATGAAGGTTGCGCGCCGCTCGGGCCAGGCCGCAAACCAGCGCGCGAACAGCGGGTGGCGCAATTCCACGCCTGCTTCAGCGACCGCAATCAGGCTGACTTCCATCAGTTCGGCGTCGCTTGGCATATCCGTTTCTCCGATGCAGTTTACCCGCCTCACCGCCTGTTAAGCATTCAACCGACCCATTTGCAACGGAAAGCGCCCCGCATGCGCCGACGAATGCTGTTTCCGGTTAGCCAAGATGATTGATGAATTTTACAACAAGCATGCCGTTACCGCAGAAATGTGCATTTGTGTTGATTGGAGTTCGGTCGCAATATGGAATTTGACAGCGGTTCAGGGTTCAAACATGCCTTCGCGGCGGAGTGCGACGATGTCATACATTCGCCAATGGCGGAAAGGCGCGACGAGGAACGGCAGCTGTCGGTCAGGCTGACCGCAAAAATTATCGTTGCCGGGCGCGAGCTGCCGTGCCGCGTGCACAATATTTCGTCTGGCGGGGCGAATATCGAAACGCTGGCGAAATTGACGACCGAAGACCGGTTGCGGATCGAATTCCGCTCCAACCTTTCACTCGCCGGGAAGGTGCGCTGGCAGAATGGGGCATTTGCGGGCATCGAATTCACCGAACCAGCCGATGTCGAGGCGGTGCTCAAGAAAACCGGTATCTCGATTGCACGGATCAAGCCGCGCCTGCCGCGCTATGGCTGCAAGGTGCCCGCCAAGCTGGTGACCGAGCAACAGACTATTGATTGTGAAGCCATCGACATTTCGACCAACGGCGTCCGGCTGAACCAGATCAAGCAGGTGAAGCCGGGCGAAAGCTATATGCTCGTCATCACCGGGCTTTCGCGGCGAAAGGTTTCGATGGTCTGGAACCGCGATAACCAGGCCGGGGTCAAATTCCTCAATCCTCTGCGCTTCGACGAATTTGAAAGCTGGATTGCCTGGAACCAGGACCATTCGGTCCTAAATTGAGGGCTGTTGCCCCTCCCGCAAACAGGAGGGGCAGATCAGCATCAGAATACCGCTTTCGCCTCTTTTTCCTTCAGCATCGCCTGACGCACCATCGGGATTGGCGGGCCGCCATAGGACAGGAATTCGTCGTGGAAGGCTTTCCACTTCTTGCGGTCGCCTTTGGTCCAGTCATCGCGCAGCTTGCGGATCATCAGCTTGCCCATCGTATAATTGAGATAGGCCGGATCGTATGTGCCGCGCGCCGCTTGTTGCTTGCTGTTGCCCGCATCCTGATAGCATTCGGTCTTGAACAGCTGTTCGGATTGCGCGACCGTCATCCCGCGTGCGTGCAGGCCAATGGCGGACAGGTAACGGCAATTGCGCAACAACGCGTTGGATAGTTGCCCGACTTTCATCTCGGCGGCCTCCTCCGGCGAACCAGTGGTATCGCCCAGCCCCGCATCCATCATCATTTCCTCGGTATAATGCGCCCAGCCTTCGGCAAAGGCATAGCCGACAAAGAGTTTGCCAAAGATCGATTTCGATCGGTTCGAATGAAGGAAATTCAGGAAGTGGCCCGGCCACACCTCGTGCACCGACGTACCGAGCAGGTCATATTTACCGGGCACAAATCCGTCCTGCGTCGCCTTGTCCCAGGTCGGATCGGGCGGTGAGATGTAATAGACCGACGGCAGGCCTTTCTCATATGGTCCCGGTATGTCGATATAAGCGCTGTTCTGCCGGTTGTATGGCGGCGACTCTTCAACCTTGGCTTCTTCGGTACCGGGGATCGAGACGATATCCTTGTCGATCAGGAACTGCTTCAAAGGCGGCAACTGGCGGCGGGCCTCCGCAACCGGGCCGTCGGCAGCCTTGTTCATGCCCATTTTGGTCATGCAATCCTGCATCGTTGCGCCCGGAGCATAGATGCCGCAAGCCTTGGCGAGCGCATCCTGATTGGCCTTGAGGTCAGCGCGACCGATTGCCTCGAGCTCGTCGAGCGATACATTTACGCCTTCGGTTTTCAGTACCATCTTGGCGAACTTGTCTGCACCCAGCGCATAGCCGCCATCGGTGCCCGGTTGCGAACCGATATAGCCGGCAAGATCCTTCATCGCCGCCGCCGCTTTGGTTGCCGCCTCGTCAAACTGTTTCTGCAGTTCGGCATCCTTCACCTCGGCAAAGGCTGTCTTGGCATCGCCGGTGTAGTAATCGGCGAATCCGCCAAAACCGGCGGTGCCGATTTTCACATAAGTTGCGGGCAGCGGCAGCTTCAGGTTCGCCTTGATCTGTTCGGCGGCTTTGGGGACATTGTTGGCATATTTGATAAACGCCTTCATCCGCGTCTCTGCATCGGCATAGGGGCGTGCAATATAGACATTGGGGTCGAGTACGCCGACATAAGCCGCCGGATTTTTGTGAAGGCTGTCCGCATCTTCAAGGAAGAACAGCTCGCCCTCCATTGCGTGCACCAGATAATCGCGTTCGAATTTCTGCGCGTCAGTCAGCTTCGAAGCATCGATCGCCTTGGCATCCGCGATTGCTTTCTTGCGATAATCGATCGCGGCCTTGATCCCCTCAGGCGACCAGTCGGGCAATTGTCCATCAAATTCATGCTTGCCCTGATAGACGGCAAAAGTCGGGTTGACCTTGAAATATCCTTCAAGGAATGTCTCGACAAAGCCGCCCCATTCGCTGCCATCATTGGCGGTGACGGCGGCATTGTCACCATCGACCTTCTTGCAACCAGTTGTAATGGCCAAAGCGGCCAGCGACACGGCCAAGGCCGCCTGTTTCAATCTCATACTGTAACTCCCCGAATAAATTCGATGCGCGAGATGCTGCACTTGTTTGCCGCACAGTTCCAGCGGGAATTCGATGAGCGACTTTGAACGGCATGCGAAGCACAACTTTAACCGCAAGAAGCACTGCATGATTGCCATGCATTCCCTAAGCCGATAGGCGAACGGTCGAGCATGTCGTCCGCACCACACCCTTTCAGCATACCCGACTATCGCCGCTATTGGCTGGCGCGTTTCATGGCAGTGATCGCGACCATGTCGATGGTCGTCGTCATTGCCTGGCAGGTCTATGATGTTGCGCGCACCGATTATGGCATGTCCCCCAAAGCAGCAGCGTTTCAGTTGGGGCTGCTAGGGCTGTTTCAGTTCATCCCACTAGCCTTGCTGACCCCCGTTGCAGGCTGGGCAGCGGACCGTTTCGAACGGCGGCGGGTCGCAATTTTTGCAAATATGGTCGACGCGGGGGTTGCGCTGGGGCTGGGTCTTTTGACCTATCATGATGCGCTGACTTTGCCATTGCTGTTCGTGCTCGCCGCGTTCCACGGCGTAGCGCGTGTCTTTGTAGGTCCGTCCATGGCGGCCATCGCGCCCAATATTGTGCCGCCGGAATCGCTTCCCCGCGCTATCGCGCTGGGTTCCATTGCTTGGCAAAGTGCATCGGTCATTGGCCCGGCGGTCGGCGGATTGATGTATGCGCAAAACGCAGCAGGTTCTTACTGGATGACGGTGGCATTGCTTATTTTGTCGAGCATTTCAATCGCTTCGGTACGTCCCGTTTTCCCACCTCCGATGACCGAGAAAAAGCATCCGGTGCGGATGATGGTGGAGGGGATGAAATATACATTCTCCGAACGGTTTCTGTTGGGAGCAATCACGCTCGATCTTTTTGCCGTACTGCTGGCTGGCGCTACCGCGCTGCTGCCGGTCTATGCGCGCGACATATTGCACGTCGGCCCCGACGGTTTGGGCCAGCTTCGCGCAGCCCCTGCCTTTGGCGCTGCGATAGTCGCGATTTATCTGTCTTTCCGGCCATTGAAGCACAATGTCGGCGCAAAGATGCTTTGGGCCGTAGTGGTGTTTGGTATCGCCACTATCGGCTTTGGCTATTCGCATGTCATCGGCCAATATCTGTTCGGTAACGCCAAGATCGATTGGCTGAACATGGGCGCGTCTATGGCCGTCGCGCTGTCGATGCTCGCCATATTGGGTGCGGCAGACATGCTGTCGGTCTATGTGCGCGGCTCTCTCGTACAGCTTAATACCCCTGATGCAATGCGCGGCCGCGTAAGTTCGGTTTCGGGCCTCGCAATTTCTGCGTCGAACGAATTGGGCGAATTGCAGTCGGGCTTTGCTGCCGCACTGCTCGGCCCAGTCGGTGCGGTTGTATTCGGCGGCGCAGGGGCTATTGTCATTACCGGAATTTGGGCCAAGCTGTTCCCCGAACTGAAAAACGCCCGGACATTCGAGCCGCAATTTCGTGAAGTAAAGGAGCCGAAACCATGAAGGCCAATTCCATCCTCGAAACCATCGGCAATAGCGCACATATCCGCCTCCAGCGGATGTTTGGCGACGCCGAAGTCTGGATTAAGTCCGAACGCTCCAATCCCGGTGGTTCGATCAAAGACCGCATCGGTCTTGCGATGATCGAGGCTGCCGAAAAGGATGGCAGCCTGAAACCGGGCGGCACCATTATCGAACCAACCAGCGGCAACACCGGTGTCGGCCTTGCGATGGTGGCAGCGGTCAAGGGTTACAAGCTGGTCCTGGTTATGCCCGAAAGCATGTCGGTCGAGCGTCGCCGACTGATGCTCGCTTATGGCGCAACTTTCGACCTGACCCCTCGCGAGAAGGGCATGAAAGGTGCGATCGAACGTGCGATCGAGCTCATTGAAAGCACGCCCAACAGCTGGATGCCGCAGCAATTTGAAAATCCGGCCAATGTCGACGTCCACGTCCGGACAACTGGCCCCGAAATCCTCGCGGACTTCAAGGATAGCCCGATTGATGTGCTGATCACGGGTGTTGGCACTGGTGGCCACATCACCGGTTGCGCGAAGTTTCTGAAAGAAGCCTGGCCCAACCTGAAGGTTTATGCCGTCGAGCCGACACTGTCGCCGGTAATTAGCGGTGGTCAGCCCGGGCCGCATCCGATCCAGGGTATAGGTGCAGGCTTTATCCCCGCTAACCTCCACACCCAGTTGATCGACGGAGTGATCCAGGTTGACCCGGAAGACGCCAAGGAAATGGCGCGCCGCGCCGCACGCGAGGAAGGCATGCTTGTGGGCATTTCGTCAGGTGCTACGCTGGCAGCGATCGCACAAAAACTGAGAGAATTACCAGCGGGAACCCGTGTACTCGGTTTCAACTATGATACCGGCGAGCGCTATCTGTCGGTACCGGATTTCCTGCCGGTCGAGTAAAATGCGCCGGGGCGGATTACTCCGCCCCGGCTCCGACCCGAACCTTTGCGACCCGCGGGCCGAATAAGGTCAGCGATCTGCGTCGGGCTTGCCGTCGCCGTCATTGTCGAACAGGTCGGGCTTTGCGTCGCCATTGGCGTCCCAGGCGTCTGCCTTGTTGTTGCCATCACGATCCCACGCATCCGGCTTTCCATCGCCATTGCTGTCAATCGTTGGAGGTGGAACGGGTGCTTCAGGTGAAGCAGCAGGTTTGGCAGGCCCGGCGGCATGCACCGTACCAAAGGCAAAAGGCAGAATAAGCGCCAGTGCGGCGGCCCATGCGACCGGACTTTGCGACCATTTCCGGGTTATCGACATCGGTTGCTCCTTGATTGCACAACCCCCTGTCGATTGGGACTTTTCTATCATTGATGCGGTTTGACCAGCACCAAGCGTCGACTGGTGTGTGCGGGAAGCCTAACCGTCCGTCGCACTCAACCGGTCGTGTGTCCGGCGCAGCCTAACGGCTGGTCGCTCTCCGTCGGGCCAGCCTTTTGGTAATCCGCGCGCGACCCTCGTGCCAGCGCATGCGCAATCCGCGCTGCTGCAGCGGTTCTAGAAAGCCTTCTGAATGCTCAGGATCGAGCAATTCATTTTCGGCAATCAGCTTGTCGAGCGGACCCGGCTTTTCAAGGTCGAGCAGTTCGAGCGTCTTGCCCTCCCCACGCAGCGCCTCCACCGTGTCGACCAGAGAGCCGGATCTAGCAAATGCCTCCGCGACAACCTTTTCATAGACGCCGAGATGCTCCGCCAACAAGCGAGTCCGCAGCGCTGCTATCACCTTTTCCGAACCCTTGTTGGCAGGTAGCGCGCAATCGAGCACCATGTCGCATTCGCTATCCAGCCCCAGCGAGCGGTTGTTGAGATTGGCCGAGCCGATCCGCAATATCCGGTCATCGACAATCATCAGCTTGGCATGGACATAAATGTCGGTGCCGCCTTTGGTAACGGGCACATAGATGCGGAAGCGATCGCCTTTGTCGACCTTGCCAATGGCCCGCGCCAGTTGCACCCGCGCGGCATCCATAGCCTTCTGTTCAAGCCAGCCTTCCGCCGAACGCGGCATGACGACGACGATATCGGGAGGATTGGCCTCCCCCATACGCGTCGCTATAGCGGCCGCGATCTTGGCCGAGGTAAGATACTGGTTCTCAATATAAATGAACTTTTGCGCCGCGGCGATCATGTCGAGATAGAGCGTTTCAATCTCGCGCACCTCGTCTACGTTACCATAAGGCGCTCGGGTCCGGGCGATAGCCAGGTCGACATTTTCGAACAGCACCGGCACATCTTCCGGCCATTGCGGTTCGATGGTCTGGACCGGCGGCAAAGGCTTACCCCCTGCAATATCCCAGCGATTGCGCGCTAACTCACCCAGCGCAGCCGCAACATCGCCGTCCATCAGCATCGTAATATCATGCCAGGGCGCATGCGGCTTTCCATTGGGCAACAAGCGTTTGGGATCATCATCTAGATGGTCAGGCGTGTCCCATCTGCCCGATGCCAGATCGATCCCTCCGCATATAGCGAGGCAATCGTCAACTATGACAATTTTCTGGTGATGGCTGCATCCGGCAGGATGCGCGCCATCAAACTTAAATTCGATCGCTCGCGTCGCAGCCCAACGCGCCAATGTCCATGCACTTGCCGGAATCAGAAATTGCTTGAGCGCCCCGAACCGCCATTTGAGGATCGCGATGCGGCGGCGTGGGTTGCGGCGCGCCAGCCGCAGGAAAAAGCCCGAAAGGCGTGCGCGCCTGCTCCGGTCACCAGGCTCAAGCGAAATGCGGGAATCAAAATCCCAGCCGACGAACAGTAACAGGTTCTGCGCGTCCTCGCACAGTTCGCGGACATAGTGGAAATAGTCGGCGGCATCGACCACCACCGAAACACGGTTTGCGCGAGCAATCCGCCAACAATTGCGTCCCTCTTCAACGACAGGCACAATATCGGCGGATTGCTTTGCTGCCATATCAGGCTACCGCAAACATCTCCGGCTCAAGTGCCATGATCGCTTCGCTTCCTGCCTCGATCTTGCGGCGCAGCGCACCGCAATCGGGGATGAAGCGTTCGGCAAAATAGCGTGCGGTCACCAGCTTGGTTTCATAGAATTTTGCATTGCCCGTTCCGGCGTCAAGTGCGGCCTGGGCAGCAGTCGCCATGCGCAACCATTGCAGGCCCAGTGCGACGATGCCCATGATGTGCATATAATGATGCGCACCGGCACCGACATTGTTCGGGTTGGCCATGCCATTCTGCATGAACCACATCGTCGCCGCCTTCAGTTCGCCATTGGCCTTTTCGAGGCGGGCTGCGAAATCTTCCAGCTTGCTGCCCTTGGCAGCGGTGCATTCATCATCGACCAGCTTGAAAAATGCCTGCACTGCACGCCCGCCATTCTGGGCCAGCTTGCGACCGACCAGATCCATCGCCTGCACGCCATTGGCGCCTTCGTAGATCATCGTGATGCGGGCATCGCGGACATATTGTTCCATGCCCCATTCACCGACATAGCCATGGCCGCCATAGACCTGCTGTGCATTGGTCGCGACTTCATAGCCCTTATCGGTGCCATATCCCTTGATGACCGGGGTGAGCAGCGAGAGCAGATCGTCAGCAACCGTGCGCTCTTCTTCAGTCTGGCCGTTGTGGATGATGTCGGCGAGCAGCGCGCCGTTCAGGCACAAAGCACGCATCCCTTCGGTGAACGCCTTTGAATCCATCAGCATCCGGCGGATGTCGGGGTGGACGAACAGCGTGTCGGCTTTCTCGTTCAGATCCTGCGGCCCGGTCAGAGCGCGGCCCTGACGGCGATCATGCGCATATTGCACAGCATTCTGATAAGCCACTTCTGCTACGCCAAGACCCTGTTGGCCGACACCCAGACGCGCAATATTCATCATGATAAACATCGCAGCGAGGCCTTTATTCTCCTCACCCACCAGATAGCCGGTCGCGCCATCATAGTTCATAACGCAGGTCGCGTTGCCATGAATGCCCATCTTATGCTCGAGCGAGCCACAGCCCAGCGGATTGCGCGCTCCCAGCGAGCCATCTTCGTTGACGAGGAATTTGGGCACGATGAAAAGCGATATGCCCTTCACATTGTCAGGAGCATCAGGAGTCTTCGCGAGCACCAGATGGATGATATTTTCTGCCAGGTCATGGTCGCCCGACGAAATGAATATCTTGGTGCCTGTGATTGCATAGCTGCCATCGCCATTGGGCACGGCTTTGGTGCGGATCAGGCCCAGATCGGTGCCGCAATGCGGCTCGGTCAGGTTCATTGTGCCCGTCCATTTGCCGCTGATCATGTTGGGCGCATAGATCGCCTTCAACTCGTCGCTGCCCTTGACGAGGATTGCCGAAACTGCGCCATGGGTCAGCCCGGGATACATGGCAAAGGCCATGTTCGAGCTTGCCATATATTCTTCGAATGCCATTGACAGGATATGCGGCATCCCCTGCCCGCCATATTCGACCGGCGCAGAAAGCGTGCCCCAGCCTGCATCGCAATAGGCTTTATAAGCTTCCTTAAAGCCGTCAGGTGTCGTCACCGAGCCATCTGCATGACGGGTGCAACCCTGCTTGTCGCCAACCGCGTTCAACGGGAATAATTCGTTCTCGACGAACTTCGCCCCCTCGGTCAGGATGGCCTCGACCATGTCGGCGCTGGCATTTTCAAAGCCCGGCAGATTGGCATATTTGTCAATGCCCAGAACTTCGTTGAGAATGAAAAGCGTGTCGCGCACCGGCGCTTTATATTGCGGCATAACGTCCTCTGGTTTTCAAATTATGGCAGCTCAAGCGGCCTTGCTTTCTTCCGCCTCGACCCGTTCGACCAAGGCGACAAAATCATTCAATTCGGCAATCGCGCTATCCAGATCCTGACGCTGCTTTTTCAGCAACTCGGCCCGTTCGCGACACTTCTGAATGGTGACGCGACGCTGGACATTGCGACCATCGTTCAGATCGTAAAGATCTATCATTTCGCGGATTTCGGCAAGGCTGAACCCCACCCGCTTCGCCCGCAGGATCCACGCCAGACGGGCGCGGTCACGTTTCGAGTAAATGCGCGCCAGCCCCTGCCGCTCGGGTGAAATCAGCCCCTGATCTTCATAGAAGCGAAGCGCACGGGCCGTCACATCGAATTCGGCCGACAGATCGGAAATTGTATAGCTTTCGCGACCGAGCGCATCTGGCGTCTCGATCGTGGCGTCAGCCGGTTTTCCGTTTCCCAATATATTATTCATTCCCGCGCCACCTTCTCCCTGACAGGCGAAAGCGATACTAGTTTACGTTAGCGTAAACGTCAACCTCCATGCCGCTACGGCAAGCGAGAAACTTGGATGCAATTCAAGCAGTCGTCAGCGGCGATGTTTGAACAGGCTGTTCCGGCGCAACAGGTGTTGGTTCCATAGGCGGGGCGGGAGCTGGTTGCGGTTTGGGCCTCGGGTTGCTCAAGCTTTCAAGGATCACAACTTCGCCATCCATAACGGTCGCGCCATACAGCGACTCTGCGAAAACTTTCGGCAATCGGATGCAGCCGTGCGACGCTGGATAACCGGGATTGTGACCCGCATGGAGCGCAATTCCATCCCACGTCAGCCTTTGCATGAACGGCATCGGCGCGTTCGCGTAGAGATTTGATTCGTGATAGACCTTTTTCTGCAGAATCTTGAATACGCCCGTCGGCGTTTCCTTGCCCTTCTTGCCGGTAGAAACCGTTGTGAACCCGACCAGGCTGTCGCCATCAAAAACATACATGCGCTGGATATCGAGCACGATGACCATGCGCAGCGGGTTTGCATAAGCCTCTCGGCTTTCCCATACGAACTGGCCGGGCTTCAGACTGTCAGGCGGCCCTTTCTTTATCGGTTTGGGCTTAGGCTCAGGCTCGGGTTGGGGAGTTGGCACGATCGCCGGCGCGGTGACGGGTTCGACGGCGGGCGATGCAGCTGGGTCAGGTTCAGCAGTTGCCGGTTCGGTGGCCGGTGTTTGCTGGGCAGCGGGCTCCTGCGCAACCGGATTCTGGGCTGCAGGCGTTTGTGCTGCGGCGGGAACAGCCAGCAGCAAACCAAGAGCGCCCAATGCCACTCCGCGCGTCTTCAACACAAACATCATTTATCCCTGTTGCTTCACATTATTACGAAAGTGGTAGAGATATGCGGAAAATCATTGCCAAAATCAATTGGTATCGGCGCAATTCCAGCCTGATTTGCGACCAATGGACGAAAATGACAAATGCCCAAAGCGGCAATTGGCAAGCCGAAATGCCGTTAATTTGCGTTGAAACGCACGCACGCTCCTTCAATTGTTAAATCATGTCGCCTAGATCTAAGGAAATGAAAGAGCTGGGTCGCCGTCATTTCATACAACGCGCCGCGTTAACGGGGGCTGGACTTGCATGTGCATCGGTCCCGCTTGCAGGCGCGCGCGCGCAGTCGATGAACGCCGTTGAACTTGATCCTCGCCTGCTCGCACGCGCAGGTGCGGCGCTTGCCAAACATGGTGACAAGATCTTCAGCCGTGACCTGTTGGCGATTGCCGATTTTTCGCAGCCTTCGGGTCTGCCGCGTTTTCACCTGTTCAACATGCTAGACGGCACCAACACGACGCTGTTGGTATCGCACGGCATTGGTTCCGACCGCACGCATAGCGGTCGCTTGCAGCAATTCTCCAATATCCCGGGTTCGGAAGCAACGTCAGCAGGCGCTTATCTGATCGGTGAAACCTATTATGGTAAATATGGCGCGTCGCGCCGTCTGATCGGCCTAGATCCCGAAAATGACCAGGCCGAAAACCGTGCCATCGTCATCCACCCTGCCCGCTATGTCAGCCAATCAATGGTTGCGACGCAAGGCAAAGTCGGACGAAGCCAGGGTTGCTTCGCCTTTTCATTCGACGATATCGGCCAAGTGCTGTCGCGACTTGCCCCCGGATCGCTGTTGTACGCCGACAAGCTCAGCTAACGCTTACTCTGCGTTTATAACGCCGCAAACTATCCTTTTGCCGCTGTTTCCGCTTGGATCAGTGATATTGTCATCCCCACGCTCATGAACAATCAAGGCTGCGCCATCCGTATCGAGCATTCCCCCCTCCCCCATCAGACGCACATCGGGTAGGAAGAAATCGACAACCACATTGATGTCTGAATAGGCTTCGATATTGGGCAAATCGCCCTTATGCGGCCCGGCCGGATTGTGCAGCCCGTGCTTTTTGGCTTCGGGGTTCCAGTGCGGACCTGCGCTTGAGAAATCAGGCCCTTCACATTTGCCCACCGCATGCACATGCATCGCATAGCTACCTTTTCTGGGTACTTGGAGCCACAGCTTTCCGCGCACTCCGCCCTTTTCCTGCAGGAATTTAGCGGTCCCGGAGCCATCGGTATATTGCAACGACACCGCGGCCATATTTGCACGTGCATCGGCCTTTGATTGCGGCTGTTCGAGCGACTTGCAGGCCGAAAGCGGAACAAGAGCGAGGAGAAGGATCAGTTTGGAGTTCATGCCGACAAACCTATGCGCGCCACGCGTCATCATCAACCCATAACCCACTCGGTCCGTCGCACACCTTGCGCAAACAGCAGGGCAGTCAAATCATTATGGCGGATTGCAAAATTTGCCTTCGCTTCCAATGCAGCTTTTGCACGGTAAGCGGCACCGATACCGCCGCCTTCAATGGCGGCTTCGACCATCAACATGTCGTTCGCGCCATCGCCCGCTGCCAGCACCAGTTCGGGAGCAACGCCCAATTGCTGACGGGCCTGATGCAATTGCCGCGCCTTTTCGCGGGCGTCGACAATTTCACCGTCAACGGTTCCATCCAGATAATCACCGGAAATACCAAGCTGGTTGGCCGCCATGCTGTCGAACCCGGCCATATCGACCACAGCAGCCACGAAATCGGTGAAGCCGCCTGATACCAGCAGGCCATGCGCACCCCAGCTGCGCATCGTCTTCAGCAATATGTCTGCCCCAGGTGTTAGCCGCACGCGTTCGTCGATACATTGCTGAATGGTATCGCGGTGCAGCCCTTTCAGCAGCGCCACCCGACCTCGCAAGGCTCCCTCGAAATCCAGTTCGCCCTGCATCGCACGTTCGGTGATTTCCGCAATTTCCGCCTTGATTCCCGCATAGTCGGCCAGCTCGTCGATACATTCGACGGTGATGATCGTGCTGTCCATATCCGACACCAGCAGCATTTTGCGGCGGTTGGTGGAGGGCTGAACGCTGACGTCCACGACGTTTTCGACGCCTCGCAGGGCATCACGCGCGGCTTCAATCTTTCCTTCGAATTGCAGGTCAACGGCGATGCCCAGTTCCAGCCAGTCATGCTCGCCCGGCTCCAACCCGGCATCGCGCAAACGATCAGCCGCCTCGGATAACATTCCCGCGTCCAGATGATCTGCCGCTATCAGTGTGGCGACATTTGTGGAAGAAGCTGACAACATGACGAATCCGCAAAAAAGGCCGAGAGGCAAAAGACTGGCGCTTATTGCCGGTCCAACGGCCAGCGGCAAGACCGCATTGGCGTTGCGGCTCGGGCACTCACGTCCGGTGACGATTATCAATGCCGATAGTGCGCAGGTCTATGCACATCTTTCGATCCTAAGTGCGCAGCCTAGTGCTGAGGAAATGGCAAGCGCGCCGCACCGGCTGTTCGGCTATCTTGATGAGCGAGAGGCGTGCTCAGCGGCGCGTTGGGCACAGGATGCAAAGCGCGAGATAGAGACGGCGTGGAGCGAGGATCGGTCGCCGATACTCGTCGGTGGGACGGGCTTGTATCTGCGCACACTGCTCGATGGCATTGCGCCGATACCTGATATCGACCCCGAAGTGCGCAGTGCTGTGCGTGCCCTGCCCACAGCGGAGGCCTATCGGGCATTGGTCGAAATTGACGCCGCCAGCGCGACTGCGCTTTCCCCCAATGACGACAGCCGGATCAAACGCGCGCTCGAGGTCATGCGTTCGACTGGTAAGAGCGTTGTCGAATGGCGTGCGCTACGCGAGGGTGGAATAGGTGACGACGTGGAATTGCACCCCCTTATCCTCCTTCCCCCGCGTGATTGGCTGCATGCACGGTGCGACTTGCGCTTTGCACAAATGATCGAGCGCGGCGCGATTGACGAGGTACAGGCGCTGCTGGCGCTCAATCTGCCTGCCGATGCACCGGTAATGCGAGCGATCGGCGTTCCTGAAATTGCAGCCATGCTTCGGGGCGAAATTCCCCTGGAGGAGGCCGTCGCCCGAGGTCAGGCGGCGACGCGCCAATATGCCAAACGGCAATATACCTGGTTTCGCAACCAACCACCGGCGCAATGGCCGCGCTGGACGGAGGCATATAATGTTGCTGACTTTGATGTAATTGAAATATTATTTCATTTTTAACTGTTGACATGCCATTTTCTAATCCGTAACAGCCCGCACTTGCCCGCCTTGTTGCGATGCAGCAATAGGCGGGCTTCGTTTGTTTGAAGGACAGAAAAAGTGGCCGAAAAATCCGGCGCAGACATATTGATCGAAGCCTTGCTGGCACAGGGCGTGGACACCGTATTTGGCTATCCCGGCGGCGCCGTGCTGCCGATTTACGATGCGCTTTTCCAGCATCCCAAGATTCGCCACGTCCTCGTGCGCCATGAGGCTGGCGCTGCGCATGCGGCCGAAGGCTACGCCCGGTCGACCGGCAAGCCCGGTGTTGTTCTTGTCACCTCTGGCCCTGGCGCGACCAATGCTGTCACCGGAATTGCCGACGCCTTCATGGATTCGATCCCGATGATCTGCATCACCGGGCAGGTCGCAACCAATCTGATCGGATCGGATGCTTTTCAGGAAGCCGACACGATCGGCATCACCCGCCACTGCACCAAGCATAATTATCTGGTGAAGGATCCGGCTGAACTGGGTGCCGTTGTTGCAGAGGCATTTCATATTGCAACTCAAGGTCGTCCGGGCCCGGTCGTGATCGATATTCCAAAGAATGTGCAGGTCGCTACTGCAGAATTTGATCGTCATGGCAACAATGCCGCCAAACGCTATGTCCCGGCTGGCGACGCCGATTTTGCCGCAATTACGCAGGCAGTCGAATTGCTCGCCAAAGCCAAGGCGCCGATCCTCTACACCGGCGGCGGCATCATCAATTCGGGCCCCGATGCCAGCGCAGCATTACGGGAACTGGCGGCGCTCTGCGGCGCACCTGTAACCTCTACCCTGATGGGTCTAGGCTCGTTCCCCGCATCCGATCCACAATGGCTGGGCATGCTCGGCATGCACGGCACCTATGAAGCCAATATGGCGATGAACCAGTGCGACGTAATGCTGTGCCTTGGAGCGCGGTTCGACGACCGCGTTACGGGCCGCCTCGACGCCTTCTCGCCGAACAGCACAAAGGTTCATATCGACATAGACCGCAGCTCGATCAACAAGACTGTGCGCGTCGACCTGCCCATCGTCGCCGATGTCGGCAAGGCGATCCGCCAGATGATCACCATCTGGAACAGCCGCAAACTGCAGCCGCAAAAGCTGGATGAATGGTGGGCGCGGATCAAGGGCTGGCGCTCGGTCGGCTCGCTCAACTATCCGGCAAGCCAGTCCGAAATCATGCCGCAATATGCGATCGAGCGGCTCTATGAACTGACAAAAGACAAGAGCCCCGTGATCACCACCGAGGTCGGCCAGCACCAGATGTGGGCCGCGCAGCATTTCCATTTCGATGCACCCAACAAATGGCTGACCAGCGGCGGTCTTGGTACAATGGGCTATGGCCTGCCAGCAGCCATTGGCGCGCAGATGGGCAATCCGGACGCGTTGGTCATCGATATTGCGGGCGAGGCCTCGATCCAGATGAATATCCAGGAAATGGGTACTGCCAGCCAATACCGCCTGCCAGTAAAGGTGTTCATCCTCAATAATGAGTGGATGGGCATGGTTCGCCAGTGGCAGCAGTTGACCTATGAAAGCCGCTATTCGAACAGCTATTCAGACAGCCTGCCCGATTTCGTTGCTCTGGCCGAAGCCTATGGCTGGAAAGGCATACGTTGCGACGATCCGGCGAAACTCGACGACGCCATCGCTGAAATGTTGGCGCATGACGGCCCGGTGATGTTCGACTGCCGCGTATCGAAGGAAGCGAACTGCTTCCCGATGATCCCCAGCGGTGCAGCGCATACCGAAATGATCCTGCATTCCGACGAAGTTTCGGGCACAATGGACGACGAAGCTAAGGCGCTGGTGTAAGACATGCATATCAAGGAAGAATTCGCCGAGCGGCACGTGCTGACGCTCACTGTCGACAATGAAGCTGGTACGCTTGCCCGCATCGCCGGGATGTTTACTGCGCGCGGCTATAATATCGACAGCCTGACCGTCGCCGACATTTCGGAGGACCATGCGATCAGCCGGATAACCATTGTCACCAAGGGGCCGCCCGAAGTGATCGACCAGATCATCGCACAATGCGAGCGGTTGGTGCCGGTTCACAAGGTTACCGACCTGACTGATGCGGGTCCGCATGTCGAACGCGAACTGGCGCTGGTCAAGGTTTCAGGAGCCGGTGACAAGCGCGTCGAGGCGATGCGCCTTGCCGATATCTACCGCGCACGTGTGATTGACGCGACTGTTTCGAGCTTCATTTTTGAAATTACCGGCGGGCCGGACAAGATCGACACCTTCGTCGCGCTGATGCGCGAACTGGGGCTGGTCGAGGTTGGTCGCACCGGCATAGTCGGGCTGATGCGCGGCAGCGAAGCGAGTTAGAAGATCAGACGTCGCCCCTGCGAAGGCAGGGGCCGCAGTCGGTTTCACCAGAACCCGCTGCATAAACTTGCAACGGCTCCAGCTTGCGCTGGGGCGACGAACAAAAGGAAAGCGAATATCATGAAGGTTTATTACGACGCAGATTGCGACTTGGGCCTGATCAAGGACAAGAAGGTCGCTATCGTTGGTTATGGCAGCCAGGGCCACGCCCATGCGCAGAATTTGCGCGACAGCGGCGTCAAGGAAGTTGCGATTGCACTCCGCCCCGGTTCGGCAACTGCTGCCAAGGCCGAAGGCGCAGGCTTCAAGGTGCTCTCGAACGCTGATGCGGCGGCTTGGGCTGATGTCGTGATGATCCTCGCGCCAGACGAGCATCAGGCTGCCATTTATGCGGACGACCTGCACGCCAATATGAAGCAGGGCGCGGCCCTCGCCTTCGCGCATGGCCTGAACATCCACTTTGGCCTTATCGAGCCGCGCGCAGACCTCGACGTGATCATGATCGCGCCCAAGGGCCCCGGCCACACCGTGCGCAGCGAATATCAAAAGGGCGGCGGCGTCCCCTGCCTGATCGCAGTCGACAAGGATGTATCGGGCAACGCGCATGATGTAGCGCTTGCTTATGCCAGCGCCGTCGGTGGCGGCCGTTCGGGCATCATCGAAACCAACTTCCGTGAAGAATGCGAAACCGACCTGTTCGGTGAGCAGGCCGTACTGTGCGGTGGCATCACCCACCTGATCCAGGCGGGTTTCGAAACGCTGGTCGAGGCAGGCTATGCCCCCGAAATGGCCTATTTCGAATGCCTCCACGAAACCAAGCTGATCGTCGACCTGCTCTATGAAGGCGGCATCGCCAATATGCGCTATTCGATCTCGAACACCGCCGAATATGGCGACATCACCACGGGTCCGCGTATCATCACCGAAGAAACCAAGTGGGAAATGAAGCGGGTGCTGGAAGACATTCAATCAGGCCGTTTCGTGAAGAACTTCGTGCTCGACAACCGTGCCGGCCAGCCTGAACTGAAGGCTGCGCGCAAGGCCGCAGCGGCGCATCCGATCGAGGAAACGGGTGCCCGCCTGCGCGCGATGATGCCGTGGATCGCCAAGAACAAGCTGGTCGACAAAGCCAAGAACTAAGCGCTTTGCCGCTTAGCAATTGACATTTTTGGGGGATGGGGCAGCAAATGCCTCATCCCCTTTTTACTGGAGCCTAAAATGCGCAAATTCCTGATCGCCCTGCCCCTCATTTTCGCGGCACCGCTGTTGGCGCAGCAGGATGCCGCTCCGCAGCTTCCGGGGGTTGCTGATGCTGCACGCGTCGCCGCCGGAACCTATGTTGTCGACAGCCGGCACACGCAGGTCAACTGGCAGGTCAACCATTTCGGTTTCAACGACTATTTTGGTTTGTTTGGCGACATCAAAGGCACGTTGCAGATCGCCCCCGCCAATCCATCAGCGGCAAAGGTGGATGTCACCATCCCGATCGCATCGGTGGCAACATCGAGCCAAGGCTTGACCGACCATCTTAAAACCGCCGATTTCTTCGACGTCGCGAAATTTGAGAGCGCGCGCTTTGTTTCAACCAGCGTCACTGTCGACGGGCAAAAGGCCGTCATCAAGGGCGATCTCACCATGCTGGGCGTTACCAAGCCGGTCGAACTTGAAGCCCGTTTCGAAGGCGCAGGCAACAACCCAATGAGCAAGAAGGCAACTGTCGGCTTTCATGCCGCGACGACGATCAAACGCAGCGAATGGGGCATGACCAAATATGTCCCGATGGTCGGCGACGATGTGAAACTGCGGATCAGCGTGGCGTTTGAAAAGGAAGGCTGATCAGCCTCGATAAGTCATCGCAACATCGCAGCGCGCATAATGGTGCTGCGCTTCGGCAAGCAACGCCGCATCATGTTCGAAGCCGCATTTTTCATACAGATGAATAGCGGCTTCGCATTTTTTGTTAGTAAGCAAATAGAGCCGTTCGGGTGCCATCGTAGCAGCCCGTTCTACGAGGGCGTTGAGCAGAAACTCACCCGCTTTCAATCCTCGCAGGTCCGATCGCACACCCATTTTGGTCAATTCGAGTTGGCCGGGGCCAGACCATTTAAGCGCTCCGGCACCAACAATCCCCCTGCCCTCAACCTCGACAAATAATATGTCGCCATCTTTGTCGATGATCGTCGCACGGGGATTCTGGAGGACGTGGCGATCCACATCCTCCATCTCGAACATGCTGCTGATCCATTCTTCGTTGATGTCGTGGAACAGCGGCGCAAGATCGTCCCGAAATTCGACGATACGCAGCATCACCAGCCTTTGCGATAGGCTCCATCGAGCCGCTCCTTAGCAGCGCGATATTCGCGCTCCAGACGGTCGACCATGTCCCCTACCGACTGAACTTCCTTGACCGCACCGATGCCCTGACCGGAACCCCAGATATCCTTCCAGGCCTTGGCTTCGGTGTTGCCGCCCGAACCGAAGTTCATCGTGCTGATATCGCCCTTGGGCAGGTTGTCCGGATCCATGCCAGCCTTGACGATCGACTGGCGCAGATAGTTTCCATGCACGCCGGTGAAGAGGTCTGAGTAAACAATATCACTCGCCTTCGCTTCGACGATGTTTTCCTTATAGCCCTCAACCGCATTGGCTTCCTTGGTCGCAATAAACGCACTGCCGATATAGGCGAAATCGGCGCCCATCGCCTGTGCAGCGAGGATCGATTGGCCGTGTGCAATCGAACCCGACAGCGCGACGGGGCCATCAAACCACTCGCGGATTTCCTGCATCAGAGCAAAGGGCGAAGTTGTGCCTGCATGACCGCCAGCGCCAGCGGCTACCGGAATAAGGCCATCTGCGCCCTTTTCGATGGCCTTGTGCGCGAAGCGATCATCGATCACATCGTGCAGCGTGATACCACCCCACGCATGGACTGCCTGGTTCAGATCCTCGCGCGCGCCGAGCGAGGTGATAGTCACGGGCACCTGCCATTTGGCGCAGATCGAAATATCCTCTTCCAACCGGTTGTTTGAACGGTGCACGATCTGGTTGACGGCATAAGGCGCCGCGAGGCGATCCGGATTGTCGCGGTTATGCGCCGCCAATTCTTCGGTGATCTGGTGCAGCCATTCGTCCAGCTGGCTCGCCGGACGTGCGTTGAGCGCCGGGAAGCTGCCGACAACGCCCGCTTTGCACTGCGCAATCACCAGCTCGGGTCCGGATACGATGAAAAGCGGCGAACCGATCACCGGCAAGCGGAGATTATCAAAAATGGCAGGCAAAGACATCGGCAACTCCTAAGGCTTAATCACTTGTTTAAGCCGTAAAGAGCGTAACGCCCTGCCCTTGTCAAATGCCGTTTGCAGCACTCAACAGCGCACGCACGGTTGCCGTAGCGACATCGGTGTCAATGCCTGCTCCGAAAAGGCTGCGTCCATCCGCTGTACGGCATTCTACATAGGCCGCCGCCTGCGCTCCTGCACCATGGCCAATGGCATGCTCGTTATAATCGACAATATCCATTTCCGGCCCGCCATGATCAGCGAGCGCTGCAATCACACTCGACATCAGGCCATTACCGCGTCCGGAAAGGCTTCGGAACTCCCCGTCCACCTTCAATTTGCCAACAAAAATCCGGTCCGTCCCGGAATGGTTTTCGGCATAGTCGAACAGCTCGAAACGCCCTGATTTGGTGATGAAATAGCGATCCTGAAATGCACCCCAGATATCCGCTGAGGTCAGTTCACGACCGGTCGTGTCCGAAAGCTCCTGCACGGTACGCGAGAAATCGGCTTGCATCTTCTTGGGAAGCTTCAGACCATAATCCTGCTCGAGCACCCAAGCGACGCCACCCTTGCCTGACTGCGAGTTGACACGAATGACAGCTTCGTAACTGCGTCCAAGGTCGGCAGGATCGATCGGCAGATAGGGCACTTCCCATATCTCGTCATTGCGCTTTGCCTGATGCGCAAAGCCCTTTTTGATCGCATCCTGATGGCTGCCCGAGAAAGCTGTGAACACAAGCTCGCCCGCATAGGGATGGCGCGGATGGACAGGCAGTTGGTTGCAATATTCTACCGTCTGGATGACTTCGTCGATATCCGAGAAATCGAGGCCGGGATGCAGCCCTTGCGTGTACATGTTCAGCGCGACGGTAACCAGATCGACATTGCCGGTGCGTTCACCATTACCGAACAGGCAACCCTCAACTCGGTCGCCTCCCGCAAGCAGGCCGAGCTCGGTAGCCGCTATGCCGGTACCGCGGTCGTTGTGGGTATGCAGGCTGATTACCACTGCATCGCGGTTCGGAATATGGCGCCCAAAATATTCGATCTGGTCGGCATAGATATTGGGCATCGCCGCCTCGACCGTCGCTGGCAGGTTGAAGATGATTGGCTTGTCAACTGTCGGCTTCAATATATCCATCACGGCCGAGCACACCTCGAGGCTGAAATCGAGTTCGGCGGTCGAGAAGGTTTCGGGCGAATATTCAAAATGCCAATCGGTCTGCGGATATTTCGCTGCCTGTTCGGCTAGGATCTGCGCGCCTTCGATAGCGATGGCTTTCACACCCGGCTTGTCGAGATTGAACACGATATTGCGCCAAGCCGGCGAGACTGCGTTGTACAGGTGAACGATCGCTGTCTTGGCACCGGCCATCGCCTCGAACGTCTTTTCAATCAGATCGCGGCGTGACTGCGTCAGGCTCTGGATCGCCACATCGTCCGGAATACGACCTCCGTCGACCAGTTCACGGATGAAATCGAAATCGGTGGCACCCGAGGACGGGAAGCCGACCTCGATTTCCTTGATGCCAACCTTGACCAGCAGATCGAAAAAGCGGTTCTTCTTCTCCGCGCCCATCGGGTCGATGAGCGCCTGATTGCCGTCACGAAGGTCTGTCGAGAGCCAGCGCGGTGCCTTGTCGATCGTTCGGCTGGGCCATTGGCGATCAGGCAAATCGATTTGCGGAAATGCGCGGTATTTGCGGGAAGGATCGTTCAGCATCTTATTTCTCAATATATTGGGCGCGCAGTGGCACCTCATGTTCCGGTTCTGGTTTTCGTTGTAACCCTTAGGCCGGGCGGCTCCGGACACAGCCGGATGCATTCACGCGCCTAAGGGCGCGTAAGTCGAAGAAGAAGCGAGAGCGAACGAGCTTTCATGATGCCCGCGCCTTTTCACACAAAATTTCAAACGTCCAGAAAAAAGCGCAACAGAAGGTGCCTCAATGCGACGGAAGCAGGTTCCAGAGACGATAGGCAGCGATCTCGACCGACTCGAAATCCAGATCAGAGTTCGCCGGATTGCGTCTGCCCTTTCGGAGCGGAACTTCGTTATTTCGCAATGCTGATTTCAGCGTATCTTGCAGATTATGCAGTTCGAGCAGTTGGGCGTGACGAGTCAACTTTTCCAGCGCGGCTATGCACTCGCTGACGAGTTGGTTGTAAACTGGATGTGGCCCTCGGTGCAGCGGCAAGCCGAAGGCTGCGGCATTTTGTTCAGTGCATGGAAGGTAAAGGCCATTCCGATGGAAATCGTCAAAGTCGAAACCCATCGCACGCACATTGCCAAAAAGAGTTCGAAATGCGCGCTTTTCAATAACTTCGACCGGAATGATATGGTGACAGTGAAAGCCCGGAACCCTGACGCGTCTTTTCACTTCACGAAACGATGGCATAGGCGCTCACCCCCTGTTGCAATCCCAAGCTATTGCAGGCGGTGCGAAAAGCAATCAACCAAGCGTTACAATTTGCTCCGCATTGGATTTAATCCGGCAATGCAGCACGGTGCCATCAACACTGGGCGCGAGATGGATAACGGATTCAGGTTCAATATCTGGCACATCTTGTTCATCCTCAACAGCGCCATTAATCGCCAGATCGTGCGCAAGACGGATTGCCCTACGGACCAAATCCGGGCGTTCCAGTTGATCTGACCTGAACTCAAACTCCTGTCCGCAAAAGAGACCAAGGCCATTCGATCGCAGCATGTTATCGACATCGTCGAACTCAAAGTCGACAACCGGTAATACCGGAAACACGCCACCCGATAGGTAGGAATCGACAACTTCTACAAAATAGTCGGTGTCGGTCTGAAGCGCCGATGGTTGCCAGACAACAGCAATCGCGCTGAGTTGTCTGGCGAATGAAGCGCCCAGCGACAGAAACATCTTTCCGATTGCCGGTATCTTAAGCCCATCGCCTACATGAGGATGCAAGGAAATCGCCATGGCGCTGCGCACCATATCGTCGTTGATCGTAGAAAATATCTTCTTCCTACTAGCCACATTTCCTTGCCCAACATTCCAGTCGCAAACAACAGTAACGCCATCGCAAACCAGCGTTTTCTGTGATCTTTCGGCTTGGCCAAGCCCGTCAACGACAATATCCGCACTATCGGCAAGAAGAGCATCGAACTTTGATCGCACTTCAGATTGCGAAATACCAAACAAGAGCAGCAAAGGCGGACTTAGTTCCAAAGTTCTAGATTCCCTAGTTCCTTTTTTGTTCTAGTTGTATTTTCCCGACGAAGCAACCTGCTTTAAAGCGAAGCTCCGATATGGACTAAATTTCTACCTGACTGCCCAGTTCGACCACACGGTTCGACGGCAGTTTGAAAAACTCCATTGCGTTCGCCGCGTTGCGCAGCATCCAGGCAAAAACCTTTTCTCGCCAGATCGCCATTCCAGGCACCTTGGATGCAATCAGCGTTTGTCGTGAAAGGAAGAAGCTGGTCTGCATCATGTCGAACGGCGGGCCACAGAGATCGACCTTGGCCAGCGCTGCAGGCACATCGGTTTCCTCAAGGAAGCCATAACGCAGGATTACGCGGAAAAAGCCCTCTCCCAAAGGCTTGCAAGCGACGCGCTTGTCGTCTTCGACATAGGGCATTTCGGCAATGTCCACCGTGAGGATGATGACGCGTTCGTGCAGAATGCGGTTGTGCTTGATGTTATGCAGCAGCGCGGACGGCACACCTGCGCTGGTCGAAGCCATGAAAATTGCGGTTCCAGGCACCCGCTGGGCGCTGCCACTCGCCGACTTGATAAAGATTTCCATCGGCATCGTGCTTTCGGCCATGCGTTCACGCATCAGTGCGCGACCGCGCGACCAGGTGGTCAACAGCGTGAATATGACGAGGCCGATCAGCAGCGGAAAATAGCCGCCCTGCGGCACCTTGAGAAGATTGGCGCCAAAATAGGCGATGTCGACGATGAAGAAGACAGCAAGGATCGGGAGCGCCTTCCATTTCGGCCATTGCCACAGGCTCAGCAGAACAACCGATATCAGGCAGGTATCGATGAACATCGCGCCCGTCACAGCGATACCGTAAGCGGCCGCGAGATTGCTCGACGAACGGAAGAAGAGAACGAGGACGATGACCATGATCATCAGGCCCCAGTTGATCGCCGGGATATAGATCTGCCCTGCTTCGCTCTCGCTAGTGTGCAGGATTCGCAACCGCGGCATGAAGCCAAGCTGGATCGCTTGCTGGGTCAGCGAGAAGGCGCCCGATATTACCGCCTGGCTTGCGATGATCGTCGCTAGGATAACAAGGAAGACGATGGGCAGGCGCAGGGCGTCAGGCAGCATCAGGAAAAACGGATCCTTGATCGCTGCCTGAGCCTCAACTGGGCTCATCGACAGGATCATGGCGCCCTGCCCCATATAATTGAGCATCAGCGCAGGCAGCACAAACCACAGCCACGAGAATTTGATCGGCCGCCGCCCGAAATGCCCCATATCGGCATAAAGCGCCTCCGCGCCCGTCACCGCAAGAACGACTGCGCCCAGCGACACAAAGGCTCTAAATCCGTCAACGTAGAAGAAGTTTATCGCATTCCAAGGATTGAGCGTGTGCAACACGATTTCCGGCATCTCGACCAGATACATCAGGCCGAGCCCCGACAAGGTCAGAAAATAGAGAACCATAATCGGGCCGAAGAGCGCACCAACCTTCGCCGTTCCGCGCGCCTGTATCGCAAACAAGCCTACCAGAATTGCAAGCGCGATCGGTATCACCCAACTTTTGAAGCCAGGGTGGACATAGTTGAGACCTTCGGTTGCAGATAACACCGACATGGCAGGCGTAATCATGGAATCGCCGTAAAATAGTGCAGTCGCGAACACGCCGAGCATGATGATCGGCGCGGTCCATTTCTCGCCCTGCGTCTTGCGGCTGATCAGCGCGAGCAGAGCGAGGCTACCACCCTCCCCTTTGTTGTCCGCCTTCATGATGGTGAAGACATATTTGAAGGTCACCACCAGCATCATCGACCAGAAGACGAGGCTCAGCACGCCGGTAATATGCATCGGATCAGGCTCGATCGGATGGTGACCGGCAAATGTTTCGCGGAAAGCGTAAATCGGGCTGGTACCGATATCCCCGAAGACCACACCAACGGTGCCGACGCACAGCGTGAAGAGCGAAGCTTTTTTATGGCCATGCCCTACATGTTGCTGCTGATGTTCGGAAATCTCGGTTTCGTTATTTGCCATGCGCCCCCCAAAGGCGAATTGATCGGCTATCCCACTCTATTCGGAGCGCAGCGCGCGCCGATAGCACGCCATCATAGCCCAAACAACGCACTATCGGCGTAAATTCGACAGATATAAATATCTGTTATACATACTTATTTTTGAGAAGCAGGTGCTTGCGGTGCACCTGCGAGCAGCGACTCAAGCCCAGAAAGTTGCGACTCAACCGCCGGACGCCATTTGGCGTTGGGAGTCGCACGCTCGAGAAGCTGCTTCCACTTGCCGATTGTCACATCTGGTTTGCGGTCAAACAAGGCTGCCAATCCTTCAAAATAATCAGGCGCTGGCAGGTTCGGAGCCAACTGGCGGGCCTTGTCAAAGGCAAGCTTTGCGGGCGGCGTCAGTTCACCGTCGGCCGCCAGCATAAGCACCAAACCCAGAGCAGACCATAAATCTGCATTTTCGGGATGCTCACGCAACCCAGCCTGGATATAGCCTGAAGCAGCCGCATAGCTTCCGTCCCGGGCAAAGCCGTCAGCCGTAACCAGCCACATTTTTGCGACACCATAATTCTGGTCCATATCGCTGCGCATCTTGAGCAGCGCCTCGGCAGCACCCTGTTCCGCAGCAATTGGTTGGGCTGGAGCCGATGGCAATTCCGGGCGTCCCTGCCAGGCATAGCCTGCCATTGCGAGGATAACCGTAGCCATTATCGGCTGCCACAATTGTCGGCGCCCCTGGACAAAGGCAAGAATGGCGAGCGCAGACGCAAGCCCCATCCCGGTCATGACTATCCAGCCGCTCATTTCCTGTCCTTGCTGAAACGACCGCGCGCTACCAGCGCTGCACCACCGAGTAACAACACTGGCAATAGCCAAAGCACCAAGCCGCCTCCGCTGGCAGGTGGAGCAAAGCTGATCCAGTCGCCATAACGCTCTATCAGCCAGCTTTCGATCTCGGCCTCGCTTTGACCGGCCTTGATCCGCTCGCGCACCTCATGGCGCATGGCTGCCGCAATCGGCGCGTCACTGTCATGGATGGACTGGCCCTGGCACTGGATGCAGCGCAGCCGCTGCATCAACTCAAGTGCGCGCGCCTCCTGCGCCGGATCAGCCAACTGCTGGTTGGCAAGCGGCGGGGGCGCTCCTTCCTGCGCGAACAACGGCAGCGGCGAAATCGCAAGTGCAAAGGCGAGCAGCAAGCGCATCATCGCGCTTCCTTCAGCTTTTCGAGCAGCGGCGCGACATGTTCGGCTCGGATATCGCCGATATGCTGGTGAATGATGCGGCCCTTGCCATCGATCAGATAGGTCTCAGGTACACCCGACGAGCCCAGCTTAAGTTGAATCAGCATGTCCATATCGGCACCAATGCGAACGAACGGGTTACCATGTTCAGCCAGAAATCCGGCAACGTCTTCAGGCTTGTCCTTGATCGCGATGGCATGAATCTCAACCCCCGCCTCCTTGATCTGCTCAAGGAATGGTGCCTCTGCCTTGCAGGGCAGACACCAACTGGCGAAGATATTGAGCATGCGCGGCTTACCATCAGCGAAGTCTTTGCTCGCAAGCCCTTGCACCCCCACGGTTGCCGCAGGCAGAGAAAATTCGGGCAAAGGCTGGCCTACCAGTTTCGACCGGACATATTCGTCTTTCGGTTCGACGAGGCCGTAAAGGAATATGCCGCCAAGAAAGGCGAACAGCGCCAACGGCGCCCAGATCAGCCAGTTCTTTCTCATGCGCCGCTCCACGGGTTGTTGCGCGAACGCTTGCGGCGGAACAGGCCAATCCGTCCAATCAAGGCAAGCACTCCGCCGAGCGCGATCAACAGGCCGCCATACCAAATCAAAGTTACAAACGGCTTCCACCATAGACGAACCTGCCAGCGATCAGTCGCGTCGCCTTCCGCAGGGGCGGCAATAACGGTGTAGAGTTGCCCGTCCCATCGGGTGAGCAATGCCGCCTCACTGGTTTGCTGCTTAGGGCTCGAAAACTGGCGCGATTGCGGCAGCATTTCGGCCACGTCACCACCTCGGCGAACCTGCATCTGTCCCTCGAGCGCTACCCAATTGTCGCCAACGACAGGGCGCACATCAGCAAGCTTGACCTCCCAACCGGATACAACCGCAGTCTCACCGACGCGCATTGCCGCAAGTTTCTCGCTCTTCCAGCCAGACTCTGCGGCCATTCCGGCGACGCTGACGGCAAAACCGAAATGGGCCAGTGCCATACCCCAGACAGACAATGGGGTGCGCAACAGATTGCGCCCGACCAGTGGCAAGATCGAACCGAGCGCAGTCGCAACGGCGAGCGACAATGCCAGGATAGGCCACACACCAGCCTGCGACTGCGTCGCCATCAGCACGGCGAACAACAAGATGAAAATCCCGGCAGGGATCCACAAAGCCTTGTGCCGCGCGAGCAGATCACCACGCCAGCGCAACAATGGGCCCACAATCAGCAAAAGCATCAACAATAAGCCAATCGGCACCGTGGTGCGGTTGAAATAAGGCGGGCCAACCGAAATCTTGTTTCCCATCGCTTCGGCTGCGAGCGGCCATAAAGTGCCAACCAGCACGATAGCGAGAATAACCGAGAGGAAAATATTGTTGCCGACAATCGCGCCTTCGCGGCTCAGCAATGCAAAGGTTTTGCCCTCTCGCACCACGCCGATGCGCAGGCCAAATAACGCAAAGGCACCGCCAACATAGATTGCCAGCAAGCCAAGGATGAACGCCCCGCGTTCCGGATCGACCGCAAAGGCGTGCACGCTGGTAAGGATGCCGGAACGGACAAGGAATGTCCCCGCCATCGCCATCGCAAACGCGACCAGCGCCAGCATGATTGTCCAGGCCCGCAATGCATCGCGTGTCGCCAATACGGCTACCGAGTGTAACAAGGCCGTTGCCGCGAGCCAGGGCATGAGTGAGGCATTTTCGACCGGGTCCCAAAACCACCAGCCGCCCCAGCCCAATTCATAATAGGCCCAATAGCTGCCTGCGGTAATCCCGATGGTCAGGAATATCCAAGCGAGCAGAACCCACGGCCGCATGGCGCGAGCGAAAGTCGGCCCGACCTTACCGGTTAGAAGTGCTGCCACGGCAAAGGAAAAAGCCACTGAAAGCCCGACATAGCCGATGTAAAGCGTCGGCGGATGGAAGGCGAGACCTATATCCTGGAGTAACGGGTTCAGCCCCGCCCCCGCTGGAGGCGCTGGGTCCAGCCGCTCAAACGGGTTCGATGAAAACAACAGGAAGGCAAAGAAACCGAGGCCGAGCAGTGACTGCGCAAAAAGCGCTGCACCCAAAGTCTGCTGGTCGAGCCGTTTTTCAAACAGCGCGATCGCCGCGCCAGCCAACGACAGTACCGTCACCCATAACAGCATCGAGCCTTCGTGATTGCCCCAGCTTCCCGCCAGCTTGAAAATCATCGGCTTGTCGATATGGCTGTTCGAAGCGACCAGCAAAACGGAGAGGTCAGTAACGGCAAAAAGCCAGATCAGGCAGCCAAAGGCGATTAGGCAAAGCAATCCCTGCACCACCGCCACCGGCCGGGTCAATGACGCCAGCGCGGGTGAAAAACCATGCCAATGGCCGATGCCAGCAAAGGTCTGCAACAAAGCGAATGCCGCTGCCAGCCACAGCGCTGCAAGTCCGAATTCAGCGATCATTCCGCGAGTGTATCCTTGCTGTGCTCGGCAGTGGACATATCAATGTCCTTCAACTCGCGCGGCACATAATTTTCATCATGCTTCGCCAACAGGCTTTCAGCAACAAAAATGCCGCTTTTGTTCATCCGGCCATCGGCAACCACCCCCGACCCTTCGACAAAAAGGTCGGGTGTAATGCCTTTGTACATAACCGGCTGCGTCGCATCGCGATCCTGAACGACGAAGCGCACAGTCAAGCCGTCTGCATCACGTTTGATCGATCCACGCTGCACCATCCCGCCAAGGCGGATCGCCTTGCCCGGCTCGACATCGGCTTTGGCCAAAGTGGCCGGCGTGTAGAAATAGCTGGCTTCTTCACGCAATGCCGAAGCCGCAAGCAATGCTGCACCAATCAGGGCAACCAAAGCGACAACAGCCAAGACAAGACGTTGATGCTTGGGCTTCATTTCCGGCTCTTCAGATCGTCGGCGAGTGCTTCCGATTTGCGCATCACAATCCAACTGTGCGCGACCAGCGCCAATGTGCCGATTGCGGTGACAAGGAAAGCGGCGATGATGAAGGGTGTGTGATTCATGGCGTCAGTCCTCCGCCATCCTGCGCATGCGCGCCTCAATGCGGATTTGCGCAAGCTGCGCACGCATCCGCATCAGCACTACTCCGCCAAAAATCAGAGTAAAGCCAAGCGCGCTTGCGAACAATGGCCATAAATAGGCTGCGTCGATTGACGAACCGCCCAGCGTGATGCTTGCCTTCTGGTGCTGGCTTTCCCACCACACCACCGAACGGTTTATGATCGGAATGTTGACCGCGCCGATGATACCAAACACTGCAGCCGTGCGGCTGACGCTGCCCTTCTCGCTCGATGCGTTAGCGAGAGCGATATAGCCGAGATAGAGAAAGAACAGGATCAGCATGGAAGTCAGCCGACCATCCCATACCCACCAGGCACCCCAGGCGGGGCGCCCCCAGATCGAACCGGTGATCAGGCAAAGTGCGGCAAACACCGCCCCAGGAACGGCAATCGCCCTGGCCGAAACCCCAGCAAGCGGATGCCTCCAAACCAGTTGCACGATGCTGGCAATCGCAATGCCGGTCCAGCCCCCCATCCCCAGCCATGCGGCGGGAACATGGACGAACAGGATTTTGACGGTTTCACCCTGAAGGCGTTCGGCGGGAACCTGTGTAAGCCCCCACCAGCAGGCACCCAACACAAGCAGTATGCCGGGCCATAAAAGCAATGGCGTCAGCGGTTTGGCAATGCCGAGAAAGCGGGCGGGATTTGCAAAGCGATGCATATAATATGACTCGCCCGCGCCTCTAGCACTGCTTGAAGGGCGCGCCAATTGATTTGGCGCAAAGTTGGCCCGAACTTGCGTTCATTCGGGCATCTCAGGGTGGGCAACAGCCCACCCTGAAGAATTTAAAGTCCGTCGACGCTCTTGCTGACGAGGATGTTGACCGAAACGCGGCGGTTCTGCGCCTTGCCTTCCTCAGTATCGTTGCTGGCCAGCGGATCGGACTCTGCCATCCCGGTGGGCGTCAGCATGCGATAGGGTTTCCAGCGACAGGCCTGCTGCAGATAATTGATAACGCTGCTGGCACGCTTTTCACTTAATGTCTGGTTGTACTCCTCGCTGCCAACCGAATCGGTGTAACCGACAACCAGCATAAGTGCATTGTCAGTCGCCTCGGCCTCCGAAGCCGCAGCGCATAATTCCGACTTCGCCTGCGATGACAATTGCCATCTGCCGGTGTCGAAATAGACGTTGGTGGTGCCCTTTATATTATATTTGTCGATATCGCCCATGCGCCCGCGCAGCGCCTCTGTTGCCGCAGTCTGTTCGGCAAATTGCTGTTCGGTGCCGTTACGGATCATGTTGGCAGTTTTGAAATCGCCTTTGCGGAAACTGACCTGGCTGGCGACCAGCCCGCCTTCCCATTGCAGCGTCTTCACGGTCACTGGCAAGCCATTGAGCAATGCATCATTGCCCAATTTGCTGCGGCCACCGAAAAGGCCCGAACTGGTCTTCACTTTGGTGGCTTCGGTGATGGCAATGATCGTACTGTTGCCGTCTTCCGTTTTGACCTTCAATTTTTCGCCTGTACGCGCAACGATCACGCCTTTGATGTCAGGCCCCTTGGCCATCGTGCTGGGATCAGGCAGGCTGCCCTCGACGACTATAGGGTCATAGCTGGGTTGTTGTGCATTGAGGCTTCCTGAAAAGGGAACCGTAAGCGTTGCGAGCAGGATCAGTTCACCCGCCCTTTTGGAAGCGACACGCATCTTATTCTCCTTCGTTTTATACGCATCAAAAGCCTGTTCAGGCGAACCTTGCTGGCAGATGAATATCCGCCAAAAAGCGTGCATACTGAGGGTAACAAGAGCGTAACATGCGGTAAAGCGTTTATGGCCTTGCCGCATTTAAGGCGGCAAATCAGCGGCCGATCAGTCCCTGAGCAATGCGATCTGCCACCTCAGCCGGGGTATCGCCACTCGCTTCGCTTTCATCCCATATCTGGTGCAGTCGGCCGGGAATGGTATCGATACGCGCGTTGATGGCCGCATCGTCGGCGTGATCAATGTGGCGCAACACATTGATGATACCACCCGCATTAATCACATAGTCAGGCGCGTAGACTATTCCCCGGTCAGCCAGCTGGCGGCCCTGTTTCGCAGTGGCCAGTTGGTTGTTTGCCCCCCCGGCGACAGCCTTGACCTTCAGGCTCGTTACGCTCGTCTCAGTCAGGATTGCTCCCAGTGCGCAAGGACTGAAAACATCTGCCTCAACCGCCATGATAGCGTCTGTTGCGACCGTTTCGGCACCAAGTTCGGCGGCTAACGACGCAGCACGATCTGCATTCACATCAGCCAGCGTCAACCTCGCGCCTTCCGCAGCCAGATAGCGCGCAAGGCCACCACCAACGCTGCCGACACCCTGAATGGCGAAGTGCATGCCCTTGACGTCTTCGCTTCCAAGCGCGCGTTTTGCCGCAGCTTTGACGCCCAAATAGACACCGCGTGCGGTATAGGGACCCGGATCACCACCCTGCCCCGGCAGGCCCGCAACGTGCTTCGTTGTGTGCGACAACGTGACCACATCTGCTTCCGACATGCCTACATCCTGCGCGGTGATGTAGCGACCGCCAAGCGAGTCGACCGCGCGCGCAAAGGCATCGAGCAGTTCGCGTGACTTACTGCGATTGGCATTGGCGAGGATGACGGCTTTGCCGCCACCTGCAGGCAGCCCCGCCATCGCGTTTTTGTAGCTCATTCCGCGCGATAGGCGCAACGCGTCGGTCAGTGCAGCCTGCTGGTCAGCATAATGCCAGAAACGCGTGCCACCTGCTGCCGGCCCTAAATGTGTTGAATGAATTGCAATCACCGCGCGCAGGCCGGTTTTTGGGTCATCGAACAGATGGACCGATTCATGGGCGTCAAAATCGGGCAAGTCCCAGAGCGCAGGCATGACAGCTTCCTAACGAGTCGCGAGAAATTACGAAGCTGCGCAATAATATTACTCAGCCACTTTGTCAGCTATAAATGTCAGGAAAAAATGGGGCGATCGACGGGATCCGAACCCGCGACCTCTGGTACCACAAACCAGCGCTCTAACCAACTGAGCTACGATCGCCACAGCGCCTGAAGAAAGGCAGGCGCGTCCTTATGTGCAAAGAATGCCGGGCGTCAACCCGGCACCTTTCAAATCCATTGGCCAAAAGGCTTATTTCTTGAGCGTAAGCCCACCGAAACGCTTGTTGAACTGTGCAACGCGACCGCCCGAATCAAGCATGGTGCCACGACCACCGGTCCAAGCGGGGTGCGACGTCGGATCGATGTCGAGCTGCAGCGTATCGCCTTCCTTGCCCCAGGTGGAGCGGGTTTCGAAGACGGTGCCGTCGGTCATCTGCACCTTGATCATGTGATAATCGGGATGGATATCGTTTTTCATAACATTTCTCCTTTGCGGCCCGGTTTCCGACCGGAGCCAGGATTTGCGAAGCGCCGCCCTTAGCGACGCCTTCATCCAAATGCAAGCCTTCTGGAAGCTGTCGCGTCAGGCTGGCGGGTCAGCAATCATCGCCATGAATTCCGCCTCAGCGGCGACCTGATCGCCAATCAGCGCCTGCCCGGCAAATTTGCATACGCGTGGCCGCTTTTGCGTGAACTGGACGGTCAGCGTCAGCAGGCAGCCCGGTTCCACGGGAGCGCGGAACTTGGCATTGTCGATTGCCATGAAGTAAACCAGTTTGCCCGAGCCAGCGAGCCCAAAGCTTTCCATAGCCAAAACGCCGGCAGCTTGCGCCAGCGCTTCGACAATCAGCACACCCGGCATGATCGGGCGGCCCGGAAAATGCCCCTGAAAAAAGCCTTCGTTGATCGTCACCGCCTTGATGGCCGAGATCCGCTCATCCACAACCAGTTCCTGGACGCGATCGACAAGCAGCATCGGATAGCGGTGCGGAAGCACCGCCATCACGCGCCGGACATCATAGTTAGTGAAGTCGCTCATTGAATTTAGCGGCTTTCGGGTTGGGGCTGTGCGGGCGCTGCAGGTGTGGTCGCCGCCGGAGTTGCCGGTGCGGCACCCTGCTGGGCCGCTTGTTGAGCCTGCGCATTGCGGATCGCCTGCACACGGGCGGCGGTCAGCAGACGCTGCTGAATTTGTTCATAAAGCGCACCTGTCGACTGCTTGGGCTGCCAGTTTGCCGGCGGCGTAATCGCGACTGCCGGAAGCGCGACATCGATGGCTGCTGTGACGGCTTTGGTCACGTCAACAGCATCCGGAGCCCAGATAAATGCATCGGGCGACAGGATCATGTTAATTTTCTTTTGCGTAACAACTTGTTGCTGTGCCGCTGCATAGCGATCGGCGATGCTTTCGACGGCGAAGGCCTGCGCTGTCACAATCGGCTGTTGAAGCTGGGCGATTTCGCGTTCTTTTGACTCAAGCTGTGTCAGCAACGGGTTCTTCGCCTTAATTGCCGCATCCAGCTCTTCCTGAGTCAGATTCTTGTCCTTGTTGGTGTCAAGCTGCGCATTGATATCATTAATCTCTTTGCGCTTCGTCTGAATCATCTGACTGTTATTCGCATAGGTCGTACCGATCTGCTGGTAGGCCTGCGAAAATGCCTTGGTCTGCATGATAGCATCGGTCGTATCGAGCGTTGCAATGCCTGCGACCTGAGCGCTCGCGCTACCTGCAAAAAGCGCAGTGCCTGCCATAAAAGCGGCAAAGGCGGTCTTGGAAAACTTTGTCATCAGAATTGGGTTCCTACGTTGAATGTAAATAATTTGGTATCGTCGCCCGGCTCTTTTAGCAGCGCACGCGCCAGATCGATTCTGAACGGACCAAAAGGTGAGTTCCAGTTCACGCCTACACCGACCGATACGCGCGGCTTCCAGCTGTCACCGAAAAACCGTTCTTCGAATTGCAATACGGGGACACGTGCAGAGCCATCGGCATTGGTTGCTACGGTTGATGTCTCCAAAACTGGCGTCGCGCCTGACGTATTCACATTGTAGTATAGAGGCAGGCTGGGAGTGGTGGTGGTCGCGGTCGATTTTTGCTGCACAGTCTGCAAAAGTGGCGTGGTAACGTTGAAAACAGCACCGGCGTCAATGAATATCGACGGCCTTAGGCCGAGTTCCTTTGCACCGCTTCCGAGCGGAATCTGCAGTTCTGCCCGGCCTAGATAATAGGCGCGGCCACCAATGGCATCATCCTGGATTTGCTTGCGTTCCAGCCGCGGAACGTTGACCGCCACACCGTTCTGGATCTCACCATCAAAGAAGATGCGCTGTACTCGAGGACCAACACCGCGAATGTCGAAACCGCGGATTTGCGGTTCGCCAAGATAAAAGCGGTCGGTCAGCCGGACATCATCGATACCTTGCGCAGCCGAGCCGCGATTTTCCAGCGGATGGATATATCCACCCTCGGCTGAAAATGACAGAATGAAGCCGCTGTCGGTTACTCTGAAGTGCTTGTCGGCATTCAGTCTTGTTCTGATATAGCGAACATCACCGCCAAGACCTGCAAAATCCTGGCTTATGCTGAAACTATGACCTCTTGTCGGACGAATACGATTGTCACGGGTATCGTAAAGCAGCGTGTAACCCAAGGTCGATGTCAAACGATTACCGATGGCATCGCAAAGGAAACGACCGGCAAGCACGGGGTCGCAAGCCGCAGGCAACGGGCCCGTCCCATCCGGATCCGTAAAGAACAGATTGCGATCAAGCGAGATATCGTCGTGGCTTAAGCCATAGCCCGCCTGAAAATAGAGGAACTCGTTGACCGGAACGCCCGTGCGCAGCTGGAAGCCCGTGGTTGCCTGCTCGTAAGTCGTATTGCGACTGTTGTTGAAGAAGTTGAAGCTGTTGAGGTCCCGACGGAATATGTCACCTGAAAGAGCTATCGAGCGGTCAAACAGATAGGGCTCGGTAAAACCGATTTCGGCCGATTTCGAATAACTCGAATAGGAGATATTGGTCCGCAGTTCCTGACCTTTGCCACGGAAATTGCGCTGGGTGATCGAACCCTGGAAGATGAAATTCTCAATCGACGAGAAACCAGCCGACAGCGAGAGCTCACCAGTGGCTTTTTCTTCCACATTGGTTGTCAGGACGATGCGATCGGGAGTGCTTCCTTCCGCTTGTTCAACCTCAAGATCTTCCTGGAAATAGCCCAGCGATTTAATGCGATCTGTGGTGCGTTTTACGCCAATGCTGTTGAAGGCATCCCCTTCGTTCAGGCGAAATTCGCGGCGTATAACCTTATCCTGGGTGATGGTATTGCCGTTGATGTCGATACGCTCGACAAAAACACGCTGTGCCTCCGCAATATCGAAGGTGATGCTCATCGTGAGCGCTTCTTTATCGCGATTAAACTGTGGGTTCACGTCGGCAAAAGCGTAGCCGAACAGCCCGGCGCTTTCCTGCAATCCCTCAACCGTATCTTCGACCAGCTTGGCATTGTACCAGTCGCCATTCTTCATCCGCAAGGTTGAAGTCAGCGCGTCCGATTTGAAGTCGCGGATCTTGCTATCGACCTTTACATCACCGAATTTGTAACGTTCGCCTTCTTCAACCACATAGGTGATGATGAAGTCTTTTTTGTCGGGCGTCAGTTCGGCCACCGCAGACACAACGCGGAAGTCTGCATAGCCCTCAGTCAGATAAAATTGGCGTAGCTTCTGCTGGTCGAAAGCCAGGCGGTCAGGGTCATAGCTGGTGCCCGAGCTAAAGATGCTGGTCAGACGGGCTTGTTTGGTGACCATTTCACCACGCAGCTTGCCGTCCGAGAATTTGTCATTGCCGATGATATTGATCTGGCGAACCTTGGATTTCGGCCCTTCGGTAATTTCGAACACGATATCGACGCGGTTCTGGTCGAGTTGAACCAGCTTGGGTTCAACCTGCGCGGCAAAGCGCCCCTGACGCTTGTAAAGTTCGACGATTCGGGCAACGTCGGCGCGGACCTTAGACCGCGAATAGATCTGGCGGGGCGCGAGCTTGATTTCGGGTTCAATCTTGTCATTCTTGATGCGCTTGTTGCCTTCAAGGATGATCCGGTTGATGACCGGGTTTTCGCGCACTTCAATGGTTATGTCGCCCGCATTGTTGCGTACACTGACATCGGCAAACAATTCGGTTGCGTACAGATCCTTCAGCGCCTGGTCGCCTGCGGCCTGGGTCCATTGCTGGCCGACACGAAGCCGGATGTAGGAACGGACGGTATCGGCTTCGAGGCGCTGCGTGCCGACAACGCTGATCGAGCGAATGACATTGTCTTGCGGAGCGGCTGTTAAAGCTTCACCTGTTTGCGCGGCAACCGGTACCGCCGACAGCGAAACCATCACCGCCAGCACAGAAGCGCCGATCCATTTGCCGGAAACCGAAGTTTTGCTCATAAATTCTCGACCTTCCTCTGGCCCCGCTATCGGAAAAAATATTGTTGCGCCCTTGCCCGAAGCGCCGGTTTCAATCAAGCAATCTGTCGATTCTATCCACGCCTCATTTGCCGAACAGCCCGAACGACGCGAGATCGTTGAACGTCACCAGCAGCATGAAGCTGACCAAAACCGCAAAGCCGGCACGAAACGCCCATTCCTGGACAACCGGCGTCGCTGGCCGACGGCGCACCGCCTCAATCCCGTAAAGAAGTAAATGTCCGCCATCGAGCATCGGAATTGGCAAGAGGTTGATGAACCCCAAGTTAATCGAGATCATTGCCGTCAGCCAAAGGAAGGCGGCCATACCCAACACAAATTGTTCACCCGAAACCTTGGCGATTTTCAATGGCCCGCCCAGTTCGGATATCGGGCGGCGTCCTGAAATGATCTGGCCAGTGGTTTTGATCGTAAGGCGTACGATATTAGCGGTTTCCTTGGTCGCCAGCCACGGCACCTCCAATATACTGACTTCGTGGATTTCGGCCCGCGGAATGGGCAGACCCAATATGCCGCGGCTATATTTGTTACCGAAGCGGTCCATCTCTTCGAGTACGCCAATCGTGGCTATTTCGGTGCGAATGGCACCGTCGCGTTCATATCTGATGGGAATGCGTTCATTGGGGTGAACGGCTATTTCGGTAGCCAGCTTACCAAAACTGTCGACTGCAGTGCCGTTGACCGCAAGGATGCGATCACCGGGTTTCAAACCCATTTTTTCGGCAGCGGTGCCTTCGGCAACGCTCTGCACCACCGGCGGATTCACGGCCTGCCCATAGTGGATCAGGAAGCCGGATAGGATGGCAATGGCCAAGAGGAAGTTCACCGCCGGCCCGGCAAAAACAATCAATGCGCGCTTCCACAAGGCCTTTGACTGAAAGGTTTGGTTACGCTCTGCCGCCGACAGCCTCTCCCAATTTTCGTCAGGCTGGCTTGCAGGATTCATGTCGCCTGCAAATTGCACATAGCCGCCCAACGGCAAAGCGCCCACGCGCCAGAGCGTCCCACGCTTATCAACCCTGCCCCAGATTTGCGGGCCGAATCCTATCGAGAATTTGTCTGCCTTCACGCCGAACCAGCGTCCGACAGAATAATGGCCGAGTTCGTGCACGACCACGAGCGTACCAAGCAAAAGCAGGAACGCGAATAGGGTGACGAGAATGTGCGGGGATTCAAGCTGCATGTGGCAATTTTTCCATCAGGCCCTTGGCATAAGCGCGGGCGGCTGCATCAATGCTGAACAATTGATCGAGCGAATGCGGCGCATTCGGCGAATAACCGTCAAGAGTAGACGAAACGACATTTGCAATATCGAGAAAACCAATCTGACCCGACAGAAATGCTGCAACAGCCACTTCATTGGCGGCATTCAGGATCGCGGGGACAGCACCGCCCTGCTCTGCGGCCGATCGGGCCAGCCGCAGCGCAGGAAAGCGCGCAATGTCCGGCGCTTCAAATTCTAATTTCGAAATCCGCGCCAGATCGAGCGGCGCGCTGTTCGTCTCGATCCGCTCCGGCCAAGCCAATGCACTGGCAATCGGGATGCGCATGTCGGGGGACCCAAGCTGCGCGAGAGTTGAGCGGTCAACATATTCGACCATCGAATGGATCACCGATTGCGGATGAACGACGATGTCCAGTTTGTCGAGGCCGACGGGGAACAGATGATGCGCCTCGATCAGTTCGAGGCCCTTGTTGAACATCGTCGCGCTGTCGACGCTGATTTTCGCACCCATATCCCAATTGGGGTGGGCAACTGCTTGGGCGGGTGTAACAGCCCGCATTTGATCGAGCGAAAAGGTACGGAAGGGGCCACCGCTTGCTGTCAGCGTGATTTTGCGAACCTGATCGATGCGTCCGCCTGCAAGGCATTGGAAGATCGCATTATGCTCGCTGTCGACGGGCAGCAATGTCGCGCCCGACCGTTCGACCGCCGCCATCATTAGATCGCCGGCTGAAACCAGCGCTTCCTTATTGGCGAGAGCGACGGTCTTGCCCGCCTCTATCGCAGCCATGGTAGGCGGCAGGCCTGCACAGCCCACAATAGCGGCCATCGTCCAATCAGCACCCATTTGTGCGGCTTCGACCAGCGCTGCATCGCCAGCGGCAGCTTTGGTTGCAGTGTCGGCAAGCGCTTCCTTTAGCGGCGGATAGGCGCTTTGATCCGCAACGACAGCAACCTCAGGCTCAAACTCACGCGCCAATTTGGCGAGGTCGACGGCATTGCCATTGGCGGTCAAAGCAAGGACGCGATACTTGTCTCGATGCTGCCGAACAAGATCGAGCGTCGACAGCCCAACCGACCCAGTTGCGCCGAAGATGGAGATGGTGCGCGTCATGCGACGCCCGCCAAAATCAAAATACCCGCAATAAAACTTACTCCCAGCAGTCCATCGACCCTGTCGAATAAGCCGCCATGCCCCGGAATCAGACTGCCAGAATCCTTCATGCCCGCCCGCCGCTTCATCCAGCTTTCGAAGAAGTCTCCAGCTTGAGCCGTTGCCGCAACAACTACTCCCGCAAAAACCGTCGGTAAAATTCCAACGGGTTGGAAATCGACATTCTGGTCCGTCCAAAACTGGTAAAACTGCTCGGACGATGTAAGCGCAAGCATCACTGCGGCACCTGTCATGCCGCCAAATAAGCCAGACCAAGTTTTCGATGGGCTGATTCTAGGAGCAATTTTCGGGCCCCCAAATGTACGACCGGCGAAATACGCGCCGATGTCTGTACCTATCACCATTGCGATCAAACTGAGTGCTGGAATTATGCCGCGCTCTGTATGAGATGGCAGAACACCGCCAAGTGTCAGCAAGGCAAAGCAAGCCATGCCGATATAACCCGCGCCTCCCAGATACCACAGCCCTCTACCGCCCGAGTTCGTTACAAAACCCCGAACCAACTTGATCCATTCAAAGAAAACACCAACGGCTACGCTGGCGATCAAACCTCCAAAAAACCAACCTCCGAACCAAATCGCTCCCAATGCCAGAGCCAGCATTGCTATGCCTGACAGCGTCCGCAAGCCAAGGTCAGAGCGCGGTTTCGGTAGTGCTTCGTCGCCACTCATCGCCCGCCATAGCGCCTTTCGCGCGTGCCGAATTCGGATAGGGCGGCATCAAACTCTGCCGGGGTGAAATCAGGCCACAGTGTTTCGGTGAACCACAGCTCGGCATAGGCCGCTTGCCACAGCATGAAATTGGACAAACGCTGTTCGCCCGAAGTGCGGATCAGCAGGTCCAAGGGCGGCATGTCGGCGGTGTCGAGATGGCGTTCAATCGCTTCTGCCGTAATCGCACCCTCACCCGAAGCTGATTGCGCCGCGCGGACCAGCTCGTCCTGCGAGCCATAGTTCAGTGCCACGGCCAGCGTGGTCCGCTTGTTGTGCGCGGTGCGGGCCAGTGCATCGTTGATCATGTCGACAATATCGGGAGCCAAAACCTCGTAATTGCCGATAATCTTGAGCCGAACATCATTGGCGGCAAATTCGTCGATGTCCGATTTGATAAAGCCACGCAGCAGCCCCATCAGATCATTAACCTCATCCTCCGGACGCTTCCAATTCTCGCTGGAGAAAGCATAAAGCGACAAAGCCTCCAGCCCCGTCGTCGCGGCACGGCGCACAATTTCGCGAACAACCTCGACCCCCTTCTTGTGGCCGAGCGCGCGCGGCAGGTGCTTTTTCTTCGCCCAGCGACCATTGCCGTCCATGATGATAGCAACATGGCGGGGTACGTGGGAGGTGCCGCCGCTTGTTGACGGGGCTTTTTTCGCGAAACCTAACATCACCCCATACCCCGAACTTCGTCACCCCCGCGGAGGCAGGAGTTCATCACCGGCGGTATAAATTTCAACGGCAGGTGATGGATTCCCGCTTTCGCGGGAATGACAATAAAACGGGGAAATGAAGTATGAGCACTCACTGGCTCATGATTTCCTTTTCTTTGTGCACCGCGGCTTCGTCGATGGCCTTGATCGTGTCATCGGTCATCTTCTGCACTTCGGTTTCCAGGCGCTTGCGATCGTCTTCGCTGATTTCCTTTTTATTCTCATCGGTCTTCAGCGCGTCATTGGCATCGCGGCGGACATTGCGGACGGCGATTTTGGCCTTTTCGGCATATTGGCCAGCCAGCTTAGCCAATTCCTTGCGGCGTTCTTCGGTCAAATCGGGGATGGGCAGACGCAGCGTCTGGCCGTCGGTGATCGGATTGAGGCCCAATCCGGCCGAACGGATCGCCTTTTCCACCGGCGTCACGTTCGAACGATCCCATACCTGCACCGAAAGCATGCGCGGTTCGGGAGCGCTGACTGTCGCGACCTGGTTCAGCGGCATATTAGACCCGTACACTTCAACCACAATCGGGTCGAGCAGCGTCACATTGGCACGCCCCGTGCGCAGGCCCGACAGATCGCCTTTGAGCGATTCAACGGCGCCTTTCATGCGGCGTTCGACATCGGCCTTGTCATATTGCGGCATGGTTCAATCCTTTTCTTGAGTGACTACGGTGAAGGTGCCGCTTCCATCAAGCACCTTGAGGATATTGCCCTGTTCGCGGATTGAAAACACCACGATCGGGATTGAGTTGTCGCGGCATAGCGCCACGGCGCTTGCATCCATCACCTTCAGATTGTCTGAAAGGACACGATCATAACTTAATGTTTCATAACGCTTTGCTGTCGCAACCTTTTTCGGGTCGGCGTCATAGACGCCGTCGACCGAGGTTCCTTTGAGCAACGCATCACATTTCATTTCTGCGGCGCGAAGTGCGGCACCGCTGTCTGTCGTGAAATAGGGTGCGCCCACGCCAGCCGCGAAGATCACGATGCGGCCTTTTTCGAGATGCCGCTCGGCGCGCCTGCGGATCACTGGTTCGCACACCTTGTCCATCTCAATCGCCGACTGCACGCGGGTCTGCACGCCCAGTTGCTCAAGCGCATTCTGCATCGCCAACGCATTCATAACCGTGGCGAGCATGCCCATATAATCGGCCTGGGCCCGATCCATACCCTTGGCGGCACCTGCCATACCGCGGAAGATATTGCCGCCTCCGATGACCAAACACAGTTCAAGCCCGGTATCCTTTGCCGCCTTCACTTCAGCAGCAACGCGGGCGACGGTATCGGGGTCGATTCCGAACGCCTGATCACCCATCAGCACTTCGCCGGACAGTTTCAAAAGCACACGGCGATAACGGCCATCGGCCATAAAATCCTCTTTCCCCAACTGCAGATGCAATAATGGCGCCCTGCTATAAGAGCGGAGCGCCATATCGCCAAGGCCTTATCCCCTGCCCTGCAGAGGATAGCCCGATTTTTACGCGCCGACGGCGGCAGCCACTTCAGCGGCGAAGTCAGAGACTTCCTTTTCGATGCCCTCACCAAGCTGGTAACGGACATAGTCGACCAGCTTGATGTCTTTGCCAGCAGCCTTGCCAGCCTGGGCAACGACTTCCGAAATCGGTGTCTTGTTGTCGATGACGAACAGCTGTGAGAGAAGCGCGTTTTCTTTCGCAAACTTCTTCATCGCACCTTCAACCATCTTTTCGACGATTTCAGCAGGCTTGCCGCTTTCAGCAGCCTTTTCACGGGCAATCGCGGCTTCGCGGTCCATCGTTTCCTGATCGAGGCCGGATTCGTCGAGCGCGAGCGGGAAAGCGGCTGCGATGTGCATCGCCAGCTGCTTGCCGAGGCCGTCGAGCGTTGCCGCATCGGCTTCGCTTTCAAGTGCGACGAGAACGCCGATACCGCCCATGCCAGCGGTGGCGGCATTGTGGACGTAAGAAACGACGCGACCGTTGGTCACCGAAATGGTGCGGGCACGACGGATGACCTGATTTTCACCGATGGTTGCAATGTTGTTGGTCAACACTTCCTGCACCGAACCACCATCGGGATAAGCGGCAGCAAGGATGGTTTCAGCATCATTGGCGCCAACGCCAAGCGCAACGCCGGTCACCTTGCGGACGAAATCCTGGAACTGTTCGTTTTTGGCAACGAAGTCAGTCTGGCTGTTGACTTCGACTGCGGTACCCTTGGTGCCATCAACAGCAACGCCGACAAGACCTTCGGCAGCCGTGCGGCTCGATTTCTTCGCGGCAGTGGCCAGGCCCTTGGCGCGCAGCAAATCGACGGCGGCTTCCATATCGCCATTGGTTTCTTCCAGCGCCTTTTTGGCATCCATCATGCCAGCGCCCGAACGTTCGCGCAGATCCTTGACGGCAGCAGCGGTAATTGCAGACATTATCTTGTCCTTTCGACTTTGGTTTGGCAGGACCAGTCAGGTCCAGAAACATGTCATCCCCGAAATCATCGGGGATCCATGACCTAAAGCCTCGGTTAAAACCGGAATGTCAGGCCGTGGATTCCCGCTTTGACCTCCGGTCGCCTTCGGCCCCGCGGGAATGACACTATTTTTGTTACGCTTCCGGGGCAGCTTCTGCGCTGGCTTCGGCGGCGGAGGCTTCTTCAGCCGCAACTTCGACAACCGCGGCTTCAACCGGCGGTTCTACCATTGCGCCAAGATCTTCACCGCGTGCTACAGCAGCGCCAGTGTTGCCCTTGCTCGATGCGGTAGCGATAGCTTCGCAATAGAGGCGGATCGCGCGGGCTGCGTCGTCATTCGCCGGAACCGGGAATGCAATGCCATCGGGCGATACGTTCGAATCGAGGATTGCAATGACGGGAATACCAAGAACATTGGCTTCCTTGATGGCGAGTTCTTCCTTGTTGGCGTCGATCACGAACATCACGTCCGGAATGCCGCCCATATCGCGGATGCCGCCGAGCGAAAGCTCCAGCTTGTCGCGTTCGCGGGTCATCTGAAGGATTTCCTTCTTGGTGAAACCCGAAGTTTCACCCGAAAGCTGCTCTTCCAGCGTCTTCAGCTTCTTGATCGAGTTCGAAACCGTCTTCCAGTTGGTGAGCATGCCGCCCAGCCAGCGGTGGTTGACGAAATGCTGGCCCGAAGCGCGCGCCGCATCAGCAATCGGTCCCTGCGCCTGGCGCTTGGTACCGACGAACAGGACCTTGCCGCCTGCCTGCACGGTCGACGAAACAAAGTCGAGCGCACGCGCAAAAAGCGGAACAGTTTGGCTGAGGTCAAGAATGTGAACACCGTTGCGTGCGCCGAAGATATACGGCTTCATGCGCGGGTTCCAACGATGGGTCTGGTGGCCGAAATGTGCTCCGGCCTCAAGCAATTGGTGCATAGTGACGACAGGTGCCGCCATAGTCTTTCTCCTTCCGGTTGAACCTCTGGAAAGCAAGAACCAAGGCCGCAAGCTGGTTACGGCAAAGGCACCGGTGATGTGCGCTTTCCATGTGGAATGGGCGGGCCGTTAGCTGCAACGCTGGGATTCGTCAAGCCTGCTGCAGAATTTCTGCAATACCGGCCGGATTAATCCATCGTTCACTTCATGACGCGGAAGAGCGGAGAGAGCGATCCGCCCAACATCGATCGCCTGGAAAAATTGTGACCCGCATCCTGCTTCCTCTCCTCGCAACAGCATTAGCTCCTTCAGCGCAAGCCGACGATATGCTTCGAGGCAGTGCTACCCAGCCGCCCGAGAAAATCTCGTTCCTCGCTACCTTTGGCGAAGAAAAATGTCCTGAGGCTGTTGATCCTGACGAAATCGTCGTCTGCGCCACAGCGCCCGAAAGCGATCGTTATCGCATTCCCAAAGACTTGCGCAAAGGCGAGGAAGAGGCCGCAGCCAGCCAATCCTGGACGTCAGCAGTCGAAAGCCTGGACGAAGAAGCACGGCCCATGCGCCCGAACAGCTGCTCGGTCGTGGGCACAGGCGGCTTCACCGGATGCACCCAGGCGATGTTACGCGAATGGTTCGCCGCTCGGCGCGGAAAGATCGACGCCAACTAACGCCGGCTATTTGTCTGCATAGATTTGCACCAACCGGTGCAGATAATCGCGCCCGTCATAAACTGATTTGACTCGCAGACGCTCATTGAGCCCGTGCACCCCGCCACCATCGGCTTCATAAAAGATACCCGGAATCCCATAAGTTGGGATATTGATCAGCGCCGTCATCGTCGCATCGGTCGCCCCCGTCGACATCGTCGGAACCAACGGCACGCCTGGGAAAATTTCCTCCGCCAGCTTGATCGCCGGATCAAGAATGCGCTTGTCGAGCGGCGGCGGCACGGCCATCGGCCGATGGGGTTTACGCAGCGTCACCTTGACACGAGGGTTGGCGATTGCTGCTTCAATGGCCGCCTGCGTGGCTTCGGTCGTCATCGTGGGAACTATGCGGCAGTTAACAACGCCTTTGGCCCGCTGCGGCAATGCATTGGGCGCGTGCCCGGCTTCGAGCATTGTCGCCACACATGTTGTGCGCAGGGTCGAGTTCATTACAGGATCAGCCGACAGGATTGCCGCCGCCTGCACATTGCCTTCGTCTGCCAGCAAATCCGCAATCGCCTTTTGTCCCGCTGCTGGCGCGGTTGGGGACATCTGTTTCAGAAATGCACGCGTTGTATCGTTCAACTGCACCGGAAAGCCCAGCCGCTTTACGGCGACAATAGCCTCTGCCAGGTCGTAAACCGCGTTGTCCGGGCGCGGTACGGAGCTATGGCCGCCGGGATTGGTGGTCTCCAACTCAAATATGCGGTTGGCCTTTTCACCGACCTGGATCGCAAGAAATTGTGGCTTGCCATTCTTGTCGAGCCTGCCACCGCCGCCTTCATTCAATGCGAATTCTGCAGACAAAGTTTCGGGCATGTTGCGCGCAAGCCATTCCGCCCCGTTCAGCGCCTTGCTTGAACTTTCTTCGCCGCAGGTTGCCGCCACCTTGATGGTGCGCTTGGGCCGATAGCCCGCTTGCTTGAAGCGGTTCAGGCTATCGACCCAGATAGCGGCTTGCACCTTGTCGTCGGCCACCCCCCTTGCGAAGAAAAACCCATCCTCCTCTACCAGGGTGAATGGGTCTCGCGTCCAGTCCTCTCGCTTTGCTTCGACCACATCAATATGTGCCAGCAGCAACATCGGCTTCAGTGTTTTCGATGTGCCCTTGTACTCGGCAACCAGGTTGCCTTCACGTTCATAGCCTGGGACAACAATGACCCGCGCCTCGTCTTTGGTGAAACCGGCATCGTACATGCGCTTTGCCAATTGTTCGGCAGCGACGGTGCAACTGCCGTTCGAATAGGCCGTGTTGGTGTTGACCAGTTCGGCATAAAGTTCTCGGAACGCGGCCTGATCGGGCCGCAACGTTTGTGCCGTCGCACTCCCGGTCGCCAAGGATGCAAAACCCGCAGCAATCATCCATTTTCCAAGCAGCATCTGCTCCCCCCAAATTACCTAGATATTGAAATCAGGCTATCGTTCGCGTCGGATGTTTTCAATCGCCGAATTTTCCAATTGACAATATAGAACAAATATAGAACATATAAGGAAATAACGGTGATTCGGAGGATTCAAATGTCGTTCATTGCTGCCGCATTTTTCGCCACTGCTTTCCTGCTTGCAGTTTATGCCATCCTCTCGACGCTGGCACAGAAATGGGAACGTATTGGCCAAGTAGCTGCCATGCGCGGAACGCCAGTCGAGCGGATTATTCGCTTGGGCGCTGTGCGTTATACAGGCCAGCGCGTCCGCCTCGTTGTCGTTAATGAGCTGGAGCCACAGCCCGAACAGCAGGCATTCACTTTTGGCCGACTGTGCGCCGCCTGAACCTTCCAGCAGAATATTGGGTTCAACGAAAAAAGGCGGGGATGCACCCCGCCTTTTTCTTGATAGCCAATTCAAGCCTCAGCTTGTCAGCTTCGCTTCCCCATCGGCCGCAGCCTTTTTGGCAATCAACCTTTCGTACATGTCCTTTGCGTCTTCGCGGACAACAACACCCGTATAATTGTCCGCCAGCCACTGCAGCCGCTTGCGATCCTTCTTCTTTTGACGCTCATCCTTTTTCTCATCGCCGTCCAGTGCCCCAAAGGCATCCGGTTCGATTATGAAAATGGCATCTTCGATAAATCCACGATCTTCGAAGTCCTTGGCGAGCATATAGCGGATGTCCCGATCGCGCGGGATCAGTTGATGCGCCTTCATCAAACCATTTTGCGCCTCGGCCGGGGGCAGGATACCGCGCAGCGAATAGCTTTTGTAAAGCCCCACATGCGCAGTCGCCAGATTCGGATCGATCTTGATCGCGGCACGGATAGGCTTGCGCGCTTCGGCAAATGCCGCGTCATCGGTCGACTTGGCGGCAAGCAATTTGTCAACTTGCACCATCCCCTTTATGGCCATCGCCTTTGCATTGTTCGGGGACAGTGCAAGAATCCGGTCGGCAAGAGCAACCGCTTCGTCGAAATTTTCCGCAAGACGCTCAACCTCCAACTGGGTCATCATCGCACCTAAATCTGTTGGGTTGTCCTTGATGACTTGCCGACCGGTGCGCACAACGAGCGGCAATACCGATCGTTCAAAAGACGAGTTCAAGCGCATTTCCGTCTGCAGCATCGCCGCTTCGCCCTTGGTCAACGATCGAATTGTAATCGGACCGACATCCATTGGTTTTAGCGACAAGCGCTTGGCTGTCAGATTCTTCGCATGCGCCTTCATCTCGTCGTCGAGCTTATCGATATCGGCACCGAAAGCAGCCTTGGCAGCTTCGTCATATTTGACGCCTTGCGTGATCGCCACCAGATACTGGTTCAACTGCTTACCGCGTTCCGGATTTGAAGCCGCATAATGGGTCAGCAGCCATCCTTGGGCGTAAAGGTTGCGCAAACTGTCCCCGACATCGGCATAGCTTTTTGCAGTCAAAAGCTTGCGCATCGGGTACCAGCCGCTGCGGATGACATCCATGCGATAAAAAGGCGCGTGTCCTACTTCAACCACGTTATTCGGCAGAAAATCCATCGATCCGTAATATTCGGCAAAGCCTTCGCTATACCATGTCGGATAGAGGCCAGGAAAATACTGGTACATGAAATGGTGGCCATATTCATGCTGCAATATCTTTGGCGCCGCATCCTTGGAATTGTCGGCGACCGCCTTGCGCGTTCCCGTCGGGCGCACCGATCGACGCACCGAAACCAGATAAGGTCCACGTTCGGTTGCACTGTAGAATCCCAGCAGACCCTGATTGTCGCCCGGAAGGAAGGATTGCAGCGCAGTCGTATCGCGCAACAAAAATACGGTCAGCCTCAACGGGCTGCCTTCCTTTTTGGATTGCGAATAGGCCTTCAGCAAACGGTGATACACTTCGATGTTGGTGACGGTTTCCTTGAGCGACGCTTCATCTTCTTCGCTGTAAACCGTCAGCAAGCCCGACGTCGCCACCTTCCATTCGGCAAATGCCGCCGATGATGTGGACAATAACAATGCCAGCGCTGACATTTTGACTAATTTGTGCATAAAACTCCCCAGCTTAATTGCATTCCACGTCGATATGCACCAATCGCGCACAGCACAATATGGTGAATATAACTATGGATGTAAAAAAGGGCGGTGCCGAAGCCCCGCCCTTTCCTATTTCCAAAAAGATTTGTGAAACTTAGTTCACGGCATCCTTGAGTGCCTTGCCAGCCTTGAACTTGGGCTGGTTCGAGGCAGGGATCTTCATCTCTTCACCGGTGCGCGGGTTGCGGCCGGTCGAAGCCTTGCGCTTGGCTACAGCAAAGGTGCCAAAGCCTACGAGGCGAACTTCGCCACCCTTTTTGAGCGCCTTTGTGATGGCGTCAAAGGTAGCTTCCACTGCCTTGCCTGCATCGGTTTTGCTCAGGCCACTTGCATCTGCAACGGCTGCGACGAGATCATTCTTGTTCATAGTATCGGGATCCCCCTCTCAAATGAATATTATGGACCAATTCCGGGAAGGAATCGCGGCTGGGCCGGAGCGGGAATAAGGAGTAGAAACAGCCCTCTGTCAAAGGAAATATCCGCAAAAAACCGCGCTTTTCGGCGAATTGACGGATAATCTGTCGATAAGTGAGACGAAACGCGTAAAATCCATCGCGCCTTGACGTCAAATCACTGTGTAACGGGCAAAAACGCAGCGAGACGCAACGTCATTCAACATCGCGTCCCGCATCTCGATTCACAGTCTGATGGATCAGTGAGTGACCGCTGAACCCGGAGCAGCAGTTGGTGCGAGCGGTTGCAAAGCCGCCAGTTCGTCTGCTTCGGTCCACTCCACAGGATCAAGCGGCGAAACCAATGCACGCGCCAATACCTGGTCGACATGGGTTACCGGGATGATCTCCAGACCTTCCTTTATATTTGCTGGTATCTCGGCAAGATCCTTTTCATTCTCCTGCGGGATCAGAACCGTCTTGATGCCGCCGCGCAATGCCGCAAGCAGTTTCTCTTTCAACCCGCCAATCGGCAACACTCGTCCACGCAAAGTGACTTCGCCTGTCATGGCGACATCGCGATGCACGGCGACGCCAGTCAATGTCGAGACGATCGCCGTAACCATGCCTATACCGGCCGAAGGGCCGTCCTTGGGCACGGCCCCCTCGGGCAAGTGGATGTGCACATCCTTGCGATTGAAGATCGATGGTTTGATGCCATAGCTCGGCGCACGGGCCTTTACGTAGCTCAGCGCCGCCTGAATCGACTCCGACATTACTTCGCCCAGCTTGCCGGTCGTCTTGATTTGGCCCTTACCGCCAACGGTAACTGCCTCGATGGTCAGCAGCTCGCCACCAACCTCGGTCCAAGCGAGCCCGGTTACCGCACCAATCTGGTTTTCATCCTCACCGATACCGTGGCGATATTTGCGAACACCTGAAAATTCAGCCAGATTTTCCGGCGTGATCGAAACACTCTTCGCCTTACCTTCGAGGATGCGACGCAGCGCCTTGCGGGCCAGCTTGGCAATCTCACGCTCAAGCGTACGAACGCCAGCCTCCCGCGTGTAGTACCGGATCAGGTCGCGCAGCCCATCATCGCTGACTTCAAACTCGCCTTTTTTCAAGCCATGCGCCTCGACCTGCTTTTCCACCAAGTGACGCTTGGCGATTTCGAGCTTTTCATCCTCGGTGTAACCCTCAAGCCGGATGATCTCCATTCGGTCAAGCAACGGCTGCGGCAGGTTCATGCTGTTCGCGGTGGTCACGAACATCACGTCCGACAAATCAAGGTCGATTTCCAGATAATGGTCGTTGAACTTGTTGTTCTGTTCGGGATCAAGCACTTCGAGCAGCGCCGATGCCGGATCACCGCGGAAATCCTGACCAAGCTTGTCAATTTCGTCGAGCAGGAACAGCGGGTTCATCGTCCCCGCCTTTTTCAGGTTCGAAGCGATCTTGCCCGGCATTGAGCCGATATAGGTGCGACGGTGCCCGCGGATTTCGGCTTCATCACGAACCCCACCCAGCGACTGACGGATGAATTCGCGCCCGGTCGCTTTGGCAATCGACTTGCCAAGCGAGGTTTTGCCGACACCCGGAGGGCCAACGAGGCAGAGGATCGGACCCTTCAGCTTGTTGGTGCGCGCTTGCACCGCCAGATACTCGACAATGCGGTCCTTGACCTTCTCGAGCGCAAAGTGATCGGCATCGAGAATGTCCTGTGCCTTGGCGATATCGCGCTTCAACTTTGATTTCTTGCCCCAGGGTATGCCGAGCAGCGAATCCAGATAGTTGCGCACAACGGTTGCTTCGGCCGACATCGGCGCCATGCTGCGCAGCTTCTTCATTTCGGCCTGCGCCTTGGCTTTGGCTTCCTTCGATAGCTTCAGCGTGTCGATCTTGGTCTGCAGTTCGGCCAGCTCGTCGCCGCCCTCTTCATCCCCATTGCCCAGCTCGCGCTGGATCGCTTTCAGCTGCTCGTTGAGATAATATTCGCGCTGAGATTTCTCCATCTGACGCTTCACGCGGCCGCGGATCTTCTTTTCGACCTGCAACACGCCCAATTCGCCTTCCATGAAGGCGAAGGACATTTCGAGGCGCTTCAACGGATCGGCTTCCACAAGTAGCGCTTGCTTGTCCGAAACCTTGAGGTTGATGTTCGCAGCCACCGCGTCGGCCAGCTGCGCAGCGTCTTCGATTTCGGCGAGCTGCACTGCAGTTTCAGAAGGAACCTTTTTGTTGAGCTTCGAATAGTTTTCGAACTGTTCAACCACAGACCGCATCAGCGCCGTTGTTTCCGGACCCTCGGTGGCTTTTGTCTCGATAAGTTCGACCTCGGCTTCGACATAGTCTGCCGCGCGCTGATGCAGGCGCAGAAGGTTCGCCCGCTGCTTGCCTTCAACGAGCACGCGCACGGTGCCGTCGGGAAGTTTCAGCAACTGCATCACGGACGCAGACACGCCTACCGTGTAAAGATCGTCATAGTCCGGATCATCTTCGGCAGGGTCGAGCTGCGTGACCAGGAAAATTTCCTTGTCCGCCGCCATCGCCTTTTCAAGTGCGATCACTGATTTGTCGCGGCCGACGAAAAGCGGCACGACCATACCCGGAAACACGACGATGTCGCGCAGGGGCAAAAGGGGAAGAGATTGCATCATATTCACTCCGGCCCGCACCGAAAGGCGGTGCGGAAACTTGGCATCAATATGAGCGTGATTTTTCCCGGTTCAACGGCATAGCGGCGAAATAGCGAGAAAAGCTGGGGAAAAGCGCCTCAAAAAGGCAGTTTGAAGCCCGGCGGCAGCGGCAAACCGCTGGTCATCTTGCCCATTTCGCTGTTGCTGGCGGCGTCGGCTTTTTCCCGCGCATCGTTGAATGCGGCCACAACAAGGTCTTCAAGCATCTGTTTGTCGGCGGGCACCATCAGGCTGTCATCGATGGCTAGCGATATGATCCGGCCTTTGGCGCTGGCGCGGACCTTGACCAGTCCACCACCGGAAACACCTTCAACCTCAATTGTATCAAGCTTGCCCTGCGCTTCCTCCATCTGCTTCTGGATGGTTTGCGCGGCTTCCTGCGCCGCTTTCATCATCTCTTCGATGCTTTTCATGCTCTTAAGCTCCGGATTTCTGCTTCGTGGGGAGAGTGTATCGTCCGCCCGTCAACATGCACTTCGGCCTCGGGAAAGGCAGCGAGTGCAGCCTTGACGAGCGGGGATTCCAGAATTTCTGTGTCCTGCGCGGCGCGGACGGCCTGTTCCTGTTCGTACAGACTTGGCTGGGCATCGCCCGGGGTTTCGGCAATTTCCCAGCGCGTGCCCGTCAGACGGAACAGCGCGTCATTCAGATCAGCGCCAAATCCCTGATGTACCGGGCCAGCGAGCTGGAACTGGAGGCGCGGCGGAGCATAGCTGACCAGCCGCACTACATCATGCAACGTCGCCGCGACATTGGGGTGGCCTCCGCGATCGAGCGCTTCGACGAGTGCCTTGAAATCAGAAGGGAAAGCCGAAGTCGGAACACTAGGAGCATTGTCGGCAGCCGGAGAGGGAATGCTGGCTGCAGATGTCTGTAATGGTACTCCGCCCTGTTGTAACAGCCGTGCAAGTTCACCAGGATCTGGCATTGACGCGCCATGAAGCACACGCAGCAGGGCCATGTCGCAGCATTCGAGCGGCAGACTTGCTTGACGGACCTCCTCATGCCCCTTCAGCAGCAATTGCCAGAGACGGTGGAGCAGCGGGAAAGACAAACGCCCTGCCCATTCGTCGATCTGCGCGCGCGCCTCTTCGGGCAAAGCGGCGTCCGATGGACTGCCGATTTTGGCGAGAGTCACCAAATGAACCTCTCGCAAAAGACCGGCAAGTGTTGCAGCTGGTTCGACGCCCAACTGATACTGGTTGCGCGCCTCATCAAGCACTGCCTGCGAATTTCCTTCCAGCAAAAGGCCAAACAGCCTGCGCACGGCAGCCCGATCAGATAGGCCGAGCATATTGCGCACCTGCGCAGCCTCGACGCGCGCTTCTGCCCCGCTGTCGTCCGCGGCAAGATCGGCGTGTGCAATGGCCTGGTCCAGGATGGACAAGCCGTCTCGTACCGACCCCTCAGCCGCTTGCGCTACTAGGCGTAGCGCCTCTGCTTCGGCGGCAACACCTTCTTTTACGCAGATTTCTTCGAAATGTACGGCCAGCATTTCCGCCGGGATACGTTTCAGATCAAAGCGCTGGCACCGCGATAACACTGTGATTGGAACCTTGTTCACCTCGGTCGTCGCAAACAGGAACTTCACATGTGCCGGGGGTTCCTCGAGCGTCTTCAACAACGCATTGAAAGCATTTTTCGACAGCATGTGCACTTCGTCGATGATGTAGATTTTGTAGCGCGCCGACACGGCGGCGTAGCGCACCGCCTCAATAATCTCGCGGACATCGTCAACACCCGTGTGACTTGCGGCGTCCATCTCGATAACGTCGATATGGCGACCTTCGGCAATCGCACGACAGGGCTCGCATACCCCGCACGGATCGATGGTCGGGCCACCGTGCCCGTCCGGCCCGATACAGTTCAGCGCCTTGGCGATGAGGCGCGCGGTCGAGGTTTTGCCGACCCCACGCACACCCGTCATCAGGAAGGCATGCGCCAGACGACCGCGCTTGATCGCGTTCCCCAGCGTTTGCACCATCGCATCCTGACCGATCAGTTCGGCGAAATTCTGCGGACGATATTTGCGCGCAAGCACCCGATAGGGCGATGCTGCAGCAGCTTTCGGCGCCTCAGGCAGACCGAGCCCCAGCGCATCTTCGGGCATATCCGGTTCGCGCAGGGCGAAGCGGGGTTCGTCGAGAGCAGATGAGGATGAATCGTCCATATTGTTCCGATAGGCCCGACAGATTATTTTGTCGAAGGGCTATTTCAGTCGCGCGCCAAGCGGCGGGCAAAATGGGCCTGCACCGCGCTGGTCACGGCACGCGCAACCTTTTGCTGGCCCTCACGCGAAGACAGGAAGACAGCGTCATCCACATTGCTGATATAGCCGGTTTCGAAAAGTACAGAGGGCGTGTCAGGTGCCTTGAGTACAATGAATGATGCGAATTTATGGGGCTTTTCGCGCAGCAGCATATTGGGTTTTGCTTCGCGGATCAGCAATTTGGCAAAACTTGCAGAAATGTTCATGGTTTCGCGCTGGGTCAGGTCTATCAGGATTGACGATACTTCCTGATCCTGCCTGCCAAGATTGACGCCATTTAGGACATCAGCCCGATTTTCGCGCGCAGCCAGCCGCTGTGCTTCGCGGTCGGAGGCAACCTCTGACAAGGTATACACCGTTCCTCCCCTCGCCTCAGGATTGCCAGCCGCATCGGCATGAATTGAAAGAAAGAGATCCGCTTTCATTTTGCGGGCAATGCCATAGCGATATTGCAATATGAGGAAACTATCCCCTTCGCGTGTGAGTGCGACGCGCACGCGCCCTGTGTCGACAAGTTCGTCTCTAATGCCGCGGGCAATTGCCAACGTCACATCCTTCTCGCGCTCGCCGGACAGCGAATTGATCGCACCCGGATCGTGGCCTCCATGCCCGGCATCGATGACCACCAAAGGCAGGCGGGCATCCGCCCGCCCGTATATTTTGGGCAATCCACGTGCCACTCCCTTTCCGATGGGTGCAGTGACTTCATAGCGTCGCCGGGGCGGTTCCGACCGGAATGCTTGAGCAACCTTGCCGAAAACTGTGCGGATCCATGCATCAACAGCGGATGACGTCGCCATTGGCTGCGCAGCCGTAATCAGAAGTGCAAGGAAAGCGCTGATCATCATTGAAACGGCTTTTGCGCAAAATAGGACATTCGGTCGAGGGAATTTTTCGCCGCCGCCACTTGCCCGCCAGACATAGGGGTGCTAGCACATAAAGCTGGAGCTATGACTTTGATAAGTCTAGTCCACCAAGACGCCGAACAGACTGACTTTTCGGTATAAAACAGGTTGATGTTGCATGTGGCATGAAATTTCCCCTTCCGCCGTCCCCACGGGGTTCGGTGCGTTGGCGGCAAATTACGCCCGCGCGAATTGCGCCCGCGGTGCCTATGCAGCAGACACATTCGTACATTCCCCGTCATTGAATACAGCAGGCAATGAAGTCTTTGCTGCGGACGATGCCGGATCACTTTCAGAAAATATGGCCCCCCGGTTCCTGCTAAAGGCGGAGCAATGGGAGGCTCGGAGAATTTATAATGAAAACGCGCATGCTCATCGACGCGCGCCACCGGGAGGAGACCCGCGTAGCCGTCGTAAAAGGGAACACGATTGAGGAATTCGACTTTGAGTCGGCTGAACATAAGCAACTCAAGGGAAACATCTATCTAGCCAAGGTCACCAGGGTCGAACCGTCGCTGCAAGCGGCATTTGTCGACTATGGTGGCAACCGGCACGGTTTTCTCGCTTTCAGCGAAATCCACCCTGACTATTATCAGATCCCTAAAGAGGACCGTGAACGCCTGCTCGCGGAAGAGGCGGCTGCGGCTGCCGAAGAAGCTGCTCTTCGTGAGCAGGAAGAGGCTGAAGAAGACGAACCCACCGGCATCATGCGATCCGAAGCGCATGACGAGGAAGATCCGGATTTCATCGAGGTTGAAAGCGATGATCGCATCGACACGATCGACATTACCGAAGGTGAAGAGCCCGATCTTGAAGCCAATGGCGACGATAATGGCGAAGATTATCCTGAACGCGATTCATCGCCGGATGACGACAATGACGGTCGCAAGGATCAGCGCGGTCGCCGCCGCCGCGGTCGTGGCGGCAGAAGCAATGCCCCGCGCGCCAGCGACGAAGCGCGAGCAAAGCGCCTGAACCTGCGTCGCCGCTACAAAATTCAGGACGTAATTCATCGGCGCCAGGTGCTGCTGGTGCAAGTCGTGAAAGAAGAACGCGGCAACAAGGGCGCTGCCCTCACCACCTATCTCAGCCTCGCCGGACGCTATTGCGTGTTGATGCCCAACACCAGCCATGGCGGCGGCATAAGCCGGAAAATTTCGAGCGCATCGGATCGAAAACGGCTGAAATCGATCATTTCCGATCTGAAGCTGCCCGCCACCATGGGCTGCATCATCCGCACCGCAGGCCTCGCCCGTACGAAGCCTGAAATCAAACGCGACTTTGATTACCTCGCTCGCCTGTGGGACGAAATTCGCGAGCGCACATTGAAGGGCGCAGCGCCGATGCTGATCCATTCGGACAGCGATCTCGTCAAGCGCGCGATCCGCGATATCTACAATAAAGATATCGACGACGTGCTTGTCGAAGGTGCCGATGGCTACAAGGCAGCGAAAGACTTCATGAAGCTGCTGATGCCGAGCCACGCCAAGCGGGTGCAGCATTATGCCGATCCGGTTTCGCTCTTCCAGCGCTACGGCGTCGAGGATCAGCTAAACGCTATGTACAATCCGGTCGTGCAGCTGAAATCAGGCGGCTATATCGTCATCAACCCGACCGAAGCGCTGGTTTCGATCGACATCAACTCAGGCCGCTCGACCAAGGAACATGGTATCGAGCAGACGGCGCTAGCGACCAATCTCGAAGCCGCACGAGAAATCGCCCGCCAGTTGCGCCTGCGCGATATGGCTGGTCTGGTTGTGATCGACTTTATCGACATGGATCACCATTCCAACGCCCGCAAGGTTGAGCGGGCGATGAAGGAAGCGTTGAAAAACGACCGCGCGCGCATCCAGGTGGGCCGCATCTCCAGCTTTGGCCTGATGGAAATGAGCCGTCAGCGTTTGCGCACCGGCGTGCTTGAAGCCTCCACCCGTGTCTGCCCCCATTGCGAAGGCACCGGACTGGTCCGCACGGCTTCTTCCTCTGCCCTTTCGGCACTTCGCCTGATCGAAGAAGAATCGGCTCGTGGCCATGGCAGCCAGATTTCGTTGCAGGCCAGCCAGGAGGCGACCATCTACATCCTCAACAACAAGCGGGCTGAGCTTGCCGAGATTGAGGATCGCTATCATGTCCGCGTCGAAGTTCTTCCCAATGGCGAGGTAGAAGGCGCAAAAATGGTTGTGACCGCCAGTGGTCCACGCCCTGAACGCCCTGCTATTCCTGCACCGATTGTCGATTTTGACGACGATGATGACGATATCGAAGAAATCGAGGATGAAGTCGAAACCGACGAAGTCGAGGAACGAGCAGAAGACAGCAGCCGTGAAGACCGCAATGGCAAGCGCAAACGCCGCCGCCGTGGACGCCGCGGTGGACGCAATCGGGAGCGCGACGAACAATCTGCCTCGGCCGAGGAAGGTGCCGAGGGTGATGTCCCTGAGCCTGCCGAAAACGACAGTGGCGAAGAAACGGCTGAAACCGAACCTGCGCGCAAACCACGCCGTTCGCGTGGCGGTCGCCGGAAAACTTCGAGTGATCCAGAAACAGCTGCTGAAGAAGTTTCGACCGACGAGGCGCCCGTCGAGGTAGCCCAGCCGGTCGAGCCTCAATCTCCGTCAAAACCCAAACGGGCTAGCCGAAAGGCGAAAACTGCAGAGGTTGCCGAGGTGGCGGCCGATGCGGAAGCTGCTGCCGAAGAGCCTGAAGTTGCTGAAAAACCCAAAGTCCGTCGCGCGCCAAAAGCGAGAGCCAAGGCCGAGGCAGAAACTGTAGCTGCAGCGACAGACGAAGCAGCCCCTGCTCCAACCAAAAAACCACGCCGCACCAGCAAGAAAGCGGACGCCGAACCCAAGGTAGAAACTTCTGCCGACGGGGAATCGGACGAATCCGGTGACGGACCGCGCCGCGGATGGTGGCAGCGTACTTTTGGCTGATTTGCGCTGCCCGGCCCGATATTACGTTGCATGCGTTTATCGGGCCGGCGCGGTTTCGGCTTCATCCGCCATTCATCGCCACCCGTGCACATCATGAACATGTTTGAGGGCGAACGGCTGTTTCGTGTTTTTTCAAAGCTGTTTGCGGCAATCGCCGCGACGGCATTGTGCCTGCAACCAGTCCACGCCCAGTCGGTATTGCGCGATGCCGAAACCGAAGCCTTTTTCGATGAAATCTCTGAACCGCTGATCCGCGCAGCAGGGCTAAATCCGGTCAATGTCGACGTCGTGCTCATCAACGACAAATCGATCAACGCATTTGTTGCGGGTGGGCAGACGGTGTACCTGCATAGTGGTCTTATCCATGCTGCGACCACAGCCAATGAAGTTCAGGGTGTTATCGCGCATGAACTTGGCCATATCGAAGGCGGCCACGTCATTCGCTATAGCGAGGGCATGGAGAAGGCCGGCAATATTTCCATCGCCAGCCTCATTCTGGCGGCGGCCGCGATTGCCGCCGGTGCTGGAGAGGCCGGCATGGGAATCATGGCGGCTGGCCAGCAGGCGGCCTTGGGCAAATTCCTGGCATTCAGCCGCGTGCAGGAGAGCGTTGCCGATTCATCGGGGGCCCGTTATCTCTCGGCGGCAGGCATAACGGGCCGCGGCTCGATCAACTTTTTCAAAAAATTGCAGAATTACGAGTTTCGCCTCGGTATCCCGCAAGTCGACAGCTATGATCGCACCCACCCTTTGTCGGGCGAGCGCATCACAGTATTGGAAGATACGTACAAAGCTGATCCTGCCTGGAATGCACCGCTCAACCCCAAGTGGGAAGCCGACTTCAAGCGCGTTAAGGCAAAACTGCAAGGCTATATAGCGGACCCAAATACAACCTTGCGCGACTATCCAGAGACTGACAAGAGCGTGCCAGCGCTCTACGCCAGGGCCTATGCGTGGCACAAAGCGGCCTATCCGGAAAAGGCCCTCTCCGAGGCAAACAACCTCATAGCCAAAAATCCTAGCGACCCCTATTTCCTAGAATTGCAGGGCCAGATTCTGCTCGAATCCGGAAAACCCAATGAGGCCCTGACTTCGCTGCGCAAGGCTGTCGACTTGACCGGAAATCAGCCGCTTATCGCCGCTGTGTTCGGTCATGCCCTCATCGCCACCGAGAACAAGGACAATTTAGCCGAGGCGGAACGTGTCCTGAAGGCCGCTGTCTCCAAGGATAACAACAATCCCTTCGCCTGGTATCAACTGGGCGTCGTCTATCAGGCGCTGGGCGATGAACCCCGAGCAGCCTTGGCCAGTGCGGAACGCTATCTGATGGAAGGCGCCCCCCAACTCGCCTTGCCCAATGCAGCAACTGCGATGGCGGGCCTTGCAGAATATTCCCACGACTGGATCAGGGCACAGGATGTGAAGCTGGTCGCAGAGGCGCAGGTGCAGAAGATGGAAAAGCGAAAGCGTTGATTTCGGTTAATCCGCTGGTCTGGCATCGGCAAAGAAGCTAGGTATTTGTTTATGGACCAGCAACAGACCAACCGCCGCCTTCCCCTGATCTTTGCTCTACTGGGGGCAGCTCTCTTGATCGCTGCTGGCATCTATTTCTTCACCAGCAAGGAAGAAATGGTCCGCGGGGACACGACCGCTTACGCAAAGGCCGATGCAGATCGCGCCATTTCGGCCGCAGGGATCAACGACAAGGAACGCGCGGCGACCGAAGCTATTGTGCGCGCTTACATCCTTGAAAACCCCGAGATTATAACCGAGGCTGTCGAAATCCTGCAAAAGCGCGAATTGGCCAAAAGGATGGACGCTGCCGGCAGTGCAATAACCCAGCCTTTCCCGGGCGCAGTCGGCGGTAATCCGAACGGTACGATCACAGTCGTTGAATTTACAGATTATAATTGCGGATTCTGCCGCTCGAGCGTTGCCGATCTGAATCGCCTTATCGGCAGCGAAAAGGACGTGAAGATCGTTTACCGTGAATTGCCGATCCTCGCCGCCAGCAGCCGCGATGCGGCACGCTGGGCACTGGCCGCAGCCAAACAGGGCAAGCACAAAGCGTTCCACGACGCGATGTTTGCGGCGGGCCCCGCCAACGAACAGTCGATCACCGCCGCTGCCCGGCGCGCTGGCCTGAACATGGATCAGGCGGCAAAGGATGCAGCTTCTCCAGAGGTGAAGGCCGAAATCGAACGCAACTTGGCGATGATGCAGCAGATCGGCTTCAACGGCACGCCAACCTTCATCATCGGCGACCAGATTCTCGAAGGCGCTCTAGGATATGAAGCGTTGAAGGCTGCTGTCGAAAAGGCTCGCAAAAAAGGCTAATTAGCCTTTCTTCCCCTGCGCCACCACATACCATTCGACCGAGCCTTTGCGGCTGGCTGGTGGCTTCGCATGCTTCACACTGACGAAGTTCGATTTGAGCAACGCCAGAAGTTCGGGATCAGTGCCGCCCGCAAAAACCTTGGCAACAAAATCGCCGCCTGGTTGCAGCACTTCAACGGCGAAATGCGCAGCAGCCTCCACCAGCCCCATGGTGCGCAAATGGTCGGTCTGCTTATGACCGACGGTGTTGGCCGCCATATCGGATATGATCAGGTCAGGCGCCTGCCCAAGTGCCTCTACCAGCAACTCAGGCGCGCGATCATCCATGAAATCCATTTCGAAAAGTGTCACGCCCTCGATCGGATCAACTGGCAGCAAGTCTATTCCTGATACCTTCGCCTTTGGCAGCCGACGACGGACTACCTGCGCCCAACCGCCCGGTGCTATGCCCAGATCGACAACTGCCTTCTTGCCTCTCAAAAAACCGAATTTCTCATCGAGTTCGATCAGCTTATAGGCCGCCCGGCTGCGATAGCCTTCGGATTGGGCCCGTTTGACATAAGGATCGTTGAGCTGACGCTCGAGCCAGCGCGCCGACTGCGGACTGCGGCGTTTCGCGGTCTTTACCCGTTCCTTGCCCGTTGTGCTGCGACCGGAACGGTTTCCGCCAAATGTGAATTTTGTCACCGCCTACCGCCGTTTCCGCCGACGGGCGTCGCTGGCCATCAATGCGCGCAATATGCCTTCGCGGATGCCGCGATCGGCTACTCCGAGACGTTCTCCCGGCCAGATATCAAAAATTGTCTCCAATATCGCACACCCAGCTACCACCAAATCAGCCCGCTCCTGTCCGATGGTCGGGAATTCAGCTCGGCCTTTGGGTGGGCGGGCGGCTAGTGTCTGGCTGATTTCGCGCATGGCTGAGGTAGGCAAATGCAAGCCGTCGATCTGCCGCCGGTCATAGCTAGGCAGGTTTAGATAAACGCTCGCCAGCGTCGTGACCGTGCCCGATGTGCCCATCAGACGGTGATCGCCCTGACCCACGGGCAGACGCGAGGCGAATTCGGCGAAGCTCTCGCGCACCTTGGCGCGCATGGCGGCATAGGTTTCCTGCAGCGAATGCTCATCGTCACCCCGGTGCGCCTCACTTTCTGTCAGCGAAACAACGCCCCAAGGCACGCTGGCCCAGTCAAGAATTTCAGGTGTTGCACCATCGGTCGAAACCAGCACCAGTTCGGTCGAACCGCCACCAATATCGAAAATCATCGCTGGCCCTTCGCCTTCTTCCAGCAAGGCGTGGCATCCCATGACCGCAAGGCGGGCCTCTTCCTTGGGGCTGATAACATCCAACACGATGCCCGTTTCACGCTTCACACGTTCGATAAATTCAACACCGTTCAAAGCCTGGCGGCACGCCTCGGTGGCGACAGAGCGGGCGAGCACAACATTGCGGCGCTTGAGCTTGTCGGCGCAAACCGACAGCGCCTCAATCGCACGGTCCATCGCCGCTTCGCTCATCTTGCCAGTCGAATTCAGCCCTTCACCCAGGCGCACTACGCGCGAAAATGCGTCGACCACGGTAAAGCCGTCGTTCGCCGCGCGAGCGATCAACAAGCGGCAGTTGTTGGTACCCAAATCGAGTGCGGCATAGGCAGTTTTGCCCAGCCAGCTGCCACGATTGGATGTATCACCAAAACGGTTTTCCTTTGGAAATTCAGGATCTGCCTTCGCGTTCGATTCACGCGAGGCTCCTCCTGTTGCCGCATCGGCGGATTTGCGACGGTTTGGCCCCTTTTTACGGGCGCCTTTGCCCTTTCCGCCTTTTTGCGGCGATGGTGCGATCTGCTCGCCCATGGCCGATTCTTCTCTTATCTTTTATCCGAAAGCGGGAAATGCCGCCCGGTACTTGAGGGCAGAAATACCGCGAACAGATTAATTTTTCAAGAGAATTGGCTGAATGCATCGAAAAGCGGCATCCAGCCGATTGACAGCCAGCTACCGTCAGCCTAATGGCGCTCCCCACATTCCCCGGTCGTCTAACGGTAAGACTACGGACTCTGACTCCGTCTATTGAGGTTCGAATCCTTACCGGGGAACCATTTTCCTTACAGAATCAAGCGGTTTCGCTCGCTCCGTCGTAACGGATTTCAAGGAAGCGTTCGCGGGTCGCCAGCTTGTCGAGTTCGCCGCGCGCGATCTGGCCGGTCATCGTCTCGATTTCGCGATCAATCCGCTTCAGACCGTCGACCAATTGCTGTTCCGGCGTCTTGCCGCCATTGTCCTGCCGCCGCAACGGTTCGGGGATGCGTTTATAGCCGTTGATCAGTTCGGGCAGATGCTCGCCGACCAGCTTGCGCACCTCGCGCGAAGCCGGGTCGGTTTCAGCCAATGTCTGCAATTGCGGCGCCAACGCATCGAGCCGCAAGCCAATATTCTGCACAACCGGAATGGCCGGAGCAGGCAAAGCAGGGCGCTGCGCCTCCAGCCAGATTTCGGTTTTTCCCGCAAGCGTACCGAGATCGGTCTGACGCAACGATTCGGTGGTGGGCATCGGCATTTCTGGATAGCGCATCAGCGCATAGACCGCTGCCGCGCCCAGCACGCCGGTAATCATCACGCCCCAGAAACCGATGCCGTCGATGATAGCGCCAACTATCCCTGCCCCGATCAGCAAGCCGCCAACCACAACGCCCGTACGTGCAAGCTTGCCGAAGAAATGCGCCCGGCGCAGTGCCCGCGATTTCGTGCCGATGGGTGGCCCCATGCGGACACGTTTCAGCGAACGGCGCGCACTGTCGAGGATTTCATCGGATTGTGAGGCGGGTGAGTTCACGAGCAATACTCTATCAATTCACTCGTCACCCCCGCGAAGGCGGGGGTCCATCACCGGTGGTACAAGTTTCAACGGCAGGTGATGGAGTCCCGCCTTCGCGGGAATGACGAAAAATGGTTTAGTCATAATAAGTTCTTACGCCTCCAGCGAGCTCAACAGGTTGGTTTCGGTCGCACCCAATTTGGCCTGCGCCGCTCCTTCTGCACGCGCAATATAGCCTTTCGACTTTTCAACTTCCTTTTCAAGCGCCTCCGACGTCTGCTTCATGCTTTCAAGAGCTTTGACCTTGAAGGTATCGATTGCGTCCATCGTGTCATAGATATTCTGGAACGCGCGGCTCAGCGTTTCGAGCGGAATGGTCGATGCCGCCGCCTGTTCGTGGATCGCTGCCGTATTCTCGCGAAGCAACTTTCCGGTGCTATCGATGATATTGGCCGTTGTGGTGTTGAGGGCAGTAATCTGGCCGAGAACCAGACGCTGGTTGGTCATCGCCTGCGCGACGGTAACCGCAGTGCGCAGTGCGCCGACAGTGGTGGTCGAGGCGCGATCGACGCCCTTTACCAGTTCGACATTGTTCTTCTTGACCAGGTCCATCGCCAGATAGCCCTGCACCGTCACAGCCATTTGCGTCAGCAAATCCTGATGGCGCTGGCGGACATAAAAGAGTGCGGTTTCGCGGATCGCCTTTGCCTTGGCCGGATCGGAAAGCTCCAATTCGGCGGCCTTCTCCTCCAACCGCCCGTCGAGCTGCTTCGATATCAGGATCATCTGCTCAAGCTTGCCCATCGCCTTCCACAGATTCTGGCGCTCAACGTCGATCGCGGCGTTGTCCATCAGCAACTCATCCTTGCCATTGGCAAGGCGGCCGAGGATCGAGCTGATATGGCCCTGCGCGCTTTGATAGCTGTCGAAATAGTTGCGCAGCTTGTTGCCCCAGGGGATGATACCGAACAGCTTCTGCTTGGTCGTCAAATTCCCGCGTTTGGACGGATCCAGATCCTCAACGGTACGACGCAGTTCGGCAAGGTCAGCACCAACGCCGGACGTTTCGTCCATCTGGCGGATCGGCCTATCGAGAAAGCGGTTCGACTGGCCGGCCGCTTCCATGATTTCCTTGCGACCCATATTGGTTAGCTGGTCAACACGCTTGCCAAATTCCGGGCTGTTCACATCCTGCGCCAGCAAGTCGGCGATATAGCCTTCGACCTTTTCGGCGAGTTTGCCCTTCACTTCATCCTCGACGGGAACCAGCCCGACCGCCTTTTCGGCAGCAATCGGCGGCACCGGATCGGGCGGGGTGAGCTTCAGCTCGGTTTCGGTGGCAGTCAGGGTTTCATTGGTCGACATGCGGGTCGATCCTCCTCAGGCAATGATATTAGGGAATAAATGGAACGCAGTCAGTGCGATTTCAAGCAAATCCGGTCTTTGGTGTGTTATTTTTTTAATACACCTGCTGTTTCAGGGCTGGAGCGCCTTTTCGACAAGCGGCGCAAGGCCGTCGACGACCTTCGCCACACCTTGCGCGTTGGGATGAATATTATCGGGCAACATCAGCTTTGGATCGGCAACCACACCGTCGAGGAAAAAGGGATAAAGCGGCGCATCATATTGCTTCGCCAGTTTGGGAAAGATCGGGTTGAAGGCAGCAGCATAGTCTGGCCCGAGATTAGGCGCGGCCAACATACCCGTAAGCACAACGTCAATATCGCGCTTTTTGAGTTCATCGAGCATCGCCTTGAGGTTCGCCTCGGTTTCCTTGGGCTGGATTCCGCGCAGCATATCGTTTCCGCCCAGCCCCAACACAACCAGATCGGGCTTCTTTTCCAGATTATCGAGCACAAAGGTCAGGCGTTGCTTGCCCGCTGCAGTTGTTTCTCCCGACACCCCGGCATTGTGCACGCGCGCCTTTATGCCGGCATTTTCGAGCGCTCCCTGAAGCTGAGGTGCGAGCCCTTCCGTCGGACCGAGACGATACCCCGCATAAAGGCTATCCCCAAATGCCACGACGAGCTTGTCATATTGTGCAGCCTCTACCTTGGCAGGCGCAATTTGAGCCGTTTCCTCTGTGGGGGTTGCTACAGGTGAAGACCCGCATGCAGCAAGGGCTTGGACAAGCAGTAAAGCCGCACCATATAAGGTAAAATTCGTCTTCATAAGGAACTCTCCTTGTCCGCCACACAAACCGAGGCGCCCGATATGGCGATACGGGCGTCGAATGTCACCCTCACGCTTGGGGCCAGCGACGCGCAGGTATCAATTTTGCGCGGCGTCGATCTCGAGGTGCCTTATGGGGTCAGTGTAGCTCTGCTCGGGCCTTCGGGTTCAGGCAAAAGTTCCCTAATGGCTGTGTTGGCTGGTTTGGAACGGGCCAGCGGCGGTTCGGTGTTGGTCGACGGTTTGAACTTTACCGAACTGGATGAGGATGCTTTAGCCCGCGCACGGCGCGGACGCATTGGCATCGTGTTGCAGGCTTTTCACCTGCTGCCCACAATGACCGCGCTCGAAAATGTCGCAGTGCCGATGGAACTGGCAGGCATCGACGATCCCTTCGGACGCGCTGCCAAGGAATTGGAAGCGGTAGGCCTTGCTCATCGTCTGACCCACTATCCCTCTCAACTTTCCGGCGGCGAGCAGCAGCGTGTGGCGATAGCGCGCGCAATGGCGGCCGCCCCGAAGATCATCTTCGCCGACGAACCGACGGGCAATCTGGATGGCTCGACCGGATCGTCGATTATAGACCTGTTGTTCGAACGGCGTGCTGCATTGGGGGCGACGCTGCTCATTATCACCCATGATCCCACTCTTGCTGCCCGCTGTGACCGCGTGATTGCGATGCAGGATGGGTTGGTGGTTGAAGCGTGACGATGCACACTTTCTCTTTCATCGTCATTCCCGCGAAGGCGGGAATCCATCACCCGCCGTTGAAATTTAACCCGCCGGTGATGGACCCCCGCCTTCGCGGGGGTGACGAGAAGGTGGAACACTGATGGGTTGGGGGTCCCTCTGGCGCATTGCCCGTCGCGATCTTTCCGCGCGCATTCGAGGTCTGCGCCTGCTTGTCGTCTGCCTGTTCCTGGGCGTTGCCACATTGGCGGCTATCGGCAGCCTGACAGCCAGCATCACTGAAGAATTGTCGCGTCGCGGCCAAACCATCCTTGGCGGTGACATCGAAATCGGTATCGCCCAGCGCGAGGCAAGCGACGCCGAACTGAAAGCCTTTGCTGCAGCGGGTACGGTTTCGGAAACCGTACGCCTGCGCGCCATGGCCATCGGCCCCGACGGCAGCGACAGCATATTGGCCGAACTGAAAGCCATTGACGGCACTTACCCGCTATATGGCAAATTGCTGCTGCAGGGCGGCACAGTTGCGAAGGCACCCAAGGACGGGGAAATCTATGTCGGCCAGACGCTGGCGGACCGTTTCAACCTTGCGACCGGCGGGTCCGTGCGATTTGGTGAGGCGGCCTTCAAAGTCGCGGGCGTGATTGCCGAAGAACCCGATCGCTTGGGCGAGGGTTTCACGCTTGGGCCGGTGGCTTTGGTTTCGCTCGCCTCATTGGATGGCACAAAGCTGATCCAGCCGGGCAGCATGTTTGAAAGCAAATATCGCATCAAACTGCCCGCCAGCGCCGATCCCGAAGCTATCGCCAAATCGCTTGAACAGCAATTTCCCTCTGCCGGATGGGACATCACTGATCGCTCGAACGGCGCACCCGGCACGCGCCGTTTCATTGAACGCATGGGGCAATTCCTGACGCTGGTCGGGCTTGCTGCATTGGTGATTGCCGGCATCGGTGTCGGCAACGGCGTGGGCAGCTATCTGGAAAGCAAGCGTGCGGGGATCGCCACGCTGAAAGTGACCGGCGCGGATAGCGGCATTATTTTCCGCATCTACATGCTTCAGATTTTCGCAGTTGCGGCGGTAGCGATTCTGGTAGGGCTTGCGGTAGGCAGTGTGATGCCGATGGCGATAGGCTGGATCGCAGGTGATATCTTGCCTGTAGCGCCCGGTTTCACCCTGCACCCGCTGCCCCTCATCGTCAGCGCGGTATACGGACTGCTCATTGCCTTCGCCTTCGCCCTGCCTCCCCTCGCCCGCGCACGCACGGTGCCCGCTGCCGGGCTGTACCGTTCGGTTGTCGAGGGCAGCAGCCGCGTCGACCGACGCACGGCAATATGGGTAACGGCCAGCATCGCCGCAATCGTCGCGCTGGCGGTCGGCACTGCGCGCGAACCGATCTTCTCGCTGGGCTTTATCGGCGCGGCTTTTGCCCTGTTGGTGCTACTCGCCCTGATCGCATGGGGTATGCGGGCGATAGCTTTGCGACTGCCTCGTCCCAAAGCCCCGCTGCCGCGTCTTGCACTTGCCAATTTGCATCGGCCAGGATCGCACACACAGGCGCTGGTGATCGCGCTGGGCCTTGGCCTAACCCTTTTCGTCACGCTGGCGGCGATCCAGACCAGCATCAACAATGAAATCCAGAACAGCGTCCCCGAACGCGCCCCGAGCTTTTTTGCGCTCGATATCCCGCGCGAGCAGACGGAAGAATTCTCGGCGATGGTCCGCAAGGAAGCGCCTGATGCCGAGATCAACCTCATCCCCTCCTTGCGCGGCACCATCGTCGAATTTGGCGGCCAGCGCGTTGACCAGTTGGAAGAACTTCCGGAAGGCGCGTGGGTGCTCAATGGCGATCGGGGCTTGACCTATAGCCCGCAGGTGCCAGAAGGCAGCGAAGTCATCGCAGGCGAATGGTGGCCTGCCGACTATAAAGGGCCTGCCCTTGTCTCGCTCGATATCCGTGTCGCGGAGTCGCTTGGCGTAGGCGTTGGCGACAGCCTGACCGTCAGTGTTCTCGGCGTCGAGATCCCCACCAAAATCGGCTCGCTGCGCGAAGTGAAGTGGGAGAATTTCGGGCTCAACTATGCGCTGGTTTTCTCACCCGGCACCTTCGACGCCGCCCCGCACAGCATGGTCGCAACACTAACCGTTCCAGCCGAAGCAGAACGGGCACTGGCAAAGTCGATACCGCCTGCCTTCCCGTCCTCGTCGCTGATTGAAGTCGGCGAAGTCGTGAGCCAGGTAACGGTTCTGCTGCAGCAAATGGCACAGGCGATTGCTGCGGCGGCCTCGATCGCCATTCTTGCGGGCATTGCGGTGCTCGTCGGCGCAATTGCCGCAGCCCGGCAGAGCCGCGTTTACGACAGCGTCATTATGAAGCTGCTCGGCGCGACGCGGCGGCAGATATTGGGTGCGCAGGCGCTGGAATATGCAATTCGCGCGGCGGTGCTTGGTCTTGTCGCGCTGGCGCTTGGGCTGGGTGCAGGCTGGTATGTGATCGTGCAAATCTTCGATTTCACCTTCGCTCCGGACCCGGCGACACTGGCGTGGACGCTGATCGGCGGCGCGGGATTGACTTTTGCACTCGGCATGTTGGGATCGCTGCCTATATTGGCCGCGCGCCCGGCTGAGGCGCTCAGGAGCCTCTAAATTTCACCGTAGTGCTGAGCCTGTCGAAGCACGCCTCACCGGACAAGCGCCGTTCACCTCCGGTGGCCTTCGGCACGACAGGCTCAGGGCTACGGTTTTAGTGGGATCGCGCAAACCGCGCCGCCAGCGGTGCAGACAGCAGCAATTGCGCCATATGGTAGATGATGGCGGGCAGCACGATCAGCCCCGCCGAACTTCCAAAAAGGATCGCCGCCATCGGCGCACCCGTTGCGATGCTTTTTTGCGCACCGGCAAAGACGAGGCTGATCCGGTCCGCGCGGTCCAGCCCCAATAGCCTTCCGAAGAACCACGCCCCTGCAAAGGCAAAAGCCAGCAGCACGCCAAGCAAAGCACACAACGTCGCCATCGTCCCCAGATCGAGTGCAGACAGGCTGCCCGAATTCACCGCACCGGCAAAGGCAACATAAACCGCAATCAAAATCACCAGTCTGTCAAAGAAAGACAACATCGCCTTTTGCCGCTGCGCCCAACCACCCAGCCAGCACTGCGCAATCTGGCCAAGGGCAAAGGGCAATAGCAACATGGTTGCGATGCGGATGATCGTATCGCTTCCAATTGTTACGCCGGATGCTGCTCCCAGCATCAGAGCGACCAGCGCCGGTGTCAAAATAATACCCGAAAGGTTAGAGAGCGCCGCGCCTACTACCGACGCTGCCACATTGCCGCCACCCATAGAGCTGTAACTGATCGCCGACTGCACCGTCGATGGCAGCATCGCGCAATACACCAATCCCGTCGCCAAAGCAGCAGGCAGCATCCACCCCGCCCCTTTTGCCAGTGCCAACCCCGCCAATGGCAGGGCAACAAAACTGAAGGCCAGCATCGCCCCCTGCACTTTCCAGCTGCGTGCCGCCTTTACCACTTCCTGACGCGGCAGGCGCAATCCGTGGAGGAAAAACAGCGCAAAAATGCTGACGAAACTGACGTCCTGCGCAATCGCCAGCCCCTGCCCGGATACCGGCAACAGCCAGCCAAGCAGCACCGCGGCCAGAAGAAGGAGCACGAAGCGGTCGGGGATCAGGCGTGAAATCATGGCGATGCGCATAGCAATCCTTGCCGCAGTGCACAAACTAAGCTAAGGGCGCCCGCAATTGACGGTGCCTGTGCACCGCACTCCCAAAAGGCTAGATAAATGTCCCTGCGCAATATCGCCATCATCGCGCACGTCGATCATGGCAAGACCACCCTTGTTGACCAGCTTTTCCGCCAGTCCGGAACCTTCCGCGACAACCAGCGCGTCGAAGAGCGGGCGATGGATTCGAACGACCTTGAAAAGGAACGCGGGATCACGATTCTGGCCAAGCCGACCTCGGTCGAATGGGAAGGCACGCGGATCAACATTGTCGACACCCCGGGCCACGCCGACTTTGGCGGCGAAGTGGAGCGTATCCTGTCGATGGTCGACGGCGTCATCCTGCTGGTCGATTCGTCCGAAGGCGCGATGCCGCAGACGAAATTCGTGACCGGGAAGGCATTGAAACTCGGCTTGCGCCCGATCGTTGTCGTCAACAAGATCGACCGTCCCGACGAGCGTATCCAGGAAGTGCTCGACGAAGTGTTCGACCTGTTCGTCTCGCTCGACGCGACCGACGAGCAGCTGGATTTCCCCGTGCTCTACGCCTCGGGCCGCAACGGTTATGCCAATGAAAATCCGGACCTGCGCGAGGGCACGCTGACCCCGCTCTTCCAGAAGATCGTCGAGCATGTACCGCCGCCGGCTCTTGAAGTCGACGCGCCGTTCTCCTTCCTCGTGACCCTGTTGGACCGCGACAATTTCCTTGGCCGCATCCTCACCGGTCGCGTCCAGTCGGGAACGGTCAAGGTCAATCAGCCGATCCATGCGCTCGACATGGACGGCAAGGTCATCGAAACCGGTCGCGCTTCAAAGATTATGACTTTCCAAGGGCTTGATCGCGTGCCGACCGACGAAGCCAGCGCAGGCGACATCATTTCAATCGCTGGCTTGACGGTTGCGACGGTCTCGAACACCATTGCCGACACATCGGTCACCGAGGCAATTCAGGCGCAGCCGATCGATCCGCCGACGCTGTCGATGCGTTTTTCCGTGAACGATTCGCCGATGGCGGGCCGTGAAGGCACCAAGGTCACCAGCCGCATGATCCGCGATCGCCTTGAGCGCGAAGCCGAATCGAATGTCGCGATCAAGGTAACCGAAAGCGAAGACAAGGATTCGTTCGAAGTCGCTGGCCGCGGCGAACTCCAGCTTGGCGTGCTCATCGAAACGATGCGCCGCGAAGGTTTCGAACTCGGCATCAGCCGCCCGCGCGTGCTGTATCGCGAAGACGAAAACGGCAATCGCACCGAGCCTTATGAAACCGTCGTCATCGACGTGGATGACGAACATTCGGGCACGGTCGTTGAAAAAATGGCGCTGCGCAAAGGCGAAATGACCGACATGCGCCCGTCCGGCGGCGGCAAGACCCGCATCACCTTCAGCGCGCCTTCGCGCGGCCTGATCGGCTATCATGGCGAATTCCTGTCCGACACCCGCGGCACCGGCATCATGAACCGCCTGTTCGAAAAATACGGCCCCTATCGCGGCCCGATCGAAGGCCGGAAGAATGGCGTGCTGATCTCGAACGGCAATGGCGAAGCAGTTGCCTACGCCCTCGGCCCTCTGGAAGAGCGCGGCATATTGTTCGTCTCGCCCGGCGAAGCGCTGTATGAAGGCATGATCATCGGCGAAAATGCCAAGCCCGAAGATCTTGAAGTCAACCCGATGAAGTCGAAGCAGCTGACGAACTTCCGTTCGACCGGCAAGGACGACGCCATCCGCCTGACCCCACCCAAGATCATGACGCTCGAACAGGCCATCGCCTATATCGATGACGATGAAATGGTCGAGGTAACGCCCAAAAACATCCGCATCCGCAAGGCATTGCTCGACCCGCATGAGCGGAAGAAGGCGAGCCGGAAGAAAGAGGCGGCTTGAGGCAACAGCCTCAAGTCCTACTCAGCGTTGGGGAGGTCAATTTTTAGATCTTGTCCAAAACGCAAACCGTACACGTCGCATGCCAGCTTGATAATTTTCAGTTTCTCACGATTGGCGATATTCAATCCGATCAACCATCCGTCGTGAAACTCTTCTGCTCGAGCAAGGTCGGGGCGGCTAGGGTAAATTTCAGCGACGGTTCGAGCAATATGGTTCCGGCTACGCGATTGAACCGCGATCGACAGCTGTTCTACAAGTGATGGATTTGTTTGCGCAATCGTCGATAATACTTCGACGAGTGCATGATTTGCGTTCGGTGCTGAGCGCTCACTGCCAAAAATCGTAAAGGTCAAATCTCGTCGAGAAACCGCTCGGGTCGTTGTCAGTCTCTGAGGTTTTGATATCTCAGTACGAACTGATTCATAGTCGACCGACATCGTTGTTTTTCCAGCCGATGCGTCCGGCACCAATCGAGCCAAAAATGTGGCAATTTCCTCATTAGATGGCCTAAACCCGGACTTTGCTTCGGCTTTATCGGCTAACAACTCTATTAGCAGGTCGTCACGCTCTCTGACTAGATCGGTCCAAGCGGCAGGGATTATCCGCTTTGCCTCACGCCTAGCTGACGCATCCTTGTAGTCGCGCTGAGCATCCTCCAATGCTTCACCGGATTTAACTCGCTCAAACGAGAGGTAGCGCTTAAAAATGCGAACGGATTCATCGGTGTCCCGATCGTCCATTTGCAAGCGATATACCCGCCGCTCGTCATAGCTTCCTTGCCCACTGGGCAGATAAAAACTCCATTCTCGTCCGTCCGTCAAAACACAAAGCTGAACACCTTGATGGAACGCATACTCAAAAAGCTGCCGATCGCCATCAAGCGAACGTCCAACGCCTTTGACTTCAATGAACGCATTTGGCCGGTTAGGTCGGCAGCAGAGTGCAAAATCGACTCTCCCTTTGCCGCTCGTAAATTCAGGCAATACTAATTCCGGATCAGAAGTATCCCAACCCAGCGAACCTAGAAGCGGAATAACAATGCCATGTGAAACGGACGCCTCGTTAGGGTATGCTCCGCTTATCAAACGTTGCTTAATTCGGTCATTTAGCTGTTGCATGTATCCCGCTTTAACTTGATTTACGTAAAGTATTCAGCATAAATGCAGATACGAAGCAACAATTCATCCCATCTTGCCATCATGCCATCAAAAGCATAAACTCCTCTCCATGACTGCCCCACAACTCTCCGTCCGTTCGGCCAAGGCACGCGATTTGGCGCATCAGCTTTCGGCCAAGGAAAAGCGGCCCATCCATGCAATTGTCGAGGATGCGCTAGTTGCTTATGCAAACCGGCAACCAAAAGAGAGCGCAGAGGCGTTCCTGCGGCGGCTGGGAGCGATTGGCGGCAAGGATGCCGATGACGATTTGGCCGATCTTGAGGCTTTCATCGCAGAAAACCGCAAACCGCATCGCGGCCTCGATTTGTGATCCTTCTCGATACCAATGTCATTTCAGAACTGATGAAAAAGCCTGCCAATGAACAGGTTACGGCTTGGTATTTGTTGCACGAGGCCGAGACGATAATTAGCGCGCCATCGCTTGGCGAGTTAGCTTTTGGCATCGCTCGGTTACCTGAGGGTCGTAGGCGTAGCGGGCTAGAAGCCGATCTTGCAGATTTGCGCGTCCGTTATGCCGACCGGTCTTTGCCATTCACTGCAAACAGCGCCAACATATATGGCGACATCATGTTCGATGCACTGACAGCAAAGCATAATATGAATGTTGTCGATGGTCAGATTGCGGCGATTGCAGTCGAAAACGGCCTCCAGCTTGCAACACGCAACATCAAGGACTTTCGTTTTACAGACTTGGCCCTGATCAATCCTTGGGAAGCCCCTTAAACCGCTTCCCCTGCCGCCACACCACTCGCCCAGGCCCATTGGAAGTTGTAGCCGCCAAGCCATCCGGTGACATCGACGGCTTCGCCGATGAAGTGCAAGCAGGGGACAGCTTTGGCCTCCAGAGTCTTTTGCGACAGGCCATCGGTGGCAACGCCGCCGCGCGTGACTTCGGCCTTGGCATAGCCTTCGCTGCCATTGGGGTGGAAGATCCAGCTATCCAGCCGCGCGCCTGCTTCGGCCAGTTTGCGGTCGGATTGATCGGCGAGATTGCCGTTTAGCGCTAATTGTGCGGCCAAGGCTTCGGCAAGTCGCCCCGGCAAATGCTTCTCCAGTGTTGAGCGCATGGTCGCGCGCGGATTGGCGCGTTTGGCTTCGGCGAGCAGTGCGCCCGCATCGGCCTCGGGCAGGAAATCGATCTGGATCGGATCGCCATTGGACCAATAGCTACTGGCCTGCAGGATGGCGGGGCCCGACAGACCTTTGTGTGTAAACAACGCAGCTTCTCGGAATGCGGCCTTGCCTGCAGTCGCGATCACTTCTGCAGACACGCCCGACAATTCACGGAACAGCACGTCGTCGCCACCCAATGTCAGCGGCACCAAGGCCGGGCGTGGTTCGATCACCTTCAGTCCGAACTGGCGGGCCAGATCATAAGCAAAAGCCGTCGCGCCCATTTTGGGAATGCTCGGTCCGCCGGTTGCCACGATCAGGCGCGGGGCGCTGGCCGCCAGTTTTCCATAGGCGACACGGAAACTGACGCCGTCGTGTGCGACGTCTCGCACATCGAGCCCAAAGGCAAAATCGACGCGGCCACCATAAACGACAGCCTTATCGCATTCGTCCATCAACATCGAAACGATCTGCCGTGCACTTCCATCGCAGAACAACTGCCCCAGCGTTTTTTCATGGAATGCAATCCCGTGCGACGTCACCAGATCGATGAAATCCTGCGGTTCATATCGCCCCAGCGCCGATTTGGCGAAATGCGGATTGGCGGAAATATAGCGTTCCTGCGCATTCTGGCTTGTCGCATTCACATTGGTGAAGTTGCACCGCCCGCCGCCTGAAATCAGGATTTTCTTGCCCGGCCCCGAGGCATGGTCGATCACCAGCACGCGTCGCCCGTGTTGCCCCGCCGTCAGCGCAGCCATCAGCCCCGCCCCGCCAGCGCCCAAGATAATCGCGTCGTAATTTCCGGCTTTCATCGCACGCCCTTGGCATGGCATAGCCGCAACATGAAGAAATTTATCGCCTTGCTCGCTTTGAGTGCCGTTGCCGCCCCGTCCTTTGCCAATGATAGTAGCGCTGCCATCGGCTTGGGTGGGCTTGAACTAACGCACAACGATGCGATCAGTATGGACAGCGAAGACCTGTTTCTTTCGCGCCAATTAGTGACGGTGAAGTACCGTTTTACCAACAGCAGCGCCAAGGATGTCGAAACGCTGGTCAGCTTTCCCCTGCCACCGTTACCGAACGGGATAGAGGGATATATCGATGCCCCCTCCTTCTCCGACTGGCGCGAGCAATTGGAATTCAAAACGCTGGTTGACGGGAAGTCGGCAGCGCTCGGCTATCACGAGGTGGTAACGCTGGTCGGCAAACCCGAGGCGAAAGGCGTAGAGGCGCGTCTGAAGGCCTTGGGCTGGCCAGTAAAACATTGGGATGACTATGAATTTGGCGAGAAATATGTCGACAAGCTGACACAGGCCGAAAAGGACTCACTGGTTGCCGAGGGGCTGTTGCGCAAAGAGGCGGACAGCGACTATTATTCACCCAACTGGCAGATTCAGGCGCATGTAACGCGCAAACAACTCTTCCCTGCAGGCAAGACGATCACGGTAGAACATAGCTATAAGCCCATTGCAGGCGGGAGCGTCGGCGGCATGCTGTCGCCCGAATATCGCAAGGAAAGTGATTATTTCGCCGAATATCAGGCCGCTTATTGTATCGACAGCGCATTCCTCAAAGGCTTTGACAAGCGCATATATGCGGAGCGTGCCAAGGCCAACGCGCGCGGCGATGAATATGGAGTCGCTTATGTCGAACACTGGCTGGACTATGTGTTGAAATCAGGGGCCAACTGGAAAGGCCCGATCAAGGACTTCCGCCTCGTGGTCGACAAGGAAAAGCCCGGCAATCTGCTCAGCTTCTGCATGGATGGGGTGAAAAAGATCAGCCCGACGCGCTTTGAGGTTCGCAAATCCAACTTCGAGCCTACGCGCGACATCCAGATTCTAATTGCGGAGTTTTACGACCCCAATGCCCAATGATGCGAATGTTTCGCATCTGCTGCCTAGCTGTGCTATGAGTCTCAATACGGGGGGCTTTCCGGAAAGGAAATTTGCCCATGCAACGTTTCGAAGATCATGACGAACTGACGGAAACCGAAGCCAGCGGCGGTGTGAAGGAACATGGTGTGCGCTATGTCCTCGGCATATCGTTGTTTCTGGCAATTGGTCTGCTGTCGATAATGTGGATCATTCCGGCGGCGAATAGCAGCGGCTAAACCATTGCCATCGGCGCGGCTTTGCGGCAAAGGCGCTGGCCATGACTGACAGCAATAATCTTCCGCCCGACCGCCTTTCGATTCACCCCTTCAGCGAATATTTCGATCAGGACGCGCTTTCACGCGGCATAGGCATCCGCTTCAAGGGCGAGCAGAAGACGACGGTTGAGGAATATTGCATTTCCGAAGGCTGGATAAAGGTTTCCGCAGGCAAGAGCCGTGATCGCAACGGTCGCCCGATGCAACTGACCCTCAAAGGACCGGTCGAAGCCTGGTTTGAGGATATGGGCGACGACGCGCCGGTTGCCAAAGCCTAGCTTTTCGGGAAAATCGCGATAAGCTTGGCAATTTGGTCGTTGATCGGATCGAGTTGATCATCCTGCGTCTTGCCAAGGCGAACGATCGTCAACCGATGTTGCGGCGAAACGACAATGAACTGGCCGAGATGGCCTAGCGCCGCGAATACATCCGATGGCGCCTTTCCGGGGAACAGCACCTGATCCCTTCCCTCTGGCCGCCTTTTGTTGAGCCACACATGCCCGCCATAGGCTGGATCGTTCGCGCTCGACGTCTTCATGAATCGCGTCCAGCTGGTAGGCAGCAGTTGCGCCGAGCGAACCGAGCCATTGTTGCGCAGGAATTCGCCGAATTTTGCCCAGTCACGCGCGGTAGCATGGATCATGCTGCCACCAAGCATCGTACCGCTGCGGTCAAATTCGGGAACCGCACTGGTCATGCCAAGCGGCTCGAACAACCGTCCGCGCGCATATTCGAGCATTGCGTTACGCCGGACAACAGGATCGCTGCTGTCAGTCAATGTCCGCGTCATGATGTCGGCCAATATGTGGCTGGTCGCGGTGGAATATTCAAAATGGCGACCGGGTTCCGCTTCCAGATTGCGCTTTTCCGCATAGCGCGCGACATTTTCTCGGCCATCAAGGAACAGCAGACGGGTTGTATCAGCCTCGTAGATGGCTTTGTCGCCCTCTGCCATTTCAGTGTGATCGAGGCCCGATGACATGTGCAGCAAATGGCGCAAAGTAATCTTGGCCCGCGGGTCGCCCGGACTGGACCATTCGGGAACGGGTGCGGTATCGTCGAGCACCAGCAAACCATCAGCCACCATCATGCCAATAAGTGTTGCCGTAACGCTTTTGGCCATCGACCAGCTGATCAGGCGACTATCTGGTCCATAACCAGGGGCATAGCGTTCTGCGACCACCCGGCCGCCGTGCATGACGACGATCGCGCGGGTTTCCTCCAACGCTGGATCGTCGAAAAAGGGAGCGATGGTTGAAGCAAGGCGTTCCTTTCCTGGGGCGGCATCGTCTACAATATTCTCTATTGCTGGCGCGGTCTCAACAGGCTTAGGCTCTACTTCACCCCCGCAACTTGCGAGCAGCAATGAAATGGCGGTTGCACCAAGCGGCAATTTGTATCTAGGCATGGCGCGGATGAATGCACCAGGAAGGCAAGCCATGGCAACCGCAACTTCAAAGCCGTCTGCAAAAGCCGTCTGGCCGCTGGCTAAGAAAATCAAATATGGTGCGGCTGCCATTGGCGCGTTGCTTGTCCTTTGGCTCGTCTTCAACTTTGCCGACATCAAGGCGCAGGCGAAACTTGGCGCGTCCTATGGCGCGCATATCGCCTGTTCATGCCGCTATATCGAGGGTCGGCCTTTGGCGTCTTGCGAAAAGGATTTCGAACCGGGAATGGAACTGGTCTCGGTGAGCGACGATCCGGACAACAAACGGGTAACCGCGTCAGTTCCTTTGCTTGCCGAGGCTGTAGCCGAACGACGCCGAGAATTTGGCTGTATTCAGTTGAATGACAAAGAAATAGCGGAACTCGATTAAACTGCGGCTTTGGGCCTAGCTGACCACAAAATTGCTGCCGCGATAAGTTCAATAGTGCCGCCAGCTATGGCGATCAAATCTCCCGACGGAAATGCCAGCCAAATCCCAACAAATCCGATTGCCAGCAATGCGAAGCCGAGAACGATATAGTGGCTAAGGCCATATATGGTTTTGAATGTTAGGTAGCGCGCGCCAACGGCCATCAAAGCGATCGCAAAAAACCAGGCTGGCTTATTTCCGCTGACAAGATAGCCGGCGAAGAGTCCCAAAAGGATTATTGGCACGGTCAATAGCCCGATCATTTCAAGACTGTTATCAGCGCTGACCGCCGGCCGTTTCAAAATCTGTCGAACGATAAGCGTGGATAGCGGGTGGATCGCCATCCCACCAAAAAACAGCAAAGCCATGGCAAAACGCGCATCCAGACCGAGAGCCGCAATCCCGGAAGCCAACCAAACTACGCCAGATACTGCCACGCCAATCGCGCCATTCGCATAGGATGAACACAGTTCTTCCTGAGCAGCTTTAATATTCAAGGATACTCCCCCTCGTGAATCACTGACTGTGGGATCAAACCAAGCAAGCTTCGGCACCCGCTGTTTCTTCAATCCAGCCGCCGCCTAGCACTCTATCGCCTTCATACAGCACAGCGGCCTGCCCAGGCGCCACACCATATTCGTCTGACGCAAAGCGCAACCATTCGCCGTCCATCGTTGCTGGAACGGGCTTGGCGAGCGAACGCACCTTCGCCATCACCTGACGATCTTGGACATCCGCAAGCCAGTTAGGTTCAACGATACGCGCCGCACTGACAGCCAAGGCGCGCTTTGGCCCGACAACGACCGCCTGTGTTTGCGGATCAAGCCGGACGACATAGAGCGGCTCCGAAAGTCCACCAATTTCCAGCCCGCGCCTCTGCCCCACCGTGTAATGAATCAGCCCTTTGTGCCGCCCGAGTTCGCGCCCTTCCATATCGACAATCGGGCCATCGCTATCCGCTTCGGGGCGAATTTTGCGGACTACCGCTGCATAGTCCCCCTCAGGTACAAAGCAGATATCCTGGCTGTCTGGCTTGTTGGCGACGACCAAACCCATGTCCTGAGCGATTTCACGCACCGCAGGCTTGGGCATACCGCCCAATGGGAAGCGTAGGAAATCGAGTTGCTCCCCGGTTGTTGCAAAGAGGAAATAGCTCTGGTCTCGAGCCGGATCGAGCGCGCGGTGCAGCTCTGGCCCTGACGCACCCTCGATACGGCGGACATAATGGCCGGTCGCCAGGCAATCCGCACCCAACTCCTTGGCAAGACGAAACAGGTCTGTGAATTTCACACCCATATTACAACGCACGCACGGAATTGGGGTGCGGCCCCGCATATATTCATCTGCGAAATGGTCGATCACTGAATCACGAAAGCGGCTTTCATGATCGAAAACATAGTGCATGATTCCCAGACGGTCGGCGACGGCGCGAGCATCTCTAATATCCTGACCGGCGCAACAGCTCCCGGCCCGCTTCACCGCACTGCCATGATCATAGAGCTGCAGCGTGACGCCGATTGTCTCGGCGCCAGATCGCGCGGCAAGCGCAGCAACGACCGACGAATCGACCCCACCCGACATCGCGACCACGATTCGCTTGCCAGCCAGATTCTGACCCAACTGGAAATCGGGAAGGGAAAAATTCTTATCCATTGTTCCAAGATTATGTCGTTTTAGCGCACTACAACCCTTGGCCGGACGAAAATTCTCGTTTCGGTACAGCTGGGGCGCCCAAATGATAATTGCTGTTAACCTCACCTAATGCCGTGTGAATGGCCAATTTACCAGACGTTATGTGTGTTGGTGTAAATGCATCGACATGGACATGAACTTTCCCCATCCAAAGCGTCGGCAATTGCAGCCGCACCGAGGCGGTAAATTTGCCGAACTCGTTGCTGCTGCTGTGACACGCCAGATGGCGAGCATAACCACGCAATTTGCTGCAACAGGTCCGGACGGCATCCTTGTGTCGAACGATCCGATTAGCGAGCGGATGCGCTTTTTTGCAGCGCCTAAAGGTTCGCAAAGACAGGCGGCGTCTGGCGCGTTTTTGCCGTCGGAATTGTTCGGGCTAACCAAAGTAAACAAAATCGACGCAAACATTTACCCTGACGCTTTAGCGAATGGAAAACCCTATCTGTTTACTGAGAGTTCGCCGGGGCAACCGGCGGCTTTGCGGGGCATGGAAAATTGAGGATAGCATGATTGAAAACCAGAAAATCCGGCCTGCACAGGTGATTGGCCCGCTCGGCGAGCCACTTACCATAGACAGTTTGCCGCCTCCAGAGACCACCCGATGGGTAGTCCGTCGCAAGGCGGAAGTGGTCGCAGCTGTTAACGGCGGTCTCTTGTCGGTTAGCGAGGTTTGCGAGCGCTATGGGCTGACACTGGAGGAATTTGCTTCATGGCAACGCGCCATTGATCGCTCGGGAATGCCGGGATTGCGGGTGACGCGGATCCAGCATTACCGCGATCTGTATGAGCGCCAGCAAAAATACTGACGCGGCGTGAAGTGATCGCGCAAAAAAGCCCGGTATTCCCGGGCTTTTTTGTTGCCCTGTGTAAACTGTTTTAGTCGGCTAAATCAGTATTTGCGTTCCTATGGTCAGGCGATATGCTGCACCAAGGCAGGAAAATGCCTTTTTAGAGCAGGAGGACAATCTATGGGTTGGATTATTGCAATCATCGTCGGTGGCATTGCAGGCTGGCTCGCCAGCAAAGTAATGAACCGGGACGCTTCCATGGGAATAGTCTGGAACGTTGTTGCTGGCTGTGTGGGATCGGTTGTTGGTAACCTTATCGCAAACCAGTTCGGAATCGTCGGCAGCGTGAAGGAGTTTTCGTTGACTGGCCTTCTTGTGGCTTTGGTCGGTGCGATAATCGTGCTGGGTATCCTGAACCTGATACAGCGCGGCAAAGTCCGTTAAGTCTTACGACTTGAATTTTCCAAGGTCGGGGCGGGATCGCTCCGACCTTTTTCGTTTTTGTTTTCCATCTCTTGACGTCGTTTGTCGAAAATAGTCGCAGAAGTGCCTTTTTGGATGTTTTCAGCGGAGTTTGGCCGTATTTGTCGACCAGTACCGACATAATCCCGACTTGCACCCGGTGATTTATTACAATAATACACCCGCCAATAGTTACAACAATCTCCCCACGGGGTCACCCGAATGGACAATACCATGAATTTCGAAACCAGCATAACCAGCGATACCGACCTTCTCGATCCGGACGGTGCTGTCCAACGTCGGCGTAAGAGAAATATGTGGATCGTTGCCATTTTGGCGGTGTTGGCCGCTCTGGCAGCGGCCTATTTCTTTTTTGGCGGCACTGGCTCCGAAGACGGTGCCGCAGCGGGGGCCGACAAACAAGGTCAGGCCCAGACCGTTTCGGTAATTGCTCCTGGGCGGGAGACGATTGCGCGTTCGATTTCGGCTACCGGAACATTGGCGGCGCGCCGCGAAATCCCGGTCGGCGTTGTCGGTGAAGGCGGCCAAGTATCCCAGGTATTTGTCGATGCAGGTGACTGGGTCCAGCAGGGACAGGTTCTTGCGAGCATTGAGCGTTCTGTCCAGTCGCAACAGATTATCGGTCAGGAAGCGCAAATAAAAGCCGCACGTGCGGACCTTCAACTCGCGCAGAACGAATTGGACCGTGCGATGCAGTTGGTCAATCGTGGTTTCATCTCGAAGGCCGATGTCGATCGGAAAACTGCAACCCGCGACAGTGCAAGGGCACGTGTGGGCATCGCAGAAGCGCAACTACGGGAGTTGCGCGCGCGAACCGCTCGTCTCGACATTCGGGCACCGGTTGGCGGATTTGTTCTCGAACGCAATGTGGAACCCGGGCAGACTGTAACCCAAGGCAGCGGAGTTCTGTTCCGCATGGCGAAGGGCGGCGAACTGGAATTGCAGGCACAACTGGGTGAAGCCGAACTGGCTGGAATCTCAGTTGGCGTTCCGGCAACTGTCACGCCTGTCGGCAGCGATCGTCAGTTTACGGGCACGATTTGGCAGATTTCGCCTACAATCAACGCTCAATCCCGTCAGGGTATTGCCCGCATTGCCCTGCCATTTGATCGCGCGCTCAAGCCGGGCGGTTTTGCCTCGGTGGAAATCAAGGCCGGGGCAGTTACTGCGGCGATTTTGCCAGAGTCAGCAATCCAAAATGATCGCGACGGCAGCTTTGTGTATATCGTCACAGCACAGAATAAGGTTCAGCGGCGCCCGGTAAAGACCGGCATCGTCACCCAAGAGGGCATAGCTATCAGCGAAGGGCTTGATGGCACTGAACGGGTCGTTCTCTATGCGGGCGGTTTCCTGAATCCGGACGAAACCGTCACCCCCAAACTCGTCAAGTCCGCGTCGCAGGGTAAAACAAAATGAACTTCCGCAACATATCGGCATGGTCGATACGCAACCCAGTCGTACCGATCGTCCTGTTCATTGCCCTGACACTTGCGGGAATCATGTCCTTCTCGCGCATGGATGTGCAGAATGACCCCGATATTGAATTCCCGGTCGTTGTCGTTGCCATTTCCCAACCAGGTGCCTCACCGGTAGAGATTACAACGCAAATCACCCAAAAGGTCGAATCTGCGATCCGAAGCGTTCAGGGCGTGCGCAACATCGATGCCTCGGCCTCGGAAGGTAACACTTCTGTCAGCGCTGAATTTGAAATCGGTGACGATATCAACGCGGCTGTCAGCGAAGTGAAAAACGCGGTTGACCAGATTCGCGGCGATCTACCGGACGGCATTTTGGAACCGCAAGTTTTCAAGGTAGCGACCTCAAGCGATCCAATTGCCTATTTTGCGGTTGAAGCTTCGGACATGACGCTCGAACAGCTGAGCTGGTTTGTTGATGACACCGTTTCACGGCGCCTTCTGGCGGTTGAAGGCATGGCATCGGTTAGCCGCAATGGCGGCGTCAATCGCGAAATCCGCGTTATTCTCGATCCCGCCAAAATGCAGTCGCTTGGTGTCACCGCAAGTCAGATCAACTCGGTTTTGCGGCAGCAGAATCTGAATGCCGCAGGCGGGCAATCGGAAATTGCAGGATCGCGCCAGTCGGTTCGCATTCTGGGCAATGCCGCCAACGCCTATGAACTTAGCCAGCGAAACATCAGCCTTGGTGGCGGACGGTCGGTTAAGCTTGCAGATGTTGCAGAGGTGACGGATGGCTATAGCGAGCAGCGCTCCATGGCCTTCGAAAGCGGACGCCAAGTTGTCACATTCGGCATGTCGCGCGCCAAGGGTGCTTCCGACGTTACCGTGTTCGACAATGCCACCATTGAAATGGAAAAGATCGCCAAGGAAAATCCGGGCATCAAGTTCACCCCACTGTTCAACAGCGTCGCCTACACCAAGGCCCAATATAAAAGCTCGATGGCTGCAATGATTGAAGGCGCATTGCTCGCGATCGTCGTTGTGTTCCTGTTCCTGCGCGATTGGCGCGCAACCATCATTTCGGCAATTGCCATTCCGTTGAGCGCCATTCCGACATTCTGGTTCCTCGACCTGATGGGCTTCACCTTAAACACCATGTCGCTCTTGGCACTGGGTCTGGTTGCGGGTGTGCTGGTCGATGATGCGATTGTGGAAATCGAAAATATCGTGCGGCATATGCGCATGGGCAAATCCGCCTATCAGGCATCTATCGACGCCGCCGACGAAATCGGCCTTGCAGTTGTTGCCACGACCTTCTCAATCGTTGCCGTGTTCCTTCCTGTCGGCTTGATGCCCGGCGTAGCTGGACAGTTTTTCAAGAATTTCGGCCTGACGGTTGTTGCTTCGGTACTGATGAGCCTTGCCGTCGCACGCATGATCACACCGATGATCGCCGCCTATTTCCTGAAATCTGGCGGAATCGCAGAGCATGGCGAGGGTCCATTGATGGACCGTTATATGAAGATCCTGCGTTGGTCACTGGGCCATCGCCGCTGGATGATGGGCATTGGTGTGCTCGCGCTCGCGCTAACCGTTGTTCTGATGGTCGTCCTGCCCAAACAGTTTTTCCCCGACGGCAATCAGGATTTCACCCGCATCCGCATCGAAATGGTTCCTGGGACGACACTGGAGCGCACCAAAGAGGTTTCTGATGAAGTGGTCGCGATTGTGCGGAAGGAACCGGAAGTAAAAACCGCATTGCAGCGCGTTGGTGAGGGCAACGGGAATATTTTCATCACGCTGCACGAAGACCGCGACCGCACCAGCCAGGAATTCGAAGAAGCACTTACACCGGTGTTATCCAAGATCGCAGACGCCCGTGTAACCTTCTTGACATTCGGCCCCGGCGGCGGTGGCTCCGGACGTGATGTTTCGGTCATGCTTTCGGGCTCCGACCCCGCCCAGCTCGACCAGACAGCACAACGTCTTGTCGAGGAAATGAAGACTCTAAAAGAGCTTCGAGCACCGCGTATTGCAGCCGATTTGCAGCGCCCTGAGTTGATTATCACGCCACGGCTCGACCTTGCGTCGCAATTGGGTGTCACCACCGTCGCGCTCAGCCAGGCTATCCGCATCGCGACTTTGGGCGATATTGACCAGAATAGCGCCAAATTCTCGCTGTCTGATCGTCAAATTCCGATCCGCGTCATGCTGGCCAAAGAATCGCGTCAAAATATGGCAAACATCCGCAATCTGCCTGTGCCAACGGCAAATGGCGGTTCGGTTCCGTTGGAACGCGTCGCGGAAATCACCTTTGGTGCAGGCCCTACCACCATTCAACGGCGGAACCAGAATTTCCGTATCTTTGTGGGTGCTGATTTTGCACCGGGAATTGTCTCGTCCGACGCCGACGCCAAGATCAACAACCTTCCCGTGATGAAGAACCTTCCAACAGGCGTGTCACGAGCGCCCTTTGGCAGCCAGGAATGGGAACAGGAAATGCAGCGCGATTTCGGTATTGCGCTGATTTCAGGGACACTGCTGGTGTTTGCGGTGCTTGTACTGCTCTATCGGCGTTTCATGTCACCATTGGTCAATATGGGCTCGCTGCTTCTGGCGCCGCTTGGCGGGATGCTCGCGCTGGCCATCGTCGGTCAGCCGATCTCGATGCCTGTGTTCATCGGTGTTCTGATGCTTTTTGGTATTGTCGCCAAAAACTCGATTCTGCTCATCGACTTTGCCATCGAAGAAATGGAGCGCGGTGTTCCCAAGTTCCAGGCCATCATGGAAGCTGGCCACAAGCGTGCACAGCCAATTGTGATGACGACTGTCGCGATGACGGCAGGTATGATCCCGACTGCTCTGTCACTCGGTGGTGACGGACAATGGCGCGCGCCGATGGGTACCGTGGTGATTGGCGGCCTGATCGTATCGACGTTGCTGACGTTGCTTATCGTCCCGGCCGGGTTCAGTCTCGCCGATGGATTGGAAAAGCGCGCTGGACCTTGGTTGCGCGATCGGTTGTTGACGTTCAAACCCGGTGACGATGCCGACGACCCAGAGAGCCGTTCGAAATCAGGTGGTCCGTCTACAGGCATGGCACCGGGATTGCAGCCTGCCGAGTGACTTTACCGTCATGGCACGCTAAGCGGTCGCTTGAATGGTAAAATCGGTCAGTCAGCTTAATCAGGCAGAACGCGAGCGCTATATTTGGCGCGACGACGAACTGCGCAAGATGCGCCGTATCGCTACGGCGTTGCTCATCCTGATGGCGCTGCTGTTTGTCGCTGGCATCCATCTCGAGCGCAATGTGCATCCGCACTGGGGCTTTTTAACTGCCTTTGCCGAAGCTGGCATGGTAGGCGGTCTGGCAGACTGGTTTGCGGTGACCGCATTGTTTCGTCATCCGTTGGGCATTCCAATCCCGCATACGGCGATCATCCCGAACAACAAGGAGCGCCTCGGCAGAACGTTGGCGGGATTCCTGCGCACCAATTTTCTGCGCACTGGCATTGTCGCACGCAAAGTGCAGACGATGGATGTTGCAGGCGCGATGGGCCGTTTCCTGACAACGCCGGGGTCCGGCGAAGGCCGGATGCGGATGGGGGCCTCTCGCCTGCTCGGCGATATCGTCGAATCGCTCGATGACGAACGATTGGGCGGCATCGCCAAGGGCGCGGTACGTACCCAGCTTGAAAAACTGGATATTGCGCCGCTACTCGGACAGTTGCTGGCCGCGATGATCAAGGAACGGCGGCATTTACCCGTGCTCGATGGCATCATTGCATGGGCCGCCAAGACACTCGAAGCCAATGAGCATATCATCCGTGCGATGGTCGAGGAGCGCGCTGGCACGATAATGCGCTGGACCGGGCTCGATGACCGGCTAGCCAATGCGATTGTCAGCGGCCTTGAAAAGCTGCTTGGCGACATGGCCGAAGACCCCGACCATCCTTTGCGCGAAAAGGGCGAGGAAGGGCTGGAAAAACTTGCGCATGGTTTGCGTCACGACAAGGAATTGCAGGCCAAGGTCAATCACTGGAAGCAGGAACTGCTCAAGAACCCGGCTTTCGCAAAATGGATCGACGGACTGTGGGGTCAGGGACGGGATGCGTTGCTCAAGGCCGCACGCAATCCTGACGCAGCATTGGCAGGAAGCTTTGGAGAGGCGCTAACTAAGCTGGGCGCCACTCTGCAGGATGATGAAAGGCTGAAACGTCAGATCAACCGCTTCGCCCGCCGCGCCATCGTCGGCACAACCGAAAATTATGGCGACCAGATTGTAAGCCTGGTTTCAGATACGATTGGCGGATGGAATGCGAGCACAATCACCGACCGCGTTGAAAATGCCGTTGGTAGCGATCTTCAATTCATCCGCATCAACGGCACGCTGGTTGGCGGGCTGGCCGGGATCATTATCCACGCCGTTTCGCTACTGCTCTGACGTTCAATTCGCCGCTTTGATCATATCTTCGATGCGAACGAACTTCTCGCGCGGAGCCCCTTCCCTGGCCCGGGCAATTTCGGCTTCCTCGATCTTCTTCCAATCGGAAAATTTGACGATTTGAATGCCGCGTTGTTCGAGCAGTTCATCGAGCGCAGCACGCCCCTGCTTGCCTGCTCCGTCTGCGATATCGTCGGCAACAGCTTCGATGATCATATAACCATCGGGCCGGTTGGTACCGATTGTGCCTGAAGGTCCACGCCGGGCCCAACCGACGCAATAGAGCCCCGGAAGGATGCGGCCTTCGACATTGGCAAAGCGACCGCGGCCATGCTCATAGGGCACGCCTTCGATTGAGGGCGTCTGATAGCCGATACAAGCTACGACCATCGAGCAGTCGATCGCGTAAGTCTCGCCGGTTCCCCGGCTGCGCAATTCGCTATCCAGTTCGGTGCGTTCGACAATTATCCTCTCGACTTTACCATTTCCCTCAATGGCAACGGGGGCAGCAAAGAAATCAAATTCAATGGATATCGGCTTGGTCGCCCTGTAGCTCTCAGGGATCGCCGCAAATTCGCGCAGGCACGTCACCGATTTGCGCAAGCCGGGTTCAAGCAGCATGTCTTCACCCTCATCGGGCAGATCCGCACGGTCAACATAGGGGCACGCCCGTTCCAGATGGCCCAGTTCGCCCAACTCCTTAGGCGTCATCGCAATCTGGTGTGGCCCACGACGACCGAGGATTGTCACTTCTTCAGTATTCGCGGTTTCGAGCATATCGAGCGCATGACTGACGATATCCGAACCGCCGAGTTCGACGCGGGTTTTGGAGAGGATACGTGCGACATCGAGCGCAACATTGCCATTCCCGACAATCACTACATGCTTGCCCTCAAGCGGAGGCTCAAGATCGGCGAAATCCGGGTGGCCATTATACCATCCGACAAATGCCGCACTGCCAAAGACGCCGGGCAAGTCGGACCCTGGAATGCCAAGGTCACGATCATTGGGCGCTCCGGTTGCGAGAATAACCGCGTCATACATGCCGAGAAGCTCGTCTATCGAGATATCCTCGCCGACCATGACATTGCCGACGAAGCGCACATTTTCGGACAGCGCCACACCTTCATAACGCCGCGAAACCGCCTTGATTGACTGGTGATCGGGGGCGACGCCGAAACGGATAAGTCCGTAAGGCACAGGCAGCCTGTCGATGACATCAACGCGCACATCATCGCCAAATTGTTTCTGCGCGGCTTCGGCGGTGTAATAACCTGCGGGGCCTGACCCGATGATTGCGATGTGACGCAAGCGCTCCCTCCTTCACTTGCCCGCCAACCTTAAGGTCAGCCTCTTCTCCGAATAAGAAGCATAAGCAGCGAAAATGTAAATGCAATCAGTCGAATGCAGCGGAAAGCGCTTTTCCCCCGCTTCTTATCCGCCTAATGCTGGGGATATGAGTGTAAAGTTTCCAAACCTGTTGGCGGCGACCGCGCTGATGCTGGCAATGCCGGCGTGCAAAGAGGTTGAAAAACAAGACGACCGCCCGGAAACTTCGAAGCAATTTCCCCAAGCTGATCGGGCCGTTTCGCAGACCGGTGACACAGAATTTTCTACCGAAGCCGCACGCGACGAGGCGGGTGAAGCGACAAAATTGATGAACTGGGCTGCCATCGAACCGGGAATGACGGTCGCCGATATAGGTGCAGGCGAAGGCTATTATACTGTGCGCTTGGCTGAACGCGTCGGCGTAAAAGGCCGTGTTCTGGCGCAGGACATCAATCGCGGCGCACTGGACCGGCTCGGCGAACGCATCTCACGCGAGCGGCTGGACAATGTCGCGATCAAGGAAGGTGGCATCGACGATCCACGCCTCCCCGCGAACAGTTTCGACCGCATCTTCATGGTGCACATGTACCATGAGGTGACCGAACCTTATGCCTTCATCTGGCGTCTGCGTAGCGCGTTAAAATCCGGTGGGCAGGTTATCGTTGTTGACCGGGACCGCGCGACCAAGCAGCACGGCATTCCGCCAAAACTGCTGTTTTGCGAGTTTGACGCTGTCGGCTACCGCTTGGTCGAATTTGCCGAACGGCCCGAAGTCGGCGCCTATTTCGCCCGCTTTGAACGCAAGGGCAAAGCCCCTGCCCCGGCTGCAATCAAGACCTGCAAGGAAACTGCGAAGCGCAGTTAAGCCGCCTGTTTTTTCGCTACCTTGGGCCGATCAAGGAATTCGCGCATCGCGGTAATACTTTCCTCAACATGGCTGAGCATGAACAGATGTCCGCCATCATCGATGATGAACAGTTCGCTATTTGGGATCAGCATTTTCAGAAAATGGCCATTGGCGACGGGTACAATCTGATCATCGCCACCCATCATGATCAACGTATCATGCTTCATGAAAGGCAAGAAGGGTGCACTGGTCCAGCCAAGCATCGCCAACAACTGATAGAAATAGCCGGTCTTTGACGGCGGCTTGATACGGCCAATATGGCCTTCAGAGCCATCATCTGTTCCGCCATATAAGGTATTGAAATGCTTGCGCATGAAATCGGGATCGATGTAGCGACGTGGATCGGCCATTTTGATCAACGCCTTGGGGTTACCTGGGACCATCAGCATACCTGCCGTGGTTGCAGCCAGGATCAGGCGGTTGACGCGCGGGCCGTTCTGCAAAGTGAACTGCTGCGCCATCGCCCCGCCCCAGCTAACGCCCATGACATCGACCTGCGCCATGTCGTACCGGTCGAGCAGTTGCTCCGAAATCCGCCCCATCATCCACGCATTATAGGGCACCATCGGCTCTGGCGAGCCACCGACGCCTGGCATATCAAAGGTCAGGAAATCACGATCGGGCAGCATATGCGCCAACGGCGCCATCGCCTCGATATTCGCACCTATGCCGTTGAAAAACAGCAACGGCAGCTTGTCGGTTTTGCTCTCAGCCTTCCAGTGCGCGACGCGCAGATTTCGCCCGTCGACTTGCTCCATGCTGAAACGCGGCTCGCGTGTTTTGGTCATGTTTGTTCCCCTGCTGCCCGGGCCGCTGCGGGCGTCTTTTGTTGCGTCGCAGCATAGCCTGCGACGCGCTTTACGCAAGCGTCAATCGAGGACGTAAAGACCCGGTGCATTTTCCATGGGCGGATGCGCTTTGCTGCCGCAACCATTTGGCGCCTTCACCTTCTTGCCCGAGCGCTCAGCAAGCCATTCTGTCCAGAACGGCCACCAGCTACCGGAATTTTCTTCGGCCCCCTTCATCCATTGCTTTACATCCGCAGGTGGATTACCCTTGGTATTCCGCCAATATTTGGCCTTGGGGTTACCCGGAGGATTGAGGATCGCCTGCATATGGCCCGCTTGGCTCAGCACAAATTCGACATTCTTCGCGCCGAATAACTGCGTCGAACGATAGCAGGCCTGCCACGGGGTAATATGGTCGGTGGTGCCGCCCAGAATGAACATATCGCCCTTCACCTTGGTCAGATCGAGCGTATGGCCTGCGATATTAAAGGTGCCGGGGGCAGCATAGGCATTGGCCTCAAACAGTTCGAGGAAATCACCCAGCAGGCTCGCCGACAAATTGGTCGCATCTGCGTTCCAGAAAAGGATATCAAATGCTGGTGGATCATCACCGAGCAGATAGTTGTTGATGACATAGTTCCAGATCAGGTCATTGGGCCGCAGCCACGCAAAGCCACGTGCCAGGCTGCTGCCTTCGATCACGCCTTTCTTGGCCGCACGCTGTTTTGCGAGGCTGATGCCGTTGTGACTGACAAGCGAGCTGGCCTCGGTATCACCCGGCTTTGGCTCAAGCACGCAGACCATCATGGTGATTGCATTAATCCGGTCATCGCCATCTGCCGCCATACGCGAGCACAGCACTGACATGGTTTGGCCGCCCGAGCAGCCACCTGAGACGTTGACCTTTTCGCTGCCGGTAATTTCGCAAACCACATCGACGGCCTTGCGGCATGCCTCGATATAATCGCCCATTCCCCAGACGCCCTGATCGTGCGTTGGGTTCCGCCAGCTGATCACAAAGGTCTGGAAACCATGCTCGACCTGCCATTTGATGATGCTCTTTTCCGGCGACAGATCGTTGATGTACATTTTGTTGATCTGCGGCGGGATGGTGAGTTGCGGGATCGCGTACACTTCCTCGGTCACGGGCGTGTACTGGATCAGCTCGAACATCTCGTCTCGGTAGACGACTTTGCCAGGGGTGGTCGCGATATTCTCCCCCAATTTGAAAGGCTTTTTGTTGACCTGGCTGACCATGCCATCATTGTGAACCATGTCATTATAGGCATTTTGCAGCCCCTTGATCAGGCTCAGACCGCCGGAGTCCACAAGCCGCTTCTGCGCGGTCGGGTTCCCGATCAAGCTATTGGTCGGTGCAAGCGCATCAATGACCATCTGGCTGACGAAATTGGCGCGATCACGCTCGAGCGCATCAAGCTCCAGATCCTCGATCCAACCCTTGATGCCCTTTTGCACCGCCAGATAATATTGCGCACCGGCTTTGAAGAAGGGATTGAAGGTCCAGGCCGGATCCATGAAGCGCTTGTCTTTGGGGTCTGGTGCCAGATCGGATTTGCCGGCCATGATCTTGACCGCATCTTCGGTCAGCCCCGACATAGCCTTGAAAGCGCTGTTCGGATTGGCTGCGGTCTGCCGAAGCATAACACCGATGGCACCCGCAAAATCTTCGCGCGCGAGGCCGGCCAACGGCCCTAGAGCCATGGTCGCATCGTTAGCTGCATCAAATGCGGTTTCGGGAATTGCACCCAATCCCTTTTTCTTGCCGCCACCTGCTTTAGCTTTTGCTTTCTTTTCAGCCATCTGAGCAACCTCTCCTCTTCCTCAACCAAAGAAATTGCACTTCGCGAGAACAACGTCAATCGGCGAAAATCGTTGCCGTTTCGTCTGGACGCGTTGTGGTCGCGCCGATATGCCGAGCGTGAGCTGGGAGGAACCATAAGAATGACCGATTTTTCGTGGGTGGCAGATGCGGCTTCAGGCATCCGCCAGCGCTTCGTCGAGGCCAATGGGCAACGCTTTGAATTGGCAGAAGCGGGCGATCCTCAATCGCGTAAATTTGCGATCCTGCTACACGGTTTTCCCGAACTGAACTTTTCGTGGCGGCACCAGATGCTTGAACTAGCAGCGCAGGGCTGGCGGGTTTGGGCACCCAATATGCGCGGTTACGGCGCGTCATCCAAACCGGAAGGAGTGCCAGCCTATCGCATGGATCACCTAATGGCTGACGTGGCTGCTTTGATCGATCTGGCCAAAGTGGAAGCCCCTACCGACGAAGTGATGCTCGTCGCGCATGATTGGGGTGCGGTGATCGCGTGGACCTTCGCCATCCAGAAAATACGTCCACTCGACCGGCTGGTCATTATGAACGTCCCGCATCCCAAATGCGCGGAGCGTGAATTGAAATATTGGCGGCAGAAGAAAAAAAGCTGGTACATCTTCTTCTTCCAACTTCCCTGGCTGCCAGAAAAGATGATGCTGGCCAACGATGCCAAAGCGGTGCGCGGGGCATTCTTCAACACGGCGGCAAACAAGGATCGTTTCCCACCGCAAGATCTGGATATTTATGCCGAGGCAGCACAGCAGCCCGGCGCTATGCAGTCAATGGTCAACTATTACCGCGCGCTGGTGCGCTATCCAGAGGCGCGCGAGGTGGGCGACGCCATGGTCAACGTGCCGACATTGGTTCTCTGGGGGGAAAATGACCTCGCACTCGATATCCACCTGCTCGACGGGATGGAAGAATGGGTGCCCAAACTTACGGTTCATCGTCTACCCGGAATCTCGCATTGGGTGCAACAAGACGCGCCGGAAGAGGTCAATCGCCTGCTGAGCAACTGGCTGGAGACGCCACTTTCATGACGCCAATCGAAATCGCCGCCGTCTTGCTTGGCGTCGCCAATATCATCCTCATCATCCGCCGCTCAGTATGGAATTATCCATTCGCGATTGCCATGGTGTCACTTTACTTTATCATCTTTCGGGATGCGAAGCTCTTCAGCGATGCCGGGCTGCAGATTTTCTTCATCGCTGTTAATGCCTATGGCTGGTGGAGTTGGAGCCGTAACAAGGCGGATGCTGGCGAAATCGTCGTCGAAGAACTCAGCCCAAACGGATTCGGCGCATGGATTGCAGGGTCAATCCTTGCCACGCTGGCTTGGGGACTGATCATGACCAATCACACCAACGCCAGCTTTCCGTTCTGGGACGCAGGTGTGGCAATGCTATCCGTCGTCGGGCAAATATTGATGACACGACGGCTGATTGAGAATTGGTATTGGTGGATTGCGGTCAACATCATTTCCATCCCGCTCTATATTCTGAAAGAGCTTTACCTGACCGCCGGACTGTATGCGCTGTTCCTCGTGCTTGCGGTTGCCGGGCTGGTGGAATGGCGCAAGGTACAGGCGCGGCAGGAATGAAGCGCATTTGCCTCCATGGGCCTGAAAGCACAGGCAAATCGACGCTGGCCACACGGCTTGCGGCGCATTTCGGCTGCGAGGTCGTCCCCGAATATGGCCGCGCTTATTGCGAGGCGCATGGCACAGACATTGGCATGGCCGAATTGGTGCATATAGCCGAAGCGCAGGATGCGATGAACAAAGCTGCGGCAGAGCGTGGAGCGGAATTAAGCGCGCCCTTGGTGCTGTTTGATACCGATCCGCTGATTACCGAAGTCTGGGCGCAGATGATGTTTGGGCTTAACGATCCGTGGTTTGCCGGTTTCAACAGCTATGCCGATCTCTACCTACTGCTCGATATCGACCTGCCCTTTGTTGACGATGGTTTACGCGTTTATGCGAAAACCGAGGAACGGCAGCACTTCTTTGATTTGTGTAAATCCGAACTGGATGCGCGCGGTGTCCGCTACACTTTGGTTCGGGGAATTGGGGATGCGCGCTTTGCCGCCGCGCTCGACGCTATTCACAAAGTTCTGGCGAATTGAATGGATGACGTTGCATCGCCTTGCATCAAGGTTTGCACTATTGATCCGACTGGACAGTGGTGCCTTGGCTGCGGCCGGACATTGGATGAAATTTCTGGCTGGCTATGCGCAGATCGCGCGCAGAGGCTGGAAATACTGGTAGAACTTCCTGATCGACTAATCCGCCTGAACCAGAAACTGGCGGACTAGCCCAACTTTTCCAGAGCCTCGCTTGCAGATATCCAGCGCGCTTCTGCGGCCTCCTGCGCAGCGACGATCTTTCCGCGCCGTTGCGATAATTCGCCCATAGTCAGGTCTTTATATTCGCTCGAAGCAGATTGCGGGTCGAACATAGCCTTATCAATCGCGGACAGTACGACCTCCAGCTTCGCCAAATCAGCCTCCGCATCGTTTACCTCACGCTTCAGCTTTGCCTGCGCTTCACGCGCCGCCGCCGCGACCTTCTTGTCTTCCTTCCGGTCAGCCTTGGAGAGCTTATCCTTTGCTGGGCCCTTACCCAGAATGAAGTCGGTATAATCGTCGATCGAACCGGAAAATTCCTTCGCCGTACCGCCATCAACCAACACCAACCTGTCCGCCGTCAGCTCGAGCATGTGCCGGTCGTGGCTGACGAGTACGACAGTCCCCGCATATTCGTTCAAAGCCTGCACCAACGCTTCGCGTGCATCGACGTCCAAGTGGTTGGTCGGTTCGTCGAGGATGAGCATATGCGGTGCCTCACGGGTAATCAGCGCCAGCGCCAAGCGCGCGCGCTCACCGCCTGATAGCTTGCCGACCTGCGTGGTCGCTTTCGCGCCAGAAAAGCCGAAGCGCCCCAGTTGCGCCCGCACCGCACCCGGGGTCGCGCCTTTCATTTGGTGGGTCATATGCTCGAGCGGCGTATCGTCGCCGTCCAGTTCTTCGACCTGATATTGCGTGAAGTAGCCAACGCGCATCTTGCCCGATGCGTTCATCGAACCCTCCATCGGCATCAGTTGAGCCGCGAGCAATCGGGCCAATGTTGTTTTGCCGTTGCCATTGCGGCCCAACAGCGCGATCCGGTCGTCGGGGTCGATGCGCAGATTCAACCGCTGCAAAACAGGATTGCCGGGACTATAACCGACACTGGCCAGATCCAGCGTGACCAGCGGGGGTTTCAATTCGTCGGGGCTGGGGAAATCGAAACTCAGCGTCGGATCATCGACCATCGCCTGCACCGGCTGCATCTTGGCCAGCGCCTTGGCTCGGCTCTGCGCCTGTTTCGCTGTCGAGGCGCGGGCGGAATTGCGGGCGATATAGTCCTGCAGCTTGGCACGCTGCGCGTCCTGCGCTGCCTTGGCCGCCGCCAATTGTGCAGCCCGCTCCGCACGCTGGCGTTCGAAACTGTCATAGCCGCCGCTGTACAGCGTGACCTGCCCGCCTTCGAGGTGCAGGATATGGTCGACAACATTATTGAGCAGATCGCGCTCGTGACTGATGACCACCATCATCGCGGGATAGTTTTTGAGAAAATTTTCAAGCCAAAGCGTTGCTTCGAGATCGAGGTGGTTTGACGGTTCGTCGAGCAGCAACAGGTCCGGTTGCGAGAACAAAAGCGATGCCAGCGCAACACGCATTTTCCACCCACCGGAAAAACTGTCGAGCGGTTGCCCTTGCATCTCCTCATCAAAGCCTAAGCCAACCAATATGCGCGAGGCCCGTGCCGGTGCGGTATAGGCATCGATCGCGATCAGCCGTTCGTGCACCTCTGCCATGCGATCGGGATCGAGATTCTCCTGCTCGCTTTCAATCATCAATGCAGCGCGCTCGGTGTCCGCCGCCAGCACCGTTTCGAAAGGCGTCGCGGTGCCCGCTGGAGCTTCCTGCGCGATATAGCCGATGCGCGTGCCTTTGGGCATTTCGAGGCTGCCGTCATCGGCCTCCAGCGAACCGATCATTACCTTCATCAAAGTCGACTTTCCGGCACCGTTGCGCCCGATCAAACCGATCCGTCCATAGGGCGGCAGCGCGGCGGTGGCGCGGTCGAGGATAGTGCGTCCGCCAAGGCGCACGGTGATGCCGTTCAGGTTGAGCATGATGACGCGCGCCTAGCAGAGGTGATGTCGGCTGTCATGCAGCGATTGCGCTGCCTTGTGGGGAATGTCAGGCGCTGCTAGGGGGCCGGAATGACTGACCTCTCCCACATTCGGAACTTCTCTATCATTGCCCATATCGATCATGGCAAGTCGACGCTGGCGGACCGGCTAATCCAACATACCGGTGGCCTTTCCGAGCGCGAGATGTCGGCACAAGTCCTTGATAATATGGATATTGAGAAGGAACGCGGGATCACCATCAAGGCGCAGACCGTCCGCCTGGATTACACCGCGAAGGATGGCCAGACATATGAGCTGAACCTGATGGACACGCCGGGCCATGTCGACTTCGCCTATGAAGTCAGCCGCAGCCTCGCCGCATGCGAAGGCGCGCTGCTCGTGGTCGATGCCGCGCAAGGGGTGGAGGCGCAGACCCTCGCCAATGTTTACCAGTCGATCGAGCATGACCATGAAATCGTGCCCGTCATCAACAAGATCGATCTGCCCGCCGCCGATGTCGACAAGGTGAAGGCAGAGATTGAGGAAATCATCGGCCTGCCCGCTGACGACGCCGTCCTTACCAGCGCCAAATCGGGCATCGGCATCGCCGAGGTGCTGGAAAGCATCGTCACCCGTATCCCCCCGCCCAAGGGTGACCGCAACGCGCCGCTGAAAGCGATGCTGGTCGATAGCTGGTACGACCCCTATCTGGGCGTCGTCATCCTCGTGCGCGTCATCGATGGCGCGATCAAAAAGGGCCAGCAGGTCAAATTCATGCAGGCGGGCACCACCCACCTGATCGACCGCGTCGGCTGCATGCGCCCCAAGATCGAGATACTCGATGAAATCGGCCCCGGCGAAGTCGGCTTTATCACCGCGCAAATCAAGGAAGTCGCGCAAACCCGCGTCGGCGATACCATCACCGATGCGAAGCGTCCGGCGGCAGAGCCCCTGCCCGGCTTCAAGGAAGTGCAGCCGGTGGTGTTCTGCGGCCTCTTCCCCACCGACGCGGCGGATTTCGAGAAACTGCGCGAATCTATCTCCAAGCTGCGCCTCAACGACGCGAGCTTCAGTTTCGAGATGGAAACCAGCGCTGCGTTGGGCTTTGGCTTTCGCTGCGGCTTCCTGGGGCTGCTCCACCTGGAAATCATCCAGGAGCGCCTTTCCAGAGAATATGATCTTGATCTGATCACCACTGCGCCATCGGTGGTGTACAAGCTGAAACTCGGCCGCAGCAAGACCGAGGATGCGCGCGATATGGAGCTGCACAACCCGGCGGACATGCCCGATGTCAACCGCATCGAGGAAATCCAGGAGCCGTGGATCGAGGCGACCATTTATTGCCCCGACGAATATCTGGGGTCTATCCTGAAGCTGTGCCAGGACAGGCGCGGCATCCAGAAACAGCTGACCTATGTCGGCGGCCGCGCGCAGATCGTCTATGAACTGCCGCTCAATGAAGTGGTCTTTGATTTTTACGACCGGCTGAAGAGCATCAGCCGCGGCTACGCGTCATTTGACTATCACCAGATCGGCCACCGCGAGGGCGACCTTGTGAAGATGAGCATCATGGTCAATGGCGATCCGGTCGACGCGCTCTCCATGATCGTGCACCGCAGCACCGCCGAAGCGCGCGGCCGCGGCATGTGCGAGCGCCTGAAAGACCTGATCCCCCGCCATCTGTTCAAGATCCCGATCCAGGCGGCGATCGGCGGCAAGATTATCGCCCGCGAAACCATCGCCGCGCTGCGCAAGGATGTGACCGCGAAATGCTATGGCGGCGACATCACGCGCAAGAAAAAGCTGCTGGAAAAGCAGAAGAAGGGCAAGGCCCGGATGCGAGAATATGGGAGTGTTTCAATTCCACAAGAAGCGTTTATAGCTGCACTCAGAATGGGGGATGAAGGGTGAGTAAGATTAGCGAGACCGAAACGGTGATCAAAAAGATCATCCCCTATTTGGTCCGCCGAGGTTATGACGTCGATAAGGACTTTACCTTCGAATACCCGACGACTGGGACAGCCAGGGCAAGTCTAGGATTTGTTGACATTTTGGTTCGTCGTGCTGGCAAGATCGCATTTCTCGTGGAAGCCAAGCGAATTGCTAAAACTCTCTCTCAGAAAGATCGTGACCAAGCTGTCGCTTATGGATCGGACTGCAAAGCTGCGTTTGTTGTGCTCACCAATGGAAATCAATTTGAGAGCTTAAATCCCACTACCGGAAAGCGGATCAGATGGAATGGAAAACTGAGTGACAAAGTGCCGTCAAAAGCCGAATTGGCCGCGGCGGTAAGCGCTCTTAGGAAAGATCCTTTCCTTTCCGAAGTAACGATAAGCGGAGATGCATCACTACCGTTTCGACCAGGCTTGCCACTCAAGCAGCTCAATGCTCTGTTTTCCAGGTGTCACAATACAATCCGAAAGATCGAAAAGAACGAAGACTACGCGTTCACGGACTTCGCAAAACTCCTATTTTTGAAACTGCTTGAAGAAAAATCTGACTCAGATGGAGCGCCGTTACCTTACAGCTACCGCTTCCACGAACTTGCCGAGAAACCGGAAGTAGAGGCCGATCAGATTAAGACTGCTATCCTTGCAATGCTGGATAGCGTCAAAAAAATACGCCCTACGGCGATGTTTTGCACGAGGAGTTACATCTGAAGAATGCGAAGACGTTTCGAAAAATGGTCATTGAACTTTCGGGCGTTTCGTTTCGGGATAGTCGCACTGATTCGAAAGGAGCAGCGTTTGAGTATTTTGTGCGAGCTACATTAAAAGGAAAAAAGCTAGGGCAATATTTCACACCGAGGCCACTAGTTGAGCTTATGCACGCAATTGTTGGCGCGGAGAAGGTTCTGAATACACTCGCATACAATGGTGATATGCGCGTTGTTGACCCGGCTTGTGGAACAGGAGGATTTTTGGTTTATTTGATGCTTGCTTCGGTTGAGCAAGCCGAAATGTTGCACTCGTCCGGAAAAATCAACGAAAACAGAAAATTTGAACTCATTTCGAAGATTAAGCAGAGTGTTTTTTTTGGTGCTGATGCTCATGATGGAGTTGCCTCCTCGGCAAAAATGAACATGATTATTGCTGGCGATGGCCATTCCAATATCCAGTGTGAAGATACTTTGTCTAAAAAATCAAGTATTTGGAGCACAGGCAACGCCAATATAGACCTCATAATTACTAATCCTCCGTTTGGTACCTCGGAGTCCGAAAACATCACCGATGATGATCTCGATCAATTTCCAGTTAAGGGGGCCAAGGGGCAAATTTTATTCCTGCAAAAAATGGCTCAAACGGTAAAGGCTGGCGGAGAGATTTGTACGGTTATCGACGAGGGACTTCTCAACACTGAGCAGGCGGCTCCGCTTCGCAAATACCTTCTAGAGCATATGATACTACGAGGAGTCGTTCGTCTACCAGATACCACGTTCAAACCCAATAAAATCAACGTAAAGTCATCCGTCTTGCATTTTGTTAAGCGCTCCACACCGAATGCTGACTTAGATCATGATTATCCAGTGCTGTTCTTGGACGTCGAAACGCTCGGCTATCACGGTTCTGGTGAGGCCATCCGCAATCTGAATTTCAATGCTATTATGGCAAGCATTGCGTCTGAGTACCACGGCCAAGAGCGCGACAAACAAAATTCCAAGAAAGTCGGCGACGGCTGGCGCTGGTTTACGCGCTCGAGTTTGGAAATTGGCGCTGACAGCACTTCACGTTTTGACCTGAAGTACTGGGACCCTAAGCTTACTGATCGACTTCATGCACTGCAAATCGCCGGGACCAAAACAATCAAGGATTTGAACCTTCTGAAAACAAAAAGGGGTAAGAGCCCTGCTTCAGCATTATATGTCGACGAAGCAGACGGCTATGCACTCGTAGTAAAAGCAGGCTCTAATATAACCAAGCTGGGAACAATCGCGTTCGAAGGCGATTATATCGAAAAGAATGTCTACGATGAGATGAAATCGGTTCATGTCGAGGATGGCGATGTACTGCTTTCTTCAACCGGCGATGGAACGCTTGGTAAATGCGCAGTTTATCGTGGAGAAGCGCCCGCTATCTTTGATGGGCATGTCACTCTGATCCGCGTCGATCAGAGCAAAATTTATCCCGAATATCTATGTGACTATCTTCGCTCCGGATTTGGGGCTGAGCAGATATCTCGACTGTTTACTGGCTCGACTGGCTTAATCGAACTTCCGCCTGAACAGGTGGATAGTATACTCGTGCCGCTGCCTGACTTTGCTACGCAACAGGCACTTTCAAACCAGCTTCGTCATGCAGAGACATCATTCGCTTCAGCCGTCGGCGATGCAAACTTAGCTTTGAACAAAGCACAGCAGAAATTTCGTGATAACTGAATAAGATCAATTGATTGTGGAATTACGGTGCCACAATTACGGTGCAATTACGGCGCCAGTTTACTAAATTCACTAAATTCCCGTCTGCCCACGCCGCCCGCAAAGCCGGGGACACCGAATACGATGTCCCCGTTTTGCTACTCCTCCTTCTCACCCCCCAGGCAAAAACGTATCCCCGGCCTACGCCATGGCTTCGGCGGGCAAGCCCTTACCCACTTGGCAAATAGGTATCCCCCTTCCAGCCTCCGCCCTGCTCTGGCGGACTGGCCGGCGCCTCACTCTCCACCCGCCGGTTTGCCCGCCACTCCGCCTCTGCCGCAGAGCGTTCCCTGTGGCTACCGCCTAGCCAGTTCAGGCGCGTGCGGGCGACCTCGTCCTTCACCATATCTTCCTCATTCAAATAAAATGGCATGCGCGGGCGGGTGTAGGGCTCTATCGCCGGGTGTGCGGGGTCGGTGATGCCCTGCCCTCCGTCCTGCTCTGTGCCTGGCTCTGGGCCCTGCCCTATGGCATCCTCTGCCTGTTCCCGCGTGCGTTGGCGCATCGCCTCTGCGCTGGCCTTTTCCCATGCTCCATGCCGGGCATCCTCCAGCGCGCGGCTGGCCTCTGTGCTCCACGGGCCGCCATGCGGGGCGGTGTGGAAATGTTCGCGGATCAATTCCATGCTGACGCCGCCAATATCCATCACCACCTCGATATGCGTCAGCTGGCGCAGCGCGAAATCGGCGGCGATGGCGTTGCCCTCTGCCCGGAAGAAATATTCCTCGCGGATCTTCGCCTGATATTTCTGGCAGAGGCGGGCCATGGTCGCTTCATGGCTGTTATGCGCGGCGGCGAAGGCGGCGTCGCGCTCCGCCGCTTTCTGCGCGGCTTCCTCCTCCCACTCCTTTCGCCATTCCTCTTTCAGTTTCTGGATGCCGTGTGGCAGGCTGCTCGCCGGGCGGCCGGAAAGGTTGAGGTTGCCGCCATACAGCTCCGGAAAGCGTTGCTGCACGATCCACATCATCGCGCGGGTGTTATATTTGCGCCGTTCTAGGATCACCTGGCCATCCTTCAGCAGCTTTTCGGGCGTGCCGTGGATGGCATGATCCATCAGCGTATCGAGCACGCGGCGCGCGCCCATTTCGATCGCTGTGTCCCACACGGCGGCAAAGCTTTCCGCGCCTTCCGACCGTTTGAGGTTGTAGAAACTGTTGGCGCTGACGCCTACGGCAGTGGCCGACATTTCCACACTGCCATTGACCGACAGACAGGCGATGAAGGCGCGTTGCCGCATGGGGTTGAGGCCGTTGGAGCGCAGCCGCTTGGGGGGCGGGGGGGGTATTCAAACGGGGGGGGGGGGGTGTTGGGGGGAGAGAGGGGGGGGGAGGGGTGGGGGTGGGGGGGGGGTTCCGGGTGGGGGGGGTAGGATGTCCTGTGCCATGGGCCTTTTCCTTGCTTCATGAAAAGGCAAGGCAGCTATCGCATGCGGGGGCGTGTAGGACAGCGGTTTTTTGTGGGGGAGCGGGTGGAAGGAAAGACCGTAGCCCTGAGCCTGTCGAAGGGCGCTTTTCAGGTTAGCTTAAACCTTGAGGCGTGCTTCGACAGGCTCAGCACTACGGCGCTTTACTGCCACTCAGGCGGCGTCGGCTATGCGGTAGCGGGCTTCGGTTTCGGCGACCGAGGCGCGGATGAAATCGCCGATATGATCGAGCAAGGCGCGGACATGCGGTTGCTGGCGCGCGGCGGCGGTCGTCACCAGCCAGCCGGGGGTGGTGAGTTCGGGGATTGGCGGGAAGAGGCGGACGAGGCCGCTATGCGTATCGCCGATCAGGCAGGGCATCACCGCCGCGCCCATCCCTGCCCTTGCGGCGGAGATCACGGCGGAGAGCGTGTTGGCGCGGTGGACGATCTGCATATCGGGGCCAAGGCTATCGATCCAGCGGTCGATCTGCCCGACGCCGGGGCCAGCAAAGCTGATGAAGGGGAAGCGGGTGAGCCCGTCATAGCTGTTGGGTATGCCGAGCTGCTCGGCCAGATCGCGGTGGACATAGACGCTTTCGTGCAGCTCTACGATGCGGCGGATGACGAGGCTTTCGTCTTGCGGCGGGGTGCCGAAACGGATCGCGATATCCGCCTCCCCCCGCGCAATATCGAGCGCGCGGTCGTCCACAATGATCTCCGCGACCACGGCGGGGTGTTTCGCACGAAAGGCGGCGATGGCGGGCATCAGCCAGACATTGGCAGCGCTTTCGACCGTGGTGAGGCGCACGGTGCCGCTGAGGCGACGCCCTTCGGCGGCGACGCTGTTTTGCAAGGCCTCGACCTCGCGCTCGACGCGTTCCGCATGCGGCAGCATCGCCTGCCCCCGCACCGAAAGCGTATAGCCGCTGGGGCTGCGCACAAAGAGCGGGGTACCGAGCGCTTCCTCGAGCATGGTGATGCGGCGCGAGACGGTGGCCTGCGCGACCTTCAGGCTGCGCCCCGCGGCGAGCGTGCTGCCCGTGCGCGCGACGGCGAGGAAGAAACGCAGGTCGTTCCAATCGAACATGGCCTCCATATAGCATCAGGCTATTCAATTTTGAATAACCGTTCGCCGAAAGAAATGCTCACACCCCGCGAAGCAAAGGCCTATCCAAGGGTCATCAGGAAAACACCCTCTCCCCCGATTTCCTGAAGAACAAGAGCATAAAAGGAAAAGACAATGACTTATGACTACCGCCTGCGTTCCGCCGTTGCCGCCGTGTTTGCGACAGCATCGACCTTCCTGTTCGCGCTGACGAGCATTACCGGGCAAGCCGGAATGATCGGGGCGCTGTAAGGAATGACGCGAAACCCCCTTTCCTCTCCCCTAGGAAAAAGATGAGCCCGGTGCCCCCTTCACCGGGCTCTTCCTTTTTGAGCATATTAGTCGAAACATTACCGCAGCCCTGAGCCTGTCGAAGGGCGCTTGTCGGCTAGGCGTGCTTCGACAGGCTCAGCACTACGGTTTGCATTTGGATACTGTAAGCTCGAGACCTTAAGGTCGGCGCGGGAGTTTGAGCAGCTTTGCCTTCATCGCCTCGTTGCTGCTGTCCATCCAGCTCATCGGGCGCACCTCGACCATGATATTGCGGCGCAGATAATGGAGCGCCCCGCCAATCCCGGCATCCTGATACTGCATGAACGCAACGTCCGCGTCGCCGGGCAGCTTTTCAAGCTTTCCGGCGCGCATCATCGTGGGGTTGGCGCGCGTCTGGGCGTAGTAGACAGGGTCGGTCCAGATCATGTTGACGCGCAGGTCATTATCCTTGCCCTTGTACACGCACCCGGCCATCCCGCTGCTCGCATATTCAAGCTCCGGCTTGCCAGCCTCTACGGCAAAGCCCATCGCCGTCGTCACCTCTTCGGGCGTGAAGATGCAGACAGCCTTGGCCATGTCTTCCTTGCTCATCGGCCCGCCCGGTATCGGCACCGGCGCAGCGCTGGCAGAGGGTGCGGCGGGAGCGGGGGTGGAATCGTCCGCCTGGGTCGCATTGGCGGCCTGATCCTCCCCGCCCCCGCCGCAGGCGACAAGCGCCATCGCGGAAGCTGCAACAATGAACTGGTGAACGACGGTGCGCATATGTTTTCCTCCTGTCGGGCAGCGCGGAGCCACCCCGATTCGAGCGCCCTTGTGTCGGCATTTGCGCAACTTGGCGCTATTCAAATGGGTAGGGCGGTGCTAGACCTTAAGTTATGGAGAGCCGGAAACTGATCGCGGCCTATGACGCGGTAATTTCAGACATTTATGAAGCAGCGCTCTCCCCTGCGCACTGGGATGTCGCGCTCACCTCGCTCATTAGCCATTTCAGCCCGCCGCGCTGGGATGTGGCGATGTTGGTGTGGGAAAGGCTACAGCCCGCCACAGGCCGTTTCATCGGGGCGGCAGGGGTGAACGACTTTGCCCGCGCCGGATATATCACAATGTTTGCCGGACGACAGGCTTGGAGCATGGCGGGCCATGCCATTCCCGTTGGTCAGGTTGTGCACAGCGACGAAATCGTTGCGCGTGACAGGTTCAAGCAGGATGAATTCTACAAAAGCTTCCTGTCCAACTGGGATATCGAAGTGTCGATCATCGCTTCGCTCGACCGGCACGGGCAGGATCATCTGGGCCTTTGCATGCCGGGGCCGGATCAACGCGACACCAGCGGGCTGCGCGAAGCCGTGACCCGCCTTGTCCCGCATATCCAGCGCGCCAGCCGGATCAGCCGCCGTATCGGAGAGGCCGATCTGCGCGCCGCCAATGCAGAGGCTGCGCTGGATGCCTCACCCTCGATTGTCATGTCATTGGGGCCGGATCTGGAACTGCTGCATGCCAATGCGACGGCGCAGCGCTGGATCGAAAAGACCGAGGGGCTCGTGACCACCAACGTCAAGGTGCGCTTTGCCGACCGCGAAGCGCAGGAACGGCTGGCGCGGCTCGCACGCGGCGAAGGCGAGGCGCGCACCGAAAACATCCCGATCAATGACAATGGCACAACCGTTTTCCTGGTCGCCATGCGGGTCGATCCAAAGGTCGGCGCAGGATTTGCAGTCGCCAATGGCGGAGCGACGATTTTGCTGGTCGGTGGCGGCAGGCGGGATGTTTCAGACGAAATCATCACCCGTTTGCGCGACTGGTTCGACCTGACACCGTCGGAAGCGAAGATCGCCGCCTATGTCGCGGACGGCAAGACGATGGAAGAATATGCCCGAGACCGCGGTGTTTCGGTCAACGCCGCGCGTTTCCTGATGAAGGGCGTGTTCGGCAAAACCGGGGTCGGAAGACAGGCCGAATTGGCGGCGCTGCTGCGCGAAGCACCGCTCAATTGGCAAAGCCCGATCGACCGCTTTTTGACTGCCCACTGATGAAACTACCCGAATGGGTAGCGCACGAAATCGCTGAGCATGCTTCCATTTTCCCGGATGGGAGAATGGCATGGGATTTCACAAAAGCATATTTGCGTTGGTACTGGCCTTTCTGGCCTTGGGAACAGGTGTTCCGCTTGACAGCGCCACGGCGCAGATAAAGACCTTGCCCGAATGGCAAAAGCCGCTTCCGGCACCACCGGAAGGCCACCCATTGTCGCTGGAACAAATGATTGAAGTGGGCATCGGCTCGCTACGGCCAGCTTATTATCTTATCCGTCCGACAAATGCCCAGATGTGCCTGAGCCAGGCCCCCGGTGGTCTTTTGGAACGTCCGCATCTGAAGCTGGCGACATGCAACCCCAGCGACCAGCGCCAGTTGTTTGCCATCGTCCAGTTCGATGCCAACCAATATGCGACCATCCATTCGGCTGGAAGGCTGGAAGGGACCAATCTGGTTGAATGCGCCAAAGCGGCAAGAGGCGTGGTTTTCGGACCTTCGCGTGTGGACCTTCTTCCATGCACAAATGACGACGAGCGCGATCATATCGAAATCGCATGGCATCCCACCCGATCGGCTTTCCGGATTTTCCATCACAAGGAAATCAAGGAAATCAACAGCGAGCTAAGAGCCGAAATGCACTATAAGCCTTTCTGCTGGGCGATGCGCGGAGCCGGAAACAGCGAGGGCACAGACGTCATTTTATGGCCGTGCGAAGAAGGCGCGGAACAGTTTTTCGATATCGTCGAGATCCGTCAGCTCGAACGAGACATACTGCACTGGGACCGTATCCAATATTCCAAATGGTGGTGGCATTCCGATGGCTATCGCCGTCCGTTCCAGGCCGAAGGCATTTCCTTGGGCGGTATCGATTACGCCGCGTTCGAAACAAGCAATGACACAGGCAGTTATTGCATGCGCCGCTGCCTCGAGAGCCCGGAATGCAAGGCCTATATGTGGACCAGCCCCGATTACGAGGCCTATTTGGGCGCGCAGGGCAAGCGCGTGCCGATGTGTCACCTGAAATCAAACGCGGGAACGCCGCTCTTTAGAGGGGCCAATTACCGATATCTTGTCCGAAGCGGGATTATCCGTCCGCGCTAATAATTTCTGGAAGGATCCAAGGATGAAAAAACCTTATGGTCTCGGCCTTGTGGCCATTACCCTGATCGGCGTCCCTGCCCTTGCCTTGCAGGACCAGGTGATCACTACACAGCAGGGTCAGCTGATCCCCTATATCCCGCCGCCAACCGATCAGGTTATCACAACCGCTTCGGCGACCGCTGCAGAAACCGGTGGCGAGCCGATTACGAATGAGCAGCGCAAGGAGCTTTTCGGCGGCGTCTATGACCGCACGCGCCCGGGGGTGTACATGATCCGGGCGAAGAATAGCGACCTGTGCGTCGAACAGGTGGTGACGCCGACCATGTCGATGGAAGAATCCTTCCTGCGCATGCGCCCGTGCAATGCGGCGATCAGCTATCAGCATTTCGCCATATTGCCCGGCCAATGGGGAAATTCGATCCGGCCAGCCGCACTCGATTATCGCAACAACCAGTTTTACAGCTGCACCCAAGTGGCAGAAGGTGTGCTCTTTGGGCCGCCGCGCATTGATATGTGGATTTGCAGTTCCGAAGGGCTGGAACGGCAGGGCGACGATCAGCTGAAAATCCATCAGCAGCAACGCCATTTCAAAATCGTCAACCGTTCCGATGGCGCCTACACCACCATCCAGACGATGGACTTTGAAAATTGCTGGGACATTCGCGGCGGTAATGTGGTGACGGATGCCGATATTATCCGCTGGACGTGCCACGCCGGGCCGGGCCAGCAGTTCCAGCTCGATTGGGTGCGCCCGCTCGCTCAAAATGACGAGAAAGCACATCTGCTGAAATATGGCTGGGATTGGGGGCCAGATGGCCACCGCCGCTTCGTCAAGGCGCGCGGCATCGAGTTGCCCGGCGGCAATTATGCCGAGTTTGAAACGATCAACGATGATGGCACCTATTGTTCGCACCGCTGCCTCGAAACCGCGACGTGCAAGGGCTGGACCTGGACCGGTGACGGCTTCACGCGACCCGGCCAAAGCGTTGCCGGACCGCCCAAATGCTATCTGAAATCGACCGTCGGCAGCCCGATCAACTGGGGCGCACGCAACTTCTATCGCACCGTCAGCGGCATAGTGCGCTGATTGGCAATGTGGCGCGAGCGGCAGAAAATGGGTCAGAGTCGTTTAGACCGCTCAATTTACACCCTTCACCGCAGGTAAACGCGCTTGCCTATGTTCTTAATTTGACTTTAACCCTGTCTCGTTACTAACCGTTCGGCAAGAAAGCCCGACCGGAGCTTAACGGGGGTATAAGGGTCTTAGTGTTCGGCAAGAAAGAAACTGGTTTTGCCGCTGTCGGCAACGGCGGTGAGGTGATAATTGCCGACGCAATGGTTCAACCCTTGCGCAGCCTGCCCCTGCCCGATTGGCGCGAGAAACTCGCGAGCATAGATTGGGTTCCCGATCTGGGGGACGATATCGGGTCGCTGCGCTGGTTTCGTGGCCTTGGAACCCTGACAATATTGACCGTAGGCGCACTGTCGCTGGTTCCCGAATTCGGCCCGGTCTATGGGGCGCAAGCCCCTATGCCCTCGGGCTCACAACTTGAAGAAGCACGGGCGCAGATGATCATGCCGATCGCTTATGGCAGCGATACCGGCAGGCGGATGGCCGCCAATGACAGCGTCCGCGCGCTGGCCGCCAGCCCTGAACGTCCGCGCATCGAACTCACTGCCACACTCGGCCGCGGCGACAGTTTCGCCCGCGTGTTGCAGCGCGCCGGCGTCGGCGGCGGCGATGTCGATCGCGTTCTTGGTCTGGTCAGCGGCGCAACCCGCCTCACCGACATCGAACCGGGAACACCGGTTGAGATCGTCCTTGGACGACGCACCTCGAAAAACAGTGCGCGCCCGCTCGAAAAGCTGGATTTCCGCGCACGCTTTGATCTGAAACTCGCCGTTTACCGGACGGAGGATGGCGCGTTGTCGCTTAACCGCCAGCCGATCGTGGTCGACACCACGCCTTTGCGCATTCGCGGCGTTGTCGGGCAAAGCCTCTACCGCTCGGCCCGCGCTGCTGGCGCGCCGGCAGAGGCAGTTCAAAATTTCCTCAAAGTCATCGCCAGCCGCGCTTCGCTTAGCAGCATTGCCGCAGATGACGAGTTCGACCTGGTCGTCGATTACAAGCGTGCCGCGACCGGCGAAGTGCTAGTCGGTGACCTTCTCTTTGCCGGTATCGATCGCGGTGGCAAACCGCGGATCCAGATGCTCAAATGGAATAATGGCGACAGCAGCCAGTGGTTCGAAGCCTCTGGTGTGGGCGAATCGCGCGGACAGTTGAGCCGCCCGGTCAATGGCGGGGTCAGCTCGGGCTTTGGCATGCGCCGCCACCCCATCCTCGGCTATAAGCGCATGCACAGCGGGCTCGATTTCAAGGCCGGCTATGGCGCGCCCATTTTTGCCGCGACCAATGGCGTCGTCGCTTATGCCGGGCGCAAGGGTGGCTATGGCAATTTCGTGCAAATCAACCATGGTGGCGGCATTGCCACCGGCTATGCGCATATGAGCCGCATCGCCGCTTCTCCGGGGCAGCGTGTCCGCCAAGGGCAGATTATCGGCTATGTCGGCTCGACCGGCCTGTCGACCGGCCCGCACCTCCATTACGAACTCTATCGCGACGGTCGCCCGGTCAACCCGATGTCGATCACCTTTACCCAGCGCGCCCAGCTTTCGGGCGGCGATCTCTCGCGCTTCAAGGGCGAACTGGCGCGATTGAAGGCGGTAAAGCCAGGCGCCGCGCTCGCCCCCCTGCCCGCCGCATCGCGCCGCAACGATACGCCCGAGCGCGAAATCGACAGGATTTCCGCAGCGAAAATCGGACCGAGCCGTACTACCGGTTAATCCGTTGAGCCGGACGGCATCGTCGGCTAAGCAGCGGCGATGAGCAATCCAAGCTATCCCAATAACCGCCTGCGCCGCAGCCGTGCCACACCCTGGAGCCGCGCGATGGTGCGCGAGACGGTGCTGACACCCGCAGACCTGATCTGGCCGCTGTTCATTACCGAGGGTGAAGCGGTGGAGGAACCCATAAGCTCGCTGCCCGGCGTGTCGCGCTGGTCGGTGGACCAGATCGTGGTTCGGACAAAGGAAGCGATCGACCTCGGCATTCCGTGCATCGCGCTCTTCCCCAACACGCAGGCGGACCGGCGCAGTGACGACGGTGCGGAAGCGCTCAATCCCGACAATCTGATGTGCCGCGCCATTCGCGCGATCAAGCAGACGCATGGCGATGCCATTGGCGTGCTGACGGATGTCGCGCTCGACCCCTATACCAGCCATGGGCAGGACGGGCTGATTGACGAGGCCGGCTATGTCCTCAACGATGATACCGTCGGCGTGCTGGTCGATCAGGCGGTCAACCAAGCGCGTGCGGGGGCGGATATCATCGCGCCCAGCGACATGATGGACGGCCGCATCGGCTCGATCCGCCGGGCGCTCGAAATGGACGGGCATGTCAATGTCCAGATCATGAGCTATGCCGCCAAATATGCCAGCGCCTTTTACGGCCCCTTCCGCGATGCGGTGGGCTCGCGCGGGCTGCTGAAGGGCGACAAAAAAAGCTATCAGATGGATCCGGCGAACAGCGACGAGGCCCTGCGCGAGGTCGCGATGGATATCGCAGAAGGTGCGGACAGCGTGATGGTGAAACCGGGCCTGCCCTATCTCGATATCATCCGTCGTGTGAAAGATAGCTTTGAAGTGCCTGTATTTGCGTATCAGGTCTCCGGCGAATATGCGATGATCGAGGCCGCCGCAGCCGCTGGAGCAGGCGACCGCGATGCCCTTGTCCTCGAAACCCTGACGGCCTTCAAGCGCGCAGGTTGCTCTGGCGTGCTGACCTACCACGCGGCGCATGCGGCGCGGTTGCTGAACGGATAAGCCGGTACATCCTATACGGTCAGATCCGGCGTACCAGACCTTCCGCAAACAATATGCAACCCAGCCAGGATCCCAAAAACAGGATATCGGCGACAAGCCCTTTGGGCGGCTCCCCCGTGATCGCGTAAATGGGGAAGAATATCATTGAGATGATGGTGGTCCCGATGCCGACGGCATAGGCACGGATCATCCAATTGCGGTGCCGCGCAAAATCCCGCCTGCGGATTGCCAGCATCGCCATTGTCAGCGCCACGCCCAAGGCAAGCCCGAACAATAACCGCCCAATGTTGACAGCCACCGAATATGTGTCGGGAAAATGCCACAGCAGACCCAGCGAGCTCAAAGAGATCATGGCCCCCGAAACCACAAAAACCCGACCGATAACCCGGTGCAGCAATCCATATTTGCCCATCAACACCCGGCTGAACTGGATGGGCCCAAGAAGCCCGAATGCGGAGCCGCCCAGTACATGGATGAAATGCCAGATGGGGGTCGCACTCAGGCGCTGGCTGTCCTCGGGTAGGGCACCCAGCGGGATCTGCACAACTTGCACCAGCCCCAAAACCGTTCCCAGCAGGGTCGCAAAATATAACAGGGCGAATATCGAAGCGGGCCTGTTGAAACGGCGAGCCATTTCAATACTCCTTGTTTACAATGTCTTGCGCCTTCGCAAACACGGCGCGCAGCAAATGTCCTCAGAATCTGTATGTCAGGCCCAACAGGCTTTGCGCCTCCCATTTCTGTTCGATTGCCCGACTTCTATGGATGGATTTGTCCAGCGCGGTTGCCCCGGCCATAGCAATCAACGTCAGCCGATCATTGAGTTGCACCGCTATTGAGATATCGCCGCCAAGATTCAGGGCGTCGTCGAGGATTGCGCTAACAGGCAGAATTGTCCGCCGCCCTTTTCTGATCATGCGAGCGCGCTGCACGGTCGTTACGCCGTACATATAATTCGCGGCCTTCTCATCCAACCAGCTCGCCTGCACAGACGGCGTGATCAGGAAGCGGCCAGTCGCAATCGGGTAGCTGTACCGGGCAATGACCTCCGATCCGTTGAACTTGTCGGTGACATCGTGGCGGACTTCGGCACTGACGATACCCAATTTGCTTTCAAGCGAGAAACGCGCGCCGGCATCGAATGACAGTTTCTGACGATCCCGTCCGCTCGGACTGCGTGCCGAAACAAAAAGGTTCACCGATGGCTTTATGCTGCCCGTCTCCTTTTCGAACTGAAAGCCTGTCTCGGCGACCTCAAAATAATAGGCACCCTGCTTTATCGATATGATGGGAAGGAGATTGGCCTGCGATTTGGCCGAATTGAATGGAGCATATTGGTCGAGGAAACCGACGCCTACGGCGATGTGGTTTTCGCTCTGATCGCCATCCTGTTCCTGTGCCTGCAACGGCGCCATCGGGAGAATGAAGGCCATTGCCGTCACAAGCGATTTGGCAGGTTTATGGGTCATAAAATTTGTTTCCTGAAAATGCGTTGGGCAACAAAACGGGCAGGCCGCGGGCCTGGTTTCGGTTGGTCAATTTGTTGATGTGTAGGGTTCCCGGGGAGGACCGAATTTTGCGCACAGAGTCACTGGGGGGTAGATTGCAAAATTCGATCCTCGCCCGGATCGGTAAAGACCATATCCCGCTTTGGGGAACAGGACCTTCGCCGACGACCACTACCAACTTCCTGCCCGCACTTTTGGATGTCCAAAATAAGCGGGAGAGAATTGGCGTATGAGCCAGGGTTGCGACCTAAGGGCTTACAATGGTTATAATTCCTTGGTTTTTTTGGGGTGTGTTCGTATGGCTCGATCAGAGAATTAGCTATGCGATTTGCGATTAACAATTGCGGTAATTGCTATTTCATATATGCATAAATGTATGGATTGGCGGTCGGTAAAATTTGATTGGAACAGGGCGCGTGCGTTTCTCGTAACGGCAGAGGAAGGCTCGCTTTCAGCTGCTGCCCGCGCTTTGGGAATGACGCAACCTACGCTCAGCCGCCAAGTAGATGCGCTGGAAGAAGAACTCAGTCTGGTGCTGTTTGAGCGTGTCGGCAGGGGGCTGGTTTTAACCCCGAGCGGGCTCGAATTACTCGAGCATGTCCGCGGAATGGGCGAGGCCGCATCGCGCGTGTCTCGTGCTGCATCGGGTCAGTCACAATCGATTGAAGGGTCGATCTGCATCGCCGCCAGTAAAGCCTATAGCGCCTATGTGCTGCCGCCGATCATCGCGAAACTGCGCCAGGCATATCCGGGCATTACCGTAGAAATTGCAGCCTCCGATACCACGTCAGACCTGTTGCGCCGTGAAGCCGACATTGCGATCAGGCATGTTGCGTCGTCGCAGCCGGACCTGATCGCCAAAAAGATTAGAGACGATGAAGCCCATTTTTACGCGACACCTGAATATCTGGCAAAGATCGGGAATCCCCAAACGCTTGCCGATCTGACCAATGCCGATTTTCTGGCATTTTCGGACAATAGGCCGTTGGTCCAAATGCTCGATATGATGGGTCTTACTCTGACCGAGAAAAATTTCCCGGTCGTTTGCAACAGCCATATCGCGCAGTGGCAGTTGGTAAAACAAGGCGTTGGTATTGGGGGCATAACAAAGGATATCGGAGACGCTGAGCCACTGGTTCGCCGCATCCTTCCGGATATGGAACCGATTATCGTTCCGATGTGGCTGGTAACGCACCGTGAATTGAACAAGAGCAAGCGTGTGCGAACCGTTTTCGATTTTCTGGCCGCAGAGCTGTCGCGAAAACCCTAAGGCGTTTGTGCTCTCGACCAGTTTAGGCTGGACAAATGGGTGCCGCAACGCGATCTGTTCGCGTTCTTCGGCCTCGCGTCCCCGCGTGCCATAATTTTGACCCCAGCGCCTGACAAACACCATGACCGAGATAGTTGCCGAAACCACCCGCCTCATCCTCCGCACCGAAGCCCCTGGCGATCTCGACCGCTGGATGGAGGTGATGAATACAGCCGCCGTGCGCAAACATCTGGGCGGTGTGCAGGAACGGCATCAGGTCGAGGCCGGCTTTGCGCGCAAGGCGGCGGGCATAGCCAAGGATGGCTATGGTTTCTGGCATGTGCAGACCAAGGACGAGGGCCTGCTGATCGGCCAGTGCGGCATCGGGCCGATTGAAGTCGCGGCGGCGGGTCCGGTTTTGAATGGCGCGCTGCAAGTCGGCTGGAGCATCGCCGAGGGCTATTGGCGCAAAGGCTATGCACTGGAGGCCACGCGCGCAGTAATCGAACTCGCCTTCACCCGTCACAATATCGACCTGCTTTATGCCCAGACAAGCGACGCCAATGTTGCATCCTGGCAGATGATGGAAAGGCTCGGCATGGAGCGGATGCGCGAACTTGACTATGTCGATCCCGAATATCCGCCCGAAGAAAACCCCACCATCATCTATCGCCTGAAGCGCGAAGATTGGCGACCATAAGCCCCGTTGCAAATCGCACTATTGCAACGGCCCGATTTGCGATTGGAATTGCGACAACTTCCTGTTCTAAAGCTGTAAACAGAGGGTAGCGTGGACCTATATTCGATCGTCAAAGTGATCCACATCATCAGTGCCACAATCCTGTTTGGTACTGGGATTGGCATCGCTTTCTTCATGCTGATGGGTCTGCGTTCCAAGAACATCGACGAACGTCGCTATGCCGCGCGCTTCACCGTAATCGCAGATTTTACCTTCACCTTGCCCGCCGTGATCCTACAGCCGCTGACAGGCGCATGGCTGATCTGGCAGGGTGGCTTCACTTGGACCGATTACTGGCTGGTAGGGACCTATGCACTCTACATCCTCGCCGGTTTGTGCTGGCTTCCTGTCGTTTACCTACAGATCGCTATGAAACGCATGCTTGACCGGCAAGCAATCGATCGCGCCTTTGATGAGCGCGCCTTTAACCGACTATTCCGCTGGTGGTTCTTGCTCGGCTGGCCGGCCTTTGGCGGGCTGGTGGTCATATTCGGCCTGATGGTGATGAAGCCGACATGATGAAACGCCTTCTCATCATTGGCGGCTATGGCAATTTCGGCAGCTATATTGCGCGTTCGCTGGCCAGCGATCCGGCCATCCGCCTATTGATTGGCGGGCGCTCGGTCGAAAAGGCCGAAAGGTTCATTGCCAGTCTGGAAACAGCCAACCCGGCAGAGGCGCATCGCATCGATATTGATGCCGATGTTGGCGCCGCACTCGAAGCCATTGCGCCAGATATTGTGGTCCACACAACCGGCCCGTTCCAGACACAGGACTATCGCGTAGCCCGCGCCTGCATCGCGCAGGGTTGCCATTATCTCGACCTTGCAGACGCACGCGATTTTGTCGCACAAATCGGCTCACTCGATGCCGCAGCAAAAGCGAAAAGCGTGCTGGTTGTAAGCGGCGCAAGCTCGGTCCCATGCCTGACTGCGGCGGTTATCGATCATCATCTGCCCGGTTTCGAACGCCTCGACAGCATTGATTACGGGATCAGCGCCGCGCAACAGACCAATCGCGGTCTCGCCACTACTTCAGCCATTTTGAGCTATGTTGGAAAGCCGTTCGAAACGACACGCGATGGAGAGCCAATCAGTGTTTTCGGCTGGCAGGATACACATGGCGAACGCTATCCAGAGCTTGGCCGTCGCTGGTTTGGCAATTGCGACATTCCCGACCTTGCTCTCTTCCCTTCGCGCTATCCACAACTGCAAAACCTGCGTTTCGCAGCCGGGCACGAACTGGCGATCCTCCATTTCGGCACATGGCTGCTCGGCTGGGCGGTACGGCTAGGTCTGGTCCGATCACTCGCACCGCATGCTGAGCGGCTGTTGCACGTCGCCTTCCTCTTCGACTGGATGGGCACGAGCCGGAGCGGCTTTCACATGTATCTGTCGGGCCAGAGCAAATCAGGCGGGCAAAAGACGGTGCGCTTTTTCCTGATCGCCCGGTCGGGGCATGGACCCTTCATTCCCTGCACACCCGCCATATTGCTGGCCCGAAAACTGGCGAGGGGGGAAGTAGATCGCTTCGGAGCGACACCGTGCCTCGATCTGATTGGCCTAGAGGAATATCTCGCCGCGCTGAAAGGCCTTGATATCTCGGTTATCGCGGACCCTGTACATGGCTGAACCTAAAACTCCTTACGCCTATCGGGACGATCCCGAGATTCCGGCCTTCGATGACAACAAGGCACTGTTCGTATTCGATGGCGTATGCGTTCTATGCTCGACTGGCGCCGCCTGGCTGATGCGATTTGATCGCAAGCGACGCGTCAATCTGACATCAGCGCAGGGGGAATTGGGACAAGGCTTATACCGCCATTTCGGGATGGAGCTGGACGAGTCCTACCTGCTGATAGCGGACGGTCGCGTCTATACCGCGTCGACGGGTTACCTCAAATTGTGCCAGATATTGGGCGGACCTTGGCATCTGCTGCGTCTTGCCAGCCTCATCCCTTCCGGCTTCCGCGATTGGATGTACGGCCATATAGCCCGCAATCGCTATCGCTGGTTCGGCAAAACCGAATTTTGCGCCCTGTTGAGTAACGAGGAACGGCAGCGGCTGATTTGATATGTGACTTGCGACAAGTACATAGCCCTTTGACCAAAAACCTACTACTCGAACGCTATGCCCGCATTCCGCCTCGAAACCCCTCGCCTGATCCTGCGCCAGTGGCGTGAAGAAGATATTGATCCGTTCCATACCATCTGTTCCGACCCCGTCGTCATGGAAACGCTTGGCCCGCTGATGAGCCGAGATGAGGTCGCGGCGCTGGTGGCGCGGATGTACCGGATGCAGGAGGATGAGGGCCATTGTTTCTGGGCGATGGAGCGCAAGGAAGACCGCCGCTTGATTGGCTGGTGCGGGATCATCCGCGGGCGGCCGGGCACCTCTATCGACGGCAAGCCCGAAGCTGGCTGGCGGATGACGCCTTTTGCCTGGGGCAAGGGCTTTGTCACCGAAGCGGCACTCGCATCGGTGCAATGGGCGTTTGACAATCTGCCCGACGATGCCGTCTGGGCGATCACCAACACCGACAACCAGCGCAGCCGCGCGGTGATGGAGCGGATCGGGATGACCTATGATCCCGCTCTCGATTTCGACCATCCGCAGGTGCCCGCCGATAGCCCATTGCTAAGGCATGTAACTTATCGCATTGGTCGCAAGGATTGGGACCAAAGGGGATAGGGTAGAATGAGCGAAGCAAGCGGGATGCGCGGACGGGCCTTGTTCGTCCTCACCATTTTCACCGGCAGCTTCCTGCTCTTCCTTGTCCAACCGATGGTCGCCCGCATGGCTCTGCCCCGGCTGGGCGGCGCGCCGGCGGTTTGGAACAGTGCGATGCTGGTTTACCAGGCGCTGCTGCTTGCCGGCTATGCCTACGCCCACCGGTTATCGCGCGAAGCACCGAAGCGGCAAGCCGGGGTGCATCTGGCGGTACTGATTGCGGCAGCCTTGTGGCTTCCCATCAGCCTGGCAAGGTTTGCCATCCCCGTCGACGGTTCACCGATATTCTGGGTGCCTTGGCTGCTGCTCGCATCAATCGGGCCATTGTTCTTTGCGGTTGCGGCGCAGGCGCCGCTGATGCAGCGCTGGTTCGGCCTGGCCGGGAATAGCGGCGAACCCTATGCGCTCTACGCAGCCTCCAATCTGGGCAGTTTTGGCGGGCTTATCGCCTATCCGTTGCTGGTCGAGCCCACCCTGCCGATCAGGGCACAAACATGGATGTGGAGCGGGCTTTATGCCGTTCTGTTCCTGCTGGTGGCCGTTTGCGCGCGGGCGATCTGGTCGGGCAGAAACATCACGAGCGAGGCAGCCGCACCCGTCAGCGCTCCGCCGATCAGCTGGCGGCAACGACTTTACTGGATCGCACTGGCGGCGGTGCCGTCTGGATTGATGCTGTCGACCACTTCGCACCTGACCACCGATCTGATGGCGATGCCGCTGATCTGGGTGATCCCGCTGGGGCTGTATCTGCTGAGCTTCTCGGTCGCCTTTGCCGATTATCGCCTGCCCGCCGACATATTCAGCCGCATAGCGCCAGCCATATTGGTGGTGGGCGGCGCATCGGTGTTCATGATCTGGGGCAAGGCCGCCTATAACGGGCTGATCGTCAGCGTCAGCCTGTTGTTCGTGCTTGCCGTTGCACTACATGCCGAAATGTACCGTACCCGGCCCGACGCGTCGCGGCTTACCGAATTCTATCTGATGATGTCGATTGGCGGGGTGATTGGCGGCTTTTTCTGCGCGATTGTGGCACCCTTGCTGTTCAACTGGACGTGGGAACATCCCATCCTGCTGATCGCCGCCGCATTGCTGTTGCCGCAATTGCGCCTGTTCTCGCTGGGCGAGGAGGAGACGTTCGGGAAAAGTGGCTGGACAATCGCGACGATGGCAATCGCGCTCGTGGCACTCGGGATCGGCTTGTATATCGGCATGAACCTGTCGACCGAAACAGGGCAGTTGAAGACCGCGCTGATCGCCATCATTCTGATCGCAGGTCTGGTCGTGACCGGTCGCAGGATTGCGTTTGCACTGGTAGTGACAGCAGCCATGCTCGCCAATGGCGGTTGGGATAATGTCGAACTGAGCAATAGTGGTGCCCGGATGCGCAGCTATTTTGGAACCTATACAATCAACCAGAGCAAGGATGCCAGTGTGCGCTGGCTGAGCCATGGCACCACGATGCACGGCATGCAGTTGCGGGATAAGCCGACACTTCCCGTCAGCTATTATGGCGCAACTTCGGGTGTCGGGCTGGCGTGGCAACGCGCTGAAGAAATATATGGTGCGGGGGCTAGGCTGGGTGTTGTCGGCCTCGGTACCGGCACCCTCGCCTGCTATAAGAAGCCCGGGCAGACGCTGCATTATTTTGAAATCGACCCGCTGATGATCGAGATTGCACGCGATCGGAAGATTTTCAGTTTTCTGGAAAAATGCGCGCCCGATACCAAAATGCATCTGGGTGATGCGCGGCTGACGCTGGCAGAGCAACCGGCAGGCACGTTTGACATGCTGGCAATCGATGCCTTCTCGTCAGACTCAATTCCGCTCCACCTGCTGACCAAAGAGGCGTTCGAGGTCTATCGCCGTGCGCTCAAACCCGACGGGCTGTTGCTGGTGCATATCTCCAACCGGCATTTTGACCTCAACCCTGTGATTGCGGCTGAGGCTGCATCGGGAAAATGGTTTGCCGCATTGCGCCATGACAGCCCACCGGAGGCCATCATCAATCAAGGCATGCGCCCCTCTCAATGGATTGCGATGAGCGCCGATGCAGGCAAACTCGCCCGATTGACCGGCATGGTGTATGATAAACGACCAGCCTATTTCTATCCGGACCGCTGGATCAAGCTAAAACCGCCGCGCGCCGATGATCGCTGGACCGACGATTATGCCTCGGTTCTACCCTATCTATCGTTTTGGAAGATCCTGTAATGACCCACCGCCCTGATGTTTCGATCATTTCAATCCACGGCAAAACGCCGCAGATCCACGAAAGCGCCTTCATCGCACCCGGGTGCCGGATCATCGGCGATGTCACCATCGGGCCGGAGGCGAGCATCTGGTACAATTGCGTGCTGCGCGCCGATGTCAGCCGTATCGTGATCGGCGCGCGCACCAACATTCAGGATGGCAGCGTCGTGCATTGCGACGGCCCAAAGCCGAACGAGCCCGAATGCCCGACTATCATCGGCGACGATGTGCTGATCGGCCATATGGCGATGGTGCATGGCTGCACGATCAAGAACCGCGGCTTTATCGGCCTTGGCGCGATTATCATGAATGGTTGTGCGGTTGAGGAAGACGGCATGCTCGGTGCCGGCGCGCTGCTACCCGAAGGCAAGACCATCGGTCCCAAGGAGTTGTGGGTCGGCCGCCCTGCCAAGCTGGTGCGCGAGCTGCCTGAACCCGCCCTTATCGGCATGCGCATGGGCGTCGCGTATTATGTCGAGAATGGTAAGGCACACGCCAAGGCTGTGGCGGAACTGGATTGAACAAGGAACAAGTCGACTCACCGTCACCCTGAACTTGTTTCAGAGTCCATTTCGCCTCTCAGACTTTCGGTAGAAGCTGATAAATGGATGCTGAAACAAGTTCAGCATGACGGATTTACAATCGCTGCATTTGTTCAAAACTTCACCCGCACCGTCACCCGCCCATTGATCGGCGCGCCGGGGGTGATGTTATTGTTATTGTGCGCGTCGGCAAAATAGTTGGTGTCGAACAGGTTTTCGACATTCGCCTGCAGCTGCACCTTTTCGCTGACATCATAGAACAATGCGGCATCGACGCGGGTGAAGCTGGGGAGCTTGGTCGTCGTGGCGCTGGTGCGGATTGCAGCGAACTGGCTGGATTGGTGGATCACACCCAAGCCAATCCCCAAGGCATCGCTGACATCATAGCGGTTCCACAGGCTGAACTGGTGCTTGGGTAGCTGCGCGAGCCGGACGCTTTCATTGCCCCGCAAGGTACCGTCCTGATATGTGTAGCCCGCACTCACCTGCCAGTCGGACCGTACCCGGCCAGTCAAGGCCAGTTCGAGTCCCTTGGTGCGCGTCTTGCCCACATTGATGCTGGTCAGCGGATTGGCGGGATCGGGCGTGGTCGCATTGCTGCGATCAAGCTGGAACAAGGCCGCGGTCACATTCAGGTTGGGCAGGATATCCCATTTTGCACCGAGTTCGTAATTGGTGAATTTTTCCGGCGCGAGATTTTCCTGCGTCGTCGTCAGCGAGATGAACTGATCGCCCGAGCGCGGCAGGAAGGAGCGGCTGAAGCTCGAGTAGATCGAGACATTTTCCTGCGGTTTCCAGATCAGGCCAAAGCGCGGGCTGATTTTGTCATCGCTCCGCGCAAAGGGCCGATCAATGGCGGGGATGAAATCGATGCCGTCAATCTCGAAATGATCGTAGCGAAGGCCGACGACGATATCGAAATGCTCGCCGATGCCGATCTGATCCTGCACATAGGCGGAGAAGAACTCGACGTCGGACACCGTATCGCGCGACGGCGTGGTGAAGGCGACGGTCGGATAGGCCGGAATATTCAGGTTAAAGGTCGTGCCGGGGCTGAAGGTGCGGTTGAAACGCCTATTGCGCGTTTTCTGGTCGCCATATTCGACACCGAACAGCAGCTTATGCTCCAGTGCACCAGTTTCGATATCCCAGATGAGGTTGGCCTGCCCGATCAGGTTTTCGCGTTTTGTCGGATCCGAATAGGCATCAAGTGCAACCGTATTCGCCGCCGTCACGGCACTGTTGGCGTACACATTGACATAGAGTTTGTCATAATCGCCATAGAGCAAGGTGCTGGTGAATTTCAGATTGTCCGCCAACTGGCCGTCAAGCCGCAGCTTTGCGATATGCGCTTCCAATGTGGTGCGGTTTACACCGGGTACGCCGAAGAAAAGCCGGTCATAACCGCGAACCGGGGTGTTGGGCTGACCGGCAGCTGTGGCAATCGAAGGCACACCGCGATCGGGAACGCGGTCATCATTCACATATTCATAGGACAGGCCGAGTTTCCAGTCCTCGCTGAGGTCGACCGCCAGATAGGGGTTCCAGGCATAGCGTTCGCCATCGACGAATCGCCGGTCACTTTCCATTTTCTCATAGGTGGCGTTGAGGCGAACCGCTGCCTTGTCGCCCAACGGAGCGTTGAGGTCTGCTGACAGGTCCCAACCACCGAAACTGTTGAGGCTCGCGCGGGCAGCACCGAAAGTTTCGTCGGCAATCGGAGTCTTCTGCACACGATTGATGATGCCACCACCACCACCGCGCCCGAAGATCAACGCATAGGGCCCCTTGAGAACCTCGACCCGCTCGACATTATAAAGCCCGCGATAATATTGCACGTCGTCGCGCACGCCATCGAGGAAGAAGTCGGCTGAAGTATTCTGCCCACGCAAAGTGATCTGGTCGCGATTGCCTTCGCCCTGCCCCACTGTGGTGCCGGGAACATAGCGCAGCACTTCACTCAGGCTATATTGCGCCTGATCATCGAGCTGTTCGCGGGTGACGACATGGATGGTCTGAGGAACGTCGAGAATTGGCGTGTCGGTCTTGGTCGCGGTGACGATATTCTGCGCGACATAGCCGGTGCTGGCGCCGGTGACGATGATCGTCCGGCAATCCTCGCACTGATCGCCACCTTCTATATATTCACCTGCAACAGCCGGAACCGCCAATGCCATCGAAATGGCCAGAGCCGAAATTCCCGTAACACCAATTTTCATTCAACATGTCCCTTTGTTGAGAATGAATCTCAACCCCCAATCACTGCCTTATTGCGAATTGTTATCATGTGCAATTACAAAAGCGACACAACGTTGAACTTTTTTCGAAAGGTCATAGAAGAGCTGCAAAGGAGCCTTTATGAAAGCAACCATTTGGCACAATCCGGACTGCGGAACCTCCCGCAAGACACTGGCAATCCTTCAGGAAACTCCGGGTGTAGACCTGACAGTCATCGAATATCGCAAGACACCCTTTGAGCGAGCCAAGCTGGTGCAGCTGTTCCGCGATGCCGGCCTCACCCCACGCGAAGCGTTGCGCACCCGCGGATCGCCCGCCGAGGAATTGGGGCTGATCGACGGCGCAGATGGCGATCGTATCCTTGATGAAATGGTGAAAGAAGGAATATTGGTCGAACGGCCCTTTGTCGAAACCGCCAAGGGTGTACGCTTGTGCCGGCCGCAGGAAAAAGTGCACGAAATACTGTAGAACATAGTGACAGCGCAGGGAGGACAGGGATGCGTAAATTCTTCAAATGGGCCGCCATAGCTCTGCTCGTCGCGGTCGCGGCTCTTTTTGCATGGGGCTATGCCCCCGACATCCCGGCTGATGAGCTGCGCACCAAATATGCCAACGCCGAGTCCGAATTTGTCGATCTGGGTGACGGCCTGACCGTCCATCTGCGTGACGAGGGGCCGAAAGACGCCCCTGCCCTGATCCTGCTCCACGGCTCCAACGCCTCGCTTCACACATGGCAGCAATGGGTTGACCGGCTGGGTAAGGAATATCGCATCATTCGCTATGATCAGCCCGGCCACGGCCTGACCGGCCCGCACCCAAAGGACGATTATAGCGCAGCAGGCTTTGTCGACGTTGTCGACCGGGTGGCCAAAAACCGTGGCCTCTCCAAATTCTATTTGGGCGGAAACAGCATGGGCGGCTGGGTGACGCATGAATATGCCAAGGCGCATCCCGATAAGCTGCAGGGCATCATATTGGTCGATGCCAGCGGCGCGCCCAATTCCCAGCCCAAGTCGTTGCCCATCGGTTTCCGTATCGCGCGCATGTCAGCCCTTCGGCCCATCATGAGTGTCATCACGCCGCGCAGCGTCATCGAACGCTCGCTAAAGCAGAGTGTCAGCAACCAGTCGGTTGCGACACCAGCCGAGATCGATGAATATTGGGAATTGCTGCGTTATCCAGGAAATCGCGAAGCCACTGCCAAGCGTTTTGCGCAGATTTCCAACCGCTCTTCCAGCAAACCGGCTGGCGAAGCTACACGCGAGGTACCCGCGCTGATCCTTTGGGGCGATGAGGACAAACTGATTCCGGTCAGCAGCGCCCTATGGTTCGCTTCAACCTACAAGAACAGCAGCACGCAGATCTATAAGGGCATCGGCCATTTGCCGATGGAGGAAATCGCCGACAAAAGTGCTGAGGATGTCCGCAACTGGTTGCAGGCGCAGGCGGCCAAACCGGCTGGCTGATCAGGCGACGCTTCGCGCAGCCCGCGCAGTGCGGAACAAGGCACAGGCATCAAGGAATGCCATCGGCCGCCCGAAATAATAGCCCTGGATTTTGTCGCAACCGAATTGCTGGATCATCGCCAGTTCGGTTTCATTTTCGACACCTTCCGCCGTGGTCGCAATGTCGAGCGCATCTGCCATCGCCACGACAGCGCGGATAATCGCAATGCACTCTGCCTTGCCCTTGGCCGCGCCGGTCACAAAGCTGCGATCAACCTTGATGGTATCGAAACGGATATTGCTGAGATAGCCGAGCGAGGAATAGCCGGTGCCGAAGTCGTCGAGTGACAATTTGAGGCCCAGCTTGCGCAGGCGATCAAGCACCTGCACGGCAAGTCCTCCGTCGCGTACAAAAATGCTCTCTGTCACTTCAAGCTCAAGCCGCCATGCGGGGAGCCCGGTGTCGTGCAATGCCTGCACAACCGATTCCACAAAACCCTGACTGGTCAACTGATCAACTGAAACATTCACCGCCACCTTCACAGTGTCGGGCCATTTCATCGCGTCGGCACAGGCCTGGCGCAGCACCCAATTGCCGATCGGCACTATCAAGCGGGCGTCTTCGGCAACCGGAATGAATTTGGCGGGCGACACAAGACCGAATTTCGGGTTGTTCCAGCGCAGCAAAGCCTCGAAGCCGGTGATGCCGTGATCGCCATTGGCTTCGACCACCGGTTGATATTCCAAGTGGAACTGGTCGGCGTTGAGGGCGTTGCGCAACTCGAACTCGAGAACGCGTTTTTCTTCGGCATTGGCGTGCAATTTGTGCTGATAGCTGTGATGGGTGCTGCCACCATCCTCTTTGGATCGATAGAGCGCGAGATCTGCACTGCGCATCAGCAATTCTACAGTACGCCCGTCCATAGGGCCTACCGCGCTGCCGACGCTTGCGCCGATGAACAAGGTGTTCTGGTCAACCTCATAGGGCTTGGACAAGGTATCGATGATGTTCTTCGCAACGGTGGCCACATAGCCGGCGTCAGAGGCGTCTTTCAGAACGACTGCAAATTCGTCTCCGCCCAGACGGCCGCAAAGCTCGTTGGCCGACATGATCATTTTCAGACGCTTTGCGACCTGAGCCAGCAGGCGGTCTCCCACGGGATGCCCGAGCGTATCGTTGACCGCCTTGAACCGATCAAGGTCGATCATCATGAAGCCGCAGCGGCGGCGCCATTGATCCGCATCCGCCAGCGCCTGCCCAAGCGCTTCGGTCAATTGCAGGCGGTTGGGAAGCCCGGTGAGCGTATCAAATCGCGCAAGGTGCGAGATTTTTTCCGCAGATTCGCGCTGTTCGGTCACATCGGAGCCGACCCCGCGGAAACCCAAAAAAGCGCCGCTTTCCGACTGGCGCGGCGATGCCGATAATTCCCACCAGCGACGGACGCCGTTGATTGTCACCGGGACAATCAGGTTGGAAAATGGTTCGCGGCGCTTCAGTCGCTCGGCAAGTTCGTGCAGCGCCTCTGGATATTGGCCGGTTTCCCACGAATCCCCTGCAATGAGTTTGAGCAGCGGCTGGCCTTCAATCGCTTTGGGGTCTGCTTCCAGAGCATAGGCAAAGCGCGGGCTGGTGTGCGTCACGCAGCGACCTGTATCGGTCTGCCACAGCCAATCGGCGCCGCTATCCTCAAATTCACGGAGCAGCAGGCTGACCGTTTCCGATTTTTCTTGCAGCACATTATTGGCCAGTTCGAACAGGACCTGCGCTTTTGCGCTCCGCAAAACACCAAATATCATCAACGTGCCAAGTGCGGCATTGGCTAGTGCGAGATAATATTCACCATGCAGGGTCCAGCCGACAAATCCGCCGAAAGTTGCGATCGAGATGAAGGCGGTCGCTGCAATCGGCAGGCTCGGTATCACCATTGAGGCATATACCATCATGGCCAAAGTCACCGACCAGATGCCCAGCCATTGCGGCATCGCGCCAAAGCTGCCCAGGAAAGGCAATGCCGATCCCCATATGACGCCGCTTATCCCGGCGTTGCGGCCCATTTCCAGAAAGTCGCTGCGTGTGGCGCGACGCCCCTCTGCAAGTCCCTTGTTGCGCAGGGTGGTGAACCACAGGATATTATATCCGAGCAGCGCACCGACCCATGTCGCGATTGCCCATATGGGTGCCGAGCCAAAGCTGATCGCGACGACCAACATTGTACAGAAAATGTTCGTGGCCATATGCATCGTGCTGCGATCACGGATCGAGCGCGCCTGGATTTCCTCCAGCTGCACAGCCTCCATCCCGCCGGGCGAGGCAAAACCCAAAAGCGCCTTTGCGGAAATATCGCTGGGCAGGTCAGTTCTTGAATCTGGTTTGTTCACACCTGCGGCGTAACAGCAGAAACTTACTTATTCGTAAGCGTCCCGTTCAAATTCATAGCAGTCGACCGCCCACTCAGGCGGCAATTGCGTATGGCTGAATTTCACCCGACAGATAGAGATTGCGAGCTTTGGCACGACTGAGCTTGCCCGAACTGGTGCGCGGCAGCGTGCGTGGCGGGACCAACTCTACAACGCAGTTCATGCCCGTGACCGATCGCACCTTGTCCTTGATCTGCTCGCGGAGCTTGGCGCGCTCGGCTTCGTCCGAAGTGCGGCACTGGACGAGCACGGCGGGGGTTTCCTCGCCACCATTGCTGACCGAGAAGGCGGCGATGTCACCCGCCTTGAACCCGGGCAATTGTTCGACCGCCCATTCGATATCCTGCGGCCAGTAATTCTTGCCGTTGATGATGATCATATCCTTGGCGCGGCCGACTATATATATGTATCCATTGGACATATAACCCATGTCACCCGTGTCGAGCCAGCCATCCGCCATGCAAGCCTCGGTCGATTCCGGATCGCGGAAATAGCCAACCATCAGCGACGGGCCAGTGCACCAGACCTTGCCAATCACGCGATCGGGCAAGACGTTGCCATCACCGTCACGTACCTCAATCGTCATGTCCTTCACCGCCTTGCCGCAGTTGACGATGGCGCGATAGCGGGTCGGGCGATCGGGCGATCCGGGCACGCCGGTCAGTTCGCTTTCCTCAACCAGCTCAACCTCGATACCTTCGCCGGGCGGCATGATCGACACGGCCAGCGTTGCTTCAGCCAGACCATAGCTGGGCAGGAAGGAGCTCGCCTTGAAGCCGGCGTCGCCATAGGCATCGACAAAGGCCTGCATCACATCGGGACGGATCATGTCCGCACCATTGCCCGCGAGTCGCCAGTGGCTGAGCTTGAAACGCTCCGAAACCTGGCTCTGGCTTGAAATACGGCGTGCACAGATATCATAACCAAAAGTCGGCGAGTAGCTGATCACCGTGCCATCTGCGCGGCTGATCATATCGAGCCATGCGAGCGGACGGCGCGCAAAATCCTCGGTCTTCATATAATCGGTCGACACCTGGTTGGCGACGACGGAGAGGAAGCAGCCGACAAGCCCCATGTCATGATACCAGGGCAGCCAGGATACGCAGCGATCCTGCGGCTTCAACTCCATCCCATGGCTATGCGCTGACAGGTTGTTGAGCAACGCCTTGTGCGTCACCGCTACGCCATGCGGGAACCGGGTCGATCCGCTCGAATATTGCAGATAGCAGATCTCGTCAGTGGTCGCATGCGGCAGCTCGGTCTTGAGCGCGATGCGATCATTGAACTCGGCCCAGTCGATACCCTCCACATTGCAGCGCCTTGCAGCCTCACCAGCCATTTCGACGAGTTCGGGCGGGAAGAACAGGGACGAAGGATCGCAACTGTTGAGCTGCACCATGATCTGGTCGATATAGCTTTCCTTGCCACCGAAGCTGGTCGGCAGTGGCAACGGCACCGGCCATGCGCCAGCATAGACACAGCCGAAAAACAGCGCTGCAAATTCGGGCCCGGTTTCGGCAATCAGCGCGATCCGGTCTTCCTTTTTCACGCCATGGCTGATCAGGCGATAGGCGACATCCAGCGCATCCTTGCGCATCTCGCTGAACGGATAGGGGCGCGCCAATTCGCCACGCATGTCGTGGAAATTAAGGCCGCGGGCCCCAAGCGCCGCATAATCCAGCGCCTCACCCAAAGTTGCAAAGTCTGAAAACCGGCGCTCCAGCGTGTCGCTGGAGGGCGTGGGTGTTAGACCTGTCATGTGCTTTCCCTTAATCTTGCGATCCCTAATCGAGCGCGTTTACACGACCTTTGGAGTTCAAATTTCGACCCGACTGTGGCAACAATGCGGCGTGGCAGATGAACCAAAACGAAACAGACCGCCTAAGCCACTGAATCCAGTGAAATTACGTGACTTGGCGCTACACTATGTCGGGCGCTACGCCACCAGCCGGAAGAAGCTGTCCGACTATTTGCAACGCAAACTGCGCGAGCGTGGCTGGGAGAACGAAAATGCAGCGGACATTGAAGGGTTGATCGCCGATTTCGTGCGTCTCGGTTATATTGACGATGCCGCCTTTGCCGCCGCCCGCGCGCGAACGATGACGGCGCGCGGTCTGGGACAACGCCGGGTGAACGAAGATTTGCGCGCCAAGGGCATATCGGAAGCCGATGCAGGCGATGCGCATGCCGAAAGTGCTGCACAAAAATGGCAGTCTGCCGAGCGCTTTGCCCAACGCAAACGGATCGGTCCCTATGCCAGCAAACCCGCGTCGGACGATCAGAAGCGAAAGCAATTTGCGGCATTCCTGCGGGCCGGGCATGATTTTGATACCGCACGAAAGTTCGTCAATGCTTCACCCGGAGAGGAAGTGGAGGCAGAGTAGTAGCATGAACCGCCGATTCTTCCTCGCCGCCCTGCCGCTGCTCATCGCCCTGACCGCAGCCACACAGCAGAAAAAGGCTCCGCCGCCCCCTGCCCCGATTCCTGATCTGGTCAAAGTCGTGCTGACCACAGAATTGGGGCCGATCGAATTGGAACTGGACGCGAAGCGCGCACCCGTCGCGACGCGCAATTTCGTGCGTTATGTCGATCAACGGCGCTTTGACGGCATAACCTTTTACCGCGCGATGAAGCTGCCCTGGGGTGAACAACCTAACGGCCTCATTCAGGCCGGCACGCGTGGCGATCCGAAGCGCGACCTTCCTCCTATCGCACATGAAACCACCGACCAGACGGGAATTCTACACAAGGCAGGCTCGATCTCTATGGCGCGCTGGGCCCCGGGCACCGCGAAGGGCGATTTTTCAATCCTGCTTTCGGATATGCCTAGCCTCGATGCCGATCCAAAGTCGACCGATCCCGAGGCGCGCGCCGGCTACACCGCCTTTGGTCACGTTTCGGCGGGGATGGAGGTTGTCCGCCATATATTCGACGCGCCGATATCGACCACATTAGGCGAAGGTGCGATGAAGGGGCAGATGATTGCCAAACCGGTGAAGGTGATCACGGCGCGGCGGATGGTTGTGCCTTAGGCCATCACAGGCCCTCCCCTAGCCCCTCCCGCAAGCGGGAGGGGGACTTGCTGGATGCGCTAATAACTCCCCTCCCGCTTGCGGGAGGGGCTGGGGGAGGGCCCGAGAGCAAGCGCGATCGTTGCCACCACACCTTCCAGATTTTGCATCACATCGTCATTCGAAAACCGCAAAACGCGGTAACCCTGATTGCGTAAAAAACTGTCCCGTCGTGCATCATAACTTTGCCGGATGTCGTGCGAATATCCGTCTATTTCGATCACCAACTTTGCGGAACGGCACACCAGGTCGCAGAAATAGGGGCCAATCTGATATTGGCGGGTAAATCGGTGCCCCGATAACTTGCCACTCGAAAGTGCCGACCAAAGCAGCCGTTCTGCCAGTGATGCCTCTCGGCGCAATTCGCGCGAACGGTTGATGTCTCTTGTGCGATATTCAGGGCGTCTCATTTGTCAGGCCCTCCTTTAGCCCCTCCCGCAAGCGGGAGGGGGATATTGCGCGTTCAATTCCTTGGAGGTTGGCGGCGATAGGATAGCGCTTCGGCGACATGAATGCGGCCCACGGTCTCGCATCCGGCCAGATCCGCTATCGTCCGCGCGACCCGCAATATCCGCGTATAGCCGCGCGCCGATAGGCGCATCGCTTCGCTGGCTTGCGCAAGCAGACGCTGGCCGGGATCGTCGGGTGTTGCATGAGCTTCGAGGAGGTCGCCATCCAGTTCGGCGTTGGTGCGGGCGGGAACATCCGCCAACCGTTCCGTCTGCACCTGCCGTGCCGCCAAAACGCGTGCGGCGACCTGCTCCGAGCCTTCGGCTGGGGGCGGAAGGACAAGGTCGGCGGCGCTGACGGCTTCCACCTCGACATGCAGGTCGATACGGTCGAGCAGCGGGCCCGAAACCTTCGACTGATAGTCTGCTGCACAGCGCGGGGCGCGGCTGCAGGCCAGCGCAGCATCGCCCAGATGCCCGCACCGACAGGGGTTCATGGCCGCCACCAATTGCACCCGCGCCGGGAAAGTCACATGGCTGTTTGCGCGCGCGACGCTGACCTCGCCTGTTTCCAAGGGTTGGCGTAAACTATCGAGTACAACCCTCTGGAATTCTGGTAGTTCATCGAGGAACAATATGCCCAAATGGGCAAGGCTGACCTCCCCCGGTCGCACCCGCAAACCGCCGCCAACCAGCGCAGGCATCGAGGCACTGTGGTGAGGTGCGCGAAAAGGCCGTTTGCGCGAAATGCGCCCGCCTTCTAGCGCACCTGCAACCGAGGCAATCATCGATACCTCGAGCGCCTCGGCTGGTGTAAGTTCGGGCAATATTCCGGGCAAGCACGACGCGAGCAACGACTTGCCTGCGCCCGGCGGCCCGACCATCAGCAGATTATGGCCGCCAGCCGCCGCAATCTCCAGCGCGCGTTTCGCCGTCTCCTGCCCTTTCACCTGTTTCAGGTCCGGCCCGCGCACCGGCGCCTCGGCAATACCCGGCTCGGGTGGGCGTAAAATGCCTTGCCCTTTGAGGTGGTTCAGCAGCGACAACAGGTCAGGCGCAGCAATGACCTCAACCTGCCCCGCCCATGCAGCCTCCGCACCCTGCATTACCGGGCAGATCAGCCCCATCTGCCTTCCCGAAGCGTGCAGTGCAGCCAGCAGCACACCTGGAGACGCCGCCACACGGCCATCGAGTCCTAATTCCCCCACAACGACATATTGCGCCAGCGTCTCGGTATCGACGAGGCCCATGGCAGAGAGCAGCGCGAGCGCGATCGGCAGGTCGTAATGCGACCCTTCCTTTGGCAGGTCGGCTGGCGAGAGGTTGATCGTGATCCGCTTTGGGGGGAGCGAAAGACCCAAGGCGGCGATCGCGGCCCGCACGCGCTCACGGCTTTCGGCGACCGCCTTGTCGGGCAATCCGACTACGGCAAAGCCCACCATTCCGGGCGCAATCTGGCATTGCACCTCAACGGCGCGGGCCTCAAGACCCAGATAGGCAACAGTAGAAACAATCGCGACCATGGCGCGGCAACTCCTTAGAAACAGGTCCAAAAGTTGCGCCATTTTGGCCACCGCGCGCTACCACCGGTTAGCATGAAATCGGGCGAAGGCAAATCATGCCTAAATTCCTTTTAACCCTTAGCGATGAGAAATTCGCAAGCGACGCACGTGCAAAGCCGCAGCCATCATGGCAACACGTCCTCCCTATCCAATCGGCATTGCAGGCCTGCTCGCGCTCATCCTGATCGCGGTGCCGAGCCATGCTGCGACGCTGGAAACCGCGAGCGAAATCTACGAAATCGAGGAAGTCGTCGATCTCGATGACGGTGGCGCGACCGCCGAGCGTTTCGTTGCCCAGCCCTTTGGTGACATCTCACCCAGCCGAACACCGCTTGCCAGTTTCGGCCCCTTCCACATGGTCGCACCCGATCGCGCCGAGCTGATCGGCAGCATCGAAAGCGAAACGCCGGAGCAGTTCGCGGCACTCCTCCGCGCATTCCCATCGCTCAGGCAGATCGACATGGTCGACTGTCCCGGCACTGGCGACGATGAAGCCAATCTCGCGCTCGCCCGGATGGTACGACGTCATGGCGTCATGACTTATGTGCCTGAGGGTGGTTCAGTCCGCTCGGGCGGGGTCGAACTGTTCCTCGCCGGTGCCCAGCGCCGCGCCGCGCCGACCGCCGAATTCGCCGTCCATAGCTGGCGCGATGAGGATGGCTATGAGGCAGACGATTTCGCCGCCGACGATCCGGTGCACCAGGATTATATCGCTTTCTATCGTGAAATGGGGCTGAGCGAGACCGAGGCGCGCCGATTCTATGCAATGACCAACAGCGCCCCGCACGACGATGCGCTGTACCTGAACAGCCGCGATCTGGCGCGTTACGTCAGGCTGGACTGAACTTCTGCCGCTTGATTAGCCGAAGATTTTCCCCTTAAGCCGCAAGGCATGGGGGCTTCACCAATCACTTTCCGGCATGACCGGCGACCGGGCGACGACCAGTTAATCGTCGACCTGCATCGTCTCGGTTATGCTGTCGAAGGCGATCGGTTCGGCCCGCCATTCTGGGACTTTGTCGCCGAAACCGTGGCCGAGGCGCAACTAGACCAACCCAGCCGAAGCCGCGTCTGGTTCGCAGAAATGGACGGCAAGGCTGTCGGCTGCTCGGCATTGGTCGATCGCGGAGAGGTTGGACAGTTGCGCTGGGTCGTGCTGCTGCCCAAAGCACGCGGGACAGGTGTAGGACGCAAGCTAGTCGACCTCGCACTAGATCACGCGCGTTCATGCGGCCACCGCGAAGTTTTTTTGGAGACTACCGATGGCCTCGCGTCATCGATGGCGATTTACGAGAAGGTCGGTTTCGAGACGACCGACGCGCATGTTGAGCGGCTATGGCATGGGGATGGCGTGCACGTCACCATGACGCTCAAGCTTTAAACCATTCAAAATCAGACCATTCACAGCGGCATCGCGCAGCAGTTTGACGACATACCGACTGGTTGGTATGTTTTGAAGATGTCGAGTCGCAATGCCAATGCCCCGCGCCCGTCTGCCCGGTCGAAACTGATCGACGCGGCGCATATGCTGGTGCGCAAACAGGGCTATGCCGCGACTTCGGTGGACGAGATTTGTGCGGCGGCGGGCGTGTCGAAAGGCGCATTCTTTCACCATTTCGCGTCCAAAGAGGAACTGGGCGTTGCCGCCGCCGAGCAATGGACCGCGCGCGCCGATGAACTGATTTTCACTCTGCCCCCCTGGGTACGCATCGAAGACCCGCTTGAACGCCTGCTCGCCCATATCGACTTCCGAATGTTCATGCTCGAAGGCCCGCCGGAAGGCTTCACCTGCTTTGTCGGGACGATGGTGCAGGAAAGCTTTGCCAGCAGCGACACGCTGCGCCGCGCCAGCGATGCCAGCATCAGCGCCTATTGCGAACGGCTGGCCGTGGATATCGAAGCGGCCATCGCACGCTACGGCATCCGCGACGGCGTGTCGGCTATAAGCCTGTCCTATCATATCCAGGCGGTGCTGCAGGGCGCCTTCATCATCGCCAAGGCCAAGAACAGCCCCAAGGAAGCGCGCGACAGCGTGCTCCACCTCAAACGCTACATAAAAATGCTGTTCGACAGAGGAGACCTAGAATGAACAAGATGATTTTCGTCAACCTGCCGGTGGCAGACTTGCCCAAGGCAATGGCGTTTTACAGCGCGCTGGGCTTCACCAACAATCCGCATTTCACCGACGAGACCGCGGCCTGCATGGTCTGGAGCGAGGCGATCATGGTGATGTTGCTAACCCACGACAAATGGAAGAGCTTCACCGACCGGCCCATTCCGCCCGCTACTTCGAGCGAAGTGATGATCGCCATCACGCTGGACAGCAAGGACGCCGTGAACGCGTTGGTCGATGCCGGAGCCGCCGCCGGTGGAACCGCAGACCTCAATCCGCCGCAGGACCATGGCTTCATGTTCCAGCGCACGCTCGCCGACCCGGACGGCCATATCTGGGAACCCTTCTGGATGGATCCGGCAGCTGTTCCGCCGAGCGAATAAGCACCCCGAAAAGGGGGCAGATGGAGGAGAGAGAGTATGAGTTACATCGACGGTTTCGTGATCGCCTGCCCCAAGGCAAACAAGGACAAGTTCATCGCACATGCCAAAATGGGCGACAGCGTTTTCATGGATCTCGGCGCATTGCGCGTGGTCGAATGTTGGGGCGACGATGTTCAGGAAGGCCACACCACAGATTTCCGCATGGCAGTGAAAGCCGATGCGGACGAAGAGGTGCTGTTCAGCTGGATCGAATGGCCCGACAAGGCCACCCGCGATGCCGCATTCGCAAAAATGACGGAATGGATGGAAGACCCGTCTAAGGCCGATCCGCGCATGGACCCCGAAAAGAACCCGATGCCCTTTGACGGCAAACGGATGATTTTCGGCGGCTTTGTGCCTGTCGTCGACCTCAAAGCCTGAAAGGACAGACCATGGCTAGATTGCAAGGCAGCTGGATCTGGTACGAGCTGATGACCAACGATTTTGCGGGAGCGAGAGCTTTTTACGAGGCGGTCGTTCCAGGCTGGAGCCTGAGCGCAGGTCCGCCAGAGGCCGACGGCTATGGCTTCATCGCCAATGCCGATGGTGGGATGACTGGCGGCGTCCTGACATTATCACCCGAAATGGTTCAGCATGGCGCTCGCCCCAGTTGGCTGGGTTATATCGGTGTGGACGATACCGATGCCAGCGTCGCGGCAATCGAAGCCGCGGGTGGCAAATGCCTGATGCCCGCGCGCGACGTGCCGATGGCCGGGCGGATTGCCATGGTGGCGGACTGCTGCGGCGCGCCATTTTATGTGATGACGCCCACGCCTCCACCCGGTGGCAGCGAGAGCACCGCCTTCTCGACCAGCCTGCAGGGTCGCTGTTCGTGGAATGAGTTATATGCAGGTAATCAGGCGCATGCGCTGGCCTTTTACACCAAATTTTTCGGCTGGACGCTGCCCGAACCGATGGACATGGGCCCGATGGGCACATATCAGTTCATCGACCATGATCGCGGCGGGGTTGGCGCGATTATGCAGGTGCCTGCAGGCGCCCCCACCGGTTGGGCGCATTATTTCCGTGTTCCCTCGATCACCACCGCGCACGCCGCAATCACCGCCAGTGGCGGACAGGTTATCAATGGTCCGATGGAAGTCCCCGGCGAGGATTGGATCGTGCAGGGCATCGACCCGCAAGGTGCGATGTTCTCACTTGTGGGAGGAAAGTGATGACGGCCAAAAACACGATATGCCTCTGGTATGACAAGGATGCCGAAGAGGCCGCCAACTTCTATGCCGCTACCTTTCCGGACAGTATAGTCACAGCAGTCCATCGCGCGCCTGGTGACTTCCCGGGAGGCAAGGCTGGCGATGTTTTGACCGTTGAGTTCATCGTTTGCGGCATCCCTTGCATCGGCCTCAATGGCGGCCCGATTTTCCCGCACAGCGAAGCCTTCTCCTTCCAGATCGCGACGGACAGCCAGGACGAAACCGACAGCTATTGGAATGCGATTGTCGGCAATGGCGGCGCGGAGAGCGCCTGTGGTTGGTGCAAGGATAAATGGGGTCTGAACTGGCAAATCACGCCGCGCGTGCTGACCGAGGCGATGGCGGCAGGAGGTGATGTCGCGAAACGTGCTTTCGAAGCGATGATGACGATGCACAAGATCGACCATGCCTCCATCGAAGCAGCGGTGCGGAGAGACGGATAATGACAGCAACAGCAGAAAATGGGTGGGAACTGTCGGTCACGCGTTTCATCGATGCACCGCCGGCAAGGGTGTGGGACATCATGACCAACCGCATCAACGATTGGTGGTGCCCCAAACCCTGGCGCGCGGAGTTTGACAAGCTCGAACGGCGGGCGGGTGGTGCGTCGATGTGCACCATGTATGGCCCCGATGGCGAAGTACACCCGCATCCCGGCACCGTGCTTGCATGGGATGAAGGCCGCCGTTTCGCTTTCACCGATGCGGTGGTGGGCGATCTGATGCCGGCGGGCCCGTTCATGATCGGGATCTGGTCGGTCGAGGCCGAAGGCGATGGCACGCGCTATATCGCGCTTTGCCGCCACTGGACCGAAGACGACTGCAGGCGCCACGTCGAAATGGGTTTTGAAGAAGGTTGGGGTGCCTGTGCAGATCAGCTGGTGGAAATGTGCGAGGGTTAAAGAGTAAACGTCGCCCCTGCGCAGGCAGGGGCCGATGTAGTTTTACCCAACTGGTTCTGTAAACTTCTTGCGCCCCCCGCCTGCGCAGGGGCGACGCATTCTTGCATTAAGGGCGGTGCAGCCCCACATCCGCCCTATGGCCACGCGCAAGCTCTCTGACAGCCGATCCTACCAATGGGCGATGATCATTCTGGGCTGGTTCCTGATGATCCTCGCGCCACTGATAGGTTGGTTGCCGGGGCCGGGCGGATTGATTCTGTTTCCAATCGGGCTCGCGCTTGTGATCAAGAATTCGCTTTGGGCCAAACGGCAATATGCAAGAGTGAGCAAGCGCCATCCCGAATATGGCGAATGGGCCAATTGGGCGATGCGGCGGAAGCGGTTCAAGACACGCCCGCCCTTCCCGCCAATAAAGCGCGACCTGATGCGCATCTTCCGGCGCGATGATTTTGGCCAAAAACAGCCTTGAGTCATGTTGACTTTTACCCGCCCAAACCATAAAGGCCCGCTCAACAAAGGCGGTCGCCGTAGAGATTCGGCGGCTGTTTTTATTCCAATTGCTGATTTTATTGAGGATTTGAGCCATGAAGCGCACCTTCCAGCCGAGCAATCTTGTGCGCGCTCGCCGTCACGGATTCCGTCTCCGCATGTCGACCGCCAAGGGCCGTGCGATACTGAACGCACGCCGCGCCCGCGGTCGCAAGAAGCTCTCGGCCTAAGCCGGGCGCTTTGCGGTAGCCGCGAGATGCGCGGTTACACCGTCATAAAGAAAAGGCCGGAGTTTCTGGCTGCCAACCGGGGGAAGCGCTATGCAACTCCCGGTTTCGTTTTGCTGGTGCATGACCGGCGCGACGAAGACCCTGCCAAGCGGCTCGGGATCACCATAACCAAGAAAGTCGGCAACGCGGTGGTGCGTAATCGCATGCGCCGCCGTTTCCGTGAGTTGGCGGCAGAATTGCTTCCTGATTTGGGCAAGGCCGGTGCCGATCATATCCTGATCGGGCGCGAAGGCGGCATAGAGCGCGATTTTGGTATGCTGCGTGAAGAAATGACCAAGGCGTTGAGAAAGCTCGCTTCATGATCGCCAAGCTCCTCATCCTCATCGCGCGCGGCTGGCAATTGGGCCCTTCGCGCATCCTGCCACCGACCTGCCGTTACGCACCAAGCTGTTCGTCCTATGCGATAGAGGCTTTGCAGAAACATGGCGCGATTAAGGGTGGCTGGCTGGCGCTGAAACGGCTATTGCGCTGCCATCCTTGGGGCGGGCACGGATATGATCCGGTGCCCTAATGTGTTCAACACATGATCCAGACATTGAAATAACAGGGAATATTTGAGTGGAAGACCGGCGTAATATCATATTGGCTGTGCTGTTGACTGGCCTAATCCTTTTTGGCTGGCCCTATGTCGCGAACATGTTTTTCCCGACACCGCCGCCAGCAGAGAAGAGCTTAAGCACTTCAGCAAAGGTGGAGAGCGCGAACAGCGGTAGCGGCGATATTGCTGTCACTTCGTTGCCCGAAAAGGTTGTGGCGCTGCCATCAGCCCTTGCGGCCAACCCCCGCGTGCTGGTCGAAACGCCCAAGCTGAAGGGCTCGATCAACCTTGAAGGCGCGCGGATCGATGATCTGGTACTGACCGCGCACCGGCAGGAGTTATCGAAGAAATCACCGCCGGTCCGCTTGTTTGCGCCTTCAGGCACAGCCAACGCCTATTTTGCGCGTTTCGGCTGGACGGGTAATGGCGCAACACTTCCGACCGACAAAACCGTGTGGACGGCTGATGGCAAGAAGCTCGCTCCATCAACCCCGGTAACGCTCAGCTGGACTAACCCCGAAGGCCAGCGGTTCGACATCAAGCTGTCGATTGACGAGCATTATATGATAACCGCCGAGCAGCGCTTCACCAACGCCGCCGGCCTGCCGACCGCGAATATCGCGCCTTTTGGCATCATCAGCCGCAAGGGCGCACCCAAGGACGCGACCAAGGGTGGCTCGATCTTTACGCAAATCCATATCGGCCCGATGGGCGTTTTCAATGGCGAGCCCAATTATGAATGGGGTTATGATCAGGTCGCCGAGGCTCCGAATGGCAAGGTGAGCTTTGCCACCACCGGCGGCTGGAATGGCCTGACCGACAAATATTGGCTGGCTGCCCTGATCCCCGACCAGAAAGTGCCCGTAAAGGCCGAATTCCTCTCCGAAGGCGGCTATAATTGGGCCAATGTTCGCAATGCGCAGTTGACGGCAGTCGAAGCAGGCCAATCCAAAGCCCAGACATCGCGGCTCTTCGCAGGTGCCAAGGAATATGAAGAGCTGACCAACTACACCGAAAAGCTCGGCATCCCTTATCTCGATTATTCGATCGACTGGGGCTGGTTCTGGTTCATCGCCATTCCGTTCCAAAAGCTGCTGTTGTGGCTTTTTGACCTGTTCAAGAATTTCGGCGTCGCGATCATCGCGCTGACGATTATCGTCCGCCTGTTCATGTATCCCGTCGCGCAGAAGCAGTTCGCTTCGATGGCGGGCATGCGGGCGGTGCAGCCGAAGATGAAGGCGCTGCAGGAACGCTACAAGGACGACAAGCCCAAGCTGCAGCAGGAAATGATGAAGCTGTATCAGGAAGAGAAGATCAACCCGCTGGCGGGTTGCCTTCCCATCCTGCTGCAAATTCCCATCTTCTTCGCGCTCTACAAGATTTTGATGCTGTCGGTCGAGATGCGGCATCAGCCCTTTGCACTGTGGCTGAAGGACTTGTCGGCACCCGATCCGTTGACCCCGGTCAACCTGTTCGGCCTGCTACCGTTCGATCCGCCGACCTTCCTAGCCATCGGCATCCTGCCTATCCTGCTCGGCATCACCATGTGGCTGATGCAGAAGCTGAATCCGCAGCCGATGGACGAAGTACAGAAGCAGGTCTTTGCGATCATGCCCTGGTTCCTGATGTTCATCATGGCGCCTTTCGCGGCGGGTCTGCAGCTGTACTGGGTGGTTTCGAACATCATCTCTATTGGCCAGCAAAAATGGCTTTATTCCAAGCATCCGATCCTGAAGGAGCAGATGGCGAAGGAAGAGGCCGAAAAGAAAAAGGCGAAGGCTTAACCGCGGCGTCGCCCCGGCGCAGGCCGGGGCCGTTGGCGGTCTAAGCATTTGACGGTATTGAAACCTGCAGCGGCCCCTGCCTGCGCAGGGGTGACGGGATTAGAAGCATGGATACGAAAATCTTCTCAGGCCCGGTCAACTTCCTGAAGTCGGCCCCCAGCCTGGAATTCCTTCCCGATGCAACGGTACCCGAAATCGCCTTTGCCGGTCGTTCCAATGTCGGCAAGTCGAGCCTGATCAACGCGCTGGTCAATCGCAACGGGCTGGCGCGCGCTTCGAACACACCCGGGCGCACGCAGGAACTCAACTTTTTCGATGTCGGCGAGCCGCCGATATTCCGCATCTGCGACATGCCGGGCTATGGCTACGCCAAGGCACCGCTGAAGACGGTGCAAAAATGGCGCTATCTGGTGAATGATTATCTGCGCGGGCGGCAGGTGCTGAAACGCGCCTTCCTCCTCATCGACAGTCGCCACGGTATCAAGGAAGTCGACCGCGAAATCATGAAGATGCTCGATGGCGCCGCGGTCAGCTATCGAATCGTGTTGACCAAGACCGACAAGATCAAGGCTAGCGAACTCGCCGCAGTCGAGGCCGCAACGCTGGAGGAACTGCGCAAGCACAGCGCCGCCTTCCCTGTCATTTCGGCGACTTCTGCGGAAAAAAAGGGCGGGATTGATGCTTTGCGCGAGGCGGTGCTGGAAGCGATTGCCAGTTAGTTTAATAGAGTTCGTGTCACCCCCGACTTGATCGGGGATCCATTGTCCGGGGCGTCGGTTTAAACCTTGGTGTCAGACCATGGATTCCCGCTTTCGCGGGAATGACAAGGTTATGTGTCGAGTGACAGCTCTCGACACCAATGATTTATCGCGCCATTACGGCCAAATGACGCTCAAACTCATCATCGGGAACAAGGCCTATTCAAGCTGGTCGATGCGTGGCTGGCTGGCTTGCAAGCAATCGGGGCTGCATTTTGAGGAGATGACGGTCCCGCTCTACGATGCAGGCTGGGATGAGCGGAAGCGTGAGGAAGACCTTGCCCCATCGTCTGGCAAGGTTCCGATATTGTGGGACGGCGATGCGGTCATCTGGGATAGTCTCGCGATCATCGAATATCTCGCGGACAAGGTCGGGCGCGAACGTTTCTGGCCCAAGGATGAGGTTGCACGCGGCATGGCGCGGGCAATGGCCGCTGAAATGCATTCAGGCTTCCTGCCGCTGCGCCGCGAATGCCCGATGAACCTGCGCAAAATCTATGAGGGCGTGACGATCAGCGAAGAGACGCGCAACGATGCGCTCCGCATATTGGGTCTGTGGGCCGAGGCACGGGCACGCTTTGGCAAGGAAGGGCCCTATTTGTTCGGCACCTACAGCGCAGCCGACATCATGTACGCGCCGATCGTGACGCGCTTTGTTACTTACGGCTTCACCCTGCCCGGCTTTGCGCAAAGCTATATCGAGGCGGTGCTTGCCCATCCCTGGATGGAGGAATGGTATCAGTCGGCCCAGAATGAAGAATGGGTGATCGAAAAGTTCGAGAACGAGCCGGCTAAAAAATAGCAGTTCAAGTCCAAATTGCCTTAGCCCTGAGCCTGTCGAAGGGCGCTTTTTAGCCGCTACGCAAACCTTGGGACGCCCTTCGACAGGATCAGGGCTACGGTATTCAGGGAAGCCTTTTGGCTGGATAGAGACTACCATCCTTATGGTAATAATGCTCTTCGCTGAACATCATGTCGATATCCGAATAGCCGCCGCCTTTTGAGCGGTCGCCGACCCCGATAGCGATGAATACACAATCGCTGTCACTGCGGTTGATCATATGGTGTCCATTGCGCACACCCGCCGCCCAAGCGGCGACATCGCCCGGGCGCATCATGGTTTCACCTTCATCCTCGATCAACACCGCCTCACCCGACAGCATGATGACGATCTCATCCTCTGCCTCGTGCCAATGGCGCTGCGATGACCAGCCGCCGGGTTTGAGCACAACATGGCTCGCCCCCATTTGAGTCAGGCCCGCAGCCGGTGCCAACCTGCGCCACCAACGGCCCTCCACCGCCTTGTCAAATGGTTCTGGGTAACCGGTAGCGTTCGATTGCGGGATGGCTTCGATATCGATCTTGGGCATAGGTTGGCTTCCTTAATGTTGGACAAATCCTACCCAGCTTGTCATTCCCGCGAAAGCGGGAATCCATGGCCTGAACCGTCGGTTCAAACCTCGCTGTCAGACCATGGATCCCCGATCAAGCCGGGGATGACACAGACTATGACAGAGAGTTTGGCTCTCACTTATGCCCAACGCTTAATGGCTTGCGAGAGTATCTCGCCTGCGCGCGGCAGCGTATTCGATACGATGGAGGCGATGCTGGCGCCCCTGGGTTTCACCGTCGAGCGCTTCATTGCAGGCGCTGACGACCCCAATCCGGCGCATGGCGGGCCTGTGGAAAACCTGTTTGCTATTCGTGGAAAAGGCGGTCGGCATTTCGCCTTTGCCGGGCATCTGGATGTCGTTCCGCCGGGTGATGGCTGGGCCAGCGAGCCGTTTGAACCGGAAATCCGTGGCGACCTGCTTTACGGGCGCGGCGCGGTCGACATGAAGGGCAGCATCGCGGCCTTCGTTGCGGCCTTGCACGATATTCCCGAGGATGCCGGCACGGTCAGCCTGATCATAACCGGCGATGAGGAAGGCCCCGCCATCCACGGTACCCGCGCGCTGATCGATCATATGAAGGCGCGTGGTACCCTGCCAGACCTGTGCCTTGTCGGCGAACCCACCAGCGTCAACCAGCTGGGCGATATGATGAAGGTCGGGCGGCGCGGCTCGGTGAATATATGGATCACCGTCGAGGGCACGCAGGGGCATGTCGCCTATCCGCATCTGGCAGACAATCCGATCCCGCGGCTTGTGGCCATCCTCGCGCAGATCAAGGCAGTGGTGCTCGACGAAGGCACCGAATTTTTCCAGCCGAGCAATATCGAGATTACCGAACTGCACACCGGCAATCCGGCAACCAATGTCATCCCCGCCAAAGCACTGGCGCGGCTTTCGATCCGTTTCAACGACCTGCACAGCGGCGAAAGCCTTGTCGAACTGATCCGCGGCATTGTTGAACCGGGCGGCGGCACGCTGAAAGCGATGATCTCTGGCGAGGCCTTTCTGACCCCGCCGGGCGAGCTCAGCGAAACATTGGCCGCCATAGTGGAGGAAGTGGCCGGCATCGCGCCCGAAGCCTCGACCACCGGCGGCACATCCGATGCAAGGTTCTTGTCTAAACTATGCCCAGTCGTCGAATTCGGCCTCTGTAATGCAACCATGCACAAGCTGGACGAGGCGGTTGCGATTGCAGACCTTGATGCGCTGACAGAGATTTATCGGCGGGTAACGCTGCGGTTGTTGGCGCGTTGAGTTGAATTCACCGCAGCCCTGAGCTTGTCGAAGGGCGTTTTTCAGATGTAGCGCTGAGTCGATGGCCGCCCTTCGACAGGCTCAGGGCTACGGTCACGCCTCAACCAATCAACGCTTCAACACAATGTACAGCGCCCCATCGCCACCATGGCGTGGGTGCGCCTGCCGGACAGCGGCGATGTGAGACGAATGGCGCGAAGCCGCCAGCCAATCACGCACCACAGCGGCAATCGCGCCCCGGCCCGCGCCGCTCGCACGGTCGTGCGCGCGCGCTTTTCCGGTGACAAGCAGCACCACGCGCAACCGCTGATGAATGGCTTGCTCGAGCGTGTGATCTAGCCTTGCATGTGCACCGGCCAGACCCTGCCCGTGCAGATCGATGCTGATGTCGGGGATGACAGCCCCTTTATGAAAGCGACGATCCCAGTGCGAATCAAGATTGCTGTCTATCGGTTTGGCCGGCGTGGCTACGGAGCGAACGGCACCCATTTTGGGCTTTGGCTTGGCCGCTTTAGGTTCCGCTGGCTTTGCCTTTGGTGGTTCGTCAACCGGATGCGGATGCAATGCAACCTTTACCGGATGCAACGGCTTCACCGTCTGCACGACACGGTTCCAAAGCGACCGCTCCTCCGGATGGAGGCGGCGGGTCATTCCACGGTCGGGATCAGGCGCGCGACGGCTGCCTTGGGCAGGAACAGTAAGGCGCTGCCGCGTGCCGACATGCCACCGGCAATCGCACGGGCGCGATCGCCCGCACCCCAGAAGCTGTCGAAACGGTTGGCACCCTTGATCGCGCCTCCGGTATCCTGCGCCACCCAAATGCCATTAGGTTCGGCCCGGTCGAGTGACAGCCAGACTGGCGCCCCCAGCGGCACATATTTGGGATCGACCGCAACGCTCGCCTCTCCCACAACCGGATAGCCCATCGCGCCCAGCGGGCCTGCGCCGGTCAATTCGCGGAAGAAGACGAAGCTTTTGTTTTCGTTCATGATCTTCTTCCCCTCTTCAGGGTTTTCGCGCAGATATTTAACGATGCCCTGCATCGAACCGTCGGTGATCAGGCCGCGGTCCTTCATCAGCCGACCGATGCCGGTATAACCGCGCCCGTTCTGGCTTTCATACCCAATGCGCATCACCCCGCCATCGGGAAGCCGCAAGCGGCCCGAGCCCTGAATCTGCAGGAAGAAGAATTCGATCGGATCCGCCGCCCATGCAATTTCGAGCCCGCGTCCAGCCAGCGAACCGTTCACAATAGCGGCGCGTTCGTCATAGGGGATGAACTTCGTCCCCTGCACCTTGCCTCGGATCGACTTGCCTTTGAGGTCGTCGGAAAACTGGCCAAGATCGACATCGATCAGGTCGGGCGGGCGCTTGTAGATAGCGACGTCATAGCCTGGCTGCTTGGTGCGCGAACCCGCAATTTCAGGCTCGAAATAGCCAGTGACAAAGGCCTTGCCCTCGCCCACCTGCACGGCATCCATGTAGGTCGCGAAGAAAGAGATCGCATCGCCAGTCCATGTTTTGACGGCATCACAAGCGTCCTGCCAGTCGCTGCCTTGCGTCAGACCCGAATTGTCCGTGCGCTTGAGCAGGCCCGGGCAGGAGGCGCGGAAAGAAGCAAGCGCCAGATTGGTCTTGCGCGGATCGACAGAGAGGCTGCCAATGGCTGGCCCGCGAACGAGGCCCGCACTGGCCGCGTTCAGGATTTCGCCTGTTGCTGCAGCCGCAGCTACGGGCGGCACGGGCGTTGCGGGAACCGGCTTTGCAGCCACATCGGGTGCGGGCGTTGTCGACGGAGCAGAAGCGCCACCCTTTGGGATGATCCCGCCCGAGCAGGCAGAAAGCAAAAGGGTCGACAGGGCGAGCGCAAAGACGGGGCTTTTCATGCCCCGGGGTGAATCAGACCGTGTCGGTTTCGTCAAGCTTCCAGTTGCGGTCGCCCGATTTCACGTCACGGAAGAAAGTCCAGATATCATGTGTTTCAATGGCATCGGTCAGTGAACCGCCAATGATAGTACCATTGGCATCCTTCACCAATGCGGCAATGTCGGCATCGAACTGCACCGAAATCCGCGCCATCGGGTGATCATAGCTGGCATTGACGATGCGAGCCTCATCAATGCGGACCAATCGATTCTCCAAAGTCTCGCTGCGTGCCAGACGGGCGTCTATTTCTTCAGCGAAGCTTTCATAAACATCGTCATCGCACAGAAAACGGAGCTGATCCTTATCGCCTTTCCAATAGGCTTCGAGGATCATGCCATAGGCCGATTTTGCGCCTTCCAGAAACAGTGCGGGATCGAATGTGCGGTCGGCGTTGGCGATCGAACGCAGGCCACTTTGCGCTGCACTATCCGCCAGCGGGCTATCCATTGTCGGAACGGGGGCCAGTGTTTCGCGCTGGCCGACAGGCTGGCGCACAACGGCGGGTTGACGTTCCTCCATAGCGGGGCGTGCGACAGGCTCCTGCTCATGCCCGGTGCGCTTGCCGAGCACCGAATAGAGGCGCAGGCCCAAAAAGGCTGCAACCATTGCCAGCAAAACGATTTCGACAGTCACCATAATACACGCCTTACCATATCGGGCATCAATGCATTAGCCCGAAAATCCAAAATCCGGGTTAACCCTTGTTGAACGGCATGAAACCCAGCTTCCTTGTCGTCAACATAGGCATTTCCCCCACCAGTTTCAAATGGCTTGGCGCAATTCTTTTGCAGGGAGAGGCAAAGCCCAGCTTGTTGCCCTGCTAAACCATTGCCCTTTGCCCATCCCCCTGCTAGGCGCGCTGCCGAAGCGCGGCCATGGGGATGGCGCGAAATACACTAAGGAAAGCACATAAAAATGGCCGAAGAAGGCAACATCGTTTCAGATACCCTCAAGCCCAATGGCGAAGATACGTCACCTGCGGTCGGCATGCTCAGCCAGTATATCAAGGACCTGTCTGTCGAGAATCCCAACGCACCGCACAGCTACGGATGGGACGGCCAGCCGCAGATCGACGTTCAGGTGAACATCGAAGTCAATCCGGTGAACGAGGAAGTGAACGAGGTGATCCTGAAGCTGGGCGTGAAAGCCGAAGCCGATCAGGGTGTGCATTTCAATGTCGAGCTGGAATATGCGACACTTTTCGGTCTGCGCAATGTCGAGGAAGGTTATGCCCATCAATTCCTGTTCGGCGAAGCACCCCGCCTGATGTTCCCCTTTGCCCGCCGTGTGGTGGCCGACGCAATCCGCGATGCCGGCTATCCGCCGCTGGTTCTCGATCCAATCGATTTCAACGGCCTCTATATCCAGCAACTCGCGCAGGCTCAGGCAACTGCCGAAGGCCAACCCGCTGGCGAAGCCTGATTATAGTAATCTGAAGCGTCGGGGCGGGCCGGATGAACCTGCTTAAATCGACCGGCATTATCGGCGGAATGACGCTGATAAGCCGCATATTCGGCTTTGCCCGAGACATGATGCTGTCGCGCTTGCTGGGTGCAAGTGCGGTTGGCGATGCTTGGCAGTTGGCATTTCAGTTACCAAACATCTTCCGCCGACTATTTGCTGAAGGGGCCTTTTCGGCAGCATTTGTCCCGCTGTTCAACCGCAAGGCGGCGGAAGATGGCGACGACAGCAATCAGGCTGCGCAGCGTTTTTCGAATGAGGTGCTGTCGGTTTTCATTCCAATCCTGCTGGTTTTTTCCGCATTGATGATTGCCCTAATGCCGTGGGTCATCTGGCTGATTGACGATTTTGGAAACGGTGGACGCACTAACGCCACGTCCATTACGTTGGCGCGGATCACCTTCCCTTATCTGGGGCTGATTAGCATCATGACGCTGTTCGCGGCTATATTGAATTCGATCAGCAAATTTGCAGCGGCCGCTTTTGCGCCGGTTTTGCTGAACATCTGCATGATTGCGGCGATGCTGATTGCCATCTTTATCGACGGCGGCGCAAATCCGGAAAACACGGCATTGTTGCTGGCATGGTCGGTTTCACTGGCTGGCGTCTTACAGATGCTGTGGCTCTGGCACTGGGCGCGCAAAGCCGGCTTCCGGTTCAGGCTGCAACGACCCCGCTTCACCCCCGATGTACGCGAACTGGGTGTCCTTATCCTGCCTGCCGTATTTGGGGCCGGAATCTACCAGATTAGCCGCTTCATAGACCTGTTTTTTCTCGGGCGCCTTGAGGAAGGGTCGTTTGTATTCCTTGCTCTGGCGGATCGACTGAATCAGTTGCCGCTGGGCATCATCGGCATTGCCCTCGGCACAGCGATACTTCCTGCCTTGTCGCGTTTCATCGCAAAGGATGACGCGGGCGGAGCACAGCGCGTGCAAAGCAATGCGATTGAGCTTGGTTTGCTTCTCACGGTCCCCGCCGCCGTCGGATTGTTCTGCGCGGCACAGCCACTGGTCAGCGCCTTTTACTTCGGTGGCAAGTTCGGGATGGACGACGTCATCAGCACAGCGTCTGTCGTAGCGATGCTGGTTGTCGGCCTTCCCGCATATGTGCTTGTCAAAGTACTGACGCCGGGTTTTTTCGCCCGCAAGGATACCAAGACCCCGGTATATACGGCAGCGGTTTCATTGACGATCAACATCGCGCTGAACCTGGCGCTTATCCCTGTAATGGGTGTCGCTGGCCTGGCGTTGGCAGGTGCCCTCGCCGCTTGGGCGAATTGTGCGATGCTTTACACGATCCTGCACCGGCGCGGGCAGTTTACGATTGAACCCGATTTGTTGGTACGCATTGGCCGGATATTGCTGTCTGCTACGGCAATGGGCGGAGTAATCTGGTTCCTGGCACCTTATGGCGACACCTATTATGGAGCAGGCGTAATAGCACGCATATCAAGCATTTTGGCGCTGGTCGGCGCAGGTGCGATCGTCTATTTCGGCCTCGCTTGGGTGACCGGCGCGATTGATCGCAGCAAGATCACGATGCTCACCCGCAAGCAAGCAGCAAATTAAGGAAGTCATCATGCGCGTAGTATCGGGCATCCAGCCCACCGGAAACCTGCACCTCGGAAACTATCTGGGCGCAATTCGGAACTGGGTGAAGATGCAGGATGAGGGCGAATGTCTGTTCTTCCTTGCGGACCTGCATGCCATTTCGCAGCCGCATGTACCGGCCGAACTCACGGCCAATACCCGCGAGATGGCAGCTGCCCTCATTGCCTGCGGCATCGATACCGACAAGTCTATCCTGTTCAACCAGACGCAAGTCCCGGCGCACAGCCAACTCCAATGGTTGCTCAACGGGACTGCGCGGATGGGATGGCTGAACCGTATGACCCAGTGGAAGGACAAGGCCGGCAAAAACCGTGAAGGTGCGTCGGTTGCGTTGTTCACCTATCCGGTGCTGCAAGCCGCCGACGTCCTGCTGTATCAGGCCACCCATGTGCCCGTTGGCGAAGATCAGAAACAGCATCTCGAGCTGGCCCGCGACATTGCGCAGAAGTTCAACAATGACTTTGGCGATGGGGACGACATCTTCACCCTGCCCGAGCCGATCATCCCGCCCGAAGCAGCGCGAATCATGTCGCTGCGCGATGGCACCGCCAAGATGAGCAAGTCCGATCCGTCGGATATGAGCCGCATCAACCTGACCGACGATGCAGACACGATCATGCAAAAGGTGCGCAAGGCCAAAACCGACCCCGAACCGCTTCCAAGCGCGAAGGAAGGCCTCGCCGGTCGCGCTGAAGCCGAAAATCTGGTCGGCATTTATGCTGCGTTGGAAGGCAGCAATGTCGATTCAGTGCTGCAGCAATTTGGCGGCCAAGGCTTTGGCGCCTTCAAACCGGCGCTGGGGGAATTGCTGGTCAGCAAGCTCGCCCCTATTGCCGAACGGTTCAATGCTTTGCGCAGCGACAGCGCGGCAATCGACGCAGCTTTGCAAAAAGGTGCCGAGAAAGCCCGAGCGCTTGCTCAGCCTACGCTCGACCGGACCTATCAGGCGCTGGGTTTGCTGCGCTGACAATTTGTTACATGACAGCGGTGTGAACACCCTGCCGTTCAACAACAGTTCAGCGCATTTCGGATAGATATCACCGCAAGCCAGCCTATATTGGCGGCAACGGAGGTGAAGTTCGATGCGTAAAGCTGTTTCCATTCTTGCCCCGGCACTGTTGTTGACGCTGGCGGCATGTGCAACGCCATTCAAGGCCGATGTTTCGCGGTTCCAGCAAATGCCCGCGCCGCAGGGACAAACCTTTACGGTCAAAGCTGCCGACCCGGTCAATGAAGGCGGGATCGAATTTGGCCAATATGCGGCGATGGTTTCCGCGGAGATGACCAAGGCCGGCTATATTCCGGCGGCTGCCGGTTCGACCGCCGACTTTACCGTGAAGCTGGGCTATGGCGTCGACGAAGGCAAAGAGCGCACGGTCGTCTATGACGATCCCTTTTACGACCCCTTCTGGGGCTATGGCCGCTATGGTTTCGGCCGGGGCTATTACCGACCCTATGTGGTCCGCACTCCACGTGGCGCCCGCTATGTTTATGGCTGGCACGATCCGTTCCTGTACGGACCGGGCTTCGGTCGCGGATATGATGTGCGCAGCTACACTGTCTACACGAGCGGCATCGACATGAAGATCGAACGCACGGACACAGGTGAGCGCCTGTTCGAAGGCAAGGCCGAGGCAAAGTCGCGTTCCAACCGCCTGCCCTATCTGGTGCCCAACCTCGTTACTGCCATGTTCACTGGCTTCCCTGGCAATAGCGGCGAAACGGTGCGCATCTCGGTGGCGCCCGAAGACGGCGGCAAAAAGAAATAGACTGGCTTAACGGTCAGCCACCCAGGACCCCGCCTCTGACCAGGCGGGGTTTTCTCTGTCAGACACCGCAGCTGAGATCTGTCTTGCCATAGCGAGCCCCTTCGCCCGACGTGCCACCAACCCCGGCGTAAAGATCCGTGCTCGGGATGCTGCCATCTTTTCCGACCTTGTACCCCTTTGAACGCAACACCTCGATTACCCGTGATGCGGGGTCTGCAAAGTAGACCGACTGCGATTCATAATGCTGGGCAATCGCGGTGACCGTTAGCCCTTCGAAACTGCGCTGCAGTTTTTCGAACGTGCTTCTTCCCTCCACCGCCACTAAAGCCTTGGCGCGCGCCTCTTCACTTGGATACTCCTTGTTTTCCAAAGCCTTGTAGTTCGCCCTGATGCGATCACCCATCTTGCTGAACAGCGCATCAATTTCTGGCCCAAAGCTGCAACTGTTCGGATTGAAGGCAAGCGCGATCGGCTTTCCATTGGCCAGTTCCGCGATGCGGGCACCGTCTGCAATATAGCCAACACCACCTTTTTTCAGCTTCACTTCGATGAAATCATTGGCGGTGATCCCGAATAGCGTCAGCGGCGTTCCGGCGGCAACGCGATCGACCAGCGTCGAGGCGGTATCGGGCTGGGCCCAGATTTCGATTGCCTGGTCCGTCGTCCAGCTTTTGTCGCCCAGTGGCTTGACGATTTCGGGCGGCTGGATTTCGGAAAGGTTGATGGCGGCTATAAAGCCCTTGCCATCGGCCAGTTCCAGCCAGTTACTTGTTCCATCCTCGCCAACGATCAACTTGCCGGTGGCGGCCGTTCCGCGCAGCAGCTTGCCAAGGACGGTGCTACCTTCGGTCGATGCCTTGTCGCGAATATTCGCATCTGTGACGGCATAAAATTCTTTGCTGATCGCTACCTCTTCAGACACCTCCGCAGGTTGGATCCGATCTTCGAGGTTGTCGCCTGCCATGTCATCGTGCAGGAAAAGGAAATAATAGAGCGCGAGCAGCACTATCAACCCCGCACCGCCGCCGATCAGCAACCAGTTAGGTCCCTTTTTGTCGTCAGCACCGCCCTCGGTGGCGGGTTCATACTGCTCAACTGCCGTATAGGCCCGTGTTGCGACTGGCGGCTCGCTGGCGGGCGCTGGCGAATCAACTCCGGCGACAGGCACAACCGCACCACATTGGCCGCAGAAGCGCGCGCTTTCATTCAGGGCTGTGCCGCACTGGATGCAGTATTTCGCCATCAAGAACCTCCCGAGTCCATATTGGCATCGGGATAGTCTGCTGCATTCCTTTAGGAAAGCGCCTTATCGACCCAGTTCAAGCCTCTAACTGACGAAGCAGCGCGCGGACATCATTGTCCATGTCATTGTCCATCCGGCGCAGGTCTTCGACCAGGCGGACAGCATGGATCACGGTCGAATGGTCGCGCCCACCGAATTTGCGGCCGATTTCCGGATAGCTTCGCGGTGTCATCACCTTGGCGAGATACATCGCGACCTGGCGCGGGCGAACCACAGCGCGTGCGCGGCGCTTCGACGACATTTCGCTGCGGTCGATGCGGTAATATTCGCAAACCGCGCGCTGGATCTCATCGATGGTGATACGGCGGCGGCAGGCGCTGAGAATGTCTTTCAGCTGCTCTTCTGCCAATGTGCGCGTAATCGGCTTTCCGGTGAGCTGCGAATAGGCGATCAGCTTGTTCAACCCGCCTTCGAGTTCGCGGACATTGCGGCTGATCGTGCGCGCGAGAAACTCGATGACATCTTCGCCGACCTGCGTTTCAGGCATGTTGGCTAGACGCTGGTTGAGGATTGAGCGACGCAGTTCAAGATCAGCGGGCTGGATGTCGGCTACAAGCCCCATCGACAGGCGCGAAAGGATGCGCTGGTCTACGCCGTCCAATGCCTGCGGGGCGCGATCGGCGGCAACGACAAGGCGCTTGCCGGCACCGATGATGGCATCGACCGTGTGCAGGAACTCTTCCTGTGTCGATACCTTGCCGATGATGAACTGGATGTCGTCAATCAGAAGGACGTCGACGGCACGCAAGCGGGCCTTGAATTCCATCACTTCCTTGCGGCGCATGGCGGAGACGAACTCCATCATGAATTTTTCCGCCGACATATAGAGAATCTGCGCGTTCGGGTTCACTTCTGCATAGGCATGGCCGATGGCATGCATCAGGTGCGTCTTGCCCTGACCGGTTGCAGCCTGCAAATAAAGCGGGTTGAACAGCGGACGCTCGGATGCCGCGACACGTTCGGCAGCGCTCAGCGCCAGCGCGTTGGTCTGCCCTTTGACAAAATTCGCAAAGGTCATACGCGGGTCGAGCTGGCTGCGAACCGGCATGGCTTCAGTCGCATGAACCGCCGCCGGACGCTCTGCCAAGCCGTTGCCTTGCAGCATCTCAACGCGGGCAGCGCCCGGCTTCGCGCGGATTTTCAATTGCCGCACGGCGGGGTTGACGCTCGACCAGGCCAGACGGATGCGGTCAGCATAATGATCCGAAACCCAGCTCGCCGAAAAGTCGGAGGGCGTCAGCAGTTCCAATGTGCCGGTAAGTTCGCAGAAATCGCCAAGCACGATTGAACGGATCCATTGCCCGTAAATCTGCGCCCCGAGATCGCGGCGCAAACGCGACGCTACATTTTGCCAATCGGATTCAAACACGGAGCCCCCCATTGCATCTTGCTCCGACCGCACGACCTTAAGCGTCACTTAGCCACCCCTTTCACCCCACCAGCAACGGCATTGTTTGTTTGCGCACACCCGCCCAATCGGCTGACACAGGCCCACCGTTCCCCTGTGTCGTTGCACAGAAGCCTCTATTGCGTCATTCTCGATTGAGACAGGCGCGAGGTTAATCGCACGCTGCTGGAAAGTCCTTCTTAGCCATGCGGCTTTGAGTCGATCAAGGGGCGCTCTGCAAAAAAAGTGAAATAATTCGCATTGACTCTATTCAAGCGCTGAAATTGCGTAGAATTTTTTTTATCACTCTGATTTTAAATCATTTTTCTACTTAACCCATTGTCAACATATGCCGAATCGCCGGAAATGCGCCCTTTGCTGCAACGCAGCAGCCAGACAAAAAGAAGGCCCGCCTTTGAAGGGCGGGCCGTTAACTTTATTTATAATCCCGAGGGTGGCTTTCACCCTCGCGAGAATGCCGAATCAGGCGAGCGCGGCAACGCGCTTCGTGAGGCGGCTGAACTTGCGCGATGCCATATTCTTGTGCAGCACACCTTTCGAAACGCCGCGCGCCAGTTCAGGCTGGGCAGCCGAAAGTGCGGCAGCAGCAGCAGTCTTGTCGCCAGCTTCAAGAGCGGCTTCAACCTTCTTCACGAAGGTGCGGATACGGCTGACGCGGTTGCCGTTAATTTCGTTGCGACGCGCGTTGCGACGGATACGCTTTTTTGCTTGCGGCGTATTGGCCATTTCAGTCCTCAAAAAATCAGATAGTTACGGGCATCCAGTACCGGAGAAATTCCTCGACCGGACCCGATGAAGCGCCGCCCTTAGCCATGCTATACAGATTCGTCAACCGCGAATTACCGCACTAACGCTGGCATTTCGGGCAGTAGAAGGTCGATCTGCCCGAATCAACGCGGCGCTGGACGGTCGTTCCGCAATGACAGGGTTCGCCTTCGCGACCGTAGACAAGCCAGTCTTTCGCAAAATAACCCAACTCTCCATCAGGCGCTGCAAAGTCGCGCAAGGTTGAGCCTCCGGCCTTGATCGCGGCGGCCAGCACGTCCTTTATGGCAATCACCAGCTTTTCCACGCGTTGCTTGCTGATTGCGGTCGCGGCAGTGATCGGCGAAATCCCGGCCATGTGCAGCGCCTCGCACACATAGATATTGCCAAGCCCTGCCACGATCGACTGGTTGAGCAGCATTGCCTTGATCGGTGCCTTGCGCCCCTTCAGGGCGGCCAGAAGCACCTTGGCATCAAACGCATCGTCCAGCGGCTCTGGCCCCATTGCGACAAAATGGCGAAATCCGTCCAGTTCATCGCGCCGCACAATATCGAGCGAGCCAAAGCGCCGGTGGTCATTCAAGGCGACCACCCTGCCCGCGCCGGTCTCGAGAATGAAATGGTCGTGCTTCTCGATCTCGTCTGGATCCACCCGCCAACGCCCCGACATGCCCAGATGGAAAATCAGCGTGTCGTCGCGATCGGTGTGGATAAGCCCATATTTGGCCCGCCGACCAAGTCCGGTTACCCGCGCGCCTGTTAACCTCTGTCGAATGTCGACCGGAATCGGCCAACGCAGATCGGCACGGCGCGGTTCGGCCCTGACGATCACTTCGCCATCAAGCACAGCGCGTAGGCCGGCAACGGTGGTTTCAACTTCGGGCAATTCAGGCATCGTATTTTGCACCTATCACCCTTTGCGGGCGGCGCAACTATCGGCTAGGGCGCCTTTCATGACTAAAACCGTCTCCTTTGGCTATGAACAGGTTAGCCCCGAAGAAAAGACCCAGCGCGTGCGCGGCGTCTTTTCGAGCGTTGCCAGCAAATATGACATCATGAACGATGCCATGTCGGGCGGGATGCACCGGCTTTGGAAGGACCAGTTCGTCCGCCGCGTGAAGCCGCGCGCGGGCGAAGATATTCTCGATATGGCGGGCGGCACCGGCGACATTGCCTTTCGCATGGAAAAGGCCGGGGCCAATATTACCGTCAGCGACATCAATCCGGATATGCTCGCCGTCGGCATGGAGCGCGCAGTAGACCGCGGCATCGACACGCTGGTGTGGAGCGAGCAGAATGCCGAGAAACTGACCTTTCCCGACAGGCATTTCGACGCCTACACCATCGCCTTTGGCATCCGCAACGTCACCGATATTCCCGCCGCCCTGCGCGAGGCGCATCGCGTGTTGCGCTATGGCGGGCGCTTTTTCTGCCTCGAATTCTCGACGGTCGAATGGCCGGGCCTGTCGAAAGTCTATGATGTCTATTCGCATCACCTGCTGCCCAAAATGGGCAAAATGATTGCGGGTGATGAAGACAGCTATCGCTACCTCGCTGAATCGATCCGCAAATTCCCCCCGATGCCGCAGTTTGAGCTTATGATCCGCGACGCAGGCTTCGTACAGACCAAGGTCGAGCCGATCCTGGGCGGGCTGGTGGCGATCCACAGCGGCTGGAAGGTTTGAATATGCGCACGACTTGCTCCCCTCCCGCCTGCGGGAGGGGCCGGGGGAGGGCCTGCAACGGCTCAAGGCTCGCTGCGCTCGCTCCCTCCCCTAACCCCTCCCGCAGGCGGGAGGGGGAGCAAGCAGCATGACGCGCCCGACCACGCATATCCTCCGCCTGCTCAAATGGGGCCGCATATTGGCGCGCCATGGGGCGCTGCGCGGGATCGAGAAGGACCGGAATACCCCGCCGCAGGTGAAGCGGCTGTGCCGGATCGCGCGATTAGGGACGATCCAGCCGAAGGTTCCAGACTATGCGGGGGCTTTCCGTGAAATCGGCTCTGCCGCGATCAAGCTGGGTCAAACGCTCGCCACCCGCCCCGATTTGGTCGGAGAGGAAGCGGCGCACAATTTGCTGACGTTGCAGGATTCGCTGCCGCCCGAAAAGTTCGAACGGATTTACGACGAGATCGATCACAGCCTCAACAAACCCGCTGCCGAGTTGTTCGAATATGTCGATCCAGAACCGGTAGGTGCTGCCTCGATCGCACAGGTGCACCGTGCACGCACGACCGACGGACGCGACGTCGCGGTCAAGGTGCTTCGCCCCGGTATCCGTGAACAATTTGCGCGCGACATCGAAACCTATGAATGGGCGGCAGCGCATCTGGAGGCGCTGGGCGGCGAAGCAGCGCGCCTGCGACCGCAACTCGTCATCGCCAATCTCAAACGCTGGACCTTGCGCGAGTTGGACCTGAGGCGAGAGGCTGCCTCGGCAAGCGAACTCAAGGAAGCGATGGCGGCGGTTGAGGGATACCATATCCCGGCAATTGATTGGGATCGCACCTCGGGCCGGGTCCTGACGCTCGAATGGGTAGATGGCATCAAGATTTCGGATGTTGAGGCTTTGAAGGCTGCCGGCCACGATACCGGCAAACTGGCTGAAAAACTGGTGCTGACCTTCCTGCGGCAAGCGATTTCCGAGGGCTTTTTCCACGCAGATATGCATCAGGGAAATCTCTTCGTGCGCCCCGATGGCAGCATCGTCGCGATCGATTTTGGCATCATGGGCCGGATCAACCGGCAGGCGCGGCTGTGGCTTGCCGAAATCCTTTACGGTCTGACCACCGGCAATTACCGACGCGTCGCCGAAATCCATTTCGAGGCGCAATATGTGCCGAGCTATCACAATGTCGACGAATTCGCGACCGCGCTGCGTGCCGTGGGCGAGCCAACGCGCGGCAAGCCGGTGAGCGAATTGTCGGTTGGGCAGATGCTCGACAGCCTGTTCGCGATCACCCGCGATTTCGACATGCAGACCCAGCCGCATTTGCTGTTGCTGCAAAAAACGATGGTGATGGTGGAAGGCGTAGCCACCAGCCTGAACCCTGCCATCAACATGTGGGATGTCGCCGCCCCTTATGTGGGCGAATGGATTCGGGGCGAACTCGGCCCTGAAGCTGCACTGGCCGATGGTCTGCGCGACCGCATGAAAACGCTCGCGCTGATCCCCGACCTTATCAAGCGGCTCGATGATCAATTGCCCAAAAAGGGCGGCGCCCCGCCTCCACCGCCATTGCCTGAAATTGCACTGGTATGGGAAAAGCGTCGATCAGGTTTACATTGGCGTTATATAGTCATTGCCGCAGCAGCATTCGGGCTGGGAGCGATGGCAATGGCATGGATGAAATAGCAGAAAAACCGCCCAAGGTTACAATCCTGGGCGCATTGGGGAGAGGGTTCCTCACGGCGATAGCTTCAGGCATGTTTGGCAGCCTCTTGGCAGTAGCCATCATGATTGCCGGTGATCTGGGTGACGGCAGTCGTGACTCCATCGGCGGATTGCTCGGTCAGGCTGCATATGTACTTGTGTTTTCGTTTATATTCTCAATCGGAACAGCGATTGTTTTCGCTTGGTTACCGATTTCGCTGGTTGGCTGGGTTGTACAAAAACTGACAATCCGATTTCCGATCTTTGGTAACTGGGTGGCATATGCACTGATTGGCGGAGTGGCTGGCATCGGATTGTTCTACGCGTTTGCCGTAGACGATCCGTCCCGCGACGAGAGTCTAATGCTTTTTGGCAGTGTTTGCGGGATATTTGCCGCACTATTTTATCGAAAATTGAGTCACTACTTCGGGCCTCCGCAACAAGCCCAAAATCTTGTTCCTGAGAGTTAGTGTTCAGCTCTTGCCACATTGACCACCACCAACAATGCGCATACGCTTTGCGCATGAATAAGCTATCGCGATTCTCGGCTCCCAAAAAAAAACCGACCAATGTCAGTTTGCCGACAGATCTGGTTGAGGAAGCCAAAGCGCTCGGCATCAATCTTTCACAAGCTTGTGAAGGCGGTCTTTCGGATCAGGTGAAAAAAGCCCGCGAAGCCAAGTGGCTGGAAGAGAATCGGGAATCTCTGCACGCTTGGAACAAATGGGTAGAAGAAAATGGCATGCCTTATGACGAGTATCGCCAACTCTGATGGCCCGCTTTGACGTTTACCCAGGTGCGCGCGGCAAAGGCTATTTGCTTGATTGTCAGGCCGATGTTTTGGCAGTGTTAACTACACGAGTTGTAGTACCGCTTTTCCCGGTGTCGGGCATGCCCGTAACGCCTCGACTGAATCCGGTTTTCGATATCAATGGCGAGAATTTTGTGATGATGACGCAACAGATTTTCGCCATACCAAAAGAGCGACTCACCAATCCGGTCGCGTTTCTTGCCGATGAGCAAGGTTCGATAATGAATGCACTCGACGTGCTTTTGACAGGTGTTTGATCTTTGACAGCAAAACGCATCCTGTTGATCGTCGGCGGCGGCATCGCGGCCTATAAGGCGTGCGAGCTAGTGCGCACGATCCGCAAGGCCGGGCATGCCGTGCGCTGCGTGCTGACCAAGGGCGGTTCGCAGTTCGTTACACCGCTGACATTAGGGGCGTTATCCGAGGACAAGGTTTATACCGACCTGTTCGACCTCAAGGATGAGGCCGAGATGGGGCATATCCAGTTGTCGCGTCAGGCTGATCTTGTTGTTGTCTGCCCCGCAACCGCAGACCTGCTCGCCAAGATGCATGCCGGCATTGCCGACGATCTGGCTACCACCCTGCTGCTGGCGACTGACAAGCCGGTGCTAGCTGTTCCGGCAATGAACGTCCGTATGTGGCAACATCCGGCGACGCGGCGCAACGTTGCGGGCCTGCGCGCTGATGGCGTGCATGTGATGGATCCGGATGCGGGCGAAATGGCCTGCGGCGAATTCGGCCCGGGCCGCTTGCCCGAAATCGAGCGTATCTTTGCCGAAATCAGTCATCATTTGGCGACCGCGACGCCCGTGATGGCCGCCCAGCCCGATTTTGCCGAGCCTGCGCACCGCCCGCTTTTCGGTAAGCATGTTCTGGTGACCGCTGGCCCCACGCATGAGCCGATAGATCCGGTGCGCTATATCGCCAACCGTTCCTCGGGTCGGCAGGGTTTTGCAATTGCACAGGCCGCGGCAGAAATGGGTGCGGACGTCACGCTGATCGCAGGCCCTGTCCATCTGACGACACCTCCGGGCGTCATTCGCATCGATGTGGAAAGCGCGCGCGAAATGCTCGCTGAGGTCGAAAATGCCCTGCCCGCCGATGTCGCGATCATGGTGGCAGCCGTTGCCGATTGGCGCGCCGCCGACGAGGCCGGACAGAAAATCAAGAAGGATGGCAAGGCCGTCCCCCCGCTCGAACTCGCCGAGAATCCGGATATTCTTGCGACGCTTGGCAAGCATGCACAGCGCCCTGCCCTGTTGATCGGCTTTGCGGCCGAGACCGAGAAGGTCATCGAGCACGCCCAAGCCAAACTCGCCAAAAAGGGTTGCGACTGGATTGTGGCCAATGACGTTTCGGGCGATGTCATGGGTGGCGCGAACAATGCCGTGCATATCGTCACCAAGGATGGCGTTGAAAGCCTGGCCGATGCGCCCAAGGATGTGATTGCCCGCAAATTGATGGAGAAGGTCGCCAATGCCGTCGGACAAGGTTGAAATCAGGGTCAAGCGGCTCAACAATGGCGCAGGCCTGCCCCTGCCGACTTATGCCAGCGCAGGTGCTGCTGGCATGGATATCTGTGCGGCTGAGGCAATCACCCTGAAACCGGGCAAGCGCTCTGCCGTGCCCACAGGTTTCGCTTTTGCCATTCCGCACGGCTATGAAATTCAGGTCCGGCCGCGTTCGGGCCTCGCGCTCAAGCACGGCATCACCTGCCTCAACACGCCTGGCACGATCGATTGTGACTATCGCGGTGAGGTGAAGGTTATCCTTGCGAATCTGGGTGAAGAAGACGTCAGCTTCGAACGCGGTGACAGGATCGCCCAGTTGGTGGTCGCTGCCGCTCCGCAGGCTAAAGTGAGCGAGGTCGACGCGCTGGACGATACCGTGCGTGGTGCAGGTGGATTCGGTTCCACGGGGGTATGACGCTCAGCGACGCCCAGCTCGACCGCTACGCCCGCCATATCGTTCTTCGCGATATTGGCGGCCCCGGCCAGAGCAAACTACTCGATAGTCATGTCCTGTTGATCGGAGCGGGTGGCATCGGTTGCCCGGCCATCCAGTATCTGGCGGCCGCCGGCGTTGGCACAATCAGCGCAGTCGACGATGATGAAATTTCGACGTCGAACCTGCAAAGGCAGGTACTCTACAGCGAAGCTCAGGTCGGTCAGCACAAGGTTCATGCAGCTGCTGAAGCCGTCCGCCGTTTGAATCCTTATGTGAATTTTCATGCTATAAAAGAACGAATTACAGCGCAAACTTCTGCACAGATATTGGAAAATGTTGATGTCGTCATCGACGGCAGCGACAATTTCGCCACCCGCCTGATCGTCAACGACCTCTGCCTTGCCGCACGCGTTCCGCTGGTAAGCGCCGCCATCGGGCAGTTTCATGGCCAGATCGGTACCTTTCGCGGCTGGGAAGCGGACGCCCCCTGCTATCGCTGTTTCGTCGGTGACGCACATGACCCCGACGATTGCGACGATTGCGCCACACAAGGCGTGCTCGGCGCGATGTGTGGCCTGATGGGCAGCTTTGCCGCGATGGAAGCCATTCGCGCGCTCACCGGTTTCGGCGACGAAACGCGGAGCAAGCTGCACATATTCGATGGGTTGAAACCGGCGATGCGCACCTTGAACCTCCCCAAGGATCCCGACTGCCGGAGTTGTGGTGAAGTCTAACCGTGGCCCTGAGCCTGTCGAAGGGCGCTTATCCTCAAGGCTTGCTTCGACAGGCTCAGCACTAAGGTTATAAATCAAGAAGTTCCTCAACCCAGTCGGGCACAATTTCTGTCGCCGGGCCATAACGCGCATCATCGAAGAAATGGCTACCCTGTGACGGCTCCAGATTGAGTTCGAGGGTCTTCGCCCCCTGTTGCTTCGCGTCACGCACAAAACCCGCCGCAGGATAGACCGCGCCCGAGGTACCGATGCTGACAAACAGGTCGGCGGTGCGGATTGCTGCGTAGATTTCGGGCATATGATAAGGCATTTCGCCGAACCAGACCACGTCGGGACGTAAGGATGGGGTACCGCAAATAGGGCAAGGTGGGCGATGCTGCATCGGATCGCGCCAATTGCTGCGGATTTCGCAAGCCATGCACAGCGCCTTCAGATGCTCGCCATGCATATGCAGCAATCGTTCGGCACCAGCCCGTTCGTGCAGGTCATCGACATTCTGCGTGACGATCAACAGATTGCGCCCGTCGCCGCGCCAGTGCCGGTCGAGCTCGGCGAGCGCATAATGCGCGTCATTGGGTTCCTTGGTCTGAATGGCCGCGCGGCGCATGTCGTAAAAGCGGTGTACCAGATCAGGGTCGCGTTCGAACGCTTCGGGTGTCGCGACATCTTCAACCCTGTGTTTCTCCCACAGCCCGCCTGCATCGCGGAAAGTGTCGATCCCGCTTTCGGCGCTCACACCTGCCCCGGTGAGGATTACGATATTGCGAATATTGGTCATCTCGCCCATGAAGCAGCAAATTCTAGGGCACGCAACTATGGCAAAAGTCGGTATCATTGGCAGCAAGGGCCGCATGGGTCAGGCGTTGGTAGACGCCATCAACGAAGCCGGGCTTGAACATGCAGGCGGGGTCGACAAGGGTGACGATATCGCAGGCCTTGCTGCAGCATCCGACGTGCTGGTCGATTTCTCCAGCGCACATGCACTGGAAACCAATCTGGCCGCGTGCAACTTTGCCAAGAAACCTATTCTTATAGGCACTACCGGGCTTGAGGAACGGCATCACTGGCTGATCGACGATGCTGCCCAGGATATTGCCGTTTTGCAGACCGGTAACACCTCGCTCGGCGTCACCATGCTCGCCGCGCTGGTGAAAGAGGCCACATCGCGGCTGGGAACCGACTGGGACATCGAAATCGTCGAGATGCATCACCGGATGAAGGTTGATGCCCCTTCGGGCACAGCCCTGTTGCTGGGCGAAGCCGCGGCTGCCGGACGCTATATTGACCTTACCGACAATAGCGAGCGTGGACGTGACGGCATCACCGGGGCACGAAAGGAAGGCGCGATCGGCTTTGCATCGCTGCGCGGTGGCACGGTGGCGGGCGATCATAGTGTGATATTGGCGGGGAACGAGGAGAGCATCACCCTGTCACACCGTGCCGAAAACCGGATGATCTTTGCCCGTGGCGCCATGAAGGCCGCAATCTGGCTGATGCAGCAAAAGCCCGGGCGATACACAATGCCTGAAGTGCTGGGGCTTTAAGCCTAACTCCCGCGCCGCACCAGTTGCACCGGCACGCGGCGGTGGGTCAGGGGCTCGCCTGATATGCGGTTCAACACATTCTGGACCAGCAGGTCGCCGGCCTGCTCGAAATCAGGCTCTATCGTCGTCAGCGGCGGTGACGAATAATTGCCGGCCCGGATCCCGTCAAAACCGATGACCGACACCCGTTCAGGAACCGATATCCCGCTTTCTGAAAGCGCCCGCAACACGCCCAGCGCGGTCAGGTCACAGGCTGCAAATATGCCGTCGAAAGGCTGGCCGGACTGGAGCAAAGTCCGAACGGCTTCGATGCCTTGCTCCTCACGCGACAGGCTTTCGTCGACCTCGATCGCGGGCGCTGATAGCCCCGCAGTGCGCAGCTCTTCGGCAAATCCGTCATAGCGTTCGCCAAACTGGCGTTGTTGGGAAGCGCGCGCGCCGATGAAAACCGGATGCTTTCGTCCGGATTCGAGCAGGTAGCGTGCCGCGATCCGACCGCCGCCTTCATTCTCGCTGCGCACCCAGCGCAGATCATCATCGGGCGCGCCCCAGCACACCCAGGCCTTGTCCGGATGGTCGAGCCCGCGAAAATAGGCCCAAGCTTCGGGATTTTGTGTTGTGCCGATAACAATCATCCCGTCGGCCTGACGGGCATCGTCATATTGGCCAAAGAAATTGCCGGGGCTGTCCTGAAAGGACACCAGCAAATTATAGCCTTTGGCGGCGGCGGCAGCGGCAACGCTGCCCAGCAAGGAGAAGTAGAAGGGATTGGTCTCGGTGGCACTCTCCCCCGCCCGCCCGATCAGCACCACTGCCAATGTCATCGTCTCGCCACGGCGCAACCGCGTGGCATTCTGGTTGATGACATAGCCCAGTTCCTGCGCGGCCTGCAGCACCTTGGCGCGGGTTTCATCGCTGACCTTGGGGCTACCGTTCAAGGCGCGCGATACGGTAGGCTGGGTAACGCCTGCCCGCTGCGCCACGTCAAATGCGGTGACCCGAAATGCCATATATGCCTCTCCCCGATTTTCAGCCTATTACACGCGTCGAGGGGATTACATCAACTCCTGTCGGCTGATCGACTTGGAGCCTGCTGGCAGGCTGAAGAGCATGCCGTCTTCACCGACCACAATTTCGCGTTTGAAGCGTTTGGGGGCATCGCCCAAAAAGGCCGGATTAAAGAAGCGCGACGGGAAAGGCGGAACGATGTGGGTGAACACAAGTTGGCCGACACCCGCTTTAAGCGCACTATCCGCAGCCTCCTCTGGCGAGGCATGATAATCCAGAATATCCTTGGTTATTTTGGCGGTGTTACCCAATCCCTTTTTGTCGAGCGCATCGGTCATTTTGGTCACCAGTTTCGGTTGGAGCGCTTCGTGCAATAAAATGTCGGCACCCTTGGCTACACGCTCGAGCACCGCTGATTTGGCAGTATCGCCGCTGACGACAACCGAACGCCCCTTATAATCGAAACGGTATCCGACTGCAGGCGAAACCGGATCATGGTCGACCTTGAACGCTGTGACAGTCAGACCATCTTTTTCGAGGACCACCGTGCTGTCCCCGTCCATGGCAAAGGGCATTGCGGTTGCCCCTGCTCCGGACGGCGGTACGATATCCTCGTCATGATGGGCGATGCGATAGCTGTTATCCTGCGCATAGGCCGCATTGAAGCCGGCAATCACCGCGTCGACGCCGGTAGGGCCATAAACTGCTAAGGGGGCTTTCGCAGAACTGCCCGTCCACCGAAGCAGCATCATCGGCCCCAAGCCATCCATATGATCGGAATGGAAATGCGTCAGAAACAAGCCATCGATTTTCCCGTTCGGTATGCCCATCAGCGCAATATTGCGCGCTCCGCCTTCACCAGCGTCGACCACATAGATATGCTTTCCGGCCATCACCACGGTGCACGCCCCTGCTCGGTCGGCATTGGGCAGTGGCGAGCCTGTACCGCAAAGACCGATATGCAAGCCGTCGGGAAGCGAGGCAGTATTATCCCGCCCGACACGAGCATCGACCGCGCGTTGAAACAGCATAAGGCCAACATCTGCCTGATAATGGCGAACTGCCAGAATTCCTGAGATAGCGACGCCCGCTAACACCAAGAGCCATTTTGCCGATCTTTTCATCTCACTCCCCCAACCACTGAAATCAAACATCAAATTTGCAAACGATTGTTACAAATTGTGGCAATTATGCCGCGCTTAACAAAGATTTTGCATCAGTACATTTAAGCGCATTGCGGGCTATAAGCTGTCACGTTAGAGCCGCAATCGGTGCAAAATGCACCATAAAAACAATAATACAGGGATGACCTGTCATCCCCACTCCCAAGGAAGTTAGCCGATTTCCGGCACATTTGTGATGATCAAGTGGAGAGTTTTAATATGAAGTTTGCACATGCTGCAGTGCGTGCCGCACTGCTGTCGACCATTAGTGTCGCCTCAATCGGGCTTGCCTCTGCTGCCCAGGCACAGGATGAAGGCGTCGAAGCAACCGACGCAGCGGCTGAAGAAGAAGTCGCCTTTGACGAAATCATAGTGACCGCGACGCGCCGTGACCAGGCCGCGCAAGACATTCCGCTTGCTGTCAGCGTCGTCGCTGGCGAGCAGCTTGCCAACGCCGGTGTCGTCGACATTCGCGGCATCCAGCAACTCGCCCCTTCGCTGAAAACCACAACCGGCCAGTCGTCGGCCACCGGTGCAGTGCTTACCATTCGCGGTATCGGTACGGCTGGTGACAACCCCGGATTTGAGCCGGCTGTCGGCGTGTTCATTGACGGCGTGTTCCGCGCCCGTGCCGGTGTTGCGCTGGCTGAACTTCCCCCGATCGATCGCGTCGAAGTTTTGCGTGGTCCCCAGGGCACATTGTTCGGTCGCAACACCTCTGCAGGTGCGTTGAGCATCACAACTTCCAAGCCGAAGTTCGAACTCGGCGGTTATGCCGAGCTTAGCTATGGCAATCTTGATGAAATCGAAGCCAAAGTCGGCGTAACCGGCCCTGTTTCGGAACAGTTCGCTGTGCGTCTCGACGGCGGCTATCACAAGCGTGATGGCTACATCAAACTCGCCAATGAAGATGGCCGCGTGAACAATATCAACCGCTGGTTCGCCCGCGGTCAGGCCTATTTCGAAAATGACGACATCAACTTCCGCCTGATTGCCGATGTTGCCAAGACCAACGAAGATTGCTGTGGCGCACTGAACACCGGAAGCGGATTCTCGCTACCGCTGACCAGTACCAACAACGCCATCGCTTTCATCGCGAGCAACGCGATCGAAGCGCTGTCGGCAAACCCGCTGGCAGGTGGCGCAGTTGGCCGTGACGGCATCGTTCGTCCGTTCGACGCCAAGGGCCGCGTCATGGCAACGACACCGGGCCGTGGCCTGACCGAAAAGGTCGATGAATGGGGTGTGTCTGGCGAATTGAACTGGGACTTTGGCGGTGCAACGCTGACCTCCATCACCGCCTATCGTGACTGGAAAGCGCTGCGCGACCAGGACATCGATTTCTCGGGTCTCGATCGTGCCTATCGCGATGATTACCGCACCGGGATGAAGGACTTCACGCAGGAACTCCGCCTGCAGGGTTCGGCATTCAACGACAAGGTCGACTGGCTTGTCGGCGCATTCTACATGAATGAAAAGCTGACGATGACCGACACCATCCGTTTCGGCACGCAAGCTGACCAATATACCGATGCCGTTATCAATGGCCTTACCCGTTCGGTGGCCTTGCCGACCGGACTGCAATTATACGGTACATTGGGCGCTGGCGTTCCGCTGTTCGGACAGGTTGCTCTCGCGACCAATTCGGCACTTGCTGCGGCTGCCGCTGGCAATACAGCGCTGCTTGCTCTGTTCACCAGCCCGCTGCCGCGCACGCCTGCCGGCGCTGGTCAGGTGGCCGACAAATACAGCGTCGATACCGACGCAATTGCGCTGTTCACGCACAACATCATCAACATCAGCGACAGTCTGTCACTGACGCTGGGCCTGCGCTACAACTATGAAAAGAAGACAATTGATACTGACCTGAACGCAGTATCGCCGACCTGTGCCTTCTTCCAAAACCCGGCGACCTTGCCGTATCGTCAGGCATTGCAGGCTTCGGGCCTGTTCAGCGGTGCCTATCTGCTGGGTTGCAACCCGGCAGTGAACAGCGAATTCAACGGCATCCGTTCGGACAAGCGCAGCGAAAGCGAGTTCACAGGCACGGCGCGCATCGCCTATAAGGTGAACGAAGATGTGCTGTTGTTCGGTGGTTATGATCGTGGCTATAAGTCGGGTGGTTACAACCTCGACCGCGCCGGTTTTGACTCGGTTCTGCTCGGCGGCAACGGCGCGCAGCTGACCGACCTTGAATTCGGCAATGAATCGGTTGATGCATTTGAGGTCGGCCTCAAAACCAATCTAAGCCGCGAATTCCAGTTCAACGCCTCGCTCTTCCATTCGACCTTCAAAAACTATCAGTCGAACCGTTTCCTCGGAAACAATTTCGTCGTCCTGAACTATGACGAGCTGGTATCGAAGGGCATTGAGCTGGAAGGCATCATCCGTCCGCATCCCGATTTCGTCATCAACATGGGCTACACCTATCTTGATGCGAAGGTGAGCGATCCGGCGGCAGGAACCGACGATGGTCAGCAGGCGTCAAACCAGCCGAAGCATGCCATCACAGGCGGCATCACCTGGACGCCGCGCATCAGCGATGGCGTGAACGGCCTGATCCACGCAGACTGGCGCTATAACAGCGATCACTATCCGGTGAACGACCCGGTCGCAAAGCCATTCACCGGCAATGACGGCTATGGCATCGTCAACCTGCGGGCGGGCGTCAATTTCGGCGATGGCAAGTACAGCGTTGAGGGTTATGTCGAAAACCTCTTCAACACCTACTACAACATCACCGCCTTCCCGATCCCGGAACAGGGCAACAGCTTTGCCGTCTACCCGGCTCCGCCGCGTTTCTACGGCGTCAAGTTGGGCGTGAAGTTCTGATAAGATAACTGCCCGCTTCGGCGGGCAGTTACAAAAAAGTGCGGCGCTCCGGATTACCGGGGCGCCGCTTTTTGTTTTGCCTGCCCTTCCCCGTAAGGGGACAGCAATGACGGTTAGTTGCTGTTCTGCAGAGCAATTATTAGCGGTGTTGTCAGCAAGGGAACAACCTGCAGGGCGTCGCGGAACAGGCGGCGGGCTTGCGAATCGCCAACAACCACAACATCGTTTGCAAATACTTCCGGATCACCATAATTGCCGCGACGGATCGCCTTTAAGTTGTAAAGTGCGGCCAATTGTTGGCCATTCACAGTGCGGAAGATGACGACGTCGTCCAGTTTTGCGAATTCAGCGGTTCCTTCAGCGGTCGCGACTGCACGCATCAGCGTCATCTTGCCGATCACCGGATATAAGCCGGGCTTTTTGACCTGCCCGTCAACAGTAATTACCTGGCTTACCGTCTCCTGCAGGTTCACCGTCACTTGTGGATCGCGCACATAGCGTGACCGGAGTCGCGTCTCGATCTCGTCTTCAATTTCAGCAGGCGTCCGTCCAGCAGCTTCGACCACCCCAGCCAGCGGAAAGGATATACGTCCGCTCGCGTCGGTCTGAACCTCCTTCTTACTCAGCTCTTCAATCCCGAAAACATCGATCGTTAGCTTATCAAACGGCCCGATGAGATAGGGGCGGGACTCAGAGAGCAGGTCAGCTCGGTCGGGTGCAGGCAGTTCACTGCCTTGCATCACGGTAATATTCGATGATCCCCCGAGTTTCCCCGGCCCTGCACAACCTGCAAGGAGCGACAATGCGACAAGAGGAAGGACGATATTCTTCATGTTTCCGTATTCCCGAATAAATATAGTCGCCTGCTAGACGATGGCAGCTAAGGGTTCCAGCCTGATTTTGGAAGCGCCATGTCGATTAGGACATTTCACAACCCTTAACACTCGCTTTAGTATCAATTTAAGGCCTGCCGCGCTAAAACGCAGAAATGAATGACAAACCTGTCGTCCTGATTATTTTTGGTACACGGCCGGAAGCGATCAAGCTATTCCCGGTTGTGCATGCTCTGCGGGCGCGCGCAGAGATCACTGTCCGCGTGCTTGTCACTGGACAACACCGGCAAATGCTCGACCAAGTTCTGGAAATCGGTGAGATTACCCCTGACTATGACTTGAACGTCATGGCGCCCAACCAGACGCTGGATGCGCTGACAGCCAGGCTGCTCACCGGCATCGGCGACGTGATGGATGCTGAGAAGCCGTCTCGCGTGATCGTACAGGGAGATACGGCTACTGCGATGGTAGGAGCGCTGGCGGCCTATTACCGCAAGATTCCGGTGAGCCATGTTGAGGCAGGGCTCCGCAGCTATGATATCTACCAGCCTTGGCCTGAGGAGGTGAATCGCAAGATCATCGGCACGATTGCCGACCAGCATTTTTCGCCGACCGATGTTTCGGCGTCGGCCCTGCGTGCGGAGGCCATTGCTGACTCGGGCATCCACATAACCGGCAATACTGTAATCGACGCGTTGCATTGGGTCACCGAGAAGATTGAGGCCCGTCCGCAACTTGCATCTGGTTTATCCGAACTTGAGGCGCGTTTTGCCGGAAAGCGGATCATCGGCGTCACCACCCACCGTCGCGAGAATTTTGGTGAAGGGATGGAGAGTATCGCATCGGCTTTGAGCGCAATTGCCGCGCGCGACGATGTAGGCATAATTTTTCCGGTACATCTTAATCCCAATGTCCGAAAGGTCATGGATGCGCGTTTGGGCGCCAATTCCAACATCGCGATGATAGAACCGCTCGATTACCCACATTTCGCACGACTGCTGGCCATCAGCCATATCATGCTGACCGATAGTGGCGGTGTGCAGGAAGAAGCGCCTGCACTCGGCAAACCGGTGCTGGTGATGCGCGATACGACCGAGCGGACCGAAGGTGTGACAGCTGGCACCGCCAAGCTGGTCGGTACCGATAAGGACCGCATCATTTCCGAAATTTTCACGCTTCTGGATGATGAAGCAGCCTATTCAACCATGGCGCGCGCGCACAATCCCTTCGGGGATGGCAGGGCAGCCATTCGCATTGCAGGACTGGTAGCCGATGCTTGCCGATAAGAAACCCGATGTTTGCGTGATGGGGCTCGGCTATATCGGCCTGCCAACCGCAGCTGTGATCGCCCGATCGGGCTGCCGCGTTCTGGGTGTCGACGTGCACCAGCATGTAGTGGATACGATCAACCGCGGCGAAATTCATATCGAAGAGGTCGACCTTGACGGACTGGTTCAAGGCGTAGTGCAGCGCAAATTGCTGCGCGCATCGACCGTGGTCGAACCAGCCGACGTTTTCGTAATCGCGGTACCTACACCGTTTGGCGAAAATCACGCACCTGACATCAGCTATGTCCTTTCCGCCGCCACCAGCATCGCGGCTGTGCTTAAGGTGGGGGATACGGTGATTGTGGAATCGACCTCGCCAGTTGGCACAACCGATCGTGTGAAAGACCTGATTGCCCAGCTGCGTCCTGACCTGAAAGTTCCCGGCATCACCACCGAAACGCCGGAGATCGCCATCGCCTATTGCCCCGAACGCGTGCTTCCCGGAAAAATCCTCGAAGAATTGATTTCGAACGACCGCTCGATCGGCGGTATAACCCCGCGCTGCGCGCGCAAGGCGTTGTCCTTCTACAAGCGTTTCGTTCGCGGAGAATGCGTCACCACCGACGCCCGTTCGGCAGAGATGACCAAGCTGGTCGAGAACGCCTTTCGCGACGTCAACATCGCCTTTGCCAACGAACTGTCGATCGTGGCGGACCAGATGGGGCTTGATGTGTGGGAAGTGATCCGCCTTGCCAACCGTCACCCGCGCGTCAACATCTTGCAGCCCGGTCCCGGTGTCGGCGGCCATTGCATCGCGGTCGACCCTTGGTTCATCGTCCATGGCGCACCCGAACATACGCCGCTAATCCGCACCGCGCGCGTAGTGAATGATGGCAAGGTCACCCATGTCATCGAGCAGGCGACGGCACTGATCGAAGCCAACCCGGGCATGTCAGTCGGACTTTTAGGCCTGGCCTTCAAGGCCAACATCGACGATTTCCGCGAAAGTCCGGCGAAAAAGGTGGCGGCAGCACTCGCACATAAATTCGGCAATCGGGTACATGTAGTCGAACCCTATGCAGCCGCACTGCCGAAGGAATTCGACGGCAGTGGCGCTGCACTGACCGACATCGACAGCGCCTTGCTTGAATGTGAAATCCTGATCCCGCTGGTCGATCATGACGCCTTTAAGGCGATTCCACTCGCTGAGCGCAGCGTAAAGCTAGTCTATGACACGCGCGGAATCTGGCCGGACCAGCCAGCGACTATAAACAATACCTCTCCGCTCCGCCTTGTTGGCTGAACCGGGCAACCTTGCCGCCCGAAGGCGCACCTACTAAAGTGCTGCTGACAGCTATTCACGCAGGAATTATAAAATGAAAATTGCAATGATCGGTTCGGGCTATGTCGGCCTTGTGTCGGGCGCCTGTTTTGCCGATTTCGGGCATGATGTGGTCTGTGTCGACAAGGACCATAGCAAGATTGACCGGCTGAACGCCAATATCATGCCGATTTATGAGCCCGGGCTGGATGCCTTGGTGAAGACCAATGTCGATGCCGGGCGGCTGAGCTTCTCGACAGACCTTGCTGGCTCGGTGAAGGGCTGCGATGCAGTGTTCATTGCAGTGGGTACGCCCTCACGCCGCGGCGATGGTCATGCGGATTTGAGCTATGTTTATGCCGCTGCCAAGGAAATTGGTGCTGCCATCGGACCCAAAACGGTCGTTGTCACCAAATCGACCGTCCCGGTGGGAACCGGTGACGAAGTCGAGCGCATCATCCGCGACGTGCGACCCGATCTGGAGTTCGAAGTCGTTTCCAACCCTGAATTTCTGCGCGAAGGCGCAGCGATTGGTGATTTCAAGCGACCGGATCGCATTGTCGTTGGCACCGATGTCGAATGGGCGCGCGAGGTGATGCGCGCTGTTTATCGCCCGCTGTTCCTCAACGAATCGCCGATCCTCTTCACGAGCCGCCGCTCTTCCGAACTGATCAAATATGCGGCCAATGCCTTCCTCGCTACCAAGATCACCTTCATCAACGAAATGGCTGATCTGTGCGAGAAGCTTGGCGCAAATGTGCAGGATGTTTCGCGCGGTATCGGGCTGGATAACCGTATCGGTAGCAAGTTCCTGCATGCGGGGCCCGGCTATGGTGGCAGTTGCTTTCCCAAGGACACGCTGGCGCTGCTCAAGACCGCGCAGGACAATGACACGCCGGTGCGCATCGTCGAGGCGGTGGTGCAGGCCAATGACCTCAGGAAGCGCGCCATGGGCCGCAAGATCGTCAACGCGCTCGGCGGCGATGCGCGTGGCAAAAAGGTTGCGCTGTTCGGCCTGACCTTCAAGCCCAATACAGATGACATGCGCGATGCGCCGTCCATCGCCATTGTCCAGACGATGATCGATGCGGGCGCCGAGGTGTACGCGCACGACCCCGAAGGCATGGAAGAAGCCGCCAAGATCCTTCCCGAGGTCAAAATGACTGAGAGCGCCTATGCCGCAGCCGAGGGTGCGGATGCGGTCGCCATCGTCACCGAATGGGATGCCTATCGCGCGCTCGACCTGGCCAAGCTCAAGGGCGTGATGAAGGGCAACGTTCTCGTCGACCTGCGCAACATCTATCGCCCCGAAGAAGGCGCCAAAGCAGGCTTCGACTATTACAGTGTGGGGCGGTAATCTCGGCCGTTAAAGGCCCAGAACTAGCTTGGCCATGATGTTACGCTGAATCTCGTTCGATCCGCCGTAAATCGAGGCCGCACGGCCGTTGAAATAGCGTGCCGTCGCGGTCAGCGCGCTTTCCGGCCCGACATAGCCGGTGTTGCTACCCGCCTGCCGTGCCTCATACTGATAAGGTGCAGCGTAGATTCCCGCGACGTCGACTGCCAACTCCTGGATCTTTTGCTGGCATTCGGTGCCCTGCACCTTGAGCATCGATGAAGCAGGACCGGGATCGCGCCCCTCACCAATCGCCGCAAGCACCATATCCTCGACCGCATGGATCGTACGCACCTGCGAATCGAGTTCGGCAAAGCGGCGACGGATAGCCGGGTCTTCGAGCAGTTCGGCATCCTTGGCCGCAGCACGCACCTCGGCCAGCGCTTCGATCAAGCCAGCCGCGTAGGCCGCGGCGCGTTCATATTCGAGCAGCGTCTTGGCAACCGTCCAGCCCTTGCCCTCGTCACCCAGCCGGTTTGCCTTGGGCACACGGACATTGTCGAAGAACACCTGATTGAAATCATGGTCGCCCGCGATCGAGATGATCGGTTTTACCGTGATCCCCGGCGTAGCCATTTCGAGCAGCAGGAAGGTAATGCCCTCTTGCGGGCGCCCGTCGCGGTTGGTCCGCGCAAGGCAGAACATGTGGTTGGCGACATGCGCGTGCGTGGTCCAGATTTTGGAACCATTGAGCACATAATCATGACCATCGCTGTCTGCGCGCAGTTGCAACGCCGCAAGATCGGATCCCGCCTGCGGCTCGCTATACCCCTGACACCAATAATGCTCACCGGCGAGCAGCTTGGGCAGATAATAGCCCTTCTGCGCCTCGCTGCCATATTTCATGATCACGGGCGCGACCATTTTCAGCCCCATGGGCGCAAGGCTGGGTGCCCCTGCCCGCGCGCATTCGGAGGCGAAGATATAGCGCTGCGCCTCGTTCCAGCCCGTCCCACCATGTTCGACGGGCCAGTGCGGTGCGACCCAGCCCTTACGCAGCAGGATCGCCTGCCAGGCAAGGTTGAATTCCTTTTCGACGAACACGCTGGTCGCGCGATTGTGCGCCTGCCGCAATTCGGGCGGCAGGTTTTCGGACAGCCAGCCACGCACCTCGGCGCGAAAGGCGTTGAGGTCTATCTGCGCTTCGCTCATCTCAGTTCACCTGCCGATCATAGCCTTCCCAATAGGGCGCGCGCAGATCCTTGCGCAGGATCTTGCCCGATGGGTTGCGCGGAAGCGCCTCGATGATGTCGATGCTTTTGGGTACCTTGAACGGCGCAATGCGTTCGCGTGCCCAAGCGATGATGCTGTCAGGATCGATCATCGCACCCGGCTTCGGCGCGCAGACCGCCTTCACCGCTTCACCCCATTTGGGATCGGGCACGCCGATAACGGCCACCTCCAGCACATCGGGATGGCCATAGATCGCGCTTTCCACCTCGGCGGGATACACATTCTCGCCGCCCGAAATGATCAGGTCCTTCACCCGGTCGTGGATATAGAGATAGCCATCCTCATCCATATAACCGGCATCACCGGTTTTGACCCAGCCATCATTGGTGAGGGTCTTTTCAGTGGCATCTGGCAGGTTCCAATAGCCGACCATGTTGTTCGACGAACGGGTCCAGACCTCGCCGACTTCGCCGGTCGGTGCTTCGTTGCCATCGGCATCGACCACCTTGATCTCGACGCCGGGCAGCGGCTTACCGGCGCTGCGCATGCGCGGATTGCCATTGGGATCATGGTCCTCTGGCGGCAACATGCAGATGGTGCCTGTTGTTTCGGTCATCCCGTAATTCTGGATGAAGCCGCATTTGAACATCTGAATGCACTGGCGAAGCAATTCCAAGGGGATCGGCGCAGCACCATAAAGGATATATTTGAGGCGGCTGAAATCGACCGTGGCGCAGCGCGGATGCTGCAACAGGATATGCAGTGCCGCCGGAACGATGAACAGGCGCGTCACGCCGCCGGTTTCAACCGAATCGAAGAAGCCGTCTGGCGTGAATTCGGCAAGGATATAAGCCGGTAGGCCCGCTGCGATCGCCATGACGCCAAGCCCGGTTCCACCGATATGCGCGCAGGGCATGGCGACCAGCACAACCTCATCATCATCCCATTTGGTGTAGGCGAGGCCTGCCGCGTTCGAATGTTTGCGCAAGGCAAAAAGGTTGCGGTTCGATAGAACCGCCCCTTTGGGATTACCCGTAGTACCAGATGTATAGAGCTGGAGTACAGCATCGTCGGGAGCGGAGGGTTCAAACGGCGCGCGCTCAGTGCTTTCGATCATCGCGCGTGCTTCTGGGTCGGTCATCACCTGTTCGGCATGTTCGAGCATGCCTTCCATCGATGCCGGGGCGGATTCGAATCCGGCGCCGAGGAACAGGATCTTCGCCTTGGTGTCATTGATGATATAGGCCCATTCGGGCGGAGCCAGACGCCAGCCAACCGGCACCATCACGATGCCAGCGCGCGCAGCTCCGTAAAACAGCGTGTAATAGATGTCGCTGTTTTTGCCGATCCAGGCGATGCGATCACCCTTTTTCAGGCCCTTTGCCAACAAGGCCGTGGCGACGCGTGCAGTACGTTCCTCAAGCTCGGCATATGTGAAGAAGCGGTCTTCCTCACGCATGGCGAGGCGATCACCGCGTTCTTCCGCCCAGTGGCGGACGAATTCGTCAAAAGTGTTCAATTCCGAAGTATCGGCCATCTTCTCTCTCTCCCAAGAAGATCGGCTGCATAGGCTCAGCCGCTCCAGCCCCTAATTGGCGAGGCTGGAGCGGCTGTCAATGCGAAGTTTAATCGCGCGATTAAATTTTTCCGGTCACTCTGCCGCTACGGGAAGCTCGGCTTCCTTCCACACCAGCACCGGCTTGCGCGCCGCCAGCGTCTCATCGAGGCGGCGGCGCGGCGCGTGGTGCGGGGCGGATTTAAGCGACGGGTCGCCCTGCTTGGCACGATTGGCCACCGATCGCAGCGCGCCGATGAACTGGTCGAGCGCGGCCTTGCTTTCGGTCTCGGTCGGCTCGACAAGCATCGCGCCATGAACCACCAGCGGGAAATAGACCGTCATCGGGTGATAGCCTTCGTCAATCAGCCCCTTGGCGACATCGAGCGTTGAGAAGCCTTCGGCCAAACCGTTGTCGGTGAATAGCGCCTCGTGCATGCACGGGCCCGACGCGCCAAAGGGCGCTTCGAGCGTGCCTTCCAGACTGCGCAGCACATAATTGGCGTTGAGCACCGCATCCTCGGCCACCTGACGCAGGCCATCGGCACCGTGGCTCATGATGTAGGACAGCGCACGGGTGAACATGCCCATCTGGCCGTGGAAGGCGGTCATGCGGCCAAAGGTTTGCGGGTGCATTTCAGTGGCCGATTCCTCTTCCACGAGTTTGAAGCTGCCGTCAGGCATTTTAGCGACAAAGGGGATAGGGCCAAAGGGTGCCAGCGCTTCCGAAAGCACAACAGGACCAGAACCGGGACCGCCGCCGCCATGCGGGGTAGAGAAGGTCTTGTGCAAGTTGATATGCATCGCATCGACGCCGAGGTCGCCGGGGCGAACGCGCCCGACAATGGCGTTGAAGTTGGCACCGTCGCAATAGACGTAGCCACCCGCCGCATGCACCGCGTCCGAAATGATCTTCAGATCGCGTTCGAACAGACCGCAAGTGTTCGGGTTGGTGATCATCACGCCCGCCACGTCGGGACCGAGGCGCGCCTTTAATGCTGCAACATCGACGCGGCCTTCGGGGGTTGCGGGGATATTCTCGACGCTGAAGCCAGCGAAAGCGGCAGTTGCGGGATTGGTGCCATGCGCACTTTCAGGGACGAGAATGACCGGGCGGTCTTCACCGCGGGCATCGAGCGCGGCTTTGATTGCAAGGATACCGCACAATTCGCCATGCGCGCCGGCCTTGGGCGACATGGCAACGCCGTGCATTCCGGTCAGGTCAACAAGCCAGAAGGCAAGTTCGTTGATTACCTGCAACGCACCTTGCACCGTTTCCTGCGGTTGCAGCGGGTGAACGTCAATAAAGCCCTTCATCCGCGCGACCTTTTCGTTGAGGCGCGGGTTGTGCTTCATCGTGCAGCTGCCGAGCGGGAACAGGCCGAGATCGATGGCGTAATTCTGACGCGACAGGCGGGTATAATGGCGGACGGTTTCGGGTTCCGAAAGGCCGGGCAGACCAATCTCGCGGTTCCGCTCCAGCCCGCCGAGACGCGATTGCACCTTGGGCGCGGGATCAAAATCGACGCCGGTGGTGTGACTGTCGCCAATCTCGAAAATCAGCGCTTCTTCGAGCATCAGTGCGCGATTTCCGGTGAAGGTTTCTGCCGCCATGACGTCACTTTCACCCATTTCCGGCCGCCAGCCGCTTGCATTTACCGTGCTCATGCCAACACCTCCTGCAAAGCCGCCGCAAAGGTTTCGATATCCTCCTCGCTGACCACTTCGGTCACCGCAATGAGCAAGCCATTTTCGAGGGTCGTTTCGCCCGGATAGAGGCGACCCAGAGATACACCGCCAAGCACCTTCTTCGCAGCCAGCTTGTGCACCACATCGCGGGCATTGACGGGCAGTTTCAGCGTGAATTCGTTGAAGAAGCTGTCGTTGACAAGGGTGACGCCGGGGATCTGCGTCAGGCGATCCGCAGCCTGTACCGCACGGGCATGGTTCAGCGCGGCGAGATCGCGCAAACCGCGCTCACCCAGCAAGCTCATGTGAATACTGAAGGCTAGGGCACAAAGCCCTGAATTTGTGCAGATGTTGCTCGTTGCCTTCTCGCGGCGGATATGCTGTTCGCGGGTCGAAAGCGTAAGCACAAAGCCGCGCTTGCCCTCGGCATCGACCGTCTGGCCGCACAGGCGGCCCGGCATTTGCCGCACAAACTTCTCCTTGCAGGCAAACAGGCCAACATAGGGCCCGCCAAATTGCAGACCGACGCCAAGCGATTGCCCTTCACCAACGACAATATCCGCGCCCATTTCACCCGGAGCTTTGATCGCCCCCAGGGCCACAGGCTCTGTGACCACCGCGATCAGCAGCGCGCCATGCTCATGTGCTTTCTGAGCTATAGGGCTTAAGTCCTCAATACGGCCCAGAATATCGGGATACTGTACGACAACGCAGCTGGTTTCGCCATCAATCGCATTGAGCAAACGTGCGGTATCGCTTTGCGCCATATCGAGCGCGGCGAGATCGAGCGTATCACCCGTGAAGCGTGCCATCGTCTTTGCCACGCTGACATAATGCGGGTGCAAGCCCGAGGAGATAACCGCCTTGTTCCGCTTGGTCACACGCCCGGCCATACCGATTGCCTCCCAGCAGGCAGTCGAGCCGTCATACATTGAGGCGTTAGCAACGTCGCAGCCGAAAAGGCGCGCAACCTGCGTTTGGAATTCAAACAGCATCTGCAACGTGCCCTGCGCGATTTCGGGCTGGTACGGTGTATAGGCGGTCAGGAATTCACCCCGCTGGATCAAATGATCCACGCTCGCCGGCACATGGTGCTTGTAAGCGCCTGCCCCCAGGAAAAAGGGATGGTGCGCCGCCGCCATATTCTTGCGAGCCATCGCGGAGAAATGCCGCTCAACCGCCATTTCGCTCGCATGCATCGGCAGGCCCGGAATCGGTCCTTTCAGACGTGCCTCTTCGGGAACGTCGACGAACAGGTCATCAATCGACGCTGCGCCGATTGTGGCGAGCATCGCCTGCCGGTCGGTGTCTGTCAGGGGTAAATAGCGCATGGTGTGCCTTTGTCGTTTTTGTTTTGTCATCCCCGACTTGATCGGGGATCCATGGCCTGAATTGTCGGATTAATCCGGAATGTCAGACCATGGATTCCCGCTTTCGCGGGAATGACATTGGTCGGTTAGAGCGAATCCACAAATGCCTTGTAAGCTGCAGCATCCATCAGCCCGTCGAGTTCGGACGGATCGCTCAGTTCCAGCTTAAAGAACCAGCCCGCGCCTTCGGGATCGCTGTTCACCAGCGCCGGATCATCGGCAAGCGCGTCGTTACCTTCGGTGACGGTACCCGAAACCGGGGCATAGACGTCTGAGGCGGCCTTCACCGATTCGACGACCGCCGCATCGCCACCCTTGGAAAGCGTCGTGCCGACTGCGGGAACTTCAGCAAAAACGATATCGCCCAACTGGCCCTGCGCATAATCGGTGATGCCTACCGTGGCAGTATTGCCTTCGACGTCGATCCATTCATGCTCGTCGGTGAAATAACGGGTCATTTGCTCGCTCCTCTGCGATGGTAATTATGGGGAATGAAGGGCATCGCGGCGACGGCCAGCGGCACGCGCTTTCCGCGAACCTCCGCCTCCAGTGGCGTGCCGATGCTGTTATGGCTGGCGGCGACATAGCCCATGGCGATCGGCGCACCGACGCTGGGGGCAAATCCGCCCGAGGTGACAACGCCAACCTGTGCGGCACCTGCAAAAATCGGCGCACCTTCGCGCACCGGCATCTTGCCATCAACCGAAAGGCCAACCAGCTTGCGTGTGGGCCCATCGGCCAACGCCTTCAAGATGCGGGCCGCGCCGTTGAAACCGCCTTCAGCCCGACGCCGCTTCGAAACAGCAAAGCTGGCATTGCCTTCGACCGGATCGGTCGTCGGATCCATGTCATGCCCGTATAGCGGCAATCCGGCCTCCAGACGCAATGAATCGCGGGCGCCGAGGCCGATTGGCTTGACTTCTGGCTGCTGGCAGATGGCATCGGCCAACGCTTCAACCTGATCGGCCGGCACCGAAATCTCGACGCCATCTTCGCCGGTGTAGCCGGAGCGACTAATCCACAGTGGAACTTCACCCCACAGAAACAAGTCGGCTTCCATGAAATAGAGCTGATCCACGCCCGGCACGATCCGCGAGATGGCCTCCACCGCTCTCGGCCCTTGCAGTGCGAGCAGCGCGCGATCTTCGAGATGGTTGATGTCGACCGTTGCTGGCAGGTTCGCGCGCAAATAGGCGATATCCTGATGCTTTACCGCACCGTTGACGACGACATAAAGGCCGGTGGGCGTTGCCGTAACCATCAGGTCATCAAGAACACCGCCTTCTTCGCCGAGTAACAGCGAATAGCGCATCCGCCCCTCTTTCAGCGCCGAAATGTCACCCGGAACCAGCTTTTCAAGCGCGGCGGCAACGCCTTCGCCCGACAGTATCAATTGCCCCATATGGCTGACATCAAACAAACCCGCATTTTCGCGCGTCCACAGATGTTCGGCCATGATGCCTTCATATTGGATCGGCATCGCATAGCCTGCGAACGACACCATGCGGGCACCCTTGGCACGGTGCCAATCGCCCAGCGGAAGTTCGCGCATTTCGGTGTCGTCGCTCATAAATTCTCCGCACAAAAGTCCAGCCAGCGACGGCGTCGCTGCCTGCCCCCTCTGTCACGGATACCTGAGAGCTTTACCCCTTCGGTGGCCCCTCTTGCCGAGGAACGCTTTCCAGAGTGTCGCAAAAGCCAAAACGGTCCTTTTGCCTGAGAGATTCCGGGGCGGTTGCTCCTTCGGCGGCGGGGCTTCCCCCGCGCTCTCCCGTTTCGTCAGCGACTGAGTCGGCCTTGGCTTTTGGCCGCCGGAGAGTCAACCGGCGAGCGCGCGGATTGCATCATTTTCGTGGATATGTTTGCCCTGCCCGCCTGCAAGCGCGAGATGGGCGATGGCCTGCGCCACCACCAGCGCCGGAATAGAGCGATAGCGGCTGAGCCCGCCGACCATTAGCAAGTCGGTGAGCGGTGCGAGCATGATGGCAACACTCTCCCCCGGACGGTTTTCGGGGCGTTCCCCACCTGTCAGCAAGCCCGGACGCAGGAAGTCGACACGGTCGAAACCCATATGCGCCATGGCGGCCTCAGCTTCGCCTTTGGTCTTGAGATAGAAATTGGAGGCTTTGTCCGATGCACCAACCGAGGACACAGCGATCATGTGCCGAGCACCGGCGGCTTTTGCGGCCGAGGCAAAATCGGCAACAAGATCAAAATCGACGGCGCGGAAAGCGGTTTTCGATCCGGCGGTCCGCATCGTTGTGCCGAGGCAGGAGATAGCGATATCTGCCTTGATTGCAGCAACTTCCGTTGGCCAGTCTGTGGCAGCCGCTTCGTGCACAATCACGCCCGTTGGCACACGCTCTGGCTTCCGGCGAACGAGTATATGGGATTCGACTTCCTCCTGCCCCGCCAGTGCAATCACCAATTGCTTGCCGATAAGTCCCGTTGCGCCTGCAATGACGATCCGTTTCATTTACCAAACCCTTCATGTTTGCCGCCGAATATGTCGCGATGACAATTGACCGCGAACCGGTCGGTCATGCCTGCCAGAAAATCGCCGATATGGCGTGCTCGCGCAGGCTGCTCCACAGGCAGGCTGTCACGCCATTCCTGCGGCAGCAATCCGGCATCTCCGCTATAGGCTTCGAACAGGTCGGCAATCACCTTGGCCGCATGCTCGGCGGCGCTGATCTGGGTCGGGTGATGATAGAGATTGGCATACATGAACGCCTTGAGCGTACGTTCGCGCTCGGCCAGCTCGTCGGAAAAACCGCCAATGGTGTAGCCCGCGGCGCGCACATCATCTACCGTTTGTATGCCAGCTTCGGCGATGCGCGCCTTGGTCGTTTCAATCACATCATTGACCATCACGCCGATCTGTTCGCGGATTAGTTCGCGGAGCAGCGTTTCATGGCGCGCACCGGGATAGCGATCACAAATTGCGCGCCAACGCCGCTCGACAAAGGGCAGCTCGAGCAGTTGGTCGAGCGTCAACAGGCCGGCCCGGATGCCGTCATCGATATCGTGATTGTCATAGGCGATATCATCCGAAATCGCTGCTATCTGCGCCTCTAGTGAAGCAAAACTGGATAGTTCGAGCGGGAAATCGTTGTCGATTTCGCGCAAAGCCCAATTCGGATCACGCACCGGTCCATTATGCTTGGCGAGGCCTTCCATCAGTTCCCAACTGAGGTTCAAGCCGGACCAAAGCGGGTAAGGGCTTTCGAGTTTGGACAGGGTGCGCAGTGTCTGCGCGTTGTGGTCGAAGCCGCCATAAGGCGCCATCGCGGCCTCCAGCGCATCCTCTCCGGCATGGCCGAAGGGCGGATGGCCGATATCATGCGCAAGGCACAAGGCCTCGGTCAGATCTTCATCGAGATCCAGCGCTCGAGCTATGGTGCGGCCAATCTGCGCGACTTCCAGGCTGTGGGTCAGGCGGACGCGGTAATGATCGCCGTCGGGCGCAATGAAAACCTGTGTCTTGTAGCGCAGGCGGCGAAAGGCGATCGAGTGGATGATCCGATCGCGATCACGCTGGAAAATGTTACGCGGCCCGCGCGCTTCCCCACCCGCTTCGGGGTGGAGCCTTCCGCGGCTGGTTTCAGGGTTGCAGGCAAAAGTTGCGCGGCTGTGCATGGGCATGCGCTTTGCACCAGAGGCGTTAACAAAACCAGCCGCTATTTGGCGCCCAGTTTCTTGACGACGGTGCCATTCTCGCTGTTCCAGACGAAGCTGCTACCCCCAGCTTTGCGATAATCGGCGTCCCATTTCTTAGCCGCTTGGGCGTTAGCGAAAGGCCCGACCAACAAGCGGCTCGATTTGCCCCAGACCGAAGTCCAGCCTTCCTTGCCCTTGAACAGTTCGGGCGATTTCTTGGCAAAGCGGCGATAATCGCCACCCAATGCAGCTTCGGCACCGGTCGCCACCTGCACCCAGATTCGCGCTGGCTGTGGCGGAGCTTTCGGTTCTACCTTGGCTTTGCCGGTTTTGGGGTCTTTGAAGGCGGTTGTTGCCGCTATATCTGCCTTGGCCTGTGCCTTCTGGATTGCCTTCAAGTCAACCGGCGCGACTGTGCGTTTCTGCTCACTCTCCGGGATTTCGATGGACTGCACCAACGCGCCAAGATCGAAAGAGGCCGTCTTGGCAGGTTCAGGCTGCTGCGCCGAAGGCAATGCGGCTGGCGGCGATGCGTCCGCTGCGGCCACTTGTGTAGCTGAAGTAGCAGCTGGCACGTTTTGGAGGACCGGCCCCTGAACCGCCGGTTGCGCCGAAGTTGGCACCGTATCGACTATAAGATTTTCAGCCACCCTGGTTTCAGCAGGAGCAGGAATAATCACGGGAGGTTTGGTCGCTGGTGCAGCGACAGCAACAGGATCAGTTTTGGCAGGTGCTGGCGTCGAACTTGATGCAATCACCTGTCGTTGGCGCACTTCGTCTATCGCGCTTTTGGGCGTTACTATGGTGCTGGTTTCGGCAGGGATCGAACCACCGCTATTCACCGTTTGTGGAGCAACTGCAATTGAAGGTGGAGGGGATGCAGGCGGAGTCCGACCGGGAAGGATGATCCGCACTGGCGCGCGCGCGGTATCCGGCGGGGGAAGCTGCGCCGAGTCAAGGACAACCGGTTTTGACTTCGATGCTTCGTCCACCTTCTGCTGTGCCGAAGCGGTCGAGAACCCCGGCTTGGCATCGTTCCGGGCTACCCGAGTTTCGCTTGGCTTGGGTTTCTTTTCGTCTTTTTTGGATGCCGCTGACTTTTTGGAAGAACTTCCAAGCGGCTGGCCCGCCGGTATCAACCGGTCCTGTCCTGTCGCCGTGCTGGCAACCTTGGTCACACCGGTCGCAGCTGCAATCTGGCGCAATTCGGGCGTGTCTTCGCCTATCCGGCCAACAGGAAAATGCCCGAAATGCATGGCAGCTGCGCGTTGTGCATCGGTCATGCGCGGCATTTGACGGAGGAAGCCTTCCATGCGCCTTGCAGATTCCGGCGACAGAAAGCCCTCCGCAATTTGTACGGCTTCCTTCAAATTGCCGCGTGCTGCCAGCATCATTGATCGGGCACGCCAGGCTTCCGGATCGTTCCGCTGCAACAACGGTACGAGCAAGCCATCGGCTTCATTCGCATTGCCAGCCATCGAGAGCGACATGGCGTACCGCCGGGTCAAATCATCGCTGTCGCCATAACTGCGCGCCAATTGGTAATCCTGATGCGCACGGGCAAAATTGCCGAGAAGATCAAAGGCCAAGGCCCGATCGAGAGCGATCGAGCGTTCGGTTGCTCCCAGCCGGATCGCATCGTCGAAATAGCGGAGTGCCTCAAAAGGGTTTTCGGTACGCACCATCGCGGAACCCAGCCCTGCGACCGTCCGTGAATTGCCTGGCTGGATGCTGTTAGCGCGGGTGAAGAAGTTAAGCGCAGCGGCGGCGTCACCCAATTTCAGCGATGCATGGCCCGCGTCGGTCAAGGCAGCCGGATCCGAAGGGCGCAACGCCATACGGCGGACGGCATCGCGCAATTCTAAAGAGGCGGGAGAATCAAAGGCAGGTTTGACTTGCGGCTTGGCCTGCTCGAACTGGTCCAACAGGCTTTCATCAGCGTCCTGCGCAGCAATAGGTGCGGCCAAGGCAAGCCCAAGCGCAAAAGTTAGCGAGACCCGTTTCATATATGTCATTGGCCCGCAAATGTGATGCGCATGGCAAAATTGCAATCGCTACGCATCAAAGCGCGCCGGATTGTGCCGCATGCTCGACAAGCGGCTTCATCCGGCACGGTTTTGAATCAGCTATTGCTCTGACGGTCCAGGAAACGCGGTATGTTGACCCCGCCAGCATTGTCATCCTCGGGTTCTTCATTCCCACGCGTCAGGCCACGCGACAGGTTCGACATCCGTTCGAACAAGGTGCCGCCGCCGGTCGATACGCGCGGTGCGGGCTGAACGGGATCGACCTGAGCTTCGCCATAAACCGGCGCAGCAGGCGCCATCTCTTCAACCGGCTCATCATGTGCGACATGGGCTTCACCCAGTTCGAAAGTCGCTTCTTCAGCTTCCGGCTGTGACAGATCGAGTACGCCGTCATCTTCGGCGGATGTGCCTTCGCCATAGTTAAAAGCCGAACTATCCTCTGCTTCGGCAACGGGCTGATATTCTTCAACCGGTTCGGGTTCGGAAAGCTCAAGCGCCTCTTCAACGACCGGTTCAGGTTCAACTACCGGTGGCGGCGCAAAGCCCCCCAGAGGCGTTGCCGGACGACTGTCAAAGGCATAGGAACGCGCTGGCTGGACCGCCTGACCGTCCTGGTCGATACCGGTGGCAACTACCGAAACACGTATCTTGCCGTTGAGATTTTCGTTGAACGCCGAACCCCAAATGATGTTCGCATCGGGATCGACGAGCTCGCGGATATGATTGGCTGCTTCATCGACTTCCATCAGGCGCATATCTTCGCCGCCGGTAATCGAGATAATGACACCCTTTGCACCTTGCATCGAAACGCCATCGAGCAACGGGTTGGCAATCGCCCTTTCGGCAGCTTCCAGCGCGCGTCCATCGCCCTCGGCTTCGCCGGTGCCCATCATCGCCTTGCCCATTTCGTGCATCACCGAACGCACGTCGGCAAAATCGAGATTGATAAGGCCGGGCATCACCATCAGGTCAGTGATGCCTCGCACACCCTGCTGCAAGACTTCGTCTGCCAGCAGGAACGCTTCCTTGAAGGTCGTGTTCGGATTGGCAACCAGGAACAGATTCTGGTTCGGAATGACGATCAGCGTGTCGACATGTTGCTGCAGTTCGGCAATTCCCGAATCCGCGGAGCGCATACGACGCGAGCCTTCAAACAGGAAGGGTTTGGTTACGACACCGACAGTCAGGATATTCATCTCACGCGCCGCGCGGGCGATAACCGGCGCTGCTCCGGTACCCGTGCCGCCACCCATGCCCGCAGCGATAAAGCACATATGAGCACCTTGCAGCGCCTGCTTTACCTGCTCAATGGTTTCCTCGGCTGCTGCACGGCCAACTTCTGGACGCGAACCAGCGCCAAGTCCCTGCGTGATATCGGGGCCAAGCTGGATACGATATTCTGCCGGTGAAGCGTTGAGCGCCTGGGCATCTGTGTTGGCGACGACGAAATCGACGCCTTCCACCCGCGCACCGATCATGTTGGCGATGGCATTGCCCCCTGCTCCGCCGACACCAATGACTGCAATTTTGGGCTTCAGTTCATCGACGATTGGCGGACCGATGTTGATGCTCATTCCTGTTCACTCCCTTGGCCGGTCTGGCATAAGAAAAAGAAGTTCAAAAACCCCCGTTAACTGTGTCTTGTGGCACAAAATTCAGGGCAAAACACGCAAAAGTTACCCACAGGCTGCGGGTTGTTCTTGGCGCGCGGCTAGAGGTTCTCTCTTATAGCCTGCATGATGCGAGCGATGACACCCGCATTGGAAGATTTTACAGCGCTATCAGAACCTTGCAGGCCCAAGCGCAGGTCGGAAGGGTTCGAATTCGCGTAGAGCGCAAGCCCTGCCATTGTCGAGAATGCCGGTCCGGAATGGGCATCAGGAAGCCCTGGAAGCTCAGTCGGGCGACCGACGCGCACCATACGCCCCAGCGCCGCCTGCATATGGTCGGCAAGCCCCTTCAATTCGGCACCGCCGCCCGTCAGCACTACATGGTGTTTTCCCGGATTCGAAAAACCCATTTCCTTCAATGCGCGCCCGATGTCTGCAACCATGGCATCAATCCGCTGCGATATGATGGCATTCAGCTGCGCGCGCGTGATTTTCGGTCGCTCTGCCTGCGTCGTATCACCCGGTGCCGCAACGTCGAGGCTTTCCTGATGGTCACGCGGAGAGGTAATCGCCGACCCGTGGAAGCATTTAAGCCGCTCTGCCTCTGCCCGGCGGATCCCGAACACCGAGGCGATCTCGTCGGTAATGTCCGCGCCTCCGTGATTGAGCGTAACCAGACCGGCCAGCATGCCGCCGATGAATACTGAGACATTGGTGACAGCCGCCCCCATCTCCACCATTGCGACGCCCAGTTCGCGTTCCTCCGCGCTCAGGCAGGCTAGCCCGGCTGCAACGGGCGAAGCAACAATCGCATCGACCCCCAGATGAGATGCACGGGCCGTCATGTCGAGGTTACGCACTGGCGACGGGTCTGCCAGAACGGCATGGATTTCCACCCCGACACGGTCGGCATAAAGGCCCAACGGATTAGCTACGCCGGCGTTGCCATCAAGCGCATAAAGCGTCGGGCTGACATGCAGAACAACCTTGCCCCGCGTATCGATATTCGCCCGACCTGCAGTCAACAGGTCGTCTATGTCTGCTTGCTCAACCTTGTCCCCACCAAGGTCGATTTCGACCGGCGATAACAGGCTGTCGAGACCACCTGCCGACATGGCAAGCCATACGCGATCGATATTGATGCCCGCAATCCGCTCTGCCTGTTCCACCGCATGACGCACCGAAAGCTCGGCGAGTTGCATATCGGCAATGCATCCGCGCACCACGCCCTTGCTCTCGCGCTGCCCGGTACCCAACACATGGATCGCTCCACCTTCATCGACCCCGGCAATCAATGCCGAAACTTTGGAAGAGCCGATATCAAGCGTGGAAATAATCTTGTCGTATCGCACCGCCATCAGGCCGCATCCCCGCCTTCCCCGGCTTCGGCAGACGGCTTTTCGCTTGGCTTGATTTCGACCGGCTTTTCCTTTGCCGCACGGCGCATATAGGCGCGTTCGGGGTCGCGCAGGTCGAAATGGATTATGTCACGACCCAAAAGGCGATGCACACCATCCATGCGCGTGAAATTGACCAGCGCCTGTGCGGCCAGATTATCACCTTCGGGCAATGAGAGGGTTTCGCCGGTCTTGAAGCGCAGATCCCAGCGGCGATTACCCACCCAACTCGCGCCTGCAACCTGATCCTTGAGCGACTGCGCACTATCGAGCAATTTGGCGAGCGCCACAACTTGCTGGTCTGCGCCTTCGCCGTTTATCACGGGAAGGCTGCCAATCTCTGCCCGTGAAATTTTCTCAAGCTCGGTACCTTTATCGTCGATCAGCGAGAAGACGCCATTGCGATGCCACACAGCAGTTGGCTTACGTTCCAATATGTCGACGACCAGCGTATCCGGCAGGCGGCGTGTCACCCGCACATCCTTGATCCAGCCATATTCGATCAGGTCAGCGCGGATCTTGTCGATATCGACCAGCGGCATTGCCCGGTCCTTTTCGGCGAGCACGATGTCGTACACCTTAAGCTGGTCGACACGGTCCATGCCTGTAATCTCGACGCGCTTCACTTCGAACCCGGCCTTGGCGGCGACCTGCGCATATTGCTGATAGGCCGCCTGCGGCACGCCGAACCAGTTGGCAACAATCAGCGCCACCAGCAGCAGCACCAAGAGCACGCCCCAGGTTAGCACGCGCTGAATATCTTCTTCAGTGAACGGCAGGATACGGAGCAGCCGGTCCATGATGCTGACTTGCCGGACCTTTTTGCGCGGCGTCGCCTTGCGTGCCTTGGCAGGTGCCTTGCGGGCAGTTGCCGTCTTCATGCAAGCGCCTCCTTCACAAGGATATCGACGAGCTGTTCATAGCTGATCCCCATCTGCTTCGCTTGTTCGGGAACGAGGCTCAAGGGAGTCATGCCCGGCTGGGTATTGGTTTCCAGAACGAACACGCCATCGCGACCCAATTCGTCGTCCCAGCGGAAATCGGTGCGCGATGCTCCTTTGCAGCCGAGCAACTCGTGCGCGCGCTGCGCGAGTTCCATCATATAATCTTCGATGTCTTTGGGGATTTCAGCCGGGCAGACATGCTCGGTCAGTCCGTCGGTATATTTGGCATCGAAATCGTAAAAGCCGCTTTTGGGCTTGAGTTCGGTCACGCACAGCGGCTTTCCGCCTAGAACCGCAACCGTCAGTTCGCGCCCCTTGATAAAGGGTTCGGCGAGCAGCGTGTCAAATTCCTGCCACGGCCCCACGGCATCGCGCGCAATCGGATTGCCATAATTGCCATCCGCCTTGACGATCGCGACGCCTACCGAGCTGCCTTCGTTGACGGGTTTCAGCACATAAGGGCGCGGCAGCGGGTCTGCTGCATACAGTCTCTCGCTTTCGACAATTATCCCCTTGGGCATCGGGATACCCGCAGGCACCAGCCGCTGCTTGGTCAGTTCCTTGTCGATCGCAATCACCGAGGTCACCATACCGCTATGGGTATATTTGATGTCCATCAGGTCGAGCATACCCTGCACACTGCCATCCTCACCGGGGACGCCGTGCAGCGCGTTGAACACGACATCGGGCCGCAATGCCGCCAGCACCTGCGCGACGTTGCGATCCATATCGACGCGGCTGACCTTATAGCCGACTTTTTCGAGCGCATCGGCAACGCCATTGCCGCTCATCAACGAAACCGGTCGTTCGTTGGACCAGCCGCCCATGAGGACTGCGACATGGATCGGCTCGCTCACTTCGCTTTTCCCACTCTTTGAATTTCCCAATGCAGGTCGATGCCTGATTTTGCCTTCACGCGCCGACGGACTTCTTCACCCAGTTCCTCGATATCGGCACTGGTGGCATCGCCGGTGTTGATGAGGAAATTGGTGTGCTTTTCCGAAACCTGCGCACCGCCGATTTGCAAGCCACGACAACCCGCTTCATCGACAAGTTGCCAGGCCTTCCCGCCATCTGGATTTTTGAATGTCGACCCACCGGTTTTCGACCGAAGCGGTTGCGAAGCCTCGCGGCTGGCCGAGATGCGGTCCATCTCGGTCTGGATGGCTTCAGGCTCGCCGGGCCTCCCGCGAAAACGTGCGCCGACGACAATGGCGCCTTGGGGCAATTCGCTATGGCGATAGCTGTAGTGCAGTTGCTCTACCGGCAAGGTCACCAGATCGCCATTACGCAAAACCACGTCGCAATCGACGAGGATATCCTTCACCTCGCCACCATAGGCGCCGCCGTTCATCCGGACAAAACCGCCGACGGTGCCGGGGATCGAGCGAAGGAATTCCATGCCGGCAATGCCATTGTCGCGCGCGGTGGAGGAAACGAGGATCCCACTTGCCCCTGCCCCGCAATCGAGCGTTACTTCATCAACCTTGGAAACCTTGGCAAAAGCTTTGCCCAGCCGGACGACCACGCCCGGCACACCGCCATCGCGGACGATCAGGTTCGAACCCAGACCCAGCGCCATTACTGGGACAGCGGGATCGAGGGCGTAGAGGAAATCGGCCAGATCCTTGGCATCGGCAGGCTCGAACAGCCATTCCGCTGAACCGCCGCTCTTAAACCACACGAGTGGCGCAAGCGGCGCATCATGCGTCAGCTTTCCACGCACCGGAGGCAAGGCGTAGCAAACGCTCATCCACGCGCCTTTTTGATTGCCTCGGCCAGCCCTGCGGCCCATTTGGTGATATCGCCCGCACCGAGGCACACGACCAGATCGCCTTCGCGGGTGGTATCAGCCAATTCCTTCGCCAATGCCTCAGCGCTTTCAATTTCCTGCGCATTATGGTGCCCGCGCCGTTTGATCTTGCCGACCAGTTCGGCACTGGAAACGCCTTCGATCGGCGCTTCGCCCGCCGCATAGACGGGGGTGATATAAACTGTGTCGGCGTCGTTAAAGGCGGTAGCGAAATCTTCCATCAGATTGCCGAGGCGCGAATAGCGGTGCGGCTGGCACACCGCGATGACGCGGCCTTTGACGCCTTCGCGTGCGGCCGACAGTACAGCGCGGATTTCGACCGGATGGTGGCCATAATCGTCAATGATGGTGACACCGTCGACTTCGCCCACCTTGGTGAAGCGCCGTTTGACGCCGCCAAATTTTGCGAAACCGGCTTGCACCTGCTCGTCGCTCATCCCGCGTTCGAGGCCGACCGCGATAGCCGCAAGTGCATTCTGCACATTATGGCGCCCCGACATCGGCAGGAACACGTCCGCAATCTCGCGCTTGCTGCCATCGCGCGCACGGATCACAACATCAAAGGTATTGCCGCCGAGTTCGGGGCGGACATTGTCCGCACGCACATCGGCTTGCGCTGAAAAACCGTAGGTCAGGATGCGACGGTCGCGGATGCGCGGGATGATCGCCTGCACTTCGGGATGGTCGAGGCAAAGGATCGCTACGCCGTAGAAGGGGACATTTTCTATGAATTCGATATAGGCAGCCTTGGCCGTATCGAAATCGCCATAGTGGTCGAGATGTTCGGGATCGATATTGGTGACCACCGCGATGGTGCCATCGAGACGCAGGAAGCTGCCATCGCTTTCGTCGGCCTCTACGACCATCCAGTCGCTGTCGCCTAGACGCGCGTTCGAGCCATAATTGTTGATGATGCCGCCATTGATCACCGTCGGATCGAGCCCGCCGGCATCGAGCATCGCGGCGATCAGCGAGGTTGTGGTGGTCTTGCCATGCGTGCCTGCAACGGCGACTGTATATTTCAGCCGCATCAGTTCGGCGAGCATTTCCGCCCGACGCACCAGCGGGATACGGCGTTCGAGTGCGGCCTCTACTTCCGGATTACCGCGCTTCACTGCCGTCGACGTCACCACCACGGCCGCATCGCCGAGATTTTCAGCGGCATGGCCGATCATCACCTTGATGCCGCGACTGCGCAGCCCTTCGATCACATAGCCCTCGGCAATGTCGCTGCCCTGCACCGAATAGCCGAGATTGTGCATCACCTCGGCAATGCCGGACATGCCGATGCCGCCGATACCGACGAAATGGATGGTGCCGATGTCGGTGCCAACACCCTTCATGAAACTGCTTTCCGTGCGAGGGCCGGCTCGGCGCTGCCAAAGCCAAGGCCAGATTGTTCTTTGGTGGTCAAAGTCTGCATCAGCGGCGCGCGACCGAAGGATTCAACCAAATCGGCAAGATCATGCACGGCATCCGGGCGGCCGCAGCTTTTGGCAGCGCGTGCCGCATTTTCCAGCGTTTCAGGGATCAGTGCCATTTTCTGGATTTGCTTGGCCAACTCCACCGGCGTGAATGCCGACTGCTTGATCGCGCGTGCACCACCCGCCTTCACCATCTCGCTGACATTGAACGCCTGGTGGTTGTCCATCGCGGATGGCAGCGGGATCAGGATTGCAGGACGACCTGCGCAAGTCAGTTCGGCGATGGTCGATGCCCCTGCCCGCCCGATCACCAGATGCGACCAGCCAAGCCTTTCGGGGAAATCCTCGAGATAGGTGGCAAGCTGGGCCGGTATCTGGTGGTCCGCATATATTTTACGCACGGTTTCAAGGTCTTCGGCGCGGCATTGCTGGGTGACTTGTAAGCGACGGCGCAGATTGAGCGGCAGGCGCGCCAATGCGTCAGGTACGACTTCGGACAGGATCGACGCGCCTTGGCTGCCACCCGTCACCAGCACGCGGAACACGCCATCCTCGATAAAGGGCGGAAATGGCTCGTCGCGCAGCGCGATGACTTCTGCGCGCACCGGATTGCCAACCAGATGCACCTTGGCCTGATAGCCGGGCTTCACCCGTTGCACATCGGGATAGGCCGTGGCAATCGCGTTCACCTTGCCAGCCACCAGCCGGTTCACACGGCCGAGAACAGCGTTCTGCTCGTGAATGATTGTCGGCACTTTATTCGCAAAGGCCGCGAGCAAGGCAGGCAGCGCCGGATAACCGCCAAATCCGACCACCGCGGTCGGGTCGAATTCGTTGAACAGCTCTCGCGCCATCGCCCGCCCGCGCCAGATGTTACGTGCCGCCGCCAGCCATCCTCGCGGCCCACCTGCTACGCGGCCTGCGGGCATGATGTGCATTTCCATGTCCTCGGGGCAGCCGGGAATGGTCGAACCACGATTATCGGTGATCAGCGCAACCTGGTGCCCGCGGCGCATCAATTCGGCACCCAAGGCATAGGCCGGGATGATATGGCCGCCAGTGCCGCCTGCGGCGAGAACGAAATTGCGCGATACGCTCATTTCTAACGCCCATTCCCGATATAGGGTGACTGGTCAAGGAAAGGGTTACGCCGCGTCAATGCGAGCATCAATCCGCAGCACAAACACAAAGCCAATGTCGAAGATCCGCCATAGCTGATGAAAGGCAGTGTCATGCCTTTTGACGGGAATATACCAAGATTGACCGCGATATTGATCATCGCCTGCCCGCAAAACTGCGCGGCAAGGCCAGTGACCGCGAGCAGGATGAACTGGTCCTGCTCATCAAGCATGCGGATAACCACGCGGACGAGGATTGCGAAGAACAGCACGGCGATCACCATGCAGGCGAGCAGCCCGAACTCCTCACCCACGACCGAGAAGATATAGTCGGTATGCGCTTCGGGCAGCGCGAATTTGCGGGTGCCAAGGCCGGGACCGGTTCCGACGAAGCCGCCTGCGGTCAGCGTCGCCATCGCCAGCTTATCGTGCGTGATGCCTTCGGTGCCGAATATCCACGCGTCGATGCGCTGCTGCGCGACCGGATAGAAATTATAGGCGGCGATGATGCCAACAAGGCCGCCGACGGCGCTCGACCAAAGCAGCTTGGCCTGCACACCTGAAACCATCATCAGTGCGAACCATATCCCGCAGAAAAGGATCGTTTGGCCAAGGTCAGGTTGCAGCATCAACAATCCACAGATCAGCGCGGTAAAGCCCATGGTGATAATCCGCACCGGCAAGGTCGGGTCACGCTGCCGCCAGCTGATGATCCACGCCATGGTTACGGCATAGCAAGGCTTCAGAAATTCCGACGGCTGGAAGCTGGCAGGGCCAAGGCCAAACCAGCGCTGCGATCCGTTCACTTCCTTGCCGAGGATTGGTACCAGCAGAAGCAACAGCAGGAAGACGCAAAAGCCGCCAAGCGCGATGCGTTTCGCCTGTTCACGCGGATACATTGAAATGACGAACATGAACGGCACGCCGAGCGCCACCCAGGCCAGCTGCTTGTAGAAGAAGTAGAGCGGGCTGAGCGATTCCGTGTCGGTCGAAAGGCGACGCGCGGTAGCGGGCGAACCTGCCGCAACTGCAATCAGACCGATAGCGATAAGAACGAGAAAGAGCGACAACAGCACACGATCCAGTTCCCAGAACCAGATGCTCAGCGGTGATCGATCCCCCCGCCCCAGCCGGTTCGAAAGATCGCGCTTGCCGCCAAATCCCGGCGGCAGGCTGTTCCCGTTACCTTTCAATATGCCCAACATCACGTCCCCCTGTCGCGCAATGCAGCCACTATCTCCCGGAAACTGTCGCCCCGGTGTTCGAAATCGCGAAATTCGTCAAAGGATGCACAGGCCGGGGAGAGCAACACTGCCTCTCCCGCCTTCGCCGCGCCTGCCGCGGCAAATGTTGCATCGCGCAGCTTGGGATAGACTGTCACGTCCACCTTGCCTTGCAGGATAGCCGCAAGCTTCGCGCCATCTTCGCCAAATGCATAAGCCGCACGCACATTTGCGATTTGCGGCAGGCAGGCATCCAGATCTTCACCCTTTGCCTGACCGCCGAGCAGCCAATGGATCGCCGGATAGGCGCCCAATGCGGGTGCCGTCGAGGTTGGGTTGGTCGCCTTGCTGTCGTTGACATACAGCACGCCGTCCACCTCACCCAAACGTTCCATCCGATGTGCAAGGCCCGGATAGGTAGCAAGCCCGCGCTCGATCGTTTCGGCGTCCAATCCAATCGCCTCGCACGCGGCGATTGCACAGGCGACATTTTGCGCATTGTGCGGCCCCTGCAAAGAGGGCCAGCGCGACTGGTCTTTGATGTCGCTGGCGTGCACACGGCGGAGGCGATGGTGGATGCGGCTGGCAATCATCCGGCACGGATCATCGTCAGCCGTTATCACCGAAACCTTGTCGGCATGCTGCATGTGGAACAGCCGCTCTTTGGCCGCAGCATAATCAAGGAAGCTGTCATAGCGATCGAGATGATCGGGGGTGATGTTGGTGAGCACCGCGACGTCGCAATCAAGGCTGTGCGTCAGGTCGATCTGATAGCTCGACAGTTCGAGGACATAGACCCCGCCTGCGGGCAAAGGCTGCTGCGAGAGGATTGGTAAGCCGATATTCCCGCCCATGAGCGAAGGCAGCCCAGCGGTCTGCATCATGTGATGGAGCAAGGCGGTTGTGGTCGATTTGCCATTGGTTCCGGTGATGCCGATGACCTTGTGCGGCGGCAGCGATGGGCGGGCGAGTGCGAACAGTTCGATATCGCCGATGATCGGCACATTGGCATCACGCGCCTTGTTGGCAATCGGATGGGTATTGAGCGGCACGCCGGGCGACAATACCAGTCCGTCAAAACCGGCAAGATCGATTTCCATCGGATCGGCAAAGTTGACGTCGCCTTCGACCTGCGCCCGTGCTTCTTCCTTGCTATCCCAGGCGGTCACGTCCGCCCCGCTCGCGACAAGGCTGCGCACAGTAGCAAGGCCCGACCTTGCGAGGCCGAGCACTGCATAGCGTTTGCCGCGAAAGGCGTCGGATGTGATCATCTGAGCTTGAGTGTCGCCAATCCTGCAAGAGCGAGTACGAAGGAGATGATCCAGAAACGGATCACAACCGTCGATTCTGGCCAACCCAACTGTTCGAAATGGTGATGGATCGGCGCCATGCGGAACACCCGCTTTCCGGTGCGCTTGAACCAGAAAACCTGGATGATCACCGACAGCGCCTCAACCACAAACAGGCCGCCGATGATGGCGAGTACAAATTCATGGTGCGCAACAACGGCTATGGCACCCAGCGTACCGCCTAACGCAAGGCTTCCCGTGTCACCCATGAACACCGCAGCAGGCGGTGCGTTGAACCATAGGAAGGCAAGTCCGGCCCCGATGATTGCACCGCACAATATCGCCAGATCGCCCGCACCGAGGATGAACGGCACGCCGAGATAATCGGCATATTTGGCATTGCCCACCAGATAGGCAATCAACATGAAAGCCAGCGAAGCGATGATGACCGGCATGGTCGCCAGCCCGTCCAGACCGTCGGTCAGGTTCACCGCATTTCCGAAGGCAACGATAACAAATGCGCCGAAAATGATGTACCAATAGCCAAGGTCGACGACCGGTCCGTTGATGAAGGGAAAGTAGAGTTTTCCGCCCGATTGATGCACAATCAACGCCACCGCCGCCCCGGCGATCAGAAATTCCAGAAGCAAGCGGACCTTGCCGGAAACCCCCGCCGTGCTGCGTTTCTTCACCTTGTCATAGTCATCCATGAAGCCGACGAGACCGAAACCGAGCATCACCACAATGCACGCCCAGACATAGCTGTTGGTCAGATCCATCCAGAGCAGCATCGATATTGCAATTGACGTCAGTATCATCAGACCGCCCATGGTCGGGGTACCGACCTTGGCAAGATGCGTCTGCGGACCATCCGAGCGGATTGGTTGCCCCTTACCTTGGCGCACACGGAGCATACTGATGAAACGCGGACCGATGATCAGGCCGATCAGAAAGGCGGTTCCGACTGCTGCGCCTGAACGGAAAGTGAGATAACGAAACAGGTTCAGAAAACCCGCAAAGTCAAAATATTGCGCGAGCCAATAAAACATCAATCCCCTCCGCCGAGTAGTGCCTCGACCACCGCGGAAAGTCCCACGGAATTCGACCCTTTTATCAATATCGCATCACCGCCGCGCACTTCGCTGCGAAGCCGCTGGGACGCTTCGGCAACCGAGGCGCAATGCGCGAATTTGTCGGCCCATGCAATGTCAGCAGACAACGCTTCGGCGAGCGGAGCCATCTCTTCACCGACAAGCAGCAACCAGTCGACCTGCGCCGACTCTATTGGCTCGCGAAGCGCGGTATGGAACTTGGCCGACTGTTCGCCCAATTCCTTCATCGCACCCAAGACAGCAATCCGCCGGTCCGCCGTCGCATTGCCGAGCCCTGCCAACGTCGCCGTCATGGAGGCGGGATTGGCGTTATAGCTTTCATCGATTACCAGAGCTTCGCCGCCCGCCACGGCCAGACGATGCCGTGCACCGCGCCCTTTCAGGCCGTCCATATCGGCAAGTGCGAGTCCGGCAACCGCAAGATCAGCCCCGACTGCCTGAACAGCCGCCAAAACTGCAAGCGAGTTTGCCACCCAATGATCTCCGGGTTGCGACACCTCATATTGCAACATTGCGCCGTGCAATTTTGCCGTAATCAGGCTGCCACCATTGGCGCTCGCCAGATGGTCAATACAGCGGACATCGGCGCTGTCCGAAAATCCGAAACTGATGATTTCTGCCGCATATTTTTCGGCATGCTTGCGCAAACGGTCAAAATGCGGGCTGTCTGCCGGAAGAATGGCTACGCCGCCCGGTTCAAGACCTTCGAAAATTTCCGCCTTGGCATCTGCTATGCGGACTTCACTGCCGAAATGCTCAATGTGCGCAGGGGCAATTGTCGTAACGATGGCGACATGTGGACGAACAAACTGTGTTAGCACCGCCAGCTCACCTTCATGGTTCATGCCCATTTCAAACACGCCATATTCGGTCTCACGCGGCATGCGAGCGAGGCTCAGCGGGACACCGACATGGTTGTTATAGCTTTTGACCGAACGGTGCGCCTTGCCCGGCCTGCAACGCTCGAGCGCTGCAAAAAGCGCCTCCTTGGTACCGGTCTTTCCTGCAGAGCCGGTGACACCAACAATCTTGGCGTCAACCCGTTGGCGCGAGGCCATGCCAAGCTGTTCGAGGGCGCGCATTGTGTCGAGTACGAGGATGTGCGGGCCATCAACCGCTGTGCTGACCACTGCACCGCTCGCTCCGCTTGCAAAGGCTTGCGCGACGAAACGATGGCCATCCGCCTGCTCGCCCTTCATCGCAAAGAACAGATCGCCCGGGCCAATTTCGCGCGAGTCAAAGGCGACGCCGCCACATTCGAAATCTGCACTGGCCGTGCCGCCGGTTGCGGCCACAATTTCGGCTGACGTCCAAAGCGGGCTCATGCCGCGCACTCCCGCGCTACTTCGACATCGTCGAACGGATAAGTCTTGTCGCCAATAATCTGGCCGACTTCATGCCCCTTCCCCGCAATCATCACGATATCGTCAGCGGCCGCCTGCCGGATGGCTTCGGTAATAGCTTCCCGCCGGTCCCCAATGTCGAGTGCGCCAGGCGCACCCGAAAGGACTTGCCGACGGATCTCCGCTGGGTCTTCGGTACGCGGATTATCATCGGTGACGATGACGATATCCGCGTCGCGGGTCGCAATCTCGCCCATGATAGGGCGCTTGCCGGCATCCCGATCACCACCCGCGCCGAAAGCAACGATGAGTTTGCCCTTGGTGTGCGGGCGTAGTGCGGCAATAGCTGCCTCGAGTCCGTCGGGGGTATGTGCGTAGTCGACATAAACGGGTGCCCCGCTACGGCTGATGGCCGCGCGCTCGAGCCTACCCCGGACCGGCTGCAACCGCGCCAGATTTGCGACGACTTCCTCGGCATCGCAGCCGCTGGCAATCGCTATACCAGCCGATACCAGCGTATTGGCTGCCTGATAGGCACCAATTAGCGGCAGTTTGACCTTGCTGGCTTCGCCCTGAATCGAAATTTCCAGCGTCTGGCCAAGTTGGGTGGGCTCACGCGATATCAGCTTGATACCCTGCCCTTGGGTGCCGACCGTAATCAGCCGTAAGGGGCGGGCCTTGGCGCGGGCTATGACCTTTTCGGACCATTCATCATCTGCCCAGATGACGGCGGTGGCATTCTCGGTCGCGACCTCATCAAACAGTCGCATCTTGGCCTCGAAATACGCATCCATAGTACCGTGGTAATCAAGATGATCGCGACTTAAGTTACTAAAGGCGACAACCTGTACAGGCACACCTGCAATGCGATATTGGTCAAGGCCGTGGCTCGATGCCTCGAATATCGCGTGGGTCACGCCTTCGCGTTCCAACCCCGCCATGTTCGACAGGAAGGTAACGATGTCCGGCGTAGTCAGGCCGGTGCGCACCTGCTCATCTGCAGTGGTAATCCCCAATGTGCCAATTGACGCTGCGCTATGGCCGGACATGCGCCACAATTGACGGGTCAGCTCAACAGTGGAGGTTTTGCCGTTCGTTCCCGTAATGGCGGCAACATGCGCAGGAAATGGCGCATAGAAACGCGAGGCAATCGCCGCAAAAGCCTTGCGCGGATTGTCGTCGGCAATGTGGATCGCGCCTATCACTTTTGCCTCGGGCCGCGCGACAACAGCGATAGCACCCGCCTCTATCGCCGCCGGAATAAAATCCTCGCCGTTGAACGCAGCCCCCTGGAACGCGCCGAATATAGTGCCGGGCGCGACTTTGCGGTTATCGATGGCAAATCCGGTTACGCGCGTCGAGCCGGCATCTCCCGCCAGCTCGCCAACCAGGCTGTCGAGGCGCATCAGGTGCTCCCTTTGGGAGACCAAAGGAGCGGCATCAATTCGGATACATCAACATCGCGATGGGTATCGGGAATTATCCCGAGTTGCGGACCGATCCGTTCTACCGTGCGCTTGACAATCGGCGCGGCGGTGAAGCCAGCGGTGCGCTGGAAAGAGGTCTCGGTCGAGCCTTTGGGTTCGTCTACCATAGCAATGATGATATAACGCGGATTATCCATCGGGAAAGCCGCCGCGAAGGTCGAAACGACAAGATTCCGTGCATAACCTCCCGCATTGGGCTTTTCCGCAGACCCTGTTTTGCCGCCAACGCGATATCCGGGGGCGTCCGCCTTCTTGCCGGTGCCATCGACAACGATCATGCGCAGCAGCTGGCGCATGCGGGCACTGGTCGCAGCGCTGAAGACGCGGCGACTGACCGGCTTTTGCCCCGGCTTGAATTTTTTGAGTGTTGCCGGGTGCCACATGCCGCCATTGACCATCGCGCCATAGGCCGAGGCAAGGTGCAACGGCGTCACCGACATGCCATGGCCATAGCCGACAGTCATGGTGGTCAACCGGCCCCAATTTGTCGGCCAAAGCGGGCGCGAACGCTCCGCCAGCTCGATCGATGGCCGCCGGTCAAATTCCAGATTCCGCGCCATCTGCTCCATTCGTTGCTGGCCCAGATTATCGGCAATCCGCGCCGTCACGATGTTCGAACTGTGGATCAGTGTTTCCGGAACATTAAGCCACCGACCCGAAGGATGGCTGTCGCGGATTTTAAAGCCCCCGATCGCCAACGGTGCGGTCGCATCATAGCGAAGTGAAAGATCACGAACGGTCCCGGCATCCAGCGCCGCCGCGACCGTCAGGGGCTTGAAGGTCGACCCAAGCTCAAACACGCGGTTGGTGACGAAATTGGTCTGGCGGCTGATGGGATAGCGGCCATCTATGATGATCTCCCCATTATCGGGGATGTTGGCGAAAACCGGACGGTTGGGATTAAATGACGGCAGGCTGGCCATCGCCAAAACCTCACCTGTGTGCGAATCCAGAATTACGCCAGCTGCGCCCTTGGCATTGGTTGTTTCCATACCGCGGGCGAGTTCGAGTTCGAGCGCGGCTTGCACCCGCACGTCGATTGACAATTCGACCGGTTTGCCGCGCGTCTCGGGCGCGCGCAGATGCTTGTCCATCACGCGCTCCATACCGAGCGCACCCTTGCCGTCGCGGCTTACGAAGCCGAGAATATGGGCGCCCAGTTCGTGCTGCGGGTAAAGACGCGTGCTTTCGCGCGGGAATTCGATGGCGATTTCGCCGAGATCATGGACGGCCCTGACCTCCTCGGGCAATGCACGTTTGCGCAGATATCCAGGGGCTTTGGCGGTCAGCTTCGCGTAGAATTCGGCTTCGGGTGTATCAGGAAAGATACGCGCCAGTCCAGCCGCCAACTCCTTGGGATCATTGACCAGATCAGCCGGCTTAACCCAAATCGCATAGCCCTGAATTGTCCGCGCCAGCGGCGCGCCGTTGCGATCTACAATATCGCCGCGTTCCGGCACAAATTCGCCCGGCGTTGCACCAAAGGCGCGACTGCCTTCGAACAGGGCTAGCGTTGCCAGACGCCCAACGATCAACAGCAGGAAGATCGCAAACAGCCCGACCAATATAAGCAACCGCCAGAAAGCAATGGCGGCATGAACCTTCGTCGCATTTATTGCATGGCGGCTTTGGGGCCGGACGACGAAGGTGGTCATTGCCGCTTGCGCTCCTTTTCCGACTTGGTCTGGATTTCACGCATCAGGTTATCGGACAGCAGGGTGTCGTCCATGCGTGCGAGGCGTTCGGTGCGAGATACGGGTTCGGCGGACTTCGCCTTGGCTTCCTTCGGCTTTTCAGCAGGAAGCCGCGCTTCAACGCCCTTCTTGTCATCCGAGCCGACCGAGCGAATAGCCGCGCTGGCATCGGCAAGAATCGATGAGGCCGCGGCTCCACCCCCGCCAATGTCTCCTGCAGGCATGTCGACCGCAACCAGAACCGGCTTTACCAGAGGTTCCGAACCACTAAGGCTGGCAAGACCACGCTCCCCGTCGATGAACTGGTCGGCGCGCGGCGGTTCATAGCCATAAAGCAGCTGGTTCCACTCTTCGAGTTGCGCCACGCTGGCACGGGTGCGGATTTCGGCCTGCAGGAAATTGATTTCCTGTTTGGTTTCCAGAATGTCGCGGTCGATGCGCGAAAGATCGCTGTGCAGCGCGGCGACGTTGAGCGACAGCGGGTACAGGAGCACCGCAATCATGAACACCAGCGCCAGCCAGCCGAGATTCTTGAGGCGCTTCATCGCAAGCGTCATGCCGCCAGCTCCTGCTGCGACCATGCAGGGGCATCGGTACGAATGGCTGACCGCAATGTTGAGGAACGGGCACGCGGATTGGCTTCTATCTCGCGCGCGCCGGGGCGCACGGCCTTGGCCGGCTTTTCAAAGGTTGCAACGCGACTGGCCTTGACCACCGGCATATGGCGCGATCCTGCAGCCGTCGAGCCGCTGCGTTCGCGAAAGAACTGCTTCACAATCCGGTCTTCGAGGCTGTGGAAACTGACGACAGCCAGTCGGCCACCCGGCTTCAATATCCGTTCAGCGGCTTCCAGGCCTGCGTTGAGCTCATCGAGTTCATGATTGATGTGGATGCGGAGCGCCTGAAAGGTGCGGGTGGCCGGATCCTTGGGCGCGCCTGCGCGATGACCTAGGGCCTTGCGAACCACTTCGGCCAGTTTGGTGGTCGTGTTGATGGGGCGGGCAGCAACGATCGCCCGCGCGATGCGACGCGATTTGGGTTCTTCGCCATAAAGGTAGATGACATTGGCAATGTCGGCTTCTTCCGCAGTGTTGACGAAATCTGCCGCACTTTCGCCGGACTGGCTCATCCGCATGTCGAGCGGGCCGTCTTTCTGGAAGGAAAAGCCGCGCTCAGCCTGATCAATCTGCATCGAGGAGACGCCGATATCGAGGACCACGGCATCTACCTGCTGCACGCCGCATTCGGTCAGCCTCTTGTCCATTTCTGAAAAGCAGGCGGAGTGGAAGCGCAAGGCACCGCCACTCCGCTCTGCAAGGTCAGCACCCGCTGCGGCGGCATCGGGATCGCGATCAAAAGCATGAACGCGCGCACCCGCAGCCAGGATAGCCCGGCTGTAACCACCAGCACCGAAAGTGCCATCCACGACGTCTGAACCTGGGGTGATGGCCAGAGCGTGAATTACTTCATCCAGAAGGACTGGAATATGGGAGGAAGGCTGCGTCACTTGCCGCGCCTCCCATGCTCGCCCAGCCAATATTCGAGCTCTTCGCGAACATGCGCGAAGGCGGGCGGGGCGGAATCGAGGAACACATCGGGGTTCCACAGCATAAAATGCGTGGTTGCACCGAAGAAGAAGGCTTTCTCACCCAACTTGCCAAAATGGCGAAGCATCGGCTGAAGCACGAAACGGCCGCTATTTTCAAAAGCGGTTTCGAAGATGGAAGAGGCAACAACGCCTGCGCTTTCGCGGTCAAATTCACCGCCACGCTGAACGGCCGCCTGCCACTGCGCCTCGATATCGGCGCGCAGTTTCTGGCGCTCGGCGCGGCCATAGCCGATCAGGCAGGGAAGATTGGGGTGGCGCGAGATGCAGACAATGTTCTCGCCCGAAGATTCAGCAACCGTGTCGCGCAGTTCGGCAGGGATGGTGACGCGCCCTTTGGCATCGATCGTCGATAGTCCGGAACCGGCATAGACAACAAATGCGGACACAGCCCAGAATTACCCCTTCCCTTCGGGCGCAATCCCTCATCCGCTAAAGCGCAACGCCTTCGCGTTGACGTTCTCTGGAACGCAACAAATTGGATTTCACCCCGATACGGACATTCCATATCAAGGGAATTCGTGGGTGAAAAGAGGGATTCTATGGGACTGAGTCCATATTCTAGATTATATATCTGTATTTATTGTATAATTTTCTTTTCCACAGATGAAGGGTGCTTGCATCCTTGCCAACCCCCCTCGCTACTGCCTTCATCCTAATACATTGTATTATATATATTTATCCTTTCCATCGAAAAGCTGTCCCAGCTTCATTCCAGAATTTCCCCATTCTGTCCCACGAGCCGACGCCCCTGTGCGAGTCGCGAAACAAGCTTTTCAACCCAGTCGATATTCGACGAACTGTCCGAACCGGGGAGCGCAGATTGCCATATGGACGAATGAAGCAAATCCGCGTCTGCAACGAGTATGACTTGCCCCTTGCCCGGCCGACATTCAGCAACCAGCGCCTTTTCGGCAATGCGGCAATTCGCTTCGTCACCGCTTCCCTTGGCCCGACCCTGCCATTGCCCGGCTGACAGCGTTCGGATCTCATACTGGCCGACATCGATTGCAACCTCGGCGGACTCGGCCTCGGCCTCCATTGGCAAGACCAGTTCGATACCCCAGTGATTGAACAGCGGCGAATGCATAGAGGTAAAAAGCGGGCGCGCTGGGTCACCTATCGGCAAATCGCTTGGCCATTGCAGCGCAGGATCTGCGAAGAACAACAGCCGCCCCCCTGCCCGCACCCAATGGTCCAGACGGACCAGCTCGTCCGGGGCAAAGGCCCGTGGTTGTATCAACAGGGCGACCTTGGCCTTTGAAGCCTGCAACTGTGCAACATTGTCCGCTGCAATGATCTTGCGCGTTTCTTCCAACCGTTTGTAGAGCGGATCCGGCTCGACCTCGCCTTTGGCCAGTGCGCCAAATTCGGCTTCACCCCAGAGGAGGTCAATGCTGGACATGAGCACCAGCGGCTCGCTTTCCGACGGCGCCGCTTTGCGGCTGTACCAGAACCACAAAGCTGCGGCGCCGAGCAACAGGACAAGCAACAACGCCCACAGGCGACGGTAGCGAGCGATCATCGCTTCAGTTCGTAACCGGCTGTTGAGTCTTGGGGGTTGTTTCCGCACCGACCGACGGCGTGACACCCAGTTCGGCCAGCGGTTCATCCTTGGGCTGGGGCTCTGCCTGCGGGCCGGTCGCCGTGGTGGCAGGCTGGGTTTTCAGGCCATTATCCGCCCGGTCGAGGATCATGTTGGCGATCGAAACGAACAGCAGCACCGTTAGCAAGCCTAAAAGGCCTACCTGAATGCGCTGAACAGCGGATTGTGCCGGACGTGCCATCCGGCAATTAAAGCCCAATCAATCGGCTTTGTCCAGTTGCCACGGCATCGGCGGCAACCCTTTGGATTGCATCCACTCGGGATTGTAGAGTGTCGAGAGATATCGGAAGCCGGTGTCGCACAGAATTGTCGCTATCCGATGCCCCGGCCCAAGATGCTTGGCGAGTTCAACTGCACCAGCCACATTTATGCCCGAGGAGAGCCCGAGACACAGCCCTTCTTCAGCCAGCAAACGGCGCACCCAAACCAGACCCTCTTCGTCCGAAATGCGGAATTGGGTGTCGATTGGCGCGCCATCAAGATTGGCGGTGATGCGCCCCTGCCCGATACCTTCCGCGACCGAATTGCCTTCAGCCCGCAATTCGCCATGCGCATAATAATTATAAAGCGCAGCACCATGCGGATCGCAGAGCGCGATGGTGATAGTTTCATTTTTTGCCTTCAGACCAAGGCCGACCCCGGCAATCGTCCCGCCGGTTCCGGCTGCACAGGTGAAGCCGTCGACCCGTCCGTCCATCTGCTCCCAGATTTCCTCCGCGGTCGTTTCGATATGCGCGCGGCGATTGGCGATATTATCGAACTGGTTGGCCCAAATGGCGTTATCGGTTTCCTCGGCAATCCGCCGCGATGTGTGTACGAAATGGCCGGGATTGGAAAAAGGCGCTGCAGGCACAAGCACCAACTGGGCACCTAGCGCGCGGAGCGTATCCTTCTTCTCCTGGCTTTGCGTTTCGGGCATCACGATGATGGTCTTGTACCCGAGTGCATTGCCAACGAGCGCTAGGCCGATGCCGGTATTGCCTGCCGTGCCCTCAACTATGGTGCCGCCCGGCTGCAATATCCCCTGCTCTTCCGCATCGCGGACAATGAATAACGCCGCGCGATCCTTCACCGACGCGCCCGGGTTGGCAAATTCGCACTTGCCGTAAATCTCGCAGCCGGTTTCCTCGCTGGGCCCCTTGAGCAGGACGAGCGGGGTGTTGCCGATAAGGTCCAATGTCGATGGCATAGTTTTCATGACCCCACAGGTAGTTTCGGATGCAACAAGACGCAAGCGATGGCGACTTGCGGCGATGAAAGCTGGGCTTTGCCGATTGGCGGCGCTTTGTCGCATCCGGATCGCGTTTTGTCGAAACTACCAAATTAGGTGTTGTTATACTATATCATTTTCACTAGCAGGCTGCTGAAACACCATAATCGGGACATTTATGAAAACTCTCCTTCGCCAAAGTGCGGCAACCACCATACTCTCGCTTGCGCTGATTACCTCCCCCACCTTTGCGCAAGAGCAGTCCGACGCCGATACAAATGATGATGATTTTCACCGCACCGGCGAGATCGTGGTCACTGCCCCCTATTTCGAGCGGCTAGATCTGCTTGCGGGCACTTCTGCCCTGTCGGGCGAAGATTTGGCGCAGCAATCGCGTGGTCAGATCGGCGATACGCTGCTCTCGCTGCCGGGGGTGTCGGCGACCAGCTTTACACCTGGCTCCTCGCGCCCGGTCCTGCGCGGTTTCCAAGGCAATCGCGTTGCAGTTCTCACCGATGGCATCGGCAATATCGACGCGTCCAATACCTCTGCCGACCATGCTGTCACCATTGAGTCGCTGACCACCGAACGGATCGAGGTACTGCGCGGCCCAGCCGTGTTGCTGTTCGGCGGACAGGCGGTGGGTGGCGCGGTCAACGCCATCGACAAACGCATCCCGCGTGCCGTGCCGGAAGAGGTTGTCCATGTGGACGCGCTGGTAGGCTATGGCAGCGCAGCGGATGAATGGTCCGGTGGAGCATCGGTCGATGTGCCTCTGACCGATCGTTTTGTGATCCACGCCGACGGCAGCTATCGCAAGAGCGACGATCTGCGCATCGGCGGATATCAACTGTCGCCCGACCTACGCGATGAAATCTTTGACCTTGCTGACGAAGAAGAAAGCGAAGGCCATCTCGACGAAGCCGACGAACTGCGCGAAGCTGCGAACAATCGCGGCCGCGTTCCCAACAGCGCGGTAGAAACCTGGACCGCAGGGCTTGGCACAGCCTTCATTGACGACGGCGGCAATTTGGGCGTGTCGTTCAACATCTACGACACCAAATATGGAATCCCCGGACGTCCGGGTGTCGGCCACCACCACGAAGAAGCCGTCAGTGCTGGAGAAAAGGTGTCGATGGCCGAAGGCGACGAGGGAGCGGTCACAATCGGCCTGCGCCAATATCGCGCGGACCTGCGCGGCGAAGTCGAAACCGGCGGCGGCTTTCTTGAAAAGCTGACCTTCCGCGCTGGCTATGCCGATTACCAGCACACCGAATTCGAAGGTGACGAAGTCGGCACTGTTTTCAAGAGCCAGGGCTTCGAAGGCCGCGCCGAGGCCGTCCAGGCCAACCGCAATGGCTGGCGCGGGGCGAGCGGTATCCAATATATGTCGCGCGATTTTGAGGCGATTGGCGCCGAAGCCTTTGTGCCACCCAATCGCACCCGCCAATTGGGCCTGTTCACACTGCAGGAATTCGATCTGGGCGGCGTGCATCTTGAAGCAGCGTTGCGCTATGACCGGGTCAGTCAGGAAGCCCAGACGCTCGGCATCGATCGCAGCTTCAATAATGTCTCGGCGGCATTGGGCGCGGCCTATCTGGTCGGCAATCTCAAAATCGGCATCAACGCCTCGCGCACTGGCCGCGCCCCATCGGTAGAAGAGTTGTTTTCGGATGGACCGCACATCGCCACGCAGGCCTATGAAATTGGCGATTCGACCTTGCGCAGCGAAAAGGCGTGGAACGCCGAACTTTATGCCCGCTACGACAGCACCAATGTTGATGCGACGTTGACGGTCTATTCGAACTGGTTCGACGGCTTCATCTATGAAGATGCAACGGGAGCCGAGGAAGACGACCTCCCTGTTTTCCAATATTTTCAGAGCGACGCCCGCTTCTGGGGTGTTGAAGCCGATGTTTCGGCAAGACTGGGCCATGTCGGTGGGTTCGACGTCGTGCTTGATGGCGTCGCCGACTACACCCGCGCGTCGATTTCCAACGGTGGCGGACCGGTACCCCGTATCCCGCCGCTGCGTCTGTTAGGCGGGCTGGAATTGCAAAGCGGCAGCGTCGACTTGCGAGGCGAAGTCGAATGGACCGATGACCAACGACGCAATGCGGCCTTCGAAACCGAAACTGCAGGGTTCACGCTGGTCAATGCTTCCGCAAGCTGGCGGCCATTCGGGCGCAACCGCAATATCGCGCTGATCGCGTCCGCCAACAATCTGTTCGACGTCACGGCACGCCGCGCTGCCTCCTTCACCAAGGATTATGTGCCGCTTTCCGGACGCGATTTCCGATTGACGGCTCGTTTCAGCTTTTGATGGCGGTTTGACTCATCGGGCGTTCAGCTTAGACTTTCCAGAGTCGGCTGAACGCCAGCAAAAAGGATAAAGTCATGCGCAAACTGATCGCCGCTTCACTCATCGCAGCCACCCTGCTGCTGTCTGCCTGCAACACCGTAAAGGGCCTGGGTCGCGACATCGAATCGGTTGGTGAAGCCGGTGACGAGGCGATTTAGACCGTTTCCGGCTCTTCGATTTCGGTCGCTTTATCGCGGCGGCGCTGGGTGAACCAGATGGCAACGAGCGCCAATTCGTAGAGCAAGCATAGCGGCACAGCGAGCAACAGCTGCGACACCACATCTGGTGGCGTCAGCACTGCGGCGATCGCGAAGGCGCCGACAATCGCGTAACGCCGACCTGCCTTCAGTTGGTCGCGCGTTACGATCCCTGCCCTTTCGAGCAGCATCAGCAAAACGGGCAATTGGAATGCGACGCCAAAACCAAAGATGAAAGTGGTGGCAAAGCTTAGATAATTGCCCACACCGGGTAGCGCCTCCTGCGTGACCCCGCCGACATCGCCTTCAAATCCCAGCAGGAATTTGAGCGCCACCGGCATCGCGCCGAAATAGGCGAGGCTGGCACCCAACCCGAACAGGATCGGGGTCATCATCAGGAAGGGCAGGAACGCCTTTTTCTCGTTCTTATAGAGTCCGGGGGCAACAAATCGCCAGATCTGCGTCGCCAGCACCGGAAAACTGACCATCATTGCGGCGAACAGTCCAACCTTCACTTGCACGAAAAAGGCTTCGAAAATGTCGGTGTAAATCAGCTTGTCCTGCCCGACATTTTTAAGCGGCTGGACCAGCCATCCATAGATCGGTTCGGCAAAATAGAAGCAAACGCCAAAAGAAACCGCGAGCGCCAGAACGCACCAGAGCAAGCGGTTGCGCAGCTCGATCAGATGATCGAGCAACGGCATCTTGCTGTCGTCGATATCCTTCATGATTGTGGCTCAGCCTTTGGCGCGTCCGCCTCGGCGGGCTTGGCATCCGTTTCAGGCGGAGGCAGCGAATCATATTCACGGATTGGCGGGTGCTCGCGCATGATGCGCTCATTTTCCGCCGCCCATTTCTTTTCAAGCTCTTCGAGTTCGGACTGGCGCACCATTTCATCAATGCCGCTGCGGAAATGAGAAGCCATGCGGCGTGCCTTGCCCACCCATTGGCCGACATAACGCAATACACGCGGCAGGTCTTTCGGCCCGATCACCAGCAAGGCGACCAGCGCGACCAACAGCAATTCGCCGGATGCGATATCAAACATGCGGGTTCAGCCCGAAATCAGTAGATTAGCTGGTCTTGTCGGCCTGCTTTTCTGCATCAACGGTCGCTCCTGATGCAGCGTCGATGCGCGGTGCGGGCTTGGCTTCATCGTCTTCGGCCATTCCCTTTTTGAAGCTTTTGATGCCCTTGGCAACGTCGCCCATCATGTCTGAAAAGCGGCCTTTGCCAAACAGCAGGAGGATGATGATACCGACGACCAGCCAATGCCAGATGCTGAAACTACCCATTTTCCAAACTCCTCGTGCGGGGACTTCCCCAATCGCTGCGCGCGCTGCAGCTTCGTTGCCAAAAGGATTTAGGCGCTTTCGTCACCGATTTCCAGTTCGCTGTCGCCTCCTTCGGGCATATCCCCACTTTCAACCGCAGACAGCCCCTGCAAACCTTCAAGCGCAAGATCGACCGGATCGAGCAAACCCGCAGCCTTGAGGTCGGCAATTCCCGGCAAATCGCGCCGTGATGCGAGGCCAAAATGCGTCAGAAATTCCCCGGTAGTCGCATAAATCAGCGGCCGCCCCGGCACTTCGCGTCGGCCTGCCGGCCGCACCCATCCCGCTTCCATCAAAACGTCGAGCGTGCCTTTCGAAATCTGCACACCGCGGATTGCCTCAATCTCCGCCCGACTGACGGGCTCATGATAGGCGATGATGGCTAGTGTTTCGACCGCCGCGCGGCTCAGCTTGCGGCTTTCCTCACGTTCACGGCGCAGCAGATGCGCGAGATCGGCGGCGGTCTGGAAATGCCAGGTCTTGCCGCGCTTGACCAGTTCAACACCGCGCCCCTGATAATGCACTTCCAGCTTGGATAGCGCGTCGGGAACATCGACTTCTTCGCCGACATAGGCGCGTATCTGGTCAACAGTCATCGGGGCGTCGGAGGCGAACAATGTTGCCTCCACCGCCCGAACGGCTGGATCATGCTCGATCATCATTTCGCTGCCCCCGCACTTCGCTTGACCATCAATGGCGCAAAGCTGGTTTCCTGCTGCAGTTCCACCCTGCCCTGTTTCGCAAGTTCCAGCATCGCCAGAAAACTCGACGCAAGCGCCGAGCGACGCAGCGCGGGCTCCGCATCATGCGGTAGAAATGCCTCCAACTGGGTCCAGTCCAGCGCATGACCGAGCATCGCCGAAACGCGGTCGAGCGCCTCTTCCAGCGTCATGACCGCACGGCGTTTGACGACGTGCATTACCGGCGCACTGCGCGCCTGAATTTGTCCATAGGCCGAGAGCAATTCGAAGAAGTTGCAGTCCCAAGCCGTCGTGCGGACAACGCGCAGCCCTTCCGGTGCGCCGCGCAAAAAGATGTCGCGCCCGATGCGGTCGCGCGCCATCAGCCGCGCGCCGCTTTCACGCATCGCGTTCAAACGCTCAAGGCGCAACTGCAGGCGCAATGCCAATTCTTCGGGCGACGGATCGATCTCCGGATCCTTGGGCAGCAACAGCGCCGATTTCAGGTAGGCAAGCCATGCCGCCATCACCAGATAATCCGCAGCAAGCTCCAGCTTCAGCGCCCGGGCATTTTCAATGAAACCCAGATATTGCTCGACCAGTTGCAGGATCGAAATCTGGCGAAGGTCGACCTTTTGCGTGCGTGCGAGCGTGAGCAACAGATCGAGCGGCCCTTCCCAGCCGTCAATCTCGATGGTTAGCCGCTCGTCGCCCTCGTCAGAAACGGCCAAAACCGCATCCGGTGCGTCAAATGCAAGGTCTTCGTCTAGGCCCATGACGCACCTGTGGCAGCCTTGGTCGCCTTTTCATCTGCCAAATGCGCAGCAAGGGCGAGCAGTTCGTCCCGCTTGGCCAATAGATGGTCGAGCCGCTGCTGGTCGAATGTGACGGAAGGAAGCGCTGCAGTCGCCGCATCAAACCTTCGACGCGCCTCATCCGAAATATCCGGCAGCCTCTCCACAATCGCAACCATCTCGTCGAACCGCCCCCAGCAATTGAGCGCGACATCGCAACCTGCCGCGATGCAATCGACCGCATGGGTGGGCACATCGCCTTTCAGCGCCTTCATCTCCAGATCATCGCTCATCAGCAAACCGTCAAAGCCGATTGCGCCTCGAATGATGTCGTGAATGACTGTTGGCGACATGGTGGCACAGCGCTGTGCGTCCCAGGCATCATAGACCAGATGCGCCGTCATCCCCATGGTCGCTGTATTGAGGGCACGAAACGGCGCAATGTCCTGTTCGAGTTCCTCGCGTGTCGCATGTACGTGGGGCAACTCGAAATGGCTGTCGACCACAGCGCGCCCATGCCCCGGCATATGTTTGATTACGCCCGCCACGCCACCTTTGTGCAGGCCATCGAGCACGGCTCGGCCAAGTGCTGCAACGCGCATCGGGTCAGACCCCATCGATCGGTCACCAATGGCGGGCGTCGTATCGGGCACGCGGACATCCAGCACCGGCAAATAGTTCACCGTTATGCCAACTTGATTCAGCACCAACCCCAGCGCTTCGGCGTTAACTCGTGCCGCTTCGATCGCGGTCATGGCGGAAATGTCGTATAATGCATCAAAGGCCGAGCCAGGCGGAAAGTCCGGCCAGGTTGGCGGCTGCATCCGCATTACCCGGCCACCTTCCTGGTCGATGAAAATCAGCACATCCTCACGTCCGTGAATCGAACGCAAAGAGTCCGTCAGCGCACGCAATTGCTCCCGATCGCGAATGTTGCGCCGGAAAAATGTGTATCCGACAGGATTAACTTCAGCAAACAGGGCGCGCTCGTCGGGGGTCAGTTCTTCGCCGGACAGCCCGAAGATGACAGGTTTCATGACTGGACCGAACTCCGCAATTCTCTCAGAAAAAAGGCTAGGTCAGCTTCGCTTCACTGACAAGCTCGACGCTGTCTTCATACGGCGAAACTTGTGCAAAACCGGCAAAAAATAGGCCGTGGAGCGATGCCCCGCTCCACGGCCGAAAATGCCTTCATCCCCCAATGAAGGCAAATCCGCCTTGCGGCGATTACTTGACCACCATGCAATTCTCGCCAGCAGCCTTCAGCTTGGCGCACAATTGCTGGGCCGCCGCCGGATTGGCGGTGACGGCTTGCAGTCGATAAACCTTGCGTCCGCCTTCTGCAGCACCTTCGGCGATGCGGCGGTTCAGGCCAGACAGGAAGCCAAAGCGCTTACCCATCGCAGCCCAGGCCTGATCGGCCTTGGCGGAGTCACTGAAGGCCCCCAGTTGCACAAAGCCCGAACCTGCGGGAGCAGAGCCTGCCTTGACGGGTGCGGCAGCCGGAGCCTGTTGCGGCGCCTGCGCGGCTGCTTTAGCCTTGGCTGGATCGATCGATACCTCGACCTTCTTGCCTTCACTGGCGGCGAAAGCAGCGTCGCCTTCGCCTTCGAAATTCTTGCCTTCGCGATCGGCAGGCGCAACCTTGTAGTCACCCTCCTGCGCGGCAATCAGTTCGCCATTGCCCGAAGCGCCGCCGGACTGATTGCGTTGGATCCAGTAAATACCGCCAACAATAGCCGCAAGCAGAGCAAGACCAGCCAATACCAAACCGGCGACTTTCAGCGGCGAAGCGCTTTCCTCATATTCATAACCATCGGCGGTTTCGAGCCAAGGCAGGCGATCGGGATCGTCCAGGCCCAAATCTTCGTCGCGATTGCTATCGGTCATCGCATTTAATTCCTCTGGTCACTTATGCCGGGTTACATCTGCTTTGCGGCTTCAACACCCATCAATCGCAGCCCGTTTCGAATAACCTGCCCGACTTTATCTGCCAAGAAAAGCCTTGCACTGCTCAATTCTGGGGATTGTGCCAATATGAAGCGCTTGTCCGGCTGGTCGTTACCGAGGTTCCAATAGGCATGAAAGGCCGCGGCCAGATCGCCAAGGAAGAAGGCGATGCGATGGGGCTCGCCCGCCTTTGCCGCAGCCTCTACAATACGCGGCAGATTTGCGCATTCACGGATCAGTGCCAGCTCTTCTGCACCAAGCAGGTCGAGATGCTCTGCTCCCGGCTTGAAGCCTTCCTCAGTCTCAGCCTTGCGCAGCGTCGAGCTGATACGGGCGTGGGCATATTGCACATAGAAAACCGGATTGTCCTTCGACGCCTCGACGACCTTGGCAAAGTCAAAATCCATCTGTGCATCGGCCTTGCGCGTCAGCATGGTAAAGCGCACAACATCCTTGCCGACTTCGCGCACGACATCGGCCAAAGTCACGAAATTGCCTGCCCGCTTGGACATTTTGATCGGCTCGCCGCCGCGCAGCAGGCGCACCATTTGCACCAGCTTCACGTCGAACTCCACCTTGCCTTCGGTCAGCGCTGCGACCGCTGCCTTGATGCGTTTGACTGTGCCAGCATGGTCGGCGCCCCAGATGTCGATCAGCCAGTCGGCATTTTGCGCCTTCTGGAAGTGATAGGCCATATCGGCACCGAAATAAGTCCAGCTGCCATCCGATTTACGGATCGGGCGGTCCTGATCGTCGCCAAACTCGGTTGATTTGAACAAAGGCAATGTGACTGGTTCCCAATCGGGATCGGGTTCGCCCTTGGGCGGTTCGAGCTCACCGTCGTAAACCAGCCCGCGTTCGCGCAGAAATGCCTCCGCGGCCTCAGGTTTCTTCGCCTGTTGCACCTCGGCTTCTGAGGCGAAGATATCGTGATGGATACCCAACAAGGCGAGGTCCGAACGGATCATCTCCATCATCATGGCAACCGTAAATTGCCGGAAAGGAGCGAGCCATTCGGATTCGGGTGCAGCGACGAATTTATCGCCATATTCAGTTGCCAGTTTCTGCCCGACCGGAACCAGATAATCGCCGGGATAAAGCCCCTCGGGGATATCGCCAATGGCCTCACCCAGAGCCTCGCGATAGCGCAGGTGCGCTGAGCGCGCGAGCACATCGACCTGACCGCCCGCATCGTTGACATAATATTCGCGGGTCACCCTGTAGCCAGCAAATTGCAGCAGATTGGCCAGCGCATCGCCCACTACAGCCCCGCGGCAGTGACCCATATGCATTGGGCCTGTGGGGTTGGCCGAGACATATTCGACATTAACAGTCTTGCCGCTGCCGAGGCTAGAGCGGCCATAATCATCACCTTGCGCTGCAATCGCGCGCAGTTCGTCAAGCCAGATCGATGCTTCGAGTTTCAGGTTGAGGAAGCCTGGACCGGCAATTTCCACGCCGGTGACACCCGAAACCTTGCGCAATTCTCCGGCAATCGCCTCAGCCAAAGCGCGCGGATTGGTCCCTGCAGGTTTTGCCAGCACCATGGCGGCGTTGGTCGCCAGATCGCCATGCGAAACATCGCGTGGCGGCTCAACCGTTACGGCTTTGCGATCGAGACCGCCAGGCAGGGTTCCAGCGGTTTCCAGCGCATCAAGCGCATGGTTCAAATGGGCGGCAAATTGGACAAAGAGGGTCACTGGGGTCTTTTCCTGAAATAGGGATGCGGCTGCATGGGTCTTGCAGCCCCCTAGTCCATGCCACAGAAAAGAAAAAGGGGGCCAAGGCGGCCCCTTTCGGGCGCGCCTTTATCGGGTCACATTATATCGGAGTTGATCTTCGGTCAGTTGGAAGCCGAGGAGAAGTTCGAAGCTGGCGCGTTGGATTGCCGCACGCACTTCGGGATCAGCCATCGGATCAAGCGCAGCGTCGGCATCGCCAGGTTTGCGCTTACGCGTTATTTTTTCGACGATTTCCGGGGGTAAAGCGGCTGAAGCAGGATCGATATAGGCCGCACCCTTAGCCGCTGCCTGTGCACGATATTGCCCATCGGCAAAATTGACAGTTACCTGCCCGATCCGCTTTGCCACAACGGCAGTCCCGCCTTGAACTACGGTGGAAAAATAGGGGAGTGTCACTGAACGTGCGCCGCGGGCATCACTCCGTCGAGCTTGAACCTCGAAATCCGCGACCGAATAGATTTTCGCGCCACTGCTGTTGCACGACGGCCGGACCTTGGTGATCGACGCAACGACATCGACCGAATCCGCATTTTGCGGCGCGCCCTGCACGAACAGCGTAATGTCGCCAGTGCCGTCGGCTACCGCCACCGTCGGGCAGCCCGTGCGCGTTGCCGTGACACCTACACCCGAGTTAACGTCCAGCACGCCATCCTTTGCACAGCCTGCCAAAACCAGCAGAGCGAGCGGTGCTGCGTGCAATAGGATTTTCATGGATATAGCTTCCTCAGTCTTGTGCCGTTTCGGCGTTCGGTGCGTCTTTATCCGGCAGCACTATACAGTGCAACAAGGGAAAGGCCTTGGCCAATGCCTCCGGATTACCTAAATGACATTGCACATGACTGAACAAAACGAAAATCGCCGCCGCCTCGATATCCTGTTAGCTGCTCCGCGCGGCTTTTGCGCGGGCGTGGATCGCGCCATCCAGATTGTGGAGCAAGCGCTCGAGCGCCATGGCGCGCCGATCTATGTGCGGCACGAAATCGTGCACAATAAATTCGTCGTCGACAGCCTGCGGGCAAAAGGCGCCATTTTCGTTGACGAACTCGACGAAGTTCCCGCCAATGCGCATGTGGTGTTTTCCGCGCATGGTGTCCCCAAATCGGTGCCGGAAGATGCACAAAATAGGGGATTGGCCTATTTTGATGCCACTTGCCCGCTCGTTTCCAAAGTGCATCGTCAAGCCGAACGCCAGGTCGAGGCGGGGCGCCATATTCTTTTTGTCGGTCATAAGGGACATCCCGAAGTGATCGGAACCTTTGGCCAGGTAGCTTCCGGAGCGATGACGCTGGTCGAAACCGAGGAGGACGCCGAAAAGGTGGAGGTCGCAGACCCCGAGAATTTGGCGTTCCTGACGCAAACCACACTTTCGGTTGATGATACGGCCGAAATCGTTGCTACGCTGCAAAGGCGTTTCCCAGCGATAGTCGGGCCCAAAGGCGAAGATATATGTTACGCAACGTCGAACCGGCAGGCTGCGGTCAAGGCAATCGCCGGTCGTTGCGATCTGGTAATCGTGATTGGCGCACCGAACAGTTCCAATTCGCTTCGATTGGTAGAGGTTGCTGAACGAGCAGGTACGCCAGCGCGGCTTGTGCAGCGGGCAGAAGAAATCGATTTCAACTGGTTGGACGGCGTAACGACGCTGGGGATAACTGCGGGCGCCTCCGCTCCTGAGGTGCTGGTACGCCAGTTTATCTCGCGCATTTCAGAACGGTTCGAAGTTCGCGAGGATCAAGTGGTAACCGCCGAAGAAAGCATCACCTTCAAGCTACCCCGCGAGCTCGCAGCAGCCGCCGACCCGGCCTGATGGCAGTTTACACACAAGTCAGCGCCGAGGCGGCAGCGGAATTGCTGATGCGCTATGACGTGGGAAAGCTTGTCTCGCTCAAAGGCATCGCCGAAGGCGTCGAAAACAGCAATTATCTTCTCGAAACGGATCGGGCGCGTTTCATCCTCACATTGTACGAAAACAGGGTCAATCCGGCGGACCTGCCATATTTCCACAATTTGCTGGCACATCTTCATAATGCTGGCTGCCCCGTGCCGCGCTTTATCGATGATAGCACAGGCCAGTGGCTGCAGGATGTTCACGGCAAGAAATCCTGCCTCATCGAATTCCTCCCTGGCATTTCGGTTTCAGAGCCCACACCAGAACAAGCCCATGCGGTCGGTCAATCTCTGGCAAAAATGCATCAGGCGGTCGGCGATTTTGGCGAGATCAAGCCAAACCCCTTGGGTCACAAAAGCTGGAGACCGCTGTTCGACCAGTGCGATAAAGTCGCCGCCGATGCGCTACAAGATGGCTTTACCGAAGATATTGACCGCGAATGCGACTGGCTTTCCGCGAACTGGCCACAAGATTTGTCCCAATGCGCGGTTCATACCGATCTTTTTCCGGACAATGTTCTGTTTCGGGGTGATCAGGTTGGCGGCTTGATCGATTTCTACTTCGCCTGCACAGACTACCGCGCTTATGATCTAGCTGTGACCCATGCAGCATGGAGCTTTACCGCCGACGGGCGTCAATATCTGGCTGGCATTGGTGAAGCCTTGCTTGCCGGTTATGGCGAAGTCATCAAGCTTGACGAAGCCGAAGTACACGCCTTCCCTTCGCTGGCACGCGGGGCATCGTTACGATTCCTGCTCACCCGTCTTTATGACTGGATCAACACGCCCGCCGACGCGATGGTGACGCGCAAGGACCCTCTGGCCTTTTATCACCGGCTTGTTTTCTATCGCAGCGTCGAAAGCAGTAAATTGTTCGGAGGCGCGCCATGAAAAAGGTAGAAATTTTCACCGACGGGGCCTGCAAGGGCAATCCGGGGCCCGGCGGCTGGGGCGCAGTGATCCGTTATGGCAAGCACGAAAAGGACATATCGGGCAGCGAGCCCGACACAACCAACAACCGCATGGAAATGACTGCGGCCATCAGGGCACTCAACCTGCTCATTGAACCCTGCGCCGTCACTTTACATACCGACAGCAAATATGTCCTCGATGGCATCACAAAATGGGTTGAGGGCTGGCAACGTAACGGTTGGAAAAACGCCTCCAAACAACCTGTTCGGAATGCTGATTTATGGCACGAACTGATCGAAGCGGTCGCCCGACACAAGGTCGAATGGGTGTGGGTCAAAGGCCATAATGGCCATGCCGAAAATGAACGGGCGGACCGGCTGGCCAGCGATGCTGCTGCCGCAGCCGGAACGCTTTAGCCTTTTTCAACCTTCGCGGGTTTCAGCCCCCGGTCCGTTTTTCTGGATAGATTCGATGGCATTTTTGGCTGAAGCCTTGCTTGAATAGCCCTCGGTCCAGAAAATCGTTTCACTGTTATATTTGAAATAGGCGACATATTCGCCCGCCTTGTTCTGCTTGATCTCGAAATAGTGCGCCATGGTTCCTCCTTTGCGCAGAGCCGTGATATTCTACGCTATCAATCTGGGAGCCTTTCGCAAGCCAACGGTGTGTAAAATCAACCAAATCGATCTGGCGAATATGGGGCAGGATCGATAGCGCGAAGCCTTTCTTCCCCGGTGATCTGCGCGGCAGCAAGCTTTGCAACGGCAGGTGCAGTCTGGATGCCAAAGCCGCCTTGCCCGGCAAGCCAGAAAAATTGCTCGTTCCGCGGATCCCGCCCGATTACCGGCCTCCTGTCCGGTGCGAAGCTGCGCAAACCTGCCCATTTGCGCTCTATCCGCTTGATTTTCCAGTCAACCACTTGCTCGAAGCGATCAAGCGCGGTTGCAACTTCAAGCTCCTCGGGCGCGGCATCGCATGGCGGTGTCGCGATTTCATCATGCGGGCTTACCCACAACCGCCCACCGGCATCGGGTTTAAAGTAGAAACTTCCGTCGAGTCCGACGACGAGTGGCAAATCGGCAGGTGCGGCAGGAGCAATTTCGATTTGCACGACTGTGCGCCGATAGGGTTGGATGTCCAGTCGCCGGATGCCCGCGAGTTCCGCAATCATATCTGCCCATGCACCGGCCGCATTGACCACCATTTCGGCCTCAAACTGACCGGCAGCGGTCTTGATTGACCAACAGCCATCGACAAAGGCCAGTGCCCTTACAGGAGCCCTGCATTGAATTTCACAACCAAGCCGTCTGGCCGCCCCAAGATATGCCTGATGCAAGGCTGCAACATCGATGTCACAACAATCAGGCTCCCATAAGGCGAGGTCCCAGCCGTCTCTGCGTCCCGTAAGATGTCGCTCGATGTGATTGGCGGATAGTTTCTCGAGAGCAACCGAGCTCGCAGCAAAATCTGCCTGCATGTCCTCAGCGATTGAATGGCATTCTGCCGTCCCGATATGCAGAGCGCCGCGCGGGGTCAAAAATCCACGTTCGGAAAACTCTGCAGGAGGGGTTGAGAGGAACTGGTAGGAGGCTGTTGTCAGCGGCTGGATAGCCGGCCCACCATAGGTTTCGCTCCAGAACGCCGCCGAGCGGCCCGTTGAATGATAACCGGGGAATTCCTCTGCCTCTAGCAGCAAAACTGATTTCGACGGTGCAATCTCGGCCGCAAGGCTGGCGCCCGCCATTCCGGCGCCGACAATGGCAACATCGAAACGATTCATGATTTGGGCGCTTTGCGATCGAGAAAGTTTTCGATGGCGGCAATACATTTGTCGCGGACAGGGTCGGTTTCGCGCAAAAGTTCATGCGCAGCCTCATTACCAAATAAGACCAACTCGCTATTCGGCAGCCTTTTCGCATCGCGAATGACCCTTTTGGTATCGACAAGATGATCGGCAGTTGTCGCCAACAGCAAGATAGGTACGGTTACCCCTTCCATGATTCCGGGCGCGTTCAACTGGCGCGTTGAAGCAATTGCCCGTTCGACCCAATGCCAGCTCGGCGGTCCAAGCCGCACCTCCGGTCGTTTCTGCCACCAATACAGTTCGTCCGCATAACGGGCCGAATCATGTGTCAGTATCTTGGCGCGCGCATTCAGTGGTGATCCGGGTTTCTCACCTTCCTTCCACGCGGCCCTTTCCGGATTGCCAAGGGCGCGAAGCAGTTTGGCAACTGCGTGATGCACCGCATAAGGCAGCCCCATCGTCTGGATACCCAACATAGGTGCCGATAAAGCGACAGCATCCGGATCTATTGCTTTTTCGCATAACGCGCGCATGACCAAATGCCCGCCCATACTGTGGGCAACCACTATATGCGGCCCCGGCCCTTGGGTTTTCCATTCGCGCCAAAACGCACCCAGGTCCGAAATCCAGGTCGAAAAATCATCGGCATGGCCGATATGCGGATCCCCGAGCAGTCGTCCTGAACCGCCCTGCCCGCGCCAGTCAATCGCCGTCACCTGCCAGCCTGAACGGGCAAAATGGTCCAGCGTTTCAAGATATTTCTCATAATGATCGCCCCGACCGGGCAGAAAAAGCATCGATCCGCGCGCTTCGGATATGCCTTCACCATCACCGTTCAACGAGGGCCAATCTATCCGCCGAATCCGCCAGCCATCCGGCGCAGTCCAGAATCCTTCGTGCGCATAACTCGGGATGGCACGCCGTATCGTTTCCGTTTGGGCTTCAGGCATGGTTACCTTTTAGAAAGTTCTGATGGTTAACAGTGCGGCAATATGGACCAGAATTTTTTCGCTTACGCGCTGCTTGGCGGCTTGGCAATCGGCCTGCTGGTGTCGATCTATTCCGACATTCGGCACCGCCTTATTTACAATTGGGTGACCGCATCGATCGCGCTCGCCGCTCCTCTTTACTGGCTTGCGACCGGGACATTCACCTGGCCTGAAATTGGCTATTATCTCGGCGCAGGAATCGCGACTTTCCTGTTCTTCGCGCTATTTTTCTACTTCGGCATGATGGGTGGTGGCGACGTGAAATTGTTCGCGGCAGTCGCCCTGTGGTTTCCGCCATTGGTCGTCATCAAATTTGTTTTCAACGCCAGTTTGCTCGGCGCGCTGGTAACCATAATTTTCTTCATCGTTCACAAGATACGAAAAGGAAGCGGTCACGTCCGCATTCCATATGGCGTCGCAATTTCGCTCGCCGGCCTTTGGTGCGCCGGTGAACAGTTTTTTAACCATTTTAGGTGATTAGCTGTCTCATTCAGGGGACCGTTCAGGAGCTTGTTCGTCATGGATAGGAAAAAAGTAATCTTGCTGGTCTGCGCGCTGCTGATAGCCGCAGTCACCGCGTTTATGGCGCGCAGCATGTTCTCGGGCGGAGGCGCACCCCAAGCGGTTGCACAAAAACCCGTCGCCACTGGCCCAAAGGTCATCGTTGCAACGCGGGCATTGCCGGTTGGAACAATTCTGACTGCAGACAGCATTCGCTATCAACCGTGGCCGGAAGAGCTGATCGAGGAAGCCTATTTCATCAAGAAAGACGGCGAGCCTGACCAGACGACCACATTGGTCGGCACGGTTGTGCGCAATCCGATTACAGCCGGACAGCCGATTACCCAAGGTTCGCTTGTCGCTCCTGGCGATCGTGGTTTCCTTGCTGCGGCACTTGGACCGGGCATGCGTGCGGTATCGGTTCCAGTCTCTACACTCACTGGTGTTTCGGGCTTTGTCTTTCCAGGTGACCGTGTGGACCTTGTCCTGACCCAGAATGTAAGCGGTGCAGGCACTGGTCAGCCCTTGAAAGTTTCGGAAACCATCATCCGCAACCTTCGCGTCCTGGCAACTGACCAGCGCTCGACACCAAGCGTCGATGAAAAAGGCAATAGCATTCCTTCGAAGTACAAGTTGGTGACCATCGAAGTGACGCCGCGCATTGCAGAAAAAATCGCCGTGGCGCAGACGATCGGTACGATCAGTCTCTCGCTCCGTTCGCTCGCCGACAACGCAGCCGAGCTCGAAATGGCGCTGGCATCGGGCGATGTGAAATTGCCCAAGGGCGCAACTGCTGAGGAAGAAGAAAAGTTCCTCGCCTCGGTTCAGAAGCAACCGACTGCAGGCCCGAGCACCTATGCAACCGGCGGCGATGTCTCACGTTTCCAGCGTAGCAGCCTTCCCGCGATCACGCCCGTGCAGATTGCGGCAGAAGCAGTGAAAGTTGAAAAACAGATCGAACAGGTTCGCCGTGGCAGCGTCGTCCGCGTCTCTCGCGCCGGTGCTGTCGAAGAAGTCAATGTGGACCGGAGGTAATATAATGACCATCAAATCACTCATGAAATCCGGTGCCGCAGCGATTATCTTCGCTGCCTCCATTTCCACCGTTGCCAGCGCGGCACCTGCAAAGGCCGATCCCGCTGCATCCAAAACCGGCGGCCGCGTGATCGTTCTGTCGGTCGGTCGTGGCGAGCAGATCAATCTGGGCTCTTCGGTATCCGACGTTGTTGTTTCTAACCCGACGATCGCCGATGTCGATGTCCGCAGCCCCCGGCAGCTCTACATCCTCGGAAAAGGGCAAGGCGAAACGACCGTCTATGCAACAGATGCTGCAGGACGGACAATCTACTCTGCCACTATCCGGGTAGGCAACAACCTCGACTCGGTTGATCAGATGCTGCTGCTCGCAATGCCCGAAGCCGACATCAAGGTTTCGACCATGAACGGTGTGGTACTGCTAACTGGTACGGTCGCCCAACCTGAAGATGTTCAGGAAGCTGAAACACTCGTTCAGGCGTTTGTTGGCGATGCGACAAAAGTCGTCAGCCGACTGAAGACCGCCGTTCCAATGCAGGTCAATCTGCAGGTCCGGATTGCGGAAGTCAGCCGTTCGCTGGCCAAGGAAATTGCATCAAATTTCACAACTCGTGACAATGACGGCAATGGCCTTGTCTTTGGCGTCGGCCGCGGTCGCAGCGTGGGTACCATTGGCGATCTCAACACCAGCGCCTTTCCGCGCCTGGATGCGTCATCGCTGTACGGCCTTCCCGCAGGCTCAATCTCGTTGCCTTTCAACCCAGCGACCGGTCAGTTTATTACTGGCGGGACGCAATATACCTTCAATAACCCGGTAGGAAGCAATGTGCTGAACCTCGCGGGCAAATTGTTCGGTATCGATGTCGCAGCTGCGTTTGACATTGCCGAGCGCGCCGGTCTTTCGACCACGCTTGCTCAACCTAATCTCACCACTATCTCTGGTGAATCCGCAGAATTTCTTGCGGGCGGGCAGTTTCCGATACCGGTAGCGGACAATTTTGGCGCGACCACCGTGCAGTTCCGTGATTTTGGTGTCAGCCTGCGCTACACCCCAACCGTCCAGTCTGACGGCCGCATCCTCCTTCGGGTGCGCCCGGAGGTCTCGGATATCTCGTCACAAGGCGCTGTTCGCATCGCAGGAACCGAAATACCGGCGATCACCACACGCATGGCGGAAACGACGGTCGAACTGGGTTCTGGCCAGAGCTTCATGATTGCCGGACTGCTCTCAAACTCGGCCAACACTTCGGTCGATAAATATCCGGGCTTGGGAGATGTTCCGGTTCTCGGTGCCCTGTTCAAGTCAAATGGCTGGAAGCGCAACGAGACCGAACTGGTCATCGTCGTTACTCCCTATCTGGTGAAGCCGGTCTCAGAATCAGAAATCAAGCTGCCGACCGACGGATACAATACTCCGTCTGATCTGGAGCGCATCCTGCTCAACAAGACCGCGTCGAATTTGACCGGATCTGCTGAACGCCCGATGCCGACTGTTGCGCCCGACAATGTGAAGGGCCCGGAGTTCGGTACCGTAAGCGAAGCTGCTCCGGCGATCAGCACCAAGCAGGCCAAGAAATCCCAATCCGGTGAAGCAGGGTCAGCACCCGGCTTCAGCTTCAATTGAGCGACGTGAGGAGCATGAACATGCGTGCAAAACTAATCTTGACGGCAACTTTGGCCTTCACGCTCGCCGGATGCGGCGCAACTGGCTCGAATACGTCGATGTACTCGACCAACCAACCGGTGGTTCAGCGCAACAACTACGCCCTCGACGTGAATGTCGATGGCAGCGCTGGACTCTCGTCATTCGAACAAAACCGTATCGCAGAATGGTTTGAGGCCATGAAACTGCGATTTGGCGACCGCATTGCCGTGGATTTTGGCGATAGCTACCCCGATGCAGCAACCAAGCAAGCGGTGAGTGACCTCGCGGCCAAGCATGGTTTGCTGTTAAGCGAGACGGCGCCGGTCACGGCTGGCAATGTGGTGCCGGGTACTGCCAGGGTAGTAGTGACCCGCTCGACGGCGAGTGTTCCCAATTGCCCGAATTGGACCAAAACCACTGAGGCCAATTACAACTCCAGCAACCATCCCAACTACGGATGCGCTACGAACAGCAATCTTGCTACGATGGTTGCCGATCCCGAAGATCTAGTACGCGGCCGCGAGTCCACTCCTGAAAACAGCCGGGGTGGATCGCGCAAGAAATCCGGAGGCGCAAACTAATGAACGCACCATTTAAAAGTGTCTCGGCCGGTGCCAGAGATCCGTTCACTGCCTATGTTTGCGATGACCTGACTCTCGATGTTGTCCGCACTGTTTGCGACGACATGGGGTGGCCGCAGGAAAAGGCCTTCAAGGGCGGCTTGCGCAACGCCGTTCAATCGCTGTCGGTATCAGCCAGCCCACAAATTCTGCTGGTTGACCTGTCGGAATCGGGCGACCCGATTTCGGACATCAATGGACTGGCCGAAGTTTGCGAACCCGGAACCGTCGTTATCGCGATGGGTCAGGTCAATGATGTTCGGTTGTACCGCGATCTCATGCTTTCAGGCCTGCAGGACTATCTGCTTAAGCCAGTCAGTCCCGATGCGCTTCGCGATGCCGTGACACATGCCCAGATGATCCTCAACGCGCCAAAGCACGACGACGGAGCCAAGGAACATCCGCACCTGTCGACCGCAGTTATCGGTACGCGCGGCGGCGTAGGGGCATCGACCATCGCAACTTCGATTGCCTGGTTGCTGTCTGAACGCATGGGCCACCTGACGGGCCTTCTCGATCTCGACGTCCACTTCGGAACCGGCGCTCTGGCGTTGGATCTGGAGCCGGGCCGCGGGTTGACCGACGCAATCGACAATCCGAGCCGCATCGACGGGCTTTTCATCGAGCGCGCAACAATCAAGGCCAATGACAAGCTTTCCATCCTGTCAGCTGAAGCTGCGATCAGCAGCCCCATCATGACAGACGGATCGGCCTTCTTCCAGTTGCAGGAAGAATTCCGGGCAGCGTTCGAGAACACGGTCATCGATCTGCCACGCAACATGTTGATCGCTTACCCGCATCTTTTGCACGATGTGAATGTGGCAGTGATTGTCTGCGAACTGACACTGGCTTCGGCGCGTGATGCCATTCGCCTGCTTGCATGGCTGCGCGCAAATGCACCGTCTTGCCAGACGATCGTTGTTGCCAACAAAGCCCAAGCCGGCGGCATCGAGATTTCACGCAAGGATTTTGAAAGCTCGATTGAGCGCAAGATTGATCTCGTAATCCCGCTGGACTCAAAAGCAACGGCGCAGGCCGCCAAACTCGGCAAACCGCTGGTCGACTCTGTCCGTTCGAGCAAGGTGGCCTCGGGCATTGTGGCTTTGACTGATATGATCAAGTCAACCGGCGTTCCCGAAGAAGAGGCAACCGAAACCAAAGCCGCATCGTCGAAAAAATCGATGATGGCCGGTTTCAAATCGCTGTTGGCAAAAAAATAACACTCGAATGCCACACTGGCGTTCCGACAAGGAACTCCAAATGAGGCAGAGGCGGTAAAAGATGAACAATCTGGTTCTCATTTTTGGTTTGGTGGCCTCGCTCATCCTTTTGGGATTTGCCTTTGCAGGACCTGCAACGGGGAAAGCAGCCAGTCGACGGCTAAGTGCGGTGAAAATCCGCCATTCGGACTCGGTTGACGCCAAGCTTGAGCAACAAATGCGCAAGGCAGTGGCCGCGCGCCGACCGATCATGTTCACCGAAGGCACGAAAATGAGCGTGACCGATCGCCTGCGCCTGCGCCTTCAACAGACGGGCAAAAAATGGGGGCTCAACCAGTATCTCTACGTCAGTGGCGGGATTTTTGTCGCCATGTTCGGAATTTTGACGATTCGGGGAGCGCCGATGTTGCTCGCTCTTGGCGGAGCGACTTTTCTCGCCCTGGCCGTGCCGCACTTTTCCGTCAATTACCTGATCCGCAAACGCATAAATGATTTCACGGCAAAATTTCCGGAAGCGATCGAATTGCTCGTTCGCGGTTTGAAATCAGGACTTCCGGTTGGTGAAACGCTCGGCGTCGTTGCCCGCGAAATCCCGGGTCCCGTTGGCGAAGAATTCAAGATCGTTACAGAAAAGATCAAGATCGGCAAAACCATGGAGGATGCACTGCAGGATACAGCAGAGCGCCTTGGCACACCTGAATTCCAGTTCTTCGTAATCACTCTTGCCATTCAGCGCGAAACCGGCGGCAATCTTGCGGAAACGCTGTCAAACCTCGCCGATGTGTTGCGCAAACGCGCGCAGATGAAGCTGAAGATTCGCGCCATGTCATCCGAATCCAAAGCGTCGGCCTATATCGTCGGCTCGCTGCCTTTCATCGTCTTCGCGCTCGTCTGGTCGGTAAACCCGGAATATCTGGGCGGCTTCTTTGTCGAACAACGCCTGATGATCGCCGGCATAGTCGGACTGGTCTGGATGAGCATTGGTGTTGGTATCATGGCCAAAATGGTCAGCTTTGAAATCTAAGGGACAGGACCGAGAAAGATGAACAGCGCTCAACCTCCTGGACCCGAAATCATGGGTATCGACGTCATGTGGGTCGCCACATTGATGACAGCGATTGCCAGTTTTGCGGTGATACTTGCCATCTATGCGGCTGTGACAGTTCGCGACCCGATGACCAAGCGCGTCAAGGCGTTGAACGAACGTCGCGAGCAGTTAAAGGCTGGAATTTCGGCATCGACCGCAAAGAAGCGTGCCAAGCTGGTGCGCAACACCGAAACGACCGACAAAATGCGCCAGTTGCTGTCGTCGCTCAAGGTGTTGCAAGATGATCAGATCAAGGTCGCGCAGCAAAAACTGGCGCAAGCCGGCATCCGCCGCAAGGAACTTGCGGTTGCAGTGATCTTCAGTCGGCTTGTCGGGCCGATCCTCCTCGGCGGCGGAGCCTTGTTCTGGATTTACGGCATGGGTGGCCTGGCCGATTGGACACCATTCAAGCGTTTTGCGGTGTTCGCTGCCATGGCAATTTTGGGCTACAAGGCAGCAGACATCTATCTCGGCAACCTGATCCAGAAACGAACCGATGCGATCCGCAAGGGCCTGCCCGATGCGCTCGACTTGCTTGTCATCTGCGCCGAAGCCGGTCTGACGGTCGACTCTGCCTTCAATCGCGTAGCAAAGGAACTTGGCCGCGGCTTTCCCGAACTGGGTGACGAGTTCGCCCTCACGGCAATCGAGCTCGGCTTCCTGACTGAGCGTCGCATGGCATTCGAAAACCTAGCTTATCGTGTCGATCTGGACTCGGTGAAGGGCGTGGTCACGACCATGATCCAGACTGAGAAATATGGTACGCCGCTCGCTTCGGCTCTGCGTGTGCTTTCGGCTGAATTCCGTAACGAACGCATGATGCGTGCCGAAGAAAAGGCTGCCCGCCTTCCCGCGATCATGACGGTGCCGCTGATCCTTTTCATTCTGCCGACACTGTTCATCGTGATCCTTGGACCGGCAGCCTGCTCGATCGGCGATGCCTTTGCCAAGAAATAGGCTGATCGGAACTCAAACAGAAAAGGCGGGATCTTCCTCCCGCCTTTTTTGATTCAATATGCGACGACGGTCTGTTCGATCACCCCGAAAATCGGATGGTGTTTCTCATCTTCCATCCAGATGCGGACGGTATCGCCTGCTTTCATGAAAGGTGTGACGGGTTTTCCACCCTGGATCGTTTCAATCGTCCGCACCTCAGCCAGACAGCTATAACCGAGACCGCCTTCGCCAATGGGCTTGCCCGGGCCACCATCTGCGTCGCGGTTCGATACCGTACCCGAGCCAATGATCGTTCCCGCTGACAGGTTCCGCGTCTTTGCCGCATGGGCAATGAGCTGTCCAAAATCGAATGTCATGTCGACGCCGGCATCGGCGCGGCCCAAGGGCTGACCATTGAGGTCGACGCACAACGCACCATGCAGCTTTCCGCCGTCCCAGCGATTGCCCAGAGCTTCAGGCGTTACGAATACGGGTGAAAAGGCGCTGGCCGGTTTTGACTGGAAAAAGCCGAAGCCCTTGGCAAGCTCGTCTGGAATGAGGCCGCGCAGCGACACATCGTTGGTGAGACCCACAAGGCGGATATAGTCCCTCGCCTCACCCGCGCTCACGCCCATCGGCACGTCGCCGGTTACGACCACAACTTCCGCTTCCATGTCGCAGCCCCAGGCGACGTCGCCAAGCGGTATATCGTCGCGCGGCCCCAGGAAACCGTCCGATCCGCCCTGGTACATCAGCGGATCGTGCCAGAAACTTTCCGGCATTTCCGCACCACGCGCCTGGCGAACCAAAGCGACATGATTCACATAAGCCGAACCATCGGCCCATTGATAGGCCCTCGGCAAGGGTGACGCTGCATCATGTTCATGAAAGCGCTCTTTGGGGATTACGTCATGCTCAAGATCGGTTGCCAGCGCCTCCAGCTTGGGCGCAATACGTTCCCAATTATCGAGCGCGGCCTGCATTGTCGGGCAGATATGGCTGGCATCGGCATACCAGGCGAGGTCATTTGACACGACCACAAGTTTTCCGTCGCGACCAGATTTCAGTGAGGCTAGTTTCATAAAGGCATCCTGTTTTGGTGTTTCATCATGACTGGATTACGGGCTTGCGGCAATCGCAATATCCTGCCTAGACTATCGAAGTTGGGGAGACAGTGGCTATGCAATGGAAAACGCTCGCCGCCGCACTTCTTGTTGCAACCGCAATAGCTGGTCCTTCGACCAGTCAGGTCGGCTTCAACAACCGCGAGGCGGCGGAAAATGGCTGGTCGATGGAGCAGAACCGCAGTGCGGCCTGGCACTATGTGCAGCATCGCCGTCTGTCCTCCGCGCTTGCGACGTTGCAACCCCAGCGGCAGGGCATCATCGACGCCTATGTGGTTTCGATCGGGCTCGATTCCGATCCGGTATTCGGGCGCGAGGCTGGTGAAGCGCAGAAGGTGCTGACGCGCCGCTATGGAGCGACCGGTCGATCGATATTCCTTGCCGCCGGTGCGGGGAAAGAAACTGTCGGTACCCCGCAAGGATCGCCGCCCAATCTGGCCACTGCTCTGGCGGCGGTTGCCGCAAAAATGAATGTGAAGGAAGACGTCCTCGTCCTCTTTGCGACCACCCATGGCGACCCCAAATTGGGGCTGGTTTATCGTGACGGGAATAACGCGATCGGAATGATTGCGCCCAAACGGCTGGCAGCAATGCTGGATGATCTCGGTATCCAGCGCCGCCTCATCATCCTTTCCGCCTGCTTTTCCGGCGTTTTCGTACCTGTACTCAACGGCGATCAGTCGGTTATTGTCACAGCCGCCTCCTCTCAAAGGACTTCGTTCGGCTGCAATCCGGGCAATGACTGGACCTTCTTTGGCGATGCCTTTGTCAACACTGCGCTGCGCAAGCCGCAGAGCCTTGAAAAGGCCAATGACGAGGCGCGGTCGTTGATAACCCTGTGGGAGGCCGGACGCGGGCTTGTCCCCTCGGACCCGCAGCTTTTCATCGGTGACAAGGCGCGGATCTGGCTCGATGCGCTTGAAGCGCGCATGCCCAAAACCGAGACGCCCAAGGTCGGGCGCGCCGCCAACATCACAACCTGACCGCACTTTTATTCAGAAGCTTCGATCGGTTCCTTGTGCAGCCATTCGGCGTGGCGCGGGGCTGTCTTGGTCTTGCTCCAATCATCGAGCATCATCGGCGCTACGCGCTTCAGCTCTGCATATTGTTCCTGAGTGCCGATATCGCAGGCCAGTTCGAGCCGGTGGCCATTGGGATCGAAGAAATAGATTGAGCGGAAAATGCCGTGATAGGTCGGCCCGATCACATCGATACCCAGCGATTCGATATGCGCCTTCGCCGCTTTCAGCGTATCGAAGTCGGCAACCTTGAACGCCAGATGCTGCACCCAGGCAGGCGTCTTTTCATCGCGCCCCATCTCCGGCTGGTTGGGCAGTTCGAAAAAGGCGAGGACGTTGCCGCCGCCGCACTCAAGGAAGATGTGCATATAGGGATCATATTCGCCGGTCGACGGCACATGATCTTCTGCAAAGGCCGTGGTGTAGGTGAAACCCAGCACGCGGGCATACCACTCCACGGTCTCCTTCGCGTCCTTGCAGCGATAGGCGACGTGGTGAATGCGATCAGTCTTGAAGGGAACGGTCATTCTGCCACCTCCAATACACCGCGCTCGATCTGGTCGCGCTCGATGCTCTCGAACAATGCCTTGAAATTTCCTTCGCCGAAGCCTTCATCGCCGCGACGCTGGATGAATTCGAAGAAGACGGGGCCGATTTCGGGCTGTGCGAAGATTTGCAGCAGCAATCGCGGTGTGCCACCTTCGGTCGTCCCGTCTAGCAAGATGCCGCGTGATTTAAGCGCATCAACCGGTTCGCCATGGCCGGGCAACCGCTGTTCGAGCATCGCATAATAAGTGTCAGGCGGCGGGGTCATGAAAGTCACGCCGAGTTTCTTGAGATTGTCCCAGCAGGCAACCAGATCGTCACAGATCAGCGCGATATGCTGGATACCTTCGCCATTATAGGCACGCAGATATTCTTCAATCTGCCCACCACCGGCCTTGCCCTCTTCATTGAGCGGGATGCGGATTTTGCCATCAGGCGCGGTCATCGCCTTTGAGGTCAGACCGGTATATTCGCCCTTGATGTCGAAATAGCGGATTTCGCGGAAGTTGAAGATCCGCTGATACCAGGCTGCCCAATGCGCCATGCGGCCACCATAGACATTGTGCGTCAGGTGATCGATCGACTTGAAACCTGCTCCGACAGGGAAGTGCTCGACCCCCGGCAAAAAGACGAAGTCGATATCGTAAATCGACAACGCATCAGGATTTTCGAGCGTGGCATAGCGATCGACCAGATAGATGAACGCACCGCCGATCCCCTTGATTGCCGGTATGCGCAGTTCCATCACGCCGGTCTTGCTTTCGACCGGCTCCGCTCCGCGCTCGATCGCTTCCTTGTAAGCCTTGGCGGCATCCTTGACGCGGAAGGCCATGCCGCAGGCGCTGGGGCCATGTTCCGCAGCGAAATAAGCAGCGGGGCTGCGCGGTTCGTAATTGGCAATCAGGTTGATTTCACCCTGCCGCCACAGGTGCACATCCTTTGAACGGTGCTGGGCGACGCGGGTGAAGCCCATGCTTTCGAAGACGGGTTCGAGGATGCCTTTTTCGGGCGCACAAAACTCGACAAATTCGAAGCCGTCGAGGCCGAGGGGGTTTTCAAACAGATCGGGCATGGAAAATTCATCCAGAGACAGTTGACCTATGTTCGGGGATCCCGAATCCTGCAGATAGTATCAATTGAAACCAGTTTGCGCAAGCACGCATCCTGCCGCGCGGTCAATCCGCCTTGCGCTCCATCTCACTCACCCGGGCGCGAAGTTTGGCGAGGAGCCCGGCAAGCTGCGTTGCCTCTTCATTGCCCAATATGCCCTCGATCTCTGTCTCCACCGAAAGCGCGAGCGGGACGATCTGGTCGTAGAGTTCCTTGCCCACCGCGGTCAGCGCAAGGTGGTGCGAGCGCCCGTCGGTCTCATTCGGCGCCCGCCCGATCAGCCCCCGTTCGTCCAACGCCTTGGAGGCGCGGTTGACCGTGACCTTGTCCATCTGCGTCGCCGCGACCAATTCGCGCTGGGTGGCACTGCCCTTTTCACCGAGCACCGCCATCACCCGCCATTCGGGGATTTTGAGACCAAAGCGTCCCCGATAACTCCGCGCGATCAGATCACTGACCGCATTCGAAGTTATCGAAAGCTGGTAAGGCAGGAATTCGCCAAGGGTCAGTTTGCGTTGCGACATGACCCAACGCTAATCAAATTTCCAGCTTGCGCCAAGCCAAAGGGTGCGCGGGGTGGCGCGTTCGATGATGCCAGTGCCCGAAATTGCTGCTTCGACCCGCGTGTTGAAAAGATTGTCTCCGCGCACTTCTAAAAACAAGTTCTTCCTTATTTTCTTTGCCAAGGCAAAATCGACAACGGTCGCCGCACCAAGGGCCCGACTATTGGCATCGTCTTCAAATTGCTTGCCGATGTAACGGATGCTCAAAGTCCCGCGATCATCACGCATATCATCATATGTCAAAGCGATACGACCCGAATGGCGGGCGACTTGCGCTGGCCTCAATCCGTCAAGCGATGCCGCTATGCCTGAAGCTTCGACTTGCGCGTCGATCAGACTGTAGGACACACTGAGATCCAATACATAGGCTATCATTATACTACCATAAAGCTCGAGACCGCGCGATTGGATAGCATCAAGATTCTGCCGTTGCCGATAAACACCGCCTGCCGCAACAAAACCGACACCGGGGAAGTTTCCTGGTCCGTTTGCAACCGACACATTTGCAATCGCCCCCTTCAAACGATTGTCGAAATATAGCGCTTCGAGAGTCAGCCGCGTCGAGTAATATCCTGCAACAAGTTCAAAGCCCGAGAGCCGCTCTGGCGCCAATGCGGCATTGGCAGCGGTTGCATCGGCGCCCACCCTGAATGGCCTGTATAACTCATTCAGAGTCGGCAAGCGCCATGATCTGTACATTGACGCGCCTATATTCACCCTGTTTAACGGTGACCAATCCACCCCGGCACGCCCGCTCCATTCGCCATCTGCGCGCGATATGAAACGATCATCCGATCGAACATCCCCACCGATATTCACTTCGCGACGGAAACCGTCGTCCAAATGCCAGCTGTCAAATCGTCCACCGGCAGACAGCTTGAATTGCTCGGTCGGGGCAATTGAGAGTTCAGCAAATCCGCCAACCGTATCCGCCGAACCGCCGGCCGTCCTAAACCGCGTAGGGCGTCCTGCAACATAGGTGAAATTTTCGCGGGTCTCTCCAAGGGTACGGCGCCACTCACCGCCAGCTCTAAATTCCCACGTCTCATCATGAGGCGGTCGAATTTCGAAACGCAGCCCCATTCCGTTTGACGGCGTTGCAAATTGATCCAATGTTGGCGTGACGGTCGAGCGATCGACAGACACGGCCCCGAATTCCGATGAAAAATCACGCAGCTGGATATAGCTGGTTGCCGACCACTGCCAACCGCCCTTGCGGTTCGACACTTTAAGGCTGGCGTCCACGCCATCATTTGTGTTGCGGGAGAAATCGACGCCACGATTTCGATTGTCAAAATAGGCGCGCAAATTTGCCTGAAGGTCAATATCGTCCACGACCGGCGCAGTAGCCTGGAATGAAATCCCGGCTTGTTCGTAGGCCGCGCCATGATCAACGGCCCCACGCTGGCTTTTGATCACAGGAACAAAGCCATCGCTTCGGGAATAGCTGGCGCCTACGGTCAGCCAGCCGTCACCCAACCGCGACACAACCCGCCCCAATGCATCGACACTATCGCGGCTACCAAAACCTAAGCCAAGCGACGATTGCCCCTGGATTTTCCGGCTATCAAGTTCAATCACGCCCGCAATAGAACCCGGTCCGACTGAGGGTTGCCCGCCCCCTTTCCTTAACCTTATGCTCAAAATCTCCAGCGCATCATAACCCGGCCATGCTACCCAGCCACCAAAGGGATCGGCCTGCGGGATGCCATCGAGAAAGAGCAAGGTCCGCGAAGCGGCATTCCCGCCAAGCCCCCGCATAGTTACGCCCTGACTGGTAGGGTTTGCAGATCGGGAATCTGATCGCCTGAATTGCTGAAACTCCCCGGCAAGCCCCAATTCCCGCTCTACGTCGTTGGTCACGATATGACGGCTGGTGAGAATTGACTCGGTTCGTTCGGCCAACGATCTCCCCAGATTGCCGGTGACCGAAATTGTGCAGTCATTTACCAGGATCGGCTGTTCCCCGGTTTCGGGATCCGGCGGGACATAGCAGCCCTCCATTACATTGCCCTGCCCCCAGGCCGGCAAGCCCGGCACCACGAGGCACAGAACGCTAATTAAAGGTGCATATCTCATTCCGGCTTCACCGCCTCCGGCGCCGCCTTGGCAAAAGCCTCAATAGCGCGCAGCTCCGCATCAATCCGCACCAGTTTCGGGAACGCGTCCAACGGCGTATCGAACCGCCGCGCATTGGCCATTTGCGGGACGAGGCAGGCATCGGCGAGGTTGGGTTGCGCACCGCCGAACAGGCCGGTTTCGGGGGCCATCACCTCCAGCGCGGTGAAGCCTTCAACTATCCAGTGACGATACCATTCCGCCACCGCCGCATCATCGGCGCCGAATTGCGATTTCAACCGGCCCAGCACGCGCAAATTATTGAGCGGGTGGATGTCGGCCGCAATCACCAGTGCCTGCGCCAATGTCTTCGCCCTCTCCGCCGGATCGGAGGATACCATTGGCGGATCGGGATAGTTGGCATCCAGATAATCGATAATCGCCAGGCTTTGCGTCAGATCATGCCCGTCGATCGAAAGCATCGGCACAAACCCCTGCGGGTTGCGCGCGACATAGTCCGGTTTCTTGTGCGAGGCATCGAGCAAGTTGGTGGGAACTGCGCTGTAAGCGACGCCCTTCAGGTTGAGCGCGATGCGAACGCGGTAGCTGGCGGAGGAACGCCAATAATCGAACAGGATGATGCCGGACATTTTCTAGCTCCGCAGCTTCCAGCCCGAACGCAGCAGTGCATAAGCGATGATGCCCAGCACCAGATTGATGCCGAGCAGCAACAGGCCACCAAACAGCACGGGGCTGTCAGCCGTGCCGATAAAGCCATAGCGGAAGCCCGAAATTGCATAGAAAAACGGGTTGGCATGGCTGATTGCCTGAAACGCGGGTGACAGCTTGTCGACCGAGTAGAATGTACCCGACAGCAAGGCAGCAGGCGCGACAACGAAATTGGCAATCGCCGCTGCATGGTCGAATTTTTCGGCCCAGATCGAGGTGATTACACCGATGAGGGCGAGCAATGTCGATCCCATCAGGCCGAACCAGATCACCGCCCCATAATGGGCAGGGGTAACCCCCACCCCTGGCCACAGCGCCATGGCCAACCAGACGGCAAAGCCCACCATGATCGCACGGGTCACCGCCGCCCCTACCATCGCGATCAGCAATTCGAGGTTCGACAAGGGCGGCATCAGATAGTCGACGATCGTCCCCTGGATCTTGCCCACCAGTAAAGAGAAGCTGCTATTGGCGAAGCTGTTCTGCATCATTCCCATGATGATCAGGCCCGGCGCGATGAAATCGGCAAAGGGCACCCCCAGCACCGAAGGCTTCACCCCGCCCAAAGCAACGGTGAAAATGATGAGGTAGAGCAGAGTCGTGATCGCGGGCGCCCAGATGGTCTGCAACTGCACCTTCATGAAGCGGCGTACTTCTTTCAGATACAGTGTTTTCAGGCCGATCCAGTTGACGGTGCGGATCAAGCGTTCGGCAGGTTCGGCTTGAACCTCGGCAGCGGCGACATTAGATTTGTTGCTAGTCATCGCACAATCGACTATCGGCTTGCCCCTTGCGCGGCAAGGCGCTTTTATATCTAATTGCAACAAGCGCCGCTTTCACGCTGCTTGGCAGAATGTTTGGAGTTTTCGATGTCCTGGACCGACGAACGGATCGACCGCCTGAAAACCATGTGGGAAAAGGGCCTGACTGCCAGCCAGATAGCTGACGAGCTGGGCGGGGTGAGCCGCAACGCCGTGATCGGCAAGGCCCACCGTCTTGGTCTCAAATCGCGTCCGTCACCGGTGAAGGCCAATGAAGGCGAAGCCAAGCCTGCGCCGAAGCCCAAGGCAAAGCCCGTCGAAAAGGCAGCAGCGCCGCGTCAATCTGCACCTTCGTCGGGGTCAACCGAGCGCGTCATCCCGACTTATTCGACGCCCAGCGTCCCGCAGCCGCGTACGGATATGCCCAAGATCGTCTCGATCGGACCCGGCGGCTTCATGCGCCAGGGCCCCGGCGACCAGCAGGCCCCGATCCCCCCTGCCCCGCCGCGCCGTCTGGTTCCGGCCAAGCCGAGCCCCGAAATCGCCGACAAGACCAGCCTGCTTGATTTGAGCGACCGTGTCTGCCGCTGGCCGATGGGCCATCCGGGCGAACCCGATTTCCATTTTTGCGGCGAAGCGGTGAACCCCGGCTTCCCCTATTGCGTCGAACATTGCGGTCGTGCCTATCAGGCGCAATTGCCGCGTGGCGTCCGCCGCGCGCCGCCGCCAATGCCCTTTGGCGGCCCGCGGGTCCGCTGATAGCTGGGCCGCGTGGCCAGTCGCCCGCATCCCTTTGCTGACCTGATCGATCTTGCCGTCACTCCTGACGGCAAGGGCGGCAGCACAGCAACCCTCACCGCCGAACACAAGCATATGAACCCGCATGGCGTGGTACATGGTGCGGTGATCTATGCACTCGCCGATACCGGCATGGGTGCCGCACTTTACCCGACGCTGGAGGCCGGACAGGCTTGCGCGACGATCGAGGTCAAGATCAGCTATTTCCGTCCGGTGAGCGGCGGCGAAATCCGGTGCGCGACGCAGATCGACAATAAAGGCCGCAGCATCGCGCACCTGACCTCACGCATCGAACAGGGTGGAAAGCTGGTCGCGCTGGCGACCGGAAGCTTTGCGATCTTGGCGGCACCCCCGGGGAAAGCCTGACTTTACCGATTTCCACAGAGGAAAGCCGCGTCACGGTTGCGCGGGGGACTCCGCCGCGCCTATAGCGTCAGCCATGAGTGAAGACCTGTTCGGCGGCGCATTGCCCGCCGGTTCTGAATCTGGCGGTTATGATGCTTCGGCAATCGAGGTTCTCGAGGGGCTGGAGCCTGTTCGCCGTCGACCCGGCATGTATATTGGCGGCACCGACGAGCGGGCGCTGCATCATCTCGCCGCCGAAGTGCTCGACAACAGTATGGACGAAGCGGTTGCCGGCCATGCGACGCGCATCGAAATTATGCTTGGCGTGGGTAATCGCCTGACCATCACCGACAATGGTCGCGGCATCCCGGTCGATCCGCACCCCAAATTCCCAGGCAAGTCGGCGCTCGAGGTCATCATGACCACGCTCCATTCGGGCGGCAAGTTTGAGGGCAAGGCCTATGCCACCTCGGGCGGGTTGCACGGTGTGGGTGTCTCGGTGGTCAATGCACTATCGACCGACACGGTTGTCGAAGTTGCGCGCAACAAGCAGCTTTACCGTCAGCGTTTCTCATGCGGGGCAGCGTTGGGCGGGCTTGAAGAGCTGGGCCCGACACCGAACCGGCGCGGCACGACCATCGCCTTCACGCCCGATCCCGAAATTTTCGGCGCCGATGCGAAGTTCAAGCCCACACGGCTGTTCAAGCTCGCAAGATCAAAAGCCTATCTCTTTGCAGGCGTTGAAATCCGCTGGAAATGCGACCCCGAATTGGCGAGCGACGATGTACCGCAGGAGGCGGTATTCCAGTTCCCCGGCGGGCTTGCCGATCATCTGAAAGAACAATTGGGCACGCGCAACTGCGTCACCAGCGAATTCTTCCACGGCAACCAAAGCTTCCCCGACGACCAAGGTCGCGTCGAATGGGCCGTGGCATGGCCGCTTTATTCGGACGGCAGCTACAGCTGGTATTGCAACACAATCCCCACGCCCGATGGCGGCACGCATGAAGCGGGTGTGCGCGCAGCGCTGACCAAGGGGCTGCGCGCCTTTGGCGAGTTGGTGGGCAACAAGAAAGCGGCGCAGATCACCGCTGACGATATCTTCAATGAGGCCGAACTGATGCTTTCGGTCTTCATCCGCAACCCGCAATTCCAGAGCCAGACCAAGGACCGGCTGACCTCTCCGGAAGCCGCGCGGCTCGTGGAAAATGCGGTGCGCGACCATTTCGACCATTTCCTGACCGACAATATGGAACGCGGCAAGGCGATGCTCGGCTTCATCCTCGAAAAGGTCGAGGACCGGCTGAAGCGCAAGGCCGAGCGCGAGGTAAAGCGCAAGACCGCAACCAGCGGCAAAAAGGTCCGCCTGCCCGGCAAGCTGACCGACTGTGCGTCGGACGATCCCAACGGCACCGAATTGTTCATCGTCGAAGGTGATAGCGCAGGCGGCAGCGCCAAGCAGGCGCGTGACCGCAAGACGCAGGCGATCCTGCCGATCCGTGGTAAAATCCTGAACGTCGCTTCGGCGACAATGGACAAGATCCGCGCCAACGCAGAAATCGCCGATTTGGGCCTCGCCTTAGGCTGTGGTACGCGTAAGGATTGCGATCCGGACAATCTGCGCTACGACCGGATCATCATCATGACCGACGCCGATGTCGATGGCGCACATATCGCGACGCTGCTGATGACCTTTTTCTTCCAGGAAATGCCCGCGATCGTCGAGCGCGGTCATCTCTACCTCGCCCGCCCGCCGCTCTATCGCCTGACCGCGGGCAGCCAGAGCGCCTATGCGCAGGACGATGCGCACCGTGCCGAACTGGAAGCTACCGTGTTCAAGGGCAAGAAGGTCGAGGTCGGACGCTTCAAGGGGCTGGGCGAGATGAACCCCGGCCAGCTCCGCGAAACCACGATGGATCCCAAAACCCGATCGCTGATCCGCATCACTTTGCCCCACGAATATCAGAAACAGGCTGCCGTCAAGGAACGGGTCGATCAGTTGATGGGCAAAAGCCCAGAGGCGCGCTTCCGTTTCATTCAGGAACATGCGACAACGCTGGACGAGGAAGCCATCGACGCTTGAGGAGGATTTATGCGCAAGTTCCGGACCATCGCCCTGTTGCTTGCCGTTTCGTGTTCGACTTTGACAGGACCGGCATCGGGCACCGAACCAGTCTCGACCGCACAAGCGACCATTGCCTCCCCGTTCGATCTTCGTACCGGACAACTGGTTGCCGTTCTCAATGGCGAAATGGCGGTTGAGGAATATTTCACGCCCAGTTTCCTTACCGCAGTACCACCGGCACAATTCAAGGCGATTTCTGACAGTTTTATCGCGCAATATGGCAAGGCACTCGCAATCGCCGCGATCCAGCGCAACGGGCCGAACAGCGCAACGCTTCAGGTTGAGTATGAAAAAGCAATTGCAACCATAGATTTAACCGTCGAACCTTCGGCTCCGAGTAAAGTAGCCGGCCTTCTTGCGAGGGGCTTTGCCCTCAAGGGTGACAGTATCGAAAAGATACAAGCTGATTTCAGTGCACTCCCCGGATCGAGCGGGTTCATCGTGAAAAAACTGGCCGACGACGGAGCCACGACATTACATGCGTTGAATGCCAACCGTCAGTTTGCCACCGGTTCGACGTTCAAGCTTTACGTCCTTGCCGAACTGGCCAGTCAGGTTGCTGCGGGGCAACGCCGTTGGTCCGACGTCGTGCCTTTGGGTGTGCGCAACCACAGTTCGGCTGGAACACAAAACTGGCCGCTCGACACGCCCGTGACTCTGCAAACATTGGCCACCTGGATGATTTCGGTAAGCGACAATGCCGCGACCGACGCCCTGATGCGCGAACTGGGGCGCGATGCTGTCGAAGGCAAGCTGGCGAGCATTGGTCATAGCGCGCCCGACAGGGCTCTGCCGATGCTAACCACAGTTGAGGCCTTTGCGCTCAAAAGCAATCCGGCGCTCCGCCAGCGGTTTGAGAAAGCGACCGAGGCCGGGCAGCGTGAATTGCTGGCCAGCGAACGCGCTGCGCTGTCTTATGGTGCGATCGATATGTCGCAATTGGGATCAGGCCCGGTCGCCATCGAAAGCATGGAGTGGTTCGCCTCACCCGAAGACACCGCCTTGCTGCTCAACAATCTGCGCCGGACAAACAGCCAGACGGCACGTGACGTGATGGCGGTGAACAGCGGCATCGGGCCTGCTGCAGCCGGAAAATGGCGCTATCTCGGCTATAAGGGTGGCTCTGAGCCGGGCGTAATCTCGATGAGTTTTCTGGCACAATCCAAGGCCGGCGAATGGTATGCGATTTCGGGAAGCTGGAATGATCCGGCGAAGGAAGTCGACAATAATGCATTTGCGCAACTGATGACCCGGCTGGTTGACAGCGTAGCTGGCAATTAGGGCAGCTTTTTTAGCGCCTCCATCGCACCAGCAGCCAGAGATTTCAGAGCATCCGCGCCACTGGCTTGCGCATTGACATATATGGCCGATAGGAAAGCCGTCACATTATGCCGCCGCGCCAGCCCTGCTTCGGACTGGAAGGCGTTGTCCCAACTGCCTAACGCACCCGGACCGGCAAATTGCGCGAGCCAATCGAACCATTCCTGATCGGTAAACACACCGCGCTGCGCCATGAACAGGATCGGGCGCGCCAATCGCTCCGGCTCACCGGTGATGTAACTTGCACTCGCAGGAGCAACCTGCACCGCTATCGCATCGCGCATGCGGGCAAGATCCTCTTTGTCGACCGCCGGATTCAACGCCAACTGCATCATCAGGTCCGCCGTATGGGCAACCGCGTGGCGATAGCCGCCAACCTTGTCGAAGCCGCGATAATCCCTGATTGATCGCATATAGTCGACCGCTGCAGTAACCATTTGCGCCCGTTGTTCCGGTGTCATCCACGCCTTCACCCGATCGGTGCGCGCGATTTCGGAGAGGTTGAGCGCTGCGAATGATCGGCGGAATCCGGATTTATCGAGCTCGACCAATTGCGCCTGCAGCTTGGCCGAAAGCTGCGCCAATGTCGCGTCGCTGATCAGGCCTTTGCGCAGAAGATGCTGTGTCGCCTCAAAGGCTAGGCCGTCGCGAACTTCCGGATCGGGCGCGCCATTGCAATCCGCAAGTGCAAGGACAAAGCGGTGGCGCTCGGCTTCGTCATCAATCGGCCATCCGGCCCTTTTCAGCGCCTGAAGCGCTGCCTTATTCTTTCCAAGCGGGGCGCATGTCTCGACTTTGGCTGCAAATGCTACATCCGGTGAAGCGACAGCGAATATCGAACATGCGAGCAAGGCCAAACCGATGGTTCGCATGCGATCCTCCATTCAACCGGTAAGCGCCTCGACCAGCGCCTTGACCTTTTTCTGCCGCCATTGCGGCAAGGGCGCGACCAGCCAATAAGCCAGGCGATGATCCTGCGCATTGTCTAACGCACGGACGCGTCCGGCAGCAAGATCTGCTTCCGCCAGCAAATGCGGGACGCAGGCTTTGCCCAGCCCGATTGCAGCGGCATCAATGGCAAGCCCAGCATCGCCCAGCCTCAGCGCTGCCGTGCCTTCTTCGAGCGAGCAACCCGGCCATCCAATCGGCGTTTCTGCCCCACCATCAGGAGCAGCGACCGAAACAAAAGCACCTGGCGCAAGCTGCACACCTTCATGCTCACCCGGCCCGTCGGTGAGACGAATGGCGAGGTCGAGATTGGCCTCGGTGAAGTCGATCTCATTGTCTGCCGCAATCAGCGTGAACTGCAAATCGGGATTGTTCGCGCCATATTTGGCCAGCCGAGCTGTCAGCCATTTGGCCGTAAAATCGCGCGGGGCGGCGATGGTGAGCGAATTGGACGTCTGCCCTGACTGCATCGCCCGCACCGATTCCTCGAACTGAAGGAAGCCCGCGCGCAAGGCATCCAAACCCTTGTCAGCTTCAGGCGTAAGTTCCAACCCCTTGGGAGTGCGGCGGAAAAGGACGACACCAAGCATGTCTTCCAGAGCGCGGATTTGCTGGCCGACCGCCGCAGGCGTCACCGCAAGCTCATCCGCCGCCTTGGTAAAACTCAGATGCCGCGCAGCCGCATCGAACACGCGCAGGCCGTTCAAGGGTAGATGCGTGCGCTTCATCGGGCGGTTGCAGGCGCGACCAGCTTGAAACGCGGGATTTCGACAAGGAAGGTCGATCCATCAGCGCGGATGAAGCGGTAATGCCCTTCCATGATACCCGAAGGCGTCGGCAGCGGGCAGCCGGAGACATAGTCATGGCTGCCATCGGGCTTGAGCAAAGGCTGCTCACCCACCACGCCATCGCCATCGACATGGTTTACCCCGCCATGACCGTCAGTAATTTTCCAATGCCGGGTCAGCAATTGGACGGGATCGTCGCGGTGGTTTTCGATGCGGATATGGTAAGACCAGAACCAGCGGTTCTGCGCGGGGCTCGACTGCTCATCGAGAAAATTGGTGACCACGCGGACGGTGACGCCCTCAGTCGTTGCATGTTCATCAAAAAGCGCGTCGAGAATCAAAGGCCAACCTTCCGCAATGCCTGATCCAGATCATCTATCAAATCGAGCGGATCTTCCAGCCCGATATTGATCCGCAGCATGCCTTCTTCAACCCCCATGATTTCGCGCTGCTCTGCAGAGACGCTGTAGTGGGTGGTCGAGGCGGGGTGGCAACACAGGCTGCGGCTATCGCCAATGTTGTTGGAGATATCGATGAGTTCGAGCGCATTGAGCAATGCCATCGCCTGCTTACGCCCGCCATCAAGGACGAAACTGAAAATCGGCCCGCAGGCCTTCATCTGGCTCATCGCCAGATTGTGCTGCGGGTGGCTGGCAAGCCCCGGATGGAGCATCTTCGGCACACGGCCTTCGAGGAATTTTCCGACAGCCAGCGCATTTTCCGACTGGCGCATGGCGCGCAGTTCCAGCGTTTCGAGGCCTTTATGCACCACCCAGGCGTTGAAGGGCGAGCAATTGGGGCCAGTGTTGCGCTGGAAAGGCAGCAACACGTCGTTGATCCATTTTTCCGAACCGCAAACCGCTCCCGCCAGCACCCTGCCCTGTCCGTCCATCAATTTGGTGGCGCTATAAGCGACGACATCCGCACCGAAATCCATCGGGCGTTGAAGCACGCTGGTGGCGAAGGCATTATCGACCACCGAGGTGATGCCATGCTCCTTCGCCAGCCCGCAGACATAGGCCATGTCGACAATGTCCATCGTCGGGTTGGCGGGAGTTTCGAAGAAAAAGACCTTTGTATTCGGCTGGATTGCAGCCTTCCACGCATCATTGTCACGCGCGTCGATCGTGGTGGTGGTGATACCCCAGCGCGGTAGCAGGCTGTCGGTCAGCCAGCGGCACGAACCGAAGGCCGCGCGGGCGGCAACCACATGGTCGCCTTGGCTCAACTGGCATAGCAAGGCGGTGGTCATCGCCGCCATACCCGTCGCCTGCATCCGGCACGCCTCGGCGCCTTCCATCAGCGCGATGCGTTCTTCGACCATGGCAACGGTCGGGTTTTGCAGGCGGCTGTAGGTCATGCCCTGCTGCTCACCCGCAAAGCGCGCGGCGACAGTTTCCGCATCGTCATAGGTATAGCCCGACGACAGGAACAGCGCCTCCGACGTCTCGCCATGCTCGCTACGCCATGTGCCGCCGCGAACCGCCTGCGTGGCAGGCCGCCATTTGGAAGTGATTTCGCGATTGAGGCCGGTGGTTTTCTTCATGGGTCGCTTTTCAAGGAGATGATAGTTTCCGTCAAATCAAAAACCGCAGTGCTAAGCCTGTCGGTGCCATAGGCGGTGTGAAGCACCAACCACGCCTCGCCGACAAGCGCCCTTCGACAGGCTCAGGGCTACGGTAAATTCACAGCGCTGCCAAAACAGCATCGCCCATTTCGCGAGTGGATAGGCTGCCTCCCAGATCAGGCGAGCGGGCGCCAGCGGCAAGTGCAGAGGCAACGGCTGCTTCAATGCGGTCTGCAGCCTCGGCCTGCACAAGCGAATAGCGCAGCATCATCGCCGCCGACAGGATCGTCGCCAGCGGATTGGCCTTGCCCTGCCCGGCAATGTCGGGCGCACTGCCATGGATGGGTTCGTACAGACCTTTCTGGTTCGAATCGAGCGAAGCGCTGGGCAGCATGCCGATGGAGCCTGCGCACATCGACGCCTGATCCGAAAGGATGTCGCCGAACAAATTGCCGGTGACGATGACATCGAACTGGCCGGGATTGCGCACCAGCTGCATCGCGGCATTGTCGACATACATGTGGCTCAATTCGACTTCCGGGAATTCCTTCGCCGTTTCAATCACCACATCGCGCCAGAGCTGGCTGGTTTCGAGGACATTGGCCTTGTCGACCGAGCAAAGCTTTTTGCCGCGCGCCATCGCGGTTTCGAAACCAACGCGTGCGATGCGGCGCACTTCGTCTTCGTCATAGGACATGATGTCATAGCCTTCACGCTTGCCATCGGCGGTTTGGCGCATGCCCTTTTCGCCGAAATAGACATCGCCGTTCAGTTCACGGACGATAACCATGTCGATCTGGCTGGCAACTTCAGGGCGCAGCGCCGAGGCATCGGCAAGTTCGGGGAACAGTTTGGCGGGGCGCAAGTTGGCGAACAATTCCAGTTCCTTGCGCAGTCCAAGAATGGCCTGTTCGGGGCGCAAATGGCGCTCGAGCGCATCGCAATCGGGATCGCCCACCGCACCGAACAATATGGCATCGGCGCGCTTCGCCAGCTCGAGAGTGGCTTGCGGCAAGGGATGCCCGACAGCCTTGTAAGCCGCCCCACCCACCAGCGCTTCTTCGAAAACCATTGCGGGCAGCGAAAGCGCCTCCAGCACACGGCGCGCTTCGGCAATAACTTCGGGACCGATCCCGTCTCCGGGCAACAAGGCAATGAGCATGGTGGTCTTTCAGAATGTACCGTAGTCCTGAGCCTGTCGAAGGGCGCGTCTCAGGTGTTGCGTGATGCGGTGAGACGCCCCTCGACAGGCTCAGGGCTACGGTGATTAACTGGCAGCCCTTTGCCGCCTCAAAGCCCCTTATGCAACCGCCCTTTTCAGCCGGTCGACCAGCCTTTCGCGCGCTGCCATCACATCGGCGCGCTTTTCACCCAGCACATGTTCAATCAGCGCCTCGCGCTGCGAAGCCATCGCCTTGAGCGCTGCGGCGGTTCCTTCGCCCGCAACCAGGTCTTCTCCGCCATAGCCGAGTTCGGATAGCAACAAAGCCTCATAACGCGCCATCGCCGGGGCCCAGCCGCGCGCTGCGGGAGCGAGCTCAACCGCAGCCAGCAAGCCATTGAGCGCCGAAAACAGCCGCGGATAGGGATAGGCTTCGGGAACCGCGCTCGCGGTCAGCGTGCAGGCCCATTCGATTGCCGCCGCCGCCAGCGGTTCGCCCAGCAAATGCGCGCGGCTGTGCACTGGTTCGACCGAAAGCGAAGCCAATTGGCCGATGACGCGCGCGCGCCAATCGCCTTTTACGATATTCCCGGGGATCAACACCGGCCGCAACACCCGCCCGCGCGCACCCTGCACATATCCGCCGATTAGGCCATGCTCTTCGGTCATGCAGCGCACAATCGCTCCAACCTCGCCATGCGGGCGGACGGCGCAGACTATCGCCTGACCAGCACTGTGCTGCATCTCAGCCCTTCAGCCAGCGCACTCTGGCAGCGGCCAGCGAGGCATATTTCGGGCTGTCATTGGCGAGTTTGGCCAGCATCGTCGCGCGAAGCTTGGGCAGCAGGCCGGGGGTCGCAAGCGATGCCCTGCCTTCCAGCAATTCGGCCGACAGGGCGGCATCGTGCGGATCAACGGGGTTTTCAGCCTCTCGGATGAGCATGCCGAGCGCATTCATCGCGACTGCGGCCATGAATTTTTCACGGCCTGCTGATTTCGCCTTCACGCCGGTATCGACCCACTCACGGATGGCCTCGAGCAACTCGACAGCAGATGGTTCGCCCGCACGGCGCGGGGGAGCGACTATTGGCAGACTAATCCGCTCACGTTCTGCTTCAGGGGCATCATCTTCCAGCAAGAGCAGCAGGTCGACCTCATTCTCGCTGGTGCGTCGGCCAATGACGGCGCGTTCCAGATTGCGGTCTGCGCCCAAGCGCCAGATTTCGGCCATCTGCATGCAGCCCAAGGCCCACCAGAGCGTGCGATAGACCAGCCAGAAACGGAACCGCGCGCGATCAACCTTGCCACCGCCAGAGGCCTCATAAGCAGTGAAATATGTGTCTAAGTCGCTTGCCCCGAAGGCCGGTTTGTCAAAATGGCCGAAGCGCCACACCGCCATGCAGCCATAGGCGAGATCCTCATGGGCATCGCCCCAGTGCGCCAATTCCCAATCGAGAACAGCAGCAAGGCCATTTGCATCGGCCATCACATTGCCCATGCGGAAATCGCCATGGACCAGCACCGGCTCGGCAGGTGGGGGCAGATTGTCCTCGCACCAACGCAGCGCCAGCGCGACGACCGGCCGGTCACCACCATAGGTCAGGAAGCGCTTCTTGAGTTCCGCCAGCGCAGCAGCGGTATCCATATAGGGGATCGGAATATCCGGGGTCGGCTTGATCGCATGGATACGTGCCAGCTCGCGAGCTATGTCATGCACCAGCGATGCAGGCGGATCGGCCAGGATCTTCGCCGGGTTAACCTCCGCCTCGACGCGGTACATGATATAACCGGTGCCCATATCGTCGGCAGCCGTCAGCTCTCCAACCACTTCGGGCGCGAGCACGCCGCCGCGATGCGCGGTACGTACCAGCTCGGCCTCGACATCATGCCCGAACGAACGCCCCTCCATGAAGGCTGCAGACGGCGCCCGACGCAGGACATAGCCTTTACCGGAGCGGTCGAATGACCAGCTTTCCATATTGGCGCCGCCCGATAAGCGACCCAGATTTTCGACCGGGGCGCTATCGCCGACGATGCGGTCCATCACAGCGGCCAGCTTGGTCTGGAATTCGTCCATGGGATTTTTGATAGGCGCGGTGTCTGTCATGGCAAGCGAAAGCTCATTTGTTGCTCCAATAGTCGAATGCTTTTTGCTGGTGCTGCGCAAGATATCGACGCGCTGCAGGGCCTTCCCAAGCCTCACTGTAATCATGCCTCGACACCCACCATCCCTGCCCCGGCAAACGATCGCCTTCGCGGACAACAAGGCAGGCCAACGCAGGTTCTCCGCGCTGCTCGGCTGCATTGTCAATTGCGTCGAGCGTCTTGCACAGCGCCCGCATCTTTGGCCGGGTGAAGCGGAAACCGAGCGTCATCAGCAACTCGGAATAGCTCATCGCGCGACCTTCGCGTGCGGCCTGTTGAAGGATGGCGGCAATCCCTTCAACATCGGCAAGACGCTTCGCCTTGTCCGGCCCGTCATCGAGGAAGGGATTATCCATCGCACCCAAGACCGCAGTCAGCGACCAACGGGCTTGGTTCGTATATTGAGCTGGCCCGCCAGCCCGGCTTTGCGATGCTTCTCGATCGCCTGATATTCAGGAGACTGCACCATTTGCTGCATGGCAGCGAGTGAAGGATATTCGGCGAGCGCGACCATGTCCCACAATTCCTCGACCTCGCCGAGTAACAGGCCTGTCACCGGCCCGGCATAGACCTGACGCCCGCCGACGGCCGCAAGGCAGGCCTGCACGGCAGCACCATAGCGGGCATAGGCCTGCGCCCCCGTCAAATCCGCATCCGAACCGTCTTCATATTCGGCCTTGGGTTTGAATTTGAGCAGGTTGACCATGACGAACGCGCCATCTTCCGCCGATCCGAAAAACGCTCCAGCCTGCTCCATAGACGGAAATACCGCGTTGCTGACTTGCATGATTCCGCTCCTCCTCTCGCTCCGGAGACAAGGTTTAATCGTGCGATTAAAAATGGCAAGCAGCGATTTTAGCCTCGCTTTGGCTTGGACCAATATGCCCGGAAATGCAGGAAATGGTGGGCGATACAAGGTTCGAACTTGTGGCCCCACCCGTGTGAAGGGTGTGCTCTACCGCTGAGCTAATCGCCCACTCTGCCAAACAGGAGCGCGCCTTTGCCAGAGCTTGCCTCGCCGCGCAAGGACTTATCCGGTGTCAGGAAACAATCTTGATGTGTGGCTGACCGGGACCGGATTTGGTATCGAACGAACGGCCAAGGCCGATGAAAATCGTATCGATGATCCGCGCCAGCTTGCCCTCTGACAGCTTGTGATCGAGGTAGAGCAGAGCTTCGGGGTTACAGTAAGGCTGAACCATCTGGTTGATGAGCGAAACCGCGTCGTCAATTGACAGATCTGGTAGATAGCCCTCGCCCATTGCTTCGGCAACGATCTGCGACAGATAATGATCCCCCAGATCGACATAGCCACGCACGACCTCGAAATGCTCGTCGCCCAGTTCGAGGTAGCTTTTGAAAAATTCGGGTTCAGCCCGATACTCGTCACGCATCCACACAAATCGGCGGGCGAAGAATTGGTACATTTTGTCGCGCACTGGCAGGTCGGCAGCGACGACTTCTTCCATGATCGCAATTTTTGGCGCGAACCAGCGGCCCGCAGCGGCCTCCATCAGGGCGTCCTTGCTTTCAAAGAAGCGGTAAAGATTGGCTGGCGACATGCCGGCGGCAGCGGCAAGCTCGGTCATCGACAGGTCGACGCCGCCGCGTTTACGCACAAGTTCCTCGCAAATGTCGAGCAACTCCTGCCGACCGGCTTCGATATCGGTTTGCGGACGAGCCATAACACCTTCCCTGAAACAACCGGCCCTGTATTGCCCGGTTATAACGCTTTTCTGATTATGTGAATAAAAGCTTCATTTTTCAATAATGTCGAATGGCAGGCTGGGCTGCGCGCCGATGAACGGTTCTACAGCAGCGTCAGGCTGAGAAATTTGGCCGCTTTGGTCAATTCCGCTGAGCGTGAGTCCCAGCAGCCGCACACCCATTTGGGCGGGGAGTATCTGATCGAGCAAGGCATGTCCGATTGCCGCGAACTCACCACGATCCAGCAGGTTGCGGGTCAGGCTCTTACTGCGCGTGAGCGTTCTAAAATCGGAATAGCGCGCCTTCAAAACCACTGTCCTGCCTTTGACGCCGCTATTCTCTATGCGGCGCCACACAATGTCGACAATCTCGTCGAGCGCGGCGCGCAATTCCTCGTTGCTTTGCTTGTCATTGAAATAGGTCAGTTCTCCACCCACCGACTTGCGCTCGCGCGACGGATTGACCCGGCGATGGTCGATGCCGCGCGCCGCTTTGAACAGATAGCTGCCCGAGCTGCCGAAATTGCGCTGCAACCATTCCTCGCTCATCGCGCGCAAGTCTGCACCTGTATGGATACCAAGCCGCTCCATCTTCTCCGCTGTCCGCGGGCCAACGCCGTGGAAACGGCGCACCGGCAGGGTCGCAACAAAAGCTTCACCCTGTTCGGGCAAGATGATGCACAATCCATCGGGTTTGTTCTGGTCGCTGGCAAGCTTGGCGATAAATTTGTTGTAGCTGACGCCCGCACTGGCGGTCAGCCCGGTCTCCTCGCGGATGGCGGCACGGATGGCCTTGGCGATTTTCACCGCCGATCCGATGCCCTGCTTGTCTTCGGTCACATCCAGATAAGCCTCGTCGAGCGCCAGCGGTTCTATCAGGTCGGTGTGACGGGAAAAAATTTCGCGGATCTGGCGCGAGACACCGCGATAGACTTCGAAGCGGGGCTTTACGAAGACGAGATCGGGACAGCGCCTTTGCGCGGTTATTGAGGGCATCGCCGATTTGACGCCAAATGCGCGCGCTTCATAGCTGGCAGCAGCCACCACACCGCGTTTCGAGGAACCGCCTACCGCCACCGGTTTTCCACGCAGATCGGGGTTATCGCGTTGTTCGACCGACGCGTAAAAGGCATCCATATCGACATGGATGATTTTGCGCAGCGATGGTTCGTCGTCGGTCATGCCCGCCCTATATGGCCCAATACTGCCGGTGGAAAACGCATGATATGCTCCATCCAAATAGCGTAACATTCGAATGTAATTGCCGCGACCCGAAAACGGGCTGGTTTTCGCAAAGCTGCTTCCGCATAAGCGGATGATGACCGCTCCACCAAAACAGAAACTTCTTGGCGACCGCGAACTGATTGTGATGATGGCGTCGATTATGGCGCTTAATGCGCTTGCGATTGATGCCATGCTGCCCGCTTTCCCGCGCATGGCCGCCGGCTTGGGCGTTGTCGATGCCAACCGTATCCAGCATGTGATTACGTCCTATTTGCTGGGCATGGGCGCCGGATCGCTGGTGCACGGGCCGTTATCCGACCGGTTCGGACGGCGTCCGATCCTGCTGATTGCTATCGGTGGCTATATTCTGTGTGCTCTGGCCTGCAGCTTTGCGACCAGTTTCGAGATGCTGATCGCGATGCGTGTGGCGCAAGGGCTTTGCGGCGCAGCGTTGGGTGTGCTCGTCACCTCGATCATCCGCGACCAGTTTGAAGGCGATGCGATGGCGCGGCGCATGTCGACGATTTTCCTGGTCTTCATGGCGGTTCCCATTGTCGCGCCTCTGGTGGGCTCGGCCGTGCTGCTGTTCGCAGGCTGGCGCTCAATCTTTGACTTGTTCGCTATCATGGCGGTGCTGGTGTTCAGCTGGGTGGCTCTGCGCCTGCCAGAAACGCTCGCCCCTGAAAATGCGATACCGATCGAACCGCGCGCGCTCGGTCGCGCGTGGAAGCAAGTCATCACCAACCGTTCTGCCAATTGCTATATGCTGGCCGGCGGCACATCTCAGGGGGCATTGTTCGGCTATCTGAACAGTTCGCAGCAGATTTTCGACCGGACTTTTTCGGCCCCCGACTTCTTCCCCATTGGCTTTGCCATCATAGCCATCGGCATCGCCTGCGCCAATTTCACCAATGCACGGATCGTGGAGCGGTTCGGCGCGCGACGGGTATCGCAGACGGCGCTGTTCGCTTTCATAACGCTTGCCATCGCGCAGGCTCTGGCGGCCACCTTTGCGCCGTCGTCCCTGCCGCTGTTTCTTGGCCTCATCACGCTTAACATGGCGATGATCGGATTTGTCGGCTCAAATTTCTCGTCGATCGCGATGCAGCCTTTCGGAGCGATTGCCGGTTCAGCCTCTTCCTTCCAGAATTTCGTACGCACGATCTGGGCTGCATTGATCGGAGCCGTTATCGGCCAGCAGTTCAATGGTGCGGTCACGCCGGTTGCGCTTGGCTTCCTGGGTTGCGGGCTTTTGGCGCTGACCCTGATCCTGATCGGCGAGCGCGGCCAATTATTCACCCGCCCGGGAACGACACGACACGTGCCGCTGTAGCGGAAAAAAAGGGAGGCCGAAGCCTCCCTTTCCTTTTGTCCAACACTACCGATCAGTTGATCGGCGGAACCGAGGTCGGCGGCGCATCGGGATCATCTTCATGAACTTCGATATGGCCGCGGCCAACATGGCTCGCCTTGCGGCTATAGGCGTAATACACCACCAGACCCAAAGCCGCCCATCCGACAAACAGCAGAAGTGTGTACCCTGAGAGGCTGAAGAACAGATACAGGCAGCCGAGGATCGAGATTGGCGCAACAATGTTCACCGCAGGCGTACGGAACGGACGGACGCGGTTCGGATCGGTGCGACGCAATACCATCACAGCGATAGAAACCATTGCAAAGGCAAAGAGCGTTCCCGAATTCGAAATGTCCGCCAATGCACCGACCGGGAAGAAAGCCGCGAACATAGCAACAAACACACCGGTTATGATCGTGATGATATGCGGCGTTTTGAACTTCGGATGGACGGTCGAGAGCTTCTCGGGGAGAAGACCATCGCGGCTCATCACGAAGAAAATGCGCGTCTGTCCATACATCATCATCAGGATGACCGAAGGCAGCGCCAGACCGGCGGCCAGACCGATAAGATCACCGATCTTTTCCCATCCGATTTCACGCATAGTCCATGCGAGAGCTTCCTTCGAACAAACGACGGCATTGTTGCCGATGGCATTACAAGCAGCAGTCAATTCAGCACTACCCGGGGCAATCCCCATGCCTTCAGGCGTCAAAAGAGGTTGTGCTCCAACCGTACCAATGACGCCACCTGCAACAAGCATGTAGAAGACGGTGCAGATTGCGAGCGAACCGATCAGGCCGATCGGCATATTCCGCTGCGGATTTTGCGTTTCCTCGGCTGCCGTTGAAACCGCGTCGAAGCCCACATAGGCGAAGAAAATGGATGCCGCAGCGGCAGAAATACCGGCGAAACCTAGCGGAGCAAACGGCTCAAAATTGTCCATCTGAACAACCGGAACCGCCAGTGCGACAAACAATGTCAGTGCGGCCACTTTGATCAGCACGAGTACGGCGTTGACGCGCGCGCTCTCGGTTGTGCCGATAACAAGCAAAGCGGTCACCAGAAGAGCAATCAGCATGGCTGGAAGGTTGATGATACCGCCAGCCGAAGGACCAGCCGTCAAAGCCAAAGGTATTTTTATACCGAGTACACTATCCAATAGCCCGACAAAATAGCCGGACCAGCCAACAGAAACTGCACCGGCGGCCACTGCATATTCAAGCACAAGAGCCCAACCAACCATCCAGGCGAGCATTTCGCCCATGACCGCGTAGGTATAGGTATAAGCCGATCCTGAAACCGGCACCATCGATGCCAGTTCAGAATAGCAAAGCGCCGCAACAGCGCACACAAAGCCGGCAATCACGAACGAAAGCATCATGCCCGGACCGGCCTTTTGCGCGGCTTCGGCGGTCAGGACGAAGATACCTGTGCCGATAATCGCACCAATGCCGAGCATCGTCAGTTGGAATGCACCAAGCGATCGGTGGAGGGACTTTTTTTCCGCCGTCGCCAAAATGGCGTCCAACGGTTTGACCCGGTCGAATATCATCAGATTCTCCCCAAAAAATATGTTCTGGGGCCGAAACTAGAGCCTAAATGGACATGCGCAACAAAATTTCAGCGCATCAGCATCGGCCCGAGCGCTTTTCCACCGAAAAGATGGACGTGGAGGTGCGGAACCTCTTGATGACTATGGATTCCGGCATTGGCGAGCAGCCTATAACCCGGCGCCACCAGCCCCTGTTCGCGGGCAACATGGCCGACGGCCCGGATGAAACCGGCTATCTCCGCTTCGCTCGCCTTCGCGCTGAAATCATCCCAGCTGACATAGCCCCCCTTGGGGATGACCAATATGTGAACCGGTGCCTGCGGATTGATGTCGTGAAAGGCGAGCGCCCATTCATCCTCATATACCGTGCGGTTGGGAATCTCCCCGCGCAGGATTTTGGCGAAGATATTCTGCTCATCATAAGGCAAAGTGGCGTCGACGGGCACGCGTCATCCTTTCCTGCTGGCTTTTTCTTCTATTCCCGAAACGCCCTCGCGTCGTTCGAGTTCGCACAGTATGTCATCAAGGCCCAGATTCGCATCCGCGAGCAATATGGCGAGGTGGAACAGCAGATCGGCAGCTTCGTTTGTCAGCTTTTCCGGACCTTCCTTGAGCGCAGCAATGATCGTTTCGGTGGCTTCCTCGCCAACTTTCTGAGCAATCTTGGCCGTACCCTTTGAAAAAAGCGAGGCCACATAGCTCGACGCCGGGTCGGCGCCCTTGCGCGCGCGGATGACCGCTTCCAATCGCTCTAAACGCGGATCCATCAGCGCCCCCTGCCCTGCAAGTTCATCACCATCTGCCGTTCATCCTCAGGGATAAGGCCTTCAAGCACGCGCCAGAAGCCAGTCACCGATTCCTGCCCTGCCGCCGCATAAGCTGCCGACAAACCGGTGCGCAAGGCCTCGAACAACTGCGCCTCGAACGCGGCACCGGCCTCGGTCAAGCGCAACAGCTTTTGCCGCCGGTCGACCTCGCCTGACTTGGTTTCTACCAGTCCCTTCGCTGCCAGGTCGTTCAACACGCGGCCCAGCGACTGCTTGGTTATCGACAGGATTTTGAGTAGCGCGCTGACCGGAAGGTCGGGCTGGCGTGCTATGAAATAGAGTGCGCGGTGATGCGCGCGGCCAAAGCCATGCTCGACCAAAAGCTCGTCGACCGAACGCGTCAGGCGCGTGTAACCGAAAAAGAGCAACTCGACGCCGCGCCTGACCTCGTCCTCCCGCAGGAAGAGTGGCGACGCAGCTGGCGAGAATGTCTCAATCGAGGGAGAAGATGGGACAGCCATATTGACGTATCTTGACGCAGCCCATAACTAAGTGCAAGCATTTCCTGAAAGTTGCTATTTTCGTAATTATATTTCAAAATGGAACCAAGCATGTCGCATTCTGCCATCCCGACGCTCGAACGCGTACCGCATCCCTCACCGGTTGCCGATGATGTGCGCGCAGGGCTGATTGCCGATCCGGGCTTTGGCAAGGTGTTCACAGATCACATGGTCACGATCAAATACACCGAAGGTCAAGGGTGGCATAGCGCGACGCTCGGCCCGCGCGGTCCGCTGACGCTCGATCCCGCTACCGCAGTACTACATTATGCACAGGAGATTTTCGAGGGCCTGAAAGCCTATCGCCTGGCAGACGGATCGATGGCGCTGTTCCGCCCCGATGCCAATGCACGCCGCTTCAACCAGTCGGCCCGTCGTCTCGCCATGCCCGAAATTCCCGAAAGGCTGTTCATCAATTCGATCAAGGCGCTGATTGATGCGGACAAGGCCTGGTTCCCGCCGGTCGAGGGCGGATCCATCTATATCCGCCCGTTCATGATCGCGAGCGAGGTGTTTCTGGGCGTGAAGCCGTCATCCGAATATCTGTTCATGATCATTTGCTCGGCAGCCGGGAATTATTTCAAGAGCGGCGCGCCTGCGATCAAGATCTGGATATCCGAAAATTACACCCGCGCCGCACCCGGCGGGACGGGCGCGGCCAAATGCGGCGGCAACTACGCCTCCAGCCTGATCGCGCAGCAGGAGGCAATTGCGCAGGGCTGCGACCAGGTCGTTTTCCTCGACGCCGCTGAACATCGCTGGGTTGAGGAATTGGGCGGCATGAACCTGTTCTTCGTCTTCGACGATGGCAGCATCGTCACACCGCCCACCGATGGAACGATCCTTGAAGGCATCACGCGCGCATCGCTTATCCAGTTGGCGCAAGAAGAAGGACTGACAGTTCGCGAGGAGAATTACGCCATCGACCAGTGGCGCACCGATGCGGAAAACGGGCGGCTGGTCGAAACCTTTGCATGTGGTACTGCGGCAGTCGTAACGCCGGTCGGCAGCGTTCATGGTGCACAAGGCAGCTTCACCATTGGCAGCGGTGGCCCCGGTCAGCTCACGCAAAAACTACGGGCCAGACTGGTTGAAATCCAGCGCGGCGTGGCGCCCGATCCTCACGGTTGGGTGGATCGCATCATTTAAGCAAAGCACGTGTTGCCAAGCGGTTTTTGAACGCTATAAGGCCGCTCTCCCAAGCCAGTCAGGCTTGGTCTGCTGGGGTGTCGCCAAGTGGTAAGGCACCGGTTTTTGGTACCGGCATTCGCAGGTTCGAATCCTGCCACCCCAGCCATATTCCCCCAGAACTTGCTTAAGCCTCTGACTCTGCGAGTATATATCTTAGGTTAAGTTATGTAAAAGGTCGTAACTATTCGACCGCATGTGTAGCGCAACTTGTAAATCCGCTTTAATTGGCCACAAAAGGGCGATGTGACCGGTGTAGTGCAAGAACATAAGGTCCATCGAGGGTAGATGGGTGGATATATGCGAATTGCTATTGCGGACGATGAAAGTGATGTCGTCAACTATCTGAAGAATCTCGTCGAAGAAATGGGACATGTTGCGACGTCCTTTTCGGATGGCGCAGCTTTGTCACAATCATTGGTCCGGGAAACCTATGATCTCGTTATCATGGACTGGACGATGCCGAAGAAAGACGGGTTGGCGACGCTGAACTGGATGCAGACTTCGCTGCAGGAGCGCCCCCCTGTCATCATGATGACAAATCGTACCGCCAAAAAGGACATCAGCGATGCACTAAACGCGGGTGCGGACGATTATATAACCAAGCCCGAAGATCCGTCGGTCATTTCCGCTCGCATCAATGCACTATTGCGCAGAAGCGCCGGCAGCGGTGCATTTGAAGCAAAGGCCGTTTACGGGGCCTATACCTTCGACCGGATTGATCAGACGGTTGCGGTTGAAGATAAAATCGTAACACTGACAGCCAAGGAGTTCGAACTGGCCGACATGTTCTTCCGCAATCGGGATCGCACCTTGTCGCGCAATTATATAATGGAAACCATCTGGCGGACGACGGCTGCGCTGGCCACTCGCACGCTTGACATGCACATCTCACGCGTTCGTGCCAAGCTGGACCTCAAACCGGAAAACGGGTTTCGCATCTTCACGGTATTCGGCTACGGATATCGTTTGGAGTCCATCGAGAAAAGGTAAGGCCATGAAGCATCTGGCATTATCCGTCGCAGCCTTTTCGCTTGCGGCGTGCTTTGGCGCACCTGCCCAGGCAAATGATGATCTGGCATATAAGGTTGTGCGCGGCGATACGCTGATCGGGCTTGCAGATAAATATATGCTGCGCACTGGTGACTACCGCATCGTGCAAAAGCGCAACAGGATCGCCAACCCGCATCTGATCCCGGTTGGTACCATCCTCAAACTGCCTCGGACGCTATTAAAGTTTCAACCTTCTTCCGCTCGCCTTTCTTCAGTGAAGGGGCAAGTCACCATGATGGATGGCAACATTGCAAAGGCAGTGTCGTCCGGCCAACTGCTTTCCGAAGGGCAGGCGGTGAAAACATCAGGCGGGTCTTTTGCCTCTCTGTTGCTGGAGGATGGCTCACGCATTTCGGTACCTTCGAACACCGATCTGAAGATCGTGCGCCTGCGCCGCTATATCCTTGAATCGGCGCTGGACTATGATTTCCAGGTGGATCGTGGCAGCGCCCGATCGAAGGTGGCACCGCTCAAGTCGGCGAACGACCGTTATCAGGTCCGCACGCCTCGCGCTGTCTCGGCGGTTCGCGGCACCGATTTCCAGACCCGTTTCGATGACAGCACGAATCGCGACTTTGCCGAGGTCGATGAAGGGGCGCTGGCGGTTGGCGTGAAAGGCGGCTCAGAATTGGCGGTGCCGGCGGGCTCCGGCCTCGCAGTCAATGCCGATGGTAGCGCGATTACCGAAGCCCTGCTGCCTCCGCTTGAAATCGAGGGAGCAGGCAGGCTTCAAAATGAAAGCTCCGTCCGCTTCGCCGTGGCTGCCCAGAAAACGCCCCTTCGCGTAAGTGTCGCCAAGGATGCGGGTTTCGAAGAACAGCTGGCCGACCAGATCGTTTCGGGCGCCGACGCAGATTTTGGCAATCTGGAAGATGGCACCTACTTCTTCCGTGCCCGTGCAATTTCGACAAAAGGTCTGGAAGGTCTTCCTGCCACCTATGCGTTCAAACGTCGGTTGAACTCGATCAGTGGTTCTGCGGGTTCAGCCGACGAAGGCTGGGTTTTCAAATGGAGCGGTCAGGGCCGGGGAACGATACGGTACAACTTCCAGCTTTTCAGAAACAATACCGATGGACCCGCGTTTGTTGACGAAGCAGGCCTGACAGCGCAACAAATTATCCTGTCCGAACTGCCCGATGGCGACTATTACTGGCGCGTCGGCTCTGTTCAATTTGCAGACGGCGAAACCAACACCAACTGGACGCCCCTTGAAAAGATTATTGTCGCTTCAAATTGATGGGCAGCAGGCAGTAGCTGGCGGCCGCACATGAACCTTCGCCGCCGATTGTTGATCGAATGGGCGTTAATTGCCTTGTTCGGTACGCTTGCTGTCATTCTGGCAACGCATTGGCGCGGCACATCTGCATTCGACAATCTGGTTTACGACCAACTGTCTTCAATCTCCCGCCCAAAACCCGACGAAAAGATCCTGTTGATCAACATCGACGAAGCCAGTCTGGCACGCATTGGTAAGTGGCCATGGAACCGGAATATCCATGCACAACTGATCGACAAACTTGCGTCCGCAGGCCCACGTACAATACTTCTTGACGTGCTGATGAGCGAAGCATCTTTGGCGGCTGACGATAGGGCATTGGCCGATGCGATGCGCAAATCCGGGGCGGTATACCTGCCGTTGAATTTTCATAGCCCTGGAAGTGATGGCAAAGCCTACGATACCGAACTCCCCCTGCCTACGCTGGATGCGGCAGCCAAAGGCGTAGGACATGTCAATATCACGTTCGACAACGACGGCATCGTCCGCCGCATCAACCTGTGTTTTGACAGTGACGAGCGAAGCTGGCCGCATCTGGCCGAACTGATATATCGGAACGGAGCAGAGCCCTCCCCGGCATTTGCAAGACTGGCCCGGTGTAGCCAACATCTCCTGCTCCCTTATGCGCCTCGCGACAGCTATTCGGAGATCTCTTTCGTTGATGCGCTGGAAGGTCGCATTCCCGATCAGTTGGTCAAGGGGCGCGACATAATCATCGGCGCTACGGCCGCCGGAATGGGAGATAACTACCCCGCCCCCTTCAGCGATGGCGGCGTCGTGTCGGGATCGGAAATCATGGCGAATATGGTTGCAGCGCTCCGCCGTGACGATTTCATCGCATCAGCGCCAGTCTGGCAGATTTCCCTGCTCTCGCTTTTGCCGATGTGGCTGTTGATGCTCGGCTTTCTGCGCTGGCAACCCCGAACGGCCTTGATCGTATCACTGTGTCTGATCGCGACCGTTTTCGTGACAAGCATGGTAGCTTTATCTGCAAGCATATGGTTTCCACCCGGCGCCGCACTGATTGGAATAATCTTGGTTTACCCTTTATGGGGTTGGCGCCGCCTGCAGGCTATGAGTGCCTTCATGCAGAGCGAACTCGGCGAACTTGAGCGCGAAGGCGAAATTGTGCCATTGGCATTGAACCCTGACCGCGGCAGTGATCTGGTCGGCCGGCAAAGCGCGGCACTGGGCAGCGCCATCGACCATTTGCGCGATCTGCGGCGCTTCGTATCAGACTCACTCGAACATTTACCTGATCCGATGTTTGTGACCGATACGGTTGGTACAGTGACTATGGCGAACCACCGGATCGAGGAATATCTGGGTCCAAGGCTTAAAGGCACGGCACTTAAATCTCTACTCGACCGCATCGTCGCACCCGTGCACCGGCGCAGTGTCGACGAGTATCTGCGGGCCATGGAGCGCGAGCCAACCGGTGATCATCAGCCATTTGTGCGTTTCGTCTCACCCGACGGAAGCCATTTCGTCATGCGCAGCGCTCCGGTCGTCAACGACTTGGATGTGCATGTCGGGCAGATCCACTATCTTGCTGACATCAGCGCGCTGGCGCAGGCGGAAAGCGATCGCGAAGAGGCGCTGCAACTGCTGTCACACGACATGCGATCCCCCCAATCCGCGATCATTGCCCTGCTGCCTACGGTAGCGGACAAGGATGTCAGCCGCCGCATTGAAGGGCATGCCCGCCGAACGATCGCTCTGGCGCAGGACTTTGTGGATGTTGCGCGCATGGGCGAGAGCCCTTTCGAAGGGACCGATGTTTTGCTCGCCAATTTGGCGCACGATGTTTCCGACAATCTGTGGCCGCTGGCGCAAGAGCGTAGCGTAAGGATAGAAGTAATCGATGATAGCGGCAGCGGCTTTGTGCTGGCAGAGCCTGACAGCCTCGGCCGCGCGATTACCAATATCCTCGACAATGCCATCAAATTCAGCCCTGTCGGAGGTTCGATACAGCTACGCACCCGGCGCATTCGTGATGTCGAAGCTAGCATGCTCGAGTTGACTATTTGCGACGAAGGGCCGGGCATTGAACCTGACCTGCTGCCAAGGCTGTTCACACGATTTGCTGCGCACTCGGCTCCTGATGCACGTATCAAGAGCAGCGGACTGGGCCTGACTTATGTCCGCGCGGTTGCGGAACGCCATGGAGGCAAGGTCTGGGTTGAAAATGGCAAGAAAGGCGCATGTTTCCACCTGCGCCTCCCTGAAGCGGCAGATCCTATTCCAGACCCTGCCGCCTAATTTTATACGCCCCCTTGGGACGAGAAAGATCGGCGAGAGCGGCGGTAACCAGAGCGGGGAGAACCTCGGCCATTTGCGCCTTGCAATGATATTCCGAAGCTTCGCCGCGATACAATTCAGTGCCATCGCCAATACGCGTCAATATGACCGAAAGGCGCATCTCTCTATCATCGCAACTCTGAAACGGCTTTGCATCTTTGGCCGCCGCAATATCCGTAACGGTATCGCCCGATTTTACCTTCACCGAAATGGCTGCATCCCTCTCTGCAAAAGCAACATGAAGCTGAACGTCACCGACTTGAGTTTCAGGAAAACCTTTATTTGCCAGAGATTTGATGACGGCGGCACGAGCCTGAGCAGCGGCTGAAGCTGTTGGCGGAGTTTCATGAAGAATCGTGAGGGCAGTCGCAACGCCAGGCCCGGCGCTGTTCACACGCGTTTCTATAGGGCTGGCACAAGCAGACAGGCCCAGAAACACTATAGAACTTAAAATCAGGCGCAACCCCATAAGCGGTCTTTAGCAGAGGGCACTCACCGCGTCAGCAGGAAATACACAACGTAAAACCAGCTGAAAAATCCATGGATAATCGCCCACAATACCGATTTATGCGCGGTATAGCTGATGACAATCGCCAGCGCGCTGCCGAAACCGACGCCCGATTTAACGACATCGCGCTGGATGATGCGAACGCGTTCCCCGGCCATCAAGCCGCTTGCCTTGCGCGCTCGGCCAGTTCCTGATTGAGCATTTCTGCCAGCAGGAAGGCCAGTTCTAGCGACTGCGCCGCATTGAGGCGCGGATCGCAATGCGTGTGATAACGATCCGCAAGCGCCTCATCGGTCACCGCAATCGCACCTCCAGTGCATTCGGTGACATTCTGGCCGGTCATCTCGATATGGATGCCGCCGCCAAAGCTGCCCTCTGCACGGTGCACGGCAAAGAATCCGCGAACTTCAGCCAATATCCGTTCGAACGGGCGGGTTTTGTATCCGCTGGCCGACTTGATCACATTGCCATGCATCGGGTCGCACGACCAGATTACCGGATGGCCTTCGCGCAGCACTGCACGCACTAGCTTCGGCAAACCGGCCTCGATCTTGTCATGGCCATAGCGCGTAATCAGCGTCATCCGCCCCGGAACGCGCGCCGGATTCAGCGTGTCGAGCATCCGCAACAGCGCATCCGGCTCCAGACTCGGTCCGCATTTCATGCCGATCGGATTGCCGATACCGCGCAGGAATTCGACATGCGACGAACCCTCAAAGCGGGTGCGGTCGCCAATCCACAGCATATGAGCCGAGGTGTCGTACCATTGACCGGTAAGCGAATCCTGCCGCGTCATCGCCTGCTCATAGGGTAAAAGCAGCGCTTCATGGCTGGTGTAGAAGCTGGTGCCCTTGATCTGGGGAACGGTTTCAGGAGTAATACCGCAGGCTTCCATGAAGGCCAGCGCCTCACCGATACGGTCGGCCACATCCTTGAATTTTTTTGCCCAGGGCGAACGGCCCATGAAATCGTGGGTCCAGGCATGCACCTGTTGCAGGTTGGCATAGCCGCCCTGGCTGAACGCGCGCAGCAGGTTCAGCGTGGCAGCCGCCTGGCTGTAGGCCTTGACCATACGTTCGGGATCGGGCTCGCGTGCGACGGATTCGAACGCGATATCGTTGATGATGTCGCCACGATAGCTGGGCAGCTCGACGCCATCGATCACCTCGGTATCGGCAGAGCGCGGCTTGGCAAACTGGCCTGCCATGCGGCCAATCTTCACGACCGGAAGCTTGCTGGCAAAGGTCAGGACGACAGCCATCTGCAACAGCACACGGAACGTATCGCGGATGTTGTTCGGGTGGAATTCGGCAAAACTTTCGGCGCAATCGCCACCCTGTAGCAGGAACGCCTTGCCATCCACCACATCGGCAAGTTCCGAAGTCAGGTTGCGCGCTTCACCCGCAAATACCAGCGGCGGAAAGTTGCGCAGCGTCGCTTCTGTCGCGGCCAGTGCTTCCTGGTCACGATAGGTCGGCATCTGCTTGCCGTCATGGTTGCGCCAGCTTTCGGGCGTCCAATTCGCCGCCATCTTGATTACTCCACTAAGTCTATTGCGGGCGGCCTTCTAGGCGTGTTGCCAACGATGGTGCAAGCAAAAGCGCCTATTTCCGCTCCAAACGCAAGTTTGTTGCTGCGCTGCACAATTTTTTACAAGCGCTGTAAAAATATGTCACGTTAATCCAAGGCTTTCTGCGCGTCCCGCGATGAAACAGGGCTAAATTAGCACTCCAGATTGTAATCCTTTGCGCCTATAGGCGACTCGTTACAGGGGTATAACTTTAGTCACAATCATGCTGCACCAGCCACTCCAGACAGAAAGCGCGCCGAAAAAACGGCAAGCGCCTGCCAAGCGCCAACGGCGCCTGTTTGGCTGGCGCGAGCTTGTGCTTGTGGTGATAGCCTTTCTGCTTTTGGCATTGTTACCTAGCTCGGCCCAATGGGCGTGGAGTGTTCCGAGCGAACCATCGACCAAGGATTTGCTGGCAGATGCTGCAGAACGGGCTGACGAGAATTTCTCGGGGTCAGCCTTTTTCTTCCTTGATCCCGATGTGAACGCCCCCGCGGCGCCCCAACTCAAATTGACAAAATCGGTGTCGGGCGTTTCACCCGAAACATCCGCATTGATTGCAAAGGCCGATCTCTCTGCATTCGCGACAAACGCAGCGGCCGCGCCGTTCGTGATGAAGGCGGGAACGGTTGACTATGGCCGCGCACTGAAGTGCCTGACCGATGCGATTTATTACGAAGCTGCGAACGAACCTGACGCAGGCCAGCGCGCCGTCGCGCAGGTCATCATCAACCGCATGCGGCACCCGACCTATCCGAACAGCATTTGCGGCGTGATCTATCAGGGGTCGGAACGCGCTACCGGTTGCCAGTTCAGCTATAGCTGCGACGGGTCGATGGCGCGCACCCCTGCCCGCCCGTCATGGCTGCGGGCACAGCGTGTTGCGATGGATGCGCTTTCGGGCTCGGTTTATGCGCCCGTCGGCATGGCGACACACTATCACGCGACCTATGTCTATCCCTATTGGGCCCCGAGCCTGAATTTCATCGGCACCATCGGTGCGCACCGTTTCTATAGCTGGAAAGGCAGTGCCGGGCGCCCGTCTGCATTCTTCCGCAGCCATGCAGGCCGTGAACCTTTCCCGGGGCCGAAACCGCGCGCTTGGAACGCCGAAGTTACGCCCTTGCTCGATCCGATCGAATTGCAAAAACAATATGAACGCGAATTTGCGGCTGTTCGCCTAAAGGCCGAAGCCGAAGCTATCGCGGCGGCCAAAGCCGGACTGTCAGGCGGATCAAACGTTGCGGCGGCCTATTCCGACATAACGCCCTATCGCCCTGCCCAAGCTAAAAACTATAATGCTCCCGACTATTCGGCAGATGCCCACGCCAGGGGTGGTGATGATGCCTATGCCGGTGGCAAGCTGCCGACCAATGGCGATGTAAAAAGCGAGTATCAGGCAAGCGGCAGCTGGAAGAAGCAACCCAGCGGCATCTGATTTCAATAAGTCAGTCCAGTTTCTGGCTGATCCGCAAGGTCGCGCGCAAACCGCCTTCACTCCGATTTTCCAGAGTAACATCGCCGCCATGCGCCCGGGCAATGGCGCGCGCAATGGTCAATCCAAGGCCAGAACCACCAGACGCCCGGTTGCGCGAGCTTTCAGCCCGCGCAAAGGGTTCAAACAGGTCGGTCAGTTGTTCATGCGCAAGACCCGGTCCTTGGTCATCTATCGTAATCGACAACTGATTTCCGTCGCACACGGTCACAATCTGCGCCTTGCCGCCATATTGCAGCGCGTTGCCCATCAAATTGCGTAGCGCTCTGCGCAACAGGACAGGGCGGACTGCGGCACGGCATTTTTCCATGCTCTCGACTACCGTCAACGAGCCCTCGCCGTCCAGTTCGTCAGCCACCATTTCAACGAGTGCGCTGACGTCCGTGAGTACCAGCGCCTCAGCCGATTTGCCGAGGCGGGCGAGAATCAGGATATCGTCGAGAATGTGGACCATCTCGTCCACCGTCGCCGCCATTTTCGTGCGTTCATCCTCGTCCTCGACAGATTCGATACGCACACGCAGCGATGCCAGCGGCGTCTTCAGGTCGTGCCCAATCGCACCCAACATCACGTCCTTTTCGGTCAACATCGCATTCACACGCTGCTCGGCCGTATTGAAACTGTCGATCAAACTACGGATGTCGTCGGGACCTTGCGGCTCAAGCGGCGGCGCGCCGCTCGCCAACCCCGCATGCTCGAGACGCAGGTTGAGTTGACGCAGCGGTTTGGAAATCTGGCGAATGACGAGCAACAACGGGATCATCACGCCGAGGTAGATCAGCCCGGTCTCGATAAGAAGCGCCAGCGGTGGAAGAATGTTGCGCGTCCTTACCCGCGCGGCCGAGTGGAGCCAGTTACCATCGGCCAGCTTGACGCTGAGCAGAGCCACTTCTCCTCGACTGGAATTTGCACGCCATTTATGTTCAGGAGCACTACGATAAGTATGAGGCCTGGGTTTAAGATCGTCCGGCAGCGCAGAGGCCGGTCCAACAGACAAACGCACCGACTGGATTTCCGGATAGACAGATTGCAAATGCATGGCGAGGCGCTCAGCCAATTCTTCCGTGCTATGAAATCCCGGCGTATTCAGCGGCCCCTTCGCTCGAATGATCCTGACCGAGGGTCGACCTCCCAAACGATTAACCGGCTCAACCGAACCAAAATCAAGCCTGTTGGATGCGACTGCGACCATCAGGGAAGATGCCTCAACTACAGCCCGACCCTTGAGCATTTGGTATCGCATCGCAGTGTTAATTCCCTGCACCAGCAACAAGCCAAATGCAGTTATCAGTATGATCCTGCCGGTCATACTGCGCGGAAAAAAGCGAAGCCCCCCAAACATCGTCAACTCCGCTGGACTTCGACCGAGAAGCGGTAGCCACCGCCCCAGATCGTTTTGATATATTTGGGATCCTTGCTGTCTGGTTCTAGCTTGCGCCGCAACCGACTAACCTGATTGTCAATCGCACGATCAAACGGCCCGGCAATGCGGCCCTTGGTAAGGTCGAGTAGCTGGTCACGATTGAGCACCTGACCCGCCCGCTCCACCAGCGCCTCCAGCAGCCGGTACTCGCCCGATGACAAAGGCACGAGCGCGCCATGCGGATCGAACAATTGCTGCTCTGCAGTCTTCAGCTGCCAGCCATCAAACGCCCAGATGGTGCCCCCATTGCCGTTGGCAACCGGTGCGCCGTTGGTGCGACGGAGAGCGACCTTGATGCGCGCCACCAGTTCGCGGGGAGAGAATGGTTTGACGACATAATCGTCCGCACCGATTTCAAGGCCGACAATGCGGTCGGCCTCTTCAGAGCGTGCGGTAAGCAGTATCACCGGTGGCCCGCCATTTTCCGCAATGTAACGGGTAAGGCTCAAACCATCCTCACCCGGCATCATAATATCGAGCAGGACAACATCGATATCATAGCCTTTGAGCGCTTCGCGTGCACTCGCCGCATTGCCCGCCTCGGTCACGCGATAGCCCTGTTTCTCCAGATAGCGCGCCAACGGGTCACGGATCGACAGTTCGTCGTCGACCAACAGGATATGGGGGCGGGTCTTGGGCATCGGCTGTTACTATCGCGCCAATCTGCAAAGGGGAAGCTGGGCGGCATCATAGGGGTGAAGCCGCCCCGCCAGGGGGAAGGAAGCTTAGTTTGTGGCAGCAGATTTCATCTGTTCGCGCATCGCGCTGCGCATGGCACCATGCTCGGCATTCGAAATCTGTCCGTCCTTGTTGGTGTCTACTTTGGCGAAATGAGCATCAACCGCTGCGGTCATTTCCGCCTTGGTGATGGTCTTGTCGCCATTGGTGTCGGCCATTTTGAGCATCTTCATGCCGCCGCCATGACGGCCACCGTGATGGGCACGACCTTCGTGATGACGCCCCATCTTGCCTTCACCGCGTTCGCCACGTTCGCCACGTTCGCCACGTTCGTCACGTTCTGCCATGCGTGCAGCATGGGCGGCAGTGAATTCAGCTTCGCTGATGCTGCCATTCTTGTCAGTGTCCATTTCGCTAAACTTGGCCTTGTGCTTGGCTTCACGGTCGGCAGCATTGATCTGGCCGTCGGCGTTGACATCCATTTTGGTGAAATGGGTGTTTGCCATCGCGGTCACTTCAGCCTTGCTGAGCGAACCGTCACCATTGGCGTCGGCTTTGCCCATTGGGCCGGGCGCTGCAAAGGCAACCGCTGCGGCGATTGCGGCAGTCGCAACTGCGCCGCCGCCAATGAGGAATTTCTTTTTCATGTCACTTGACCTTCGTGTCTGTCCATAGAGCCGCTATGGCCGGTTGCCTGCTATTTAGGAAACAAAGGTCGCAGAACTATCCGACGCGCGCACGAATTTGTCGCAATTGGTAACGGCCGCAGAAGCGGCTGGGGTCGGCAGAACTGTTGGTAAAGTTGGAGCGGGTAAGGGGAATCGAACCCCTCTAGCTAGCTTGGAAGGCTAGTGCATTACCACTATGCTATACCCGCCCGCTCCGATGGCGGCGCTAATGCCATTGCGGCGCGCGCCGGTCAATAGATATGCAGCAAATGAAAAGCCCCGCAGCGATCGCGCGCTGCAGGGCTTTTCACCATATCGGTCTCAATGCTTTTTGTCGGCCCAGATGGTGCGGTACGACAGATAGCACAGTGCAGTGAAGATGATCAGGAAGATCAGCGACGCCCAGCCCGCAGTCTTGCGTGCTTCCATCTTCGGTTCGGCTGTCCAGGTCAGGAAGGCTGCAACGTCCTTTGCCATCTGGTCCTTGGTCGCCTTGGTGCCATCGTCGAAGGTCACCTGGTCGTCGCCGGTCAGCGGCGGGGCCATTGCAAGGTTCAGGTTGGCGAAATAAGGATTGTAATGCAGTCCGGTGCCCGGGCGGTTTTCCTTGGGCAGATTTGCCGGAACAGCCGCATAGCCCGTTAGCAGCGAATAGACATAAGCGGGGCCATTGTGGCGCGCCTTGGTCATCAGCGAAAGATCCGGCGGAAGCGCGTTGTTGTTGGCGGCACGCGCTGCAGTTTCATTCGCATAGGGCGAAGGAATCTTGTCCGAAGGCAGGCCCGGGCGAGTGGTTGGTTCACCGGTTTCCGGATTGATCGAGGGAACCTCGGTCTTCCAGCCTTTGGCAATCGCCTTTACTTCGTCTTCGCTATAGCCAAGGTCTTCGAAGTTGCGGAAAGCAACCTGATTGAGGCTGTGGCAAGCCGAGCAAACTTCGGCATACACCTTCAGGCCGCGCTGCAACTGCGCCTTGTCATAGGAACCGAAGGGGCCGTCATGTTTGAACGACACCTTTTTCGGATGTTTGTGGAATTGCGATTCTACAGTCGGCGCAACAGGCTCGGTAACTGCAGTATAGGCACCCGTGACGAACGAGATCAGCAGCATTCCGCTGAAGAACAAGCCGACCAGACCAGCGATAAGACGGACCATGATGCTATTCTTTCCCTGTTAGGCAGCAGCAGTTTCGAGCGGTTTGCCGGTGACCGCTTCGGTGATCGAGTTCGGCAGCGGCGCGGTCTTTTCAATTCGCGACACGATCGGCAGGATGATCAGGAAGTGCGCGAAATAATAGGCCGCGGCAAGCTGGCTGAGCATCACATAAGGTTCCTCAGCCGGCATCACGCCGCAATAGCCGAGGATCACGATGCACGGGATCAGACCAAACCAGAAGAACTTCCGGAACAGCGGACGATAATGGCCCGAGCGCACCGGCGAGGTATCAAGCCAGGGCAGGAAGAACAGCAGCAGGATCGAACCGAACATCGCAAGAACGCCCATCAACTTCGCCGGGATGATCACGATACCGGTAAAGGGGATCGCAAAGTCCACAGTGAAGGCGCGCAGGATCGCGTAAAACGGCCAGTAATACCATTCAGGAACGATGTGCGCAGGCGTCGACATTGGGTTCGCCGGAATATAATTGTCCGGATGGCCCAGCATGTTCGGCGCAAAGAAGGTGACGAGCACAAAGGCAATCAGGAACAGGCCAAGACCGAAACCGTCCTTTGCCGTGTAATAGGGATGGAAAGGAACTGTGTCGCTTTCCGCCTTCACCGCAACACCGGTGGGGTTTGACGAACCGGGGATGTGCAGCGCCCATACGTGCAGGATGATGGCACCCAGAATGACGAACGGCAGCAGATAGTGCAGCGAGAAGAAGCGGTTGAGCGCGGCCTGATCAGGCGCAAATCCGCCTAGCAGCCACTGGCGCAACGGCTCACCCACGACCGGAATGGCCGAGAAGAAACCGGTGATAACCTGCGCACCCCAGAAGCTCATCTGGCCCCAAGGAAGCACGTAGCCCATGAAGCCGGTGGCCATCATCAGCAGGAAGATTACAACGCCGAGCAACCACACCATTTCGCGCGGGGCCTTGTACGAACCATAGAAAAGCCCGCGGAATATGTGGATGTAGACCACAATGAAGAAGAAACTTGCGCCGTTCATGTGCGCATAGCGGATAAACCAGCCGCCATTCACGTCACGCATGATATGTTCGACGCTGTTAAAAGCGCCATCGATGCTGGCATAATAATGCATGGCGAGGATGATGCCGGTGATGATCTGGATCATCAACGCAACGCCCGAAAGCACACCGAAGTTCCAGAAATAGTTCAGGTTACGCGGAACCGGATAGCCGCCGCCGATGGCGTTATAAACAAAGCGGGGGAGCGGCAGGCGTTCATCGACCCACTGCATCACCGGATGCTGAGGCTTATATTCGTTGGCCCAGGGGAAACTCATTTCGGTGCGCTCCTCAACCGATTTTCACGACTGTGTCGGAAATGAATGCGAATTCGGGAACCTGCAGGTTCAGCGGTGCCGGACCCTTGCGGATGCGACCGGCGGTATCATAGTGCGAACCGTGGCAGGGGCAGAAATAGCCGCCAAATTCGCCCTTCACTTCACCCGCCGCAGCGCCCAGCGGCACGCAACCAAGATGCGTGCAGACGCCCATGGTGACCAGCCAGTTTTCCTTGCCCGGCTTGGTGCGTTCGGCCAGCGTCTGCGGATCGCGCAGCGTGCCGACGGCAACCTTGTTTGCATCAGCAACTTCGGCCGGGGTCAGGTTACGGATGAAAACCGGTTGCTTGCGCCAGCTGGTCTTGATCGCCTGACCGGGCTCGATTGCGGCCAGGTCAACCTCGATCGAGGCAAGCGCGCGGACATCGGCACTGGCCCCCATCTGGTTCAAAAGCGGCAAGGCAACTGCGGCGGCACCAACGCCTGCCCAGCTCACTGCGGCAATGTGAATGAAATCCCGACGGCGAACGCCATCTTCGGCAACTGTTTCTGTCATGCTTTCCGCCTGTTCGACCGTAGCCATGTTTCGCCCTCAAACTCCGCTTTGGAGCGGCAGACTGCCGCGCGGTTAACCCCTATATTCTTGTCATTCTTGCACAGTCTGGCTTGCAGGCCAACTGTGATTCCGCGGCCTCATAGACGCGTTGCGCCCGATTTGCCAACCGGGAAATTGGCCAATATGTGTCATTCGCCTGTGTATAAGTTGCAAAAAACGGAACCTGCCTTGAAAATTGCCCTCTACCAGCCCGACATCGCCGGAAATGTCGGCACGATTTTGCGCCTGAGTGCCTGCCTTGGTGTGCCCTGTGCAATCATCGAGCCGTGCGGCTTCCCCTTTTCGGACAAGGCGCTGAAACGGGCGGGCATGGATTATGCCGAAGCCGTCGAGGTAGAGCGTTTTGCCGACTGGCAGGCATTTGCCCAATCCGCAAAAGTCGAAGGCCGGCGAATAGCGCTGATGAGCAGCAAGGGCTCGACTTCGCTGTACGAAACCGAATTTCTACCCGGTGACATTTTGCTGTTCGGCTCGGAAAGCGCCGGCGTACCCAATGATGTGCATGCCGCATGCGACCTGCGCATACGGATTCCGATGCAAGCCGGATTTCGCTCCTTGAATGTTGCTGTTTCGGCTGGCATCGCGCTTTCGGAAGCCCTGCGCCAAACGGGGCAATTGCCTATGGAGAAGACGCCATGACGTTGACCCTCGACGTCCAGCAACAAACAGCACGCGAATGGTTCGAAACGCTGCGAAACCGCATTTGCGCGGAATTTGAGGCCATCGAGCGCGAGGCCGGATCCGATGCCAGCTTTGAATATCTGGCTTGGGAACGCACCGATCATGACGGCTCGCCCGGCGGCGGCGGCGTGCGTGGGGTGATGAAGGGTAAGGTCTTTGAAAAGGTCGGGGTCAATGTCTCAACCGTCGGCGGTGCCTTTAACCCCGATTTCGCCCAGACCATCCACGGTGCTGCGGAAGACCCCAATTTTTTTGCAACCGGTATCAGCTTGGTCGCGCATATGGCCAATCCGCATGTGCCGGCCGTGCACATGAACACCCGCTTCCTCGCGACCACCAAACGCTGGTTCGGTGGCGGGGCCGACCTTAACCCGCCCATCGCCTATGACGAGGACACCGAAGAGTTCCACGCCCGCCTGCGCGCCGCTTGCGCGCCTTATGGTCCGGATGTCTATGAACGTTACAAGCAGTGGGCCGACGATTATTTCTGGATTCCGCATCGCCAGGTGCATCGCGGCGTTGGCGGGATATTCTACGACCATCTCGAATGCGACAATGACACGATGTTCGAACGCAACTTCGCCTTCACCCGCGATGTTGGTGAGGCCTTTCTCGACATTTACCCCAAGATCGTCCGCAAGCGGATGGGGCAGGAATTTAGCGAGGCCGAAAAGCAGGCGCAGCGCATCTGGCGCGGTCGCTATGCAGAGTTCAACCTTGTCTATGACCGCGGAACCACCTTCGGCCTCAAGACCGGCGGTAACGTCGACGCGATTTTGATGAGCCTGCCGCCCGAAGTGGTTTGGGAATAGCGGCTTGGCCTACTCCCCGATTCCCGACGGCGATATAGCCGCCATCGTGACTTCGCTCGAGATGACGGCGCGCCCACCCTTGCGCCCCATGCCGGCGGGCGAATTGCGGCTCGAACGGTGGGAAGCCCCTGCCCTCGAAAAATACCGCCTGCTCTACCGCCGCGTGGGGGAGCCTTGGCTGTGGTTCTCACGACTGGTGATGGCGGATGAAGAGCTCGCAGCTATCATCCACAATCCCGATGTCATGATCTGGGCCGTGACCGACCGGCGCGGGATCGAAGTCGGGATTTTGGAACTCGACTTTCGCGAGGCGGGGCAATGCGAGCTCGCCTTTTTCGGCCTTATCCCTGCTCTCAATGGCAAAGGCCATGGGCGCTGGCTGATGGCGATGGCGCTGCAGGCCGCGTGGGCGCGCAAGGGTGTGGAGCGACTTTGGGTGCACACCTGCACGCTCGACGCACCCGGCGCGTTGGGTTTCTATATAAAGAGCGGCTTTTTCCCCTATCAGCGCCAGCTCGAAACCTTCCCAGACCCCCGCCTCTCCGGGCACCTGCCGCGCGAGGCTGCACCGCAAATTCCGATTATCGAGTAAACAATGCCCCCTTTAACAACACCGTAGTGCTGAGCTTGTCGAAGTACGCCCAAAGGTTTACGCGAAACTGGGAAGCGCCCTTCGACAAGCTCAGGGCTACGGTAAATTTTCGAACAAGGCTCTTTCATGCTCCACTATGAAGACATCGTCGTCGGCACCAAATCCAGCTATGGAAAATATGAGGTCACGCGCGAGGAAGTGATCGAATTCGCCACCAAATATGATCCGCAACCCTTTCACTTGAGCGACGAGGCGGCCGCACAAACCTATTTCGGCCGCCTGTCTGCAAGTGGCTGGCACACCGGCTCAATGGCAATGCGGATGATGGTCGACAACATGAAGGTGAACCAGCAGGCAGGGCTTGGCTCCCCCGGCATCGACGAACTGCGCTGGCTGAAACCGGTCTATCCCGGGGACACGCTGCGCGTCGAGCATGAAATCCTCTCCAAACGCCGCTCAAAATCGCGCCCCGAAATGGGTAGCTTTGTCGGTCGCACCACAGTGTTTAATCAGGACGATGTTGCGGTGATGGCGATGGTTTCGACCGGATTGATCCGGGTGCGGCGTCCGGAGATCATGGAAGATTGACAAATTTAGCGCAATTTTATATACGCTGCTTATGGCACAGATGAATGTCTCGCTACCGGAAGGCCTGAAAAGTTGGGCCGAAGCTCGCGTTTCCGAAGGGCTTTACAGCAGCACCAGCGACCTGATCCGCGATCTTTTACGCCGTGAGCAGGAATTTGTGACAAAGCGGGAACGGCTGCAGGCTGCCATCGACGAAGGCCTCGCCTCGCCTCCTACCGGCAAGAGCATCGAGGATATTGTCGAAGCGGGATTTGCGCGGCTTGCTTGAAATCGAAATCCTGGAACGTGCGCAGGACGATATTTTCAACATCATCGAATTTGGCTCGGCAGAACATGGCGAGGCGGAAGCGCGCGACTATGTGGGCAAGATTGCCGCGCGGATCAATTGGCTGAGCGCGAATCCCGGGTTGGGGCCGGTTCATAGCGAGTTGCGCGGCGGTGTCCGGTCATTCCGGCAGGGACAACACCGGATTTACTATCAGTCCAGCGCCAGAAAACTGACCGTGGTCCGGATATTGCATCTTTCTATGGATATCAGGATTCAGTTTGAGTGAGGCATGGCTTGGCGGTGTCTCGACATGTTCGCTGGGATCATTATAGAACTTTCAATCAGCGGACGCATGTAAGGCTGGCAATGGGCAACCCCGAACTTGACCTATTACGGCCAGCCGAGTTTGCCCGATTGCGTTCTGGAATAAGGTTTGAAAAACCGCACGTCTTACACTTAACTCGTTCCATACCTTCAAGTTCACCAACGACCGTCATCACTTTCTCCCAAACAATTTCTCGACATCCCCCAACGCCAATTTCACCCAAGTCGGTCGGCCATGATTGCACTGGCCCGAATGCGGGGTGACTTCCATTTCGCGCAGAAGTGCGTTCATTTCAGCAACGCTCAACACGCGGCCAGCCCTTACCGATCCGTGGCAGGCCATGGTTGCAGCGACCAAGTCGAGGCGTTCTTTGAGGCTGATCGCCTCATCATAGGCGGCCAAATCGTCGGCGAGGTCACGAACAAGGGCTTGAGCGTCCTGCGTCCCCAACAGCGCAGGCACGCTGCGCACCAACATCGCGGCAGGGCCGAAGCGTTCGATTTCCAGACCCAGATCGGCGAACTCGGCTAGCCGCGCTTCCAACCGGTCGCAGGCAGTTTCTTCGAGTTCGACCACTTCGGGCACCAGCAGGCCCTGCGTCGCCACCCTGCCCTGCGCCGTCGCCGCGCGCATCCGTTCGAGCACCAAACGTTCATGCGCGGCATGCTGGTCGACAATGACAAGGCCGTCCTCCGCCTCCGCCACGATATAGGTCGCCGCCACCTGTCCACGCGCCACGCCGAGCGGATGGCGGACAGCTTGGGGGACGGCTTCGGTCGATGGCTCGGCACGGCCCATCAACGGGGCCAGTTCTTCTCCCTGAATAGCCGCCAGATAGGCAAAGCTCGACCGCGCTTCAGATAGTCCGCCAAAAGCGGGGCGGCGGGCATAATTGCCCTGATAGGCGGTTGGCGGTGCGGCGAAGATATCGCCCTGCGCGGTGCGCACAGGTTCCTGCTGCCAGTTGGCCAGCGCGGCCTCTGCAGGGCGTTGCACACTGCGGAAGCCTGCCTGATCGATAGCATGGCGAAGGCCCGACACTATCATCCCGCGCACCAGCGCCGGGTCGCGAAAACGCACCTCGGTCTTTGCCGGGTGGACGTTCACATCAACCTCGTTGGGAGGCAAATCGAGGAACAGCGCGACCACGGCATGGCGATCACGCGCCAGCATTTCGGCATAGGCACCCCGCACCGCGCCGACCAGCAACCGGTCTTTCACCGGACGCCCGTTGACGAAGAGATATTGATGATCGGCAACCCCGCGATTGAAGGTGGGCAGAGAGGCAATGCCGCCCAAACTGATCCCTTCGCGCTGGAAATCGAGGGCGACGCTGTTCTCGGCCAGTTCAGGTGCGGTCAGCGCTGCCACCCGTTCGGGACGGCCCATATCCGGCTGCACCGAAAGCGTCCGCCGCCCATCATGTTCAAGCGTGAACCCAATATCGGGCCGCGCCATGGCCAGCCGCCGCACGGCATCGAGCGCAGCGGCATATTCGGCGCGCGGGCTGCGCAAAAATTTGCGCCGCGCGGGGATGTTGGCGAAAAGATTCTCGACCCGCACCCGCGTACCCGGCGGAATAGCGGCAGGCCCTTCCGAGACAAGTTGTCCATGATCGACGACGCGACTCCAGCCCTCTTCCCCACGCACCCGGCTTTCGACGCAGAATTTCGAAACGCTGGCAATCGACGGCAGGGCTTCGCCGCGAAAACCCATCGTCAGCACCTGATCGATATTGTCGTCGGGCAGTTTGGAGGTCGCGTGGCGTTCGAGCGCCAGTGCAATCTCGTCCGCTGTCATCCCGCAGCCATCGTCGGTCACCTCGACAAGGTCGAGGCCGCCCGCGCCCAACCGGATAGATATGTGCGACGCGCCCGCATCGATGGCGTTTTCGACCAGTTCCTTCAACGCACTGGCCGGTCTTTCCACCACTTCACCGGCTGCAATCCGGTTGATAAGCGTGTCGGGAAGCCTTCTTATTGACATCTGCGCGCACCTAGACCAAGCGCCGCGCTCAAGCGAATCCTTTCATGGTGAAGAAGCGCGATTTTGCTGTTTTGAAACACAGCAAATTCCTGTAGTGCGACGCGATTGCGCCGCGCCGTCATCAAAGGCATTTCAGCCCGCAATCCCACAAACCTCTTTCTGAGTGGAAGATTAGAGAATGTTCAAGCTTTTCCGGTTTGCCTCGCAAGACATGGCAATCGATCTCGGCACGGCGAATACCGTGGTCTATGTGCGCGGTCAGGGCATCGTCCTCAACGAGCCTTCGGTGGTCGCGATTGAAACAATCAATGGTATCAAACGCGTCAAGGCGGTTGGCGACGATGCAAAGCTGATGATGGGCAAAACCCCTGACAGCATCGAGGCAATCCGCCCCTTGCGCGACGGCGTCATCGCCGACATCGATGTGGCCGAGCAGATGATCAAGCACTTCATCCACAAGGTGCACGGCAAGCCCCGCATGTTCAGCTATCCCGAAATCGTGATCTGCGTTCCCTCGGGCTCGACCTCGGTCGAACGTCGCGCGATTCGCGACGCGGCTTCGAATGCCGGTGCCAGCGCGGTGTACCTGATTGAAGAGCCGATGGCAGCCGCAATTGGCGCCGACATGCCGGTGACCGAACCCATCGGTTCGATGGTCGTCGACATCGGCGGCGGCACGACGGAAGTCGCTGTCCTTTCGCTGCGCGGCCTTGCCTACACCACATCAGTGCGCACCGGCGGCGACAAAATGGACGAAGCCATCGTCTCCTATGTCCGCCGACATCACAACCTGCTGATCGGTGAAGCTACCGCCGAGCGCATCAAGAAAGATTTCGGCACCGCCCGCGCGCCTGCCGATGGCATTGGCCACACGATCCATATCAAGGGCCGTGACCTTGTGAACGGTGTTCCCAAGGAAATCTCGATCAACCAGGGCCAGATTGCCGAAGCCCTTTCCGAACCCATCGGCACGATCGTGGAAGGCGTGCGCATCGCGCTTGAAAACACTGCGCCCGAACTGGCTGCCGACATTGTCGATCAGGGCATCGTGCTCACCGGCGGTGGTGCATTGATGCAGGGTCTGGACGAGCATTTGCGCGACGAAACAGGCCTGCCTGTCACTGTTGCCGAAGATCCGTTGACCTGCGTCGCCATCGGCACCGGGCGCGCGATGGAAGACCCGGTCTTCCGCGGCGTCCTCCTGACCGCATAACGCAGGGACAAGGGGATGGCGCCGCCACGGCATCGGCGCCCGGGTTTTTCCCGAAGAGCGCAATATAGTCTGTTTGTTACTTATGTGCTGGCGATTGCCGGCGCGGTGGTGGCTGGCGTATTGCTGCTGATCTCGATTGCGGATCCGACCGGATTTGCCGCCTTGCGGGCCGGTGCCGCCGAAGTGACAGCGCCGGTCGCGCGGGGTTTCCACGCCGTGCGCCGCAGCATCGCCGGAATTGGCGAGAACACATCGGCCTATCTGGATGCGGCCTCACAAAATGCCGAACTGAAACGCCAGGTTGCCGCCAACCGCACCAAGCTGATTCAGGCCGACGCATTACGTGTGGAAAATCGCGAACTCAAAATTCTGCTCAATCTCAAGCAGGAAGAAGCGGACAATGTCGTAGCGATTGGCAATCTGGTCAGCAGCACCGCTTCGAGCAGTCGGCGCATCGCAATTTTATCCGTCGGGAGCAGCGATGGCGTCGCCGTCGGCTACCCCGTGCGGGCAGCGCGAGGGCTGATCGGTCGCGTGATCGAGACCAGCCCGAACACGGCAAAGATTTTGCTCCTGTCGGACGCCGAGAATGTGATCCCGGTCATTCGGGTGCCCGACGGACTGCCTGCGCTTGCGAGCGGTATGGGTGATGGCACGATCATGATTCGCCCCGTCGATCTGGGCGTGAACAATTTCAAGCGCGGCCAGATCGTTACCACGTCAGGCAGCGGCGGGCTCTATCCGCCCAATATTCCTTTCGCTACCGTCGTTCGTAAAACCAGCGATGGTGCGCTCGCCCGCCCGATTGCCAGCCCTGCCTCAAGCGAGCATGTGATCGTGTTGAAACCCTATCAGCAAGCGGCCAAAAAGGTGCTCGATGCCACGCTGCAGGCATTGCCGAAAAGCGAAGCCGACGAATGAACCAGTTGCTTGCAACAGGGCGCAAGCTGCTGGGCCCGAGCCGCGAATATGAAAGCCGCATCGATCGCGAGCAATCGCCCGCCCGCATGCTGCTTGTTCCAATCCTTTCAGTGATGGCGGGTTCAATGGCGACGTCGACTTTGCCATTGGTCGCAGGCACGCCACTACTCCCCCCCTTTGGTCTGCTCATCCTGCTTGCATGGCGCCTGATGCGGCCCGGCATGTGGCCCGCATGGATCGGTCTGCCGCTCGGGCTGTTCGACGATCTGTATAACGGTCAACCATTTGGCAGCTCGGCCTTTGTCTGGTCACTGTGCATGATTGCAATCGAACTGCTCGACTTGCGCGGTGTGTGGCGCGATCATTTGCGGGACTGGCTAATCGCATCGGCGCTGATTATGTTTGCGCTGCTTGCCGGGCTTGGCATCACCGAACTGGCCTATCAAGCGCCGGAGGTTTCCATCATCGTGCCGCAGATGTTCGTTTCGATTCTGTTTTACCCGCTTGCGGTAAGATTGTGCGCGCATCTCGATGGCTGGCGGCTGGCTACATGAACGACAAGCGCGGGCCGACAACCGGACAATTGGAATTCACCTTTTCCCGCCGCGCGCTTTTCATCGGCGGTGTGCAGGCAGCAGTCGGAGCGGTGGTCGCCACACGGATGGCCTATATCGCTGTCGCGGAGAATGAGAAATACAAGCTCGCGTCCGAAAGCAACCGCATCAACCTGACGCTCATCCCGCCACGGCGCGGCTGGTTCATCGACCGGATTGGCAAACCGATTGCAACCAATCGCGCGGATTTTCGCGTCGACATCATACCAGACCGTCTGCAAAATCGGGAACAGACGCTGGGTACGCTGACCCAGTTACTGGACCTGAAGCAGGAAGATCTGGAGCGGATCGAAAAGGAACTGAAAGAGGCGCAGGGCTTCCAACCGGTGCAGGTGGCAGCAGGACTTGATTATGAGAGCTTCGCACGAGTCAGTGTGCGCTTGCCAGACCTACCGGGCGTCAGCCCGAGACAAGGCTTTTCGCGCTTTTATCCCAGCGGGGCTGCAGTGGGCCATTTGCTCGGTTATGTTGGCACCGTCTCGGCCGAGGAATATCGGCTCGACAAAAACCCGCTGTTAATTACGCCCGGGTTCAAGGTTGGCAAGCAAGGCCTTGAAAAAACAATGGAAATGCGCCTGCGCGGCAAGCCCGGTGCCAAACGGACGGAAGTGACCGCGCGTGGCAAGATCGTCCGCGAGCTTTCCACCCGTTCCGACACGCCTGGCAAGCCTGTTCAGCTAACCATCGATATCGACTTGCACAATTATGCTGCACGCCGCCTGGGCGTTGAATCGGGATCGGTCGTGGTGATCGACTGCCTGACCGGCGATATTCTCGCTTTGGTCTCGATGCCTTGCTTTGATCCTAACAGTTTTTCCGAAGGCATTGGGCGCCTTGAATGGAAGATGCTGAATTCAGACGATCGCATACCCATGCTCAACAAGTCGCTCCAAGGGCTCTACCCTCCGGGTTCGACCCTGAAGCCGATGGCCGCCCTGGCGTTCCAACAGCAGGGAATCGATCCGGAGGAGAAAGTTGTCTGCGGCGGCGGTTACCGCCTTGGTAACCGCGTATTCAAATGCCTGGGCCGCCATGGCCCGATGGACATGCGCAGCGCGATCATGAAGAGTTGCAACACCTATTTCTATTCAATGGCCAACCGCGTCGGCTATGACGCGATCGCTCCTGTTGCCAAGCAACTAGGCTTGGGACAGGAATTCCCCCTTCCCTTTCAGTCACAACGTTACGGCACCGTTCCGGACAGCGCCTGGAAAAAGAAAAAATATGATCAGGAATGGAGCCGGTCCGACTCGCTCAACGCCGTAATTGGCCAAGGCTATGTCATCGCCAGCCCGTTCCAGCTCGCCGTGATGGCGGCGCGCATCGCGTCCGGCCGTATGCTGGAACCGGAAATCCTGCTGAAGAACCGCACCGCTGGCAAACATCTGCCGTTTCCTGAAGAACATCTGCAGGTCGCACGCGACGGAATGGACCTGGTAGTCAATGGTGCGGGAACGGCGGTACGAAGTCGGCTTGAAATCCCCGGTATCACCATGGGTGGCAAGACGGGAACCGCGCAGGTACGCGCAATCAAGGGCGGACAGCGCGGGCAAGGCGGGGCACGCCGGTTTCGCGACCACGGCCTGTTCGTTTGCTTCGCGCCCGTAGCACAACCACGCTACGCTGCTGCAGTTGTCATTGAACATGGCATGGGTGGCGCGCGCGCAGCGGCGCCGGTGGCAAAGGATGTCCTGACCTTTCTCTACGACCGTGAAAAGGCCATGGCCTCGCTCGAGGCGCTCGAAGCAGGCTGGGGCGGCGGCATTGATGAGCGCATGGCGCGCCAATATGCGGCCTTCCAGGCTGGACAGGGCGTTCCGGCTGCTGAACGGAGCGAGATGTGAACGGTATCGTTCCCGCCCCTATTGCCGCTTTACCCTGGCGTGTCATCTTCGTGCTATTCGGGCTCGCGACCTTTGGAACAGCGGTGCTTTATTCGGCAGCGGGCGGCAGCTTCAGCCCATGGGCGGGTAATCATTTTCTGCGTTTTTGCGTGCTGATGACGATGGCCGTGGTGATGTCGCGCCTGCCGCTCGATTTCTGGAAGAAGATCACTTTTCCGCTCTATATCGTGCTTTTGCTCATGCTGGTTGCGGTGGAATTGATCGGCTTTGCAGGCGGCGGGAGCCAGCGCTGGATCAATCTCGGGATCATCACTTTTCAGCCGTCCGAGCTGATGAAGCCGACTGTGGTGCTGGTTACGGCATGGTTTTTCGATCGTCTGCCACCGTCCAAAATCACAGGTTGGGACGCAATCTGGCCGGTTGCCATCATGCTGGTTGTCCCCAGCATTCTCGTCATCATCCAGCCCGATTTCGATGCGGCTTTGGCCTATATTTTCTGCGCGGCAGTGGTAGGCTTTCTTGCGGGCTGGCCTCTGATCTATTTCATCGGCGGCGGCGTTGCAGTCGCGATTCTTGCTCCTCTGGTATTTTTCTTCGGACTGCGGCCATATCAGCAGGACCGCGTTCTCATCTTCCTCAATCCAGAAAATGATCCGCTGGGCGCGGGCTATCACATCACCCAGTCGAAGATCGCGATCGGGTCGGGCGGGATTTTTGGCAAGGGTTTCGGAAACGGCACGCAAAGCCATCTCGACTATCTGCCCGAAGGCCATACCGACTTCATCTTTGCCACGATGGCGGAGGAATGGGGGCTATTAGGCGGCCTGATCATTATCGGGCTTTATGTGCTGCTGATGCGTTGGGGCCTGAAGGTCGCGATGGAAAGCACCAACCGCTATGGGCAGTTGGTCGCTGGCGGCCTCACTTGCACCATCTTCTTCTACATCATGATCAACCTGCTGATGGTCGTCGGCTTCGCTCCAGTCGCGGGGCTCCCTCTGCCCTTTGTCAGCCATGGCGGCTCCTCGATGCTGACGATGATGATCTGTGTCGGCATCATCATGTCGATTGAACGCCACCCAGGAAGGCGCGCGTTCAGCTAAGCGGACAATCCGCCGGATCGAGGCTTGACAATCACTCCGAATCCCGCCAAAGGCGCCCCTCCAGACCGGTGCGAAGGGATCTGCCCCGCACCTGAAATGGGGACGCTTAGCTCAGTTGGTAGAGCAGCTGACTCTTAATCAGCGGGTCGTGGGTTCGAACCCCTCAGCGTCTACCATTTCCACTATTTTCGGAAATCGCGAACGAAGGATAGCTGACACTACCCTTCTGCCGGCTTGCGCGCGAACAGGCCGAAACCTGCGATGATTGCGTAGCACAAGGCGGGCAAGATAAGCGCGGTTGCAAGGCTGCCCGTTGCATCGGCGATCACACCAGTGATGAGCGGGATGACCGCGCCGCCAAAGATGGCGATATTGATGATGCCCGATCCGTCTGCGGCACGCGAACCAAGCTTTTCGCAGGCGAGCGTAAAGATCGTCGGGAACATGATCGAATTCATCAAGCCAATGGCAAGCAGCGAATAGCCAGAAACTGCACCGGTCGTGCTCGTCGAGATAAGGATCAACGTGATTGCCCCGGCCGATACTGTCGCGAGAACAAGACCCGGGCTAACAACCCGCAATATGGCCGAACCGATGAAGCGACCAATCATCGCACCGCCCCAATAAAGACCGATCAGCTTGCCAGCGGCCTGTTCTTCAAGGCCAAGGACATGCGCCTGCATCAGATAGTTGACGATCAGCGAGCCGATAGCGACTTCCGCGCCGACATAGAGGAAGATGCAAGCAGCGCCATAGCCGAAGCGCGGGCGCTTAAGCAGCTGGAACCCACCCAGCAGGCTGCTCGGTTCATGCTTCTCACCCTGCAATTTGTTGCGGAACATCCAGACCACGCCAGCGACGATTGCGAGCGCTACGGCCAGACCCAGATAGCCATTGACGATCGCCTGTGTTTCCGCCGTGCGATAGGCATCAAGCTCAGCGCCCGAAAGCTGGTCGGCGCTGACCGAGGCCAGGCTGCCGAGGATCAGTATCGCGCCGAAATAAGGGAAAACCGTGGTGCCAAGCGAGTTGAACGCTTGCGCAAAAGTCAGGCGGCTATGTGCCGTCTCTGCCTTGCCGAGCAGGCTGATCAGCGGGTTGGAGACGACTTGCACAATCACGACGCCGCTTGCGAGGACGAAGAGTGCGAAAAGGAAGACGCCATAGGTCGCGGTCTGGCTTGCCGGGATGAACAACAAACATCCTGCCATCATTGTGAGCAAACCGGCAACCGCTCCGCGCATATAGCCGATGCGCTTGACCAGCGCCGCACCGGGAAGCCCGATAACCAGATAGGCGGTGAAGAAGCAGAACTGCACCAGCATCGCTTGCGTATAGTTGAGCGTGAAGAGTTCCTTCAGCTTCGGGATAATCACATCATTGAGCGAGGTGATGCCACCAAAGATGAAGAACAGCGCCATCACGAACAGGCACAGCTCGGGCGCATCGATGTGCTGGCCCTCGCTTTCGACCGGATTGCTGTCGCTGCTGCTCGCTGCTTGCGGCGCTAATGCCATAGTCCCTCTCCACTATATATTTGTTCTAGTGAACGTTCATATTGCGCATATCAGGCTGCGTCACCGTGTTTTCGTATGCATCCCGCTTTTCACGCAACTTTGTGCAATTCGCGATTTGCGCTGGCCTATATCGCGCGACAGATTTATCGACGGAACAAACCATGTCAGACATTGCTACCCTGCCCGACCTTCTCGAAAGATGCCGCGAAATTTGTGCGCAGCATGGCAATCGTCCGGATGCTTTGATCGAGATATTGCACGCGGTGCAGGCCGAGCGTGGCTATCTGGCCGACGATGCTCTCAAGGGAATAGCCCATGCGCTCAATATCTCGCGCGCCGAAATTTACGGCGTCGTCACCTTCTATCACGATTTCCGGCGTGAACCACCACCCCGGCATGTCGTCAAGCTATGCCGCGCAGAAGCGTGTCAGGCAGTCGGATCGGAGGAACTGGCGCGCCATGTAGAGGCGCGACTGACCGACAGCCCGTCCATAGCCGTCGAAGCGGTATATTGTCTCGGCAACTGCGCGCTCGGCCCTGCTGCGCTGGTTGACGGAAAATTGAAGGCGCGGCTCACTCCCGCTTCCCTCGATGCCATCTTTGCCGATCTGGAACCACAGGCATGACCGCTATTCGCATCTTCGTGCCCATCGATGCGGCGGCGCAATCGGTTGGCGCAAATGAGGTTGCTGCTGCAATTGCTTCCGAAGCTGGCAAACGCGGCATCCATATCGAACTGGTGCGCAACGGGTCGCGCGGGATGTTGTGGCTCGAACCGCTGGTGGAAGTTGCGACGGATTCAGGGCGGATCGCTTACGGACCCGTTAGCGTCGCCGATGTCGCGTCGCTGTTTGAAGCAGGCTTCCTGTCGGGCGGGCCACACGCGCTGTGCCATGGCCCGACCGAAGCAATTCCCTATTTCGCAAAGCAGGAACGGCTGAGTTTCGCCCGCTGCGGTATTATCGATCCGCTCAACCTCGCCGACTATGAAGCGCATGGCGGGCTGGCAGGATTGCGCCGCGCGCTGACGATGGCGCCGCGAGACGTTGTCGCCGAAATAACCGAGTCCGGCCTGCGCGGACGCGGCGGGGCGGGCTTTCCCACCGGCATCAAATGGAAGACCGCATTGGAGCAACCGGCAGGCCAAAAATATGTCTGCGCCAATGCCGACGAAGGCGACAGCGGCACTTTTGCTGACCGGATGCTGATGGAGGGGGACCCCTTTGCTCTGATCGAAGGCATGGCAATCGCCGGGCACGCCATTGGCGCCGATACCGGCTATATTTATATCCGCTCGGAATATCCGCACGCCGTCGCAACGATGCGCCGCGCCGCCGAGATTTGGCATGCGGCCGCACTATCTGATTTTCGTGTTGAAATCCGCGTCGGCGGCGGGGCCTATATTTGCGGCGAGGAATCCTCGATGCTGGAAAGCATTGAGGGCAAGCGCGGCCAGGTTCGCGCCAAACCGCCTATCCCTGCCATTTCAGGCCTGTTCGGAAGGCCCACTGTGGTCAACAATGTCCTCACGCTGGCAGCGGTCGACGACATATTGGCAAAGGGCGCAGCGTATTACCGAGACTTCGGCATGGGCCGCTCGCGCGGAACGCAGGCATTCCAGCTCGCCGGTGATGTGGCGCGCGGCGGGCTGGTCGAAATGGCTTTTGGCGTGACGTTGCGCGAGCTGGTGGAAGATTTCGGCGACGGCACTCGTTCGGGCAAACCGTTACGTGCGGTGCAGGCGGGTGGGCCGTTGGGGGCTTACATTCCAGCCTCTGCACTCGATGTCGAAATGGATTATGAAGCACTGGCGGCTGCAGGCGCCATGCTCGGCCATGGCGGCATCGTGCTGTTCAACGATAGCGTCGATATGGCGAAACAGGCACGTTTCGCTTTTGAATTTTGCGCAATCGAATCCTGCGGCAAATGTACACCGTGCCGCATCGGCGCGGTGCGCGGCAAGGAAGTGATGGACAAGGTGATTGCTGGCGAGGATCGCGCAAGCAATCTGGCGCTGGTCGAGGATTTGTGCGAAATTATGACCGATGGCTCGCTCTGCGCGATGGGCGGGCTGACCCCGATGCCGGTGCTGAGCGCGCTGCGCCATTTCCCCGAAGATTTCGGGCGGGAATAGAGGAGAGAGGCGTTGGCGATCCTCAAGGAAAAAGATTTCGGTACACCCGCTGCCACCTCTGCGCAGATGGTTCAGATCGAGATTGATGGCTTCCCGGTGAGCGTTCCGGAAGGCACGTCGATCATGCGCGCGGCCAATAGCCTCGACCTGCCGATCCCCAAATTATGCGCGACCGACAGCCTGAAGGCGTTCGGTTCGTGCCGCCTGTGTCTGGTCGAGATAGAAGGCCGCAAGGGCACGCCTGCATCCTGCACCACGCTTGCCGAGGAAGGCATGAAGGTTCGCACGCAAAGCGACCGGTTGGCCAAGCTCCGCAAGGGTGTGATGGAGCTATATATCTCCGACCATCCGCTCGACTGCCTGACGTGCAGCGACAATGGCGATTGCGAATTGCAGGATATGGCGGGTGCGGTGGGTCTGCGCGAGGTCCGTTATGGACATGAGGGGGAAAACCACACCCGGTCCGAAAAGGACGAGAGCAATCCCTATTTCACCTATGACATGTCCAAATGCATCGTCTGCTCCCGCTGTGTGCGGGCATGCGACGAGGTGCAGGGCACGCTGGCGCTGACCATCGAAGGGCGCGGTTTTGATTCGCGCGTCGCGGTGTCGCTGGGCGAGAATTTCTTCGACAGCGAATGCGTTTCGTGCGGTGCCTGCGTGCAGGCCTGCCCCACCGCGACGTTGCAGGAAAAGAGCGTCATCGAACTTGGCGTGCCCGACCGGACGGTGCTGACAACCTGCGCTTATTGCGGGGTCGGCTGCTCGTTCAAGGCGGAACTGAAGGGCGATCAGGTCGTCCGCATGGTACCTTTTAAGGATGGCAAGGCCAATCATGGGCATAGCTGCGTCAAGGGCCGCTTCGCCTTTGGCTATGCGACCCATCCCGACCGCATCACCAAGCCAATGATCCGCGAGGCAATCACCGATCCCTGGCGCGAGGTCAGTTGGGATGAGGCGATCGGTTTTGCAGCTGAGCGGCTGAAAGCAGCGCAGGCCCAATATGGCCGCAAAGCTATCGGCGCGATCACCTCGTCACGCTGCACCGCCGAGGAGATCTGGGTGGTGCAGAAACTGGTGCGCACCGCCTTTGCCAACAACAATGTCGATACCTGCGCACGCGTCTGCCATTCGCCGACCGGCTATGGCCTCAAACAGACCTATGGCACGTCGGCGGGTACGCAGGATTTTGACAGCGTGATGGATGCCGACGTCATCCTTGTCATCGGCGCCAACCCGACCGATGCGCATCCGGTCTTTGCCTCGCAAATGAAGCGGCGCTTGCGTCAGGGTGCGAAGCTGATCGTTGCCGACCCGCGCTCGATCGACCTTGTCCGATCGCCGCGTATCGAGGCAGCGTATCACCTACCCCTTTTGCCTGGCACCAATGTCGCATTGATCAACGCGATGGCGCATGTGATCGCAACCGAAGGCTTGCTCGATGAGGCCTTCATCAAGGACCGGTGCGACCTGCCGTCTTTCGGCGAGTGGCTCGATTTCATCCGCGGCGAAGAGAATGCACCGGACAATATAGAGGCGATTACTGGCATTCCGGCGACAGATATCCGCGCCGCGGCCCGTCTGTATGCGACCGGTGGCAATGCCGCGATTTATTATGGATTAGGTGTCACCGAACACAGCCAAGGATCGACCATGGTGATGGGCATGGCGAACCTTGCCATGGCAACCGGCAATATCGGCCGGCGCGGCGTGGGCGTGAACCCGCTGCGCGGGCAGAATAATGTGCAGGGCTCGTGCGACATGGGCAGCTTCCCGCACGAACTGCCCGACTATCGGCCGGTCAGCGACGATGCTGTGCGCAAGGTGTTTGAGGATGCCTGGGGCGTGTCGATGGATGCCGAACCCGGCTATCGCATCCCCAACATGTTCGATGAGGCCTGCGCAGGCACCTATAAAGGCATGTACATTCAGGGTGAGGATGTCGCCCAATCGGACCCCAATACCAAGCATGTCGAGGCCGCGCTGTCGGCGCTCGATATCTTAATTGTCCAGGACCTGTTCCTCAACGAAACCGCGCGGTTCGCGCATGTCTTCCTGCCCGGCACGTCCTTCCTGGAAAAGGATGGCACCTTCATCAACGCCGAACGGCGCGTGAACCGCGTGCGCCCGGCAATGAAGGAAAAGACCGGCAAGGCGGAATGGCAGATCACGCAGGAACTGGCGCAGGCGGTTGGCTATCCGATGCAGTATGAAAATGCTGCGCAGATCATGGACGAGATTGCCCAGCTCGCCCCCTCCTTCGCCAGTATCTCGTTCGAAATGCTGGACAAGGTCGGGTCAGTTCAATGGCCGTGCAACGATGCCGCGCCCGACGGTACGCCGATCATGCACGTTGACGGTTTCGTGCGCGGCAAGGGGCAGTTCGTCACCACCGAATATGTGCCGACCGAGGAGAAGACCAACCGCAAATTCCCGCTGATCCTGACAACGGGCCGCATCCTCAGCCAGTATAATGTCGGCGCGCAAACCCGGCGCACCCACAATGTCGACTGGTGGGAGGAAGATGTACTCGAAATCCATCCCTCCGACGCCGAAATGCGCGGCGTTCGCGAAGGGCAATGGGTGTCGGTGCGGTCGCGCAAGGGCGAGACGGTGGTGCGGGCGAAACTGTCCGAACGGATGCAGCCAGGCGTGGTCTATACGACCTTCCACCATCCCGAAACGGGCGCGAATGTGATCACCACCGAGCTGTCCGACTGGGCCACCAGTTGCCCGGAATATAAGGTTACCGCTGTCGAAGTTACGCCCGCCAACCATAAATCCGAATGGCAACAGGACTATGCCGCGCACGCCGACGAAATGCGGCGGATCGCACGGGTTCCGGCGGAATAGTGTTTCTTGTCAGCGTCACAGGCACGCCGCCCGCCGCCGAACATAATGTCGGCCTGAGCAACGGCACGCATTGGTCAGTACCGGAGGAAACGCCGGTCGCCTTCGTTTTTGGAGGCTGCAACTATGCAGTGATGCTGGCGACCCCAGCCGACCTGACAGACTTTGCCGTCGGTTTTTCACTGACAGAGGGTATCATCGATAGCCCTGCGGATATCATAGCGCTCGATATTCACCACTTGACCCAAGGCAGCGACCTGCGCTTGCGGTTGAACGAGCGCTGCCAGCAGCGGCTGAACTTGCGCCAGCGCCGCCGTACGCTTCCGGGCAATGCCGGATGTGGCCTGTGCGGGATCGAAAATGCCCAAGAGTTTTTCCAGCCGCTGAAACCGGTTTCGGCCACGGTGGTGCCACTCGAAGAAGCAGCTGTCGAACGTGCATTTAGCGAACTCCCTTCGCACCAGCCACTGAACGCCGCCACGCGCACCGTGCACGCAGCCGCTTGGTCCGACATTGAAGGCAACATTGTACTGGCTCGTGAGGATGTCGGACGACACAATGCGCTGGATAAATTATTGGGCGCTCTCGCATTTCAACATACCGATTTCACATCGGGCTTTGTTGTTATGTCGAGCCGCTGCTCCTACGAGATTGTCCAGAAAGCTGCACGCTTGGGCGTTACGGCAATTGCGTCCATCTCCGCACCGACGGCCTTTGCGATTCGCAAATCGCGCGAGGCCAATATCGCCATCCATGTCCGTGATGGGACCGGAACAGCCGCGATTTCCTAACGCATAAGCCTGCCTGTACAACTATCTTGCAATCGATTGCAAATGTGCATAGGCTGGCGGTGAGAGAGAGGGACTATTCGTGACAGCCATGCAAAAGCCGCACCTTTCGGTCGCGCAGATACTGCAAATGAATCTGGGCTTTTTGGGGCTGCAATTCAGCTTCGGACTTCAACAGGCGAACATGTCCCCCATCTGGGGCTATCTGGGCGCGGAGGAATCGAACTTTGCCTGGCTGGGCATTGCGGGACCGCTGACCGGTCTGATCGTCCAGCCAATTATCGGCTCGATGAGCGACCGCACCAGTTCCCGCTGGGGGCGACGCACGCCCTATTTCCTGATCGGTGCAGTGATGTGTTGTATTGGTCTGTTCTTCATGCCGCTGTCGGCGAGCATATTGATGGCCTTCTCGCTGCTCTTCCTGCTTGACGTCGGAAACAATGTGACGATGGAACCCTATCGCGCTTATGTGAATGACCGGCTGAATGCCAACCAACGCAGCTTCGGCTTTTTGAGCCAGAGCGCTTTCACCGGGCTGGCGCAATGCCTGGCCTATCTTAGCCCGACCATCCTCGTTTTCATCTTCGGCCTCAGCCGGGATGCGACGTCGGAGGGCAATATCCCGACCTTCACTCTGGTGTCTTTCTGGATCGGGGCTACGCTTTCGATCGGGACCATCCTTTGGTCGATCTTGCGCGTGCCAGAACTGCCGTTGTCCGAAGTCGAAAAGGATCGCATCGCTGCGCTTCCCAAAACCATGAGCGCGACATTGCGTGAAATTTGGGATGCGATGCGTGACATGCCCAATGCGATGCGCGCCATGGCGGTGATGAGCTTGTTTCAATGGTATGCGATGTCGGGCTATTGGGGTTATGTCACCAACTCGATCTCGCGTTCGGTCTATGGAACGGCGGACGCAAGCACGGCGGCCTATCGCGAGGCTGTGCTGACTAACGGACAGGTCGGTGCATTCTTCAACCTGATTGCCTTCATCTCAGCCCTCGCAATGGCCCCGCTGGCAAGGAAGGTCGGCGCTGGACGGTTGCATGCTGTGTGCCTGACACTCGCAGGTTTGGCTATGTTGGCCATGCCGCACAAAAGCGACAAATCGCTGTTGTTCGTCGCGGCCGTCGGCATTGGCCTTGGCTGGGGCAGCATCATGGGCAATCCCTACATCATCCTAGCGGATACAATTCCGCCCGAACGGACCGGGGTCTATATGGGCATCTTCAACATGTTCATCTGCGTACCGATGCTGGTTTTCGCCGGCACGATGACCTTTGCTTATGAACCGCTGCTTGGTGGAGACGCTCGCAATGTCCTGATTGTCTCGGGCATCTGCATGCTGCTGGCGGCAATAGCGGTTTACCGCATCAAGGAAGGTCGAGCACAACCTGCCCATCTGGCCTGAACGCAGTCCAAAACAGGTCAACTCAACTCGTTTATGCAATCGATTGTTGTAATCAAGAAGCATAGCGATTATGGCAAACGCGAAGACACCGGGAGTGGATAAATTGCAAGTTTCTCTGGCAGACATTTCGACGTCGCATTGGTGCGCCCGGCATGTCGCGGCGATTGACGATTTCAGCGATCAGACAATTCCGCAAGCGCCTGCAAATCTACCCCGGACGCTGCTCGACGGCCTGTATCTCTGGGACATGTGGCCGCTGCAACTTCCCGATGGCAGCACGGCCAAGCCGGATGGCTGGACCATATGGTTCATCCTGTCCTCGCCTGCCATTCCCGACCCGGACCTGCGCCACGGTCTTGCGCGTATCCGCCTTGTTATCGAAAAGGATGGCGAGTGGCGCGATTGTGGCAATGCGCTGCCCGATGGCTACAACCCGGGCAGCCGCGAATGGGCCGGAACGTCAGTTTTTGATCCCGAAACCGGCATGGTCACATTGTTCTACACTGCCGCCGGATATCCCGGCGAAGACCCGATCACCTTTGCACAACGTCTGTTCCAGACAAGTGGCGCTCTGGAGGTAAAAGACGGTATCGCTGCAATCACAGGTTGGAGCGAGCCGGCGGAATCCGTGGAGTCTGACGGGCGTCACTATATGATCGTCAACCAGAAGGAAGGCGTTCCCGGTTTCATCAAAGGCTTTCGCGATCCAGCCCACTTTCGCGATCCGGCGACGGAGCGCGATTACCTTCTCTTCACGGGCTCTATCCCGAACGCCAATAGCGACTGGAATGGTTGTATCGGCATTGCCGAAGCAACAGGCTCCGGTTTTTCAGGATGGCAGTTGCTGCCACCGTTGATCACGGCGGATGGCCTGAACAATGAACAGGAACGTCCGCATGTTATTGCGCAAGGCGGGCTCTATTATCTCTTCTGGTCCACGCAGCGGAAGGTGTTTGAACCGAACGGCCCCAATGGCCCCAACGGACTTTATGGCATGGTCGCCCCCAGCCTGTTTGGCCCCTATGAACCGCTCAACGGCACCGGCCTTGTGGCTGCCAATCCCGACAGCGAGCCGTTCCAATATTATAGCTGGTGGGTGATGGACGATTTGCAGGTCGCGAGCTTCGTCGATCTGGTTGGCGTCGGTACCGGCCCGATAGTCGACGATGCAGCTTGGCGGCGCGCGCATTTTGGTGGCGTCCCTGCCCCACGCTTCCGCATTTGCCTTGACGGCAACCGTGCTTGGGTCGACCAAGGCTGACTATGGCAGCCTATGGATTGATCGAAGCTGGCGGAACCAAGTTCGTACTGGGCATCGCCGATGCCGATTGCACTATACGCGCGACGCACCGCATCCCAACGACCACGCCTGATGAAACCATCGGTACGGCTGTTGATTGGTTCAAGGCGCAGGGTGAGCCACTCACCGCCATCGGCATCGGCTCGTTCGGCCCGCTCCAATTGGACAGGTCAGCAAGCAACTGGGGCCACATCACCCGCACGCCCAAACCGCATTGGGCCAATACCGATCTGGTAACGCCATTTGCCGAAAGGCTATCCTGCCCTGTAGCCATCGAGACCGATGTCAACGCAGCGGCACTGGCAGAAGCAAAATGGGGTGCCGGTGTAAATTGCAACTCGCTACTCTATCTTACCATCGGGACGGGTATCGGTGGAGGCTTTGTCAGCGGCGGTCGATTGCTGCACGGCCTGTCGCACCCCGAAATGGGCCATGTCCGCATGCCGCGCCATCCCGATGATACCGAATTCAAAGGCAGTTGCCCCTTTCACGGCGATTGCCTCGAAGGCCTTGCCAGCGGACCGGCAATCATCGCGCGCTGGGGGCGCTCGCTTTCCGAGCTCGAAGCCGGCCATCCGGGCCAAGCCATCATCGCCTGGTATCTGGCGCAGGCCATAGTCACCTTCCAGGCTGTCATGGAGCCGGAGCGCATCGTATTGGGTGGTGGCGTAACAGGTACAAAAGGACTGCTCGACCTTGTCCGTACCGAAGCAAAAGCTGCTTCTGCGGGCTATTTTGCCGGTGATCCGGAAAAAGTGATAGTTGCGCCCGGGCTGGGTGAACGGTCCGGCTTGCTCGGCGCGCTGGCCGTTGCGCTCAGCTCGACATCCTGACAACCAGCTGCGGTTCCATCACTACCGATTGCGTATCTTCGCCCGCGATGCGGCGCAGCAGCATGTCGACCAAATGGTGGGCACCTGTTGTCAGATCCTGGCTTACAGTCGAAAGACGCGGAACAGTCTGTTCGCAAATGGCAAGACCGTCATAGCCTATAACCCGGACATCGCCCGGAACCGCAAGGCCGAATTCGGACAATGCCCGCAGCGCGCTCATCGCGATGACGTCGGATGCCGCGACAATCCCTTGCGGCCGTTCGCTGACCGATCCCAGAAAGCGGGCAATATCAGGATGCGCGGCCTCAGCGACCAGATGTGCGGGTAAGACCGAAAGATTTTCGGAAAGCCCGGCTTCCGCCATGGCATCACGACACCCTTCCAAGCGCTGCCCGATTTCGAGCGCCTTGGGGTCGCCAAAAAAGGCCAGTCTGCTACACCCACGATCCATCAGATGTTTGGCCGCGATATAGCCGCCCTTGCGGTTATCCGATCCAACCGAGCAATGCACTTGCCCCTCGGTATAACCACCCCAGACCACCAATGGACGGTAGCGAGCGGCCACCCTGTCAAGCGTTGCGGCCTGATCGGACTGGCCGATAACGATAAGGCCATCGGCACGCCCCGAATCGACAAAGCGTTCGAGCCAGTTGCCATCGGTCGGGATCACGCGCGACAGGACAAGATCATAACCCTTTTCGGTCAACTCGTCAGCGAGCAGGCCGAGCATGGTGATGAAGAAAGGATCCGAAATATGCTGGCCAGTTTCATGGCCCAGCGGGATCAGCACCCCGATGGCACCGGTGCGTTGAATACGCAAATTGCGCGCCATGATATTCGGCCGAAACCCATGCTCGTCGGCCAGCGCCTGGATTTTCTCCCGCGTTTTCTTGCTGATAAGTTCGGACCCGGCGAGCGCGCGCGAAACCGTGCCGGTCGATACTCCGGCGAGTTCGGCGATATCCTTGATTGTCCGAACCTTGACCATGATTGGCTGACACCCCTCTCGCATTCCATCCTTGCCGGATAACAGCATAGAATTGCAAGGCGAATTTGCGGCATTTTTGCAACGCCAATTACAAAATACAATCGATTGCATTTTTTCATTGCAATCGATTGTTATTGTTGTATCCACCGCATGCGATCGTCGGCCAAAAAAGGCCTGCGGCGATAGGATAGGATCGATACTGGGAGGTGTTATGCGCAAGGCATATCTAAGGACATTTGCATCTGCAGCGACTCTGGGGTTGGCACTGGCCGCTCCTGCAATGGCGCAGGATGAATCAGCACCGGCTGAAGAAGAAGCCGGCATGCTCGACGAAATCGTTGTCACGGCTTCTGGCCGCGACCAGACGAAGATTGAAAGCTCAATCTCGGTCACCAGCGTCAGCGCGCAGATGATTCAGGACTTCCAGCCGAGCTCCGAAGCCGAAGTCTTCAAGCTCCTCCCCGGCATTCAGGTTCCCGGCACCTCGGGCCCCGGCGGTAACTCGAACATCGCGGTCCGCGGCCTTCCCGTGGCAACCGGTGGCGCGCCGTTTGTACAGCTTCAAGAGGACGGTCTACCTGTCGTCCTGTTCGGTGACATCCAGTTCGGTAATAACGACTATTTCACCAAGTTCGACCCGACCGTCGCCAATGTCGAAGCCGTTCGCGGCGGTTCGGCCACGACTTTTGCGTCGCAGGCACCGGGTGCGGTTATCAACTATATCAGCAACTATGGCCGCGAAGAGGGTGGCTATGTCGAGCTCAAAAAAGGCATCGACTATAACGAAACCCAGCTCAACTTCCGCTATGGCGGTTCGCTCACCGACAGCATGAATTTCCACGTTGGCGGCTTTTTCAAAAAGGGCCGTGGCCCGCTTGATGCCGGCTACAACACCAGCGAAAGCCTTCAGGTCAAAGCAAACCTCACCAAGGAATTTGATGACGGCAAAGGCTATTTCCGCCTGCTGTTCAAATATGCCGACACGCAAGAACCCAACTATACCGGCGCCCCTGCCCTCGCCCGCATTAGCGGCGGCAAGGTCACTTCGGTTGGCCCCTGGCCCGGCTTTGATGGCCGCAAGGACACCAACTATTCGAAGTATAATCAAAGCTTCCTGATCTACAACCGCGATGGCAATCTTGAGCGGGTCGACATGGATGGCATCACCACCAAGCAGAAGTCGATCGGTGGCCAGTTCCACTACGAATTCTCGGATAACTTCACCGTCGACAACAACTTCCGCTGGTCAGACATCAGCGGCGGCTTCGCTTCGCCCTTCCTTGGTGTTGCAACCCGCGCGAGCGTCCTTGGTTCGACCGTCAACGGCCGCACCGTTGCCGCGATCCGCTATGCAAGTGGGCCCAATGCGGGCCAGCTCTACACCGGCCAATATGTCGACAATAACGTCAACGTAAAAACCAACATCCGCGATCTTGGCAGCCTGGTGAATGACCTCACCCTTGCTGGCAAATTCGACACCGGCTTTGCCGAGCTGACTGCGCGCGTCGGTTATTTCTACATGGACCAGGACATTGCGATGGACTGGCACGTCAACAAATCGCTGCGCGAACTCAGCGGCAACAGCCCCTCACAGCTTGATCTGTATGACAGCGCAACGCTGACAGGCGTAGCCAACAAGATCACGCAAGAAGGTATCTCGGGTTACAACAACAACTGGGGCAGCTGCTGCGCCCGCGACTATGACCTGTCGTACACCAACACTGCGCCTTACATGCAGTTGGTTCTCGACAATGATGACTTCAACCTCGACGGCAGCGTTCGTTTTGAACGGGTGAAGGCAGCGGGCTACACAATTGGTGGCGGTTCGGAGTTCAACATCAACTCCAACGGCGTTCTCATCCCGACGATGACCGCCAATGGCGCGCGCGAAATCCTCGATTACAGCCGCAGCTACACCAGCTGGACCGTGGGCGGCTTGTGGAAGGTTTCGCCTGACCTGTCGCTCTTTGGTCGCACCTCAAAAGGTGGCCGTTTCAACAGCGACCGCCAGACGGTCAGCGGCAAATTCAATGCTGATGGCAGCCTCTGCACCCGTGCACAGGCAACCGCGCTCGCCTGCACCGACGGTGTTACGCCTTCGGTCGACTTCGTCACCCAGCACGAAATTGGCGTGAAGAACCGTGGCTCGATCGGCGGCGGTCGCTACTCGGTTGAATTCACCCTGCTGAAGGGCGATTTCAAGCGCAGCGACTTTGAACCGACCACCACTGGCATCTGCCCGGGCGGCGGCTGTGTCATTGACAACAGCTTCAAGACCAAGGGTGCGGAATTCTTCGCGACGCTGAACTTCGGTGATTTCAACTTCATCGCCAACGCAACCTACACCAAGGCGAAGCAGAAGTTCACTTCAACGCGCAACGGTACGCAGGTGGCAGGTTCGGCCAATTTCGGACGCGCGCTCGGCATCCCCGATCTCAGCTACTCGCTGACCGGTTCTTACGACTTTGCCGATATCGCAACACTGGGTGTGACTGCGGTTGGCCAATCGGGCACCTTTGACGGTACGCTCGAATATCCCGGCAAGACGGTCTTCAACACCAATTTGAAGGTCCGTCCGATGGAAAATCTCGAACTCGGCCTCAACGTCTATAACCTGTTCAACACCTATGACGCGCGCGGCAATGGTGTGGGCGTATTCCAGACGGGTACGCCTGCAGGCATCACCGGCACGCCGGTGATCGGTCAGACATTCACGGGTTCGCTGCGCTTCAGCTTCTGATCGGGGGAATGGAGGCGCGCCGGGTCGCATCGGGCGCGCTTTCGACCGTTCAAGCTTAACTCTCGCAGATTGCCTCCACGGTCTGCAGAGACATATGGGGATTGCAGCGGTTCAGCCCTTGCAATCCCCTTTTTTATTGGCGCACCGCGCGCATTTTTGAGATGAGACGGATGTGACACAACCGGACAAGGCGATACGCGAGATTTTGATCGTTGGCGGCGGCTCTGCCGGCTGGATGACGGCGGCAGCTCTGTCCAATGTGCTCACGCAAGGCTGCACCATCACGCTGATCGAATCCGAGGAGATCGGCACTGTTGGTGTCGGCGAGGCGACAATTCCGCCCATCCGCACCTTTAACCAGATGCTGGGCATCGACGAACGCGAATTCGTCCGCGAGACGCAAGGGTCGTTCAAACTCGGTATCGAATTTGTCGATTGGGGCAGCCTCGGCAACCGCTATTTCCACCCTTTCGGCCCGCATGGAAAACCCTACGACATATTGTCGGTGCACCAGCAATGGTTGCGCGATCGCGATGCGGGTGAAACAAGCAATTTCGACGATCTGAGTATGGCTTGGCATATGGCAAAGGCGGGTCGTTTCAACCTGCCCAGCCCCGACCAGCGTAACGTGTTGTCGACCTTTGACTATGCCTATCATTTCGATGCCGGACGCTATGCGCGCTTTCTGCGTGGCTATTCGGAGCAACGCGGCGTGAAACGGGTCGAGGGCAAGATTGCCGATGTCCGGTTGAACGGCGAAACCGGGTTTGTCGAGGGCGTCACGTTGGAGGATGGTCGCAAACTCGATGCCGAGCTTTTCATCGATTGCTCGGGCTTTCGCGGGCTGCTCATCGAAGGCGCGTTGCAGACAGGCTATGAGGATTGGACGCATTGGCTGCCCTGCGATCGCGCGGTCGCCATGCCCTGTGCCAAGAACGGCGAGCCCACGCCCTATACCCGGTCGACAGCGCGCAAGGCGGGCTGGCAATGGCGCATCCCGCTGCAGCACCGCACCGGCAATGGCTATGTCTATTCAAGCAAGTTCCTGTCCGACGATGCGGCGCTTGAAACTTTGTTGGCGAACCTTGATGGCGAACCGCTAGCGGACCCGAACCAGCTGCGTTTCGTCACCGGAATGCGGCGCAGATTCTGGAACCGGAATGTCATCGCCATCGGTCTTTCGAGCGGATTCATGGAACCACTGGAATCGACCAGCCTGCATCTGATCCAGGCCGGGATTTCAAAGCTGCTCGCGCTATTTCCCGATCGCGATTTCGATCCGTTGCTAATCGACGAATACAATCACATCGCAATCACCGAATTTGAACGTATCCGGGATTTCCTGATCCTGCATTACAAACTGACCGAAAGGGATGACAGCGAACTGTGGCGTTATTGCGCAGCGATGGACATTCCCGCTACGCTGCAGTTCAAAATTGACCATTTCCGCCGCTATGGCCGACACATTGCGCGCGACATGGATCTGTTCGGCGCTCCCAGCTGGCATGCGGTACATATCGGTCAGGGCAATATCCCGCAGGCCAGCGATCCGATCGGTGCCTATCGCAACGATGAAGGCCGCGAATGGCTGCGCAAATTGCGCGCGGCAATGGCGGCTGCGGCGGTGCAACAGCCGACGCACCAGCAATTTATCGACCAGCATTGCAAGGCCCCGGCGGTTTGAACAACCTAGTGCAGCGGGCTGCCGAGTTGCGCGCGACGCAGCATATGGAAGAAGCGCTGGATACAATCCGAAAAGCCGTCACTCTCAATCCCGATGATCCGCGCGCGGCTTTCGGGCTGGCGCAGATAAGCTTCGAATGCTGGCAGCCTGCGGCCGATCTGTTCGCCAAGGCACGGCAACTTGTGCCTGCAAACGCCGACATCATCCGCAACCACGCGCTCGCCTTGGCGGCAGAGGGCGAGACCAGCAGTGCGCAACTGCTGCTTGAGGAAACATTGGCAGCCACTCCCGGCTGGGTTGAGGGGCACCGCATCCTTGCCGTGCAGCGCATTACCGAAGGGGATGGAACGGATTTCGACCGTAGCTTTGTAATCGCTGCCAAGGCCGAGCCGCAAAATGTCGCTCTCTATATGGCCTGGTTCCAGTTGCACGCCCAGCGCAAGGATTGGGAACGCGCCGCGAATGTCCTGCGCGGTGCCCAAGGCCGGTTGCCGGGCAATCGCACGCTTGAACTTGCCGCTTTATATCTTGCCAGTGAATCCGGCGACGCGCGGAATGATCGCACACTGTTCGATACGGTAGCCGACGTGGCCGATCCCGGCATCGATCTGTGCAGGGTGCGCCACCATTTACGCGCAGGCGATCCGAATAGGGCAATGGCCATTGCCGAGCGCCATCTGACGGGACCAACAGCCCGCATGTTCTGGCCCTACCTCGCGTTGTGCTGGCGGCTGCTGGACGATCCGCGCGCTGCCTGGCTCGATGGCGCACCGATTTTTGCCACGGCACTCGATCTTGAATTTTCGCCGTCTGAACTCGACGAACTGGCAGAGGTTTTGCGCGGTTTGCACCGGCTAAAGGCCCCCTACCCCGATCAGTCGGTGCGTGGCGGAACGCAAACCGACCGGCAGCTTTTCTTCCACCCCCACCCCGCCATCCAGAAAACCCGACAAAAGGTGTCAGCGGCCGTGCAGTCCTTTATCGACGCATTGCCAGCGCAGGACGCAGACCATCCATTGCTCGGCCCGCTACGCAACCAACCCCTGCTGTTCGAAGGCAGTTGGTCTGTGCGATTGGCAGGCGATGGCTATCATGCCGCGCACACCCATGTGATGGGCTGGATAAGTTCGGCGCTCTATATCGTGGTGCCCGAACCGGATGTCGCAGGCCCTGCTCCCGCCGGCCATCTGGCGCTCGGTGCTCCACCGCCGGAGTTAAAGCTGGGCCTGCCGCCCTACAGGCATATCGAGCCCAAACCGGGCCGCCTTGCCCTCTTCCCGTCAACGCTGTGGCACGGCACCGAACCCTTTGCCGAAGGCGAGCGGATGACCATCGCGGTCGACATACGAATTCCCCCGATAATCAAGGCTTTTTAGCATACGTATACCAACCTTTGCACGGTTGAATGTCGCCCGCTTTGCCGCAATGAATGGTGTCATAAACAGGCTCGCAAAAGCAGGCCGCGAGAGAGGAAACCCCGTATGCAGAAGAAAGCAGCTCAGGCAGCCGTGGTGGCATTGCTTGCCCATGGCGCAGTGCAAGGTGCCCCGTTGGCCACCGGTAGTTCGCCCGATGGATCGATCACCGTCAGCGTCGAACTGGATAGCGATGGCCGTGCCAATTACAGCATCAGCCGCAAGGGCAAGCTGTTGATCGCGCCTTCAAAGCTGGGTTTCATTCTGACCGACAGTTACGACATGGTGCGTGGCTTCAAATTCGACAGCGCCGAGAACAAACCGACCGTGGACGAGAAATGGGAGCAGCCCTGGGGCGAGCGCCGTTTCGTGCGCAACCATTATAACGACCTGATCGTGCGTTTCCGCCAGCCGACCTATCTGAAACGCGCAATGAATGTGCGTTTCCGCATTTTCGATAATGGCGTCGGCTTCCGCTATGAAATTCCCGAGCAGGAAAATCTCAAGACGATGAACATCGCCGATGAGGTGACGGAGTTTTCGATTGCCAGCCCCGGCACCGCCTGGTGGATCACCGGCGGCGAGTGGAACCGTTATGAGCAGATATACCAAAAGACGCCGATTGACGCGGTATCGACCGCGCATACGCCGATCACGATGCGGCTCGACGATGGCACACATCTGTCGTTCCACGAAGCGGCGCTGGTCGACTATTCGGCCTTCTGGTTCAAGCGGGCTGAGAAGCAGACTTTCCGTACCACACTTTCACCTTCGTCAAAGGGCCCGCGTGTCACCCGGGAAACGCCCTTTGCCACACCCTGGCGCGCGATCCGCATCGGCGATAGTGCCGCAAGCCTTGTCGAGAATGATCTGGAACTCAACCTGAACGAGCCCAACAAGCTGGGCGATGTCAGCTGGTTCCGTCCGCAAAAATATGTCGGTATCTGGTGGGGCATGATTTCCGGCAAGTGGAGCTGGGCTGAAGGCCCGAACCATGGCGCCACCACCGAGCGCACCAAGGAACATATCGATTTCGCGGCCAAGCACGGCTTTGGCGGCGTGCTGGTCGAAGGCTGGAACAAGGGCTGGAATGGCGAATGGTTCGGCCATGGCGATGAATTCAGCTTCACCGAGGCAGTTTCCGATTTCGACCTCAAAGTAGTCACCGACTATGCGCGCAAGAAAGGCGTCAAGCTGATCGGGCATCATGAGACCGGCGGCAATATCGATGTCTATGAGGCGCAACTGGAAGACGCGATGAAGCTGTATGGCGAACTCGGCGTCGATATTGTCAAGACCGGCTATGTCGCCGATGCTGGCGGTATCATTGCGCCCGGCGACACACCCGGCGAGGTGCGCAAGGAATGGCACGATGGCCAGCGCCAGGTGCAGCACCATCTGAAAGTCGTCGAGACAGCAGCCAAATACAAGGTCGCGGTCAACCCGCATGAACCGGTGAAAGACACCGGCCTGCGCCGCACCTATCCCAACTGGGTTGCCCGCGAAGGCGCGCGCGGCATGGAGTATAACGCCTGGGGCCAGTTCGCGAACGGGCCGGAGCATGAGCCGACCCTCGTCTACACCCGCATGCTTTCCGGGCCGATGGATTTCACCCCCGGCGTGCTCTCGCTCTCGAGCCCGACAGGCAACGCCCTTGCCTCCACCCGTGCGAAGCAGCTTGGCCTCTATCTCGCCATCTATTCGCCGATCCAGATGGCGGCGGACTTTATCGAAAACCTTGCCAACTATCCCAAGGAGCTGGATTTCATTTCAAAGGTGCCCGCCGACTGGGCGGAATCGAAACTGATTGCGGGCGAAGTGGGCGAATATGCGATTTTTGCGCGCAAGGATCGCAACAGCGCCAGTTGGTACACCGGCGGCGTCAACGATGCGACCGCGCGCATGGTCGATCTCGACCTGTCCTTCCTCGAACCGGGTAAAAGCTATCGCGCGACCATCTACAAGGATGGCCCCGATGCAACCTACCTCACCGAAGCACGGCACAATATCGCCTATGAAACCAAGACCGTGAAGGCGGGCGACAAGTTGCAGGTCTGGCTCGCCCCCGGCGGCGGCTTTGCGGCGCGGCTGGAGTTGGTGAAGTAAGCGCCGGGAAAAGCCCCTCCCCTGAAGAGGAGGGGAGAAGACCCAATCGACCTATCGCGCGCCGAAACCCGCCCACCGAAAGATTTTGTTAACCCTGTCCGTTTAGCCTTGTCCTCGAACCGCCCAAGGGCGATATTTCGGGGGTAAGGCAAGATGCAGGGCTGGATGAAAGATTTCGCCGAACAGCTTCACCGCAAGAGCATTTGGGCGATTGCTTCGCTGGAGCATGGCATTGGCCGGTTGATGATAGCCTGGGTCGTGATTGCCGGTGCCTTATGTGCCCTGCGCATCGCCTTCGCGGCATCGCCCATCGACGGGCCCGCTGCGTTGCTGCAGACATTACTGCCTTATGTTCTCGTCATTGGCGCACCAGTCACCGCCTGCCTGATCGGCAACGCGCTGTTCCCGCGCGGCGCGCTTTTCGAACAGCCACAGATCCGGCTGGCCCGTTATGGCAAATGGCAACCGGTCGATTGCCTGACCGCGCGCCAGCACAGATTGTTCGGGCCGACAGGCATGATGGCCTCGCTGGTGATCGGCATGATGATCAACGTGCCGGTGCGCAGCCTGGAATTCCTCGCCGCCGTCCCCGCGATGAACGGCCATGCGCCGCTGTGGGGCCAGATGTTGTTCGCCGCGATGACGATGGATGTGGTGGTGATGAACTTCCTCTACATGCTTGCCTTCATGATGGCGCTGCGCAGCGTCCCCTGGTTCCCGCGCTTTTTGCTGATGGTCTGGGGTGTCGATATCGTCTCGCAAGTGAGCATCGCGCATTTCGTGAGCCATGCCCCGAGCCTTCCGGTCCCGGTCGGGGATGCCATGGGGGATTTGCTGAGCGGCAATGTGAAGAAAGTATTGATCAGCGTTGCAATCTGGTTGCCCTATCTGCTGCTGTCGCAGCGTGTGAACCTCACTTATCGGGGGCGTCTGGCAGCCTGACAGGCGCGAATGCCAGCGCGGCCGCAACAGCGAGCATCATCAACGGATAGTTGTAGTAAAGCGCCGCGTCATGCAGCGAGTAAATCAGCGTCGCCAAAACCAGGCCAAAGGCGGCAACCCGGTTCAGAGAGTCAAACTTCAGCTTTGCCATCCTTACAACGGGCAATATCGCGGCGGCCAGCAGTGCGCAGCCAAGGAAGCCGATTGAAATCAAGGCTTGCAATATGACATTGTGCGGCTGCCGATAGTCGGGGAAGCCCTTGAAATCTATCAGCTGAAACTGGTCGAGACCCCAGCCAAATACCGGTCTCTCGAACACTTTTCCGGCAACTTCAATCCACATCGAGATACGACCAGACGACAAGTCACGTCCGGGTTCGGAAACGGGCGAGAATCGGAAAATGCCGTAGGCATAATAAGGTGGGGTTGGCACAATGAGGCTGGCAATTGCGCCAACGATCATGGCTGCTGCAGCGAATTTGAAGATCTGAGTTCGATATTGTGGGGCAAACAAGACTATGAGGGCGATGCCGCCTGAAGTAGCGAATATGGCTCCTCTCGACCCTGACCAAAAGGCAAGAAATAAAGCGACAGACGCAAGCGCGAACGGCAAGGCCATTTGCGAAGCTCTCGGTCGCTCCTCTCCGCCTTCGGGTAGCGATGCCAAGGCCATGAAAAACCCGCTGACCACGAAGAAACCAACCCAACGGACATTCGTCACGCCGGGCACATGCGTCTTCCACTGATCGCCAACGGGGATGAAGTATAAGAAGGACAAACCCCAGATGGCACAATAGGCAAAGACCCCGATAGCGATCCATCGGGCCAATATCCTTCGATGTTCGATTGAAAATCTTGCGATCAGTTCAAAGATGGTTAGAGCAAAAACGACATGCACGAAGAAGGCAATGAGCGCGATGGGAATGCGGATAGGATCCTCGACCCCCATGTAAAGCGGGATGGTGCAAAGCAAGGCCAAAATTGAAAGTGCCGCCCGGGAAATCCTCGGAAGCCGTCTCCACTCTCGGAAAATCGAAATGCCATTCTCCATCGCTATGACGATGATGACCAGTTGGAGCAGTGTCGGCGCGACCGACAGGCTGCGGATCGCGCCGCGATACAAAGAGATTTCCGGTCCGAATTCCCAAGGCAGAATGGTCATGAAGACTGGGCACGCTGCGATAGCTAAAAAGATGCCGATTTGTGACGCTGTAAGCTTTGCCTGTTGCACGCATCCCCCTTTGAACTTGTCGAATTAATTGCTGTGCCTCTAGCGCATCTCTTACATTCGAACGCACAGCTTTCTATCGCTTTTTTAATCACGAAGGCTCTCTCGATCGATCAGCCAGATCGAGCGAGAAATGGTTTCTTCAAGACGCCAATCACCGTCAAAGTAAAAATTGTGATGGGGAAATTGTAGAATAATATTCCATCATACAGCGAGTAAACCATCAATGCGAACAGCATGGCGAGGTGAAATCTTGCCGACGGTGAATTACTAAAATTGAATCTGGAAAACATCATTGGAACAGCGATTAGCAAAGAGAATATGATCCCAGAAATACCGGCGACAAAAGTCATCTGCAAAATCGAATTGTGTGGATGCGCGAGGGCCCCTTCTCCGAGTGGATTGAACTTCAGATACTGCCCCAAACCCCATCCCAATATGGGCCGTTCGCAAATGCTATCGAATGTCGCGAGCCAGATTTGAAGCCGACCTGAGCTGGCATCGTCAAGAGTTGCGGAATTGACGTCGGATATACCAAATGCAGAAAATAGTCCGAACATGGGAATGGGCAAAGGCAACAACGATACGATCATCAAAGCGGGAACGCCCGTCATCAATGCAAAGCCCGCAATGGCTTTGCGCTTTTCGGGCACAATCGCGAATATCGATATCGTCAGCAACAACAACGCCAGTGTCGGTCCCCGAGATCCTGTCCAAAAGACTACAACCAATCCGGCAATAGAAGGCACAAGTGCTGCAACCGACACCCAATTTTGGGCGTGACGATTTGGCGCAGCCATAAAACTATGCAGGCCTGCACCATAGGCCACAAACCCGAGGAATGCGACGTGCCGGATGTTGTGGAATCCCGGAAACGGGCCGTACCATTTGGCAGGTTCGATGTGGTTAGACAGTATGTAAGTTGCGAAAACAACAAAATACATAAGTACGCCAAAACCTATCGCCAGCCACATTTTTCTTTGAAAATCATCGGTTGCGTAGCTGCTTCGATGCGCCATTGAGAGAAAAAGCAGTGCTATTGCTCCAAGACTCAACACACCTATCGCCGCGGAAAGATGATCATTTCCCGTCCGAAAAGTCGCAAACAAAACCAACGGAGTCCATGACAAGAACGCGATGCGCGACAGCAGCGGCAATCCCTGCCAGCCCTTAACTACCGAGCCGCCTTCCCGCAGCACAATAAATATAATTGCAAAAAGGATCAGCGGAACAATCAAAGAGTGAAATTGAACAAATATCTGCCATCCTGCCGGGTAAGGCGAAAAAGACAGTGGTGCGAGTGCCATCATCAGTGGCAGGGATCCGATACAAAAAGCGATGGCCGTACTGCCATTCCAATACGCCGTGGGCTTTGTTTCCTTGATCATGGGGCGATGCTATCGTGCGAAACGCAAATGTAAACATATCTTAAAACGCAATAATTTTGGGAACCTGCAGTCGGTCAGAGAAGCCATGTCCAACGACAAAGCGTAATGAAATTTGAACCCATATGGCCTATTGAATAGTCGCCTAACATCGAACAGACTTTTGACGGGCGGCAAACAGGGGAATTCGTAAATGCTGCATCTCAATCTTGCGCTGCATGGATTCATCACTGCCTGCAAGGCAGACGCACTGACGCTATCGGTCGGCGGTCTGTTCATATTGGCATCACTCGCCGCAATGGCCAGCATCGGGATTTACGGCTTCCCCTTGGATGGAAGTTTTTCCCTGCTGCTTACATTTGCGGCCACTGCGGTTTTTTTTGGCGGATCTTTTTTGCTGATCGCACTTCTCCGCGAACGGCCGGAAAGTCCGATTGGATTCACGCGAAAATTTTTGGCGCATCATGCCTCTTGGGAACGGCTGATGCGGCATGTGCCGCTGATCCTGCTGGTCTCGCTGTTCCTCCCCGCTTTTTCAGGCATTAAGGGTTCCATCTCGCTCTTTGCAACCTATAGCTGGGACGGGTTCTGGATAGAGGCTGACCGAATGATCCACGGGATGGATGCTTGGCGCCTGATCCACCCCATCGTCGGCTACCCCTTTGTCACTTTCATCCTCAGCGCACTTTACATTGTCTGGTTGCCGATGCTGCTGATTGCTCTGGTCTATTTTTCGTTTCTCACGAACAGGCCTATATTAAGGGCGCAGTTTTTGCTGACCTATTTTTCGTGCTGGGCCATATTGGGCAGTCTGTGCGCTATAGCTTTTGCCTCGGTCGGCCCCTGCTTCGTTCACCCACTTGTCGGACGGCAGGACTTTCTGCCACTAATGGAATATCTCGACTATGCCGACAGCCAATGGCCGATCTGGGTGATCCATATCCAGGACAGACTGGCGGCGCAACTGGCAGAGGGCAGCCGCGAACTGGGTGCCGGAATCACCGCGATGCCATCGATGCATGTCAGCATGGCCTTTCTTTATTGGCTGGCTGCGCGTAAAGTGAACCGCTGGCTCGGCTGGGTGATGTTTGCCTATATGCTCTCGATATTGGTTGCCTCGGTGCACCTCGCCTATCACTACGCCGTTGATGGCTACCTCTCGATAATCCTGACGCTGTTGATCTGGAAAATATGCGGGCATTTGGCCGCACGCGCGCACCCGTTGCAAAAAGAGGTAGAACCACCGGTTTCCGCCACTTCAAACGAATTCCAGTTGGCAATTAACTAAAGTTATATATCTTTGGTAAAGTATTGTGATTCGGTGATTTTTTTGCCGTGATTTGTTGTAAAAATACCGCATGGTTAACAAATTCTTAAAATAAACTACTGTTAAAATTGCGTAAATTTTAGCTGTTGACCCTTGGGTCCGATTCACCGGATTGTAGAGGCATCAAGGGTGGACCAAAGCGAAAGAGCCGGCGCGATGCTGGCAATAATATAACAGGGTCGCGACGGTTCAATCACTACCCCCCTTGGTAATCCACGATCCGGCAGCAAGCCGGGCGCGGAGACTCTCAAACTATGTAAGGGGTAGTATTATGCGTAAATTTGTAACTTCGTTCCTGCGTGACGATAGCGGCGCTTCGGCAGCTGAATATGCTCTCATCCTTGCCATCGTCGGTGCCGGCATTGCCGTTGCTGCGATCGCTCTGGGTGGTGCCATTGGCGGCGCACTGAACGACGCCAAGACCTGCATCAGCACCAATGGCAAAACCTGCAGCTAAAACTGCGGAACTAAAATGAGATTCTTCCCGCCCTGTTAAACGGGCGGGAGGTTTCCCAAAGAAAACACGGTTAAAATAAAGGGGTAATATCATGCGTAATTTTGTGACTTCGTTCCTGCGTGACGACAGCGGCGCTTCGGCAGCTGAATATGCGCTCATCCTCGCGATCATCGGTGCCGGCATTGCCGTCGCTGCAATCGCTCTGGGCGGCGCAATCAGCGGTGCTCTGAACGACGCCAAGACCTGCATCAGCACCAATGGCAAAACCTGCAGCTAAATAAAGTTGCAATTTGAATGAAAAGTTACTCCCCGCCCGGTGCCCGGGCGGGAAGTTTCAAGGGGCTCCTCAACAGGATGCCATAGGTAAAACAAATTCGGGTGGGGGGTCGCATGGCGAACCGGAACTGGATCATAATTGCGATAGCGGCGATCATAGGGATCGTTGCCGTCATTCTTGCAAACAGTTATCTGACTGGCGTTGAAAACCAGCAGGAACGCAGCGCCGAAGAAAATCGCATGGTTCAGGTGGCTGTCGCCCGTGTTCCCATGGCTTATGGAACCACGCTGACTGCGGAAAACATCCGCATGGTCGCATGGCCCGCAACATCAGTGCCACCGGGCGCCTTCCAATCCACCAGAGCGCTTCTCGGGCAGGAGGCGCGCGTCGTGCTGCGCCCGATCGAGGCGGGTGAACCCATTCTTCCCGGCAAGGTTACCGGCCCAGGTGGCCGCGCGAGCATTTCCGCCCTGATCGACGAAGACATGCGCGCTGTTGCCGTCCGCATCAGCGATGTTTCAGGCGTCGCAGGGTTCGTCCTTCCCAACGATACCGTGGATGTGTTGCTGACCCGCACGCCGAAAACCGAAGCCGAAGGCCAAATCGATCCGATCACCGATGTGCTGCTGCAAAATGTGCGCGTCATCGCGATCGATCAGGGCGCCGATGAAAAGAACAACCAGCCCGTAGTCGGCAAGACCGCAACGCTGCTGGTCGATCAGCAGGGCGCGCAAAAACTGGCGCTTGCCTCGACCGTCGGCTCGCTCTCACTGGCACTCCGCAATGCCGCAAACCAGGACGTCTTCATGGCGCAGACGGTCGGCACACGCGATCTCGGTCAAGGCAGCGTCTCGCCCAGTTTTTACAATCAACCGCGCGGTAGCACCGCAACTGTAGCATCCAGCCCCTACCCAATCCCTGCCATGCAAGCAGCGGCAGTTGGGCAGGCGCGCAACGCAGCAGCGCCGGTTCGTCGCAAACCCGCCAATTCGGTCGAGGTAGAGATTGTGCGCGGTACGGCCAGTTCTTCCTACGATGTTTCGCGCCACAGGGGGTATTGAGCGCATGAAAAAGCTAAGCTTCATCTTTGGCACTGCTCTCGCACTGTCACTCTCCGCCGCCCCCGCCGCTTTGGCCCAGGGCTATCAGAGTTCCTCGGATGCCGGGCTGCACGCAGGCCAACTCGACGTTCCACTGAACAAGAGCCAGGTGCTGACGGTCGATCGGCCGTTCGGTAAGGCGATGATTGGAAGCGAAGAGATCGCCGACATCATGCCAATCACCAATCGCTCGCTCTATGTTCTCGGCAAGAAAATGGGCACTACCAGCCTGACGGTCTATGACAATGCAAACAATGTAATCTCGGTGGTCGATATTGCCGTTGGTCCGGACATCGTGTCTCTGCGCCGCCAACTTTCGGAACTGATCCCGGGCGAGCCCATCGGTGCCAAGATTTCAAACAATTCAGTCATACTGACAGGCATTGTTTCAAATGGCCCGGCAATTGACCGCGCTGTCCAGCTCGCCAAAAGCTATGCCGGTGACAATGTAATCAACATGATGTCGGTCGGTGCCAGCCAGCAGGTGATGCTGGAGGTGCGCTTCTCCGAAATCTCGCGCCAGACAGGCAAGCAGATTGGTTTGAGCGGCTTTGGCTTCAGCGATGGTGGCACTTTTGGTGCGGCCATTGGCAACGGTGCCGGACTGGTTCCTGATCCGACATCAGGTAACGGTGTGCTGCGACTCGATTCCATCACCGGTGCCTTTGGCGTGTTTCGCAAGGCGTTTGACGTTGCCGGGCTGAACATCGACGCTGTGCTTGATGCGCTGGAGCGCAAGGGTTTGGTGAAGACCCTCGCCAATCCGACATTGGTGGCGCTTTCAGGCGAAACCGCGTCCTTCCTGGCGGGCGGTGAATTTCCTGTTCCTGTGTCGCAAGGTAACAGCGGTGGCGCAGGAGGAGGCGGCGGCAATAGCGGCAGCATAACCGTTGAGTTCAAACCCTTCGGCGTCAGCCTGGCCTTCACGCCCACGGTGCTTGCCGATGGCGTTATCAATCTGGCGGTTGAACCCGAAGTCAGTTCGATTGATCCCACCGCATCGATCACCGTTAACGGGCTAGTCATCCCCGGACTGCAAACGCGGCGCGCCAACACGGTGCTGGAACTCCGCGACGGGGAGAGCTTTGCCCTCGCCGGCCTCATCCGAAAGGATTTCCAGACGACGGTGCGGCAGGTTCCGCTTTTGGGTTCCATTCCCATCATCGGCTCGCTGTTCCGATCGTCGGGTTTCCAAAAGGGTGAGACCGAACTGGTTATCGTTGTGACTCCGCGTCTGGTCCAGCCGATCAAGGCTGGTGCACCAGTGGCGCTGCCAACCGATCGGGTACAGAACCCCAATGAACTCGACCTGTTCCTGATGGGACGCACCGACAAGGCAGTGGGCATCAATCCGCTTGATCCCAACGCACCGCCACCAGAGGCACCCAAGACGGAAGGCGCCGACTATGACTATTGATCGTAAAATGCTGTGCTCTGCGCTGGCTCTCGCGCTGCTTGCAGGCTGCACGCCGAATGATACCGGTATTGGCGATGCCGCGCGTGCCAATTATGCCGCGCAGATCGTGGAACCTGAGCCACAATATGCCGAAGCGATGACCGCTAGTGGCGACCAAGCGATGGCTGCTCAGGAACGGTATCGCAAAGGCGCTGTGAAACAACCGGTCGCGGAGAAGACAACCAGCGGAATTTCCAGTTCGGGTGGCAGCTCTTCAGGTGGCAATTAAGGCGTAAGACGTAAGGAGATGGAAGGTGATACGGTCGATAGGGAAGAGACTTTGGCGTGAAGAAAGCGGGGCTGTCGCCTCCGTTTACGCCTTGGCTTTACCTGCGTTGGTCGCGATCGGTGGCATAGCCTTTGATTATGCCCGACTGGCTGCCATGGACACAGAGCTGCAAAATGCAGCGGATCAGGCAGCCCTCGCCTCTGTAACGCAATTGGACGGAAAAGCCGGGGCATGCTCCCGTGCATCCGCCGCTGCGGTTTCGCATCTTGCCAACCGGACGGTATATTCCAATGTGGGCGGCACCCCGGACATTACGGTGACCGGTGAAGCGACGTGCGACGCAACCGGCAAGATCAAATTCTGGCAAAACAAAGCAAAGACAACGGCGGCGACCACCGACGCCAATGCCCGTTTTGTTGAAGTTACGGTCAACGCCCGCACCGCGCGCTATGCGTTGACCCCGATTGTCGGTGTTTTCAATTCTGGCGCAATCGATGCAACCGCTATGGCTGGACTGGGCTCCTCGGTGTGCAAAGTCCCGCCGATCATGATCTGCAGCCCGGATCCTTCTGTACCTTTCAATGCCGATGGCAGAGTCGGTCAAGGTGTTGTTGCGACCGGCCACAGCCCGGGCAGCGGCAGCACCAAAAACAATGCCAATCAAGGCGGAGATGCCGGGACAGGCAGCAACAATACTTGGGCTCCGGGCGACTTCGGATTCTTGCAGGTGAACGATCCCGACGCCAATAACCGCAATGCAGCTCTGTTAAGGGCGCTCGCTTACGTGAATCCCCCGATTGATTGCGTCCAAATCGATGAAAACAGGGTAAGCACCGGAAATCCGCAAGGATTGTACGACGCAATCAACACCAGATTCGGGATATACGATTTTAACAATAATGGCGGCGGGAATGTACTTGCGTCTTGTGAAGGCGGAAATTGCCCACCTGCTCCCAATGTACGCATGGACTACGTGCGGCAGGGCAATGGAAACAACAGTTGCAAAATCAAGCGCGGTCAAGGCGGAAACGGGTTTAGCCTGCCGGACAGCGGTAGCGAGTTTAAACCAGCCAATCCGGGCGGGGCCTACAACCCGGTTACCGCACTACATTCCAATTCCAATGCCATCGCAGCCATGGGGCTTCCCCGAGATAATTGTCACTATACCAGCTTCAACACTGGCTCGACCACTCCGGGATTTTGCCCTGGTGGTAACGGGCGTTTCGGAAGTGGCGAGTGGGCGCGACAGGATTATTTCACCAAATATCATAACTCAAACCGCCCCACCAACTGGCAGTCAATCAGTCGCTACCAAACCTATTTGTGGGAACTTGCGGGAAACATGCCGACTGGAGGTGCGCCAACATGTGGCTTACCAGCCGGCGATGTCAATCGACGCATTCTGACGGTTGCAGTGGTCAGCAACTGCGCCAGTTTGAATGGTGCCTCACAACCTGTCGTAATCGACGAATGGGTTGATGTTTTCCTCGTGGAGCCAGCCAGCGATGACACTTTGCGCTGGAACGCCTTTAAAGACGCAATCTATATGGAAATCATCGGCAAATCGACAGTTGCGGGTGCCGGTGTTTTTGGCAATCAGACGGTGCGCCGTGATGTGCCGTATCTGGTGGAATGAGCCATGCGTTCGCTCTTTCTGATCCGTACTGAAAATAGTGGCGCTGCAGCAGCCGAAATGGCGCTGCTCGTTCCGCTGCTTTCGATACTGATGTTCGGTTCATTCGAAATGGGCAATTTTTTCTGGAACGAACATAGGGTGGTCAAGGCCGTTCGTGATGGCGCACGCTTTGCCGGACGACAGCCGTTCGCCAAATTTGCTTGCGGCACCGCGACCCTTGCGGACACGGCTTTGGAAACCCAGATCAAAAACCTCACGCGCACTGGTACCGTCGATGGAACTGGAGCCGCGAAGGTTTATGGCTGGGCCAACACCCATGTTACCGTCAGTGTGGATTGTCCTGCCACCGCTCTCAATACTGGCATCTATACTGGTTTGTCCAATGCGCCACGTGTAACCGTGTCAACCACGGTACCTTACAGATCTATCCTGCAAAATCTTGGCTTTAACACGACAGGTCTCAATTTGAGAGCGCAAGCACAAGCTGCGGTGATGGGACTATGAAGTTGCTCTCGCGCCTCGCCCATGATGAAACCGGTGGCCCCGCAGCCGAGTTTGCGCTGGTCTTGCCGGTTGCTTTGCTTTTTCTCGCCGGCATCATTGATGTCGGGCGCTATATGTGGGAAACTAACCGTGCAGAAAAAGCAACGCAAATGGGTGCTCGTTTCGCCATCGCGACCGATTTCGTTCCTGGCGGCACCTCTGAAAACGGGCTCTACAAATACAGTTTTGCGGTTTCGAGCGGAATAACTCAAGGCATACCCGTTTCCGCATCGGATTTTCCAGGAGTTAGGTGCGATAGCAATGGTACTGCGGTTACGTGTACTTGCAAAGGAACATGCGCTTTCGATGTGACTGGCGATAATGCCGTATTCTCACGAATTGTTGCTCGAATGCAGGCGTTCAAATCCGATATTGGACCAGCCAACGTCGTATTGAACTATGACCATTCTAATCTTGGCTTTTCAGGTGATCCGGCTGGCGCAGATGTTGCTCCAATAGTAACGGTAGGGTTGCGAAATATGAATTTCGTTCCATTAACGACGATGCTGTTTGGCGGCGCTACGACAATGGCGGGCGCTTCTACTTCCAACAATTCCCCACTTGGTCATCTAACTTATTCGCTGACCATGGAAGATGGCCAAGGCACCTATTCGAATTAGGATGGAAATTTAGATGGGCGTTTCTGAATATATAACTTTCACTTCGGAGGATTGGGTTTTGGACCTGAAATCGCGTTCTGTTTTGCTGGTCCTTTCCGAAGCCGAAATGACGAGTGCCCAATTTGACGATGTGGCAATCGGGCAAGCTCAGGTCCTGCTCGCAACAATGGCACCCGACGCACGCGTCGACGAAGCCCAGTTGGATGCCGCAACAATATTGATCCTCGAAATCCGCCCGGATATGCCCAAATCGCTCGATCGGTTGAAGAAAATCAGGGCCTCACATCCCGACCTTCCGATTATCGCCGCGATCCGCGATTCAAATCTGACTCTGGTCCGTATGCTGCTGAAGCAGGGTGTGCGCGACGTCGTCGCATTGCCTTTGGCACAATCGGAACTGGCATCGATCATCGCCGAAATCTGCGCAGAACTCGATGCCAGCCGCGCTGCTGAAGTACAGCAAGGGCAGCTGATTTCAGTGCTCAAAAGCATTGGCGGCGTGGGTGCCACGACCGTTGCCACACACCTTGCCGGCGAACTGGCGCAGAGCAATCGTGGCAAAGGTGTGTGCCTGATCGACCTTGATCTGCAATTTGGCGACGCGGGTGCTTATCTTGGGCTTTCGTCCCAACTTTCAATTGCCGATCTGATTGCAGCGGGAGCCCGTATCGATCGCGAACTGCTCCGTTCGGTCGTGTCGAAAAGCGACAATGGCCTGCACGTCATCCCGGCCCCCATCGATATCATGCCGCTGGAAGCTGCCAATTCGGAACAGATGCTTCGCATCATCGAACTGGCACGTGAGGAATATGATCATGTAATCCTCGACCTGCCGTCCAACTGGACGAACTGGACTTTGTCGCTCGTCGCATTGTCGGACGTTGTATTTTTGGTGGCCGAATTGTCTGTGGCCAGCCTGCGCCAGGCAAAGCGCCAGCTGCAATTGCTCGCCAATCAGGATATCAACCACGACAATATCCACGTCATCGCCAACCGGGTAGAAAAGCGGATGTTCCGCACGATAAATCTCGATGACGCCTCACACGCGCTCGGGCATCCGATAGAATATAGCATCCACAATGATTATCCGCTGGTTCGTGCCGCACATGATCAGGGTGTGTTGATCAATGCCATCCGGGCACGCAGCAAAATCGGCGCAGATATTGCCGCGATGCTGCCACTGCTCACGAAAGAAACGGACGCCTGACGATGTGGCAGATAAAGAAAGCCGACGTTCTGGATACGAACTCTGCCGCGAATGAAAGCGCGAAAAAGGCTCTGGAACGTCATGCAGCAGACACGGACTATATCGATCTTAAGGTTGAGCTGCATCGTCGGCTGATCGATCTGATCAATCTGTCCGCGCTGGAAACGATGACCAGGCCGCAGATCGAAACCGAGATCGGCGAACTGGTACACGAACAGCTTGCCCAGCAAAAACATGCACTCAACCATGAGGAACGCAAACAGCTCGTCGCCGACATTCTTGACGAGCTTCTCGGCCTGGGCCCCCTAGAGCCCCTTTTGCAAGACAACAGCATTACCGACATATTGGTGAACGGCCCTGAGGTCGTGTTCGTTGAACGCAAGGGTGTGCTTGAACGTGTCGAGACGCGCTTCAAGGATGACAAGCATCTGCTGCGCATCATCCAGAAAATCGTCAGCGCGGTTGGTCGCCGCGTCGATGAATCGTCGCCCTTTGTCGACGCCCGTTTGCCCGATGGCTCACGCGTCAACGCGATTGTTCCGCCACTGGCGGTCGATGGCTCGCTGCTCTCAATCCGTAAATTTGCCAAAATCCCTATCAATATGGAAAAGCTCAGCGAGTTGGGCAGTGTTCCCACGCCAATCGCCGAGGTGTTGAAAGGTGTGGTTCGCGCGCGGCGCAATGTGCTGATTTCGGGTGGCACCGGCTCGGGTAAAACAACGTTGCTCAACGCGATGTCTGCCTTCATCGATGAACGCGAACGCATTGTCACCATTGAAGATTCTGCGGAACTTCAACTGCAGCAAAGCCATGTAGCGCGGCTCGAAACCCGCCCGCCCAATATCGAAGGCAAAGGCGAAGTTACGCAGCGCGACCTGGTGAAAAACGCCCTGCGTATGCGCCCCGATCGTATCATCGTCGGCGAAGTCCGCGCCGGGGAGGCGTTCGACATGTTGCAGGCAATGAATACCGGCCATGATGGATCAATGACCACCGTTCACGCCAACACGCCGCGCGACGCGCTTTCGCGTATCGAGCAGATGATCGGGATGAGCGGTATCGATATTTCGCCGCGTTCAGCACGTGCACAGATCGCTTCGGCGCTTAACGTCGTTGTCCAGATTGGGCGCTTGTCGGACGGTCGTCGCCGCCTTTTGAGCCTGTCCGAAATTGTCGGCATGGAAGGTGAAACCATTACCATGCAGGAAATCTTCCGTTTCCGTATGCAAGGTCGGGACGAAAACAATATGGTCATAGGCCACTTCGAAGCAACGGGTATCCGCCCGAAACTGCTCGAAGATCTTGCCGCGCATGGTGTCTCGCTCAACTCGGATCTGTTCCGCCCAGACAAGAGGATCGAATAATGGATCCCGTTGTCCTTCGGGTATTGGCGTTGATCGTCATTTTCGCGTCCGTTTTCCTGGTTTCGGAACGGGTGATTGCGACCCTCCGGCAGCGGCAAAGGGGCTCGCGCGCGATTAACAAACGCCTGAAAATGATCGAAGGTGGGCTGGATCGCGAAATCGTCACATCACGCCTCCGCAAATCTGCACCGGGCAGCTTTAGCGATATGTCCGGCATAATCGGCACAATTGGTCGCTCGATCGAACGCGCTGTCGTTGCATCAGGCGTGCCCTTTCCACCGCACCAGATCATGCTGGGCATGGCAATCGCATCAACGACGGTGGCTGGGCTTATACTTCTGAGTGCTGGCATCGCAGGCTTTGCCATCGGACTCGGCGTTATCCAGCTTTCCATCGCATTGGGGCTATGTTTTGGTGGCGCCATTCCGATGATGATTCTTTCGCATCTGGCTTCAAAACGGCGCAAAAGGATGCAAGAACAGTTTCCCGTAGCCCTTGATATCTTTGTGCGTGGCCTGCGATCCGGGCACCCGATTGCATCGGCATTAGACCTTTTGACCAAAGAAATGGAAGACCCACTGGGCACCGAATTCGGTCTTGTGGTCGACGAAGTATCCTACGGTGCTGACATGCGTGATGCCTTGCAGAATATGGCTGATCGTTGGGGAATCGACGATATCCAGATGTTCGTGGTTTCGCTGTCCGTGCAGAATGAAACCGGTGGTAATTTGGCCGAAATCCTCGCCAATCTGTCGGCCGTCATCCGTGATCGTCACACTATGTACATGAAGGTGCGTGCGCTAAGTTCGGAAGGTCGGATGACGGCGCTGATTCTTACTGCCCTGCCCATCATGACGTTTAGCGGACTGTTTCTGATAAACCCGTCCTTCTACATCGACGTGGCACAGGATCCGATTTTTCCGATTGGCTTCATCGGGCTGATCGTTCTCTACATCATCGGCTTCATATCCATACGCCGACTGATTGATCTTAAGGTTTGAAATGCTAGCCAACCTTGCCCTTTCGACGACTATGCGGATCGCCCTGTTGGTGCTGATCTTCCTTTTCGTGGTTGTCCTTGTCACGCTTGCTTCAAACTATCTCCTGAACCGCTCGGCGGTGCGTGGAAGGCTTGAAGAGCTTGGTTCCGGAAATCGCGGCACAACCCAAGGCGCCAGTCTGCGGCGCGACCGGATCGCAGTTGGCTGGGCAAAATTGACAGACCGTATTGAAAAAGCGGGTATTTCCCTGGTTGACTCCCAGGGAGACAAGTTACGGGCACAACTGATGGCGGCAGGATATACCTCGCCGACTGCGCCAAAGCTGTTCACTCTTATCCGAATGATCACGCTTTTCCTGCTGCCCGGTTTGCTACTGCTCTATATTTTCGTGAGCGGCATCGAAGTATCGGCATTAAAGCTATATATTTTCGGCGTCCTGCTGGCCGTGTTCGGACTGTACGTTCCCAATCTTTTTATCTCGGCAAAAGCAGATCGCCGTCGCGAGGCTATGGTCAATGGCTTTCCGGACTGCCTCGATCTTACACTGGTTTGCGTAGAAGCTGGTCTTGGCATGGAAGCAGCATTTGATCGCGTGGGCAGAGAAATGGTTCACTCGCATCCATTGATTGCCGAACTTTTGTCCATGGTCACGCTGGAGCTTCGCGCAGGCGCCTCTCGTGAGCAGGCATTACGGAAAATGGCTGATCGATCGCAAGTCGACGAGATCAAATCTTTTGCAACATTGTTGATTCAATCCGACAAACTCGGATCGAGTATCGGTGAAACACTCAGGGTTTATGCCAATGAAATGCGAGAAAAGCGGCGGTTAAGAGCCGAAGAAAAAGCACATCGATTGCCCGTTCTGCTTTCAGTCCCATTGGTTGCCTGCATGCTGCCAGTCATGATCGGCGTGCTGATGCTTCCAGCATTTATCAGGGTTATCCGGCAAGTTGCGCCAGCTTTGGCGGGAGGATGAAGATGAAACGTCACCAGTTCGAAATCGCAGGCTCTGTCGCAGCTTTCATATTGCTTGGCGGCTGCTCCGCATTCCAACCACAGGCAAAGCTGGAGATCCGGAGCGTGGAATCTGCCCAGCGCGGCTCTGAAATCTCCGATCCTCTGGCCGAAGGCCGCGGGTTGTTGGCGCTTGGACAGAATGCAAATGCCATATCCGCATTCCGGAATGCATTGCGGGAAAACCCAAATAGCGGCGATGCCTATAACGGCCTTGCTATCGCCTATGACCGGATTGGCAGACAGGATCTGGCCCAACGTTACTTCGAACTTGCCGTTTCGGTTGAGCCGGAAAATGTCCGTTACCGTGGGAATCTGGCCCGCCTGTTCGAACGCACTGGGCAGCTTAAGTTGGCCATGGGCTTGATCGAAGTGCCTGTGCGCCATGGCGAGTCTGTTCCCGAGGTAGAAAAGGCGAAACGAGTTTCAATTGCTCCATTGAAACCGCCACAATTTGTCGCGGTCGTGCAGGAAGTTAAAACGCTTTCGCCTCCCTCGCCTGTCGAAATCGCCCTTCCGGCGCTTGCTGAGTTGGAGGTTGCCAGTCCTCTTGTCCTGACGCCCGAGACGCAGGTGGCTCCTTCTGATCCCCAGACAAGGGCCGCCCCCGTAAAGGCAGCTATCGTACCTGCAGTCTACCGGCCGACAGCAGCGATGACGATCCGTCCGGCTGCCATTGAGACTCGTAACCTGCCGAAACCCGGCCCCCGACGCGATCCGTTCATGCCTACCGAGCGGCAGCCAGCAGATTTGCCGAGGCAGGCCGTCATGCCGTTCCAGCGCGAAGGCATCCGCCTTGAACGCATTTCGCTGGGTGAAGTCCGTTTGGTCACCAAAGCCTCGACACCCAAGCTTGCTTGGAGAAAGGCTGACGATTTTAACAGCTTCGGCGTGCGCCTCGCCACCTGGCTTCCCGCAGCGATTGCAGTCGAACGGCAAGGTGATGCAGTCCGATTGGCCGAAAGCCCGACATTGAAAGAGGCCATCGCTCGCGCCCAAATTGAAAAGGCCATCGACAACGTTACTGCAGATTCTACTGAAATCGCCGAGATACAAACATTCACTTATGCATTCTTTCACGACGAAAGTCTGGAAGAGGTCTCGCTGGCTGCATTGTGAGCTTTGCGATGCAGCGTTGCATCGGACTTTTGGCGATCCTTTTGTTGACCCCGACTTCGGTCACTGCAGAGGAAGTACGCCTTGATCGGATAGAAGCCGAAAGTCAGCTTGCTCAAATAGAGCTGGCAATATCCGCAGGGCGGGCAACCCAAGCCGGATCAATGCTGCAATGGCTTGAGGGCAGACTTCCAGAAGCGTTACAGGCACGCCGGATGCTCCTTCTAGCTGAAATGCATATGGCGGCGGGCGACAGCAATGCTGCGCAGCAAGCGCTGGAAAAAGTGCCTTCTGATGAAAGCGATCACTGCCGTTATGGCGGCGTAGCAGGCTGGCTTGCCTATCAGAAAAGCGATTGGAACCTCGCGATTACAATGCTGGCCAAATCGGTAGAGGCTTGCCCGGAAGACCCCGGTCGCTGGAACCTTCTTGGTCTGGCACTGGTCCGAAAGAGCGAAACTTCTGCCGCACTGGAAGCTTTCAACCAAGCGTTGGTTCTGGCACCGAACAATCCGTCATTGTTGAACAATCGTGCGCTGGCTTATGCCTATGCTGGCAAGACGGGTGCGGCATTGGCCGATCTGGAACGCGCGGCTGCGATCGGCAATGATCTTGGAATAACGGCCAATCTGGCTGCCTTGCGCGCAAATGCGGGATTGGAAGCTCCGCTGGAAGCTACGCAAGACCCGCAAACCCAGACTGTCATTTTGGCCAACGCCGGCGATGGGGCCAGAGCGGCAGATCGAAATGAAGCCGCGCGCGCTTATTACGCTCAGGCCATCTTGCAGAGCGAACGATTTGACAGCGAGTTATGGACGCGGGCCAATTTTCCAGAGTCCAAAATTCAAGCTGTTTCTAAAAATAGGAATACAACACCATGATTGAATACGGTATTCTGGCTGCAGCTGTTTTCGTGCTTCTTGGTGCTGCCTATTCGGATTTGAAGCAGTTCAAAATCCCGAACCTTATGCCTGTCCTACTGATTGCACTTTATGGATGTCATGTCGCAATAGTCGGTTTGTCCGCTTTCAGCTGGTGGCATGTCGCCCATTTCGCCATTGCCTTAATCGTCGGTATGGGCTTGTTTGCGATGAAATGGTTCGGCGGCGGAGACGCGAAGCTCTATGCTGCCGTCGCCTTATGGTTCCCGTTGCAGCAGGGGCATAAACTGCTGTTCATGGTGGGGATTGCAGGTTTGGTTCTGGCCATTTTGTTCATTTTGACCCGCCGTTTCACCAAAAATGCAGACGGCAAAAAACGCACTGACCGACGGATCCCTTATGGCGTTGCGATAGCTTTTGGCGCGATAGCTTGCTGGCTGATGCAGGCGTCGGACCAACCAGCAATGATGAATGTAGAAGATTTGGACAACAGCGGTCTGCCCTCGCTGTGAGGTTCCAGTCTTAGGTTGCACAAATACGCACCCAAAGCACATCCTCACCTTTCATCGGTGGCAGCGGTAGCCCTGCATTTGCCAACCAATCCCCGTTATATGTAGTAGCCGGTCCTCGCTCCGCTTCAGCGGTGTAAAGTCGGCCCGGATCCAGCATCGGTAACCGAAGCTGGGGCGCAAAGCGCAGGCTTTGTGGCGACGTACGGATGACCTGAACCATCAAATCCGTAGGGTCTCCAAAGGCCAGCCAGCTAATACCATCGGCCGCCTCACCACGCCAGCACCGGCCATTGTGAACCAGATCGCGACTGTCCTTGTAAGCGGTTATACCCGCCGATAGCCGGGCCAAATCTTTCTCGTCCAACTTCCTCAGATCAAGCTCGATGCCATAATGCCCTGCCCTCGCCACGCCGGACCGGAAGCGCATCGATTGGCTTCGCCCCGTGCTGTGGGCTGGGGACGCGCCAACATGCGCGCCCATCAGTTCGGGTGGCATGAATTGCAGAAAACCCCGTTGGATCGACACTCGCGACACCGCATCGATATTGTCGCTGGTCCAGAAGCGATGCGTATGCGCAACAATTCCTGCATCGATACGGCCTCCACCACCTGCGCAGGCCTCTATTTCCATATCGGGGAAGGCTTCACGAAAGCGCTCGAACAACGCATAGGCTCCGAGCACCTGATGGCGGTATCTTGGAATGTCGCCAGCATGCGCCAGATCGCGGTTATGGTCCCATTTCAGATAGGAAATCGGTAAAGCACGCAACAGCGCCGATATCTGGTCAAACAGATAATCACGGACCTCGGGCCTACCCATATCAAGGACAAGCTGGTTTCGCGCAGCCAGCAACGGTCGCCCTGCAATGTGCAAGGCCCAGTCCGGATGGGCGCGGAACAGTTCGCTGTCCGGGTTGACCATTTCGGGTTCAACCCAAAGCCCGAACTCCATACCCAGCCCGACCACATGCGATGCGAGCGGTTCCAGTCCATCCGGATACTTGTCGGCATCTGGCCACCAGTCGCCCAGCGAGCTGGTGTCATCGTTCCGCCTGTGGAACCAGCCATCGTCCAGCACAAAGCGTTCCACACCGATGGTGGCAGCCGCATCAGCAAGCTCCTTCAAAGCACCCAGGTCGTGGTCGAAGTAAAAGCCTTCCCAAGTGTTGAGATGGACGGGACGCGGCTTCATTCGCCCGTCAGGCCAATCGATGCGTTTGCGGATTGCGCGGTGGAAGGCCCATGCGACGCCGTTGGCTCCTTCCCCGCTGCAGGTCGCAAGCAGTTCTGGAGTAGAGATGGTCTCGCCGCTGTCCAGCCGGACCTCACCCGGGGCCAGCCATTCGCCCATCTGCCAATGCCAGCGCCCGTCATCGAGCCATTCGATCTGCTGAACATGATTGCCCGACCAGGCAAGCTGCGCACCATAGGCCACTCCGCCTGCGCATTCGACGACTGCGCCCGGAAAACAATCGTGCGAGGTCAGCCCACGACGATTTTCGCGCCGCCACAAGGATCGCGACACCCGATCCTCGATGGGCACAAACTCGCCATTATGCCGCCCACCGAAGGACCGCACGATTTCTGCATTATCTGGCAAAGGTACATTGCCAGCCGCCAGCCACTGAACATCGAGCGGGCCGGTACCGTCGTTTCGAAGTGAAGTCGAAAGCGCCAGCACATCGGTTTCGGGGTCCAGAACCACCGTAATGGAGGCCGCGATCTTCGCCACCTCGTCTGAAAAATGAAAGACAACCCCATTGTCGACAGGCTCAACCTTGCAGCCTGTTATGGCTTGCGCCCAATCGGCACCATTTCGATGCGCGAGCAGCGCGGATTGGCCGAACCACCCCATGCCGGCGCCGGGGAAAATGGACAAGGGCTGATCAAAATGCAGCGAAAAACTGGGCTCCGGTCGCGTGCCCCGCAACGACCCGACAGGCATTGCCCCATCCGCCAGTCGCGGCCCCCAATAGCGCCACAGCGGAGCTTCGTCTGGATTGGTTTCCCAAATAGCGGTGCAACCCGCGCTGTCGAGCCTGATGAAGTCGGTCATGGCCAGCAGTCATGCGCCCCCAACCACAAATCCGCAAGGCGTTTAACAATCGATTGCATCGCAGCAATGTGTTTAATCGTATGCCGTTGATGGCATATAAAAAAAGCGATGCATGCTTTGGCGAATAGTGGTGCCTCGGGGCGGATTCGAACCACCGACACGCGGATTTTCAATCCGCTGCTCTACCAACTGAGCTACCGAGGCATCTGGCGGCGCACATATCCGCACCGCGTTTTGGAGCGCCGCCTATAGGCAGGGCAATGGGCGCTTGTCCAGCCCCAAAATCAAACCTCTTCGGGGAAATCGGGGTCGGCAGGCGGCCCTTTCATTCGATAGCCCTCGCCCAGCCATTGCAGCAGGTCGCGATCCTTGCAGCCCTTGCTGCAAAAGGGCTTATGTTCGGCGACTTCGGGCTTGCCACAGAGCGGGCATTTGGCGGTTTTAGCTTTGGCTGACATGCACATGCCCATAGCCGCGCACCGACGAGTCGGAAACCAGTTCGACGACCACGCCGAGCTGTTTTTGTAGCAATTCGAGCTCGTCGGTCCATCCGCGCAGCATGTCAACGATTGCAGGGTTCGCGACCAGTTGCCGTTTGCCAAAGCCGGTCGACCGCGCAGCCTCGCGCAGCAGGGCGACGGCGCGGCTTTCGGTCGAGAGACGCCCCGGCGTTATGCCGCACAGGATTTCCGGAATGGAGGGGCGCGGGCGCGGGCGAACAATTTGCGCGAAACCAAAGCCGTTTATCGCAGTGCGTTCGTGAGGGCCCAGCGCCGCACATGCTTGCGCAAGCGCGGCATCGACCGAAAGCCGCGCCTTTCGATCAGGCATGGCGAGAAAATCTATACCCACCTGCCCGCCTATGTCGAGCAATCGCAACAATCGCGGGATTTCAAGCGTCGCAGCCAGATTGAGCGCAAGGGGATCCCCGCTACCGTCAATGTCGATGGTGGTCATCGCCCGTGTCCGCTCAACTGTCAGCATGCCGCCGTTGATAGCGAACTCCCCGGTGACCGCCGATTCCGCTATGCTATCAAAATCTGCTTCTTCAATTGCTGCGATATCAGCCGAGACAGGTGGCCCATCAGGGCCAACGCTTGTGGACACTTGCTGCATCGCAGTCGCGTCGCAGCAAATTATCCGATCGACCTTGTCCCGCCATTCTTCGAGAAAATACGCCCAAGGCTCCTTTCCGATGTCGTGCGGACCCTCGCTCGAACGGGCAAGCAGATCGCTTCGTGACCTGACCAGAGGCTGTTTCCACCGTCCCGGCTCCGGAATCGATGCCCGCACGATTTCAACGGCTAGCAATGTCCCCTCGGGTACACGCGGTGCGCGTTCGAGATGCGCTTCGAGGCCGTCACCCAAAGTGACAACGGCTCTGCCAGCTCCCTGATTTTCAACGATGCGTGCGGTGTATAGTTGGCCAACCGAAAGATAGATTCCCCGGCGGCTTGGCCGGATGAGACGGAATTCGGTCAGTGCGCCATCTTCAACCAGTCCGGCGCGGATTTCACCCGGTGCAGCATCCCATAGAAGGGTGCAGGTCATTCGACCGGATAGCCCGAGGCGCGAAGCAAAGCCCGCGTTTCATACAGCGGCAAACCAACCACGCCGGAATGGCTGCCCGACATCCAGTCGATCAGCGCCTCCGCCCTGCCCTGGATGGCATAGCCACCGGCTTTCCCAAGCCCTTCGCCACTGGCGATATAGGCTTCCATCTCGGCAGGGCTCAGTCGTTTGAAGCGGACGACGCTGTCGCTGATACGGCTGCGCGCGCGGCCCTGAGCGTCAATCACGCACACCGCGCTCCAGACATGGTGGCGACGCCCGCTCAGCAATTCGAGGAAGCTGCGCTGCATTTCAGCATCGGCGGCCTGCGGCAGGATACGGCGGCCAACGGCCACGGTTGTGTCGCCTGCAACAACAATCTCGTCCGCTTCGCGCGCTACCGCATGCGCCTTTTCCACGGCCATGCGCAGCGCATAGACCCGCGCAATCTCTCCCTTTCGGGGGGTTTCGTCGATGTCGGGGGACGCAATACGATCCGGCACCACGGCAATGCGCGACAAAAGGTCGCGGCGGCGTGGGGAAGAAGAGGCGAGTACTAGCCGCAAGGGCCGCTGCCTTATTTGAAGCGATATGTGATCCGGCCCTTGGTCAGATCATAAGGAGTCATTTCGCAAAGAACCTCGTCACCGACGAGCACGCGAATGCGGTTCTTGCGCATCTTGCCTGCTGTATGGCCCAATACTTCGTGGCCATTTTCCAGTTCAACACGGAACATCGCGTTGGGCAGCAGCTCGCGCACCGTTCCGCGCATTTCGATAAGTTCTTCTTTTGCCATTCGGCCCCTGTAAATTTGAATGAGTTTTACGTGCGAGCGCCCTTAGGCCTTTTGTCACAAAAAGGGAAGAGCGCGCGGATAATGCCTGTTCATCAATGATTACGGGCTTTTTGCCCGATAGCTGCGACAAATTATGACATCTACGGGCTGTAACTGCGACAGGTGATCGCCATAAAGGCGTCGAAACAAAGAATATAACGGAACCTCCCATGCCCTCTCCTCGCCTTTCCTTGCTCTCGTCCAGTCTGGTTGCACTTGCAGCCAGCGTGTCAGCCCCAGTTCTGGCCAGTAGTGTTGGTGAAGAAGCGCTTGAATCGTCCGAAAACCAAACTCCGGCTATCGAAACCGAGGCGGCGGACGAAGAAGCAGCAACGCCCGACATTATCGTAACGGCAACGCGGCTGCCCGGTTCCATCGATACCGATGCGCCGCCAATCGACGAGCTTTCCGAAGGCGACATTGCGGCGATCGGCGCATCGTCCATAAACGACCTGTTGGCTGCCGTTGCGCCGCAAGCCGGTTCAGGTCGTGGTCGGGGCAGCGGCGGCCCGCCCGTGATCCTGCTCAACGGCCAGCGCGTCTCCAGTTTCCGCGAATTGCGCGACCTGCCGCCCGAAGCAATCCGTCAGGTGCAGATATTCCCCGAAGAAGTCGCACTAAAATATGGCTTCCGGCCCGACCAGCGCGTCGTGAACTTCATCCTCAAGCCCGATTTCGCTTCGTTCAATGTCGAACATGATTTCGAAATGCCCGAGAAAGGTGGCTTCACAACCAAGGAGTTCGAAGCCACATTCACCCGCATTGGCAAGGACAACCGTCTCAACATTGATTCCGAGTTCGAGAGCAGCAGCCGGATTACTGAAGACGAACGTGCGATCATACCCAGCAGCGCTTCGGCACCTTATGCGCTGATCGGCAATGTAACGGGTGCGGGCGTGGGCGGCGAGATTGATCCGGCCCTCAGCGCACTTGCAGGACAGACGGTAACAATTGCGGCGATACCATCGAGTCCAACACTTACGGGCTTTGCGGGAACTGCCAATGCGGCTGCACCTGGCGACATCGGCACCTTCCGCACCTTGCAGCCCAGTTCGCAGCGCTTTTCAACCAATGCAACCTGGAGCAAGGTGCTCGGCGCGCAGACCAATTTGTCAATCAACGGGCGTTTCGAGGTGCAAGACCAGCACAGCCTGCTTGGCCTGCCCTTTGCGAGTATTGCGATCCCGGCTTCCAACCCATTCTCGCCCTTTACCACAGATGTCACTCTTAACCGTTATTTCGCCGATCCCCGTCCGCTTACCCGAGATGTGAAGACGAAAACCGCGCAGGGTGGCGTTTCGTTCAACACCTTGCTGGGCGACTGGCGGCTTGCGCTCACCGGCGATTACACGCTGGTCGATACTGAAACCGTTACGCAGACCAACGGCGATTACACCGACCTTCGTGCAGGGATAGCGGCAGGAACGATCAACCCCTTCGCAGCCGATCTGGGTAGCAACCTCCTGTTTGTCGCACCCGACACCGCAGACAGCACCACCGGCACGCTCTCGCTGCGCAGCACTTTTTCGGGCACGCTGTTCGAGCTGCCTTCGGGCGAAGTGCAGATAACGATCCGGAACGGCTATGACCGCCAGACCATCGACAGCAGCACCTATCGCCGCGGCGTGGTTTCATCCATTGGGCTCAACCGCGACAATATCAACAGCGCCTTCAACCTCGAAATTCCGCTGGTTGACCGCGGCGTCGGCGCGCTAGGCGGGATTGGCGACTTTTCCATCAATGGCAATATGGGCTTTTCCGACCTGTCGGATTTCGGCACGCTGATCGAATATGGTGCCGGGCTGCGCTGGTCGCCAATTGAAGGGCTTTCGCTATCCGCATCCATCTTCGGTGATGAAAACGCGCCCGGCTTGGGCCAATTGGGCAATCCGACCATCGTAACCCCCAATGTCGCCTATTTTGACTTCGCGCGCGGAGAGAGCCGTTTCATCGATCTGGTGACAGGCGGTAACCCCGCCCTTCTCGCCGAAAACCGCAAAGACATTAAGGTAGGGCTCGACTGGGCGCCCAAGTTCATCGACGGCTTGAGCCTGCAAGTCGAATATTTCAAAAACAAGAGCGAGAATACGACCTCGTCTTTCCCGCTGCTAACTCCTGAAATCGAGGCCGCATTCCCGGGACGTGTCACGCGCGATGCCAATGGGCAACTGATCCGGCTTGACCAGCGGCCAGTCAACTTTGCGGAAGAACGGTCCGAACGCATCCGCTGGGGATTCAACATGTCCGGCCCCATTGGCAAGCAGCAACAGCGCGGCCCCGGCGCTGGAGGCGGCGGGCGTGGCCCCGGAGCGGGCGGTCAGGGTGGTGGTCGAGGCCCGATGGGCATGATGCCCGGAGGTGGCCCGCCCAGCCGCTGGCAGATCGCACTCTACCACACCTATCGCCTGCAAGACGAAATCCTCATTGCACCCGGCGTCCCCGTGCTCGACCTGCTCGATGGCTCGGCAACCAGCAGTCTGGGTGGGTCGCCGCGGCATGAACTGTCGCTTAACGGCGGGGTCTTCCACAAAGGGATGGGGCTACGCTTTGAAGGCACCTATCGCGGGGCAACGCGTGCCGATGGCAGCGGGCTGCCGGGTAGCAGCGATCTCTATTTCAGCGACCAGTTCAGCTTGAACAGCTTCCTGTTCATCAGCCTCGACCAGCGCGGCGACCTGACCAAGAAAATACCCTTCCTGAAAGGCAGCCGCATAGCTTTCCGCGTCCAGAATGTCCTCAACGATTATATCAAGGTGCGCGACAATAATGGCGCAACGCCATTGAGCTATCAGCGAGGCTTCCTCGATCCGGAAGGTCGCGTGTTCGAACTCAGCTTCCGCAAACGGTTCTAGCCAGAGCCTTTCAGCTTGCGAATGACCCGCCAAGCATAGGCCTTGGCGGTATTCTGTGCGGGGTAGCGTCCCGGTGCGCGCGGGCGCATGCCCGATTTGCGCAAGATGCTGTTGAAAGCGCGGGCATCGGCCTCGGCATAGCTCCAGTCGCTGCGCCAGGTGATCGAAAGCGAAATTGAGGGGTCGGGTCCGACCTTCACATGGTGCGGTGCCATCACGGGAACAAATACGGCCTCACCTGGCTGAAGACTCCAGTCTGTGGCCCCCTGCGCCAGTTCGTCGCGCCATACCAGGTTGCGATGCCCGCCGGTGTGATAGCCTTCATGCGTTTCATCCGGCGCATAAACGGGGTCGCCCGCCGGGAATTGCGTCATTGTCTTGCTGCCCTTCAATTGCAGCAAGATGTTATGCTCCGGATCGAAATGGTAAGGGGTGACGGCATCGGGTGACGACACGAAAATGAAGCCTTGCGGCATCAACATCGCCCCGGTCTTCGCTTCGATGAAAGGTTTCAATTCGCCCAAGAGATCGAGCAGCAGCGCACGATATTCAAGCACCTGCTCTATGTTTTTAAGCACGGCCCAACTGCGGCACGTGTCCACATTTCGGATAGTGTCGCCAATGGAAAGGCCGTTGGCGATATCCGAATTGGGATCAACGCCGGTAGGCAAATCGCCTTTGTTATATTCGATGGATGAAACCGGCAGCCCCTCACCCAGTTTCGCCAAAGCCTCAAGTGTCAGCAGCGGGTGGTCGCGCAGATTATGGCGCAAGCGGTGCGGGATTTCGGGATAGTTGCGCGAAAATTCCGCGCGGATATCTTCATCAAAAATCTGGGTCATGACGACATCCCATTGGCTTCTTTTGATTTTCCTGCATTGATCTGACGCAAACGGCCCTTTGCCTTTTCCGCAAACAACAATGTTGCAAACGCTGCCCGGCGGACCGGGCCGCCTATGGCGACCGAATATCGGCCGATGGCTCGCCGCCCAGACCAGATGCTGTCGATCATCGGATGATCCTGCGCCGCACAACTATCGCACCATGTGATTCCCGCATGTTCGAGCAAGGCCAGATTGTGGATCTGCAGCAATACGCCCGGCGAGAAGCGGGCATAGTCTTCATCGAACGCAGTTTTGAACGAGAAGGCGCCAGGCGGAGTCAGGAAGTTGACCAACATCGCAATCGCCCGGCCATCGAGACGCAACGCCAGCAACTCCAGCTTCCCTTCGCTTGCTGCGCCATGAAGCGCACCTCGAAACAGGTTGCGCGTGCTGTCAGCGCAATCGAGCGCGGAGCCATTGGCGCCCTTCCAGCCGCGTCGTTCGAGTGCCAGAAATTCGTCTATCCAGCCATCCAGTCCTTCGCGACCATCGCCGCGCTGAAACTCCAATTGCCCCAGTTCGGCCAAACGGTTCTGCTGCCGTCGCAACTCCTTGCGCTTTTTGCCGCGCATCGTCGCCTCCAGATAGGCTTCGGGCGACAAGCCGCGCTCAAGCAGCGCCCGTTCTTCGCGGTGGAACAAGGCGAACTGGCGCCGCGTTGCATGGCATTCTGCTTCAAGTGCTGATGCTACCGGGCCATCGACGGCTATGCCAGTGAGGTGACAGAAAAACGCGCCATTTGGTCGGCTGTCCAATTCGGAAAGCAAAGCCTGCCAAAACAGGCTTTCAAATCCCTTGGCTATCAACGGCGTCCCCAAAAAGGCATTGTGGTTGAGCCAGTTCTGCGTCGATCGCAGCGGCAAGCCTGCATAGGATTGGGCGAGGAATCGCGGCATCAGACCGATCAGGCGGCCATGGGAACGCACGGCGGCAAGTTCGACCTCACCCTGACGGTCCAGCGCCGCCAACGCCGACGTCAGATACCAATGTTCGTTGAAGGCATTGGGCTCGCTGCAATCTGCTGCAAGGCCATGCCATTCGGCCACTTGATGCGGAACCGACACGAATTCCCGAGCGGACACAAAGCTGGCAACGGCAGGCACGACTGACCACTCACCGTTTTCCGCTGTTTGCGTCCGGTGCATAGGGTCAATCTGGACGCCAGATGCGTTCATCGGGTCGGGCTCCTGTTGCTGCGCTGCCTTAGCACCAAGTCCCGAAATAATTGCTAACAAGGCAATGAAAAACCCCGCCGGATCGCTCCGGCGGGGTCAATTTTTACATATGTTCGTCCAGATCAGGCAGCGCCGTGTGCGAGCGCTGCGAGAAGCAGCAATGCGACGATGTTGGTGATCTTGATCATCGGGTTCACGGCGGGGCCAGCGGTGTCCTTGTACGGATCACCAACGGTGTCGCCGGTCACGGCAGCCTTATGGGCTTCCGAACCCTTGCCGCCATGATTGCCGTCTTCGATGAACTTCTTGGCATTGTCCCATGCGCCGCCGCCCGAGGTCATCGAGATGGCAACGAACAGACCGCCGACAATCACGCCGAGCAGGAGCGCGCCGAGAGCGGCAAAGCCCTCTGCCTGGCCTGCAACCGCCGTGATGATGAAGTACACCGCAATCGGTGCGAGCACCGGTAACAGCGACGGGATGATCATTTCCTTGATCGCCGCCTTGGTCACCAGGTCAACCGTGCGTGCATAGTTCGGCTTTGACTTGAAGGTCATGATGCCCGGATCGTTTGCGAACTGGTCACGCACGTCCTTCACCACTTCGCCAGCCGCACGGCCCACAGCGGTCATGCCCATCGCACCGAACAGGTACGGCAGAAGCGCGCCGAGCAGAAGCCCGACGATGACATAGGGGTTTTCGAGGCTGAAGTTGACCGTCAGGTTCGGGAAGAACTCGCGAAGGTCGGTGGTGTAGGCTGCGAACAGCACCAGCGCGGCAAGACCCGCCGAACCGATGGCATAGCCCTTGGTCACAGCCTTGGTGGTGTTGCCCACGGCATCGAGAAGGTCGGTCTTTTCACGGACGCTTTCGTCCAGACCAGCCATTTCGGCGATACCGCCCGCATTGTCCGTCACCGGACCATAAGCGTCGAGTGCAACGACCATACCGGCCAATGCCAGCATCGCGGTAGCCGCAAAGGCAATCCCGATCACGCCTGCCAGCTGGTAAGCGATGATGATGCCAGCGCAGATCACGATGGTCGGCATCGCGGTCGATTCAAGGCTGATAGCCAGACCCTGAATGACGTTGGTACCATGGCCGGTTTCCGAAGCCTTGGCGATCGACCGAACCGGACGATAGTTGGTGCCGGTATAATATTCGGTGATCCAGATAATCAGGCCGGTGATGATCAGGCCGAGCAGCGAGCAATAGAAAAGCGTACGGCCGGTATATCCGCCCACATCTGTTTCCATACCGCCCATTGCGTGGCTGATGGCAAACCAGATCGCCGGAACAGAGAGTACTGCGGTCACAAGGAAGCCCTTGTACATCGCACCCATGACATTGGTGCCACCGCCCAGACGGACGAAATAGGTGCCGATGATCGAGGTTACGACGCAGACGCCGCCGATGAGGAGCGGAAGGCTCATCAGGTTCAGCAACAATGCGCTGTCGGTTACGCCCTTAACGAGGAGCGCGATGAGAACCATCGTTGCTCCAACGGTAACGACATAGGTTTCGAACAAGTCAGCGGCCATGCCGGCGCAGTCGCCGACATTGTCACCAACGTTATCGGCGATAACCGCCGGGTTGCGTGGATCGTCTTCCGGAATACCAGCTTCGACCTTGCCGACAAGGTCAGCGCCGACGTCAGCAGCCTTGGTGAAGATACCGCCGCCGAGACGCGCGAAGATCGAGATCAGCGAAGCGCCAAATGCGAGCGCAACAAGAGCGTCTACAACGGCGCGGCTGTTCGGTGCCATCATGGCGATGTCGGTCAGGTACCAGAAGAACACGGCGATCGCGAGCAGCGCAAGACCAGCAACGAGCATGCCGGTGATCGCACCCGCACGGAACGCCATGGTCAGGCCAGCCTGCAGGCCAGTCTGCGCAGCGGCAGCCGTACGTACGTTAGCGCGTACCGAGATGTTCATCCCGATATAGCCCGCCACACCCGAAAGTACGGCGCCGATGACGAAGCCTATAGTCGGGATGACGCCGAGGAACGCGGCGACCAGTACGGCAACGACCACGCCAACAATGGCAATGGTGCGATACTGACGGCCCAGATAGGCTTGTGCGCCCTCCTGGATTGCAGCTGCGATTTCCTGCATTTTTTCATTGCCGGCCGAGGCGCCGAGCACCTGGCGGCTGGTGACAAAGCCGTAGACTACGGCCAAGACACCGCAAATAATTGCGATTAATGTCAAAGACATGGAGATTCCTTCCCCCTAAATTCCCACTTTGTTTTTGCGACCGCGCCCAAGAGGACAAGGGCGCAAGCCGCGCTGCTATGCTGTGGATTAATGGCTTAGGCAACCCTTAAAAGCCGCAGGAATCGGCCAAATGCGTCAATGATGTTGATAACCGAGCGAGGGGGGAAGCGGTATCGGCGCATTGGCTTCAAACAGCGCCAGCCCCGAACCGTCGTTCACGCACCCGATGGCGGTTGCGGCGACTGGTAGTGCAGCATCGACAGGAGCCGTGAAAAGCATTTGGTAATCGTCACCCCATGAGGCCGCCTGTAATCGGCTATCCAGGCTGTCGCCGCGCATCGCGCGATAGGCGGCGCTGAGCGGGATCGCGTCGATGTCGATCCGGATTTCAACCTTGCTCGCATGGACCATCCGCTCGGCGTCGATCAGCAATCCGTCGGACACATCCATCATGGCGGTAACGACGGGTGCGAGCGCTTGCCCGTCACTTAGTCTTGCCATTGGCCGGTGATAGGCATCAGACAGTGCATCGACGCCTTCCAGCCCGGCTTCGGCAAGCTCGAAACCCGCGAGCGCATCTCCAAGGGTTCCGGTGACGTATAGTATATCCCCTGCCCGCGCACCGTTCCGTGCGGGAACGGGGCGATGCGTCGCAGCACCTATGGCCGTCAAGCCGAGGGCTCGCTTGTCGCCCTTGTTTGAAACCGTATCGCCGCCAAGTAACGGAACGCCAAAATGCGTTAACACGCGCTCAAGCCCATCGGCGAAGCGCCTGTCCCAATCACTATCCCCAAGCATGAACCCGAGCAGCACCCCCAAGGGTCGCGCGCCTTTGGCTGCAAGGTCCGACAGATTCGCCGATACAAGTTTCCACGCGACATCAGCGGGATCCGCTTTGGGCAGCCAGTGCACATCCTCTGCCATCATGTCGTGAGTGAGGATCAGGGTTTCATTGCCAAGTTCGATGACGGCGGTATCGTCCATCAATCCACGCGCTGCCGGGTCTAGCGCCATGGCACGCATCATTTCGATGAAGGTGGATTCAGCGGTCATCGAAGCACCGTAGTGCTGTGCCTGTCGAAGCACGCCTCGCCGGGAAGCGCCCTTCGACAAGCTCAGGGCTACGGTTGGAAATCAATCCCGCTTCTCCTTCGCCACGGCATCGAGCAAGCCGTTGACGAACTTGGCATCTTTCTTATCGAAAAACGCGTGCGCTACATCGACATATTCGTCGATCACCGTCGCCGTCGGCACGTCAGGGCGAGCCAGCAATTCATAGGCCCCGGCCCGCAGCAATTGCAGCATTGTCTTGTCGAGGCGGCCGATCTTCCATTGTTCGCCAAGCTTGGCTTCAATCAATGCGTCAATCTCTTCCCGCCGGGCATCCACACCTGCGACCAGATCGTCGAAAAAGTCGATGTCAGCTTCTGCATATTGCGCGTCTTCAATTTCGGCACCCAGGCGGTGCGCGTGGAATTCGGACAATAAGCGGGCAATCCCGATCGACTCCATATCCATCTGGTACAGCGCCTGTACGGCTGCAAGCCGCGCTGCGGCGCGGGCTTTGGAACGGGGTTTGCTCATAATCTCTTTCTCACGCTTTCGGCATGTGCGGGCAAGCCCTCGGCTTCGGCCAAGGCGAGCGCCGCCGGCCCGATTGCCTTCAACGCCTTTTTGTCGAGTGCGATAAAGCTGGTGCGCTTCATGAAATCGAGCACGGACAGCCCCGATGAAAAGCGCGCACGCCGCCCAGTCGGCAGCACGTGGTTGGGGCCCGCCACATAATCGCCTATCGCTTCGGGCGTCATACGGCCCAAGAAGACTGAGCCGGCATGGCGAACCAGATCGAACAGTTTTTCGGCGCGCTTGTCATCCACCGCCAGTTCGAGATGCTCGGCGGCGAGACGGTTGACCAAAGGCATTGCCGTTTCAAGTTTATCGACGACGACGATCGCGCCATTGGTCTGCCAGCTTTCGGTCGCAACCTTTGTGGTAGCAAGTTGCGCCAGTTGCGCATCGATTTCAGCAGCGACCTTATCGGCGAAATCCGCATTGTCCGTGAACAGGATCGACTGGCTGGTCGGATCATGCTCGGCCTGGCTGAGCAGGTCGGCCGCGATCCATTCGGGCTTGTTCTTGCCATCCGCGACAACCACAATTTCCGATGGTCCAGCCACCATATCAATGCCGACCACGCCATAAAGCTGGCGCTTGGCCTCTGCCACCCAGGCATTACCCGGGCCGGTGACAACGTCGACTGGCGCAATCCTCTCGGTCCCATAAGCAAGTGCGGCAATCGCCTGCGCACCGCCCAGCCGCCAGATTTCATCGACACCTGCCAAATGCGCCGCCGCCATCACCGTCGGATTTACCTCTCCCTGCGGAGTAGGTGTGACCATAACCAGACGTCCGACACCTGCCACCTTTGCCGGAATCGCGTTCATCAACACCGAGGAAGGATAGGCAGCGCGCCCGCCGGGCACGTAAACCCCGGCAGCATCAACCGCACTCCAGCGCGCACCCAGCCGCACGCCTTCCTCGTCGCGATAGTCGCGATCCTTAGGCAACTGCGCCTTGTGGTAAGCCTTGATCCGATGTGCAGCAATTTTCAGGGCATCGCGCAATTCGGGGGCAAGCGACAGATAGGCAGCCTTGCATTCCTCCGCTGTAATCTGCCAGCCCTGCTCGCTGAGGCTGAAACCATCAAAACGCTCGGTCAGTTCAAGCAGTGCTACATCACCGCGGGCGCGGACGTCGCGGATCGTTTGCTCGACGATCGCCGATACATCGGCTTCGGCTTCACGGCGACCATTGACGAGCTTTTCAAACTGCCGGTCGAAATCGGGTTGATTTGTCGATAGCCTAAGCACGTACCGCCTCACGGAATTTCTCGACGAGATCGGAAACGCGCGCATCTGTCTTGAATGCAGCCCGGTTGGCGACCAACCGTGCCGAGACTTCAGCGATTTTTTCGACCTCTACCAGTCCATTTTCCTTGAGCGTCTTACCCGACGAAACGAGATCGACAATACGGCTGGATAACCCAAGCAGCGGGGCGATTTCCATCGCGCCGTTGAGTTTCACGCATTCGGCCTGCACGCCGCGCGCAGCGAAATGCTTGCGCGTCAGATTGGGATATTTGGTAGCGACGCGAACATGCGACCAGCTGCGCGGATCGTCCGTCGCGGCCAGTTCAGCTGGTTCCGCTACCGAGATGCGGCAATGACCGATATTCAGGTCGACCGGCGCATACAGCTCCGAATAGTCAAACTCGTCGATAACATCTGAGCCCACAATTCCGGCTTGGGCGGCACCATGCGCCACGAAGGTGGCGACGTCAAAGGCGCGCACACGAATGATCCGCACGCCCGGATCGCTGGTGTCGAACATCAGCGCGCGGCTTTCCTTGTCGAAAAAGGCTGCTTCGGGTTCGATTCCGGCGGCCTGCATCAACGGCAAAGCCTCGTCGAGAATCCGTCCCTTGGGGATGGCAAAGATGATTGGCGCAGTCATTGTCGGCGCGCTTTACTTGTGCGATGCAGCAAGGGCAAGGAGTAGTGCATGTCCGACGCCATACGAAATGCCTTTCGCCAGCAGGCTACCGGTTGCCGCGCAATGAACTCGCCGCTCACGGCAGAGATACTCGAGACGCTAGCTTATACTCTCAATCAATGCACCCGCACAGGTGCGCGGATATTGGATTGGCCCGGGGATCCCATGGCAGATGCCCTGAAACTGCGGATTGCGGGGGGATTGCATGCATTGGCACGGTCTGGGCGAGATACCGAATTTACGGCTATGTATCGGGCTGGAACCGGCGATTTTGCGACGGTCCTCACACGCGTTCTGAAGGAATGGGATGATTGGCTATACCCTTGGCTCGACAGCCCCCCGCAAACGAACGAAGTCGGACGAAGCGCTGCGCTGATGGCCGGGTTGATGGTCGCGGTACAGCGACTCGATATGCCGATCGAACTGCTAGAACTTGGCTCCAGCGCTGGCCTCAATCTCAACCTCGACCGTTTCCGCTACAATCTGGGCAGGCTGGAGGCGGGACCAAATGATGCAGCAGTGCGCATCATGCCTGAATGGAACGGCCATGCCCCGGAAGGCCGATGGCCGCACGTCATCGCGCGCTGCGGTGTCGACCAGAATCCGCTCGACGTCGGCGACGACGCTATTGCCGAGCGCCTTCTCGCCTATTGCTGGCCCGACCAGCACGACCGGCTGGCGCGCCTGGAGGCCGCAATAGCAATTGCCCGCGCTTTTCCTCCAGCGGTCGCAGCAGGCGATGCCGCCGACTGGACCGAGCATATGTTGGCCGAACCGCAAGCTAAAGGCACCGCACGCATCGTGATGCACAGTGTGTTTTGGCAGTATCTACCCGTGGACGCGCAAAAACGGATTGAGGCGGCAATATTAAAGGCTGGCAAAACCGCAACCCCGGATTGCCCGCTTGGCTGGCTATCGTTCGAACCCGATCCGTCGACCATTTCACCTATGCAATTGCGGTTGCGGGTGTGGCCGTCAGGTGAGTCACTACACCTGGCCGCCTGCCATCCGCATGGGGCATCGATTAATTGGTATGGGCGAGAAAATTCTGCATAGCAGCAATCACCGCTTCGGGCTTTTCCCAGGTAACAAAATGTCCGCAATCAGCGATGCGTTCAATGTGGATATCGGGCACCAATTCGTCGATGCCTTCGATGTTGGAGGGTGCAAGCGCCTTGTCTTCCATCGCCCACACCAGCAGCGTCGGGATCGTCAGTTTCGGGACGCCCACAGCAGCCCATTCAGGCACTTCAACAACTTCTCCGATGGCTGGAACCGAGATGATGGACGCGCGGTACCAGTTGAGCATCGCGGTTGCGGCTGCACGGTCTTCCCAGCCAGCCAGCAATTCCCCATATTCATAACTGTCCATGGCCTCCGGCTTCTGCCAACTCCATATCTTTTCAAGTACTGGCAACAATCCGCCGCCGTCGACGATGGCATCACAAGCCGGATCGCGAAAAAAGCGGACATATTGCGCCGACGCCCGTTGAACAGGATCGCTGACCAACAGCCGTTGATAAACCGCAGGGTGTGGCGCATTGGCAATCATCGCGCGAGTCACGCGTCCAGCCCATTGTGCATTCATACCACCGGGTTGGCCATTGAGCGCAACACTCCAAGCGATAGCACCGCCCCAGTCGTGACCTGCAATTGTGAAATCTTCGACTTCCAGAGCATCCGCCAAAGCGAAAACATCGGCTGTCAATTTGTCTGCCGTGTAAGCGTTTACATCTTTTGGTTTGGAAGATCCGCGATACCCGCGCTGATCAGGTGCAATACAGTAATAGTTTTCGGACAAGGCAAGTAATTGATGCCGCCATGTGCGATGCGATTCCGGAAAACCATGCAGGAAAATAATTGCCGGATTTGAGGGATCACCGACTACGCAGCAATCCAACTCAATATCTGTCGAAAGATAGATACGCCTTAAAGACGATTTCAGCACAATACTCTCCGCAACCCCGACCTACAAAGAATTACATTAACAGGAAAAAGCAAATCGTATTGTATAAATTTGTCAAATCTCGCTGCGTGTCAGCGGAATTTCAGGAATGGGAATCCATTCGATTTCGTCGCCGGGTACTTTGGGAAAGCGCCCCGCTTTCCAATCATCCTTCGCCTGATTGATACGGTCGCGTGACGAGCTGACAAAATTCCACCAGACATGGCGCGGTGTCTTGAAGGCTTCGCCACCCAGCAGCATCACGCGCGCATCGCTTCCGGCGCGCAACGTCATCGGTACGCCCGGCTGCAGGATATAGAGGCTGTGCGTTTCCAGCGGTTGCCCATCAAGGCTCGCTTCACCCATTGCGACAAGGACCGCGCGTTCGTCGGCCTGCGCATCAATCAGCAAGGCGGCCCCTGCGTTCATTGCAATGTCTGCATAGATGGTTTCGGCATGCTGAGTGGTGGGCGCTGTAGCACCCCACAGACTGCCCATGATGACGCGCGCGGTCACGCCGTCGCCGTCGATCTGCGGCAGATGATCCGCCGCGACATGTTCGAATGCCGGATCGATTTCTTCCTTGCCATCAGGCAGCGCAAGCCACGTCTGCATGCCTGATATCGGCGATCCGCTGACACGCTCAACAGCAGGTGTGCGTTCCGAGTGCACAATACCGCTGCCCGCAGTCATCAGGTTGAGTGCACCGGGCCTTATCGTCGCATAGGTGCCCAGACTGTCGCGATGATCGATCGCACCCTCAAACAGGTAAGTTACAGTTGCAAGGTTGATATGTGGATGCGGGCGGACATCCATGCCCTGCCCGATGTCAAAATGCGCAGGGCCGAACTGGTCAACAAAAATGAACGGGCCTACCATGATCCGCGCCTTGCTGGGCAAGGTCCGGCGAACCTTGAACATCCCCAGATCGTGTGAGGTCGGTGTGACTACCAGCATGGCTATTCCCCGGGCGCCGTCGCCTTGATTGCCAGTGCATGGACGCGTTCTCCCGGCAAGTCTCCAAGCGCCTTGTTCACCATCCGCTGGCGCATCACACGGTTCACCCCAGAAAAGGCCGCGCTTTCGATTTCCACCGTGAAATGGCTTTCACCCGAGCCATCGTCTCCGCTATGGCCGCGATGTTTGCCGCTATCGTTAATCACGGCAAGATGGCTTGGGGAGAAGGCCGCGATTAGCAGTGCCTCCATTTCAACTTGGATTTGTCCTTTTGTCATGGCTTCCCTCTTCCCATATCATGTCTCTTTGGCCAAGGGGAAAGCATGTCCGCACCACGCAATCCTGACAGATTCCATGGCCGCATGCGCGGGTCGCAGCGGGTGTGCCAGCACCCTCGCTGTCAGTATCCGGGTGAGTTTCGCGCGCCCAACCCCTATGGCCGCCCGCCGGGACCGAATGGGCCGGGAGATTATCTTTATTTCTGCCTGGATCATGTACGCGAGTTCAACGCAGGCTATGACTGGTTTGACGGCATGTCTGCCGATGAAATTGCAAAGGCGCAGAGCCCGCTGAATGTCTGGCCGAGCGAAACACGGGCCTTCAAGGCGAACGGGGGTGCCGATTCGCCGCCGCGTTGGGCGGACTTCAACGACCCTCTGGAAGCCATTTCTGCGCGATTCAAAAACCGCATGGAATCTGCCGCCCCGAAACCGCGAGCAGATGGCAAATTCCTCTCGGGCGAAGACCGCAGCGCCTTAAAGACGCTAGGGCTTGGCCAAGATGCAGACCGCAAGGCCTTGCGCAGCGCCTATTCTCAGCTCGTACGCAAATATCATCCTGATAAAAATGGTGGCGACAGGACCCACGAAAAGGCTTTGCAAGACGTGATTGCCGCTTATACGCACCTCAAAACGGCACCAGCCTTTATCTGACGAGCAAGACCATGACCGACATACCGAACATCCAGCCTGACAGCCGGGCGACCACCATCCTCGATGCACCCGACACCAAGGTGAATGTGCGCGAGATGTTCGGTATCGATATCGACATGGAATGCCCGGCGTTCAGCGAGGCTGACGAACGCGTACCCGATCTTGATCCGGCCTATGTGTTCGACCCCGACACAACGCTCGCGATCCTCGCCGGTTTTGCCTATAACCGTCGCGTGATGGTTCAGGGCTATCACGGCACGGGTAAGTCGACCCACATTGAACAGGTCGCAGCGCGCCTCAAATGGCCATGCATCCGCATCAACCTTGACGCACATATCAGCCGTATCGACCTTATCGGCCGCGACGCAATCGTATTGCGTGACGGGGTGCAGGTAACCGAATTCCGTGAAGGCCTGCTGCCGTGGGCGCTCCAAACGCCAACCGCGCTCGTGTTCGACGAATATGATGCCGGCCGTCCGGACGTGATGTTCGTGATCCAGCGCGTGCTCGAAGCCGAGGGCAAGCTGACACTGCTCGATCAGAACCGGGTTATCCGCCCCAACCCGTGGTTCCGCCTTTTCGCAACCGCCAACACGGTTGGCCTTGGCGATACCAGCGGGTTGTATCACGGCACGCAACAGATCAACCAGGGCCAGATGGACCGGTGGAATATCGTCGTCGGTCTGAATTATCTGCCAGCGCAGGTGGAGAGCGAGATCGTACTTGCCAAGGCGGGCGGCGACGCAGCCCAGATTGCCAATATGGTGAAGGTTGCCGAATTGACCCGTCAGGGATTCATAAACGGCGACATATCGACCGTCATGAGCCCGCGCACAGTGATCACCTGGGCGCAGAACGCAGCGATCTTCAAGGATGTGGGTTTCGCCTTCCGCCTTTCGTTCCTCAACAAATGCGACGATGCGGAACGGGCGCTGGTTGCGGAATATTATCAGCGGGTGTTCGGCAAGGATTTACCGGAAAGTGTAGCGGCGAAAGCGGGGTAACATGACTCTCGACATAGATACTATTCGTTCGAAATATGCGGAAGAGCGCGACAAGCGGGTCCGCACCGATGGCAACGAACAATATGTCGAGATTGCGGGCAAGTTCGCGCATTACAAGGAAGACCCCTATATTCCGGTCAAGCCGCGCGCGCCGGCAACCGATCACGTAACTTTCGCCTTCATCGGCGGCGGCTATGCAGGGCTGGTGACAGCCGCCAAGCTGAAAGAAGCTGGCGTTGAAGATGTCCGCATCGTCGAAAAGGGCGGTGACTTTGGCGGCACATGGTATTGGAACCGCTATCCCGGTGCGCAATGCGACACGGCGTCACTCATCTACATGCCCCTGCTTGAAGAGACAGGGCACATGCCATCCGAAAAATATGCGCATGCGCCCGAGATCCTCTCGCACTGCCAACGCATCGGCAACACGTTCGGCCTTTATGACAAGGCCTTGCTGCACACCGAAGTCACCGGGCTGGAATGGGATGATGCAAACAGCCGCTGGGTAATCCGTACCAACCGCGGCGATGCCTTTACCGCGCAATTTGTGGGGCTTGGAACCGGACCACTGCACGTCGCGAAATTGCCGGGCATCCCCGGTATCGAGAATTTCAAAGGCCACAGCTTCCACACCAGCCGCTGGGACTATGCCTATACCGGCGGCAGTCCCGAAGGCGCTCCGATGACCAAATTGGCCGACAAACGCGTCGCGATTATCGGCACCGGCGCAACGTCTGTACAGGTCGTTCCACATCTCTCACGCGATGCGAAGGAACTGTTCGTTTTCCAGCGCACCCCGTCGTCGGTCGATGCGCGTAATAACGGGCCCATCGACCCTGACTGGTTCGACCAGATTTCCGAACCGGGCTGGCAGTATAAATGGCTGGAAAATTTCGCTGCGCATTTCTCCGGAATCGGAATTCCGGAAGTCGATCTGGTCGCCGATGGCTGGACCGACATGTCCCGCCGCATGCGTGCCAAGATGGTGGATTTGCCGCCCGAACAATTGAATCCGGTCGGCATCCTCGCTGCGTATGAAGAAACCGATCATGAAAAAATGGCCGAAATTCGTTCACGCGCGGAGGCGATCGTCAACGACAAGGAAACGGCGGAAAAGCTGAAGGCCTGGTATCGCCAGCTTTGCAAACGCCCCTGCTTCCACGACGAATATCTCCAGTCGTTCAACAATCCCAACACCCATCTGATCGATACCGACGGCAAGGGCGTGGAACGGATTACCGAAAAGGGGCTGGTAGTCGCAGGCAAGGAATATGAGGTCGACTGCATCGTCTACGCGTCGGGTTTTGAAGTCGGCACCAGCTACCAGCGGCGCTCGGGCTTTGACGCGGTTGGCCGCGACGGATTGAAACTGTCCGACTATTGGGCCGAAGGCATGCGCAGCCTGCACGGCATCCATGTCCATGGCTTCCCGAACATGTATATCGTCCATCCGGCACAGGGCGCAAATCTGATTTCAAACGTGCCGCACAATCTTGTCGATTCTGCCAAAACCATCTCCAAGATTGTCAGTCACACACTGACATCGGGCCACCAGACCAACGAGGTGACCAAGCAGGCAGAAGATGATTGGCTCGCTTTGCTGTCGACCGGCATGGGCATGATCATCGGTGGCACCGAATGCACGCCGGGTTACTATAATAATGAAGGCCATGGCTGGGAAGGAACCCCGGCAGCACTGGGGACAGGCTATCCGGCGGGCGCCGTCGCCTATTTCAACTATATCGACGCGTGGCGCAATTCGGGCAAATTTGAAGGGCTCACCTTCGCTTGAAGGCCTGAGCCATTGGCTCAGGCCCCTACGGATCAATGACGGTGCTGGTTGCCCGCAGCTTCGGTGGAGCCTGAGGCGTAGCTTTTGCCACCCTGCCCGCCTTCCCACCAATAAGCGGGGCGTTTCCGGTTTCCGGTAACTTCCTCGTTCAGCGTGGCAGCATCGTAAAGCCTGCCGTTGATCATTACTTTCGCAACCTTTTCTGAATTGCGGATGTCGGCGGTCGGATCGGCATCAAGCACGACCAAATCGGCGAGTTTGCCTGCCTCAAGAGAACCGATATCCTTGTCATAGCCAAGCGAACGGGCGGATTCGATGGTCCCTGCACGCAATGCCTCAACCGGCGTCATGCCGCCACGGACGAAGGACCAAAGCTCCCAATGCGCGGCGATGCCGGGCTCCTGCCCATGCGCACCGATCGATACGGGAACACCCAGCCGCGCCAGCTTGGCCGCTTCGCGGGCGCTTTCATCATCGACATAATTGTCTTCGGGCGCGATCGTCCGGCGGGCATTGTTCGCCACCAACACCGTTTCCGGAAAGTGCTTTTGCAATAGGGGCTGCTTCCACACTTCGGTATGGGCGCGCCAATAGGGGTCGGCTGCCGGGCCGCCATAGGTGACAACCAATGTCGGCGTGTAGCCAACCTTCGAGCGCGAGAAGAATTGCTGCACATCCTGATAAAAGGTTTCGACCGGGATATTGTGCTCGACCGTGGTGTTGCCATCGGCAATCAGGGTCATGTCGAGGCCGAAGAGCGAGCCGCCTTCGGCAACCGAGCGCATATTCTCGTCAATCGCCGCAGCTACAACCTGCTGGCGCTGATCGCGGCGGGGCTGGTTGTAATTCTTGATGCTATGCGCGCCCTGCGCCTTCAGGCGACGGATGTGCGCCAGCGCATCGGCCTTGCTGTCGATCTGCGCATAGACATGCGGGTTCTTGGCACCATAGACGATCTCGCCGGTCGAAAAGCTGCGCGGGCCGATAATCTTACCCGCACGCACCATTTCAAGCGCGGGGAAGACCAATGCCGAACGGCTGGAAGGATCGTGCCGCGTGGTCACGCCCAGTGCAAGATTTACGGTCTCAGACCAGTTCACTTGCAGCGTCATTTCGTCGACGCCATAAGGCCCGTGCGCATGGGCATCGATCAGGCCGGGAATGATCGTCTTGCCGCTAACGTCCACCGTCGGCGTCCCCGCGGGGATCGTTGTCGAGGCAAGATCGCCGACCATTGCAATCCGGTTGCCTTCAACCAGCACAACGCCATTTTCGATGATGCCGCCATCAGCCCCGGCCATGGTCACAATGCGCGCGCCGACCAGCGCCACCCTGCCGCTGGGCTTTTCCGCATTCACGCGCATGGAAAGAGACACACCCGTTTTCGGCGGTTCAAACTTTGTCGGCTTCGCATCCTTGGCCAGCGGGGCACTGGCAAAAAGCGCGCTGCGGTCTGCGCTGTACACCACCGGCCCCATCGACCAGTGCAGCTTGGCACCGCCATTGGACCAATGGATCCAGTCTGCCCCATCACCGCTGGCCTTGGTAACCGGCATCGGGCCACCCGATGGAGATGCCGTTACTGCCTGCGTACCGGGCATCAACGGCATGACGAAGGCCTGATAGTTTTGGCGGAATGCAAAATGGGTTCCGTCCGGCGAAACGCTATAGGCGTTGACCATCTCCCCTTCGGCGTGCGTGCGTTTGGCTTCGCCGTTCAAATCGGTGCTGACCAGCTTTGCACCCTTGGCGTCGCTGGTAGTGAAGAATATCCGATCATTGGCCGCTCCGAAATGCGGCGCTTCACCGTTGCTCGAAATGCGCTTGGCAGCACCGCCGTTGCTCGAAATGCGGTAAATTCCCGGCTCGGCGGAAGCGCGCGGGCTCACAAGGTAACCGCCATTCCCCTTTTCGAAAACAATCGTCTTGCCGTCGGGAGAAAAGCGTGGGCGGGCATAATGGCCTGCAACCTTGGTAATCGCCCGACTGGTCCCGCCACTGGCTGCCACGCTGTGGATGGCGCCAAGCCCCGCATCGGTCCAGCGGACAAAGGCGATGGTCTTTCCGTCGGGTGACCATGTGGGATAGGCCTCCATAGCTTCGCTATCGTTGGTCAGGCGGCGCGGTTCGCCGCCGGCCACCGGCTTGACCCACAATTTACCCAGCGTTTCGAACGCGACCCTGCTGCCATCGGGCGACACGACCGCCCCGCGCGGGATTTTCGTTTCAAAACTGTCAGGTGCAACCTCCACAGGTGGGCGCGGCGGATCTATGACGCCGCGACTGTCATCAATGCGGAAAGCAATATTTTCGCTGGCACCACTTCCGACGTTCAGCTTGCGCAACTTTCCCCCAGCCCAGAATATCAATGCCGAACTGTCGGGTGTCCAGGCCATGTTGGGATAGACCCCCGTGACCGCCCAGGTTTCCTGCACGTCCTGATCGAGACTATCGTAAATCTTGCGGTCGGTCCCGGCCTCAAGGTCGCGCAAATAGAGTTTCGAACGGGTCTTTTCACGCCGCACATAGGCCAGTTTCTTGCCGTCAGGCGAAGGCGTGGGGCGTACCGCTCCGCCTTCACCACCGACAACAAACTCGATCTCTCCGGTTTCGATTGCATAGCGTTCGATGGCGAACAGCTGGTTGTTGGAGTCCTGCGCATATTCGAAGATCGGGCCTGGGGTTGTATTGCGCGTATAGTATATATGCTTGCCGTCGGGGGCGAAGATGGGTTCACCCAGCTCCTTCTGGTGCACCTCGTTGGGCTTCTTGACCAACGGCACACCGGCACCGCCAGAGATGTGATAAAGCCAGACCTCGCCTGTTCCGAGCGAACGCTGCGTAGTGAAATGCTTTTTCGCGGCAATGAACTGGCCGTCGGGGCTCCAGCTCGCCTGGTTGAGCAGGCGGAAATCTTCCTTTGTCAGCTGACGTTTGTCGCTGCCATCTGCATTCATGATCCAGATATTGTCGCCGCCGCCACGATCGGATGTGAAGGAAATGCGTTTGCCGTCGGGCGAGAAACGAGGTTGGGTTTCATAAGCCAGCCCCTCGGCGATACGTGTCGGAGCGCCTCCGGCAATGGGCATGGTATAGATGTCGCCCAGCATGTCGAAGGCAATCAGCCGACCATCGGGGCTGACATCGACATTCATCCATGTGCCTTCATCGACCGAAATCGGAATCTCGCGAATGGTGAGCCCCGGCGGCGCGTTCACATCCCACTTAGCCTCTTCCTTCTTATCCTGTGCGAACACAGCCGTCGACCAAAGCCCGCACATCGCAGCCAAAGCCAAAGTCGAACGGGAAACCGAAGCGAGATGTCTTTTCATCAGAGATCCTCCTGCTGATCGCTATTGGTCGGGCGATGCGGCAAGTCAATTGACTGTAAAAGTTCGTTTCGACGAACGACACTCTCGCCCCGTCTCACCTATCCCCCCGCCATTCATCCGACAGCAATCTGTAAAATGCAGTCACAAGCGACAACAGGAAGGGATTCGCTGTTTCGGGGGCAGTGGAGGTCGCAATATGACAGGAGTGTTTCGCGAGGGGCATAACCGGCCCCGTCCGCGTCGAAGGGAACCGCTACATCTGGGGCCGCCGCCCAATCCTTGGAAAAAGCGCGCGACGATCGGCATTCCATTGTTGTTCGCTGCTTTGGTCGCGATGTTGTTCGCGACCCGGGAAGCAGCAGCGCATCCCGCAACCAAGGCAAATGACGCGATCCTTGACCGTCCGATTGCGGGCGTGCGCAACAATTACTGGTATGATTATCGGTCCGACGTTGAGGAAGCCCAAAGCGAATTGCGCAAGGATCTGCGCCGCGCCAAATCCGATCAGGATGAGCGCGAGGCGTGGGCCGAATATCGGCGCGAGTTGCGCGATGCGCGTTCCGATTATCGCAAGGAGATGATCGAGAAAGGCTATATCCGCCGACGGGGCGTTGTCACCGTCGAAGGCTAGCCGAAGACCCGGTCTGCCTGCGCCACCGCATCGGATGCGCGCAATGCCGAAAGGATGCGCATCAGGTGCGGCAGATCGTGCACTTCAAGGTCAACCTCGAAAGTGTGGAAGCTCGCATCGCGCGCTGTCATCCGCAGATTGATGATATTGGCTTTGTGAAAACCGAAAATCCCCGCCATTTCGGCCAACATGCCGGGGCGGTTGTGGATAATCACGCGCATCCGGGCCGAACCGCCATCGCTTCCCTGCCCCCAGCTGAGGTCAAGCCAATCGCCTTCAGCATCGGCGCCCAACCGTTCGCAATGAATTGTATGGACATGCACCGGCAGCCCTTCGCGCCGTAGCCCGACAATGCGATCCCCCGGAACGGGATGGCAGCATTCGCCCAGCTCAAAGGAAACACCGGGCGTCAATCCGCGAATGGAAATAGCCCGCTCCTGCGACGGCCAGTCCTTTTCATCTTCGCCTGGATCGAAGCCGGGGACCAGCGCCACCATGACCCGACGGTCGCTCAATTTGCCCGAACCGATAGCAAACATCAGTTCATCCTCATTGTCCAGCTGCAACCGGCCCAGCGCAGCCTTGATCGCCTTTGCGCCGATCTTGCCGGGCAAGCGCGAGCAAATGTCCTCAAACAATTGCCGCCCCAGCTGGACAAGCTCATCCCGCTCGCGATGACGCACATGGCGGCGAATGGCTGCACGTGCCTTTCCGGTAGCGACAAAGTTCAGCCATGCCGGCTCCGGCTGGTGCGCTTTGCTTGACAGGATTTCGACCATGTCGCCGTTGTTGAGCAAAGTACGCAGCGGCACATGCCGCCCGTTCACCTTCGCTCCCACGGCGCGGTCGCCAAGGTCCGTGTGCACGGCATAAGCGAAATCAACCGGGGTCGATCCCTTAGGCAACTGATGCAAGGCGCCCTTCGGCGTGAATGCGAAGATGCGATCCTGATACATCGCCATACGCGTGTTCTCGAGCAGCTCCTCGGGATCCTGGCTGGTTTCGAGGATCTCGATCAAGTCGCGTAGCCAGCCTGCCTGCCCATCCGGCGCATCATCCTGTTTATAGGCCCAATGCGCGGCAAGGCCATATTCAGCGGCACGGTGCATTTCCTGACTGCGTATCTGCACCTCGACCCGCATATTCTGCGCAAACATGATCGTGGTGTGGATTGAACGATAGCCGTTGCGCTTTGGCGTCGAGATGAAATCCTTGAACCGGCCCGGCACCATCTGCCAGCGACGATGCAATACACCGAGTGCGCGATAGCAGCTTTCGGTATCCTCGACGACGATCCGGAAAGCGTTGATATCCGAAAGCTGCTCGAATGCCACATGGCGTTCCTGCATCTTCTTCCAGATCGAGTAAGGATGCTTTTCGCGTCCTGATACCCGGGCTTTGATTCCGGCCCGCTCCATCGAGCTGGCGATCGATTGGCTGATTTCCTCGATCAGCTTGTCGCCATTTTCACGGATCTGTTTGAGACGCCCGGTTATCGTTTGATATGCCTCCGGTTCCAGTTGCTCGAATGCCAGCAACTGCATCTCGTGCATATATTCGTACATGCCTATCCGCTCTGCAAGCGGGGCATAGATATCCATCGTTTCCTTGGCGATGCGGCGGCGTTTTTCGGGGCTCTTAATGAAATGCAGCGTCCGCATATTGTGCAACCGGTCGGCCAGCTTGACCAATAGCACGCGAATATCGTCGGAAATAGCGAGCAAAAATTTGCGCAAGTTTTCGGCGGCACGCTCATCCTCGGTTTGCGCCTCGATCTTCGAAAGCTTTGTTACGCCGTCGACCAGCCGGGCAACTTCGGGCCCAAAGCGGTTTTCGACATCTTCGATCGAGGTCAGCGTGTCCTCAACGGTATCATGAAGCAGAGCGGTGATGATGGTATCTTCGTCCATCTTCAACTCGGTCATAAGGCCCGCAACTTCTACCGGATGGCTGAAATAGGGGTCGCCGCTGGCACGCTTTTGCGAGCCGTGCATCTGCACCGTGAAAACATAAGCCCGGTTGAGCCGATCTTCATCGACGTCCGGATCATAAGCGCGGACCCGTTCAACCAGTTCATATTGGCGCATCATCAAAGCCAAAATGTGCTTTTTACGCTGCGATGCAACAGGAAAGTGGACGGAGCAGCATAAACTTGACGAACAGCGTCGAATTGTGGGGCCATAGAAAAACAATATTTCCTTGGTTCAGCGGTTTACGCCGTAGCTCTCAAGCGATTGCCGGAAAGAAATTGCAAACGGCCCACCCGACATTATCGTTCAATGCCTAAGGGGAGTGGCAATATGAAACAACGCGCTTTTTCAAGAGCTTCCAAAGGCCTTGTCTGCACCCTTGCTTTTGCGCTGTGCTTTGCCCCCGCTCATGCGACCCAGGACACAGCAGGCGGTACTATATCGGTTTCCTACGCCCCAGGAATTGACGAAGCATCCGACGAGCTTGCCACCATTCTTCGCGATGCCGCCATTTTTGAAGATCTGGCGAACGGGGTGAGCGAGACCATCCGCTTACCGGCCGATTTGTCGGTGCAGTTTCGCAATTGCGACACCGCCAATGCCTTTTACGAGCCGCGGTTACAGCAACTTGTAATGTGCTACGAACTGATGGGAATGCTTGCCCAAAATGCAGCTGCGGCGGGGAAAAGTGATGAGGAAATCGGCCAGGACATGATGTTCGCCAGCATCTTCTTTTTCTACCATGAGATGGGGCATGCGCTGGTGCACCAGCTCGACCTACCCATAACCGGGAAGGAGGAAGACGCCGTCGACGATATGGCTGCACTACTGCTGCTGGAAAATAATGAAGACGGCAGCGGCGGCGTTATGATCGCATCGGTGGTTCAGCAATTTGGAGAGCTGGCGATGAAGATGGCGGACATGGATTCCCTGCCCTTCTGGGGTCAGCACTCATTGGATGCGCAGCGCATGTATCATCTGATGTGCATGATATATGGCAGCAATAGCGAAGCTTATGCCGACTTGGTCAGCGATGACATTCTACCAAAGGAACGGGCGGAGCAATGCCCTTATGAATATAAGCAACGCGCGCGCAATTGGGAGCGGTTGATGGAAAACCATCTGAAGCCGGAGCCAGCTTAGGTCAGACAGGTCGAGCTGTTACAGGGCAAACAAAAAGCGCCGGTCGCGCACGCTGCACAAGGGGGAGAGGAGGCAGCAAGCGCAATCCGGCGCAGTTTGTTTCGGCCTTAGGGTCGGATGAAGGGGTGGCCTGTCAACCGACCGCGGTGTGTGAGAGCGGCCGAAATTCTCTCGAAATTGTACAGATCAGTCCTTTGCGAGGACGACCTTTTTCTTGGCATTGCAAGTTGCGATGTCGTCTGCTTCGAGAACGCGGTCTCCAGCCTTGAAGCTGGTCACTTCGCCGAATTCCTTGGCAACGCTGGCGCACACATTGCGCGGAGCCGAAGTGGCGACAGGCGCGCGGCAGCTGGTGCCTTCACATTGGAAGACAACGCCGCGGACAACAGCCTTCGAGCTCGCAGCCGGCTGTGCCAGTTCAACGGTGTAAAAACGACCGCTGTTGGCGTGGGCCTGCGGTGCGGCAAAAAGAAGCACGGCACTGGTTGCGACAGCGCCAACGAGCGCGCCAAAGCGCGAAGAAGTTTGGGAGAGGTTCATGTCATCAATCCTTTTTCTGGACCTTGTTCGTCAAACTCCGCCATCCCATTTCAGGCTTGGCCGGAATTCGAGCCCCTGGAAAACCAGTTGCGAATCGCCATCTATTCCACTAGGTTTTAAGTTGCAACTGAAAACTGATATTCGGCTGGCAAATTTTTGTTGTCACGTTAGGACAGACTGATGGGGAAATTGAGAGAGCCGTTAAGTGAAGTCGCCAATTGCGGCCTGCCTGCTGCATTGGAGGCGATTGGCGAACGATGGTCGTTCATGATCCTGCGTGCCGCCTTTAACGGCGTCCGGCATTTCGAAGAATTTCTGACCGAGATCGGTATTGCGCGGAATATTCTTGCCAACCGCCTGACACGATTGACCGAAGCGGGCATATTGCACCGCAGCCCCTGCCCCGACGACCGCCGCCGTGTCGAATATCGGCTGACCGCCAAGGGGCTCGATTTTCTGACAACAATGATCGCGCTGCGCCAATGGGGTGAGCGCTGGGCGACTGGCGTGCCTTCCAATCCGGTATTGTGCGACGCCCGCGACCACAAACCGATTCTGCCGGTAACGTTGCGCGGCCATGACGACCGGATATTGTCGCACATGGACCTTTGCTGGATTGATGTGTCCGAAGTGAAATCCGAAGGCCGGTCTTCGACAACCGAAGAATCTGCAAATGTTCGGCAATTGGGATCCGGCTGACACCGAATCCGTCTTTTGCATCGCAACATTGAAATTTTATTGCGACTCTGTTAAAGAGCTTTTCAAGCACCAGATTCCCGTCGCTTGGACGACGGACAGAAAAGAGAGTTTCAGACGACAGGCACCGGCATATTGGCAATAGCAGCTCGACTGATTTTGCCCGCCCAAGATGCCCTATACTTAATCCAGAAAGGGTCCGTATAATGGCGACTTCCGCTATATCCTTCGACGTTGGCGACTATGTTGTTTATCCCAAGCATGGCGTCGGTCGGGTTATTGAACTGCAGAACCAGGAAATCGCTGGCATGCAGCTTGAACTCTATGTTCTGCGCTTCGAAAAAGAGAAGATGACGCTTCGCGTTCCGGTCAACAAGGCCGAGAGCGTTGGCATGCGCAAGCTTTCTTCAGACAAAACGCTGAAGGAAGCTATGGAAACCTTGAAGGGCAAGCCCAAGGTCAAGCGCACCATGTGGTCGCGCCGCGCACAGGAATATGAAGCCAAGATAAATTCGGGCGACCTTGTATCGATTGCCGAAGTGACCCGCGATCTGTTCCGTCCGGACGACCAGCCCGAGCAGAGCTATTCCGAACGGCAGATTTTCGAAGCCGCCTCGAGCCGCCTCGCGCGCGAGCTGGCCGCGATGGAAAAAACCGATGAGCCGACCGCGCTCAAGAAAATCCTCGACGTTCTCAAGGTGTCCGCACCGCAATGGTACGAAAAGGCTGAATAAGCCAACCGCGCAACCACACAAAAGGCTCCCGGAAGGGGGCCTTTTTTATGCGGTCCGTTTGACCTTCCGGTTTGACCAGACAAGGCGCAATATGCATAACGCCACAGCATAGCCGCGTCGGGCGGCCTTACAGGTGCAAGGAAACCGCATGCAGCATCCCAAAGGCTCGTTCATATTGGCTGTTGCAGCATCATTGATGCTCACACAAACCCCATATCACGCCCATGCAGCGTCCAAAACGTTCCTTATTGGCAGCTTTGACGAATTAATTGTCGAGGGCGACATCATCGTCAAGCTAGACAATATGAAAGCACCATCGGCCAAAGCGAGCGGCGATCACAATCTGGTCGAGGCACTTAAGATCGAACGCAACGGATTGACCGTGCGGATCCGGGTGCAGGATTATGAGGGCACGACGCAAAATACCGGAATAGGCGATCCGCTGGTGGTCACATTGGGCGGACGCGGCGTGCGAAGGGTCAGCGTCGACGGAAACGGGCAGTTGGATATTAACCGCATCCGTTCGCCAGGCCTTCCAGTCACCATTAGAATTGCAGGCGCCGGGCAAATCAATGTCGGTCAAATCGAAAGCGATCGTATGGAGGCCAGCCTGGCAGGGACTGGCGGAATCAACTTTATGGCCGGGAAAGTTCGTACTGCGCGCTTTTCAATAAACGGAAGCGGCAAGGTGGACGCGCAGAAACTGTCGCTGATGCAGGCCAATCTCTTCCAGCAGGGCAATGCGACAACGCATTTGCTGGTCAATGAGAAAATCGACATTTCGAACAGTGGATCTGGAATGATCCAGATTGATGGCAACGCAACTTGCTTTGTACGCCAGCCCGGATCTGCCAAAATCATCTGCGGAAAGACCGCACAATGAGCGTATTGCGATGGATAACCATGATGTTTGCTGCAGCGGCATTGGCCAGCTGCAGCGGCCTGAGTGCCGGCAGCAATGCAACCAAAGCAAAAGGCTGCATAGCCGGAGCCAAACTTACACCCAGCGAAGCAGGTCTCGAACAAACGCAATTATGCATTGAGAGTGGCACCAGAACACACAGCTTTACCGTCGAAATCGCCCGAACATCGCCGCAACAGGCGAGAGGATTGATGTTCCGAAACGAACTGGCAGACGACAAGGGCATGATCTTCCCCTTTGGCGAACCACGGATGGCCAGCTTCTGGATGAAAAATACCGTTATCCCGCTGGACATCATCTTTGTTCGCGCGGACGGAAAAATTGAAAATATCGCCGCGAACACCACTCCCTACTCGACCGACCCGGTAGAATCATCTGCACCTGTCGCAGCTGTGCTCGAATTGCGCGGCGGCCTTACCGCTGAACTGGGCATCAAGCCGGGCGACACTGTCCGCTGGACTGCCCGCTAGTCGCCTTTTTGATTGCAAGCCCGGGCACTTCAGCCTAATCGGCGGCGCATGGGAATCTTGGCGAAAATCTTCACCTGGTGGGACGGTGCCACCATCGGCACAGCCTTTTACAGCGCGCGCAAAGGCGCGCTTGTGGGTGAGGACGAGCAGGGCAATCGCTATTATCGTTCGAAAGACGGCGCGCGGCGCTGGGTTATTTATAACGGCGCAAATGATGCAAGCCGGGTCGCCCCGGAATGGCATGGCTGGTTGCACGGAACCTTTGAAGGTGAGCCAGACAGCTACTTACCGCCAAAGCGGAAATTCGAGCTGCCGCAGTCGGCCAACCCGACAGGCAGTGAAGCCGCTTACAGGCCGCAAGGCGCGCTTGAACGCGGCGGCCATCGCGCGCCTTCAACCGGTGATTATGAGGCATGGAGCCCCGACGCGGCATGAGCCGGCTCATCTCTGCACTGGCTATTTCTGCTGCATTGATTCTGTCAGGCTGCAACAGCAGCGAACCGGCAGCTGAACCCAAAGCCAAGGCCAAAACCACAGCCAGCGCTGACAAACCTGTCTCGGCGGAGGGCGAGCAAATCGGAACGCCTATGGCGGAACGCGTCGCGATCATTGGCCTTTTGAACAAACGCAACGGCCAGACCCGCGATTTTGAAGTGAAGCCCGGTGAATCCGTTCGTTTTGGCAAGGTCGTCATCCGCGTGCGTGCGTGCGAAAAAACGGCACCTTGGGAATCCTATCAGGACCAAGGCGCTTTTGTGCAACTGATCGTGCGTCAACGTCCCGCAGGCACAAACGACGCTGAACGTTGGGCGCAGGTATTTTCAGGCTGGTTGTTCAAGGAAAATCCGGCCGCCAATATTGTGCAGCATCCGATTTATGACGTTTGGGTCAAGGAATGCAGAATGAGCTTCCCCGGCGAAGAAACGCCAGTGGAAGACCCGAAAGATGGTTCTGCCAGTAACCGATCGAGTGCGCCCCAATCTGCCCCGGCGGACAATGCCCCTGCTCCTGCCCCCGCTGCTCCCGCCGATGATGAGGCATCGGGCGGCGAAGGGGAGGCAACCGTCGAAACCTGATCTCGCAGGTCAACCAACGCGATCTCGAGCAATTCAAGATAGTGCTTCTGGCTGATTTCGATCGCCCCCAAAGATTGAAGATGTTCGGTCATAAACTGGCAGTCGAGCAAAGCAAAACCGCCCAGCTTCATCCGCGCAATCAGCCAAGCCATAGCCACCTTGGAAGCATCGGTAGTGCGTGAGAACATGCTTTCGCCGAAAAATGCCCTCCCCATCGCCAGCCCGTAGAGCCCGCCCACCATCCTGCCATCCCGCCAGCATTCGACACTATGTGCCAAACCCATTTGGTGCAGGCGCAGAAACGCCTGTTCAATATCGGAGTTGATCCATGTTTCCTGCCTGTCATCGGTGCTTTCGGCGCACAGGCGGATCACGCCCGCAAAGTCCCTGTCGCCGGTAACTTCAAAACGGTCCTGCCGGATGGTTTTGGCCAGCGATTTCGAGACGTGGAAGCCGTCGAGCGGCATGATCGCGCGCTGTTGCGGCTCAACCCAGAAAGATTCCCTATCCTCGCGTGAGTCCGCCATGGGGAAAATGCCGTGGGCATAAGCACTCAAGAGCAGGTCGATATTGATCGGCACATATGCACCCTATCAATATTTGCGCCGAATGCCAGTTTCGGCTAAGGGCGCGGAAGAACCCCGGCCAGCCTATCTTCACCGAGTCCCGCTGGCACCGGGGTGATTTGTTTTTAACGGGATATGCCGATGACACGCCGCCGCAAAATCTATGAAGGCAAGGCCAAGATTCTTTACGAAGGTCCCGAACCCGGCACGCTGATCCAATATTTCAAGGATGATGCAACCGCGTTCAACGCCCAGAAAAAGGGCACGATCAGCGGCAAGGGCGTGATCAACAATCGCGTCTCGGAACATGTCTTCACTCGACTGGCGCATATCGGCATCCCGACGCACTTCATCCGCCGCCTGAACATGCGCGAACAATTGATCCGCCAGGTAGAGATCGTGCCGATCGAAGTTATCGTCCGCAACGTCGCAGCCGGCACATTGTCGAAGCGGTTGGGCATCGAGGAAGGGACCCCTCTGCCCCATACGCTTCTCGAATATTGCTATAAGGATGACAGTCTTGGCGACCCGCTGGTTGCCGAAGAGCATATCGCGTGCTTCGGCTGGGCGAGCCAGGAAGAGATGCAGGACATCTCCTCAATGGCGATCCGCATCAACGATTTCATGTGCGGCATGTTCGCCGCAATCGGCATTCGCCTGATCGATTTCAAACTTGAATTTGGTCGTCTCTATGACGGCGATTTCAGCCGCATCATCCTTGCTGACGAAATCAGCCCGGATGGTTGCCGCTTGTGGGATATCGAAACCGGCGAAAAGCTCGACAAGGATCGCTTCCGTCGCGACCTTGGCGGTGAAGCCGAAGCCTATCAGGAAGTCGCACGCCGCCTTGGCCTGATGCCCGAAGAAGGCGAAGGCGCAGTACTCGACATGGTTACGCACCGCCTGCGAAAGGGCAAATGATTTCGACCAATGGCGGTTGCCATTGCTGAAAAACCGGCGATAAACAGCGGCATGGGGAAATCCTTTGCTGTCATAGCCTTGGCGCTGCTTTCGGGCGCGCTGATCGTCGCAACTCCTGCTTCGGCAGCGCCTGCCGCTCCGGCAGGTGCGACGCGAACGGCGCCGTGGAACAGCGAGACCACCGAACTCGAGGCCGACAGCCGTATCATCTATGGTCGCCTGCCCAACGGCCTCCGCTATGCCATCCGCCGCAACGAACGGCCCGAAAACCAGGTACTGGTGCGGCTCGCCTTCGAATTCGGTTCGGCTGCGGAAGCAGATGACGAGCAAGGCCTCGCCCATTTTATCGAACATATGGCCTTCAACGGATCGACCAATGTCCCCGAAGGCGAAATGGTGCGTATGCTTGAAAGGCTTGGTCTTTCCTTTGGCGCAGATACCAATGCGTCGACCGGGTTCGTTCGCACTCAATATAAGCTGGATCTTCCCAAGGCCGATCCCGCTTTAATCGAACGCGCGCTCTTCCTGATGCGCGAAACGGCCAGCGAAATCAGTTTCAACTCTGGCGCAGTTGATCGTGAGCGCGGCGTCGTCATCGCTGAAATGCGCGACAGGGAGAATTTCAACTTCCAGCGAAACCGCGCGGCGAGCGAACTCCTATATCCCGACAGCTATTTTTCAACGCGCTATCCCATCGGGAAGCTTGATGTACTGCAGAATGCATCAGCGGAAAAAATGAAATCATTGTACCGGAAATGGTATGTACCGGATCGCGCACGACTGGTCATAGTCGGGCCAATCGATCCGGCGGCTATCGAACGCGAAATTGTTCGCAAATTTTCCAACTGGCAGGGCTCAGGCGCGACACTGGGCGAAATCGACCGATGCAGTTTCGACAATGACCGACCAGCAAAAGCCGCCATTTTCAGCCATCCTGAGGTGTACGAAGCCCTCAACATCGAACAGATTGTCGCTGACAAGAAACGCCCCGATACATTCGAACGGGCGTTACTCGACCTTAAAATGGGTATGGCTGCGGCAATCGTCGCTGACCGGATTTCGCGCAAAAGCCGCAATGAAGATATTCCGCTGCTCAACAGCGGTCTCTCATTTGCAGCTGGTTTTTGCGATCAGCATGCGCGCGTCGGCATGACGATTGCAGGCAAGGATGGCAGCTGGAAAACCGTGTTACCGATTGTCGAACAGATGGTGCGTCAGGCGGTTGAATTTGGCTTTTCGGAACAGGAAATTTCCGAGCAGATTAAAAGGTATGACGCGGCTTTCGACAATGCGGTCAAAAGCGAACCCACAACCGTCAGCAGCAGCTTTGCCAACGAACTGACCAATCTGGACGACGATATCGTAACGAGCGCTGAATACAGACTGCGCCTGTGGAAGCAGTTGCGCCCCTTCATGACTAAGGACGCCGTCTCCCGGGAATTCGCGCAATGGTATGGCCGCCTTGATCGCCCGCGCATTTTCCTCTCCAGCAAGAATTCCGATCCAGCCACGCCAGAAACGCTGCTCGCTGCCTTCTCCGAAAGCCGTAAGCAGCCTGTTGAAGCCCCAACGCAGCGTGCCTCCCTCGAATGGGGTTACACCGATTTCGGTCCGCGCGGCGATGTTGTGGAGGATAAGAGTATTGCCGACCTCGGCATTCGCACGGTCCGTTTTTCAAACAATGTCCGGCTTAACATCAAACGCACTGACTTCGAGAAAGATCGCGTCCGCTGGACCTTGCAGATCGAAGGTGGAAAGCTTTCGCTGCCCACGGCCGACCAGCCGCTCGGCATGTTCATGGATGGGGCCTTCGCAAGCGGCGGGCTGGGCAAATATGACATTGACGATCTGCGTGCTGTATTGGCCGGTACAACCGCCAGCCCGGCCTTCGCTTCCGCGCCAACCTATTTTGGCGGGGCTGGAGCAATTGTGTCAAAAGACCTTGAACGGCAAATGCAGTTGCTCGCTGCTTATGTAACCGATCCGGGATATCGGGAGGAAGCCGTCAAGCTGTTCCGCAGGCCCCTGCCGGAATTTTACGCGAGGTTGGACGCAACCCCCGGATCAGCGCTGACCATCGGTCAGGCGCGGATCATGAACGGCGACGATCCACGTTTTGTGCTTCCGCCGATCGATGCGTTGCTTGCAGCCGATTTCGAGAGATTGAGAGCCGCCATTGGTACCCAGTTGCAAAGTGGCGCGATCGAAGTCGGTCTTGTGGGAGATGTGGACGAGGCGGCAGCGATTGATACAATTGCGCGCACTGTTGGTGCCCTTCCGCAACGGTCCAGCAAAGAAGTTGACTTCGGCTCAGCCAAAACGACCAGCTTTACTGGCAGTTATGGCATCCATACGCTTTACCATCGGGGCGAAGCCAACCAGCTGAGCTGGCGGCGCGTCTGGTCAACGACAGACGATTCGGATTTCAGGCTGGAACAGACGATGTCCCTGCTGGCGGACATCGCCCGCATCCGCCTGATTGATGAATTGCGCGAAGGATTGGGAGCCACCTATGGGGCTGGCGCAGGATCAGACATGTCAGATGTCTATCCGGAACGCGGCATGTTTACGATATCGACCAGTGGCGACCCCAAGGACCTCGAAAAGATCGAAGCAGCCGTGGATGAAGTTGTCGCCGAACTGCTGGCAGCACCGGTAAATGCAGACTTGTTCGAGCGGGCGCGCAAGCCGACGCTCGAAAGCTATGCCGATTGGAAGAAACGCAATGCCACCTGGATGGATATCGTCGACGAGGCGCAATCAGCCCCTGATCGTTTGCAACGCTTTCGCATAAGCGAGGAGCAATATCGCTCAATCACGCCGCAACAGGTGTGGGAGGCCGCCAAGCGGTTTCTCGATCCGAAGAAGAGCTATACTTTCAGGGTCGTGCCAAAAGTGGCAGTGCAAAACTGAAGCTGCGTCAGCCTTTGGTCTTGTAGCCGCATAAAATGCCGAGCACGAACGACAGGAACAGCGCAAGCTGGACTTCGTGGAGCGTATATTGGCTCCAACCGAAAATCTCGTTTCCGAAGCCGAATACTCCGACAAAAAGCGCTGCTGCAAGCCCGACCATATGCCACCTCTGCGGGTATTCGCCCGCAATCAACCCTTCATCTGCTTACGCTACTGCGTCTAAGGTCAAACAATGGTTGGCGGCTTCGGTTACCCCAAATTAACCCTGATGCCCCCCTTGTTTCCCTGTCCGGCAAAGCTATAGGGGGCGCAGTTTCCGCAATCAGGGCAGCGCCATGAAAACCCGCATCTTCGTCACACTGAAAAACGGGGTTCTTGACCCGCAAGGCAAGGCTATTCACCACGCGCTTGAAGGTCTTGGCTTTCAGGGTATCAGCGACGTCCGTGCCGGTCGCCTGATCGAGATCGAACATGAGCCGGGTATCACAACCGCGCAGCTTGAAGATATGTGCCGCAAACTGCTCGCCAATATGGTGATCGAGAATTTCGAGATCGAACAGAAAGGCTGATCGCTATGCGCGCAGCAGTCATCCAGTTCCCAGGGTCCAATTGTGATCGCGACATGGCAGTTGCCATTCGTGAAGTTACCGGTGCCGACACGTCGATGGTCTGGCATCGGGAGACGGAATTGCCCGCTGGTCTTGATCTGATCGCGGTGCCCGGCGGCTTTTCCTATGGTGACTATCTGCGTTCAGGTGCGATGGCTGCGCGTTCGCCCGTGATGCAGGCCGTTGTCGCCGCTGCGGGACGCGGCGTTCCGGTTCTGGGCGTGTGCAATGGCTTCCAGATACTCACCGAAGCAGGGTTGTTGCCGGGTGCTTTGATGCGCAATGCCTGTATCCGCTTTGTCTGCCGCGAAGTGAAACTGACTGTCGAAAACAGCCAGTCGATGTTCACCAGCCGCTATCAAGCAGGTGAAGAAATTATCATTCCGGTGGCGCATCATGACGGCAATTATTTCGCCGATGAAGCCACGCTGGACCGCCTCGAAGGCGAAGGTCGGGTCGCATTCCGTTACGCCGAAGAGGTAAACGGGTCTGCGCGCAACATTGCAGGTATCTTGAACGACGCCGGCAATGTCCTCGGCATGATGCCGCACCCCGAACGCATGATCGAGGCTGTACAGGGTGGATCAGATGGACGTCGGCTCTTCGAGGGCCTGATCCGCGAGATCGCCTGACATTTCTGTCTTGGGTTTTGGCTTGGGCTGTAGCCAACGCCCTACCAGTAATAAGACCGACGGCCAGAACATCGTATTCCAGATATCGTGCCAGTGCGCGGCGTCAGGCTGAAGTGCGTCAGCTGCGCCTTCCGCCTTCATATCGATCCATTCAACCGTGCAAGCCATGGCCAAAACGGCCAACCAGGCGAGCATCCAGCCGCCACGCCAGCGCCACATCAGCCGGACGAACAGGAACAGCCCCATTCCAGCATAGATGTGCAAGGCATCCTTGCCGAGACCCGTAAAGCCCAACATCACGACCTTGAACTGCTGGAAATCCAGCGGGGTATAACCGAAAAGCATGCGGTTCAGACCTGCGTTTTGAAGGGAGTGAAGTTGGTACCTTCATCGAACAGGTCGACGCCTTCTTTCCGTTTCAGCCAGCCCACAACCATGTAGGTAACGGGCGTCAGCACGACTTCCCATATAACCTTGAGCCCCCAATTGGTGACCATCACCGTGACAACAGCGTCATTCTCCCAAACACCCCAGAAGGCCAGCGGGTAAAATATCAGGCTGTCGACTCCCTGCCCCACCACTGTCGACCCGATGGTGCGCGACCAGAGATGTCGGCCCTGCGTCCAGATTTTCATCCTCGCCATGACATAGCTGTTGACGAACTCGCCCGCCCAAAACGCGACGATCGACGCGAGCACGATACGCGGAACCTGCCCGAACACACTCTCATAGGCCGCTTGCCCTTCCCAGCCGGTGGCAGGTGGCAGGCTGACGACAACCCAGCTCATGAAAGCCATGAATATCAGACCGACAAAGCCTGCCCAGATCACCCGCCTGGCGCGCGCATAGCCATAGACCTCGGTTAACACGTCGCCGATGACATAACCGAGCGGGAAGAAGAGAATACCTGCGCCGAAAACCCAAGGCTCACCGCCGATTTCAATGGCCGCAGGTTTTGCGGCACCGATAACGTTGGAAAGCAGCAACACCGCCACAAACGCTGCCATAACAAAGTCATAGTAACGGAAATGCCGGCCGGTCATTTCAGCGGCGCTGTGCGCTTCTATTGCTCGATTGCTCATCCCGTCGCCATATCCCGCTTTGCACACTCGCGCAAAGTGGTTATTGCGCAGCCAGCGCGCGCCCTTAGCTCAGCTGGATAGAGCGCGAGACTTCTAATCTTGAGGCCGCAGGTTCGACTCCTGCAGGGCGCGCCACTTTCAAATTCATTCGGCCATGGCAGCTAGCAAGCACACACCCCCTTGGTCACCTTCACCTGCCGGTGAACTTTGCCGGGCGCTTCTCCATGAAGCTGGCAATTCCTTCCTTGAAATCAGCGCTCTGGAATAAGGGCAGCAACTGGAGATACACATGCTGCACATGGGTGTCGAAAGTCTCCTCCATGCCCATACGCATAAGCCGCTTTGCGCCTTGCACCGCCAATGGAGCGTTGTTGGCAATCTCTGTCGCCAATTCCCGTGCGCGCGCCGCGACCCGACCGCTCGGCACCACTTCATTGACCAACCGCTCCTTAAGGCAATCTTCTGCAGACAATGTGCGGCCAGTGAAGATAATCTCAGCTGCTTTCGCCCAGCCGAGCATGCGTGGCAGGAACCAGGTTCCACCGGATTCGGGCAGCACACCCCTTTTCACAAATGCGGCGGCCAATTTGGCGTCGTCCGCCATTACGCGGATATCGCAGCCTAGAGCCAGGTCCATGCCATAGCCGGCGGCAGATCCATTGAGGGCGGCGATCACGGGCTTATCGAGCGCGTGCAGGACTGTCGGCGGGGTATTCCGTAGATCAATCGTCGCTCCAAATGTCGCGGACGACGATCCGATACCTTCACCCTTTTGCGCCTGCCCCAAATCCAATCCGGCGCAAAAAGCCCGGCCACTGCCGGTTAAGATGATGACGCGGACATCACGGTCAGCCCCGGCCTTTACCAACAAGCGAGTCAGTTCATCGAGCATCGGGCCGGAAATGGTATTCATGCGCTCCGGCCGGTTCAACGTCAGCGTTGCGATACCATCTGACACATCATAGCTGACGTCTTCGCTCATTTATCTCTCCTCTTTCCTACGCTTGCATCCTATATGCGGCAGCATCCCCGTTTGGCCAAATGCAAGATAGTTGCGTAGCGAAACGAAATGTGGATGCAATAGTGCTGCAGTAAGTCTTTAGCTGTTCCTGCTCAGTCGATGGGCGTTGTTGTCGTATTTTCGTAACATGGTCGAAGCATAGCTGTTATTGGAATTTTGGGAGGTAGCTTTGACGGGCAGGAAGTTAATCGAGGGCGAGGCCGGCATGTCCCATTCCCGATACTTCAACCGTGAACTCAGCTGGTTGCAGTTCAACCGCCGCGTGCTTGAAGAGGCGTCCAATCGCAGCCACCCTTTGCTGGAGCGACTCCGCTTCCTGTCGATTTCGGGCAGCAACCTCGACGAATTTTTCATGGTTCGTGTCGCTGGTCTGCGTGGTCAGCAAATCCGCAAGATCGAAGAACTCTCCGTAGACGGCATGACCGCGAGTGAACAGCTCGAGGCGGTGACCATAGAGGCGGATGCGTTGATGGCAGACCAGCAAAAGCTGTGGCAGCAACTGCGCAAGCATCTGGCGAAAGAGGGTATCGCCGTTATCGATCCCTCAGAAATCGGCAAAAAGGCCGAAGCAGCCGTTGAGCAACATTTCCGCGAGCAGATTCTGCCCGTTCTTACACCGCAGGTACTCGATCCCGGCCATCCATTTCCTTTCATCCCCAATCTTGGACTGAGCGTCATCTTCGAGATGCGGCGGCTTCATGACAAGGAATTGGTGCGGCAGTTGATCATGATACCTTCGGCCCTGCCCCGCTTCATCCGCGTGCCCGGCTCACGACGGCGCTTTGTGCCTATTGAAGAATTGATCAAATCCTATGTCGGCCTTCTGTTTCCAGATCATAAATTGCTGGCGGCAGGCGCGTTTCGCATCCTTCGTGACAGCGACATAGAGGTTGAGGAAGAAGCCGAAGATCTTGTCCGCTATTTTCGCAGCGCGATCAAAAGGCGCCGACGCGGCCGGGTCATCAGGTTGAAAATGCAGCGCGGGCTGCCGTCACGCATTCAGAAACTGATCCGGCACGCCTTGGGTGGCGAGGAATCGATCGTAACCGAAACAATCGGTTTTCTGGGCATTGGCGATCTGGCGCAACTGGTCGAAGAAGACCGAAAAGCCCTGAAATTCAAACCCTATACACCGCGATTTCCGGAACGCATTTTGGAACAGGATGGCGATTGCTTCGCCGCAATCCGCCAGAAAGACATTGTCGTCCACCACCCCTATGAAAGCTTCGACGTCGTGCTCGCCTTCCTGCAACAGGCGGCGGCTGATCCCGATGTTCTTGCGATCAAGCAGACCCTGTATCGCGCAGGCAAGCAATCTGCTGTTATCCGTGCCCTCTGCGATGCCGCAGAGGCCGGAAAATCCGTCACCGCTGTTGTCGAACTCAAGGCGCGCTTCGATGAAGAGCAGAATCTGATGTGGGCCTCGCAGCTTGAAAATTCGGGCGTGCAGGTAATTTACGGCTTCGTCGACATGAAGACGCATGCGAAAATTTCGATGGTCGTCCGACGGGAGAATGGCGGCATCAAAACCTACTGCCATTTTGGCACAGGCAATTACCACCCGATCACGGCACGGATTTACACCGACCTCAGTTTCTTCACCGCCGACCCCCGGCTGGGGCGCGATGCCGGGCAAATTTTCAATTTCGTCACAGGTTATGTCGAACCGCACAACCTCGAGATGCTTTCCATGAGCCCGCTCGGGATGCGCGAGAAGATTATGGAACTGATCGACGCCGAAATCGCTTTCGCCCGCAACGGGCAACCCGCATCGCTTTGGGCCAAACTGAACTCACTGGTCGATCCACAGATCATCGAAAAGCTTTATGAAGCCAGCGAGGCGGGTGTCGAAATTGACTTGGTTGTCCGCGGTATTTGCTGCCTGCGTCCCGGCGTAAAGGGCATGTCATCGCGAATCCGTGTCAAATCGATCGTTGGCCGCTTCCTCGAGCACAGCCGGATATGGGCATTCGGCAATGGTCAGGAAATGCCAAATCCCGGTGCGCGCGTATATATTTCCTCTGCCGACTGGATGAGTCGCAATTTTGACCGGCGGGTTGAATATATGCTGCCGATCGAAAACCCGACGGTGCACGACCAGATCCTCGATCAGGTTATGGTCGCCAATCTGATCGACAATGAGCAAAGCTGGAAACTGACGCCGTCTGGTGAATATGTAAGGTTGAAACCGGAAGGCCGCCGTTTCAATCTCCACCAATATTTCATGACCAATCCGTCGCTGTCCGGTCGTGGCGGCGCCTTGGCCCAACGCAACGACGTTCCAAAGCTGGACCTCGTTCGCCAGTAAGCCTATTCGCCGAACATGATCCAATCCCCCCGCGCCGTCATCGACATCGGTTCGAACGCGATCCGTCTGGTCGTCTATGGCGGTCCCGCCCGTGCACCCATGCCCATCTACAACGAAAAAGCGCGTGTCGCGCTTGGGGAAAGCGTCGCAAAAAGCGGAGGGATAACACCCGAAACCATGGAGCAGGCTATCGCCGCCCTGCAGCGGTTTGATGCCCTGACAATTGCAATGAACGTCGGTGAGCGTCATGTCGTCGCCACCGAAGCTACCCGACAAGCCAAAAATGGCGGCGAGTTTCTGCTGCGGGCCGCCAAGGCAGGTGTGCCCATAGATCTCATCACAGGTGAGGAAGAAGCGCGTGCTTCAGCACTGGGCGTCGTTTGCGACATGCCATGGGCAACCGGATATGTCGCCGATCAGGGCGGCGGCAGCCTTGAACTGGCCAAGGTGGAAAATGGCGAACCGCAGCAACCGCTTTCCATGCCATTCGGGACGATACCGCTCTCCAAAAGCCCAGAATGCAGCCCCAAATCCATTGCGCACGATATTGAAGAGAGGATCGAAGAGACCGACGGATTTGAGATCCGCAAAAATCTTCCCCTGCATCTTGTTGGCGGGGCATGGCGGACCCTTGCCCAATTGCATATGCACGCAACCGGCTACCCGCTGACGATTTTGTCCAACTATTCGATGCCGCTGGATGCAGGCAAGACACTAGCGGAATTGGTCGCCAATCGATCGGCAATGGAGCAATCGGGTGTCGTTTCGAACGCACGCCTGCCATTCATGTCGACAGCCTATTCGACCATGGAGGCACTGATACGTGTCTTTGAGCCGTCCGAAATTATTGTCAGCGTCTATGGACTTCGCGAAGGCCTGCTTTTCGATCGCCTTTCAAGCGAGCAACGAAACGAAGATCCCCTGATCGCTGCCGCCCGGCACGAGGGCGCGCGCTTATCGAGATTCGCCTATCATGGAGACCGGATTGCGAACTGGATCGCGCCGATTTTCATGCATGACCCGCAACCGCTGCACCGGCTCCGCAAAGCGGTTTGCCTGCTTGCCGACAGCGCATGGAACAGCCACCCTGAGTATCGCGCAGAACATGCCGCCGAACTTGCGTTGGAAGGCAATTGGCCTGGTGTTACTGCATCGGATCGCGCCGTTATGGCAGCGGGGCTCTATGCATCCTATGGCGGCAAGAAAACCCGACCACCTTTATTGTCCCTGCTCGCAACCGATGACCTGCTCGACCGCGCAACGCTGTGGGGGCTTGCAGTCCGGCTAGCCCAGCGCCTCGATGGTGGAACAGGCATTGGCCTGGAGGGCGTTGCCCTTATGCAGGAGAGCAAAAACCTGAATCTGCAATTCGAGCCGGAATTTGCCCATCTTGATTCACCCACGGTGCGGCGGCGTCTCAAACAGTTGAACGATATCTTTGTCGGGAAATCGACTTAGTTCACAATAGGACATTTCTGCATTCAACCCGCCACAGACATGGAAGATTCTTGATGTTAGCATAGCCTGGGTCAGACGATTTGGGCGGAGGGTAATTATGGCAGTCATCGCGATCTACAGCCCCAAAGGCGGCGTCGGCAAATCGACCATGGCGGTGAACCTCGCCTGGTGTTCATCGACAATCAGCAATAAACGAACTTTGCTGTGGGAACTCGATCCGCAACGCGGTGCATCCTATCTTTTGGGGGAGGATGAAGAGCACGGGAAACCCGCTTTTTCGGTCTTCTCAAAAGACCGTCCGGCCAGTTCGATCATCACCGCAACCGAAATTGAAGGCCTTGATTTACTGCCTTCCGACGGCAGCTTGGTCGAACTCGATTCCTATTTCAGCCAGTTGGGCAAGAAACGCCGCCTCGCAAAAATCGCGGAAGGACTGCAAAGCGAATATCAGGTCATCATTCTCGACTGCCCGCCTGTCATGAACGAAGTCGCGCGACAGATCATGCGCGCCGCGGACCTGATAATAGTACCATTATCGCCTTCCCCGCTGGCTAGACGATCGCTTGATCTGGTTCGGCTGGAGCTATCAAGAATCGTCAAATCGCATGCAGCGATATTACCAGTCTTCTCGATGATCGATCGTAGGCGATCCCTGCACCGTGACGCTTGTGCGGGACAACCCGACTGGCCGATCATTCCGATGTCGAGCGCGATCGAGCAGGTTGCTGTCCGCCGTGCCCCTATTGGTGCATTTCAGCGAAGTTGCCCCGCGTCAGCCGCCTTCATAAATTTGTGGAAGGGTATCGAGGTGAAACTGGAGAAAATGCGATAACCGAAACGGTTGTTGTCATTTTACTATCTTGAAGCCTTAGCCAAACTGTCACGATACCCTCGCAGAATCGCAACAGCACCCGCCTAATGCGCGCCTCGCAATAACAACTGCGAGGGAAAATCATGCGTACCGCCACTCTCTTCCTGCTTTCGACTTCGGCGCTCGTTTCAGCGCCGGCATTCGCCCAGCAAACAACACCTGCCGCTGATGAAGCAACTGCAGAAGGCGAGATTGTCGTCTTCGGCCAAGGCCAGACCCGTCAGGTACAAGAACTCAAGACAGAAGATGTAACCATCCTCGCGCCCGGCACCAGCCCGTTGAAGGCAATCGAAAAGCTTCCCAGCGTGAATTTCCAGTCGGCTGACCCGTTCGGCACCTATGAATGGTCGAGCCGCGTCACCATTCGCGGGTTCAACCAAAACCAGCTTGGGTACACACTCGATGGCATTCCGCTCGGCGATTCAACCTATGGTAACAATAACGGCCTGCACATTGGCCGTGCGATTGCGCCTGAAAATATCGGCATCACCCGCGTTTCACAGGGCGCCGGCTCAATCGGCACGCAATCGACCAACAATCTCGGCGGCACGCTGGAATTCTTCTCCTATGACCCGACCGATGGCTTTGGCGCTGATGCCAATCTGACGTACGGTTCGGAAAACACCATTCGTGCCTTTGCGCGCGTCAACTTTGGCGAGAGCGATGGCATTCGCGGTTTCATCTCCGGCACCTATCACAATGCGGAAAAATGGAAGGGCGGCGGTGACCAGCGTAACTGGATGATAAATGCGAAAGCGATCATCCCTGTGGGTGAGGCGGAATTCGACGCCTATTTCAGCTATTCGGATCGCGCCGAACAGGATTATCAGGATCTGTCGCTCGAGATGATCAACCGCCTCGGCTATGATCATGACAATTATTTCCCGGACTATGCAAAGGCCATCGCCGCAGCGCAGGGCGTTTTCGTCGCCCCGATCAACAATCTGGACGACAGCTATTATGATGCATCGGGCCTGCGCAAGGACACGCTGGCGGCTTATGGCCTGACGGCCCCGCTCGACGAGGGCGTGACCTTCAAGATCAAGGCTTATTACCACGACAACACCGGCCAGGGCACTTGGGGCACACCTTATGTTCCCAGCCCCAACGGCGTCCCGATGTCGGCGCGTACCACCGAATATGATATCCAGCGCGGCGGCGTATTCGGCTCACTGGAAGCCGAAGTCGGCGATCACAATATCAGCGTCGGCGGCTGGTATGAGCATAATGATTTCACCCAGGCGCGCCGTTTTTACGCCTACCAAAGCCTGACCACTCCGGGTCTCGATCACACCAAATTCCTGCGCAACCCGTTCTTCACGCAGTGGCTGTTCGATTTCAACACCGACACGCTGCAATATCATGTGCAGGACAAGATCAGCATGGGCGATCTGACGATCAACCTTGGATGGAAGGGTTTTCAGGTCAACAATGAGGCCGACCCGCGCGTTCAGGGTACGCTCGCTGCCGGCAAGATCAAGTCGCGCGACTGGTTCCAGCCGCATGCCGGCGTCGCTTATAAGCTGAGCGGCAATGCAGAGGTATTCGGTGGCTTTACGCAGGCCACCCGTGCCTTCGTTTCCTCAGCAACCAGCGGTCCTTTCTCAACCACACAGGCTGGTTTTGATGCACTGCGGACACGCGGCTTGAAGCCAGAGGAATCGGATACCTACGAGCTCGGCGCTCGTTTCAACAACGCGACCTTCAACGGCGTATTGGGTGTCTACTTTGTCAACTTCCGCAACCGACTGCTCGGCATCCCGACCGGTCCCGGGATTGTCGGCAACCCGTCGATCCAGCAGAATGTTGGCTCGGTGCGTTCGCTCGGTTTCGAAGCAGCTGGCGATGTGCGGCTGGGTGGCGGGCTGACACTGTTTGCTTCCTATAGCTACAACGACGCGACCTATCGCGACAATGTGATTGTACCGGGCGTGACCCCTGTCACCATCCCGACAAAAGGCAAAACGCTTGTCGATACGCCTAAGCACATGCTGAAGGGCGAAATTGCCTATGACAGCGACAGCCTCTTTGGCCGCATCGGTGCCAATTATATGAGCAAGCGCTACTTCACCTACACCAACGACCAGTCGGTTGGCAGCCGCGTGCTCGTCGATGCAACGCTTGGCTATCGCTTCAACATGGGCATGCGCAAGCCGATCGAGGTTCAACTCAATGCAACCAACCTGTTCGACAAGCGCTATGTTTCGACCATCGGGTCGAACGGCTTTGGCAATAGCGGCGATAACCAGACCCTTCAGGCTGGTGCACCGCAACAGTTCTTTGTAACTGCAAAGGTCGGTTTCTGATGCGCAGGATGCCCCGCTTTATCGTCGCGCTGGCTGCGCTTGTTCCTGCCGCCAGTCAGGCCGAACCCGTGCTTTTAATCTCTATCGACGGGTTGCAACCCGCCGATGTGATCGAAGCCGAAAAGCGGGGCATCAACATCCCAAATCTGAAACGTTTCGTCAAAGAAGGTAGCTACGCCAGCGGCGTCACAGGCGTGCTGCCTTCGGTGACCTATCCCAGCCACGCGACCCTGGTGACAGGTAAAAGTCCCGCCGAGCATGGCATAGTCGGCAATACCGGCTTTGATCCGATGCAGATAAACCAGTCGGGCTGGTACTGGTATGCCAGCGACTATAAGGTACCTACATTGTGGGATGCTGCAGCTAAGGCTGGCCTCAAGACCGCCAATGTCCACTGGCCCGTTACCGTCGGGCAAAACGCCATCCGCTACAACCTGCCGCAAATCTGGCGCACCGGGCATGAGGATGACGTCAAGCTGATGAAAGTACTGGCCACCCCTGGATTGGTGGACAAGCTGGAAGCATCACTAGGCGTTGCCTATGCCCAAGGTATTGATGAGAGCATCGCGGGTGACGAAAACCGGGCGCGTTTTGCCGAGGCACTGATCCTCTCTGAAAAGCCGGATTTCATGACCGCCTATTTCACCGCGCTCGATCATGAGCAGCATGAAAAAGGGCCGGACACAAAAGATGCCCACCAGATTCTCGAACGCATCGACGCCATTGTGGGCAAATTGGTCGCGGCCCAACTGAAAGTGCATCCGGATGCGGTGATCGCGATCGCGTCGGATCATGGCTTTGCCGCGACCACAACCGAGATCAACCTGTACCGCGCCTTTATCGATGCCGGGCTGATGATGCTGGGTGCCGATGGCAAAATCAAAGAGTGGCAGGCCGCCCCCTGGAACTCCGGCGGTTCGAGCGCCATCATGCTCGCTGATCCTGCCGATGAATCATTGGTCGCGCGCGTCGAAGCCCTGCTCAAAAAGCTGAAGTTCGATCCGGCAAACCGGATTGCGGCTATAGCAGATCGCAACGAAATCGCTCAGATGGGCGGCAATCCGAAAGCCAGTTTCTACGTCAATTTTGAATTCGGTGCTTATGGAGGCGGCTTCAAAGGTAAAGATGCGCCCTTGGTCTCTGCATCGGGCAGCAAAGGCACGCATGGCTATTTCCAGTCGGGCGGGAATATGCGGTCTTCCTTCCTGATTATGGGTAAAGGCGTCACCGCAGGCAAAAATCTTGGCGAGATTGACATGCGCAGCATCGCCCCGATGCTGGCTGACAAACTCGGCGTCGCGCTGCGCTGAAGTCCGCCTTCCGGCTCAAAAACCCTGTTTGAATGTTGTGAACACAAAGAGTCACGATTCTGTCATTTGAAGGTTGCAGTTAGGATTTAACTCAGACCTGCGGATTTTATGCCATGACCGGATCGAAGACTGTTCTGTTCACTTCACAGAACCCTTCGCTGTTTGTCGAATTGCAACGGGCGCGGCCAAATCTTGCACTGGTCGCCATTGGATCAACCGTGCCTGCGCTGGAATCAGGCGGCGATATCTGGTGCTTTGTCGATTTCATTCTACCGGAAATTTCCGGGCTGGAAATGTGCAGGCGGCTGCGCGTCGACCCTGTTACACAGAAGTCTACCATCACGATGGTTTTCGATCAGGCCGACAAGGATATGCTGGTGCGCGCCATGCAGGCGGGCGCCGACGATTATGTCGTCGGCCAATTATCGCCTGAAGAGGTTTTGAGGCGTATCGAGCATGGTGCATCGCATGTCCTGCCCTCCGACACTTCGGAAAGGATCGAATTGGGTGACGTGGTGGTTGAGCCGCAAGCCTATCGGGTGAAATATAAGGGACAGCGCGTCAATCTGGCCCCGAATGAATTTCAGCTGCTGCTGCATTTCGCGCATAACCCCGACAAGGTTTTTTCGCGCGAAGATCTGATCCAGCTCTCCGGTAAACCACTCGATGAGATCGAAAGCCGGACGGTTGATGTGTGGATCGGGCGCCTGCGCCGGGCGTTTAAAAAAGTCGGTGCGCCCGAGGTGATCCGCACAGTCCGTCCTATCGGCTATGTTTTTGAAATCCCCTGACCCAGCTGGCTGAAATATAGCTGCAACCAAATAGTCCCCAAATCGTCATCGCCCGGCCCATCGCACGTAACAGTCAGTCTGTAAGAGCAATCCGTCCCAGCCAAAACAGGGAGCGCGGACTTTGCTACGAAATGCTGCCACCGATCTGATCATCGACAAAGCAACGGCGATTGCACCGCCTGACTGGATCAACCACCCCGAACCGCGAAGTTTCAGGCCCAAGAGCAAATATCGCACCATCTGGATCTCGGACATCCATCTCGGCACCAAAGGCTGTAACGCCGACCTGCTGCTTGATTTCCTCCATTCGGTCGAGTGCGAAACGCTGTATCTGGTGGGCGACATTATCGATGGCTGGCGGCTCAAAAAGGGCTGGTATTGGCCTGATAGCCATAATGAAGTCGTCCGCCGCATCCTGAAAATCGCGCATAAGGGAACACGCGTCGTTTTCATTGTTGGCAATCACGACGAGATGTTGCGCGATTATGCGGGATTCAGCTTTGGCGGCATCACGCTCGCGCAGGAAGCCATCCACGAAACGGCGGACGGCAAGCGCCTGTTGATCACGCATGGCGATGCCTTTGACGGTGTTGTGCTCTATGCCCGTTGGCTCGCCTTTCTAGGCGATCAGGCCTACACCTTGATGCTGCGCGCCAATGTTTGGCTGAACGCCATCCGCAAGCGGCTGGGCATGCCTTATTGGTCGCTGTCGTCCTATCTCAAGAAGCGCGTTAAAAATGCGGTGCAATATGTCTGCGCCTTCGAAGATGCTGTCGCCCGCGAAGCAGCCGAGCGTGGCGTTGACGGAGTCGTGTGCGGCCATATCCATTGCGCTGAGATCCGGCAGATCGGCGATGTGACCTATTATAATGACGGCGACTGGGTGGAAAGCTGCACCGCATTGGTCGAGGCATTCGATGGCACCATGTCGATCCTCGACTGGTCCGAAACACATCGCGCCAGGGCAAAGCAGCCACAAATGCTGGCCGTGGCATGAGGATCGCTATCGCCACCGACGCCTGGTTTCCGCAAACCAATGGCGTGGTGCGCAGCCTTGCGACCACCATTTCGATCCTGCAGCGCCGGGGCTATGAAATTGAATTGATCTCGCCTGACCAGTTCATCACCTTACCCGCGCCGGGTTATAGCGAAATCCGCTTGGCTGTTGCGCCGCGATTTGGCGTTCGCCGTACTCTTCGCCGCTACCAGCCGGACATTGTCCACATCGTCACCGAAGGGCCAATCGGTTGGGCTGCACGTTCGTGGTGTATCGCCAACAATGTACCCTTCACCACCGCCTTTCACACCCGCTTTCCGGACTATGCTGCCGTGCGGACAGGCCTGTCGTCCGACCGTTTCTGGCCGATCATGCGGCGCTTTCACAAGCCTTCAAAGGGCGTACTCGTCTCGACCTACCGTTTGATGGATGAGCTGGCGCAGCGTGGCATCAGCCAGACGAAATTATGGTCGAGGGGCATCGACCGAGAGTTGTTCCATCCCGGCCATGATCCGCTCGAAGACCTGGCGCATCTGCCGCGACCGCTTTTGCTCTATGTCGGGCGGGTCGCGCCGGAGAAGAATATCGGTGCATTTCTGGGTGCCGCCGTTGCCGGAACCAAGGTCATCGTCGGCGATGGCCCCGCGCTTGCCGAGTTGCGCGAACAGTTTCCGGACGCGAATTTCCTCGGCGCGCTGCACGGCGAACAACTCGCGCGCGCATATTGCAGCGCCGATGTCTTCGTCTTCCCCAGCCTGACCGACACATTCGGCCTCGTCTTGATTGAGGCACTGGCCTGCGGTGTGCCAGTGGCTGCGTTCCCCGTGCAAGGACCGATCGACATATTGGGCCCATCATCGCGCGGTATCTACGACCAGATCGATCAGGCCGCGGGTGCGCTGGATGTCTCGCTGTCCGCCGCCATCGTCAAGGCACAAGGCGCGTCGCGGCAAGCCGCTGCAGAACTGGGCGCCAGCTTTGATTGGGAAAAATGCTGTGACCAGTTCGTCGATGCACTGCACGATGCGATGGTTTCGGGTGCAGAAGCCACGGCCGAACTGCAAACAGGGTGATGGCTAGAGCCGGACGAAGACCAAAATGACCGTCGCAGCGGCCAGAAGCGAGCCGAATGGCAGTTGCAGCATCGACTGCTTTTTGAACGTCAGGAACAGAGCGAATGCAATGCCAAGCGTTGATGCTATGAGGATCAGCAGCGGCAAATCATAGGGCGACAGCCAAAGCGCAAGCGCTGCGAACAATTTCGGATCTCCAGCGCCCATCCCCTCCTTATGCCGAACCGCGCGAAACAAGCGGCGCAGACCTTCGAGCACGGCAAAGGCCAATGCGGCAGCGAACAAACGTGTCGTCAGCTCGGTGCCGCCCGATGTTATTCCACCGAGCACCAAACCAAGGAGCGCCAGAGCGATAACCAAACGGTCGGGCAACCAGAAATGGCGTGCGTCAAGCAGTGCCAGCGGCAACAGCAGCAAAAACAACAATGCGCACGCGGCTGCGATCTCCAATGGCAAAAGGTAAAAGGCCAACCCGCACAGTATCGCGCCCGTCCACTCTGCAACTACCTGGACCGGGTCTATCGGGGCCTTGCAATATCGGCACCTGCCCGCCAGCATCAGGAACGAAAATAAAGGTACCAGATCAAACCATGCCAGTTGCCGCTCACAGCTATCACAGCGCGAACGCCCACCGACGGTCGGCTCACCCGTCGGCCAGCGCAGCACCAGAACGCCGATATAACTACCGATGATCGCCCCAAAGATTGCGGCCAAAACCGCGAGCGTCGGCGCTCCCAGTGAAGCGATGGGCTGCAATAGGCCGCCTGACTCTACCAGAACCGGCCCTTGCCCGATTTGCGGTAGCCGCCAGCGATGGGCGCAAATCCCGCCATTGACAGCATCGGCGCAATTTCTGCACTGGGCTGTTGCAGCTGCACCGCCGCGCGGTAGCGACCGTCAGCCGATATGCGCAATTCCACCCGTTCCATCGCCGACGCACTGGCGAACGGCAGTAGCAGTTCGCCCGCCTCGCAACGTACCCGCCCCATCAATCCCGCGTCGACACCAAGTGCCGCAAATAAGGGACCTTCGGGCTTTAGCCGAACGCTGCCACTGGCCGTGCGGCATTTCCCAGCTGAATAGGACGCAGATAGATTATCAAATTCAAGGTGCGCAGCGGGGAAACCGGGCAGGATTTCGGCTACCGGAACGCTGCCATTCCACCCTTCTGCAGAAACACCACCAAAGCCCTTGGAGACTGTACCCCGAAAGCCGGGCAGTCCTGCAGTCGCCGATTGCTCGAACCAGAAACCGGCTCGACCAAGGAAAAGACCCAGCGGTTGAATACCGGCGTCCAACGTGCCGATACCCAGCTGCCCCAACTGCACATCATAGACGCGGCCCGACCATATCGTTCCATCTGCCCCCGAAGCTGTCACCATTGACTTTTCCGGCACCGCCACGCCGACAACCCAGCGCAAAGGCATGAAGGCAATCGCCGCAATGGCGAACAATATGGCCGCCGCATAGTAAAAGCGCCGTGACGGCCTCATTGTTCGCCCCTCGCCAGCGTAGCGTTGACCGAAACCGTGCCCGCGCTGCCGACCTTCACCTCAATCTGCTCGGTAACGATGCCTGCCATCTCCAGTTCGGTAAGCCATTTCATCAAGGCAGCAGGCCGGGCCTGCGCCATTGAAATGCTGACACGACCATTACCTGCCGCATCGGCTTTTTCGAGGGCGAAGCCCGCCTCGGTTGCGCGCTGGTTTACCACCTGCTCCAGCGGCCCGGAGATATCAGCAACCACCGATCCAGTCCGTTTCTGGTTTGCCTGCGCCGCCATCGCCTCAATCGCGACACGCCGTTCGAGTGCCTCGCGATACTCGACCCGTTTTTCGTGGATCGAGTTGGTGAGCGGCAAATAAATGCCGTAGATCGCCACCAAAAGCGCTGACAGGATAGCCGCCACGCTCACTAATACCTTCTCACGCAGCGAAAGCCTGTCAAACCAGTTTGCCAGCTTTTCGATCATGGCGCCCTCACCGTGATGGCCACAGCGGTAACGCCGTTGGCTTCCTGTCGCGGCGTCGCTGTCACCTTATAGCCTTGCCGTTGCAGGTCGAGCAGCAACCGGTTGACCGGATCGACCGTTGCTGCCGTCACTGTGGCCGACAGCAGCTTGTCCGAACCAAAGCGCAGATCGCGCAGACTTGCCCCCTCGGCTTGCTGCATTGAACGCCACAAGGCCGAGGCTGGGATGGTGAAAGCACGTTGCCCACCTCCACGCGAGCTAAGCATTTGTTCAATTTTAACAGGAGCCTCTGCAGCACTGTTGATACCCGGTACAATCTTGCGTGCGGCGACCAATGCCGTTTCGTCCTCGCGGGCAATGGCGCGGTCGACCTTGAACCATGTCACCAGCGCCAACAGCAAACTGCAGAGCAAGCCGAAAGCGACGATGGCTGCGGCAAGCTTCAACTTGTTTCTATCGAGCCCAGCGCGGGCGTTCTTTTTCGCAAAAAGTCCCGAACGCAAATCGAGCGGCGGTTCGGAAATTGCGCCACGAAAATATCCGGCAAATTCGGCATGGCTGATTTCGCGAATCTGTCGTTCGCCGGATAGCCAAGCGGTCAAAGCTGGTTCATCGGGCAAGATGTGCAACCCCGAACGCAATGCAATCGCCCCGCCCAAATTGACACGGGCAATGTGACCAGCGTCGTCAGGGAGGACAAGTCCGAGCGGCCAGACATGATCGGGATCAATCCGGTCGACCTTCAACCGATCCAGCCCGCGTGTGAACAGGGCGCTATCCATGCTCCCCGAAACCACCGCGCCATCACGCTCTTGCGCGGCAACATGGAGTGCGGCGGCGTTGATCGACGCAGAAGCGGCATCGAGCCGCGCCGCCGCCTCGGCCTGCCGCGACGCCAGCCCTTCATATTCATGCCAGCGGACCACAACATGTTCGGGCGCAACAAGTGCGATTATTGGCAGGGCTTCGTCATCGCCAAAAGGCGGTTCGGCAGGAATCAATCCATCCTCGGTCAGCGACCAGATTTGCAGCGCCTCGGTCTGATGGTCCGGGAACAGCACGATATGGGCAAGCAGACTCATCCGGCCTCTCCCCAACTGCGCCACAGAACGCGCACCGGCATGTCGGTAGCTTGCAGCAATGCATGGCTCTCAAGCTCTATCGCCTCAGCCGAAACCCGGCTTTGCAGGAAAAACCAGTTGCTTGTCACACCCACCTGACCCTGAATATTTGCGGGGATTTCCGATCCCGCGAGTTGCGGTATCGCCCAAAATTTGATCGCGCTGCCATAGCCGCCTGCCGGCCGGATGGCGAGCAGAGCCTTGGCCTGGGCTGGCGAAATTTTGCCATCGAGCAGGGCCGAAAGCAGAATAGCGCGATCCGGTGCCAATGTATTGGCGTTGAGCTTGATCGGCTCGGCCACCGGCAAGGCGCAAATCCATGGGCGCAGCCGGGCATAAGAAGTCGGCGTCATCCCGCGCACTGCCTTCAACTCGCCGCGATCAATGAACAATCGGTTGGCGGCCAGATAGGGTTCGGATTGTCCGCTATAAAAGCTGTCCTCTGCCCCCGACGGCAGTGCGTTGCTATCGCTGTCGAGCCAGTCGGCTGTGGACTCGGTGATGACGATCGCATCGTTGGAGGCTATGCCGAGCAATTCCATCAGCTTGGTGAATTGCTGCATCCCCATCGGGCTGGCGGCAAATGCGCCTTCCTTGCCCGAAACCAGGCTGTTGAGATTGAAGCAATTCTGCCCGTCGCTCAGCTTTACCGTTGCCTGGCCGCGATCGACCGGAACGGGAATCTCGCGATCAAGCCAGTTGCCGTCATTGGTCAATTGCGCTGCATCGCGCTGCAACAGATCCTCTATGCGTGCAGTCGCAATCCCCTCCGCCGCAAGGCTGTAAGCGCGGGCTTGCGCCATTGCTGCGCCGTTTACCGCCAAGCGCGTCGATAGCCGCAGCCGTTCGAGCGCGGTCGCAGAAATGACCGCCATGACGGCAACAAGCAGAAGAACCGTCAAAAGGGCTGCACCGCGTTCGCTTGCGGGAGGATTAAATGGCTTGGCCATTGGCCGCCTCCTCATCTTCACGCTTGACCGGGTCATTTCCCGCACCGACCAGATACAGCATGCGGTAGTTTCTGCCGTCTTGCGTGGTCAGCACAATTTCCAGCGCGCGCGGCAATATGTCCGCATCGACCGCTGTCCAATCGTTACGCCAGCCGCCATCGGCCTCGCGCAGACGCACGATCGCTTGCCGTAATCCCTCGATCAAAACAGCATCGCTGCCGCTGCGCGAACCATCGGCGTGGCTCGCCGCACTACGAATAAGCCTGCTGCCGTCTAACCGGTAAGCAATACGCGCGAGTGAAGGCTGGGCCGTGGCTGCGTCCGGTGCGGCCCCGATGCGGCTGAATGTGAAGAGTTTCCCATCACCCGTTTCAAAGGCCGGACGTGTCGACCCGCCTTCAACTCGCGCTGGTCGCGGCACGGCCTGCGCGAGATCGGCTTCGATCAGGTTCGAGAGCCGGCTGAGCGTTGCCCGTTCACCCAGCCTGTCGCGCAACTGGATCTGGCTGTCTGCGGTGCTTCTCAGCAAGGTTACACCCGCAGCCGAAATCAGCCCGAAAACAAACAGCGCAACGAGCATTTCGACAAGCGTGAAGCCGTTGCTGGCCGGGGTTCGGAAATCAGCCATCGATGTCATGGCCGCTGCTTCGCGACGGTTAGCAGGGCACGCCCGCCCGATTGACCGCTGACCAGTATGTCGATCCGCACAAACCGGTCATCGCCTGTTTGTTTGGCCGTCTGCTTCCAGATGAACGCCTGTCCGCCATTGTTCTCGCTGCCCTGGATTTCACCCAGTGCGGGCATTGCGGGATCGGAGATGATTTCAACCGCCCGGTTCCGCGCCACCTGCCACGCCAGTTCGTGCGCGATCACGTCCCCGCCGGTGCGCAATGAAAAAGCGGAGAGCTTTATCAGCGCCAGCGCCGCAAGGCTGAAGACAGCCAGCGCGACGACAACTTCAATCAACGTGAAGCCATTTTGTGAGAGGCGGTCAGCGCGCAACGGCCACCTCCCCAGATGCACTGACCGAAACAAGGCTGCGGCCTTCGCCATTGGCCAGTTCGATTTTTGCAGGCGAAGATGGCAGACCGGTGGCGTCGAACAGGATGCGGTTCTGCGTTGCACCCATTATGCGCGTGCCATTATCGAAATATCGCGGCTTGAATGCAGAATCCGGATGCGCGCGCCATTGCCCGTCGAAACGCTGTTCAAAGCCATAGCCCGAAGCGCGCGTCCAGACAGCAGCCGGACGCGCCTGCATGACCGCCTCATCGCGCGCTGCCGCTATCCGCGCCGCCAAACGCTCTGCATCGTTGCGCACCGTGCTGTCGCTGCCGGGCAGCATCAGCACGACAGCAGCCGAAGCAAGGCTGAGCAGGAAAATCACCACCAGCATTTCAACCAGCGTGAAACCGTTTGCCTTGGCTTTATGGTCAGTCGGAATAGATGTCGGCATTTTCATTATCGCCACCGGGCGCGCCATCGGCGCCGAGCGAATAGACATCAAATGCCCCGTTGCGGCCCGGATTTGCATATTGATAGGGGCGCCCCCAAGGATCGGTCGGCAATTTCTTGATATAGCCGGGACGTGCCGAGGAACCAGCCGCCGCCGGAGGGGTTACCAACGCCTGCAGCCCCTCGCTCGCCGACGGATAGGTCATATTGTCGAGACGATAGCTCTCCATCGCCTGTGCCAGCGTCGAGACGTCTGCCTTGGCCTTGGCGACCATTGCCTTGTCCTGATTGGGCAGGACATTGATCACGACCACAGTTGTCACAAGCCCAAGGATGAACAGCGTGACCAGCATTTCTGTCAGCGTGAAGCCATTGGCCTTCGCCTTCCGACAACGCCCCTTCCGGAAGCGCAGGTCGGGCAGCATCAGGTCGGTAAAGAGATTCCAGAGAAGTTTGCGTGAAATCATGGTCATAGCCCCGCAAGATTTTGCAGTTGGAGGATAGGTAATAGGATCGACAGGATGATCACGGCGACAATGCCGCCCATCGCCACAATGATCAGCGGCTCGAGCAGCGACAGCGCGGTCGTGGTGAAATTGTCGAATTCGCGTTCGAGATAATCGGCGGCGCGCTCGAGCATCAGTTCGAGTTGCCCAGAGCTTTCGCCGCTGGCAGTTAGGTAAACAAGCAGCGGTGGAAAGACGCCGGCGGTGCGCATCGCACCCGAAAGGCTGCCGCCAGTGCGCACCTGTTCGATCATCTGGTCGTTCGCGACGCGCAGCGCGCGGTTGCCAACGGTGTCGCGCGTCAGGCGCAAGCCATCGAGTAACGGCAGGCGGCTCGACACCATGGTCGACAATGTCCGCGCCAGCCGGGCGGCGTTGAGGTCGCGGATCAGGCGGCCGATAAACGGCAGGCGCAGCAGGAAGCGGTCGAACCGCAAACGGATATCTTCGCGACGCAATGCGGCAGTAGCCGCGACGACAGCAACTGCAATCAGCAGCAGGATGGCCCACCAATAGCTGGCAAGGAACGACGACAGCCCGATAACGATCCGTGTGATCGTCGGCAGTTGCTGGTTCACATCGTCAAACTGCTCGACCACGCGCGGTACGACCGAGATCATCAGCCCGGACACAACGAGCAACGCGACCAGCGTCAATATGATCGGATAGGCCAGCGCCGAGAGCAGCTTGCTGTTGATCGCCGCGCGCCGCTCCAGCAGGTCGGCCAATCGCTGCAGAATTTCGGGAAGGGCTCCGGAGCTTTCCCCTGCCGAAACCATCGCGCGGTACATCGGCGGGAAGCTGGCCTCTTCGCGACGCATCGCTTCGGACAGCCTTTGCCCTTCGACAATCCCTGCATGGACATTACCCAATATGGTCCGCACCGATTGGGACTCGGTTTGCAGGCTTGCGGTGCGCAGCGCCTCTTCGAGTGGAGATACCTGCACCAGCGAGGACAGTTGGCGCGTGAATAGCGTCAATTGTTTCAGGCGCAGTTTCGGCGTCCGCTGGAACGCCTTTGGCAAGCCCGCAGTGACTGTCGGCTTGGCCGCTGCTGGCTCAATGGTAACGACATGCAGACGCTGCCGCGCCAACCGCTCGCGCACCACCTGATCATTGGCGGCAGCGATGCGTCCGCGTTTCTCGCGGCCCTCCACATCAATTGCACGCCAGGCAAAGTCAGGCATCGGTCGTCGCCTCGGAGCGCATGATGCGAACAGCTTCTTCTGCGGTCGTCTCCCCGTCGCGCACAAGGCGGCGGGCGGCAGCGGCTAGGTTCGGGCTGTTGGCAAATACATGGCGGGCGATGATCGCTTCGTCGCCGCCATTGCCGATATAGCGGCGGACGGTGTCATCAATCTTGATCGCCTCGAACACGCCGATGCGCCCCTGATAACCGCTATGCCCGCATTTCTCGCAGCCAACGGGCTTGTGGATCACACTGCCTGCATCCAGCCCCAGCAGCGCCGCAGCGCCCGCTTCTGCCTGCACAGGTTCACGACAATCGGGGCAGAGCCGCCGTACAAGCCTTTGCGCAACAACCGCGCGCAGTGTCGAGGCCAGCAGGAAGGGTTCGATCTTGAAATCGCGCATGCGGGTGATGGCGCCGATCGCATCGTTGGTGTGCACCGTCGACAGGACTAGATGGCCGGTCAGCGCGGCCTGCACCGCGATCTCTGCCGTCTCCCGGTCGCGGATTTCGCCGACCATTACAACATCGGGGTCTTGCCGAAGGATAGCGCGCAGCCCTGCCGCAAATGTCATCCCGACCTTGGCATTGACCTGAGTCTGGCCGACGCCTTCGAAAGCATATTCGACCGGATCTTCAACGGTCAGGATGTTGCGCTTGCCATCGTTCAACTGTTTCAGGCAGGCATAGAGGGTGGTTGTCTTGCCCGAACCGGTAGGGCCGGTGACAAGGATGATGCCATTGGGTTCAGCCAGCGCGCTGGAAATTACCGCACGCGCATTGTCCGACATGCCGAGCAGATCGAGCGAGATGAAGGCATTGTCCTTATCAAGGATACGCAGCACCACACGCTCACCGGCGCGGCTAGGCAAGGTCGATACGCGGACGTCGACCTGCTTGCCACCAAGCGTCAGACTTATGCGGCCGTCCTGCGGCACGCGCCGTTCGGCAATATCGAGCCGCGCCATGACCTTGATACGGCTGACGACCACAGGCGCAACATGCGGCGGCATGCGCAGCCGCTCCTGCAGCACGCCATCCTGCCGCATGCGCACGACAAGCCCGGTTTCATAAGGCTCGATATGGATATCGGAAACGCCCTGCCGGATCGCCTCGGCAATGATGCCGTTGATCAGGCGGATGACTGGCGCATCGTCAGCGCTATCAAGCAAGTCGTCGGCACTGGGTAGGCCCGACACCAGCAGATCATCATCGGCATTGCCCGCCTCGATTGATCCGGCCATGGCCGCAGCGGTGCCGTCCATCGAATAATGGTCTGACAGGTGTCGATCAAACTCGGCGGGCTCGGCTATCTCGACATCGAACGGCATGGCGAGATAGCGACGAACTTCAAGGAGATCGGCGGGATCGGCCCCGGCGCGCATCGCCACCTGAAGACGTCCCTCTTCACGCTTCAACAAAACGACGCCGCGCGATTTGGCAAAGGCATAAGGCAGGTCAAGCGGCATTGCGCCGGTATCCGGCTGGGTATCTTCACCAGATCCGCGCCCGATCTTCATGGCTTGACCTCGGCTTCGGGTAACGGCTGGATTTCGCCGTCGGCAGGCCGCGTACGGTCAGTCGAAGCGCCGACCAACGTGTCGCCCGGCGCCAGCGTCGGCGCAACCGGAAGCGGCGCGCCCATATAGTCGCGGAACAGCTGGTCGATCGAAGGCTCCAAGTCCGGATTGCGATCAAGTTGCAGCCCGCGCACATAATCATAGCGGCGCGCTGTATGGACATCGCCGTCGGCCCTGCTGCGGATGATCGTTGGCCGGATGAACACCGTCAGGTTGGTCTTCCGCCTTGTGCGGCTCTTCGATTTGAACAATTCGCCGAGCAAGGGAATGTCCGAGAGTAGCGGGATTTTCTCGATCGTCCGGCGCTCGTCATCATTGAGCAGCCCGCCAATTGCGAGGATCTGCCCATCGCCAACGGTCAGCGTGGTTTCAAATTCGCGCTTGTTGAAGATGAGGTCGGATGATCGGTTCGACACGGGGCCAGCAACGCTCGACACCTCCTGTTTGACGAACAGCTTCACTTCACCCTGCTGGTTGACCTGCGGCATCACCTCCAGTTTGATGCCTACCTCTTTTCGCTGCACAGTGCGGAAGGCATTGTCGAAATTGTCGGACAGCGCCTCGCCCGTGGTAATCGGCACATCCTGCCCGACGAGGAACTTCGCTTTCTGATTGTTCAGCGTCACGATATGCGGCGTCGCAAGAATGTTGGATTCGGTGTCGTTCTGGACGGCGTTGATGATCGTCCCGAAAATCGCATCTGCACCGATATCGAGGGCGAAGCCGCCAAAGCCGCCGGTGGCATTCAGGATCGACTGCGCCGCCGCTTGTTGCAGGCTATCGCCCAGCGGGCTGCGCGAAGTGGTGGTCGTGACATTACCATTCACCGTGGTCGTTTGGGTCGCAAGCTCCTCTGCCGCAATCGCACCGCCAATGGTCAAAATGCTGGGTACTGCGTTTGAATAGTTGGTGGCTGCGAAAGGCGCATCCTTGCCACCGATCAGGAACTGCACGCCAAGCCGCTTTGCCGCATCATTGCCGATCTCAACAACGATCGCCTCAACCAATACCTGTTGTGGGCGGGAGTCGAGCTGGCGGATGAGTTCGCCCAGCATCTTTTGCATATCCGGGCTGGCCGCAATGATGATCGCATTGGTGCCTTCATAGCGGCTGACGACAATCTTGCCGCGACCACCCAGCGCACTCGCGGTGCCAGTGACAGAAACGGGAGCCGAAGCGGCGGCGGCCGGTGCAGATCCTTCACCTGCAGCAGCCCCGCTGTTTTGTACCGGTTGCACAGCCGGAATGGCCGAAGCTGCACTCTCCCCAATCAGCGACTGGATCGTGGGCAGCAGCGTTTCGGCATTGGCATATTCGAGCTGATAGACGCGGATTTCAGCTCCCGATTCCGCCCGCTTGTCGAGCTCCTTCGCCATCGAAGCAAATCTAGAAACCGAAGTGGGATCGCCGCGTAAAGCAATGGCATTGCTCGAATCTATCGGCACAACAGTAACGGGCGGGCGGGCGCCTTCACCGGCGACGCCCTGCCCTGCCAGCCCTTGCAGCGCGCTTGCGATCTCGCGTGCTCCGGCATTGTCGAGCGCGACAATCTGCGTTGCGGCACTGTCGCGATCGATCTGACGGACGAGGTCGCGGATGCGACGGATATTGTCGGCATAGTCCGCCACGACCAGGCTGTTGGCGTTGCGGTTGGCGGTAATCGATCCCTCGCGACTGATCAACGGGCGCAGGGTTTCAACCGCAGCTGGTGCGTCAATCGAGCGCAGCCGGAATACTTCGGTGACGAACTGGCTGGCGGGGGCAGAGGCCGAACCGACGCGCGTGGGTTGGGTCGCCGCGCCATCGGCTTGTTGGACGCGATAGCCACCGCCACGCAGCGGAATGGCGACCAGCCCGTTGGCCCGCAATGTCGAAAGGAACACCTCGAAATATTCAGACCGGCTGAGCGAACGGTCGGTGACAACCGAAACCTTCCCCTGCACCCTGCTATCGACGATGAAAGTCTGGCCGGTGACGCGCGCGGCGTCCTGAACGAAGGCACGGATATCCGCGTCGCGGACGTTCAGGATGTGCTGCGCCTGCAACGAGGTCGACGCCAGCAGCGTTGCGAGCGACAGGGCAAGGAAAGGCTTCTTCATCATTGTTCCAGAATGAGGGCGACTGGCAGCTTTTGCGCGCCGCGTTCGATTTCGAGGGTCAGGCGGGCACCGGGTCGCAGTTGCGCTGCAAGTTCGGCGGCGGCCGCAATTGGTCGACCATTGACCGAGGTTATTACGTCGCCTTTTTGCAACCCGGCTGCGGAGAGCATCGTCCCGTCATCCTTGGCCGATACGACCAAGCCAGTGACTTTGCCCCCTTCATTGCGGGGTGTGAGACCGATGGATTGTTGAAGTGTCTGCGCGTTCAGCTTAGCCGTCGGCTCGCTCTTCAACTCGGGAGTTGGTGCTGGGGTGTCAGGCGTAACATTTTCGGCTGGCACCGACTGGTCGATATAGAGTTTTTCGAGAACGCCATTGTTACTGATAACCACATGATCGAACGCGACCGCGTGCAGCGTCGCGCCGGGCATGATCGTTTCACCAACCGACCAGCTATTCTGAACGCCATCTGCGCCAGCGATAATCGCAGACCCGCCGCCCGATGCTTCGTTGGTGCGAATGCCAAACAAGGTCAGCGGCAAGGAGGTGACGACTTCCGAATCGGCAGCGACTTGTGCGGTGCGGAAAAAGGGATCGAAACCACCGAACAAAGCCGCCCGTTCAGCGGCGGGGACAACATTGACCGGACTGGGCCGCCAATCACCGACCAGGGCAATCGGGGTGATCAGCGCCCAAAACAAACGGGCGGCCTGAATTGCGGCGAATACAAGCGCGAGGCCGACAACAGCGTCAGTTGGCGTAACGCGACGTAACGCCAAAACCAAGCTGTCAGCAGCCCATTGCAGCAAACCCCGTGTCATCGATTCTCCTGTACCGAGTCGGCGTTAGGCTGACCAGAAGACAGTTCGATGACTTTTGGGTTTCATTTTTATGACAGACATTAAGAGGAAAGGCAGCCGGTGTGAGGGCTGCCCTTCAACTAACGATATTTAGAACTTCACCGTGACGCTGGCCGAATAGCTGGTCCCGACATCATAGCTGTTGATGTTGAGAACCGAATCCCCCAGCCGCTGCTGTTCGCGATAATCGGTACCGGTCAGGTTGCGGCCTTCCAGCTTGAACTCCAGTTCCTTGCCGGCAATCTTCAGGCCCTGGCGCAAGATGAGGTCGAGGCGCAAACCCGGGCGCTCGATATAGTCGGGCGACAGGTTAGGGCCGCGGTTGGTGGCACGCGGGCTGGTGTAGGTAATCAGCAACGACTGCTGCGACAGTTTCTCGGTATCCTCAAGGCTGAGCTGCAGGTTGACCAGATGTTTTGACTGCCCCGTCAGGCGCAATTTGCGGCTGGTATCGAACACCGTCGATGCAGGCACAGAATTGGGCGCGCTCGAAAAACTGACTGTCGTATCATTGGCACCGATTTTGATCTCGGAATCCGAATAGGTGTAGTTCGCCACCACTGCGAGACGGCGGTTGAGCCAGAAATCACCACCCAAAGTTTCGAGCGGGAAATATTTCTGGGTTTCGATTTCCACACCGTACAACGTCGCTTTCGGCGCATTGGCAAAACTGGTGAAGAAGCTCGAGCCGACCTGCACCGCCACGCTTTCAATCGGGTTGGTGATATCCTTCCAGAAGCCTGCGATCGAGAAACGCTGGTCGCGATCGAAATACCATTCGTATCGCGCCTCGACATTGGTCAGTTCCGAATCCTGCAGATACTGGTTGCCAAAGAAGGTGCGGCCGGAATCGGTGTCGCGATAGGGCTGCGGCGCAAGTTCGCGGAACTGCGGGCGCGCAATGGTACGCGAACCGGCAAGGCGAAGCTGCATGTCTTCGGCAAAGTTCCAGGTGATTGTCCCGGCTGGCAGGAAGTAATCATTGTTGAGATCGGTGCGCGGCGCTGGCGTTAAGCCGAACAGCGCGGTCGGTTGAACAAACTGCTTGCCGTCTTCATAACGCACGCCGGCGTTCAACATCACGCCATCGACCGGTTCGATTTCGAGCATGGCGTATCCGGCATGCACCTTCAGACCAGCGGTAAAGGCCGCCGAGCCGAGGCCACCCGTGGTTTCGGTCAACAACACATTGTAGCTGTAAACATTGTAGTCGCTCAGCAGATAATCGATGCGCTGTTGCGTCACCGCCGGGTTGAGCGCCGAGGAAGGCTGGAACTGGAAATCGCGGCGGATCGAGTCACGGCTATTGTCATAATAGGCATAGCCCGCCGAAAGGGTCAGTGGATATTCGGTGGGCAGCTTATAGGCCACATCCGCTCCACCAGCCCAAACGGCATCTTCGAGCTCGCTGAATGCGATAAAAGCATCCTGACCAGGCGAACGCAGGTCGTTCACATAATCCTGAAACGCCTCACTATAGACATAGCTGTACGAGCGCTCATAGGGCGCGTCGCGCTGCGACTTGGCATAGGTGCCGCGCAGGTCGAGCGAGAGATCGCCAAACTTGAATTCGCCGATGATCTGGCTGTCAAACAACTGGCGTTCGAACCAGCTGGTGATGCCTGTCTGGATCGTTGCGTCGGGGCGGGTCGGGCTGGGTCCTACAGTGTCGAAGTTATTACCCAGAGCTACCCGCGCCTCTTTCAGTGTGTCGCGGATGAACAGATTGTTGAAGCGGATTTTGTGCTCGCCAAATTGCAGGCCTAGGCCAATCATGCCATTGAGGATGATGCGGTTTTCGGTCGACAGATAGTCGAAATCGCGAGCGGGTTCGAGGAACGAGCTGCCATTGGCAGTTGATACGTTACCGAACTGTTGCATCCCGCTGCGCGTGCGCCAGTTGTTGTTGTAACCGGCAATGGCAATGACACCCAGATCGACAGCGCCCAGCTCGAAGGTCTTGCCCATCGCGATGTCGCCGCTGATGTTCGGCTGGATATCCAGGTTGCGCTGGATCACATTGGTGCGCGAATTGCTGAGGCTGGCGGTGATTTCCTGCACATCGGCTACGCTGAATTGCGAGCCTGCCAAGATACGATTGCCGGTGGCCAGAGCATTTGCAAAAGCCCCCTTGGGCGAGCGTTCACCGCTGTCATAACCGGTCCAGTCACCGCGGCTACCAAAATAGGTGTAACCGACTTCGAAGGTGGTCTCGGTATCACCGCCGATGCCGAAACCGACATCGAAGAAGCCTTCCGACGGTGCATTTTTGGTGGTCAGGTTGATCACACCGCCGCCAAATTCGCCGGGATAGTCGGCGGAATAGCTCTTCTGAACTACGGTCGATGCAAGGATGCTGGTCGGGAAGAGATCGAGCGGAATAACGCGACGCAGCGGCTCCGGCGACGGCAGGGGCGAGCCATTGAGCAGTGCGAGCGAATAGCGCTCACCCAGTCCGCGCACATAGACGAATTTGCCGCCGACAACCGAAAGACCGGTGACGCGTTGCAGGGCACCTGCGACTTCACCTTCACCCGTGCGGGCGATATCCGCCGCCGACAACACCGATACGACTTCGGGCGTCGCGCGGATCACATTGGGAATATAGCGACCCTGGACAACAATCTCCTGTCCTTCGCCGCTATCGGCACCCGGACCTGAAATTTCGACCTCTTCCTCTGCAGGCTGGGTCTCCTCAACTGCCGGAGCAGCCTCTTCCGCCGCCTCTGGCTGTGTGACATCCTGCGCAAGCGCCGCCGGAGCGACCAGTGCGGAAGTGAGCAGCAATGTGGTGCCGAATATGCGTTTCATGATCTTTGGGTGCCCTGATTATTTAGAAAAAGGGGCGGCGACATTAAGGCGCCGCCCCTTTGGGATTAACGATGCGCTAGCTTAGCCTGCGGCCGGGATTTCAAGGCACGAGGCCTGACCCGGAAGGCCGCACGCCCAACCCGACCACCAGTTGGTCGTGCTGTCGCGGACCGCGCCGATATAGGCCCGGTTGATCAGGTAGCTGGCGAGGCCTGCTGCCGCGAAGGGCGAGACTGCATTTTCATTGGCGCCGTTGATGAAGGTGCCCGAAAGCGTCGAGGTGCCGTTGGCGGTGTTGTTGGTGCCAGCAGCGAAAATGGCCTGCACCTGCGCACCGGTCACGTCGGCATCATCGGGGAAAGCCGTCGCACACGACATGAACACCGAGTTGAACACCGGCGGACCGTCCTCATCCTGCGCAGCGTTCGCAGCCTGCACTGTCGACGCGCCATCGATATCGATGCAACGCGGGCTGCCCGTCATGATGCCGTTGACGAACGAATAGTCACCACCGCCGCGGAGCAGCAGGGTCGTATTGCGTCCGGTCTGGCCGATGAAAGTGAAGTTCGCAAAGCGGACATCGGTACGCGGCAGGCGGGTGTCGTTGCCCGAAGAGTCGGCTTCGACGATATGGTCACCACCGTCGGTGCGCTGCAGCACGATGATATCCTGCAGGGCAGCCTTGAAGCCCGAGTCAACGTCGAGCGAATCATCGTCATTGCCGGTCAGAACAAGGTTGCGACCGTTTACGCGTCCACCAAACCATTCGATGCCGTCGTCAGAGCTGTTGTGCACCTGGACATTTTCGAAGATCGTGCCAGCGCCCACGCCGGCCATGGTGATGCCGTTGAGTTCGTTGTTGGTATCCACACGGAAGCCCGGATAGCGAACCTGCAGATAGCGGATGGTGCCGCTATTGTCGTTCGGCGATGCACCGCCATAGATCGAGCCGCTGGTGCCTTCGACCGGAGCGACGCAGCCCACGGTGCCGCCAGTCGCAGCAGCATCAGCGCAATCGGCAATCGGCGCACGGCCAAGAATAACAAGACCACCCCATTCGCCGATGCTCGAAGCGGTTGAGGTGCCCAACACGTTGTTGCGGCTGGTCATGACGACCGGGCGGGTCGCAGAACCGTCGACATTCAGTTGCGAGCCGCGATTGACGACCATGAAGTCAGCGCCCGATGCGCCGAAGATGGTGACGCCTGCGTCGATCGTGAGAACGCCTGAAACAGCGCCTGCGATTGGAGCATTCGGGTCGGCACCCAGATCCTGGCCAACCTGCACTTTGCCATTGAGCGAGTAGATCGTGCCCGCAAGGTTCTGCAGGCGAAGCGCGCCGGTGATGGTACCCGAAATCTGGCAGTTGCGGCGATTGGCGATCGTGCCCGCATCGACTGTTCCCGAGGGGCAGCTGGCCGCAGGGCCTGTCGGCGGCGGGGGAGGCGGCGGCGGCGGGGGCGGAGCAACGACTGGCGGCGGCACCACCACAATGCTGCCGTCGCCGGGCGAAGCGATATCATCGGCACCGCAAGCCGACAGCAGGCCTGCTGCTGCCGTTGCATAAACTATCCCACGCAATTTCGGGTCTATCATTCTGATTCTCCGCAATAAACCTTACCCAGAACGGGCATTGAGACTTGCGGGCGCGAATCAAAAGGGCCCCCACCGGTCTTCGGTGAAGGCCCCTAGAATATGCATGTGACTCTATTGTTCGATGTTGGAGACAGTTTCGTGAAACTTATGTTGCAACACTGTTACATCTGCTTCAAAACCCCAATCAAACAGCAATCGGCGGCCCAGTCGGCGACTATCTTTTCAGTGACTGCAACGACAACATAGCGGCCTTGCGCGAGTTCATGACCTTGCCGCTCGACAGCACGATGTCGAAATGCTCCCGACAATTGGCAGCCGCCTCAAACGCCTGCTGCGCCTGTGTCACATTTCCCAAACGCGCATGCGCACGTCCAAGATTGATCAGCCTTGCAGGATCATTGTGGGGCACGCTCTTCGCAGACTGGATCTGGCGCAACGCGGTCTCATTATCGTTTGCCATGAGCGCTTCAAAGCCCAGCGCGCCGCGTTCGTAACCGATTTCTGCTGCAGGGGTTCCGGCCAATGCTCCGGATGCTGCGAAGACCATTGGCGCCAATCCGATCAAAACCATTTTCATAGCGACTCTCCTATCCGCCATTTTTATGATTGTTACAGTATCATTACAGTGGGAGGGAAATGGAAGAAAAAAGCGTACGAAATGCCGAAAAAATCGCAGAAAACCTTACTATTTCATCTATACGACAATTATATGACATAAATTTGACTCCACCGCGTCAGAGGCAATGTTCGTCCAACAGGAATCCTGAGTCAGCCTTATTCAACCAATGTCGAATTTCACGCCCTGCGCCAGAGGCAACGCGCTGCTGTAGTTGATCGTATTGGTCGCGCGGCGCATATAGGCCTTCCAGGCATCAGAGCCGCTTTCACGCCCGCCGCCGGTCTCTTTTTCGCCGCCAAAGGCTCCACCAATTTCGGCACCTGATGTACCGATATTGACGTTAGCGATACCGCAATCGCTGCCTGCCGCAGACAGGAAAAGTTCGCATTCGCGCATGTCGAGCGAGAAGATTGAGGACGAGAGTCCGGCTCCGACACTGTTCTGAAGGGCGATAGCCTCTTCCAGCTTCGAATAGCGAAGCACATACAGAATTGGCGCGAATGTCTCGCGAAGGACTGGTCCACTATGATCTTCCATTTCGACAATTGCGGGACGAACATAGACGCCGGGCCGGTCGATCCGATCGCCACCATGTATCCGCGCGCCCATTGCATCAGCTTCGCCCAAGGCGGATTGCATCCGTTCAAAGGCATCTCCATCAATCAGCGGACCGCCCAGATTGGCGGTGTCCAGCGGATCGCCGACCGGGATGCTGGTCGCAGCGACTTTCAACTTGGCGACAAAATCATCGTAGATCGCATTGTGCACAAACAGCCGACGCAGGCTGGTGCAGCGCTGGCCGCTGGTGCCTACTGCCGAGAACAGCACCCCCCGCAAAGCAAGGTCAAGATCGGCCTTGTCGCTGACAATCGCTGCGTTGTTGCCGCCGAGTTCGAGGATGGTCTTGGCGAAACGAGTCGCTGCGGCCTGCCCGACAGCGCGGCCCATCGCGGTGCTGCCGGTAGCCGATACAAACGCTATGCGTGGGTCGGCGACAAGCGCAGCACCGGTTTCGCGCGCACCAACGATAACTTGCGACAGACCATCTGGCGCATCTTCAAAATCCCGCAGCACGCCGTCGAGCAAGGCCTGCACCGCCAGCGCCGTCAGTGGCGTTTTCTCCGAAGGCTTCCAGACGATGCTGTTGCCGCACACCAAAGCGAGCGCCGCATTCCATGCCCATACCGCAACCGGAAAGTTGAACGCACTGATAATCAAAGTCGGCCCCAACGGGTGCCATTGCTCCATCATCCGGTGGCCGGGACGCTCGCTGGCGATGGTCAGGCCATGGAGCTGGCGAGACAGGCCGACCGCGAAGTCGCAAATGTCGATCATCTCCTGCACCTCGCCCTCGCCTTCGGAGATTGGCTTGCCACACTCGATGGTGACGAGACGGGCGAGATCGGCCTTGTGTTCGCGCAAGGCATTGCCAAAGCGGCGGACGAGTTCACCCCGGAGCGGCGCGGGGATGGTGCGCCACGCGAGGAAGGCGGATTGGGCGCGGGAGACCGCAGTGTCTATTTCGTTGGCACTTGCTGTTGCGACAGAGCCAATCAAACCGCCGTCGATCGGGGTATGGACGGGGAGGTCGCCGGTGGGGATGGTGCAACTTAACCGCGTTAACAAGCTTCCCACTTCAATGGATAAAACTGACATGACCTAATCCCACCTCGTCATTCCCGCGAAGGCGGGAATCCATCTCCTGAATTATCGGCACTAAACAGCGGTTGCTGTAAACCGCAAGCTTTGGGGTTGGATTGATCGTCGATCACTGCGTTCTCCGCCTTCGCGGGAATGACGAAGCCTTGTTTAGTCGGCAGGTGTTGCCCAAAATCACGAAACATCCTAAGCGCCCAACCAGTTTCAGGAGTTACTAATATGGCCGAGATGGCAGCATTTGATTGGTCCGATCCCTTTTTCCTCGACGACCAGCTGACCGAAGAAGAACGCATGATCCGTGACGCCGCGCATGGCTTTGCGCAGGGCGAGCTGCAGCCGCGTGTGATCAAGGCGTTTCGGGAGGAAGTCGATGCCCCGGAACTCTTCCCGCTGATGGGTCAGGCAGGCCTTCTCGGCGCGACCATTGACCCGGCCTATGGCGGCGCGGGCGCCAGCTATGTCGCCTATGGCCTGATTGCGCGCGAAATCGAGCGCGTCGATTCGGGCTATCGTTCGATGGCCTCGGTACAGTCGAGCCTCGTTATGCACCCGATCAATGCTTATGGTTCTGAAGAGCAACGCCGCAAATATCTGCCCGGCCTCGCCGCGGGCAAGCTGATCGGCTGTTTCGGCCTTACCGAACCAGATGCGGGCAGCGATCCGGCTGGCATGCGCACCGTCGCGAAGAAGGTCGACGGCGGCTATGTGATCAACGGCAGCAAGACATGGATTTCGAACGCGCCGTTCGCCGATGTCTTTGTCGTCTGGGCGAAGAGCGAGGCGCATGGTGGCGGCATTCGCGGTTTCATTCTGGAAAAGGGCATGAAGGGTCTTTCCGCGCCCAAGATCGAGGGCAAGCTGAGCTTGCGTGCGTCGACCACCGGCATGATCATGATGGATAATGTCGAGGTTGGTGAAGACGCACTGTTGCCCGAAGTGCAGGGCCTGAAAGGTCCATTCGGCTGTCTGAACCGCGCGCGCTATGGCATCAGCTGGGGCGCACTCGGTGCCGCCGAATTCTGCATGCATGCGGCCCGCCAATATGGTCTTGACCGGCACCAGTTCGGAAAGCCGCTGGCCGCAAACCAGCTTTACCAGAAGAAGCTCGCCGACATGATGACCGACATCGCGCTCGGCCTGCAGGCTTCACTCCGGGTTGGCCGCCTGATGGACGAAGGCCGCTTCGCGCCCGACATGATCTCGATCGTAAAGCGTAACAATGTCGGCAAGGCTTTGGACATCGCCCGTCAGGCGCGCGACATGCACGGTGGCAACGGCATCAGCGAAGAATATCAGGTCATCCGACACATGGTGAACCTGGAGACGGTCAACACCTATGAAGGCGCGCATGATGTGCACGCGCTGATTTTGGGGCGCGCGATTACGGGGATTGCGGCTTTCTAAAAACCGTCGCCCCGGCGTAGGCCGGGGCCGCCGCAAGTTTATACTGATCGTATTGGGTAAACCGACCGTGGCCCCGGCCTACGCCGGGGCGACAGATCATCTACCCAACAATGTCCGCGCCTGTCCGGCGATCTGCGCGAGCATGGCGGGCGTCGGTAAGCCACCCCGACGCGCGCGGTCGATCATTGATCGGAACATCGCCACCCGGTCCTGATGCTTGCCCAGCCACGCCGTCACAGCATCGGCATCCATCGCCTCTTGCCGCCGCAGGAAATCGAGCCGCATCGCCTGAAAATCGCGCGCGAGGCCTGCGACCAGCAAGCGCTCCCACGGATCCTTGGGGTCCATCTGCATCGCGCTGTTCTGCGCCCAGCCGAGACCCAGCGCATCACCCAGCAGGACAAACGCCTTGGTCAGCGCCTTGGCATCCGCCTTGCGTTCGGTGGCCAGTGCGGCGAGACCGATTGCGCCGTCGAGTTGGGCGATGCGAACCAGCTTTGCCACCAGCTTGGCAGGCGCACCGCCCGCTGACAGCTTTTCACCATAGGCCTCTGTCTGCACGGCGACATCCGGCGTCAGCAATTCCTTGCGCGCCGCCGACAGCTCTTCGATGATCGGCATGTAATCGGCGATTGCAGCCCCGACAGTGCGGCCTTCCTTGCCGTTGCGGATCATGTCCGCCATATGCGCCCGGGTTTCGACCGCGACCTGCTGGAACAGCATGATGCGCGTCGCTTCGGGAATTTTGGCTTCGTCAATTTCGGCCCAGAGCGCGGGCAGATCAAACAGTCGCTCGGCTATTGCAAAGGCTTCGGTCACGACGCCCAACGTGCAACCTTCTTCCTCCGCCAGCTCGAACGGATGGAGCATGCCCATGCGATTGATCATGCGGTTGGCGAGCTTGGTAGCGATGATTTGCGGGCGCAAGCGATGCGACAGGATGGCGTCGCGATGTGCGTCGGCCATCGGTTTGGGGAAGGCCGCGAGCAACTCTCCGTCCATCGCGCTATCACCAGCGAGCGGGCCGTCCTCCGCCGCATCCTGCGCCGCCAGTTTGGCCGTCGACAACAGCACGGCAAGTTCAGGGCGGGTCAGGCCATGGCCTTCGGCTTCGCGGCGCAGATATTCATCATTGCCCTCCAGCCCTTCGACCGCGCGGTCAAGCTTGCCCTGGCTTTCGAATATCTCCATCAAACGAACATAGGCTGGCAAGTCCCCTGCCCCGCCGCTTTCGGCGATGGAGAGCGCCAGCGTCTGCATCCGGTTGTCTTCCAGGACCAGATCGGCGACCTCGTCGGTCATGCTGGCGAGCAATGTATTGCGCGGTTCGATCTTCAACCTGCCCGCCGCCATTTCGGCGTTGAGCGCGATCTTGATATTGACCTCATTGTCCGAGCAATCGACGCCCGCGCTGTTGTCGATAAAGTCGGTGTTGATGCGACCGCCTTTCAGGCCAAAGGCGATGCGGGCGGCCTGCGTGACGCCAAGGTTTGCACCTTCGCCGATCACCTTGGCGCGCAGATCCTGGGCGTTGATACGGATCGCATCGTTGGCGGGATCACCCACCTCTACATTGGCTTCGCTGGCGTCCTTCAAATAGGTGCCGATGCCGCCGAACCAGATCAGGCCGACCTCAGCCTTGAGGATCGCCTTCATCAAGGCGGCAGGTTCCATCACGCTATCCTCGACGCCAAGCAGCGCGCGAACTTCCGGCGAAAGCTTTATCTCCTTTTCGCTGCGCGCGAACACGCCGCCGCCTTTGGAAATCAGCTTGGCATCATAATCCGCCCAGCTGGAACGCGGCAGGTTGAATAGCCGCTGCCGTTCCTTCCAGCTTGTCGCCGGATCTGGGTTGGGGTCGAGGAAGATGTGGCGGTGGTCGAACGCGGCGACCAGCTTGATCGCCTTTGACAGCAGCATGCCATTGCCGAACACGTCGCCCGACATGTCCCCCACGCCCGCAACCGTCACTGGCTCCTTCTGCACATCAATGCCCATTTCGGCGAAGTGCCGCTGGACCGAAACCCAACCGCCCTTGGCCGTGATCCCCATCGCCTTATGGTCATAGCCGACCGAGCCACCCGACGCGAAAGCATCGCCAAGCCAGAAACCACGCTCGATTGCTATAGCATTGGCCACGTCGGAGAAGGTCGCAGTGCCTTTGTCAGCGGCGACCACGAAATAGGGATCGTCGCCATCGCGGATTACGACGCTGTCGGGATGCACGACCTTGTTGTCGACCAAATTGTCGGTGATCGACAACAGCGTGCGGATGAAGATGCGATAGCTTTCGGTGCCCTCAGCCAACCATGCGTCGCGATCGACGCGCGGATCGGGGAGACGTTTCGGATAGAAACCGCCCTTCGCCCCGGTAGGCACGATTACCGCATTCTTCACGCGCTGTGCCTTCATCAGGCCAAGAATTTCGGTGCGGAAATCGTCACGCCGGTCGGACCAGCGAAGTCCGCCACGCGCAACCGGCCCTGCGCGCAAGTGGATGCCCTCGACCCGCGGCGAGTATACGAAGATTTCGCGCCAGGGCAGCGGCGCGGGTAATCCCGGAACCTTCACACTGTCCAGCTTGAACGCCAGCGCTTCTTTCGAGGCGGGCGCAAAGGCATTGGTCCGCAGCGTCGCCTTCACCACCGCCTGCATCAAACGCAGGATCCGGTCTTCATCAGCAGCCGCGACCTTGGCCAAACCAGCCTTGATTTCTTCGTCCAGTTTCGCTGCAACAACCGTGCGATCACCGGCGAAAGCGGGATAGTGCAGCGCGTTGAACAGCGATACAATCGCACGCGCAATGCCGGCATTGTTGCCCAGCGCAGCAACGATAGTCGGAACACCATAGTTGAGGCCAGTCTGGCGCAGATAACGGTGCCATGCACGCAGCCAGACCACCGCCTGCGGTTCCAGCCCGGCAATCGTGATCAGTTGATTGAAGGCGTCATTTTCTGCCTTGCCGTCAATCACCTGGGTGAGCGCAGTTTCGATCACATCCTTGCGCGCGAACAGAGGCGCAGTAACCGCCCCACCGCGCAGACCCAGATGGAAATCGTGGATATGGGCAATCTCGCCCAGCGCGGTCGGCACCTGCTCGATCACATTGAAGCCGAAATTTTCAAGCACAGGGACGATGTCCGACAGCGGCATCGCGCCGCCTGCATTGTAGACCTTCAGGCTGAGCGTGCTGTCATCCTTGTCGGCATCGGCAATCAGGCGGGAGATACGACAATGGTCGCGTTCCATCGCCAGCAGGCTGATCATGTCCTGCGCCGCCTCTGCAACCGGATAGGCTACGCGATGCGATTGCGGGAAGGCGGCGGCATAGCGCTCCATCAGGGCAGCTGCCCGCTTTTCATCAGTTACGCGTGCCAGCTCTGCCTCAACGGCAGGCTCCCAGCCGCGGACCATCAATTGGAGGCGTCGGTCTAGTGCGGATTCGTCGATGTCAACACTGCGATCTTCAAGGTCGAGCAGGTAGCGGAGCAGGCCGATGCCGCCATCCTCAAGCCCGATTGACCAGCCAAGCACGCTCGCGCCCTTGGTCTCGGTCAGCATCGCCTCTATCGCGCGGCGCAAGCCGGTCGAAATTTCATCACGCGGTAGCCAGACAAACACAAACACATGCCGCCCCAGCGCAGAACGCACGGCGAGCAGTTTGGGCCGAGGACGGTCGGTCAGAGACATCGCCGTCAAGGTCACCCGTTCCAGATCAGCCTGCTTGAACGACACCAGCAGATCGTGCGGCAACGAGGTCAACGCATGCGACATCGCCTTCCCCGCATGACCCGACGGGTCAAACCCATATCGGGTGAGCAAATCGGAAAGCTGGGTGCGGAGCAGCGGAATACGTTCGGGCGGGGTCGCGAGCGCGTTGCTCGTCCACAGGCCGCCGGTTACGCCCAGCCCTTTGATCTTGTCGCCGTCGCGCACCGGCACGACCAGTATGTCGAGCTGTACCGCGCGGTGCACCGTCGACACGCGGCTCGATTTGAGGATCAAAGGCGCTTGCCCACCTTCGGCAAAAAATGCTCGGGCGCGGGTTATACTTTCCTCTGAAAGCAATGCGGTTTCGCTAGATCGGGCCAACCCCAGACGCGCCTCACGTACGCCGTCGCCCATGATGCGTTCATGTGCCAGCACGGTCATCGCGCCATCCATGAACCAGCGCATCAGCGCTGCTCCCTCACCTTCGGGCAGGCTGTCGGCATCTTCGGACATCGCGCCCTGCATCTTGCGCCAGTCGGTCACCGCGCAGCGCACATCTTCCAGCACCGCGGCGAGGCTGTCGGCAAGAGCACGCCGTTCTTTCGCATCAATGCGCGAAGTCTCAACATAGATGAAGCTTTCGCGCTTACCCGTCGATCCACGCTTCTCGCTGACCGCGGTCAGCGTGCCCGAAGCATCACGTTCGACATCGACCACCGGATGGATCAGCCGCTCAATGGCGACATTGGCGGAGGCGAGAGCAGCCGCAACAGAATCCACAAGGAAGGGCATGTCGTCATTGATCAGCGCCACACGCATCGCCAGTCGTCCGCTGGCATCGGCAAATGTATCAACCGCGATGTTGGACTTGCCGCTTGTCCGCTTCGCAGCTGTCGCCAGCATGAACTCAACCGCCTGAGCCTGCGCATCCTTGCCAAATCCGTCAATCTCGCCGGGAAGGGTGCGGGCCAATATTGCTGAAAGCAGGGGTTTCGCCAATTTGGGGTCGGCACTTGCCATGATCACTCGCTCCGCGTCGTTTGAGGGCCTTTCGCCCCTTTTGATTTTCCAAGCCCTATGCCCCCGTTGGGACGACCAAACAACCGGATAGTTGCGTTTGAAACGAAATTTACGCTGCGGAAACGGATGCGCTTGCCGTGCGGTTACCGCTCGGTTACCACAGCCGAAGAACAGACAAAGATTAAGGGGAAGCATAAATGGATCGCCGACTGACATGGTATATCCTTGCCGGGATGATCCTGGGCGTGGTTGTCGGCTATGCCGTTCATATAGGTATAGCGCAGGACAATGTCTGGTTCGAATATGCGACCAAGACATTCAAGTTGCTGTCGGATATCTTCCTCAACCTGATCAAGCTGCTCGTCGCGCCCTTGATCCTGTCGACCATCGTCGTCGGGATTGCGCATATGGGGGACAGTTCGGCGCTCGGCCGCATAGGTTTCCGCGCGATCAGCTGGTTCATTATCGCCAGCTTCATATCGATCGGCCTCGGCCTGTTGATGGTCAATGTCTTCCAACCCGGCGTCGGTGCTCCAGTGGATACAGTCGCCGCGGCCGCGCAGAATATCGGCGAGGTGAAGAAGCTCGATTTCTGGGAATTCATCCTGTCAATCTTCCCCAAAAACGCCTTCGAGGCGATGGCGACCAACAACATTCTGCAGATACTCGTTTTTGCGCTGTTCGCTGGTGTCGCCCTGTCGGCATTGGGCGAGAAGGGCGCGCCACTGGTACGGGGGGCCGATGCGCTCGCCGAAATGATGTTGCAGATCACGCACTATGTGATGCGTTTTGCTCCGTTTGCTGTCTTCGGCGCGCTGGCTAAGGTGGTGGCGACCAGCGGCTTGGCTATCCTCGGCACTTATCTGGAGCTGGTGGTCGAATTCTATCTGTCGCTGACAATCTTGTGGGTGATCCTGCTTTCGCTAGGTGCGATTTTCCTGGGGCGGCGGATATGGACGCTGATCCGTTACATCCGCGAGCCGATGTTGATAGCTTTTTCGACCGCCTCATCCGAGGCCGCCCTGCCCAAGCTTTTCGAACAGCTTGACCGCTTTGGCGTACCGCGCCGGATTTCCGGCTTCATGCTGCCATTGGGCTATAGCTTCAACCTTGACGGCTCGATGATGTATATGAGCTTTGCGACAATCTTCATCGCGCAGGCCTATGGCATGGACTTGTCGATCGGCACGCAAATCCTGATCCTGCTGACCCTGATGATTTCGTCCAAGGGTGTCGCCGCCGTGCCACGTGCTTCGCTGGTCGTGATCACCGGCACGCTCGCCATGTTCGATTTGCCGGTGGAAGGCGTCGCCCTGATCCTCGCCATCGACCAATTCCTCGACATGGGTCGCACCGCGACCAATGTAGTCGGCAATGCCGTTGCGACCTCGGTTATCACCAAATGGGAAGGCATGCTCGAGGTTGAAGAGCCCGAATTCATCGAACCACCCCATGCCCCGTCGCACACTGTTGCGGGTGGCAAGGCCGGCCTGGAATTGGCCGAGGATATGGTCGAGGATCAGCGAACGAAGACTTGAGGTACGCCGTCGCCCCAGCGAAGGCTGGGGCCGCTGGAGGTTGTATCCTTCAGAGCTGACTAAACCGACTGCGGCCCCTGCCTGCGCAGGGGCGACGGATTAGATTTCCCGCAGGATATCGGCCAACTGGTCGACATCCTGCGCATCCTGATAGATTCCGAAACCTATCCGCAGCACATCACCGCGCACGTCGATTATGACGTTTCGCGCTTCCAATGCAGCATGTAGAGACGGTGCCGAAGGACCGCGATAAGCGAGAAAGCGGGCGTGCGCGCCATCACCGAGCGGATTGAGCAATTCAAAACCGGGCAATCCGTTCGCCTCGACAAATTGGCGCTGCAACTTTACGACATGCGCTGAAACAGAGGCGGTCGTTATCCCCTCCGCATCCAACATCCGGCGCACGGCATTGAAGCGGTACAGCCCCGAAGCGTCAAATGTGCTTCCCAGAAACCGGCCGCCATCCTGCGCATAGCCGACAGCACCGGGAGGAAGGGCAAGGTCTTCAAACGCGGCATACCAGCCCGTCACCACCGGCCTTGGCGCGAAGCCCGGCGGCGCGTGAAGGAAGCACACCCCCTCCCCCGCCATCGCATATTTATATCCGCCGGAGACATAGAAGATGCGGTCGGCAATCGCCGACAGATCGGTCTCGATCGCCATGAAGCCATGATAGCCATCAACCACAACCCACGGCCCTTCGGGTTTTGCTTGTGCGGCCAACCGTTCAAGCTCGCCGATGATCGCGCCCGAGTTGAACAGCACCTGGCTGGCAAAGATCAGGTCGAAACCACCTGACTCTGCCTTCGCCACCAGTTCGTCCGCTGGCGCATTGACCAGCTCCGCCTCACCCGCTTCAACCCAGCGCGCCATCTGGCGGCGAAAGCTGTGGAATTCACCATCGGTGGCAAGCACGCGTACCGGGCGTTTCGGGATCGCAGAGAAAATGCGGACGAGGAAATCGTGGGTATTCGGCGAAAAGGCGATGGTGGTCGAGTCGGGCAGTTTCAGCTCACGGGCGATATGGCTCTGTGCTTCCTCCAAAACCGGCCCCATGATGCGGCCCCATTTCAGGTCGGCAAGCCGCGCCGCATCCTCCCATGCCTTGACCTGACCGTCAAAGCTGGCGTCGGGCCAGAGGTGGTGGCTATGCGCAGCAAAGTGCAGGCGATCAGGGTTGGCAGATAGCGCGCGGGAGAAGAGATGTTTGTGGGTCATCAATACCCCTCCCGCTTGCGGGAGGGGTTAGGGGAGGGCACGAGCGAAGCGAGCCTGAAACAACGCAGGCCCACCCCTGGCCCCTCCCGCAAGCGGGAGGGGAGAAAATCAGCCGACGCCCTCACAACATCGTCCTCAAGGACCAGAGCTCCGGAAAGGCGCGTTTCGCCAAGGTGGCTTGCAGGTAACTGACGCCCGCAGTTCCACCTGTCCCGCGCTTGCCGCCAATAACGCGTTCGACAGTAATCACATGCTTGTGCCGCCATGTCGCCATGGCATCGTCGAGATCGACCAGTTTCTCGGCGAGCTGGTACAATTCCCAATAGCGTTCCGGTTCGCGATAGACGGTCAGGAACGCATCCTCGACTTCGGTATGCGCAACATAAGGCTGGCTGAAATCCCGATTCAGAACTTCAGCTGGAATCGGCAATCCGGCGCGCGACGCCGCCGCAAGTGCATCGTCCCAGATACTCGGCGTTTGCAAGGCATCGCGCATCGCTTGCTGTGCTTCCGGACGATCCTCCTGATATTTCAAGAAACCGCCATCTTTCAGGCCCAGCATATATTCGACTGTGCGGAACTGGTCCGACTGGAAGCCCGAACTCGGCCCGAGCACATGGCGGAAGCGGGTATAATCGGATGGTGTCATCGTTGAGAGAACATCCCAGCTCAACGTCATAACTGCCTGGATTCGACTAACCCTTGCCAGCGCCTTATAGGCTGGTATCAGCGCATCCGCCTGCACCTGGACCTTCGCCAGCTTCATCTCGCGGATGATCTGTTTCAGCCACAATTCTTTGGTCTGGTGAATGATGATGAACAGCATCTCGTCATCCAGTTCGGATTGCGGGTGCTGGCAAGCGAGCAGATCGTCGAGCGCAAGGTAGCGGGCGTAGGTCATATCGGTCATGCCCGACCGATACAGTTTCAATTGAAACTATGCCAGCCCAGTCAACCTAGAAGAACATCGAGCCATTTCTCGACCAGCACCCCGGCCTCCGCGCGGCTGAAGGGTGCATCGCCAAGGCTGAGTTCGAGCCACAGGCCGTCGACCAATGCCGTCAGCGCAACCGCTGTCAGCCGGTGGTCGGCGGGCTGGCAGGTCGAAAGCAGTGCTTCGAGGTCAGCGCGATAGTCACGGTAAATCTCTCCATGCAGCTTCGCTATCTGCGGATCGGTCTTGGTAAGTGCCCAAAAGGCGAGCCAGGTTGAAAGCAGCTCGGGATCGGCAATCGGGGGGACGAAGCTGGCGGTCAGATAAGCGAGCAAACGTTCGCGCGGGGTTTGGGGAGCAGCGGCAACCGCGTCGGCCAGCGCCTTTTGCACCCGATCCCCAGTCCAGCGATAAGTTGCTGCGATCAGCGCATCGATGCCGTCATAATAATGCCTTAGCAGACCGGGCGAGACCCCTGCCTCTGTGCAGATCACGCGGACCGATGTTCCCTGCACCCCGTTGCGCGCGAGCGAGCTTGCGCAGGCCGCGATCAACGCCTCTCGCCGGGCATCTGCGCTTTCGCGCGTAAAGGATGATCGGGCAGCTTGCATATTGTTATACACTCGTATAACAACTGCTGCGTCATGGCAAGCATACACACTCTCGACATAGGTCAGGACTCTCTGGATGGCTGGAGCCTTCCGGCTTGGACCTATAATGATCCTGAATTCGCGCAGGTCGAAATAGACCGCATCTTCCGCCCTGGGTGGCAGGTGGTCTGCCATGTCTCCGATGTGCCTAATGCGGGCGATTGGCACAGCCTCGATTATGTCGGCGAAAGCGTCATCGTTGTGCGCGGAGCCGACCAGCAACTGCGCGCCTTCACCAATGTCTGCCGCCACCGCGGCAGCCGCATCGTCGATGGTGCAAGCGGTTGCGCAAAGAAACTGGTCTGCCCATATCATGCTTGGACCTATGACCTGGACGGTCGCCTGAACGGCGTTCCCGACAGCGCCTCCTACCCCACGCTCGACAAGAGCAAGGCGGGTCTCGTGCCGGTCGATATGGAAATCTGGCGCGGCTTCATTTTCGTCCGTCTCGAAAGCGGTGGTCCCTCGGTCACCGATATGATGGCGCCCTATGAAGATCAGGTTGCGCCCTATCGCTTCGAAGAATTGAAGGCATTGGGCCGCGTCACGCTGCGCCCGCGCGATGTGAACTGGAAGAATGTCGGCGACAATTATTCGGACGGCCTCCACATCCCCGTCGCGCATCCCGGCCTCACCCGCCTGTTCGGCAAAAGCTATGGTGTAGAGGCCGAGCCGCATGTCGACCGCATGTGGGGCGACCTTGTCGACCGGCCATCGAACAACTGGTCTGAACGCGCCTACCAAAACCTGCTGCCACCCGTCCCGCATCTGCCGGAGGCGAACCAGAAACGCTGGCTCTATTTCAAGCTTTGGCCGTCGGTCGCGTTCGACATCTATCCCGATCAGGTCGATTTCATGCAGTGGCTGCCGACCGGGCCGACCACCTGCCTGATCCGCGAAATCAGCTATGTCTTTGACGATGATCGCCGCGAAATGAAGGCTGCGCGCTACCTCAACTGGCGTATCAACCGTCAGGTCAATGCAGAGGATACCGCGCTGATCACCCGCGTACAGCAGGGGATGGCGAGCCGTACCTTCTCGATGGGCCCGCTGTCCGACAAGGAAGTCTGCCTCAAAACCTTCTGCGCGCGGATCCGTGACCTGATCCCCGAAGCGCGATTACCAGAGCGTCCAAAATCGGGTTGGAGCAAATAAGCCCCCCTCCCGCTTGCGGGAGGAGTTAGGGGAGGGCCTGTTCCTCCAGTCATTGTTATACGGGACAGGCCCTCCCCCGGCCCCTCCCGCAAGCGGGAGGGGAGAAAAATGAAATACGACGCGGTAATCATCGGTGGCGGCCATAACGGCCTTGTCTGCGCATTCTATCTTGCCCGTGCGGGCATGAGGGTGCGCATCGTCGAGCGCCGCGATGTTGTCGGTGGTGCGGCTGTAACCGAGGAATTCCACCCCGGCTTCCGCAATTCGGTGGCGAGCTATACCGTCAGCCTGCTGCAGCCCAAGGTGATCGCCGACATGCGCCTTGCCGACCATGGCTATCGCGTGATCGAGCGCCCTATCAGCAACTTCCTGCCGCAGGAAGATGGCGGCTATTTGAAACTGGGTGGTGGACTTGAACGCACGCAAGCGGAGTTTGCGCGTTTCTCAAAGCTTGATGCGCAAGTTCTGCCCGAATATTACGACATGCTCGAAGGCGTCGCCGATGTGCTACGCGATCTGGCGCTCAAATCCCCGCCCAATGTGGGCGAGGGCTTGAAGACATTGTTTGATGGTGCGCGGCAGGGCATGGGCCTTGCCCGCCTGACGCTGTCTCAGCAGCGCGACGTGCTCGATCTGTTTGTCAAATCCGCCCGTACCTTCCTCGACAGCTGGTTCGAAAGCGAAGCGGTAAAGGCTGCCTTTGGTTTTGACGCTGTGGTCGGCAACTATGCCAGTCCCGACACACCGGGCAGCGCCTATGTCCTCCTCCACCACGTATTTGGCGAAGTGAACGGCAAGAAGGGCGCATGGGGCCATAGCGTCGGCGGGATGGGCAACATCACCCAGATCATGGCCAAGGTGTGCCGCGAGCATGGCGTCGAAATCAGTCTCGAAAGCCCCGTCGCGCGCGTGCTGGTCGATGGCGGCAAGGTTGCAGGCGTGCGCCTTGAAAGCGGCGAGGAAGTGATCGCCGACCGTGTGATTTCCAATGTCGGGCCGAAACTGCTTTACGAACGGATGTTCGAGCACAGCGACCTGAGCGGCGAATTCAAACGCCGCATAAAGGGCTTCAAGGCCGGCAGCGGCACCTTCCGTATGAATGTCGCTTTGTCCGAATTGCCCAAATTCACATGCCTGCCCGAACCCGGCGAACATCACCAATCGGGCATCATCATTGCCCCGACGCTCGATTATATGGACGAAGCTTTCCTCGACGCGAAACGCTATGGCTGGTCGAAAAAGCCGATTGTCGAGATGCTCATCCCTTCGACGGTGGACGACAGCCTAGCCCCCGAAGGCCAGCATGTCGCTTCGCTCTTTTGCCAGCAGTTCGCACCCGAACTTCCCGATGGCCGCGATTGGGATGTCGAGGAAGGCAAGGCTGCCGATACGATCATCGATACCGTCGAAGCCTATGCCCCCGGCTTCCGCGCCTCGATCCTCGGCCGCCAAATACTCAGCCCGAAGGGGCTTGAGCGCAAATTCGGCCTTGTCGGTGGCGACATCATGCATGGCAATATGAGCCTCGACCAGCTCTGGTCCGCACGACCTGTACTTGGCCACGGATCCTATCGCGGACCGATCAAGGGGCTTTATATGTGTGGTGCCGGCACGCATCCAGGCGGCGGCGTGACCGGCGCACCTGGGCACAATGCGGCGCATGTGATCCTGCGCGACAAGCGTTCCTGGCTCGGACCCAAGTGGAACTAAAATTCCTCGCACCTGAAATATAATATCGCTATCAGGGCGCCATGTTATCGGTGCTCGATCTGTTTCGCGTCGGAATTGGCCCGTCGAGTTCGCATACGGTTGGGCCGATGCGGATAGCTGCCCGTTTCCTGTCCCATATGGAGCGCCACCGAAATATATCCCAAACCACGCGGATTCAGGTTGAACTGCAGGGATCACTCGCACTAACCGGTGAAGGCCATGGAACCCCGCGCGCGACGCTGCTGGGATTACTCGGTTTCTTGCCTGAAACGATTGACCTTGAACAGGCGGAACAGTCGCTGGCCAAGCTGCACCAGTCCCGGCGATTGCATCTTTCCGAAGGCCACGAAATTGCCTTCGATCCGTCGAACGATCTCATCCTCGACTTCGACAATATCCCCGCATTGCACCCCAATGGCATGAGCTTGACAGCATTTGATGCGGCAGGACGCATCGTATCAGCCAAAACCTATTATTCGACCGGCGGTGGCTTCATCGCCTCGGAGCGGCAATTATCGGCACCGGTTGAAGATGATCGCATCACCGTCGGCAATATTGTGCCCTTTGCATTCAGCAGTGGCGCTGAATTGCTGAATCTATGCAGCACACATGGCATGAACATTCACGACCTGATGCTGGCCAATGAAAATGCAATGCGACCGAGCCAAGAGACCGAAGAGCGTCTCGATGCGATCGCACGGATCATGCTCGATTGTGTTGATCGCGGTCTCGCGACCGAAGGTATCCTTCCCGGCCGTCTGCAGGTCCAGCGCCGGGCAGCGCATCTGTGGCAAAAGCTCAAGGCGGCACCGCTTGCAAATGAGCGCGAAAGTCTGTTCGACAGGCTGAACGCCTATGCCATGGCGGTAAACGAGGAAAATGCAGCCGGCGGCCGTGTTGTTACCGCGCCTACGAATGGTGCAGCCGGTATCATTCCAGCGGTTATCCGCTATTATTGCGTCGATGCCGAACGCCCCGCGAAAGACATCCACACCTTCTTACTGACTGCAGGTGGCATCGGCCTCCTCTACAAACAGCGCGCGTCCATCTCGGGCGCGGAAATGGGCTGTCAGGGTGAAGTCGGCGTTGCCTGCTCGATGGCCGCCGCTGGACTTGCGGCAATCTGGGGCGCCACAGCTGAGCAAGTCAGCATCGCCGCCGAAATCGGGATGGAACATAATCTGGGGCTTACATGCGATCCGGTCGCCGGATTGGTGCAAGTGCCCTGTATCGAACGAAATGCCATAGGTGCCGTCAAGGCGGCAAACGCGGCGCGACTGGCGCTGCATTCGACCGGGCCGATGCGCGTCAGCCTCGATCAAGTCATCGAAACAATGCGCCAAACCGGGCTCGATATGTCGAGCAAATATAAGGAAACCGCGCAGGGCGGCCTAGCCGTCAATGTGGTTGAGTGTTGAGCGAGCGCCGCGTCCACCAGTAAAGCGGCAGGCCTGCGAGCATCAGCACGATGCTCAAGCCGCTGGCGTCAACGCCCGCGCCCCACAGGCTCCATACACCAAATACCAACCCGATCAGCGCGAAGGGCACAGCGATCTTGCGCTTCAGCGCTACGGCTGCACAGGCGAGATAGAGCCAGAGCGTGACCGACGTGGTGACCAGCGCCATGAAGGTGAAAAGGCCAGCCATCGATTGGCTGCTGTTCGCCAGCACCAGCAGGCTTCCCAGAACCGTCGCTGACAGCAGGCCGTTGATCGGCACGCCATTGGCCGTCGTGCGGGCAAACCATTGTGGCATCATCTGCCTTTTGGCCATTTCGAGCGGGACTTCTGCTTGCACAAGTGTCCAGCCATTGACCGCACCAATTGCGCTAATCGCGGCAAAGGCGGCCACCAACGAGGCTGGGCCCGGCGACCAGAAGGTCGAAACAAACAGCTCGAATGGAGCTGGAGAGGCCGCGACCTTATCTGCGGGAAGCATCAAAGTGATGCCCGAACAGACGATCAGATAGATTATGCCAGATAGCAATGCGCCGTAAAAAGTCGCGCGCGGAACATTGCGTTGCGGGTTGTCAATCTTGTGCGATGCAGCGCAGGCCGCCTCAAAACCGATCATTGCCCAAAGCGTCATGGCCGCCGCTGTGTTAACCGATGGAAGCGACAACCCTTCCGCCGGATAAGGCGCAAGTGCCGACATCCCATCACGACCAAAAATCAGACCGATCAGGATAGCGACGACGATCAAAGGCGTCAGCTTGAGCAGGGTCGTGATCACCTGGAACGAGCCAGCTGAGCGCACCCCGAGCAGATTTACCGCCGTCATCGTCCAGATAACCCCAAGCGCAGTGAGCGATGGATGTTCACCCAGAACAGGCAGGAAACTGGACATATAGGATGTCGCGCCAACGGCTATCGTCACGCAGCCCGTCCATACAGAAACCCAAAAGGCGAAACCGATAAGGAAGCCGGCGAGCGGGCCGAAACTGCGCTCTACAAGTTCAGCTGGGCCAATAGCTCCTTCATGGGCAGCTGTTAGTTTGGCTAGGACATGGGCGAGGCAAAGCGCACCCGCGATAGTTACCACCCAGCCTGCAATCGCATTCCAGCCAAAGGGCGCGAGCCCTTGAGGCAACAGAAACACGCCGGATCCGATCATATTGCCCATGACCAGCGCCACAGACATGAAAAAGCCGAGCTTTTGGCCCGGCTTTTCCGTTTTGTCGTTCATCAATCCAGCGATCAGAAATCGCGGCTGAATTTAAGGCCGATGATACGGGGTTTAATCAGCGTGTCGTAGAAGGTTCCACCGAGAGCAGTCCCACCATCCGGATCGCCGCACACCGTTTCGATGCAGGAGACGCCAGTGTTCACGACGCCCAGTTCATCAAGCACATTCGTCGCGAAAGCCTCAATACTCCACTGGTCATTCTTCACACCAAAGCTGAGATCGACGGTCGTGTACGCGTCGAGCTTACCTTTGATTCCTGCTTCAAACGGACGCAAATCGCTGCGGCGGCTCCCGGTATGATTTGCCGCTACCTGGAAATGCCCGTTCCAAGCCGCCACGGGGAATTCATAACGGGCAACGACATTGCCTTTGAATTTCGCGGTGACAGGCAGGCGCGAACCTGATGGTGCCAGCGTATCGTTGATTTCGTTATTCCGATCGATGGCACCACTGCCATCTAGATCCACATCGATAGTACAATCAAACTGCGGGTTCGCGATCGCGCAAAAATCGCGGCGAATCTTTGCGTCATTATAGCTGAAGCCCGCATTGATACTGAATCCACCATTGCGATACCCGACATCAAATTCCGCACCACGAATGCGCGCAATGCCAGCATTGCGAACTTCGCTGAGCCCATTGGCTCCAAGGAATGACAACTGGATATTGTTCCAGTCCAGCTGGTACACCGCACCATTGAAACGGAATGCGCCGAAGGTGGTTTTCCAACCCAGCTCGTAATTATCGAGCTCGTCCGGACCGTATGGCGGCAGGGTACCGCGACGATTCACGCCACCGGGGCGGTACCCGCGCGACCAGGTCGCGTAAACCAGTGCATCGTCGTTTATCTTGTAGGTCGCATTCACCTTATAGATTGCGTCTGTATCCGAAGTCGACTTGTCGACATTGGTGCAGGGCGAACCTGCCACATCGGCGGGGGCGAGTGTACCCGTCGGATTGTCCCGCAAGGTTGCTCCAGTCGTCGTGAAGCATGCAGCAACGCCAGTGCGGCTTGAATAACCGTCGGAGTAGCCGAAGAATCCGATCAACGAGTTGTCATATTTATACAATCTCGCACCGCCGGTTAGCGTCAGCTTGTCCGTAACGTCGAAGCTCAACTCGCCAAATGCCGCATAGTCACGGTCGGTACGCAACTGCTTGGTCAACCAGATATTGCTATCGGTTCCTGGAACTGTAATCGCGTCAGCGATATTGTCGATGATGTAGTTTTGTTCGATATTGTGTGTCTGGCGCTGCCAGAACAAGCCACCGATGAAACGCAGTGATGCGTCCTGCGGCGAAGATACGCGAAATTCGGCGAAACTCTTCCGATAGCGGTCGATGCCCTGAATATACTGGTTCGGGCTGACAGGGTCACCGGCATTGTCGTACCAATAGGCACCATAACCTGACAGGGCATCATAGAAATAGCCATAGTCCGAATAGTCACTTTCGGTATTGGTCTTGCGGCGCAGGTGACCACCGGTCAGCGTCATATCCCAATTACCGATTTTGCCTTCGATGGTCATTGCAGCCTGGATCCATTTGTCCTTGCTGCTTTCGGGATTGTACTGGACAATCTGATAGTTGCCGCTGTTCTGGCCCGAACGCTCACGCGCGTAACTGCCTTCGGTTTTCTGGACCTGGCCCATCAGGGTCGGTTTGATAGTCCAGCTGTCATTCAACTCGATGCCGAGAGCCAAACGTGCGCCATAGGTTTCGGCGTCGTTATAGTTTTTCTCGACCAGGGCAGCGTTGTTCTGTGTAATGCCAGAGGTCGCATAAGTCCGCGAACCCGGAATATTGTCGATATAGCCGCCATCATCGCGATACCAGCCGACAAGGCGCAGCGCGGCACGATCGCTGAGCGGCGCGTTAATGAAACCCTCGAAAACCGAACCAAAATCGCCATGCGCGACATTGTTGATTTCAACCCCGACATTTCCATAGAAACCCGATGTGTCCGGAGCATTGGTGACAAGCTTCAGCGTGCCAGCCATCGAGCTTGCACCATACAGCGTGCCCTGCGGACCTGCGAGCGCTTCGACGCGCGCAAGGTCATAGGCATGAATGTCGAGCGCGCCCTGAATGGTCGTGATCGGCATTTCGTCCAGATAGGTGCCAACAGTCGGCAACGACGTCGAGTGGTTGGCGTTTTCGCCCGAAGCGACGCCGCGGAAGTAGACTTGCGCAAAACCCGGCCCACCCTGCTGGATGGTCACAGACGGCAGGAACTTGACGACATCGGCAAATTCATTGACCTGGAGCTGGTCGAGCTTCTCGGTGCCGATTGCAGTGATAGCAACAGGAACGTCCTGCAAATTCTGCTCGCGCTTTTGCGCGGTAACGACGATTTCGTCATTGTCGCCTTCGGCCGCCGCTTGGGCAAAGGCCGGTACAGACATACCGATAGCACTGGAGGCCATCAAAGTAGCGACTGCTGTCCGAACATAAATATTGCTGTGTGTTTTGCGCATTGCGCACCCTCCATTATGTTGCAATGCCGCAATTCCTCATATTTCTGGAATCGTGGCAAGAATTTTTCGTCAAATGACGTGCGGTCGTTAATTTATTCCGAACGCTGTGGCATATGCGCAACGCTGGAAAGCCGAACTGCAACATTGCCGCAACGATGCGCAGGCAAGGTCCAAAAAGCAAAATCGCTTGCCAATGCAATGGCGCGCGTTAGGGCAATGCCGAACACGGGCGGGGACCAGTCAATTTATGCAAACATCGATGGCTTTGCTCAACAAACGGCGTTTTCTGCCGCTGTTTGTCACCCAGTTGCTCGGCGCCTTTAACGACAATCTGTTCAAAAATGCCATGGTGCTGTTCGTTGTTTACGGTGTGTACAACGACGAAAAATCTGAAGCTTTGTTCAGCGCGGTAGCCACAGCAGTGTTCATATTGCCCTTTTTCCTGTTGTCAGCGCTTGCAGGCCAGTTGGCGGACACGCGTGACAAGGCCAAGATCATCCGCATCGTCAAATTCTGCGAAATCCTTATCATGCTGGTCGGAGGTGCCGGGCTGGTTCTGGCTTGGCTCGACATAGCAGTAACAGTGGTGGCCATACCGCTTATGATGCTCGCGTTGTTCGCTATGGGCGTGCACTCGACCTTCTTTGGCCCCATCAAATATGCGATCTTGCCGCAGCATTTGAATGACAATGAAGTTCTGGGCGGAACCGGCCTGGTTGAAGCGGGCACCTATATCGCCATTTTGGTAGGCACCATTCTGGCCGGCATCATACCGGTCGAATGGGCAGCGCTGGGCGTCGTCTTGACGGCAATGCTGGGCTATATGACGGGAAGACAAGTTCCCCCCGCACCGCCAGAGCATCAGGAAACCGGCATCGACTGGCATATTCTTCGTTCCTCGATCGCGCTGGTCAAAGGCACGATGCACATCCGCAAACTGTTCCTCGCCATTATGTCGATCAGCTTTTTCTGGACGATTGGGGCGGTGCTGTTCATCCAGTTCCCGCCACTGGCAAAAAATGTGTTGGGTGCGGATCAGGAAGTTGCCAGCCTCTTTCTGGCCATTTTCTCAATCGGGATCGCCATCGGATCCGTCGCAATCAACAGGCTGCTCAAGGGCCAGGTTTCGGCGCGTTTCGCTCCTGCCAGCGTCATCGCAATGGGGCTCTTCGTGGTCGCCTTCCACTTTGTCTGCCGCAACTGGCAGATCAACGGCGATGGCGAACTTTACACCATCGGCAGCTTTGTGAACCATGACGGTGCGTGGATGCTGTTGGGTACGCTGCTGGGCATCGCCGTTGCCGGGGGGATGTTCGTCGTGCCGCTTTATGCCTTCTTGACCACTACGGTGCCCAAGGATCAGACCGCACGCACCGTAGCCGCGAACAATATCGTCAATTCTGGAGCGATGGTTATCGGATCCCTGATTGCCCTCGGGCTGAGCGCCGCAGGCATTAGCATGGTGAACCAGCTACTGCTCGGCGCGGCAATGTGTCTCGTTTCGGCCTGGCTCGCTCAATTGCTGCACAAGGCTTGCGACTGAGGCCCGACTGAAAGCGTTAGGCAATGAAGGTATAGAACACCGTAAAAAATGCACCAAAGCTGACCACGAACAGATGTGCGTCTTCACGCTGCCACCATTTCAGCGGCTTGGGTTTCCATTCAGCCGGAACAGCGAAGATGTGCGGTGCCAATGCCTGTCGCAACGGATGCCGCGCGCCGTCATTTGTCTGAACCAGTTGCCTGTGCATGTCGCCTACCCCTTAATGATTTCGTTACCGCAGACGTTAACGTTTCATTAGGGATGATGGCGAGGCACAAAGGTGGTTAATAGCGATCGCAATTGCGATCGTATCATTTCGCTACAGATTTTGTGGAGTGGTGCCCCTGGCCCGACTCGAACGGGCACATCTTTCGATACTCGATTTTGAGTCGAGCGCGTCTACCAATTCCACCACAGGGGCGTTGCGGGGGAGCCTCTAGCGAAGCTCCCGCCAAGGCGCAAGCCTACTTACGCAGTTCGCGTTCGAGAGTCTTGTGTGTAGATTTGCCATAAGGCGGTTTGAAGCCTGCCATGCCGGCGACATCTATCGAAGGCTGGCGATAGACTGCGCGCATATGGCTGAAGGTCTTGAAGCCATCCTGCCCATGATAGTTGCCCATGCCCGACGGCCCGACGCCCCCGAACGGCAGATCTTCCATCGCATTGTGGAAGATCACATCATTGACCGTAGCGCCGCCCGAAATGGTACGGGTCAGAACGCGCTGCTCCTCCGCCTTGTCGGCTCCGAAATAATAAAGGCCGAGCGGGCGATCATGCGCGTTCACATAATCAATCGCCTCATCCATCGACGAATAGGTCATCACGGGCAGGATCGGGCCAAAGATTTCTTCCTGCATCACCTTCATATCGTCATTGACGTTGCGAACGATGGTGAGCGGCATTTTATTGCCGTTCGACGAACCAAAATCCTCGTTCGCAGGATTGACCTCGATCAGTTCGGCACCCTTTTCCTTCGCGTCTGCGAGATAGCCCTGCAGCCGATCATAATTGCGGCCATTCACAACCGACGTATAATCGTCATTGTTGAGCAGCGAGGGATAGAGCGTCGACACGCCATTCACGACGCCGTCGATCATTTCCTGCTCCTGCTCCTTGGCAACAAGCAGATAGTCGGGCGCAAGGCAGATCTGCCCTGCGTTCATCATCTTGCCCAAGGCGATCCGCTCACCTGCCTTTTTCTTGTCCGCGCTACGTCCGATGATCGTCGGCGATTTGCCGCCCAATTCGAGCGTGACGGGTACAAGATTATCGGCTGCAGCGCGCATGATATGCTTGCCGACGCTGGTTGCGCCTGTGAAGATCAGGTGATCGAACGCAAGTTTTGAAAAGGCCGTGCCGATTTCGACTCCGCCGGTAAACACCGCCATTTCCTCTTCGGCAAAATATTTGGGTACGGCTTCAGCAAAAACTTCAGCGACTCGTTCCGTATACTCGCTCGGCTTCACCATGGCGCGGTTACCCGCCGCCAATATGCCCGCCATCGGCACCATCACCATACCGATTGGAAAATTCCAGGGCGCAATAACGCCAACCACGCCCTTGGGCTGGTACACGACATCGGCCTTGGCGCCGATCAACCCGAGCGGAAAGGTTGGCTTGCGCTTTTCATTGCGGGCCCAGCTTTCGAAATGCTTTTTCGCATGTTTGAGCGCGCTGACCGACGGCATGATGTCGGTCATCAGCGTCTGTTCGGTGCTGCGATGGCCGAAATCAGCCGACACCGCTTTGGCGAATTCATCCTTGTAATCGACCAGCAAGGCAATAGCGCGGTCCATGCGATCTCGGCGCACGGACATCGGTTCGGGCATTGCTGCAGTAAAGGCGGCTTTTTGCTTTTCTAATATGGTCTGCATATCGGCGGTCATGGCACTCTCCTGATTTAATCGCTGGATTAACATTTCTGGATACGAATGCAACGCGCCAGCGCATTGTGTTGCAGCTTGCACCGGATTAAGGGCGAATCCGTAACGTCTCCCAAGCACAAGGAAGCTATCCATGAGCAGCACCGATCCCGTCGTCATCCTTTCCTATGCCCGCACCCCGATGGGCGGCATGCAGGGCGTGTTTTCCGACGTCGCCGCAACCGATCTGGGTGCCACTGCGGTCAAGGCTGCTGTCGAGCGTGCTGGGGTATCGGGCGAAGACATCGAGCGCATCTATATGGGTTGCGTTCTGCCTGCTGGCCTCGGCCAGGCCCCTGCCCGTCAGGCGGCGATCAAGGCTGGCCTGCCCAAATCGGTGCAGGCAACCACCGTCAACAAGGTCTGCGGCAGTGGCATGCAGACTGTAATAATGGGTGCAGAAGCTATCGCCGCGGGTTCGGTCGATTATGTCATCGCAGGCGGCATGGAGAGCATGACCAACGCTCCTTACATTCTGAAAAAGCACCGCAGCGGCGCGCGTATCGGCCATGACACCGCCTATGACCATATGTTCCTCGATGGCCTCGAAGACGCCTATGAACCCGGCCGGGCCATGGGCACGTTCGCGCAGGAAACGGCGAACGAATATCAGCTGACCCGCGAGGATCAGGACAATTATTCGATTGAATCGCTGCGCCGCGCGCAGGATGCGATTTCATCGGGCGCTTTCGCTTCGGAAATCGTGCCGGTGAAGATCGTCAGCCGCGCTGGCGAAACCGTTGTCGATACCGACGAGCAACCCGGCAAGGGCCGCCCGGACAAAATCCCGACGCTGAAGCCTGCCTTTGCCAAGGATGGCACAATCACTGCCGCGACTTCTTCGTCGATCTCGGATGGTGCCGCCGCGCTTGTCCTGTCGCGTGCGTCGACGGCCGCTGCGAAAGGCCAGACGCCAGTCGCGCGCATCGTGGCGAGCGCTGCTCATGCGCAAGAACCGTCGGCATTCACAACGGCCCCGGTCGGTGCCATCAACAAATGCCTCGCCAAGGCGGGCTGGAGCGTCGCCGATGTCGACCTGTTTGAAATCAACGAAGCTTTTGCCTGTGTAGCCATGTTCGCGATGCGCGACCTTGGCATTCCGCATGAAAAGATCAACGTCCATGGCGGTGCGACGGCTCTCGGCCACCCTATTGGCGCGTCGGGCGCGCGCATCATCACCACGCTGATCGGCGCGCTGAAGCATAAGGGGCTGAAGCGCGGTGTCGCTTCGCTCTGCATCGGCGGCGGTGAAGGTACGGCGGTCGCGATTGAGCTGGTATGAGCCTACGCCCTTCATGCCCCAAACTTCGTCACCCCCGCGAAGGCGGGGGTCCATCACCGGAGGCTGCAATTTAACCGACAGGTGATGGATTCCCGCCTTCGCGGGAATGACGAAAGTGAAAAAGGACTAGAGGCTTCGAAATGAACATAGTTTTCGTTCTCTTCGACAATGTAACCCAACTCGACTTTTCGGGTCCGGTTCAGTTCTTGTCACGGCTTCCGGGCGCGAAGACATATGTCGTATCGAAAGACGGCCAGGCCGTTACCACCGACTGCGGCTTTTCGATTCTGCCAACCACCAGTTTTGCCGATTGCCCGCAGGCTGAAATTTTCTGCATTCCAGGCGGGCATGGGGTGCGCGAGGCGATTGGCGATGCTGCCATTGTCGAATTCGTGCGCGAGCAGGCGAAGGCTGCAACTTGGGTCACGAGCGTCTGCACTGGTGCCTTTGTCCTCGGAGCGGCGGGATTGTTGCAGGGTAAACGCGCAACGACCCATTGGGCGTACACGCAATTACTTCCCCTGTTCGGCGCGACACATGAAAAAGCCCGCGTCGTTCGCGATGGGAATTTGGTCACCGCAGGGGGCGTTACTTCAGGGATCGATTTCGCGCTGGAACTGATGGCGTTGGCCCAGGGCGAGGATGTCGCCCGAACCATCCAGCTTGCCCTTGAATATGCCCCTGCCCCGCCATTTGAAGGCGGCCACCCTAGCCGGACTGCGCAACCTCTGGTCGATAACCTCAAGTCGCGCGTCTATGACAAAGCGGCGGCTGATATGGATGCTGCAATCTGCGCGGTTCTTGCTGCCACAACTTAAAGCTGGACCGACTCTGCAACGCACGCTAGCGATTTAATCGAGGGATTAAATTCGGGAGAGAGAGCGATGCGTTTTCGGCGTAGTGCGGTATTGGCTTTGGCTGGTGTAGCTGCTTTGGCGGTGTCCGGCTGCAAATTGGCGGATAATAATCCGGGGGCACAAGACCCCGAATTTGCCAAGATTGACGGCGAATTTCTGAAGACGGGCGGCAATGGCGATGACTGGGCCTTCCCTGCCCAAAGCTATGGCGAGCAACGCCATAGCCCACTTACCCAGATCAACGACAAGAATGTGTCCGAACTCGGCATCGCCTGGTTTGCGGATATGCCCGATGCGCGCGGCCATGAATCGACCCCGGTCGAAGTTGACGGCACGCTTTATGTCACCGGCCCGTGGTCCAAGGTTTTCGCTTATGAAGCCAAGACCGGCAAGCCGTTGTGGCAGTTCGACCCCGGCGTCGATAAGGCACGCGGCGTGAAGGCATGCTGCGACGTCGTCAACCGCGGCGTCGCCTTCTGGAAAGGCAAGCTTTTCGTCGGCACCATCGACGGTCGCCTGATTGCCCTTGATGCGAAGACCGGTGGCGAGATCTGGTCTGTGCAGACGCTCGATCCGAAATCAAACGGTACAATCACCGGCTTCCCGCGCGTCGTGAAGGATAAGGTCATAATCGGCAATGGCGGCTCCGAATTCGGCGCACGCGGCTTTGTCACCGCGTATAATGTTGATACCGGCAAGCAGGCTTGGCGCTTTTACACCGTTCCCAATCCCAAGGGCGAGCCGGACAACGCGGCGAGCGACAAGGTGATGAAGGAACTGGCCTACGACACCTGGAGCAAGACGCCGAAGAAAGACGACTGGCGCGATTCAGGCGGTGGCGGAACCGTCTGGGATGCCATTGTTTATGACCATGAGCTCGACCAGCTTTACCTCGGCGTCGGCAATGGCAATCCGTGGAATCACGGCATCCGTTCGAACAGCGAAGGTGACAACCTGTTCCTCTCGTCCATCGTCGCACTCGACCCGGATACCGGCGAGTATAAATGGCACTATCAGGAAACCCCGGCCGAAAGCTGGGATTACACGGCTACCCAGCCGATCATCCTCGCCAACGAAAAGCGCGACGGCAAGGATGTGAAGGTGCTGTACCACGCACCGAAGAACGGCTTCTTCTTCACGCTTGATCGGACCAACGGCAAATTGCTTTCGGCCAATCCGTTCATCAGCGGCATCACCTGGGCGACAGGTTACGACCTTGCCTCCGGCCGTCCCATCGAAAACCCCGAAGCGCGTTATGAAAAGACCGGCAAGCTTTACATGGCGAACCCGTCTGCGCTTGGAGCGCATAACTGGCATCCGATGAGCTACAATCCTGCGACCGGTCTGGTCTACATCCCGGCGCAGCAGCTGGGCGGGGCCTATATGCCGCCTGTCGCGCCAAACGAGCAAGGTCGCAGCGCGATGGGCTTCAACACCGGCGGGGCGATTGCCACGGCGGATGTCCCCGACGATTTCAATATGGTAAAGGCAATCCAGTCGGTCACCACCGGCCAGCTTGTCGCATTCAACCCGAAGACGGGCAAAGCACAATGGACCGTCAACTATCCCACGCCGTGGAATGGTGGCACGATGACGACGGCAGGTAATCTTGTTTTCCAGGGCAATGCCATGGGCAAGTTCCAGGCCTTTGCCGCCGATACCGGCAAACTGCTCTACAGCCTTGATGTGCAGTCCGGCGTGCTGACCGGTGCTTCCACCTATCTGGTCGATGGCGAGCAATATGTCGCTTTCATGACCAGCAAGGGCGGCGCCTTCCCGCTGGTGTCCGGCTATGTCGCTGGCGCAAGCCAGGAAGTGCCCAATATCCCGCGTCTGATCGTGCTCAAAATCGGGGCGAAGGGCACACTGCCTCCGCTTCCGCCCGCAGAGGAGTGGGTCTGGAACCCGCCTGCCCTGTTCGGCAGCCCCGAAATCATCGCAGCAGGTCAATCGAGCTATCAGCGCTATTGCCTTGTCTGCCACGGACCGGGCGCTGTGGGGACCGGTGTACTGCCGGACCTGCGCAAATCGGGAACCATTGCCGATGCTGCAACGTTCAAGTCGGTAGTGTATGACGGCATTCTCGCCAAGAACGGCATGGCCAGTTTCAAAACGGTGCTGAAGCCGGAGGAAGTTGAAGCCATCCGCGCCTATCTCACCAGTCGTGCGCATTTCGCCAAGGCCAATGACGCAAAGTTCAAGGTGAGCGCCAGGTGATGCCCATGAATCTGGCATTTGCCTAAAAAATAGGCACCAAAATTCAAGCAAACCCCGCGCGTTATCGTGCGGGGCTTAGCTTTTGCGTGTCTGCGGCGCTGCGGCAAACTGGCACGATACTTGATAAGCAAATGGCATGACACTCGCGCGCGCGGGTTTTCGCGGTGCGCCAAGACCAGAGGAAAGCCATGAAAAAGATCGAAGCGATCATCAAGCCGTTCAAACTCGACGAAGTGAAGGAAGCGCTGCACGAAGTCGGCGTATCAGGCATCACCGTGACCGAAGCCAAGGGCTTTGGCCGCCAGAAAGGCCATACCGAACTTTATCGTGGTGCCGAATATGTCGTCGACTTCCTGCCCAAGGTGAAGCTTGAAGTTGTAGTAGACGATGCGCTTGCAGATCGTGTTGTCGAAGCCATCGCCGCCGCCGCACAGACCGGCCGCATCGGCGACGGCAAGATTTTTGTCATCCCAGTCGAAACCGCGCTGCGAATCCGCACCGGTGAGCGCGATAGCGATGCCGTCTAAATCCAAGAAACCCGCCCAAAAAACCAAATCGGGCAAATCCAAACACTCCAAGTCAAAGAAGGAAAGCATCATGGCCAGTGCCAAGGACATACTGAAACAAATCAAGGAAAATGATGTCGAGTGGGTCGACTTGCGCTTCACCGACCCGAAGGGCAAGTGGCAGCACCTCACCATGTGCGCTGGCGTGCTTGGCGAAGACGAACTGGAAGACGGCCTGATGTTTGACGGATCGTCGATCGAAGGCTGGAAGGCGATCAACGAATCCGACATGATCCTGCGCCCGGACCTGGACTCGGTCTATATGGATCCGTTCAGCGCAACGCCGATGATGATCATCAACTGCGACATCGTCGAACCCTCGACCGGCGAACTTTACGCCCGCGACCCGCGCTCGACCGCCAAGCGTGCCGAAGCCTATGTCAAGGCAACCGGAATAGCCGACACGGTCTATGTCGGCCCCGAAGCCGAATTCTTCATGTTTGACGATGTGACCTTTTACGACGGTTATGACGGTTCGGGCTTCCGCATCGATGATATCGAGCTACCGACCAACACCGGCCGTTCCTACGAAACAGGGAACCTCGCTCACCGTCCGCGCGCCAAGGGTGGCTACTTCCCGGTTGCGCCCGTCGACAGTGCTGTCGACATCCGCGGCGAAATGGTTTCGACCATGCTCGAAATGGGCCTGCCCTGCGACAAGCATCACCACGAAGTCGCGGCAGCCCAGCACGAACTCGGCCTGACTTTCGGCACTCTGGTACAGACAGCTGACCGTATGCAGGTCTACAAATATGTCGTGCACCAGGTCGCCCATGCCTATGGCAAGACCGCAACCTTCATGCCGAAGCCAATCAAGTCGGACAATGGCTCGGGCATGCACACCCATATTTCGCTCTGGGCCAAGGGCAAGCCGCTCTTCGCTGGCAATGGTTATGCCGGTCTGTCGGACATGTGCCTTTACTTCATCGGCGGCGTCATCAAGCACGCCAAGGCGCTGAACGCGTTCACCAACCCGACCACCAACAGCTATAAGCGCCTGGTACCGGGCTTCGAAGCCCCCGTTCTGCTCGCTTATTCGAGCCGCAACCGTTCGGCTTCGTGCCGCATTCCGTACGGCACCGGCGACAAGGCCAAGCGCGTTGAATTCCGCTTCCCTGATGCGCTCGCCAACCCCTATCTCTGCTATTCAGCGCTGCTGATGGCGGGTCTGGACGGTATCCGGAACAAGATCCACCCAGGCGATGCGATGGACAAGAACCTGTATGACCTGCCCCCGGCAGAACTCGCCCAGGTCCCGACCGTTTGCGGATCGCTCCGCGAAGCGCTCGACAGCCTAGCTGCCGATCATGACTTCCTGCTCGAAGGCGATGTCTTCACCAAGGATCAGATCGAAGCCTATATCGATCTCAAATGGGATGAAGTCAGCCGCTGGGAAACCACGCCTTCGCCGGTCGAGTTCGACATGTATTACAGCGGCTAAGCTGGGGAGCAGCCGCAATCGAAAGGGCGTCCGGAGCAATCCGGGCGCCCTTTTTGATTTTCCATTTGTCGACTAAGCAGATTTGCGAACGTGCATTTCAACTGGCAGCCACAACGACAATTTACTGCCAGCACCTTCGTCGCTTTCAATGCGCAACTCGGCGCCAAGTTGCGATGCGCGTGTGTGCATGTTTGAGAGGCCACGTCCGTTTCCGCTCACATTAGCTGCAACAAACCCCCGCCCATCGTCGGCGAGGATAAGCTCGACTCCATCGCGACCCTCTCTTTCCGTTGGACAGCAGGCAATGGTGATGCTGCTTGCACTCGCATGCGACAGGACATTGCCGACCCCTTCCTGGATGATACGCAGCATATGGAGCGCGTTTGGGGCATCAAGCCAATCGAGCGATGGGCATGGCTCGACACGCCAGATGCATTTTACCCCTGCCTTTTCCATATCGGGTTCCATCCGGTGGCGTAGATTGGCGAGTAGCGCGACAACATCGCCCTCAACCGGCGCGAGTGAATCCACCGTCAGTTTCAGATCGGTGATCGCGCGTTGCAAGGTTTCTTCCGCAACAGGTGCTTCGCCCTGCTTTCTGACGACAGCCAGCGCCGTGACCAGATTTGATCCGATGCCATCGTGCATCTCGCGCATCAGCCGTTCGCGTTCGATACCAACCGCGTGTTCTACTTCGATTCTTTGCCGCGCACGTTCGCTTGCCGCAAGGGCATGTGTCGCAGTTTCTACCCGCTCTTCAAGACTGGTATTGAGCGTCTCAACTTCGGCGAGCGCTCGTAGATATTTGCGTCCGACCGACAGCAGGAAGACGCTGAACAACAAAAATCCGGTGTAAGGCTGGATATGAAAACCGAGCCCCTGCCACCAGTTCACATTGGGTATCCGGCCGATATCGTGTAGCCCTAATATGGTGGCAAATAAAACGACCGCAACAAGAGCTAGGCTTTCGAGTGAGCGGTTTCGAAACCACTCTCTTATCATCAAACCGCAAGCCGTCAGTGAAACGAGCAATGTTGAAAGACTGGTCGCGAGGTCGGTACGGTTGGTCGACGTAATCGCCACACGAAAAATGCACAGAGCAACTCCAATCGTAAATAGCAGGGCAATGATCCGGCGATGATTGGGAAGTTTCAAAAAGGCGACGCAGAAGCTAAGCGATGCGGCTACCGCAAAATAGAGCGAATAATAGCTGACCTGCTGAAACCAATAGGGATCAAGCGGTGACTCTTCAGCGAAAAAGTGAAAATCGCGCACGAACCAGAGCAGCCCTGTCATCACCAGCCAGAATATTTCGGTTTCCGAACGGCGCGCCATCCACATCAGGAATGCCGCAAAGGTCAGGAACAACATCGCATAATTGGCAGCCGCCGAACCCGTCACCCGCCAGAATTGCTGATAGTTGTAGAGCCTGCCCAGCACTTCCTGCGATCCGACCTTGACCGTTCCGACTCCCAGCGAGAATTGCCGGTCCGAACCTACGCGCAGCACCAGCTCGTTGCCCCCATCGCGCAACAGTTTTCGCGGGACAGGAATGATATAGGGCCGGTTCCACCCGAGCGTTTGCGAGGTTGCGCTTCGATAATTGCGGAACAGCTCAACGCCGTTCAGATAGACCGTCAGGCGCTCGCGATTATTTTCGGTGTAGATGGCAAGCGGCTCGTCCGGAAGCAGCCGACCGTCAAAGCGAAAGCGTCCCCATGCAGTTAGCTTGCCTTCCAGCTTGGCGCGCGCCTCATCCGACAACCAAAGCGCAGGCGTAGCGCGCCTTTCCCAGCCCGCTGCAGGAATGTCGCTTTGATCGGTAAATGCGATTTCGCCACTGCGAAATTCTAACACATCGGCCGGAGACGTGCCCTTCGCGGCAACGATCGATGCTGCGGCGCAGCAGACTAACGCAGCGATACACGCAAACAGCCATTTAACGAATATCAAGCATGCCCCGGTTCGACGCCTCGAATACCGCCTCTGCACGCGAATTGACCTCAAGCTTGCGGTAGATATGTTTGACATGCGTGCCCACCGTATGCTGCGAAATCCCCATCAATTCCGCGCATTCGGAATAGGTAAATCCGCGCGACAGCAGGTGCAAGGTTTCCTTTTCCCGCTCGGATAGCTGCTCTTCATTTGTTAGCGCCGAAACCGGCTCTTGCGGGGACAATTCCTTGAGCAACAATCTGGCGATGATGGGACTGATGGGCGACCCGCCGTTGCGCACCTCGCGGATTGCGGCGACGCATTCGCCCAATTTCTGATCCTTCAAAAGGTAACCGCGCGCACCTGCGCGAATGGCATCAAGCACCTTATGATGGTCGGCGAACATGGTGAGCACAAGGATATCAATGTCCGGATATTGCGCCGCGGCCTTGCGGATGAGCGTGGCACCGTCGCCGTCGGGCAAACCGAGATCGCACACCAGCACGTCGAAACCGCCATCGTCGATCAATTTGCAGCCCGTCGCGACGGAACCGGCAGAGGCCACCAATTCGACATCGTCAGCTTGCCGGATCACTTCGGCAATATCTGCGGCGATGCGCGGATCGTCTTCGATGATGGCGGTTCGGATCATGCAGGCGACTGTCCCACTAACCGGTCGACTAGACAATGGGCCAAATAGCCGCCGCAGATTTCGTCCGCTTCCGTCACAATGGGTCGCATATCGCGGCAGAAGCGGACGGCCTCGGAATAGGTTGGCACTGCTCCCTTCGCCATCCCATGAATTGGGGATGCCGATACCCTGTTCTCGGGATGGCTAAACGACCGCATTCATTGATCCGCGCCGTCGCGGTTGCAGCCTTGCACCGAAAACCGCAAAACCTTCAAGCTTGAACAGGCTTAGATTTCGTTCCTGGGATCGGCTGTATCAGTGAAATTCTAGCCCGTTCCCGTCTCGTTTGGTCGATAGGCCTGAGGCAAACCTCGGGCTTTTTTAATCGCGCGATTGAACGCGCTGTTGACCTTGGCCAAAAAAGTCCCAAATCAAAACCGAAGCCTCGCTTTCGCGACTCGCTGGGATTTAAGGAGAGAGACATGGACAGCTATCTGAAGCATTATATCAACGGCAAATGGGTCGACAGCATTGGCGGCAAGCGCCACGAGGTTATCAGCCCTTCGACCGAAGAACCCTGCACCGAAATCACCCTCGGCACGCAGGCGGATGTCGACGCAGCCGTTGCAGCCGCACGTGAGGCATTCAAGACCTTCAGCCAGACGAGCCGCGAAGAGCGTATCGCGCTTATGAACCGTATCATCGAGGAATATAAAAAGCGCATCCCGGATTTCGCCAAATCGATGGCCGCCGAAATGGGTGCGCCTGTCAGCTTTGCAACGATGGCACAGGCACCTGCTGGGCTTGGCGGTTTCCTCGGTACCCTGCCGGCGCTTGAGAACTTTGCGTTCAAGGAACAGCATGGCGCGAACACCGTCGTCTATGAACCCATCGGCGTTGTCGGCCTCATCACACCTTGGAACTGGCCGTTGAACCAGATTGCCTTGAAGGTCGCACCCTGCATTGCCGCGGGTAACACAATGGTGCTTAAACCTTCGGAAGAATGCCCTGGTAATGCGGCGATTTTCGCTGAAGTCATGGACGCAGCAGGCGTTCCGCCGGGCGTGTTCAATCTGGTTCAGGGCGACGGCCCGACCGTCGGCGCCGCTATTTCCGCGCATCCCGACATCGATATGGTGAGCTTCACTGGTTCGACCCGTGCGGGTATCCTTGTTGCCAAGGCAGCAGCCGACACTGTGAAACGCGTCCATCAGGAACTGGGCGGCAAATCTCCCAATGTCGTGCTGCCCGACGCGAAGTTCGAAGAAGTTCTGCCACCGACCGTGCAGGGCGTCCTCATCAACAGCGGCCAGAGCTGCATCGCTCCGACCCGTATCCTTGTTCAGAAAGACCGCGCGCAGGAAGCCGCCAATTTCGTCAAAGCGATGTTCGAAGGCACCAAGGTTGGTGATCCGCTGCAGGAAGGCGCGCATATCGGCCCGGTGGTCAACAAGGCGCAGTACGAGAAGATCCAGGGCCTGATCCAATCCGCGATCGACGAGGGTGCGACGCTGGAAACCGGTGGTACCGACCGCCCGGCAGACCTCAACCGCGGCTATTATATCAAACCGACCGTGTTTTCGGGCGTGACGCCGGACATGCGTATCGCCAAGGAAGAGGTTTTCGGTCCGGTTGCTACCATCATGGCCTATGAAGACCTTAACGAAGCCATCGAAATCGCCAATGACACCGAATATGGACTGTCGGCTGTGGTTTCCGGCGATCCAGCCAAGGCCGCCGAAGTCGCACCGAAACTGCGTGCGGGCATGGTTGCGATCAACAATTGGGGTCCGGCACCGGGCGCACCGTTCGGTGGCTATAAGCAGTCGGGCAACGGCCGCGAAGCTGGCCTGTTCGGCCTCAAGGACTTTATGGAAGTAAAAGCGATCAGCGGCCTGCCTGCATGAGCTTTCGCTTGACGAAAAATGTGCGCCAGTCCCTCGCCCTTTTGGGTGCGGGGCTGGTGCTCGCCTTTTCTACTCCGGCATTTGCGCAACTGAGCAAAGCCGAGACGAAGATGGTTGCGACCGTCGATGCCGAATATGAACGCTCGGTCGCATTGCTCGAAAGGCTGGTGAACCAGAATTCGGGCTCGATGAATTTTGACGGCGTGCGCAAGGTCGGAGACATGATGCGTGCCGAACTGGAACCGCTGGGTTTCAAGCTCGAATGGCTTGATATGTCGGCGGCAGGCCGTGCAGGGCATCTGGTTGCAACCAAGCAAGGCAAAAAGGGCACCAAACGCCTGTTGCTTGTTGCGCACCTGGATACTGTCTTCGAACCCGACAGTCCGTTCCAGAAATTCGTCCGCAAGAAGTCAGGTGGCACCGATGAAGCCGAAGGCCCGGGTGCTGGAGACGACAAGGGCGGGATGACAGTGATCGTCGCTGCGCTGCGTGCGATGCAGGCGGCAGGCACGCTCAAAGACGCCAATATCGAAATCCACATGACCGGCGACGAAGAGGATGCGGGTGACCCAATCGATATCACCCGCGCTCCATTGATTGCTGCCGGCAAGAGCGCCGATGTCGCGCTCGATTTCGAAGGGCTGGTGCGTGACGAAGGCCGTGACATGGGATCAATCGCCCGGCGCTCGTCGAACAGTTGGAAACTGGAAGTAACTGGCAAGACTGGCCACAGCTCGCTGATCTTCAGCGAAACCTATGGCGACGGCGCGGCATTTGAGCTCGCACGCATACTCCACCGCTTCCGTACTGAACTGCCCGAACCCAATTTGACTTTCAATGTCGGCCTCATTGCTGCGGGGCAAGAGGCCGCGCTTGATGCAGGCGGTATCCGCGCGACCTCAGCGGGCAAGACCAATATCATCCCGGGTATTGCGCTGGCCCGAGGCGATTTCCGGACCTTGTCCGAAGAGCAGACGGCACGTCTGAAGGCCAAGATGCTGGCGATTGTTGCTGAATCAGCGCCGTTGACCAGCGCCAAAATCAGCTTCGATCCGGGTGCCTATCCCGCCATGGCGCCGACTGCTGGCAACAAAGCACTGCTCGACAAACTGAATGGCGTGAATCGAGACATGGGGTTGGCCGAGATGCCGGCGCTAGACCCGCTCAAGCGCGGAGCAGGCGATATCAGCTTTGTGGCCAATGATGTCGACGGGCTTGCCGGCCTCGGCACTTATAGCCGCGGTGATCATGCGCCTGGTGAAACAGTTGATCTCGACAGCATCCGACGCCAGGCCAAGCGCGCTGCCATCCTGATGTCACGGATCGCCAAGGAAAAGGCGAACTAGGCCGCCTTTCCACCCCTGACCGACGATGCCACCAGCCTCGCTAGCAGGCTGCGTAAATTCGGGTAGTTAGCCTTGTCATAGTTGCTGCCATCGCCAAATTTGGCAGCGAGCCTGCGGTGCACCTCAGGCAGTGCATGATAAGGTACGCTGGGAACCAGATGGTGCAATGCGTGATATCGTAGCCCAACGGGTGCCCAGAACTCGCCCATAATCCCCGGCGGCGGGACATTGACGCTGTCGAGATATTGCTCGGTAACACTCAACACCTCGCCATCATTTTCCCACAAATGCGCTACCAGAGTGCGGACTTGGTTCAGCACCAAAGCTGCAGCAACAATTGTAAGATAGATAAGGAACGCCTTTAGCGGGATCCAGCCGACCGCAACCGCAGTCAGCACTCCGATAGACCACAGGCTTGCTCCAGTTTCCATGATGATCCAGTCGCGGCGAAACTCCCCTTCGGGCAATGCGCGGCGATAGGAGGGGTTGATCGACAAGGTCGAAAAACGCGCAACGGTTTCACGCCTGACCCAGGGACTGATCAGGGACAGCGGCGAAAGAACTGCAAATCGGAACAGAAACCCAATCGATCCCAAAGCGGCTACTGCCATGAAGAAAACAAGCATATGCGGCTTCATTAGCGCGAGCGGCAGATATTCCGGATCCCGATCTGTACCATAGCGCATCTTTGAATGGTGCTGATTGTGCGTGTCTTCATAGGTGAAGGACGGAATCAACATCGGGATGCCGACCAGAAAATTCCACACCCAGCGGAAGCCCGGCACATGATCGCGCTTCATATGCGTGATTTCATGGATGAACAAAGCAGCGCGGTAGAGGAAGGTAATCGCGACTGCAGCACCTGCAAGCTGAATTGCCAGCTGAGATCCGGTGATCGCGAAATACAGACCAATATAACCAACCAGCGCCGAACCAAGAAAGTCGGGCCAGTAGATTCCGGGCTTGGCAACGCTGAATTCACGGGTCAGCGCAGCGGCCTCCCGGATAAGGTCGTTATCCTCAAACGCCTTCGCTTTTTGTGCAGTCACATTTTCCATGAGCGCCATATAGGGCGTCACAGGCGCAAGGTCACGCCCTGTGAATTGCAAAACTTTCCGATTTGAGTAATCGCCGCGAAACTCAAAATGATCGGCGCAGTTGCTCAATCATGCGATGGGGTTCGGGCTGGTTTTCCACATCTGTATAGATGTGGCTGCTCATACGCTGAACACGATAGTAGAGATCTTCGCTCGCCATGATGAGTGTACGCGCCTCATCGGGCATGCGCTTTACCATCCAGTCGTCGGTTGCCGGAGCATATCCCAGCTCATCCAATTCGCGCATCACATCCGAGGGATGGATTTCACCAGCACGAATCGCTTTCTGGTTCAGCAACCAAGCGATGACATGCATCAACCGGGTCGTGACTTTCAGCGACTCGCACGAGAAAGCGACCGCGACGTCGGCGGGCGAAATCTGGCGCGCCCGATCGCTATCGAAATAGGATCGCGCTTCATCTGCCAGCACCATCGCTTCGGTGTACAGGCCGTCGATCAGCTTGGGCGTTATTTGATACTGCGGAGCATGCATGCGGCCTCCATGCCAAAGCGACTCCGGCACTGTCAGCATCATTTACCACTTTTCCACCGCTTACGGCAAAATGTTCCATGACGGCACGTTAACCATGCCCTGGATTAAGCGGTTAATATACTGTTCTTTCAAGCTATAATATCGGGAATCAGTTGATCTTCCAACATGCCGATGCGATCCTTCAAGGCAAGCTTCTTCCGCTTCAATCGCGCGACCTGCAATTGGTCGGCAAGCGGGCTGGACTGAAGGGCGGATATCGCATCATCCAGATCGCGATGTTCGATCTTCAACAATTCTATCTGCTGCCGGATACCGTCGTCGTTCATGGCGCCCCAATGGATGTGCAATATGTTTTCAAGCCTGATAGCCCCGCCACGTCCGCGTCGCCAGAACGAAAATGGTCTGCGGCAAAGTGGATGCTTTTTTCGCAAGACAGCCTGTGGAAAACATGTTTTACTTTCTGCCTTGGCTCTGGTGAGTCGAAATGGATCGACTCTCCTCGCGGCAAGCAAGAAGGAGATAGCGGTGAGCGAAAATCATCTGTCGGCCCTGCGCCTGAAACATGCAGAACTCGAAGCCCAACTCGAACTCGAAGAGACCCGGCCTCACCCTGATGATGATTTGATCCACCGCCTCAAGAAGCAGAAATTGCAGCTCAAAGATGCAATGACGCAGGAAATGGCTTCAGCCTGAGATATTAGGCATACGTAATTTTTTCGGTTGATGCCCGCTGGGGTATCGCAAGCGCCCATGCCATCTGCTAACCGGGTGGCATGGAAAGCGCAGCAATCGCCGCACGTAGCATATTGACCGGCCTGCACGAGGTGATGGCCTCGGGCAATCACGCGCAGGCAAAGCTCAATCAGGTCGTCAATATCATCGGCGAAGCTCTGTCGAGCGAGGTGTGCTCGATATATCTGTTACGCGACGGTGTGCTTGAGCTGTTTGCCACACGCGGTCTGAATCAAGACGCAGTTCATGTTACAAAACTGGCGTTCGGCGAAGGCCTTGTTGGAACCATTGCAGACAATGTCGAAACGCTGAACCTGGATGAAGCTGCCGCCCATCCGGCCTTCCGCTACATGCCCGAAACCGGCGAAGAGCGGTTCCACAGTTTTGCGGGTGTGCCCATCGTTCGCTCTGAACGCGCCGTCGGCGTTCTTGCGGTTCAGCATGCTGATCCGCGCAAATATGCCGAAGTCGAGATAGAGGCTTTGCAGACCACGGCGATGGTTCTTTCGGAACTCATCGCCTATGCCGGCCTGATTGACGAAGCTGGAACGATTGGCAGCGGGCAGACAGGCACAGTCGTTCTCAATGGCCTGCCTCTCGTCTCTGGCGTCGCTGCTGGCGCGGCGATTTTTCACCAGCCCAATGTCCGTATCGAACATACAATGGCTGAAGACACAGAGGCCGAACGTGCACGTGTCTATTCGGCTTTTGACAAGATGCGCGAGCAGATCGACCGCATGGCCAATATGGCGGAATTCGGCGCCGGCGGCGAGCATGCCGAAATCCTCGATACCTACAAGATGTTCGCCTATGATGAAGGTTGGTCTAGGCGCATCAATGAAGCGATCGACAGCGGCCTCACGGCCGAGGCGGCCATTGAACGGGTTCAGCAACGCACGCGGATGCGGATGCGGCAGATCGATGATCCGCTTCTCGCCGACCGCATGCACGATCTGGAGGATCTGTCCAACCGGTTGCTTCGCATCGTTTCCGGCCAGATGGGCACGGCAGCGCAATTGGGCCTGAAGCAGGATTCAATCCTCGTCGCCCGCAATCTCGGACCCGCAGAGCTGCTCGAATACGATAAAAGGCGCTTGCGCGGCCTCATTCTCGAAGAGGGTTCGCTGACAGCCCATGTAACCATCGTAGCGCGGGCGATGGGTGTGCCGGTGCTTGGCCGGGTGGCGGGCGTCCGCCAAACCATTCGCGATGGCGACATGCTTCTGCTCAATGTCGATGAGAAGAATGTCATCGTCCGGCCATCAGCCGCGGTGCAACAGGCCTTCTCGAGCGAGTTGGCCGACCGGCAAAAGAAAAAGGCCCGCTATGCGGCGCTGCGCGATGAACCATCGGTCACCAAAGATGGCCAGAATCTTGCCTTGCTGATTAATGCCGGATTGCGCGACGATGCGCTGGCCATTGGCCTTTCAGGCGCAGAGGGCATCGGCCTGTTCCGCACCGAATTCCAGTTCCTGATATCGGCAACATTGCCGCAACGCGAGCGCCAGCAGCGCTTCTACCGCGAAGTCCTCGATGCTGCCGGAGACAAGCCGGTAGTGTTTCGCACGATCGATGTCGGTGGCGATAAAGCACTACCCTATTTGAAGCATATCTCTGAGGAGGAGGAGAACCCTGCTATGGGTTGGCGCGCCTTGCGGCTTGCGCTCGACCAGGAAGGGTTGATGAAGGCGCAGGCGCGTGCGCTTCTCGAGGCAGCAGCAGGTCGCAACCTCAACGTCATGTTTCCAATGGTGTCGGAGCCTTGGGAATTTGACGCGGCAAAACAGGTTTTTCAGGCGCAACTGGAATATCTGGCCACGCGCAAAAAACAGCTTCCGTCGCGCATCCGCTATGGCGCAATGCTTGAGGTTCCAGCGCTTGCTGAAGTGCTCGATATATTGTTGCCCAAGATCGATTTCCTATCGATCGGTACCAACGATTTGACCCAGTTTCTTTTTGCAGCGGACCGGGCGGACCCGCGTCTGGCCGAGCGTTATGATTGGTTAAGCCCAGCAATATTGCGTTTCATCCGGCGCGTCGTCGTTGCATGCGATGACCACAAAGTGGATTTGACGGTTTGCGGCGAAATGGGTGGGCGCACATTGGAAGCGATGGCACTCATAGGCATAGGTATAAAACGGCTGTCGATCACTCCGGCAGCTGTCGGTGCGATCAAGGCGATGGTCCGCTCGCTCGATGCCACAGGAATAGCTGCTGAAATGGCAACAATATTGTCATCTCCAGCCGATAATGTCAGGCAACGACTTGAATCATGGGCGCAATCCCAAGGCGTTGAAATATCTTGAGTTGCGGCGGCGACAGGCCTTTTAAACATTGACTTTCGTTATACCGCCGTCATTGTTTCGCAACCGCCCGGCAGAGGCGTTTTTATTCGGGTCATGGAGTGCGGTTTGGTGGACAATCGCGAACAGGAAGAAATTGAAGCTGCGAAAGCTGACGAAGGACAAACTGCTTTTCAGTCGGTCGGTGCCAAATTGCGCGCCAAGCGCGAAGCCGAAGGGCTCTCGCTCAATGAAATCGCCAATCGGACGCGTGTACCGATCCGCCATCTCGAGGCAATCGAAACCTCGGAATATTCAGCATTGCCGGGTTCAACCTATACGGTTGGCTTCACCAAATCCTATGCCAAGGCATTGGGACTGGATGATGTAGCAATCGCCGCAGAAATGCGGGGGGAGCTGGAACAGGGTGGCTATCAAGGCATGGTTGCGCGCGCGCCTGCCTATGAGCCCACCGATCCTGCACGCGTGCCGCCGCGCTGGCTGGCATGGAGTGCAGCGGGGCTGGCTGTCGCGCTGGTCGCTGCCTATTTCGTCTGGCGCAGTTTTGCATTGTCTCCCGATGCGACGCCGACGGAATCAATCAAGACTGTCGCCGAAGCTTCGATTAAGGATCAGCCCAAGCCGGATGCAGCAACAGCCATCGATCCAGCTGGTGAAGTCGTGATTGCTGCACGCGAAGCTGTATGGGTGAAGATTTACGATGCGGACAATAAGCGACTGTACGAGCAGGAAATGCAACCAGGTGATCGCTTTACAGTTCCTGCAAATGCCAACAACCCGATGATCGTCACCGGAAGACCGCAGGTTCTGGAAGTTACCATTGGCGGCAAACCGGTTCCGGCGTTGGGAACCGGCGAACGCTCGATCGCAGATGTTGGCGTGAGTGCAGCGGCCCTGCTGGCACGTAAGGCAAACACCTCGCCTGCCCCCGCCAGTGGAGCAAAGTCAGCCGGTTCGGCAGTGCCCCCCACGTCAGGCACGCGCTAAGCTTTTCTGCAATCCACAGTTATTTTCGGCCTTTTGGCGCTTTTGCCCGCCAGAGGCTTTATTCACGATTCCGGGTCAGTTATAGTTCATCGGGATAGGGGAATGCGCAAAAGCCGTAGAATCCAGTTTGTTAGCCGGGAGGGCTGAAATGAAGTTCCGATATTTCCTGACTGCCACCGCAATCGTTGCCGCAGTCCCGGCCGCCCATGCGCAGGACGCGAATGTAGAAGGTCGCGTCGTGAAGCTGGAAAAGGAAATGAAGGCAGTCCAGCGCAAGGTCTTTCCGGATGGCGCAGGGAAATTTTTCGAGCCTGAAATCCAGCCTGAAGGTACCAAACCTGCAACCACGGGAACGCCATCATCCAGCGCAGTCTCGGATCTGATCGGGCGCGTTGATGCGCTGGAAACACAATTGGCAACGCTGACTGGGCAGGTTGAAACGCAGAGCGCCGGAATGAAGGCGATCGATGAGCGGCTGAAGCTTCTCGAAACGCAGATCAAAGCGCAAAACGCTGTTCCAGCAGCGAGCACAGCCAGCGCGGCGGAAACCGATACCACTGTCGCCGCTGTTCCGGCCAAAGCCACCAGCGCACCCAAACCCGCAGCAGTGCAAGCAAAAGCGACAGCGCCGGCCAAACCGACTGCTGCACGAACCTCCGCTGTGGCGGCGATTGAGCGGCCCTCAACCGGCGATGCTTTCGAAGACGGCTATTCCTATGGCTATCGTCTGTGGGAAGCAAAATTCTATCCAGAAGCGCAAGTACAGCTGCAGGATGTGATCACCAAATATCCGAAACACAAACGGGCCAGCTTCGCACGCAATCTGCTGGGCCGGTCTTGGCTGGACGATGGCAAGCCGGCGACTGCGGTGAAGATTTTTTACGACAATTACAAGAACGACCCGAAAGGCGAACGCGCACCGGAAAGCCTGTATTTCTTAGGTGATGCCTTGACTGATCTAGGCAAGGCGCCTGAGGCGTGCGAAGCTTTCGGTCAATTGGCGAGCGCTTATCCTTCGGAAGCCAGCGGACGTTTGGCTTCGCGATTGGCTGAAGGTCGCAAGAAGGCGAAGTGCAAATAAGCCGATAGCCAAGGCCTAAAGCTGGGCTTAAGGCCGGTTGGATGGCGGGTTCATCCAGAGACATCTTACCTATGTTCGCGGGAGCGATGGGCCGGCTGACGGGCGGCGATCCGGCGATGTTGGATTTGCCGCGGATTGGCCTCGCAGTCTCGGGAGGTCCAGACAGCCTTGCGTTGATGCTGCTGGCGCATGCTGCCTTTCCTAAAGCCATAAGCGTTGCGACGGTCGACCACCGTCTACGCCCCGAAGCCGCCGATGAGGCCGCTTTTGTTGCCCGACTCTGCGTCGAGAGGGGGATTCCGCATACGATCCTGACGCCGGACCAACCCATCACTGGCAACCTCCAGTCTGCCGCCCGCGAGGCACGCTATCAGTTGCTCAACGATTGGGCCGACAACCAAGGCCTGCGCTGGATAGCAACCGCGCACCATGCCGATGACCAGCTGGAAACGCTGCTCATGCGGATCGCGCGGGGCAGCGGCATTGCGGGGCTATCGGCGATCCGCGAAAGCAATGGCCGCATCATCCGACCGCTGTTGGGCTTCACTAAGGCGGAGCTGGTTGCCGTCTGTCAGGAACAAAGCGTCACGCCCTGTGAGGATCCCAGCAATGCCAATCTTGATTTCGACCGGGTGCAGGTGCGCAACTGGCTGAAATCAGCGCCGCCGTTGCTCGACGCGGCCCGCATTGCCCGCACCGTCACTGCCTTGCGCCAATCGCACGAAGCGCTCGAGTGGATGGCCGCACGGCTGGAGCCTGAGCGCATCGCTGTGAACGAAAATCGCGGCGCAACACTCGATCCGTCAGGCCTGCCGCCCGAAATCGTTCGTCGTCTGCTGATCCGCGCGCTGCAAAGCCAGAACCCTCAAATTTCGCCGCGCGGCGACACGATTGACCGTGCGCTGGAAACGCTGAACGCGGGTGGAAAACTAACCATAGGGGACCTTGTCTGTACCGGCGGAACGCTGTGGCACATCGAACCCGCGCCGCCTAGAAAGCAAAATCATTAGAGAAATCGGAATTTTCGCACGTTCCAGCCCTAGGGTTATATTGCCATTCACCTTTTGTGACCTACATTAGGCTTGTATTTCTCCCATTATTGGAAATTCAAAATGAACGACGAACAGGAACCCAAAGGCAACCCCTTCGCCCGCAATCTGATGATCTGGGCCGGGATCATGGTCGCTTTGCTGCTGGTCGTTTCGATTTTCAGTGGTGGCAACAGCGCGGCATCAACGGGAATCAGCTACTCCAATTTCCGGGACAAGATCGAAGCTGGTGAAGTCAAATCGGTCGCGATTTCGCCAGACCGGATTACCGGTGAGCTTTCCAATGGAGAGCAGATTGTCACCGTTCCGATCCAGAGCGATACAGAACTCTACAAGCTGCTCGATGAAAAAGGCGTCGATGTTCAGGGCAAGCCCGAAGAGCAACCTAGCCTTTGGCTGATCCTGCTCTATCAGGCGCTGCCCTTCCTCCTCATCCTCGGTATCGCTTTCTTCGTGCTGCGCCAGATGCAGAAGGGTGGCGGCGCAGGCGGTGCGATGGGTTTTGGCAAATCCAAGGCAAAGATGCTCACCGAAAAACATGGCCGCGTAACGTTTGACGACGTTGCCGGCATCGACGAGGCGCGCGAAGAACTGCAGGAAATCGTCGAATTCCTCAAAGACCCGCACAAATTCAGCCGTCTGGGCGGCAAGATTCCCAAGGGCGCATTGCTCGTCGGTTCGCCGGGTACAGGTAAAACCTTGCTGGCGCGTGCAATTGCGGGCGAAGCAGGCGTGCCCTTCTTCACCATTTCGGGCTCTGACTTTGTCGAAATGTTCGTTGGCGTTGGCGCGAGCCGCGTGCGCGACATGTTCGATCAAGCGAAGAAAAACGCCCCCTGCATTGTCTTCATCGACGAAATCGACGCCGTTGGCCGCAGCCGTGGCGCAGGCCTTGGCAACCAGAATGACGAGCGCGAGCAGACGCTGAACCAGCTGCTCGTCGAAATGGACGGTTTCGAGGCGAATGAAGGCATCATCATCATCGCCGCGACCAACCGTCCCGACGTGCTTGACCCTGCCCTGCTCCGCCCGGGCCGATTCGACCGCCAAGTCGTCGTACCGCGTCCCGATATCGATGGCCGCGTAAAGATTCTGGCCGTGCACATGAAGAAGGTGCCTTTGGCCCCCGATGTCGATCCACGCGTGATTGCACGCGGCACGCCGGGCTTTTCGGGCGCTGACCTCGCCAATCTTGTCAACGAGGCAGCACTACTCGCGGCGCGGCGTGGCAAGCGTCTGGTTGCCATGAAGGAATTTGAAGACGCCAAAGACAAGGTGATGATGGGGACCGAGCGCCGGTCGATGGTGATGACCGAAGACGAAAAGCGCATGACCGCCTATCACGAGGCCGGCCACGCCATCGTTGCGATCCACGAGCCCGCATCCGACCCGATCCACAAAGCCACCATCATCCCGCGCGGTCGTGCGCTGGGCATGGTAATGCGCCTGCCCGAACGCGACAATTACAGCTATCATCGTGACAAAATGCACGCCAATCTGGCGGTCAGCATGGGTGGCCGCGTCGCCGAAGAACTGGTCTTCGGTTATGACAAGGTCAGTAGCGGTGCTTCGGGCGACATCCAATATGCTACCAGTCTTGCGCGCGACATGGTGACCCAATGGGGTATGTCGGACGATTTGGGCCCGCTGCAATATGAAGAAAAGCAGGATGGCTATCTGGGCTATGGCTATAGCCAGCGCTCGGCCATGTCGGACGAGACCGCGAAGAAGATCGACGCCGAAATCCGCAAACTGGTAGAAGGCGGCTACGCCAAGGCTACCGCGCTGCTGAAAAAGCATCGCAAGCAGTTGAACCTTCTCGCCGAAGCTTTGCTCGAGTTCGAAACGCTGTCGGGAGACGAAATCAAGCAGCTGCTTGAGACCGGAAAATTCGAACGCGACGGTAGCAAGACCGTGCAACCGAAAGATATCCCGACTGTTGGCACCGCCATTCCAAAGGCTGGTCGGGGAAAGCGGACAAGCGTTGGTGGAACCAGCCCGCAAGGTGCGTGAGGTCACGGACTAGTACGCTGATTCACTTGCCATTCAAAATGGCGGGCTTACCGTCCAGCGGGTAACTGACTGGAGATTGGTATATGCGGAATATCGGTGCGTTTGCATGTTTTGTACTGGCGGGCCTTGCGCCCCCCGCCGTTGCTGGTCCGGGCGACATGAATGTTGCAACATTCCTTGCCAAAGCAGACGCACTGAAGGCCAGAGGTATGGGGGCGCTCGGTTCTCCAGACATCAAACTATTATATGGCGAAGCGAATGCGGCTGGCAAAACCTATCGCGAAACAATAGCCGCCGACAAGAAGGCCGGGCATACACCGCACAGCTGCCCGCCGAAAACGGCATCGCTAAATTCCGAACAGCTTCTTGCCCATTTGCGCACCTATCCGGCAGCCGTCCGGCCAAAGACAACGATCACGACCGCGATGTTCGATGCGATGAAGAAGCGCTATCCCTGCACTTGAACGAGCGCTAGCATCGCCTCATGCCAATATATTGTGACGAATCTGGTGGTGTCGGACGCGGAGTAATGACGCTGGCCGGAATTGACATTGAAGAGGACAGGGCTGAGGCGTTGATTGCGCGTTTCCGCACCGTTACCGGATATCACGGCGAGGTGAAGGGAAGCCGCATCGATTTCGCCGAACGCGCGCTGCTTTTCGAACTTGTCAAAGACAGCGAAGCGAAGATTTCAATTGGCATTGCGATATCCGCACTGGTTCCGGAAAAAGATGCCGACCGTGGCGATCATGACATTGATGTCTATGCAGCACTGCTGGAAGATGTGGTCGGCGCTATGCTGCCCGAAATTCCGGGCTGTGATAGCGTGATCATCGATGACGGACGGTACGGCCCCGAAACCTTGGCGGCAATCCGGGCCGATATTGCCAAGCTGGTTGGACCTTGTGGCACGACCCAACTCGAACACAGCCACCGGTTGGCGGGACTTCAGATCGCCGATGTTATCGCCAATACCTTTTTCAACCGTGCACTGGTAACCGAACGGCAGGGTCGGATAGCAGCTATCGCTGCGCCACTGCTCGAAAGTGGCCAGATAAAGCTGCGGGTATTGGGTGGCGGGGAAGCCCCCCCGCCTGCCGATTAACGGTCGTAGTCGCGGGCGACGCCGGCACTGCGGGCAGGCGCGGCAGCGGTCAGGCGAAGCGCTTCTGCCGATTTGGCGAGAGAGCCGATGTCATCAACTTCTTCGTCCTCGTCGACCTGAACCTTTTGCAGCGACTGCGTCAGGCCTTCCTTCAGATGTTCCGGACGGACGGTTTCTTCGGCGATTTCACGCAACGCGACGACGGGATTTTTGTCACGATCGCGATCAATGGTCAGCTCCGCACCACCGGAAATCTCGCGTGCACGCTCTGCAGCGAGCAAAACGAGGTCGAAACGGTTCGGAACCTTATCGATGCAATCTTCAACGGTAACGCGCGCCATGTCGGCTCCTGAATCACTTTGAATGTGTGGAAAGTCGAGCGCAAATAGGGGTTAGGGCCCGACTTGTCAACGGCAAGCACGCGCTTGCGCTGGTTGCGTGTCGCGGTGCGACCTCTTATCTGCCCTTTATGGAGGCATCGAAAACCGCATTGGATTTACCTGGAAAGCGGTTCGAAATCGCCGGAAATATTTTGCATATCCTGCACGATCCGCAGGAGCGACTGCAAAGCCTGCTATTGCTGATCGGGTCGGCGACACACAGCCTGACGCTAAGCATGTATATGTTTCACAACGACACCAGCGGAACCGAAGTGCGCGACGCACTGGCAGCGGCAGCGCTACGTGGTGTAAACGTCGAGGTGTTGGTCGACAGCTTCGGCTCGTCAAAAGTCCCGGCATCCTTTTTCCAGCCGATAGCCGAGGCAGGCGGCAGCTATCATTTTTTCAGTTCGCGCTGGCGGCTATCCTATCTGATCCGCAACCATCAGAAACTGCTGGTCATTGACAATGAACATGCCTTGATTGGCGGCTTCAACATCACCGACCAATATTTCGGACGACGCGGAGACGATAGCTGGGAGGATCTGGGCCTGACCATATCGGGGCCGGAAGTCGCACGAATATCGAGCTACATTTCCGAACTGATTAAATTGTCGGCGGATGGCGGCGTGCGGCTGCTCGCATTGCGGCGGTTGATCCGCACCTGGCAGCCGGGAACCGGACGGTTGCAGTGGCTGGTCGGCGGCCCCACCAACCGCATCTCGCCCTGGGCGCTGGCGCTCAAGCGCGACCTTCAAAATGCCCGAACGATAGACGTTGTTGCTGCCTATTTCTCCCCCACACAGACTATCCTGCGGCGGCTGGCGTCGGCAGCACGCAAGGGCGGCGAAGTGCGGCTGGTCCTGGCTGGCAAGACCGACAATGGCGCCACCATCGGCGCCGCCCGCATCCTCTATGGCTATCTGCTCAAGCGGGACGTGCAGATTTGCGAATATCAGCCGCAATTGCTCCACACCAAGCTGCTGGTGATCGACAATGCCAGCTATATCGGCTCGGCCAATCTCGATATCCGCAGCCTGTTCATCAACAAGGAACTGATGCTGCGGATCGACGATGCCGGGCTGGCAGACTATTTGCGCGGACTGGCCAGTCAATTGGCGCTCAAGAGCGAAGTGCAGACCCCGGAATTGCACCGCAACCGGCTGTCATGGTTCAATCGGCTGCGCTGGTCGCTCGCCTATCTGCTGGTCAACAGTGTCGACTATAATATCGGGCGGCGCATCTCGCTGCGCATCACCCAAATGCTGCAAAAGCGGCTACCGGGAAAGAAAGCTTAGCCTTTCCAGCCCCAGAACAAGTAACAGGGCAGCACATTCCAGAATTCATAGCCATTGTCGATGCGTTTGAAATGCGGTTCCATGAAGTCGCGCGCGCGGGCGCGGAACTGATAGACCAGAAACGCGCCGCCGGGGCGGATGGCCTTGCCGGTTTCCTCGGCAATCTTTGGTCCAAGATCTCCGGGCAGCGTCGAAAAGGGCAGACCCGACAACACATAGTCGGCATGTTCGAAGCCGAAGCCGCGGATGATATCATTCACATCTGCGGCAGAACCGTGCACCGCGATGAAGCGGCTATCCCGGAAATGCTTGCGCAGAAATTCGATGAAGTCTGGGTTGGTGTCGATTACCAGCAGTGTCGCATCCGGACGCATCCGGTCGAGCACAGGCTGGCAGAAGGTGCCAACGCCCGGGCCATATTCGACGAACAGTTTGCATTCGTCCCACTTCACTGGCGCGAGCATTTTCTGCACCGTCCAGCGCGACGAAGGGATGATCGAGCCAACCATCACCGGGTGCTTGAGAAAGCCTTTGAAGAATACGCCCCATGGGCCGAAAAATCGTTGCACCGATGTCTTGATGCGTTCGATCTTCGAAGTGATTGCTACCGAGCCGTCGTTCATCAATCCGCCTTAGGGCTGTAATACAGTGGTCATCTGCACTTGCAAATGCGCGCGCACGATGCAAGCCGGTTAAGCAAAAAAGTCTATAAAACGACCGCGCGGGGTTGCCCCAAACGTAAAGTCAATCCTATGGATGGACAATGCCGACCTATCCGCCTTCGACCGTTGCGGTCATCTTCATCGCCGAACGGACATTGGCGGATGATGCGGGCTATGCAGGTGCCGCCAACGCGATGGTCGCGCTTGCCAGCAGGCAGCCCGGATATCTCGGCATCAATTCAGCACGCGGCGATGATCGCATCGGTATAACCGTCAGCTATTGGGCAGATGAGGACGCTGCCAAGGCGTGGCGCGACAACACCGAACATGCGGCAATCCGCAATGCAGGGCGTGACCGCTGGTATAGCTGGTACGACTTGCATGTTGCCTCGGTCACGCGCAGCTATGATTGGGTTAAGCCATAATGCCGAAAAGCCCTGCTATTCCAGCCGATCGGGTAACGATCCTGTTCCTGGTGATGCTGGTCGCGGCAGCGGGCAACACCGCAATGCAATCCGCCCTGCCCGCTATTGCGAGCAAGCTCGACATTGCCGACGTCTGGGTCAGTCTCGCGTTCAGCTGGTCGGCTTTGCTCTGGGTGCTGACCGCGCCCAAATGGGCGAGGCTTTCGGACAAGCGCGGGCGCAAGGCGTTGATGACCGTCGGCGTCATCGGCTTTGCGGCGTCGATGGGGTTGTGCGGGCTGGTGCTGTGGCTGGGGCTGGAAGGCTTTATCGGGCCCGCTGCGACCTTCATCATCTTCGCCATATTCCGCAGCCTTTATGGCGGTTTCGGCTCTGCCGCGCCGCCAGCCGTGCAAGCCTATATCGCCGCGCGGACAGAGCGCGAGGAACGCGCCAAGGCGCTGTCACTGCTCGCCTCTTCCTTTGGCCTCGGCACCGTAATCGGCCCTGCCCTCGCCCATTTCCTGATTTTCGAGCCCTTTGGCTTGGCCGGACCGCTGGTGGTGTTCGCCAGCTTCGGCGTACTCGTGCTCATCGCACTCAAGCTGCGCCTGCCCAATGACACGCCGCGCTTTGCCGCGCGCGGGATCGTGACATCCTACCCCTCCGCCGCCTCGGTCAATCAGCCCGAAGTCGAGGAGGGCGTCGAAGAAGATAACGCCCTGCCACGAGAGGAAGTGCGCCTGCCCTGGCGCGATGAGCGATTTGCCAGCTGGCTGATCGCGGGCCTGATCGGCGGCCATGCGCAGGCCATCATGCTGGGCGTGGTGGGCTTTCTGATCCGTGACCGGTTGGGCCTGCACGACTTGCCCAAGGAAACGGTCGAGGCCACCGGTTCGGTGATGTTTGTTGGCGCGATGGCGACCTTGCTCGCACAATGGGGGTTGATTCCCATCCTGCAGATCGGTTCGCGCGCGTCTGTGCTGTGGGGTGCATTCCTTGCGCTACTCGGCATCACGCTTGTCGGGGTGAGCTTCGATTTTTACGGCATCACTTTGGGCTTTGCCTTGGCCTCTTTGGGGTTCGGTTTGTACCGTCCAGGCTTTACCACAGGCGCTTCGCTTGCCGTTCGCCGCTTTGAGCAGGGTGATGTGGCCGGCAAGATCGCATCATTGAACGGCTCGGCCTATATCGTCACACCCGCCATTGGCGTGGCCCTGTTCAACTGGTGGGAACCGGCGACCTTCATCCTGATTGGAGCGGCGCTGCTCTATCTGATTGTCTGGGGACGCAAGGCCCTGGACGATGCGCCCAAGCCGCTGGACGCCTGATCAAGCTTCGTTGCTTGAGCCATCCTTATAAATGAAGCCGTAAAGCGGATAGCTGGAAGTACCGAGGCCGTTTACCGGCGCGTACCAGACACGGACTTCGCTCCAGTCGCCTGCCGCCGAAACGTCGAGTACGCGTGCACCGCGTTCAATCTGGCCGCGACGACCATTGATTACTGACCAATTTGCATGGTCGATCAGAACTTCGCGGTCGGAAACGATTTTGCTGACCATGCCGACATGGCCAATCGGCATCGACCGGGTGGGCTTGAATGCGATTACAGCGCCAACTTTTGGCTCATTGCCCCGTTCATATTTGCCAGCCGCCTGACCCCACCAGGTTCCCGCATTGCCGAAAATCTCAATCCCCGAAACATCACGCGCAAAGGGAGCGCATTGCAGCGCCATCGCTTGAGCGGGAATGAGAAGGGCAAGTGCGCCAAGAGCGGCGACAAATTTCTTGCGGAACATGGAAAAGCGACCCCGAACCTTTATTTTGTATCAGCCTGATGGCCGGGACGGGGTTTCGCCACAATATCTAGTCGGTGACCCGCAGGAGTCGCGAGATGAACCGTTGTTCATATTCAGCCCATCGCCGGTGAGCCTCAACTCACCGGCGACGGTGCAAAGTCAGGCGGCTTTCGCCTTCAGCGATTCGGCAACTTTCACGCCTTGGCGCTCAAGCGATTCGACGATCTTCTTGGCCCCTTCAAGGTCGCCCCAGAACATCGGGCCACCGCGATAGACGGGCCAGCCATAACCATAGATCCAGACGACATCGATGTCGGATGCGCGCTGCGCCTTGCCTTCTTCAAGGATCAGATAGCCTTCATTGACCATCGGATAGAGGCAGCGTTCGATGATTTCCTGGTCGGTTATCTCGCGTTTCTGCATGTTCGAACGGCTGCGGAAATCCTCGATGATGGCAAGCGCCTCGGGGCTGGGCGTGCGATTGCGCTTTTCGTCATAGTCGTAAAAGCCCTTGCCGTTTTTCTGCCCGAAACGACCGGCAAGGCACATGGCTTCGCGTACATTGGTCGGCTCGAGCGAAGTATCGCGGTGCCAGCCGATATCCATCCCGGCAAGGTCGGCCATCTGGAAAGGCCCCATCGGGAAACCGAAATCGGTGAATACATTGTCGATCTGTTCGGGCGATGCACCTTCCATCAAAAGCGCATTCGCCGGAATCTGGCGCTGGCTGAGCATGCGGTTGCCGATAAAGCCGTGGCAAACACCTGCGACCACCGCAATCTTGCCGATTTTCTTGCCGATAGCCATCGCGGTTGCGAGCACGTCGTCAGCGGTCTTGTCGCCGCGCACAACCTCGAGCAGCTTCATGACATTGGCGGGCGAGAAGAAGTGCATGCCGAGCACATCCTGCGGACGCGAGGTCGAGGCCGCAATCTCGTTCACATCCAGATAGCTGGTGTTCGATGCGAGGATTGCACCCGGCTTGCAGATTGTGTCGAGCTTGCCGAACACGTCTTTCTTGACGTCCATGCTTTCGTAGACCGCCTCGATCACCAGATCGCAATCAGCAAGGTCTTCCAAGCTGAGCGAGGGCGTGAGCAGGCCCATCATTTTTTCGACCTGCTCGCTGGTGTAGCGGCCCTTGGCAGCCGAAGCCTCGTAATTCTTGCGGATCACGCCGACGCCGCGATCGAGATTTTCCTGCACCATTTCGACGATGGTGACCGGGATGCCCTTAGCCAAGAAGTTCATCGTGATGCCGCCACCCATGGTGCCCGCACCGATCACGCCAACCTTCTTGATGTCGCGCAGCTGGGTGTCTTTGGGCAGGCCGTCAATTTTGGCGGCCTGACGTTCGGCAAAGAACATGTGCCGCTGCGCCGCGGACTGGCTACCCGTCATCAGTTTCATGAATTCGGCGCGTTCGAATTTCAGGCCGTCTTCGATATTCGGATTTTCTGCCGCAGCAGCAACGCAGCGCAGGTTCGCATAAGGTGCATCAAAGCCTTTCCACTTGCGCGCATTTTCAGCCTCAAGCTTGGCGATGATGGCCGTGTCACCCTTGACGGGCAGGTCGCGGGTGTGGCGCGGGCCTTTTGCGACGCATTCGCGTGCGAAAGCAACGGCATCGGCAGCGAGACTGTCTTCTCCAGCCAGTTTATCGATCAGACCGGTATCAAGCGCCTTTTGCGCAGAGATAGGTTCGCCCAGCGAGGTCATGACGGCGGCCTGTTCGATGCCAACAAGGCGCGGCAGCCGCTGTGTGCCGCCAGCGCCGGGCAACAGGCCCAGCTTGACTTCGGGCACGCCGAGTTTCGCCGACGGCACGGCAATACGGTAATGGCAGACAAGGGTTGTCTCCAGACCGCCGCCCAGTGCCGTGCCATGGATTGCCGCGATCACCGGCTTGGTCGCGGTTTCGATGGTGTTGAGCACAGCATTGAAATCCGGGCCTTGCGGTGGCTTGCCGAATTCGGTGATGTCGGCGCCAGCGATGAAGGTTTGCCCTTCGCAGCGGATGACGACGGCTTTAACGCTGTCGTCTTTCAGACCCTGTTCGATACCGTCCGAAATGCCCTGGCGCACGTGCCAGCTGAGCGCGTTTACCGGCGGATTGTTGACCGAAAGGACGAGGATTTCACCGTCCTGCGAGGTGGTTACGGATTGCATATTACTTCCTTTCTGCTCCCCTCCCGCTTGCGGGAGGGGCTGGGGGAGGGCCTGAAACGAATGCGGTTGGACGGGCCCTCCCCTAACCCCTCCCGCTTGCGGGAGGGGGACTAAGCCGCCAAAGCCGCATACATCATTGTGCGAATTTCACGCCGGATCGGATAGGTCGATGAGGGCGCGAGTTGGGTCATGAAAACCATGATCAAATCCTCGACCGGATCGACAAGGAAGGCGGTCGAATACATGCCGCCCCAGTAGAATTCACCCTTTGAGCCTGCGAGCATCGTCGCCGCCGGATCGATATTGCAGGCAAATCCAAGCCCGAAGCCGATTCCGGCATTCTCCGCTTCACTGAACAGCGATTTCGAATGCTGGGTCAGGTCACCGCCGCCGGGCAAATGGTTGGCGGTCATCAACTCCAGTGTCTTGGGGCTGATTATCTGCACGCCATCGAGAGCGCCGCCATTGAGCAACATCCGGCAGAAACGATGATAATCGTGGACGGTCGAGGCAAGGCCGCCGCCACCCGATTCAAATTTCCACCCCTGCGCCCACAGACTGTCGGCACCGGCCTTGTCGGTCTGCACCATCTTGTCTTTGGGGTGGAACGCATAACAGGGTGGAATGCGGTGCGCCTGATCGGCCGCAACCTTGAAGCCGGTATCCTTCATCCCGAGCGGTTCAAAAATATGCTCGCGGAAATAATCGCCCAGCGATTGGCCCGAAATACGCTCTACCAATACGCCCAATACGTCGGTCGAAACCGAATAATTCCAGCAAGTGCCCGGATCGAATTCGAGCGGAATCTGCGACAGATGGTTGATGAAGCTCTGGCTGTCATTCTTCATCCAGTGCTCAAGCTCGGTCTTGCGATAGGCAGCGTCGACCGGCGTGCGTTCCTGGAAACTGTAAGTGAAGCCGGTGGTGTGGCGCAGCACGTCGATGATGTTGAGCCGTGTCGTGGGCGGGCGGCTGGTGAAGGGCACATTGCCACCGCCAGCCATGAACACGCCCAGATCGGCAAATTCCGGGATATATTTGGCGACCGGCTCGCTGAGCGCGACCTTCCCCTGCTCCACCAACTGCATGAAGGCGATCGAAGTGATCGGCTTGGTCATGCTGGCGATGCGGAAAATGGCATCAGGGTCAACGCCCGACGCCCATGTATGCGCGACTTCGTCACCACGCCCGATAAGCAGCGCGCCGAAGGGCAGCTTGCCACTGTCCAGATATTTGGCCTGAATATGCGCGCCGATGCGGGCGAGCCGATCGGGCAGAAAACCAAGTTCAAGTGCTGTGCTGTCGTCGCTCATGTCAGTGTGCCGTCTGTCCGAGAAGTTGCCGCGTAACCGGATGCGAACTGGTCAAACCACCGTCGACCGCAATCGCCTGACCGTTGACATAGCTTGCTTGATCAGAGGCGAGGAACAGTGCGACATTGGCCAGCTCCTCTGGTTGGGCCGCCCGCTTCAGCGGGTTCAATTGCCCCACCTTGTGCATCACATCCTTCGAACGGGCATAGTCAAAGGTCGGCTTGGTCATGCCGGTTTCGGTGAGCCCCGGGCAGATCGCATTCACGCGCACGCCCGATGTCGTCAGCTGCTGCGCCGCTGTCTTGGCGAGGTTGATAACGCCTGCCTTCGACGCCGAATAGGTCAGCGGGCCAGCCCCCGAATTGAGGCCTGCGACACTCGCGGTCAGCACGATGGCCCCGCCGCGCCCCTGATCGACCATCGCCTTGCCCGCATGTTTCACCATCAAGGCGGGGCCAATGACGTTGACGCGGAAGGTTTCGGCCATGGAGGCAGGATCGATTTCAAAGATTCCGCCCATATCGCCAATGATACCGGCATTGGCGAAGGCGACATTTACGCCGCCATAATTGGCTTTCGCGGTCTCGACGAGCTTCGCAACATCAGCCTCTACACCGGCATCAATCTGCAGCGCGGTGACGGTGCCGCCTGCTTCCTCGACCATCTTTGCGGTTTCGAAAACCGCTTCGGTCTTGTCACCTATGACCAGCTTCGCGCCTTCGGCAGCAAACCGTTTGGCAGATGCGCGACCGATCCCCGAACCCGCGCCTGTTATGATTGCAACTTTGCCTGCAAGTGCGCCCATGCTCATCCTCCTGAAATTGTATTGCCGCCGTCGATGACGATCGTTTGTCCTGTGGTAAAGCCGCCTGCCTTGCTGGCAAGGAATACCGCTGCCCCTGCGATTTCATATGGCTCACCGATGCGGCGCAGCGACGAGCGACGGGTTGAAATTTCCAACGTATCGGGATTCTCCCAAAGCGCGCGGGCAAAGTCGGTCTTGATGAGGCCCGGCGCAATGCAGTTCACGCGCACGCCCTTTGGCCCGAATTCATCGGCCAGATTGCGCGCCATCTGCATGTCGGCCGCCTTGGAGATGCAATAGGCACCAATCACGGTCGAGGCCTTCAATCCGCCCACCGACGAAACGATGGTCACCGAACCTGCACCACGCTCCAGCATTTCGGGTGCGACCATATGAATCAGCCAGTGGTTGGACAGGATGTTGTTGTCCATGATCTTGCGGAATTGATCGTCGCTGATCCCGGCGCTTGGGCCATAATAGGGGTTGGATGCCGCATTGCAGACCAAGGCAGTTATCTTGCCAAAAGCCTTACGCGATTCGTCTACCAGATGCTGCAAATCGTCTTTCGAAGATATGTTGGCGGCGATCGCAATCGCCGTGCCTGCACCATGCTTCGCATTGATTTCAGCAGCTACCGCTTCGCAGGCATCCTGCTTGCGGCTGGAGATGACGACCTTGGCGCCATGCTCCGCCATTTCTTCGGCAATCGCCTTGCCAATCCCGCGCGATGACCCGGTGATGAGGGCGACCTGCCCACTCATGTCGAAAAGGGACATATGCTCTCCTCTAATAACGTCGCCCCTGCGCAGGCAGGGGCCGCAGTAGGTTTACCCAAAGCTGGCTGCGAAAACTTCCAGCGGCCCCGGCCTTCGCCGGGGCGACGCGATGTTTAAGCCCCTGCTTTTACCGCAAATTCCAGCGCCTTGTCGACCAGCGGAGTCACGCGGTCGGACATCGCCTTGGCGTGCGCCGAACTGGCAGTGCCGTCGATCACGCGCTTCTTAATGCCCTGCATGATGCCCGCAAGGCGGAAGAAATTGTAGGCGAGGTACCAGTTCATGTCAGGAACGCTGTCACGTCCGGTCGCGGCGCAATAGCGTTCGACCATTTCCTCCAGCTCCGGAATTCCCAGCGCCTTGCGGTCGAGATCCTTGACGCCTGAACGACCGCCATTTTCGGTCACCCACGCCATCGCGACATAGGAGAAATCCGCCAGCGGATCGCCAATCGTCGACAATTCCCAGTCAAGAACGGCGAGGCATTTCGGACTGTTGCGATCGAAAATCGCATTGTCGATGCGGAAATCGCCATGCACCACGCTGGTGCGGGTCTGCTCGGGCAAGGTCGCAGGCAACCATTCGATCAGCCGCTCCATACCAGGCATGGTTTCGGTTTCGGACAGGCGATATTGCTTGGTCCAGCGATCGACCTGGCGGCCGAAATAATTGCCGGGCTTGCCGAAGTTTTCCAGACCGGCCGCTTCAATCGGCGTATTGTGCAGCTTTGCCAATACATCGAACATCTCGCAATAGACCGCGCGTCGTTCCTCGGGCGTGCTTCCCGGCATCGCGCCATTCCAGATGGTGCGGCCATCGACCATGCCCATCACATAGAACCAGCTGCCGATGACGCTGTCGTCGGTGCACAAGCCATATTGGCGGGCGACGGGGAAGCCGGTCTTATACATCCCGGCCTGCACCTTATATTCGCGGTCAACCGCATGGGCGGAAGGCAGCAATGGCCCAAAGGGCTTGCGCCGCAGTACATAATTGCCCGACTCCGCTTCGATCTTGTAAGTCGGGTTCGATTGCCCGCCTTTGAACTTGGTCAGGTGCAGAGGGCCTTTGAAGCCCTCCACATTTGCCTGCATCCAATCGGTAAGGCGGCCTTCATCAAGCTTGTCTGCACCCTCAGGCTCGACCGTGCCGACAAAGGCTTCCTCGGCATTCATTGCAGCGGCATCGCTCATTGATCAAACACGATAACACTGCGCGCGCTATCGCCCTTCTTCATCTTTTCGAAGCCTTCGTTGATCTGCTCGAGCGGGATACGCTCGGATATGATGCTGTCGAGATCGAGCAGGCCACGCATGTAGAAATCGACCAGCCGCGGCATATCGACCGGGAAGCGGTTGCCGCCCATGATCGCACCTTGCAGTTTCTTGCCCGAAAGCAGATCCATCGCTGACAGGCCAACCGAGTGGGTCAGCGGCATCATGCCAAGGATCGTTGCGGTGCCACCGCGGCGCAGCGATTTGACCGCCAGTTCGCCCGAAGCCGGACGACCGACCGCTTCAACCGCATGGTCAACGCCGCCATTGGTCAGATCGATGATCTGTGCAGCCGCATCGTCTGCCAGCGCATCCACCACGTCGGTTGCGCCGAGTTTCTTCGCCAGTTCGCGCTTTTCCGGGATCGGATCAGCGGCAATGATGCGCCCTGCCCCGGCAATCTTCGCGGCATTGATGGTCGCGAGACCAACACCGCCGCAGCCGACGACCGCCACGGTTTCGCCGGGCGTCACCTTGCACGCATTAAAGATCGTACCGGCACCTGTCGTCACTGCACAGCCAATGACCGCTGCACGATCCAAAGGCATTTCCGGATCGATGCGGGTGCAGGCATGTTCGTGGATGAGCATCATTTCGGCAAAAGCCGAAAGGTTGAGCATCTGGTTGACCGGCGAGCCATCGGGACGTGTAAGGCGCGAAGGCTGGTCGGGATTGCGGCGCGTGTCGGCCCCAAGGCAAAGCGACATGCGTCCGGTGACGCAAAATTCGCAATGTCCGCAGAAGGCGGAAAGGCAGGTGATGACGGCATCGCCGACCTTCACCGTACGCACTTCGGAACCCACCGCTTCGACGATACCGGCCGCTTCATGGCCGGGTACCGCCGGCAACGGGTGCGGATAGGTACCTTCGATAAAGTGCAAATCCGAATGGCACAGCCCGCAGGCCGCGTTGCGGATCAAAACTTCGTGCGGACCCGGCTTGGAGATTTGCAGGGTTTCGATTTCGAGCGGTTTGCCCGGTTCAATGAGGACAGCAGCTTTCATCAGCGTGTCACCGCCAGGCTGCCGCTCGACAGTTCAACACCGCCGCGAACGCCGCCATATTTGCCCAGTTCCATGCGAGCGATCGCACGGTTGTGGACTTCATCCGGACCATCAGCAAGACGCAGCGTACGCTGATGCGCCCAAGCCGATGCGAGGCCGAAATCTTCGGACACGCCGCCGCCGCCATGCGCCTGAATGGCATCGTCGATGATCTTCAGCGCCATATTCGGTGCCTGAACCTTGATCATCGCGATTTCGTTCGCCGCGGCCTTGTTGCCGACGGTATCCATCATCTGCGCAGCCTTGAGGCAGAGCAGGCGGGTCATTTCAATGTCGATACGTGCGCGGGCAATCCGCTCATGCCAGACGCTGTGTTCCGCAATGGTTTTGCCGAATGCGACACGGCTGGTGAGGCGGCGGCACATTTTTTCCAGCGCTTCTTCAGCAACGCCGATGGTGCGCATGCAGTGATGGATACGGCCCGGCCCGAGGCGGCCCTGCGCGATTTCAAAGCCACGACCTTCGCCGAGGATGACATTATCGACTGGAACGCGAACGTCCTTCAGTTCGACTTCCATATGGCCGTGCGGCGCATCGTCATAACCGAATACGGGCAAGTGGCGCAGGATGTTCACACCCGGTGCGTCCATCGGCACGATGATCTGCGACTGCTGCTGGTGCTTTTGCGCGCCGGTGTCGGTCTTGCCCATAACGATCGCGACCTTGCAGCGCGGATCGCCCAGGCCCGACGACCACCATTTGGTGCCGTTGATGACATATTCGTCCCCGTCACGGATCATGCGGGTTTCGATATTGGTGGCGTCGGATGAGGCCACGGCAGGTTCGGTCATCAGGAACGCCGAACGGATTTCGCCGTTCATCAGTGGAACCAGCCACTTCTTCTTCTGCTCGGCAGTGCCATAGCGGTGAAAGACTTCCATATTGCCGGTGTCTGGTGCCGAGCAGTTGAACACTTCGGAAGCAAAGCCGACACGGCCCATTTCTTCGGCGCACAATGCATATTCGACATTGGTCAATTGCGGGCCATCAAATTCGACCGTCGTGTCGAGGTGCGGGTTGGCACCCTGCGGCGGCATGAACAGGTTCCAGAGACCCGCCGCCTTGGCGCGCGCCTTTTCTTCTTCAACGACTTGAAGCACCTTCCAGCGCTCGCCGGTTGCATCTTCTTTCTTATAGTCTGCAACACGCGGACGGAGGTAGGTGTCGATATGGTTCTTGATGCGGTCGCGCCAATAGGTTTCGCGTTCGGTGAAGGTAAAGTCCATGCGAGTCGTCCTCTTTTTAATCGTCCGGTTAACTTGATTTCCTTGGGCCTATCCGGCCCCTGCTTCAACTGTTTTTTCGCCTTCGGCGAGCCGTCGCACCCGTTCCTCATGATCGGCACGGGTGATCGGGAATTTGCGGATCCGCCATATGGTGCCCAGCCCCAGCAGCGCGATCGTGCTGATATAGGCAATCACAAGGCTGTCGATGACCGGCCCGGGAACGGTAGCCGGATTGGCCTTCTCCGGAAGCCCGGCCATCGAGATGATGAAACCGCCAATCAGGATGCCCGCACCTGTCGCACATTTCTGCACGAACAAATTACCCGCATAGAGCAGCCCTTCCGAACGCCGACCTGTACGCTCCTCGGTCACCTCGACCACATCTGCAATCATCGACGCGACCGAAATCTGGATAATCACCCCCGAGCAATTGGCGATAAAGAAAAATGCGAACACCATTGCCGTCGAGAGATTGCTGCCGGTCTGCGGCCAGAAGCCGCCGAGAAACAGCAGGAACGGGGTGATCCAGAATCCCGCATTGATGAAAATGAAACGGAAGGCCGAATCCTTTTTTCCCCATTTTTTGTTAAAATAGGTGACGAGGAAAAAGGCGATGATGACGCTGCCGAACAGCAACCAAGGATAAGCCTGGAACCAGCGTTCGGGAAAACGCCAGACAAAGATGTACAGATAGTTGGACAGCACATAGGTGACCTGCGTGCTGACGGCGGCAAAGGCGACGGCGGAAATTAGCACCAGATAGGTCGGGTGTGAAACCGAGTGCCAGATCTCCCGCATCGCCTCACGCACCGTCGTGCGGTCAGGCTGTGTCGCAGGCAAATGGGCGAGCCGTTTATGCTGCCCGATTGCGGAGAGCAGGACGGTGAACGCCATCAGGCAGGCGCCGGTAATGCCGTACAGCCAATAGCCTTCAGCCAGCAGCTGCCCGACTTCGCCTTCCTTGTCCGAAACCAGAAACACGCCATAGGCAAGGAACAGCATCAGCAATCCGCCCGCCCATGCGAACAGATAGCGCAACCGCATCAGGCTGGTTCGCTCGTCATAATCCTGCGTCAGTTCGGGCAGGATCGCGACCGAGGGCACTTCGCAAGCCGAAACCAGCGTTCGAACGAAAATGGCCGTGACGACGAGATAGCCAAAGGCCTGCCACCCCTCCAGCCCTGGCGGGTGCCAGAGCAGCATCCACGAAGCAGCCAGCGGGACTGCGGCGAGATAGAGCCAGGGCAATCTCCTGCCCCAGCGCGAATAGGTTCGGTCGCTCATATGCCCGATAATCGGATCGGCAAAAGCGTCGACGACCATTGCAATCGCCAGCGCTGCACCAACGAGCCGGGCATCCATGCCGATGACCTGATTGTAGAACAGCAGCAGGAAGGTCGAAAACCCGTTCTCCTTCACGCCATAAGCGATGCTGCCAAAGCCGTGAAAGAATTTGATGCGCGTCGGGACGCGCCCGTCGGAGGTAATCGTCATTCCTGAGCCGCGCCGACGAAGCTTTCGACCGAGTCGAACATCGCAGGGGCATTTTCATCCCAGCTATGGCGCGGGCCGATGGTGATACCTCCATCGACAACCATATGTGTGCCGGTGATGAAGCGTGCTTCCGAACTTGCGAGATAGGCGACCATCGAGGCGATATCCTCTGGATTGCCCCCACCTTTGACTGGCTGCGCCGCATCGGCCACGCCATGAATGATGGCATTTGCCGCGTCTCGTTGTTCAGCCGGAACTTCGAGAGCTGAAGCGAAAATATTGGTCTTGATAAAGCCCGGGCAGATCGCGTTGACGCGAATATCAAATTTGGCGAGCTCGGCTGCGGCCATTTTCGAAAGGTGCAGCACGCCCACTTTTGCCACGGCATAGGCCGATGGCGAATATCCCGCGCCCAGCGCAGCAATGCTGGCGGTGTTGACAATCGACGCGCCTTTGCGGCCTTTCATATGCGGCACGGCATAACGAATCCCCATTGCGACCGAGCGCAACAACAGGTCCATCGTCCGGTCCCAGCCTTCGGGTTCGATTTCGTCAATCGGCGCGCGATCGCCCGCAGCACCGGCATTGTTGAACACGATGTCGATGCCACCGGTCTTTTCAGCGGCAAAGTCCATTAGCGCCTTGATATCATCGACGTTGCAGACATCGGTGCGCTTGAAGAATATCTTTCCGTTGGAGGTTGCTGCGAGTTCGCTTCCGCCCTCTTCATCGATATCTGCGGCGATTACGGTCGCACCTTCTTCGGCCAATCGAAGGCAGGTGGCCTTGCCAATGCCCGATGCAGCCCCGGTGACGACAGCCGTCTTCCCAGCGAATCTCATATTCCTCTCCTCATCCCGACTCTCTCGCCGCTATCCTGTCTGCTTAAAAAGGCGCGGTCAACGGGCGCAAAATTGCCGTTACGGAAAGCGCGCCTCACAAGTTGACGCTTGCGTAAAGCGCACAAAGAGACATAGTGATTCGGCACTTTTTAGGAGAAACCCGATGAGCGAGCTGGAAGCATTCCGGACGGAAATCAGGGCGTGGATAGAGGCAAACTGCCCGCCCGAAATGAAAACCCCGATCAAAAGCGACGACGACACCTGCTGGGGCGGTCGCAACTTCGTTTTCCAGAGCGAAGCGCAAAAACAATGGATGGAACGCTGCGCTGCGGCGGGTCTTACTGTGCCCGATTGGCCGAAGGATTATGGCGGCGCAGGGCTGTCGCCCGCCGAAACCAAAATCTTCCGACAGGAAATGGCACGCGCTGGTGCGCGCTCTCCGCTCAACAGCTTTGGCATCTGGATGCTTGGCCCCGCATTGCTCAAATTCGGCACCGAAGAGCAGAAGCGCCATTACCTGCCGCAGATCGCGCGCGGAGAAATCCGCTGGTGTCAGGGCTATTCAGAACCGGGCTCAGGTTCTGACCTCGTTTCGCTGCAGACTTTTGGCGAAGACAAGGGCGATCACTGGGTGGTCAATGGCCAGAAAATCTGGACCAGCTATGCCGACAAGGCCGACTGGATTTTCTGCCTTGTCCGCACCGACAAGGAAAACAAATATCAGGGCATCAGCTTCCTGCTGTTCGATATGACGACACCGGGCGTTACCACCAAGCCGATCAAACTGATTTCGGGCAATTCGCCCTTCTGCGAAACATTCTTCGACAATGTTGTCGTGCCCAAGCACCAGATTGTCGGCGAACTCAACCGCGGTTGGGATGTCGCCAAATATCTGCTCGGCCATGAACGCGAAATGATCTCGGGCATGGGCGGCGATGGCGGCACCGCCTCGCTCGGCGGCGGCTTCAAGGACGCGTTGGGAGATGAGCCCATTTTGCGCGCGCAGCTTGCGATGTTCGACGTCGAGAGCCTCGCCTTCCGCGCGCACAGCGAACGCTTCATGGACGAATGGAAAACCGGCACCGCGCATCCGGCCTATTCGAACCTGATGAAATATATCGGTACCGAACTGAACAAGAAGCGCCACGAACTTGTAATGGCTGCGGGTGGTTCAGACTATCTGGAATGGGAAAGCGAACGTTCGAATGGCGGCAAGCGCGCACGCGACTGGCTGCGCACCAAAGCCAATTCGATCGAAGGCGGCACGAGCGAAGTCATGCTCAACGTCGTCGCAAAACGCATTCTCGACATGCCGGGAGCCTGACCAATGGCGATGACCTATAATGAAGACCAGTCGATGCTTCGCGATAGCGCACGCGACTTCATGAAAACCGAAGCCCCCGTCGCGCATCTGCGCAAATATCGGGATATGGATTGCAAGGATGGCTTCAGCCACGATCTGTGGAAGCAATTTTCCGAAATGGGCTTCACCGGTATCCTGATTCCCGATGCCGATGGCGGGCTTGGCATGGGCCATGTCGAAGCCGGCATCGTGCTTGAGGAAATCGGACGTAACCTGTCGCCCTCGCCTTTCCTTTCAACCTCGGTGGTTGCTGTTGAAGCATTGAAGGCTGCCGACAAGGCAATGCGCGACCGCTGGTTCCCCGGCATCCTTGCAGGCGAAACCGTGATCGGCATCGCGCTGGAAGAAGGCAAGAAGCACCATCCCGAAAAGATCGCGGTGAAGGCCGAACGCAGCGGCAATGGCTTCAAGCTGAGCGGCGCAAAGCAGTTTGTCGTGCAGGGAAGCTCCGCCGACATGCTGATTGTTGCCGCCCGCACTGGTGGTGCCGTTGGCGAAACCGATGGCCTGACGCTGTTTGCGGTCGACAAGGATGCAGCGGGTCTGTCGATGGATGCCGCGCGCACCGTCGATTCCGCGATGGCGGCACGTGTCGCATTTGACGGCGTCGAAGTAACCGCCGACGCCGTGATTGGCGATGTCGATGGCGGCTGGGCCGTCCTGTCCAAGATGCTCAACGCCGGACGCACCGGTTCCGCCGCCGAAATGGTCGGCGTTGGCACTGGTGCGATGGATCTGACCTTTGACTATCTCAAACAGCGTAAGCAGTTTGGCCGCGTCATCGGTGAGTTCCAGGCATTGCAGCACCGTGCAGCGCATCTTTATGGCGAGATGGAAATGGCGCGTTCGGCAGTGCTCAAGGCGCAGAACTTCCTCGACGAGGAAGATCCGCGTGCGGAGCTCTACGCCTCGGTTGCCAAGGCCAAGGCTGGCCTCGCCTGCAGCCTCTCTGTCCGCGAAGGCGTGCAGATGCATGGCGGCATCGGCATGACCGATGAATATGATATCGGCCTCTATATGAAGCGCGACCGCGCTTTGGCCGAGTTCATGGGCGACATCTATTTCCATGCCGACCGCGTGGCCAAACTGAACGGTTATTAAACTCCCCTCCCGCTTGCGGGAGGGGCCGGGGGAGGGCCCCAAGCCTTACACACGGCTCGCTGCGCTCGTCCCCTCCCCTAACCCCTCCCGCAAGCGGGACGGGAATAAAAAGGAGATCATCATGGACTTGCAAAAACTGTTCAGCCTTGAAGGCCGCATAGCCCTTGTTACGGGCGGTTCCAAAAATTTGGGTCGTCATATGGCCGAGGGTTTCATCGCGGCAGGTGCCAAGGTCTATATCAGCTCACGCAAAGCGGACGCCTGCGAAGCGACCGCAGCAGAACTGGGCCCCAACTGCATCCCGCTGCCAATGGATGTCTCGACCGTTGAGGGCTGCAAGGCACTGGCGGCGGCATTTGCCGAGCGTGAGTCAAAGCTCGACATCCTCGTCAACAATGCAGGCGCCGCATGGGGCGCACCGTTCGAGGAATTCCCTGAAGCGGGCTGGGACAAGGTCATGGACCTCAACGTCAAGGGCCCCTTTTTCCTGACCCAAGCGCTTTATCCGCAGCTCAAGGCCGCAGCATCGAAGGCGCATCCGGCGAAGGTCATCAACATCGGTTCGATCGACGGCATCCGCCTGAACCCATGGGAAACGTACAGCTATCACGCATCCAAGTCGGCGATACTCTATCTTACAAAACGTATGGCCGCGCGGTTGGTGCAGGATCAGATCAATGTCACTGCGATCGCCCCGGGTGCTTTTGCATCCGACATGAACAAGGCCGCTCGCGACCATGGCGATGCGGTTGCCAGCAACATTCCGAACAAGCGCATCGGGGTTGCCGAGGACATGGCAGCGGCCGCGATCTACCTCGCGTCGGATGCGGGCAACTATGTGGTCGGCGATACGATCACCGTCGATGGCGGCGTGGCCCACGCCAATATCGGTTCACCGAGCATCGACGCGTGAGCGTCCAGGGCGTTGCAGAGGGCAAATTTGCGGGCGTCAAGTCCGTGATGGAAGCCAGTCTTGCAAGCGGTGCCGATCTGGGAGCCTCGTTCTGCGCGACAAAAGGCGGCGAGACGGTGGTCGATATCTGGGGCGGCCATACCAATCCGGCCAAATCGCGCGAATGGGAACGCGACACCATCGTCAACGTCTATTCAACAACCAAAACGATGACCGCACTGACAGCACTGTTGCTTGCCGACCGTGGGGTTTTTGACCTGCACGACGAGGTCAGCAAGTTCTGGCCCGAATTTGCTGCAGAGGGCAAAGGCGACGTCACAATTGCGCATTTGCTCAGCCATTCGGCAGGCCTTTCGGGTTGGAAAGAGCCACTGCAACGCGAAGATCTGTACGACTGGTCCAAATGTACCGATCTGCTGGCGCGGCAGGCGCCGTTCTGGAAACCCGGGACCGCACCAGGCTATCACGCGTTGACGCAAGGCTATCTCGTCGGTGAAGTAATCCGGCGCGCGACCGGAAAAACTGTCGGTACCGTGTTCAGGGAAGAAATCGCCGAACCACTCGGTGCCGATTTCCATATTGGATTGCCCGCCAGCGAAGACGCCCGAGTCGCCGAACTGGTGCCACCACCGTTTGCGGTGGGCGCACAGCCCGGCTCCGAATTGCAGAAGAATATGGCGACCAATCCGGGTATCGATGTCGGCGAAACGGCAAAACGTGCATGGCGTGGCGCGGAGATTCCGGCTGCTGGCGGTACAGGCAATGCCCGGTCTGTAGCGGAAATTCATGCCATACTGGCCAATGGCGGCGTCGGAAAAGGAAAGCGCTTCCTGTCAGACGCCGGGTGTCGCCGCGCACTCGAATGCCAGGTTGAAGGTACAGATCTTGTTCTTGGCATCCCCGTGCGGTTTGGCATGGGTTTTGGCCTGCCGGGCGGCATGGTGCCATTGCCCAACCCCAATAGCTGCTATTGGGGCGGCTATGGCGGTTCGATCGCCATCGTCGACATGGATACACAGACGACATTTTCTTATGTGATGAACCGGATGGAGGGCACCACTACGGGCGATGCCCGGGGATTCGCGCTAGTGATGGCGACATGGCAGGCCATGGCCGCATAAATCCATAAGTGCAAATCGCGCAATTCGAGGTCAGTTGCATTTCGTGCAACTGACCTTTTTCTTTTCGCAATTGCACAATGAACCCCCAATCGCCAAATGCGGGTCACCGAAAGCGAAACTTTCGAAACACATTCTGACCGGCGAGCATCTCCTCCTCCTCTCCCCCGCTCGCTGATCAAGACGAACGGCCTTCATGCACAGCGTGGAGGCCGTATTCGTTTGTGGCTTAATGTCGCAACAGCGATGTATTATTTCCCCCCCGCGACATGCATCTTCTTGTTCTCCATTTTGTCCACCGCAAACCCCTCCGCCTGTGGATAAGTCGCAAGATTCCCGTTGCCCGACTCAGGGTTCGATGAGACCTTTCAGTTGTCAGGCAGGAAAGCCGGAAAGCGAAGTGGAACGGAAACGGGAAGCAGAGCGGAACGAAAGAACTGTCAGATACCTCGCCAGAGCGTTTCAGAAGCGAAAGTGGAAGAAGCAGGAAAGCAGAGGTTGCTGCCGGACAACGAACGCCATGTGCGGGCCGAGGCCTCACCGCCAAAAGCCAACGCCGGGCAGGATACCGAAAGCAGTCAGGCAAACTGGCGACCCTTCGGGGCCGCCAGCGAGCCGGACGCCGGAAAGCGGAAAGAATGGCCCTTGAGGCCAAGGACTTCCAGGATCAGGCGCAGTGGGCGCTGGTAGCAATACCAGCGCCCATTTATGTTTTAGGCGGCCATTCCACAGGCTGTTACGGCATGACACTCCGTAATTGCTCCACCCTTCAATCAAATTTTCACAGTCATTGGTTACGTTCAGCGCTCAATGAGCATGCGCAAAACTTTTGGGAAACTCGGGAAGCGGTCGGTTGCACGGCTGACAATCGAGTTGGATGCGGGTTTGGTGCTGCCAGAACGTACAGCGCGTTGTACGCTTGAAAATGTGTCGCGCACCGGCTGTCGCTTACGAACAACTGAACCTCCACGCATCGGCGCAACCATTCTGGTTAAGGTCGAGCGGATTGAAGCGCTAGGTTCGGTAAGTTGGGTGAAAGGCGAACGATGTGGGGTTGCTTTCGAAGAACCACTGGAGACTCGTTCACTCGAGCGGATTCGCTGGATAATCGACAATGACAGAAATCATCAGAACAACAGCCTGGCCCACGCTGCTGCTATCTGGCGCTGAACGGAAAATCCGAGACCGAAATTTGAAAGGCGTGACGCGCGTCACGCGTTGAGAATCGATTCCCCTGCCAATCGGGCGTTGCGACCCGGTTGGCATGGATCTCCCTATGCCAACATCCTGCCGAGGGCGGGGTTCACACCACCCCGCGCCTCGGCCTTTTATTTCAAACCCCGGATTTAAGCAGCCAATCGTGGAAAATACGCACTGCACGCTGCTTCAACGCGCGCGGGCGGCAGACAAACCAATAGCTGTAAGGGCTCTCGACCTCGGTATCGAAAAGCCGAACCAGTCGAGGGTCTTTGGCGTCTGAAAAATGGCTGCCATGCATGATTGCCACGCCCAGCCCATTCGCGGCGGCTTCAAGCATCAGTGGGCCGCTGTCGATATGGTCTATTGCCGCAGGCTTCAGCCGCGGTTCCCCTACCGCTTCTCGCCACGCATTGAATATCAGCGGCATGTCGCTGTGTACCAGCACGGTCTGATCCTTTAAATCGGCCGGTTTCTTCAGATTGTGCTCTTTGGCCATGCTATCCGATGCGATGGCGTAAACATTATTGCGATCGAGACGGACGGCATAAAGACGCGGATCGACCTGGTCGGCAATGATGATTGCCGCATCGACCACATCGCCCAGTAGATTTTCAGCATGCGCCGAGGTGTCGACATCGATGTGCAACTTAGGGAACAACTTGCGCAGTTCCGGCAGTTTCGGAATCAGGCGTTGCGAACCGAAAAGCGGCAATACGCCAAGGCGCAGTCGATATTCGCCACCCTGCCCTGACAATTCCTCGACGGCGTCGGCCATCGCCTCCAACGCGGGTTCAATCGCTTTTAGCAGCGCATGACCCTCGGTGTTCAGGATCATTGCCTGTGCCTTTCGTTCGAAAAGCGGCTTGCCCATGAAATCTTCGAGCGCCTTGATTCGCCGACTCAAGGCTGGAGGCGATAGTGCCATTTCGGATGCTGCAGCCTTGGCGGAGCCCAATTTGGCAATCCGGACAAAGGCTTCTAGCGAGCGCAGCGGCGGCAATCGGCGCATTTGGGGAGAACTCTCTAATTTGTGCGGCGCAAAAATGAAGCGAACCGAACATTGCTTCAGAATTTTACCGGTTTTCGTTGAGTTGAAAGCTAATTCGGATTGCAAAAATTGCAACCCCGATTGTTTTCTTCGCACTTGCACAAAAAACGAGACGACTACATATGGGTCGGGCCTTACAGGCATCCTCTCCTAAAGTAAGACTTTTCAAAGGCCGGGTTTACTCCCGGCCTCTTTTTTTGCCCGTTGCCCCGTCCAGTCTGCCACCCTATCTTGAAAATCAGGGGCTTGGACCAAAGGTAACCGGATATGGCAAAGCAAAAAAACAGCAAACTCCAGGTTGCCAATGCCCGGCCCGAGGATTCGGGGCGCGGACTTGCCCGCCTGTCGCGCGAATTCATGGCCGAACATGGCCTGCAGCAGGGCGATGTTATCGAGATTATCGGTAAGCGAACAACCGTCGCAAGAGCCTTTGACCCTTACCCGGAAGATGAAGGCCTCGAAGTCATTAGGCTCGACGGCTTGCAACGCGCCAATGCTGGAGCCGGTGCAGGTGACCATGTGGAGGTCAAGAAAACTACGTCAATCGCTGCGAAGCGCGTCGTTTTTGCGCCAGCCCAGCCCGAAATCCGCCTCGAAGGACCGGGCGATGCCCTCAAACGCAATTTCATCGGTCGCGCGCTGTTGGCCGGAGATGTTGTTGCGACCCACGGCCAACAGCGTGTCGCGCCCGAAAATATGCCGCCGCAACTGGCGCAAATGCTGGCGGCACCCGCCTTCGCGCTCACTGAAATCCGTCTGACGGTGGTGTCAACCACACCCAAGGGCATCGTCCATATCGACCAGGATACCGATGTCGAGCTGCGTGCTGAATATAGCCATGACGGCGATGTGCGTCGCGCGGATGTTACCTATGACGATATTGGCGGCATGGCCGATACCATTCGCCAGTTGCGTGAAATGGTCGAGCTTCCCTTGCGTTATCCAGAGCTGTTCACCCGGCTGGGCGTCGATCCACCGCGCGGCGTATTACTGCATGGCCCGCCGGGAACCGGCAAGACGCGTCTTGCCCGCGCGGTTGCAAATGAGAGCGAGGCCGAATTTTTCGTCATCAACGGCCCCGAAATCATGGGATCGGCCTATGGCGAATCCGAAAAGAAACTGCGGGAGATTTTCGCGGCAGCTACCAAGACCGCTCCTTCCATCCTGTTTATCGACGAGATCGATTCGATCGCCCCGTCACGGGACAAAGTGCACGGCGAGGCCGAAAAGCGGCTGGTCGCACAGTTGCTGACGCTGATGGACGGGCTGGAGCCGCGAACCAATCTGGTCGTGATAGCAGCAACCAATCGGCCTGAAGCCATCGACGAAGCGCTGCGCCGCCCAGGGCGCTTTGACCGCGAAATCATTGTGGGCGTTCCCGATGAAAGCGGTCGACGCGAAATCCTGGCGATCCATACGCGCGGCATGCCACTCGATGCCAAAGTCTCACTGCGCGAACTGGCGCGAACGACCTATGGCTTTGTCGGCGCAGATCTCAACGCCCTCAGCCGCGAGGCAGCGATTGAATCGGTCCGGCGCATCATGCCCAAGCTCGATCTTTCAACCGGAACAATCCCGGCCGAAGTGCTGGGGAATCTGAAGGTCACCCGGGACGATTTCCTCGAAGCGCTCAAGCGCGTCCAGCCTTCGGCAATGCGAGAGGTGATGGTTCAGTCGCCCAATGTCCGATGGGAGGATGTCGGCGGTATCGACGAAGCGCAGGCAAAACTGAAGGAGGGAATCGAGCTCCCCCTCAAAAACCCAGACGCCTTCCGCCGTCTCGGCATCCGCCCGGCCAAGGGGTTCCTGCTTTACGGACCGCCCGGAACCGGCAAGACCTTGCTGGCTAAGGCGGTGGCGCGAGAGAGTGAGGCCAATTTCATCTCGACCAAGTCATCAGACCTGTTGAGCAAATGGTATGGCGAGAGCGAGCAACAGATCGCCCGCCTGTTCGCGCGTGCGCGGCAAGTAGCCCCTACGATTATCTTCATCGACGAGATTGACAGTCTTGCGCCCGCAAGGGGAAGAGGTGCGAGCGAACCGCAAGCGACCGAGCGCGTGGTCAATACTTTGCTCGCCGAGATGGACGGTCTGGAAGAATTGCAATCCGTTGTCGTCATCGGTGCAACCAACCGGCCCACGCTGATGGACCCGGCATTGCTTCGTCCGGGGCGATTTGACGAGCTGGTCTATGTAACCGTACCGGACAAGGGCGGCCGTCGGCGCATTTTAGGGATTCACACGGCCAAGATGCCGCTCGGTAAGGACGTCGATCTTGACGAAATCGCCGAGCGCACCGATCGCTACACCGGTGCCGATCTGGAAGACCTCGTCCGTCGTGCCGGCTTGTTTGCTCTGCGCGAAGGCGGAAGCGACGCCAACGAAGTGCGGATGACCCACTTTAGCCAGGCATTGAACGCCAGTCGCGCAACGGTTTCTCCCGAAATGGAGGAGGAATATCGATCGATGGAGACCAAACTCAAACAGGCGGCGCTGGTGCCCGAAGGCATGGGTTTCGTCACGCCGGGAATGATAAAGCCGGTCAAGGCGTCAAAGCACGAACCCTGACCGCAGCATTTTTTGCACCGGTTCAACGGAGCATTAGCATAGGCACCCAATTGGTCTAAGTTTTCACCAACCTGATCAAGGGAGCAAAAATGTGAAGCTATCGACTTCTCTGTTTGTGAGTGCCGGGTTGGCGCTGCTCATTGCGATAGCTCCCGTCTTGATAACCTTCGCCGCAGCTATCATCGCGCAATCGGCAGGCTGCCAGTTAAATGAAGGCATGGCGCACCGGTGCGTTATCGCAGGAAAGGATTATGGACAGACGCTATATGAAATGGGCGTTGCCTTTTGGTTGTTCATGCTGACCGCATTATACTTGCCCGTCGCAGTCGCTCTGGGTGTTGCTGCCTTTATCAACATTGTTCGCGGGCGCGAAGATCCATATAAAAATGGCAAGACCGGCTGGGTATTCTGGCTGTTAATGGCATCCGCTTTGCTGTTTCCAATACTGGGCACGCTGTCTTTTATTTTGGCGGCTATCGCAGGAATATTGGTCTGGAACCGGAAGCGGAGCGCGGCGCCGGAGAGCTAGTCCAGACTTCGGTTGGCGACCTCATGCAATCCGATCGCGCGGACCAGCATCATGCCCTCTATAGCGACCAGTAATTTGGCCGCATCGCGCGCGCGCTCCGCATCATTTTTTGCCGCCAGTTGCGCCTCGCCCCAGGCAAGAAAGCCCTGCCCGATTGCGGCGGCGATCGGCGAGTAAAGCGGATCACCTCGCGCAGCCCTGCTCGCCAGTTCGATCCAGATACACATATATGGCCAGAAACGATCTTCAAAAAGTAAGCTCGCGAGTCTTTTCTGCAGAGCGGGCAGCGGCAAGGGCTCCGGTGCGGCGTGATCCGCCATCGCTATAGTCATGCGTTCGGCAATGCGCTGGAGCGTGGCAGCCAGCAATTCGGATTTATCTGTAAAATAGTAGAGCAACATACGATCGCTGGTACCAGCGGCCTTGGCCAACGGCCGCAAGCTGGCCGACACCAGACCGTGCGCAAGCACATGGTCGGCCAGCCGGTCAACAATTGCGGAACGCCGTTCGTCTGTTTTGCTTTGTTCCATCCAGCCCTGCTTATGCGCAATTAACTCTTGTAGCGACCGTTACGTTATTGTAGCATCCGCTACATACTTTTTCGGACAGGAAAGAAAATGCTATGTCAAGCTTTTGGCAAAATTGGTTCAAACTTTGGGCATGGGGCGTGATTATCTTCGGTATTGTACTGGCAAGCGGCGCATTTGCGGCAACCGAAGGGTTGGTGCGGCCGGTATTCGATATGCTTGGCAACCCCTTCCCGGCGGTGCCTGACGCGCATCATCGTTTCTCTCTGGGACTGATGGGTGCAGTCAGCATAGGCTGGGGTTTGACCTTGCTCGGTGTGTTCAAGGCCATATTCGGACTGACCCGCGACAGCGCCACCCCTTTCTGGCGCGCCGTGCTGGTGGCAACGGTAGGATGGTATGTGATCGACGGTTATATTTCGTACGCAACCGGTTTTGCGCTTAACATCGTTTCGAACACGTTGCTCGTTGCGCTGCTCCTGATTCCGCTGATCAAAAGCGGCGCGCTACGGGACACTGCTCCAGCTTAAAAGTCGACCTGCTCATAATAGGGCGGAGGCGTGATCGCCTCCATCCTCTCGGATAGCAAAGGCCGGAAACTCGGGCGGCTTTTGAACATCGAATACCAGCTCTTGGTCTGCTCGTGCCCGCTCCAGTCAATCCCGCCCAGATAGTCGGCAACCGAAATCTGCGCGGCGGCGGCAAGATCGGCCATGCTCATTGTCGGGCCCGCCATCCACGCGCGGTGGTCGATAAGGTAATCGATATAGTCGAGGTGCCCGTTCGCCAGCCGCATCGCCTCGCGCAGCACGGTGCTGTCGGGTGGCTGCCGATGCACCAGCCGCTTTTTCATCCGCTCATGGAGCAACGGTGCGGTGACATCCCCATAAAATTGCTGATCGAACCAGGCGGTCAGGCGACGGATTTCGGCGCGGTAGGCCGCAGAGCCACTGATCATCGGGGCGGTGTCGCTGACCTCTTCGATATATTCGCCAATCGCGACGGAATCGCACAAGGTCAGGTTGCGCGCCGGGTCTACCAGAACCGGCGTGCGCGCCGCAGGGTTCATGTAGAGGAATTCGTCGCGATGTTCCCACGGATTTTCGCGCACCAGGCTATAGGCAATCCCCTTTTCGCCCATTTGCAGGCGCACCTTGCGCGAAAACGGACATAGGGGAAATTGCAGGAGCTGCCACATGGCGGCCCTGTTAGGGATTCTGCGTCAGAAATGGAAGCGCACTGTTGGCGCTTTTCAGTGGATAGTGCCCAATGAGGTTTCAAGATTGAGCAGGATTACCAGCCGTTCAATCTGACGCCAGCGGCAATAATGCAAATGGTTGCCAACATTGCGGCTCTTTTCGGCACGTTCTGCCGCTTCAAGCCCGGCCTCAAACCCAAAACGGGCAATCAGGGCCTGCGCCTCGCTGACATCGCGGGCGTTGACATAAAGCGGCAGATACATGTTCGAGTGCGACCTCTTGGTTATTGAGTGGCAGGCTGACCGGGGTGTGGCCTGCCTGCAGGGACGCTTTTACCCGCAATCGGTAGATGAAGCCTTCCAGCACGTGGTTACCGAAGCGTTAGCCAGATCTGTTCGAAACAGATGTGTTGGCTTGAAGGCTTGCCCCCGCCCCCCATATGGTGGCAAAGACCGAAATATGACCATCCCAGACAATAAGCCTTCATCCGATCGCCCGCGCTTTGGCGGCGGCATTTTCCTGTTTATCGGCCTACTGATCGGTTCGATTGTCGGCATTGCGATGAACGAGGCTTCGATCGGGATGGTTGCAGGTTTCGGAATTGGTGGCCTGTTGGCAATACTGGTATGGATATTCGATCGCAAACGTGCAGAGGAAGGGCGTTAACATGCGCAAGCACATCTTTGGATTCCTGGCGTTTCTGCTCGTCCTTATCGGAATCGGCGGATGGTATGCGACCCGCCCCGACGTCGCGCAGCTATCGCTCGATAAGGTGACAGGTCCGAAGCCTGAAATCACCGAAGCGCGCGAGCAGATGTTCCCGACCGTTTCGGTCGCGGAGGCCGATCGCTGGAAGGCGGGAGAGGCCCCGACCGCTGCCGAAGGACTAGTCGTTGAGCGCTTTGCCGAAGGTCTTGACCATCCACGCAACATCTATGTGCTGCCCAATGGCGACGTGCTTGTCGCCGAAACCAATGCCCCCGCCAACCGCATGAAAGGCATCGAAGGCTGGATTGCGGCAAAACTGTTCGAAAAGGCTGGCGCAGCCGTACCTTCTGCCAACCGCATCACCCTGTTGCGTGACGCCGATGGCGACGGCAAGCCCGAGGTGAAGAGCGTGTTTCTCGAAGGGCTGAACTCGCCCTTTGGAATGGCCTTGGTTGGCAACATCCTTTACGTTGCAAATACTGATGCCGTTATGGCTTTCCCTTACAAGGAAGGCGACACCAAGATTACGGCCAAGGGTAACAAGATCCTTGAACTCAACGCCAAGGCGCCGAACAACCATTGGACCCGCAACCTTGCGGCCAGCGCCGATGGCACGAAACTCTACATCGCCGTAGGTTCGAATAGCAACATTGCCGAAAATGGCCTCGATCAGGAAATTGGCCGTGCACGGGTGATCGAACTCGACCTCGTTACCGGTAAAAGCGGGGCGTACAGCTCGGGCCTACGCAATCCGGTCGGTCTTGATTGGGATAGCCAGGGGCAACTGTGGACGGTCGTCAACGAACGCGACATGCTGGGTTCGGACACCGTACCGGATTATCTTGCGCTGGTCGAATTCGGCGCGGACTATGGCTGGCCGCACCATTATTGGGGCGGTTATACCGACCATCGTGTCAAACCCGGAAAGCCCGAGAAGCGCGAATATGAACGTCGCCCCGACTATGCGCTTGGCGCGCACACCGCGCCGCTTGGCCTGGTCTTTGCCGACCGGGCAAAGCTGGGCGGCGCATTCGCCAGCGGCGCCTTTGTCGCACGCCACGGGTCCTGGAACCGGGTACCGAAATCCGGCTATGACGTGATTTTCGTGCCGTTCAAAAACGGCATGCCCACCGGCCAACCGCTCAATGTGCTGACTGGATTCCTCGACAAGGAGGAGAAAGCACAAGGCCGCCCGACGATGCTCGCCATCGACAAAAGCGGCGCGCTGCTGGTCAGCGACGATGTCGGCAACATCATCTGGCGGGTGCGCGCGAAAGCCAAATAAAAAGCGAAGGGTTTCGTCAGCTCGTCCGTTTAGGGAAAAGACCCTGCATTTTTTGGGGTAGCCTTGAACGAGGAGGACAGTCGATGGCCATCGAAACGGCAATTGCCCTGAATCGCTTCGGGTTGGGTGCGCGGCCCGATGCCGCACCGCTTGCCAACCCCAAACGCTGGTTGATCGACCAGATGGCGAAATTCGATCCCAGGCCCGCTGCCATTTCAGCTCTGCCGCCCCGAAGCGAATTGATTACCGCCATCAAAGACCTGCGTATCGAAAATCGGGAACGCAAGGCTGCAAAGGCCGATGGTGCCGATGCAGCCGAACTGCAATTCAACGAATATCGCAAGGCGTTGCGCGATCAATATGTCGCGGCAGTTGATACCCGCCTCGGCGTCGCGCTCGCTTCGCGACAGGATTTTGCCGAACGACTGGTACATTTTTGGGCAAACCATTTTGCGATTTCGATCGACAAGATTGTGACGGTCGGCCTTGCGGGCAATTTCGAGTTCGAAGCAATCCGACCGCATATTTTCAGCCGTTTTGCCGATCTACTCAAAGCGGCAAGCTGGCATCCAGCAATGCTTCTATATCTCGATCAGGCGCAATCGATCGGACCCAACAGCGTGCTTGCACAACGTATCGGTTCGCGTCGCAAACGCGAAATTGGACTCAACGAAAATCTCGCTCGCGAAATTCTGGAACTCCATACACTGGGCGACAGAACCGCCTTTAGCCAAGCAGACGTCACCGAATTTGCCCGCGCTATGACGGGCCTCACGGTCGGCGGACTGGGTGAACGCCGATTGCAGCGCATTCTGGGCAGCGACACCAAACCGGGTGAAGGCATATTCGTCGACGCGCTGCACGAACCGGGAAAGCGCACGATTGTCGGGCGGAGCTATGCGCAAAATGGCGCCAAGGCGCTGGATGCCATCCTATCGGACCTTGCTACCCACCCGGCAACGGCGCGGCATATCGCAACCAAACTGGCGCGTCATTTTGTCGCCGACGATCCGCCCCCTGCGCTGGTTCAAAGACTCGAAGCCAATTTCGTCGAAACAGGCGGTGATCTTGCCACGCTCTATCGCACCCTGATAGAAGCGCCCGAAAGCTGGGCCCAGACGGGGACCAAGTTCAAAACCCCATGGGAATGGACGTTGTCATCGTTGCGGGCGCTTGGCGTTTTAGAAGTGCCCGGACGCGAGCGGGCCGCTGTCGCGTTGTTCAACCAGATGGGTCAACCCGTTTGGAAACCGGGCTCGCCCAAAGGCTATGGCGATATTGCAGCGGACTGGGCGGGACCTGCGGGGCTGATGCGAAGGGTCGAAACTGCAGGCCGTTTTGCCAAGCTCGCCGCCAACCGTGTCGATGCGCGCAAACTTGCCCCCAGCATCCTTCCCGGCACCCTTTCGCCAATGACCGCAGAGCATATTGCCCGCGCCGAAAGCCCCGAGCAGGGCCTCGCGCTGCTGCTCGTTTCCCCCGAGTTTCTTCGGAGATAAGCCCATGATCTTCAATCGACGCCGCCTGATCCTTTCCGGGCTCGCATCTACTGGAGTTGCGATAGCTCCGCGCATGGCCTTTGCCGCAGCCGAAACCGACCGGCGCTTCATCTTCATCATCCAGCGCGGCGCCGCCGACGGACTTGCCATCCTCGCGCCAACGGGTGATCCGGCGTTTGTTGGCGCTCGAGGTGAAATCGCAAGTGAGGCCACGACCGGGACAAAGCTCGACAGCTTGTTCACCTTGCACCCGCAAATGACCACGAGCGCCGGGTTGTTCGCGCAGAAACAGGCGGCTTTCTATCATGCCATTGCCTCTGGCTATCGTGAGCGTTCGCATTTCGACGGGCAGAACATGCTGGAGACTGCAGGAACCCGGCCCTATGGCCGCGACGATGGCTGGCTGAACCGCTTGTTAAGCCTGCTGCCAAAAGGCGAGAGCAAGGCGATTGCCGTTGCTAATGCCATTCCGCTCGCATTACGCGGACCTTACACCGTCAGCAGCTACGCCCCCTCACGCCTGCCCGATGCCGATACCGCGCTGATGGAACGGGTAGCGATGCTCTATGCCGAGGACGCCCAGCTCGCGCCGCTTTGGCAAAGCGCAACAGCGACAGAAGCTATGGCGGGCAGCATAGACTCGGGCGCCGGTCGTGGCGGCAATGTCGCAGGAAAGCTCGTCGCCAGCCTGATGGCCGGGGCCGACGGCGCGCGTGTTGCAATGGTCGAGACAACAGGATGGGACACACATTTCAATCAGGAAGGGCGTTTGGGCACCGTGCTGAAAGGTGTCGATGAGATGATCGACACTATGCGCAAAGAAATGGGACCCGCATGGTCCAAAACGCTGATATTGGTCGCCACCGAATTTGGCCGCACCGTGCATGTGAACGGCACGCGCGGCACCGATCACGGCACGGCATCTGCAGCAATGCTGTTCGGTGGTGGCCTAACCAACGGCGGAAAGATAGTCAGCGACTGGCCGGGCCTTGCAACAAACCAGCTTTACGAAGGCCGCGACCTCAAGCCGACGATGCGCTTCGAGATGGTGGTCGTGGCTGCCCTTTCGGCGCATTATGGCATTGACGCCGAAAGGTTGCGACGAACTGTCTTTCCGGATTTTGCCTGAAAAGTACCGGTGTCTTAACAGTATTGACTAGCCGCACACATTCAATCACCGTATTAATACGCTAATACGGAGTAACCTGTTTTGTCCAAGTCCCCGAAGAAAATCCTTTTGCTGGCAACCAGCCTGTTCGCAGCGGCCACAACAACAACCGCTTGCGCGCATACCACTGTCAAAGATGCTGATGTCTGTCGCGCCGATGCCGATGTCGACTCTCTATTCCGCGTACCCTTTCGAGTGGTCGATGGGCGCATCTACGTCGATGTCATGGTCAACGATAAAGGGCCTTTCGCATTTGCAATCGACACCGGTGCCAGCGGACTGGGTCGCTCGGATGCCAGCCTGACAAAAGCCCTAACGCTGCCCATCACCAATGGCGGCCTAACGAGCGACGGTGTTGCGACGGCCAGCGTCGATATGACCCGCTTCGAATCTCTCGAAATCGGCGGATATCGGAGAGAAAATATAGAAGTCATCACCCGCGACTATAGCAGTCGCCTTTCAGCGGAAGCCGCGATATCGGGTATTATCGGTCGAGACTTTTTCGCTGATGGCGTGCTGATAATCGATTATCCGACCCGCACTTTATCTTTCAACCGCTCACTCGAACTACCGGCAGACGACGCACAGGTCGTCACCTATGAACGTCCATTTCGCATCCCCGTATCGATCGGCAATGTCGAAACCGAAGGGCAAATGGATACGGGTGCCAATGTTGAATTTATAATGCCAAAATCACTTTTCGACAAAATCGGCGGTGGACCGTTGCAGGCCGCCGGAGATGCGACATTGACCAATACCAGCCTCGAAACACAGACCGCGCTGGTGCCTGGCCCATTCCGTTTCGGCGGCGCCGAATTTACCAACATCAATGTTCGCGTTTCTGAGCGCTTCCCCGAACTTATGGTCGGTGCCCGTGTACTGCAACACCACAAAATCCTGATCGACCAACGATCAAAACGGATCGCTGTCTGTAGACCGGACTAAGCGGCGGCCAACTCAGTGGCCCTTAGCAACCGCTGCTGCTCGGCGGAGCGCAAATAAAGAAAGTTGCTTGGCAACCCCAAACGCACACAGGCCTTTGCGGGCGGGGATTCAGGATCATGCTTGCGCTCCGCTGCGCGCGCTACCAGCTTGATGGCGATGCGGTCGGCAAAGGTGAGATCATATTCACGGCCCAATTCCAGCCGATCGCGCACCAGCGGTGGCAGGATCGAGACAGCAGCGCGCGCCAGTGCCCGGTGCAGGAAGCGTGGTATTTGCGGCGCGGCCTTACCCGACTGGATGATATCGAGAAACTCTGTGTTGATGGGATGCGGTTCGAACCGTCGGGCCAGCTTTTCCATCATGGCGAAGAAATCGGCACGGCTGTTCACCTTGTTCTGTACACCGTAGAGTTCGGCAACAGCTGTTCCTTCGCGGTAGAAGCGTTCCTGATCCTCGACCGACAAAGGCGCAACAAAGCGGTCGTAAGCAGTCAGGAAGCCATAGCCTGCGGTTGCGCTGACCCAATCGAGCAGCTCTGGATCCTTCGCCGAATAGGCGATGCCGCCGGGCGTTTCACCCTGCACCTTGGCGTGCATGCGGTTGACCCCTTCGATCACGCGGCGGGCGGCAGCCTGAGGCCCATAAACACCGATCATCGCGGCATAGCCGGTGCGCTCGGATCGGCCGATGGGATCGACCTTGTAGATCGAATGGTCCCACACGCCCGAACGGATGCGCGGATCGGCAAATTCCAGAAGCACGGCAGCGACCCCGCCAATGCCCAGCGCAATCTGGTTCTTGTACACCCGCCACGCAACCGAATCTGGCCCCAAAAAGGCAGGCGCGCCAGCGGGCTCGCTGTAATCGAAGGGCGGTAAAGGCTTGCGGATCGGTGCGTTCATCATCAATCCTTCCTCGGGATCAGTTGATTTAATCGCGTGATTAAACGCAGCCTGTCAAGCTTCAATCCCGTAAGCTGTTCGTTCCAGCGCGCCAAAGAAACCCAAGGCGCCTGCATCGCCAAAGGGCGCGAGCTGGCTCATCATCACCCCGCCAACGCCATTAGCGGGATCGATCCAATAATAGCTGTTAAAGATACCAGCCCAGGCCAAGCTGCCGGGCGCGCGACCATTGGGGCCCTGCTCCGGATTGATTAGAAAGCCGAGGCCCCAGCCGGTGTGCTGGTCGGGGAACGTGTCATAGGGTTGGGCGAGATCGGGCATCGCTGAACCCATAAAGCCAGCCCGCAGCGGCGCGACTTGGTTGCGCGCCATTTCAGCGACCGTTGCTTCTGCCAGCACACGATGTCCGTCTAACTCGCCACCGCGCAGCATCATGCGCACGAAGCGGCCATAATCATGCGCGGTCGACGACAGCCCGCCGCCGCCCGCATCGAACTCGCCACCGCCAAGGAACATCGGCTGGATGGCGAGATCGCCCTCCGGTGTGCGGGCATGCACCTTGGCTGCATCGTCGGGAAGTGCATCGAGAAATGCGGTCGATGACATGCCGAGTGGATCAAGCAGGTTGGATTGCAGATACTGACCGAGCCGCTTGCCCGATGCAGCCTCTACCGCCAGCCCGACCCAGTCAGTTGCAACGCTATATTCCCAATTCTCTCCCGGATCGAACAGCAGCGGCATCTGGATAGATGCCAGCGAGCCCGGTGCCGGCATTCCGGTCGCGGCGAAATAGCGCAGCACTTCCGGGCGGATGAAGAAATAGCCGAGCCCCGCCGTGTGCGTCAGCAAATGGCGGAGCGTGATCGGGCGCGATGCAGGGCGCAATTGCGGTTCTCCGCTGTCGGAAAAGCCGGTGAGCACTTGCGGATCCGCCAATTGCGGGAGCAGGTCGCCAATGGGTGCATCCAGATCGAGTGCGCCGCTTTCCACCAGTTGCATTGCACCGGCCGACACGATTGCCTTGGTCATTGACGCTATCTGGAAGATCGTGTCGATTTCCATTGCCGCTCCAGTCGTCGCATCGGCATGGCCGAACGCCTCGACAAGGCGAACGCCGTCGCGGTCCGCGATTAACGCCACCGCTCCGGGCAATCCGGATTCGGCAAAAGCCTTCTCAAGTACTTGTCTGCTCATAGACACTCCCCTCCCCTGTTCTGTTTCAGTCACCCAACTCAATCCATGTCGGGGCATGGTCACTCGCTTTCTCGCGACCTCTATGGTCCTTGTCGACGCCGCAAGCACGCAGTCGATCCGCCGCGACCGGGCTGAGCAATAGATGGTCGATACGAAAACCATGGTCTTGCTGCCAGGCGCCTGCCTGATAGTCCCAATAGGTCCACACCCGCCCTTGCGGAAAATGCGTGGCCAGAGCGTCGGTCCAGCCATCGGCGAGCAAAGTGCGATAGGCGGCGATGCTTTCCGGCTGACGCAGCGCATCGTCGAGAAGCGCCTTGGTCGACCAGATGTCATGATCGTGCGGGATGACGTTATAATCACCCGCGAGCACCACCGGCAGTTCAAGCACCGCCAATTCCGCTGCACGCGCACGCAGGCGCTGCATCCATTTCAGCTTGTAATCGAACTTAGGCCCCGGCTGGGGATTGCCGTTGGGCAGGTAGATGCTGGCGATACGAACGCCATGCACTTCCGCCTCCAGATAGCGCGACTGTTCATCCTCCGGATCGCCCGCCAAACCGCGCCGGGTTTCGACCGGTTGGGCGTCGCGTGCGAGGATGGCCACACCGTTGAAGCTTTTCTGCCCGTGCCAGATCGCGCCATAACCAAGACGTTCAAACTCAGCGACAGGGAAGCCTTCGTCCTGCGTTTTGATTTCCTGCAGGCAGGCTATGTCGGGCCGGGTTTCGTCGAGCCATTCGAGCAGACGCGGCAGACGCGCTTTGATGCCGTTGATATTATATGTAGCGATACGCATGTTGCGACCCTAGCGAGGGGTCAGCCGCTCATCAAACCGAAAAGCTGGAACCGCAACCGCAGCCCGACTGGGCATTGGGATTGGTGACCTGAAAGCTTTTGCCACCAAGCGATTCAACAAAATCGACTGCCGAGCCACGCACCAGATCAAGACTGACCGAATCGACAACCAGTTTTGCCTCACCCGATTCGGCGATGACATCATCGGCTTCGACCGCATCGGCCAGACCGAAACGGTATTGGAATCCTGAACAGCCGCCACCTTCAACCGATAGGCGCAGCAAAGGCGCCTTACCGAGCTTATGCGCGATTTCCGCTACGCGTTTCGCGGCATTTGGCAAAAGCTGGATGTCGGGAGACATGGTCATGTCCTATATGTAGGGACAAACAAAAAGGGCGGCAAGGTGTCTCCACGATGCCAGCCCCAGATTACACCCTCTCCCAAAGGTGATGCGTTTACGGTCGGTAGTGCTTATTCAGCTGGACCGCCCATAGATTTGGTATCAGCATCCTTGGATGCAATCAAGATATTTGACACTTTTGTTGCACTCTCAAGGAAGCTGGTCGGATTGACCGGCTCGCCAGCGATGCGGACTTCATAATGCAGGTGGCTACCGGTCGAACGGCCGGTCGAACCCATGAAACCAATGATGTCGCCCTTGCGGACACGCTGGCCCGAATAGACGTTCATTGCTGAAAGATGGCCATAGCGGGTCTGGATGGCATTGCCATGTTCGATTTCGACATATTTGCCATAGCCGGAAACCCATTGTGCGCGGCCGATGATACCATCGGCGGTTGCGTAGATCGGCGTACCGATGGGGCCTGCAATGTCGAGACCTTTGTGATTCTTGCGGCGACCCTGAAAGGGATCGGTGCGATAGCCATATTGGCTGGTCATGCGCATCGATTCGACGGGGTTGATTGACGGAACGGCAACCTGAGATTTGCGCGCGGATCCACTCACCTGGCCCCAGCCATCGTGAAGAGCGCGGAATTCGGGATCGGAAACGCCGAGTGCAGTCTTGTTCGAAGCGACATCTTCCGGCTTTACGCGGAAAGCGTCAGACGCAGCGGCGGCGGAATTGGCAAGTGCAGGTGTAGCAACCGAAGCCGAAGCGACGAGGCTAGCTGCAAGTAACACTTTTCCCATCAGTGATTGGCCCGAAGCCAAAACGCTGTGTACCATGTGTAATTACGACCCTTTGTTGCAATCCCGCATTTGCGTACGGGACTGATCCCCAAATTTGCGGCAATTATTTGCCTACCCCTTATGTGCCATTGGGTCTGGCTGGGCCGTCAGGACAATGCAACCTGCATGTAATAATCCCGCGTTAAACCGGCCTTCGAACGCGCCGAGTCGTTGAACGGAGGCTTAACAGCCCCCCGGAAGTGGCGGTTTACCAGCACTTTCCAGTAAGACTTTGGTAATAGTTCGGCATCGCGACATCCCGATTCAAACCATTTCGTTCCCGCCGAAACATGGCGGATTTCGTCGGTAAAAATGCGCTGGAGGATGCGTGCCGAGGCCGAATCGCCCTGCGCCTCGAATCGCTCCACTGTCGCTGGCGTCACGTCGAGACCACGGGCTTCGAGCACCATCGGGACGATGGCCAAGCGCGCCAGCGCATCGTCGCGTGTCGCGTAAGCCGCCTCCCAAAGCCCATCATGCGCGGGCATCGCGCCATAGTGACTGCCGAGTTGTTTGAGCCGCCGGTCGAGCAATGCGAAGTGCATCGCCTCGTCAGCCCCCACACGCAGCCAATCATCGGCAAATTCGCGCGGGAATTGCCCACCGAACCGCCCCAGCAGATCGAAAGCAAGATCAATCGCGACAAATTCGATATGCGCCAGTGCATGCAACATGGCGATCCGCGCTCGCTCGGATCCGGCCCTGCGGCGCTTTGGCATGAAACGTGGGGCCAGCAGTTCGGGATGATCGGGTCGTGCCGGATAATCTGGCATTTGGGTGTCGAAACTATGTTCCAGCCGACCCAGCCGCCAATCGCGAGCAACCGCCCGTGCCCGCATCAGCTTCGCCTGCGGGTCGGCGGTTTCGAGCACCGATTTGCACGCTTCACCCAGCGTCAGAACCATAAATTCCAAGCCTTCCAGAGATAGAAGACGCCAATGGCAGTGACGATCCATGCCGTCCAGCGCTTGAAATTGGCGTCGCTCAACCGATCGAGCACCCAACCGCCCGCAGTTGTGCCCAGCATTGATGCCGGGATCGCCAAAGCAAACACCCACCAAGGCGGCACCCCTCTGCTGCCGGCAGCCAGCAATGGTGCGCCATAGACAATGATCTTCGCCAAGTGGCTGAACACCTGCGTTGCCGCCTTGGTCGCGACGATCTGGTGGCGGTTCAACGCGGTTCGCACAAAAAAGATATCGAGCAACGGCCCAGCCACACCCGCGCTCAGGTTCAATGCAGTCACCAGAAACCCTGACATCAGCGCGTGCGGCGTTTTGGAGGCATCAAGCTGCAACCAGCCTTTGGGCAGCCACACCAGCATAGGTACGAGCCCAAGCAACAGAAACAGGACGGGCTTTGAAGGCATGAAGCCGATGGCCAGCACCACACCCGCCGCAACCGCAGACGCGAGCGCATAGTTCCATAGGATTGGCCAGGCGATGTGCTCGCGGTGCAGCACCGCGCGCCAGCCATTGGCGACAAGCTGCAGCAATCCGTGGGTCACGAATGCCGCCGACACCGGCAAGACAAGCGCCAGCGCACCCATCAGCACCAACCCGCCAGCCATCCCGAAAATGCCCGATAGCAGGGCTGTCAGGAAAGCTGTGATGACGAGGAAGAGGGCAATGGGTGTGGTCATAAAACATTAGTCTGTATTACAAACAATGTGTCACCCCCGACTGATCGGGGGTCCATGGTCTGAATTGTCGGTATAAACCGCATCAGCGGACCATGGATTCCCGCTTTCGCGGGAATGACAGTTATTGGAAATCGACTCAAAGCGCCTTCACCGCCTCCAGCACCTCCGCCGCGTGCCCCTTGACCTTCACATTATGCCAGACACGCGCGACCTTGCCGTCCTTGCCGATCAGGAAGGTGCAGCGTTCGATGCCCATATATTTCTTGCCGTACATCGATTTTTCGACCCACGCGCCCATCTGTTCGGTGGCATCGCTCTCTTCGTCGGAAAGTAACGAGACCTTCAGGTCATATTTATCGGCAAATTTGGTCAGCTTGGCGGGTTTGTCCTTTGACATGCCGTAAACGGTAGCGCCTGCTTTCGCAAATTCGCCCTGCAACTCGGTAAAGTCCTTCGCTTCATTGGTGCAACCAGGAGTGTCCGCCTTGGGATAGAAATAGAAGACAAACGGCCCCTTCAGCGCGCCTAGCGCCACATCATTGCCAGCGCTGTCTTTCACGGTCACGGCGGGGAGGGTATCGTTGACATCAGTCATAATTTTTCTCCTTACATTCCATTTTTCAATCTTGACGCGATGCCCTGCCATTCGGCGGAAATGATACCCCGCGCAGCGTCGACAGCCTGCACAACATCACCCCAGTTGGTGAAGCCCAGCGCCTTCGCAACTACGGCTTGCGCTGGCTCGGGCGGAACCTCGCAATCGGGCGCTACCAGCCGCAGCATGACGAGCAACCGCGTCAGTAACGCCTGCGAAGGCGCAAATCCTTCCGGCAAAAGCCCCGTAGCGATCAACGCATCGGCGGCGCGATCAAGCTGCGGATGAAGGCCCTGCCCGAACCGCAGTTGCAGCGCGTGGATGACAAATTCGGCGTCGACCAAACCACCGGGCAGCAATTTTACGTCGAGCGCGCCCTTGGGTGGCTTGTGCGTCGCCATGTCGCTGCGCATCTTGATGATGTCGTCCGCCAGTTTGCCTGCATCGCGGGGCATCGCCAGCGTTTCGTTGATTATCGCTTCCAACTGCGCTGCAGATTGCGCCGATCCATAAACCGGTCGCGCGCGGGTGAGCGCCATATGCTCCCACGTCCACGCCTCTTCGCGCTGATATTTGGCAAAACTTTCAAATGAAACGCAGAGCAACCCTTGCGCGCCGGAGGGCCGCAGTCTGGTATCGACTTCGTATAGCGCGCCCGATGCCGTCGCGACAGTCAGCGCGCCCACTGCACGCTGTGCCAACCGGTTGAAATATTGCGTAGCGCCCAAAGGCCGAGGGCCATCGGATTCTTCGCCATGATCGCCTGAAAAAAGCAGGATGAGGTCAAGATCCGAAGCGTGCGTCAGCGCTTCACCACCGAACCTGCCCAGCGCCAGAATCGCGAGCTCACCACCTGGCACCTTGCCATGGGCACGCTCGAACTCGGCGACAGTTGCCGCAGTCAGTTTCTCGACCGCGATTTCCGCGAGCATTGCATAGGCGTGCGAGACCGCGAGCGGGTCTTGTTGCCCCTCGACGAGCTGGACACCAAAAGCGAAGCGTTTTTCGCCGACAAAGGCCCGGACAAGATCAAGCAAAGTCTGATAATCGTCATCGACTATCCGCGCTTCCAGCTCATCCAGCAGAGCATCCCGGCTTTCAGGCAGGCGGAAGGCGCTGGTATCGATCAACCCTTCCAGCAACTCGCCGCGTCGCGCCAACGCATCGGCCAGCGTCGGGGCATAGCTCAAAATGTCAGCCAGCAATTGCAGCAATGCTGGGCGGGCATCGAGCAGGTTGAAGAAATTGATCGCGCTCGGCAGCGCCTCGATCACATTGTCGAACCGGGCGAGCGCATTGGACGGGTCCGGTGCTTTGGCCAGCGCCTCCATGATTTTCGGAAGGACGGTTTCGAACGCCTCACGCGCTGAGCTGGAGCGGATTGCGCGCAACTGGCCGCTGCGCCAGCGCGCCAGTCTTTGGGCAACGGCTGGCGGATCGGCATAGCCCAGCGCTGAAAGCTGATCCTCCAGTGGCAGGCCATCATCGGCAAGCCGCTTTGTGCTCTCATCTTCCGCGCCAGCCAGCCCGTCATAGATCGCTCCCACACTGGTCACGACCGGTTCGAGTAGAGCGACCAGCGCTTCCCCATCTGTAAGCCCGTGCAACCGCGCCGCGCGATCAAGATCGGCGGCATTTTCAGGCAGGCTATGCGTCTGCCGGTCGTCGAGCATTTGCAGCCGATGCTCGACGGTGCGCAGCAGCTGATAGGCCGACGACAGCGTTTCCGCTTCATCCGCACCGATCCGATCGCGCTCTGCCAATGTGGCCAAGGCCGTGCGGGTGTCGGCCATGCGCAGGCCGGGGTCGCGCCCGCCGTGGATCAACTGGTGCGCCTGCGCGAAAAATTCGCATTCGCGTATCCCGCCCCTGCCCCGCTTGAGGTCGTAGCCGGGGCCGAGTACTTGGCCCTTGTGATAATGATCGCGGATCTGCCCGCTCATCTTGCGGATATTGGCGAGCTGGCCAAAATCAAGACTGCGCCGCCAGACAAAGGGCTGGATGCTTTTGAGGAAATAGTCTCCCAACGCCTTGTCGCCCGCTGCCGCCCTTGCGCGGATGAACGCCGCCTGCTCCCATGCGAGCGCGCTCGATTCATAATAGCTGATCGCTGCTTCAACCGGAATCGCGATGGGCGTGACCTCGGGCGAGGGCCGCAACCGCATATCGACGCGGAAGACATAGCCATTTTCATCGCGCGCGCCGAGCAGTTCGATAATCCTGCGCCCGATGCGCACCGCGCTGTCCGCGACATCCTCGCGCTCGCGATGTGGTAGTGTCTCCGGATCGTAGAGGAAGATCGGGTCGATGTCGGAGGAATAGTTCAGTTCCTGCCCGCCATGTTTGCCAAGGCCAATCACGGCGAAGCCTTGCACCGGAGCATCGGGGACGCGCTCGGCGAAGGCGGCCGCGATTGCGGTTTCGAGCGCGCTGTCGGCGAAGTCGGAGAGGATGCGGGTGACGCGCGTCAGATCCCAAACGCCTGCAAGGTCAGCAATCGCCGTGACCAATGCCACGCCTTGCCGCCTTTTGCGCAAGGTGGCAGCGGTGTCGTTTTCGACCGTTATGGAAAGCGCCGCGGCCAACGCACCCTCAAAGTCCTCACGCGCCAGCAGAGCCACCAGTTCCGGCTGGCGCTCGATCAGCTGATCAAGGAACGGGCTGTTCGCCCGGGCAATCGATATGGCTTGGGAGACAGGCAAGGCTTAACGACGCTTTTTTTCGATGAGGGCGTTTTGCTGCCATGCGCTGGGGGCCTTATCGGTGCGGTGGATGCAGCCGGGCCAGCAGCAGGGGCGTTTCTTGCCTTCTAGCAATTCTTCGCCTGTGCGCCTTATGCGCCGCGCACGTGTCGCGGCTTGCTTGGCATCCTCTACCCAACAAATGAATTCGTTGCGCCCCAAAGGCGTAATGCTCTGCCAAAGCCCAAAAACTGCCGCATCGGCAAGCAATGCTTCGCGCAAATCGTCAGGAAGCTGATGGACTGTGCCTTGGGCAATATCTTGAGCCATGATCGATAACTACCGCTATTTCTTCAGATAGTCCCGCCTGAATTCGGCGGCGAAGGCGGCAAATCGGCCCTCTGCTATTGCCGCGCGCATTCCGGCCATCAGCGACTGGTAGAAATGCAGATTATGCTGCGTCATCAGCATCGCCCCCAATATCTCGCCCGAACGGACAAGGTGATGCAAGTAGGCGCGGCTCCATGTGGTGCAGACCGGACAGTCGCAACGCTCATCGAGCGGACCCTGATCCTCGGCATGCTTGGCATTGCGGATGTTGACCGGACCGTTACATGTAAAGGCCTGCCCATTGCGCCCGCTGCGCGTCGGCAGCACGCAATCGAACATGTCGATCCCACGTTCGACCGCACCGACCAGATCGTCAGGCTTACCCACGCCCATCAGGTAGCGGGGTTTGTCAGCGGGAAGCATGTCGGGCGCATAATCGAGGCAGCCAAACATCGCCTCTTGCCCCTCGCCCACCGCGAGCCCGCCGACAGCATAGCCATCGAAACCTATATCGATCAGCGCATCGGCGCTTTCCTTGCGCAACTTCTCGTCGAGTGAACCCTGCTGGATACCGAACAGGGCGGCGCGCTCGGCATGCTCGCCACCGCTGTCGAAGCCATCGCGCGAACGCTTGGCCCAGCGCATCGAGAGCGCCATCGATTTCTCCGCCTCTGCGCGCGAAACGCCATTGGCGGGGCATTCATCGAACGCCATCACGATATCGGACCCGAGCAATCGCTGGATTTCCATCGAGCGTTCGGGTGACAGCATATGACGCGAGCCGTCGAGGTGGCTTTGGAAGGTCACGCCATCCTCGGTGATCTTGCGCAAGCTCGACAGGCTCATCACCTGATAGCCACCACTGTCGGTCAGGATCGGTCGGTCCCAGCCCATGAATTTGTGCAGGCCGCCCAGCCGTGCCATGCGTTCCGCCGTCGGGCGCAGCATCAGGTGATAGGTGTTGCCGAGGATGATGTCCGCACCGGTCGCACGCACCTCGGCTGGACGCATCGCCTTCACCGTCGCCGCGGTGCCGACAGGCATGAAGGCAGGCGTGCGGATTTCGCCGCGCAGCATCTGGATGCTTCCGGTGCGGGCTTTTCCGTCGGTTGCGTCTATCTTGAAATCGAATCGGGATTGCATGCGCTTCGCCATAGCTGGCATAATCTTTTCGCGCTATTGGGGGCGCATGGGGCCCGACAAACAACCGGAATTGTTGCATTATGCTGGGCTGCTCGCCGCTGCGGCAAGCCTTTCGGCGTGCGAACGCCCCGCGACCACCGACATCCAATATGACATGAATGACCGCGGCCTTGTGATGCCCGAGCCACAAAAAGCCGACCGAGAGAAATGCTATGGCATCGCTTTGGCGCAATATAATGATTGCGCGGCGGGCCCGGGAACCGACTGTGCCGGAACCGCGACAAAGGATTATCTGCCCGAACGGTGGAAATATGTCGCTGTCGGTGAGTGTGAACGGCTGGGTGGAACCTTGGAGCAAAGGTCGCGCGCCAGATGAGCATCTCGGCCTCTCAACAACTGGTCGCGGCCACGCAGCTGCTGGAAAGAGTGAGCGACACACCCCGGCTCGATGCCGAACTGCTGATGGCGCATGCTTTGGGCCTGAGCCGAAACAACCTTTTGTTGCGCGCACGCGATCTGACCCCTCCAGCTGAATTTGATGCGCTATTGCAACGGAGGCTGGCGCATGAGCCTGTCGCCTATATTCGTGGCTATCAGGAATTCTGGGATCTGACTTTGGTCGTGACCCCCGATGTCCTGATCCCGCGCGGCGACAGCGAAACCTTGATCGAAGCGGCACAAAGGCATTTTGCGGGTTCACGTCCGCCGCATCGGATACTCGATCTGGGCACGGGTTCGGGTGCGCTGATCCTAGCGGGGTTGTCGATTTTCAAAGAGGCGCAGGGCGTCGCCATCGATGCAAGCGCGGAGGCGCTGGCGGTGGCGCAGAACAATGCTGAGCGATTGGGCTTTGGTGATCGGGGCCGCTTTTATCGCCGCAGCTGGCGAGACGCAGGCTGGGCAGATGATCTGGGGCGTTTTGATCTCATCCTTTGCAATCCACCTTATGTCGAAACCGAAGCCGAGCTGGCGCCTCAGGTTCGCGCGCACGAACCCGCCTCTGCGTTGTTCGCAGGTGCAGACGGCCTAGACGATTACAAGCTGCTGATTCCGCAAATTTCCGCACTGCTCACCTCCGGTGGCGTGGCAATATTCGAGATTGGCCAAGGCCAGGACGCAGCTGTCACGAAGCTGGCAAAAGAGCAAGGCTTCGCCATCCAGCCACATCGCGACCTTGCGGGCATCATCCGCGCATTAAGCCTGTCTAAGCCCGGCAGTGGATAAATTTAGCTTGGATTCGCCGGATAGGCGGGCTAGGGCAGTCATAGCTTCACAGCGATGTGGCCGGAAACCGGCCCTTTTTGGGAAGCTGCCCCAACGCATCGACGACATAGAGGGGGACCGCACAGGGCGGTCGCGTTACGGGCACAACACACGGAAATTGGGTTGTTTTATTACAGGACAGGTTCGTCTTTATGAATAATCGGCAGACCAGCCGCCGTCGCGGCCGGAGCAATAATCGTACGCAGAATAATAACCGCAATGGCTACGATCATCAGAATCGCATCGACAATCGCGCGCGCGGAAACGCTGCGCAGATGCTCGAAAAATATAAAAAGCTGGCGCAAGACACCCAGTTGAACGGTGATCGGGTACAGGCGGAATATTATCTGCAATTCGCGGACCATTATTTCCGCGTGCTCGCCGATTTCCGTAGCCGTCAGGAAGAAAACCGCCCGCAGCGCAATGAATGGCGGAATGATGACCGCGAAGGTGGCGATTGGCGCGATGACGAGCGCGACAATGAAGGTGGCGACATCGCCGAGGAAGCAACCGATGGCGTCGATATCGAAGCTGATCTGCGTCAGGGCGATGATGAAGACCGACGCCCGCAGCGGACCGACAATCGCGAGCGCAACCAGCGCAACGACCGGAATGATCGCAACAACAACCGTAACCGTCGCGATCGCAATGACCGCTATGAAAGGAATGACCGTCAACAGCCGCGCGAAACTGAGGTAGTAGAATCCGGCCTCGATCTCGCCGTACTGCCGCCTGCTATTGGCGCTGCCAATGACGAGGACGTAACGGTTGCGGAAGCAAAGCCCGCCCGCAAGCCGCGCGCGCGCAAGCCCAAGGCAACCGAAGACGAAACTGTCGCTGCTGAGTGAGCTAGTCTCGTCGGGACCGAATCGCACCGGTTCATTAAGGCTCTGGTCAGGTTGAGAAAAATACTTCATCCGATAGCGACCACTATCGGGGGAGTTTCATTATGCGTGCAGCCTGGCTCTTGGCATTGGGAGGCGCGATGGCTGCGCCGATATTGGCTCAGGACGCGACAACAGTTGCTGTTCCCGGCGGCGAAACCGCACAGGGCGATGTCGCGGTTACCATATATCAGAACGGGCAAAGCCTCGTCCAAGACACACGTCGCCTCAATATGCCTGCCGGGCGTTCCAAACAGGAATTTCCTGACGTTTCCGCGCAAATCCGGGCAGAAACGGTTACGCTGACGGGCCCCGGCATCGGCATTGTCGAACAGAATTTCGATTACGACCTGTTGACCCCCGCCAAGCTGATGGAAAAGGCGGTCGGCCAAACCGTAACGCTTATCCGTACCAATCCGGCGACCGGCGCTGAAGTGCGGGTCGCGGCAAAGGTGCTTGCGGCCAATGGCGGCGTGGTATTGCAGATCGGCAACACCATCGAAGTGCTGCGCGACGATGGCCTTCCAGTGCGTGTGATTTTTGACAAAGTGCCCCCCAATTTGCGGGCCCGCCCGACGCTTTCAGTCACTCTTGAATCGAAAGGCGGTGTTACGCCAACAACGCTCACCTATCTGACCCCCGGCCTGGGCTGGACCTCCGATTATGTGACGCTGTTCGATGATGCCAAGCAGACCATCGACGTTCAGGGCTGGGTGACGCTGACCAACAATACCGGCACGGACTATACCAAAGCCGATGTGCTGCTGGTCGCAGGCAACACCAATGGCGGCGGGGGGCGACGCAATATGACGACCCCTTGGAATGGCTCGACCGGAACCATCGACGAAGCTGGAACCGAGAGCAATGACCGCGAACGGCTGGGTGACTATTATCTCTACCCACTCGCCGAACGCACCACGATCGCCAATGCGCAGCAGAAGCAGGTGAGCTTTCTCGACGTGAAAGCAGCACCAGCTCGCAAGGCCTATGAATTCAACAATGGCTGGCTGGCCACCAATGAAGCAGCCAGCGCTTCGTCTGTGCTCAAATTTTCAACTTCACGCGCTGGCGGCTTGGGTGACCAGCTGCCAGCAGGAACGATGCGCGTCTATATGCGCGACAAGCGCGGCGACCCGCAATTTATCGGTGAAAGCCGGATTGAAGCCACCCCAATGGGCAGTGCCATGTCCATTCGCACTGGCGAAGCTTTTGACCTTAAGGTGAAGACTATTGTCGAGGAGCGCACGCGAATCAATTCCAGCCGCTGGAAAACGAAGATGCGCTATGAATTCACCAATGCGCGCAACGAGGCCATTACGGTCGACTTAGGACAGTCGGGCCTGTGGGGTGATGTCCGCATCCCCGAGCAAAGCCAGGAAGGGAAACGTGTGTCCGCCGACCGTGTCGAATGGAGCGTTGCTGTTCCAGCCAATGGCAAGGCGACGCTGACCGCGACTTTCGACAGCCGGTATTGAGGCCGAATTGCGGGCGTTGCTCGCCTTGATTGCATTTGCAGTCGCGACCCCGATCGCGGCGCAAAGTGTTGTTGTTTCGCCATCGGCAGAGACCATTTCCATGACGGTCTATCGTGATCCGTATCGGGGCGAAGGTGCGATTAACCGCAACTGGCCGGGTGGATATGCACTGATTACCGAAACCCGAACGATCAACATTCCGGCTGGAGAATCTGTCATCCGGTTCGAAGGCGTTTCCGAAGGGCTGTTTCCCGAAACGGCCATTGTCACGGGCTTGCCCAATGGAGTGCGCGAAAAAAACCGGGACGCGCGATTGCTGTCCCCCGCAGGACTCGTCGACGCCTATCTCAAGCGGCAAGTCACACTGACCCGCACTGACAGGGCGACAGGCAGGGTGCGTGAACAAACTGCACTCGTCACATCGGGCCCTGACGGTGGCGTAATCGTTGAAGCCGAAGGCGGCATTGAAGCGCTTCGCTGCACCGGACTACCCGAACGCATGCGATATGGCCGGCTGCCAAAGGATTTGTCGGCAAAGCCGACGCTTTCAGTCATCACGAACAGCACCCGTGCAGTAAAAGCTACGGTGACGCTCAGCTATATGGCAGGCGGATTTGACTGGCAGACGAATTACGTGCTGAATGCGGGTAAATTTGCCGATGACCATAAGGTTGCCTTGGACGTGTTCGGCTGGCTGACCATTGCCAATGGCGGCGCACAGAGTTTTCCCGACGCCAATTTGATGGCGGTCGCGGGCAAGCCCAATCGTGTAGGCAATGCGGTGCTTCCCAAAGCACCGCTGCCGCAACTGGTGCTCAAATGCTGGCCTGCACAGCGCACGCATGAGGTGCCCTTCACCCTGCCCTATACCGAGTATGCCGACGAAGATTTCGCCTATGAGGAAGAAATACAGGTGGAGTCGGCACGGCTGTACGCCTTGCCCACAACTGCCCCACCGCCACCTCCAGCCGCTCCGGTTGCCGCTGTTGTAGCCCAGCAGGAAGAATTGGGCGACTTGAAGCTTTATCGCGTTCCCGAGCGGGTTGATGTAAACGCCAAAGGGCAAAAGCAGGTTGCGATGATTGTTCAGCCCAAGGCTGGTTTTCGTCGTGTGTACAAAGGACAGTCCGTCTATAATGGCTGGCATCAGCCGCTGCTAAACCTCAGCCCGGCACTGGTCGGAGAAAACAAGAAGGACAAGGGGCTTGGCCTGCCGCTACCTTCGGGAAAAGGCATGGTTTTTGAGAATACCGACATGGGTAACCAACTCGTCGGTGAAATCACGGTGAAGGATCGGGCTGTTGGTGACGATATCGACTGGTTCCTGCCGGCTACGCCAGTTGTCCGCGTCAACACGACACTTGCTCTGCAGACCAAGAAATCACGTAGCTATCGGCTCGTCCTTTCCAATTCCAATCCGTATGCAGTCAGTGCCGAAATCAAATTCCCCGACACGCTACGAAACCTGCCAGAAGGCATGCGGCGCGATGAAGGCATTCCGACTTGGTTTGTCACCGTCCCTGCCAATGATAGCTCGGAGATCATAGTCGAGGTTCCACTCCAATGATCAAGCGTGGCGCGATTGTCGTTTTGGCGTCGATTGCACTGCCATCGCCAGTTTTTGCCCAGTCCGTAATATCATCAGACGGACCCGAGACTGTCTCGCTCACCGTTTACCGTGCGCCTGACCGGGGAGCGCAGCCGATCAACAAGAACTGGCCACAAGGCTATGCGCTGATCACCGAGACCCGGACTGTGACGATACCGGCAGGCGAAAGCCTCATCCGGTTCGAAGGCGTGGCTGAGGGCATGTTTCCCGAAAGCGCGATCGTTACAGGGCTGCCCAAAGGTGTGCATGAGAAGAACCGCGATGCCCGGCTTCTGTCCCCTTCAGGCCTAGTCGATTCCTATTTGACGCGACAGGTGTCGCTGACCCGCACCGACCGGGCCACCGGAGAGGTCCGCCAACAAGAAGCGGTGATTACTGCGGGACCGAATGGCGGCGTGATATTGCAGACGGCGGACGGCTATGAAGCGTTGCGCTGCACCGGCCTGCCCGAACGCATGTCCTATGGCCAACTTCCGCAAGACCTGTCGGCCAAGCCCACCCTTTCGGTCATCACGAACAGCGACCAACAGGTTACCGCGAAACTGACCCTAACTTACATGGCATCGGGGTTCGACTGGCAGGCCAATTATATTGCCCATGCCAAACCGCTCGACGCCGACAGTGTCGGCAAGGGGAAGATCGATGTGTTCGCCTGGCTGACCATCGCCAATGGCGGCAATCAAAGCTTCGTCAACGCCAACAGCATGGCGATCGCAGGGGAGCCCAATCGCGAAAGGCGGGCCGAACAGCCGCGACCGACGGGTAGCGGGCTATCGCTCCAATGCTGGCCCGCGCAGCGCACACATCAGGTGCCATTCAGACCAGCCTTCAACCCGGAACAAGATTTCGGACAGGATAATCGTGGTGGTGTGATGTACGAATCTGCTGTCGCGGTGACAGCGATCGACGGTGAAAATATAATCGTTACGGGCTCCCGTATGCGAGCGGAGAAAATGGCACAGCCAAAGGCTGTCATCGTCGCCGAGCAGGAAAATTTGGGCGACCTGAAACTCTATCGTATTCCCGAGCCCGTCACCGTCAACGCCATGGGCCAGAAACAGGTCGCGATGATTGTCAAACCGGATGCGGTTTTTGAACGGGTCTATTCCGCCAATGTCGATGACTTCTATGAGGACGATGGTTTGTCTATCCCCATGTCGATCCGGCTGCGCAGCGACAACAAGACCGAAAAGGGATTGGGCCTGCCAATGCCATCGGGCCAGCTCCTGCTATTTGAAGACAGCCAATTTGGCCCGTTGCTTGCGGGAGAGTCGGTAATGTCCGATCGCGCTGTCGGCGACGAAATCGATCTCGGCATCGGATCGTCAAGCGACGTTCGCTATAGCCTTACGACCATCACGCGCACGAAGACGCGGCAAAAACTAAAGGTCGATATCACCAATGCGCGCAACGAACCGGTCAATGTCGAAATCGAAATTCCCTATGAGCTGAAGGGTAGCCACAAGCATATCCCGAAAATTGACGGCATGCCGACCTGGAAAGCCACTGTGCCTGCCAACGGGGAAGCCAGTCTATATTACGAGCTAAAGCTGGAAAACTGAAGCGGACGAAGGGGGCTTCGTCCGCTTCCAAGGTTGTTCGACTCTCAAATCGAAAAAGAGGCGCCGAGCGGTTTAGAGCCCGACGACATCGGCACAATGTCGCCGTGAACTTGCGCACGCAATCGCGAATTCGCGAAGCACGACGAAACATTCGCGAATGACGCGTGCAATTTCACGAAACGCGAATGAGTTTCGACTTTTTCCACAAGCTTGTGAAGATTGGAAAAAACTGGTACGAGAATTGAGGAAGTGGGGAAAACCCTATGACTTTGAACGGATTTCTGGACTATTGGTGCTCACTCGACTGGCGGCATCAGCTCCGTCACCTCGCACAATATCTCCTGATTGCGGTTTTGCTGGTCTTTGTCTCTCCATTCGGCATGTTTCCTGACCAGCCACTCGTCAGACTTAGCTATTGGTTTGCCATTCTGTCCATCTTCGGCATGGCGATGATGCCGGTTACTGCGAAAATCATCCGTTCAACCGGGGCCTTTGACGATTTCAGCCGATGGAGCGGGATATTCGGCTGCGTACTCTTTGCTACGATACCCATGACATTCATCGTCCACGCGATAGAATATTGGGGTTGGTCAATCGCTGCGGCGCGTTTGGGTGATGCTGTCACCCCCATGCGCCCTTCGCGCGATGCGGCCGGGCTGATTGCACTTTTCTCACAGTTGCTGGTGATCAACCTGCTTGCCATCGGGGTCAATGCGCTGTTCATCCTGGCACTTCATGGCTTGCAGCCTGAAGCCCGTAATAGACCCCCTGCGGGGATGCGTTTTCTTTCGCGACTTCCCGACCGTTTGGGAACGCAGTTGCTGCATCTGCAAATGGAAGACCATTATCTGCGAGCGACAACAGTACGCGGGGCAGACCTTATCCTGATACGTTTCCGCGACGCGCTGCAGGAGCTTTCCGATTATGACGGTCTACAAGTCCACAGATCCTGGTGGGTCGCATGCGACGCTGTTGAAAAGCTAAGTCGCCAGGGTCGCAAGATCGAACTGCTGATGGTCGACGGCACGCGCATTCCTGTTTCGGCGGGCTATCGCAAAACAGTCGAAGAAATGCTGCTGGGCAAGGTCGTAAAAGACTGACCGCTCAAGCCTGCGGGGGTAACGGCCTCGGCCGGTGATGCTCATCAAGCGCGACAAAGGTGAACAGGCCCTCGGTGACCTTGACCTCTTGTTCTCCTCTGTCGCGCGTCGCAAGGACTTCTATTTTGATCGCCATCGAGGTACGCCCGCGTCGTTCAAGCGACGCATAGACCGAGATGATATCGCGCAGCAGAATCGGTGCGATGAATTCCATCTTTTCAATCGCAACTGTCGCACACGGCCCTTCGGCGATCCGCCCCGCAACGATGCCGCCTGCGATATCCATTTGCGCCAATACCCAACCGCCAAAAATATGGCCATTGGCATTGATATCTGCAGGCCGCGGGACAACGCGGAGGATCGGGTCACCACGCACCGGAAGGTTATGGACGATGCTGCTCATTCTCGTCGTCCGCCAGATCAGCAAAAGGATCTTCTATCGCCTCGTCATGTCCCGTTCCGCTGGAAAGGAACACCAGCCCCATCAGCGCCGACATCAGCATCACCGAAAAAATGATGCCTGCTGCAGTCGCAATATAGAGGTGGATCGAGATCAGACCATATTGAAACCAGAACAGGCCAAGCGCTGCTCCGGTGAGCACGAGCGTGAAGGCGAACATCCACCCCATCAGACGGCGATAGCGCGCCCAGGCAAAGGCAGCATATTCGGGATTATCAAGGCGGGAGGGTCGAGTCATTTTATCCTGCGCCGCGTCTATGCTATGTACAGCGTCGGAGCAAGACGAATGGGAGGACTCGATGACGATTGCCATCATCCTGCAAGGCCGCGAAGGCGCGGTTTTCACAGCATCTCCGGACGAGTCGGTAGAAACAGTGGTCGCACGACTCGCTGAAAAACGGATCGGCGCGTTACCCGTTGTCGAGAATGGCGAAGTGCTTGGAATATTCTCGGAACGCGACGTGATCTATGGGCTTGCCAGCCACGGCTCGGCGCTCATGGCCAAACAGGTAGGCGACGTCATGACTGCGCCAGCAATAACCGTTACCGCAGATACGCCGGTATTGTCCGCCCTTTCACTGATGACGCGGCGGCGTATCCGGCACCTTCCTGTTGCTGACGGGCTCCAGATTGTCGGTTTTGTATCGATTGGCGATCTGGTCAAATACCGCATCGAAAAGATCGAGGCCGAAGCCTCGGCGATGCGCGACTATATCCAGATGGCCTGACGCCGACTGCTATTTGGTCGAAACTGTGGTCACAACTGCAGGAGCATTAGCTTGTGCGAGCGGCTGCGGACCATAACGCGCATTCCACTCGACGATGTCGACTTTATATTTCTCGAATGCGTTGTAAAAGTTGATGAAGACCGCATCCAGGTCGGCCAGCGCGCCAAAGCTATACTCAGGCAGCGCCGTCGAAGGTATCGCAATAATTTCACGCGATTTCGCTAGCGATTTGTCGCAGAACTCTGCGCGCACCGGCGGCAGGGCAAAATAGTTATACAAATCCGTTGAATGGGTGTCGCGCACACGAAGCGCATTCTGCCCCCGATAGCGTTTCACATATTCGGCATCGACCGCCTTGTTGGTCTGCGCCAGGCGGGATTTGTGAACCTGCAGATAGCGATTGTAATTCTGCGCAATCTCTCCCCAGACGGGGCCTTGGCAGTTCAACGCGGCAACGTTGAGGCCGGACCGCAAGTGCCAGATATATTCTTCGCGAGAGAGATTGCGATTAGGTGTTATGCGCACGCCATCCACGCCCAGCGCGGGAATTTTCATCGTCACTGCGGCCCCACCCGGAGGCAGAGGCATGGGAGGAATAGCGGGTGCGGGAGGCGGAGCGACTGGCCGCGGCGCCACCACAACGGGTTTGGGTGCAGGCGCACATGCAGCGGCCAGCAATGTCAAACCGACAACAAGCGAACTCCGACCCAAATTACGCATGTTCAAATCACTCCCGCGAACCCGATTATTTCTTTCAACCTGTCAACACGATTAACAGCCGAAAATAAAGCGCCCATCGGCGAAATGCACAAAGAAAAAGGCCCAGTGGTTTCCCACCGGGCCTTCTCGTTCTGCCGCATAAGCAGAATTAATCCCGGTCGCCCAAGAAGCTGAGCAGGAACTGGAACATGTTCACGAAATCGAGATACAGGTTCAGCGCCCCCATGATCGCAATCTTGCCGAGCGCTTCATGGCCAGCGAAGTAGAAATATTCGCTCTTGATGCGCTGGGTATCATAAGCCGTCAGGCCTGCGAAAATCAGCACGCCAAGGAAGCTGATAACCCAGCCCATTGTGGACGAACCCAGAAAGATGTTGACGATCGACGCGAGCAACAGACCGACCACACCCATGATCAGGAAGCTGCCCCAACCAGTCAGATCCTTTTTGGTGGTGTAGCCCCACAGGCTGAGCGAAGCGAAAGCCGCTGCCGTCACAAAGAAGGTGCGAGCAATCGATTCCCCTGAGTAAACAAGGAAAATCGTCGACATCGACAGACCCATGACCGTAGCAAAAGCCCAGAACATAGCCTGCAATGCGCCGGTGGACAGCTTGTTGATGCCAAAGCTCATCACCATGATGAAGGCGAGCGGTGACAGGATGATCAGCCAGCGCAGCGGCGTTGCCATCACCTGCGCGGCCATTCCGCTATTAGCAAACAACATCGCGACGATGCCGGTGAGCAAAACGCCCGACGCCATGTAGTTGTAAACCTTCAGCATATGGGCGCGCAGCCCGGCGTCGACTGCCGTTGAGGCAATCGGCTTGCCATCAATGGTAACGCCCGCCTGGGTTTGCGTTACCCGCGGATCAGACCATTCAGCCATTTCAAACGTCTCCTCAATATAGCGGCACCATAGCCGCCTAAGCCCGCAATATTGGATGAAATCGTTCCAATTTCAAGCGAAACCGGACTCAGCACGGCCCGTTTTGGACCAAGGCCTCAACTGGTCGCCGGGCGATATTGCGCCGCGTCGGTCGTAAATTCGGCATGACCATAGTCCGCCAATTGCCGTCGCAGCCGCGAAACCAGCAACTGGTCGGCCACTTCACCAAGTACCGGCAGCCGCGAAGCAACCTTGTGGCCGAGCGTCTGGCCGATGATCGCCGCCATGGTTGCAGCGTATAGCGCCTTGTCTTTTCCTGTCAGCGGCACGCCCACTGTAGCCGCCGCTGCTTCATCGCCTTTCAGGAAAGTATTGACGAAAAACACCCGCGCGAATGACCGTTCGAGGCGACGAAAGACGCGCCCCGGCAGCGATCGATCCTTACTGAGTTCGGCCTCCATCGTTGCGCGCAGCAGGCCACCGCAAATAGCATCGTCATATTCATAGCGCAGCGTCGCACTGCGCGTGCACCAAATACGGACAATGTCGGTGGGATTGTCCGCCAACAAGTCTTCGGGCAGCCCCAGCAGGTAACAGCGATAACGCGCCAGCTCGACCTTCGCCCGCTCCTCCGCATTAAAGCTCGTTCGCCCCTGCCCAAGCACCTTTTCCGACATAAAATAGATCGGGATCAGGCCGGCTGGCATCTGGTCAAGCTGCGGGATCGGAATGCCATAGACTTTTGCATCCCACATGCCGGGGCGTGAAAGCACATTCGCCCGCACCATCGAATGCATCAGCCGCACCATCGCCGCCGCCTTGAAACCCGCGCCATGACGCTTGAGTGCGCCGGGGAGCACGGTGGTGGTGAAAAAGGTCGCCGTTTCCTTCACTCGTCGCGCCGCAGTCGCATGGCTCAGCGTTCCGGTGAGCGCCATCGGTAGCGCCGAATATTTGTTGAGGAAGGTCGCGATAAAGGCACCGCGAATGGCGAAGGGAGAGATGTTCGCCGCCGAATTGCGCTCCGCCTTCGCCCCCTGTTCGACCAGCTTCATATCGAGCCAGTCGGGAATGCGTTCCATTTCGGATATGAGCGCCTTCAATTCGGGGGGCGCACCCTCCACGGCATCGACGCCCTTGTCACACGCCTCAACCAGCATGTCGACCAGCCGACGAAAGCCGAATTGGGGCATCAGCGCCGCATAAGCATCGCCCGTAATATCGCCCAACAGGCTATATTCCCGGATCCGCGCCACCAGTTCGCTATCGGCCAGATAGTCGGCCCGACTTTTGCCCCGCACATCGGACAATTCGGTCCGGTCATCAGGGCCATCAGCGAAGCGTTCAGGCGGGGTGTCAAAATCGATCTGACCATAGAGCGCGGGCAGCAATTCTGCCTGCGACCGAACCCTTGCGGCAATGGCGGCGATATCGGGCACCCTGCTTCCTCCTGCTCCTCAGCGTTAACAACGCTGTCAGTGCAGTGGACAGTTGGCAATACAAGATTTTGGCGGTTGGGGGGTCGGGGCGTTCGGAAGGCTGCCTTATTCTTTCGTTTCCACCGCTTCCTTGATCTTGTCAGCAATGCGGCCTCGCTGCGCGGCCTCGGTCAAAGCATTGTCCCTTATTGAATATAGGCCCGAAATCATCGCCCGATCCATAACAGACATACGCGCTGGTGCAGAAACGCCATCCAGACCATCATCGAACAGTCGCAAGATTGAATCCGCCGGAGCCGCTGTAGGGGCATTGGAATCCAGATCCAGCAGCAGGTGCATGGTCGCAAGGTCGGCCAACTGGCGCAGCGATTTGCCTTCGGTTTTTGTTATGTCGACTACTGCCATCGATAACAGGATGTCCTGCCTCGTATTTTCGCCGAGACGGGTGGCCTTTGCCCAGCGCACGACTTTGGCCGTGTTTGCATCATTCATGGCACTTCCGCCGGCAAGTCGCCCGGTTATGTTTTCAGTGCCTTGCAGTTCCTGTCCCTCATAGGAGCGGATATCGACAACCCGCCAGCTATATATGGGGGCATAATTCGCAGTGAGCGCATCGCGCTGCTTTTCGGTTTTGTGTCCGAAATAGCCCGGCACAGCATCCGCCAGTTCCGAAACAAGGCGCTGGGGCTCATCAATGAAGATCAGCACGGCATTGGGGCGGCAATCGTCACTCGCCAGCTCAGAGCCAGCATTGGTCGCGTTACCGCGGATCAGCCGTTCGAGTATCGCGCTGTAATCGGCGGGATAGCCAATCACCTTGGGGCAAATCTTGCGTTCAAACCGACCGATCTGTTTGGTGTCAGCCGAAACCGCAAGCATATCCTTCAGGATGTAGCGCAACTCACGCTTGTTGCCGGTTACGACAATTTCGGGCTTATCTTTCTTTTGAACGGTGGCTTCTTCTGTAGGAGTGCTGGCGAGCAGCATTAGGGGAATGGCGAACAGAAATGGCATCGGGCTTCCTCGCAAATTTTCAGAATATGGTCATCATCATCGCAGTGGAGATGCAACGCTGCAAACGGCCACCTTAGTGCCGCATCCCCACATAAATTGCTTGATCAGTTTTCGTGCGGATCGCAGCCCGCAGCGGCACTACATTGCGCCCAATTGCCGCCTTCCATCATGCACAAGGCGCGTTCGAGCTTGTCACACACTGACTTTGGCTGAGGCAGACTATCTTTTTTCAATTGGCTCAACATCACCAAATTTACAGAAGTCGAACTTGGCTCTTCAATAGTCTGCGCTTGATTCGCCACCATATGCGACGCCGCCAGCACTGCTATATATATGTTGGATAATTTTATCATTGCTCTACTCCTCAATATAATCATGCAGAAAATCTGCGATTAGGAGTATATTTCTCTCTCTTTATATGATCAATCAAATGAATGCATTTTTACTTGGATTTTTTGTCCATATGCCACAATCGCTGGCATAGAATAAGTAAATCAAGCTTATTTTCCATTAGTCCTATGTATCCGTCTTGAAACTCCTAGCCAAAATTTCACATGCTTCATCGACGAGCCGCCAGCACTTCTCGAAATCAGCAGTATCACCATAATAGGGATCGGCCACCGCTCGGCTCTCTTGCCCCGGCAGATGATCGAGGAGCAGCGATAGTTGGGCGGTTGCCGATTGGGGCGAGAGGTTCAGAAGGGTGCGGTGGTTGTCATGGTCCATCGCGATGATATGGTCGAAGCGGTGGAAATCGTCGCGCGCCACCTGCCGGGCGCGAAAGCCGCTGATGTCGATGCCGCCGAGCCTTCGCACCACTTCTTGCGCTCGCCTATCGGGCGGGTGGCCGACATGCCAGTCGCCGGTTCCGGCGGAATCAACGATTACGTCCAGCCCCAACCGCGTCGCATGATGCCGCAGAGCCGCCTCTGCCAAGGGCGAGCGACAGATATTGCCGAGACAGACCATCAACACCGAAACTGCCATGCAAACTCCTTTACCCGCTTGCGCTTTGCATATCCTCTGCTAGCCCAAGGCCCGACCGAGAGACAAGCAGAGGAGAATGACGTTGAGCGCAACAAGCGATGGGAAGTCGATTGAAAACGCCAACGCACAGGGGGAAAAGTCAGCGACCGGCTATAGCTGGTATGTGCTGACTGTCCTTGTCATCGTCTATATTTTGAACTTCATTGACCGTCAGATTGTCAGCATCCTCGCGGTCGACATCAAGGCTGATCTTGGTCTGACAGATTCCGAAATGGGCTTTCTGGGCGGGGCCGCTTTCGCTGTTTTCTATGCGCTGTTTGGCATTCCGCTTGGCCGGTTGGCCGATAATTGGAACCGGGTAAAGTTGCTGTCGATCGGGCTGGCCCTGTGGTCGCTGATGACAGCTTTGTCCGGCTTCGCCCGCAATCAGGTTGAACTCACACTGGCGCGCATGGGCGTCGGCGTCGGGGAAGCTACCGCAAGCCCAACCGCTTACTCCCTGATTTCGGACTATTTCCCCAAGCGTCAGCGCGCCACCGCGCTCGCGATCTATTCGTCGGGTCTCTATCTGGGCGGTGGGGTATCGCTGTTCATTGGCGCTTTGATTGTGAAGGCTTGGAACGATGCCTATCCCGTCGATGCACCAATGGGCTTGGTAGGATGGCAGGCCGCGTTTCTGGCAGTCGGCATTCCGGGTGTGTTGCTGGCTCTTTGGGTTTCGTCGCTCAGGGAGCCGATCCGCGGTGCGATGGACGGGGTTGCGACCGAAAGCTCTCCCACACCCTTCCGCGCCTTTGCGAGCGACCTGTCGATGATCGTCCCGCCCTTTACCATCTGGGGCGCTTGGCAGCGCGGCCCAACCGCCTTTGTCATTAACATCGCGACCGGTGCCGCCATCGCCGCTTTTGCCTGGTGGATGATCAATCTGACCGGAAACTTGCCGCAATGGTCAGCGGTCGGCTTTGGCTATTATGCGGTGTTTTCATGGGCTTCGGCGCTGCGCGCGCGTGACCCGGCCACCTTCAAACTGATCTGGGGCACGCCCGCCTTTATCTGCACCACGCTGGGCTATGGCCTTGTCTCGCTGGCGGCTTATGCATTGAGTTTCTGGTCGGCGCCCTATGCTGAAATCGTTCTGAAGTTGCCCAAGGCAGAACTGGCCTTCATCCTGGGCGCCAATGGTGCGTTGAGTGGATTCCTCGGCGTTATCATCGGCGGGCGGATGGCCGATGCATTGCGGATGAAAAATCCCGCAGGCCGCATATTGATGATCATCCTCGGCGTGGTCGGCCCGATCATCCCGATCTGGATTGGCTATACCACCGAAAATTCAACTCTGTTCTACACGATGAATTTTGTAGCCGGTATGCTGGGTGCAACCGCGCTGGGTGCAGCCGCGGCAACCACGCAGGATCTGGTGCTGCCGCGCATGCGCGGGACGGCGACGGCAGCCTTTTTCCTCGGCACGACTTTAGTGGGTCTGTCTTTCGGCCCCTATATGGTTGGGCAGATTTCCGACCTTGCGGGTACAATGGTCGACGGCAAACTGGTTGGCGACCTGCGCGTAGGCATATTGTCGCTGATTGGTGTCGCGCCGATCGCGCTTGGCCTTTTGGTTGCGGCCTATCGTATGGTTCCGACAGCCGAGCGCACCATCGCAGAACGAGCACGCGAAGCGGGTGAGCCGGTTTAATCATACGGTTAAATTCCTGCTTGACGCTAGCGTAAACTTGCTGTTTCTGGCGGCCAGAACAGCCTTAGGAGACTCGCGCCATGTCGCTCGATGCATTGCACCGCACCGCCTATAACGAAGACCATGAAGCCTTCCGCTCGACGGTCCGCCAGTTTGTTGCCAAAGAGATCGAGCCCAATGCCGACAAATGGGATGCCGATGGCCTCGTCCCAAAGGAAGTGTGGCCCAAAGCTGGCGAACTGGGCCTGCTCTGCCCGACCGTTCCGGAGGAATTTGGCGGCCTTGGCCTAGATTTTGGCTATAACGCCATCATCAACGAAGAATTCGGTTACAATACCGATGTCGCAACCGGTTTCTCGCTGCAGACCGATATCGTTGCAAATTACATCATCCAATATGGCTCTGAAGAGCAGAAGAAGCAGTGGCTGCCGAAAATGGTTTCAGGTGAAGTCATCACCGCCATCGCCATGACCGAGCCGGGCACCGGTTCCGACCTTCAGGGCATGCGCACCACGGCAAAGAAGGATGGCAACCACTATGTCATCAACGGTGCAAAGACCTATATCACCAACGGCCAGAATGCCGACCTGATCCTTGTCTGCTGCAAGACCGATCCGGATGCGAACCCGGCCTATAAGGGCGTGTCGATCGTCCTCGTCGAGGCGGATCGTGAAGGCTTCAAGCGCGGCCGCAATCTCGACAAGATCGGCCTCGATGCCGCCGACACGTCTGAGCTGTTTTTCGAAGATGTCCGCGTACCAATAACGAACTGCCTTGGACAGGAAGGCATGGGCTTCATCTATCTGATGAGCGAATTGCCGCAGGAACGGCTTTCGATTGCCATCGGCGCACAGACCGCAGCCCAGCGCAGTTTTGACCAGACGGTCGAATTCGTCCGCGAGCGCAAGGCATTCGGCAAGCCGATCCTCGATTTCCAGAACACCCGTTTCGTCCTTGCTGACCTCAAGACCAAGCTGCAGGTGGGTTGGGCACATATCGACTGGGCACTAGCCCGCCATATCAAGAAAGAGCTGACCCCCGAGGAAGCGTCTGCGGCTAAGCTGTGGCACACCGAGCTGCAGGGTGAAGTCGTCGACAAGTGCCTCCAGCTTCATGGCGGTGCGGGCTTCATGAACGAATATCCGATCGCCAAGCAGTTCCGTGGCGCGCGCGTGACCCGTATCTTCGGCGGCACCAGCGAGATCATGAAGGAACTGATCGGGCGCAAGCTCTAATGGCAAAACCCGAAGGGTGGCGGCTGAACCTGGCCGCCTACCCCATCATCCTTGAAAGCGACACACGTTTTCAGGACATGGACATCAACGGGCACATCAACAATGTCGCCTTCGCGTCGCTGTTCGAAAATGCCCGAGTCCAGCTGCATCGCAAGGCGCGCCCCTGGGCTGACAGGCCGGATAATGAACGCACGATGGTTGCATCGGTCGAAATCAATTATCTGCGCGAAGGCAATTTCCCTGCGCCCGTGACCATCGGCTCTGGCGTAGGTCGCATCGGCAATTCAAGCTGGGCTATTGTGCAGGCGATGTTCCAGAACGGCCAATGCATCGGCACTTGCGACAGCGTGATTGTCTGCCGCACCGATAACGAAGCCAAGCCGCTGCGTGCCGAACTGGTTGCAGAGCTTAAAGAAATGATGGCCAAAGCGGCTGACTAGCCTCCCCCCCCCCGCAGACACGATATCACTGCACCTGACCCTCAAGTTTCGATAACTGTAACCTCTACTAAGTTCAATCGGTCAAGTTGACTTTCCATTAGAAGATTTTTCACATACTGTTCGAAGGTCAAATGGCTGGAGAGAGAATGTGACACCGTTTCGAACGCATTACGACAATTTGAAGGTGTCAGTTAACGCTCCTCAAGAAGTCATTGCTGCTGCGTACAAAGCTTTATCGCGACAGTATCATCCAGATATGAATCCAGGCAATCCGGATGCAGAAAAAATAATGCGTATCGTAAATGCTTCCTATGAAGTCTTGTCAGATCCCGAAAAGCGGCAGGCGCATGATGAATGGATCGCCGTCAAATTACTGAATAGTAATAATAATGCTGAAAATACTCCTGATAGTACGTCAAGTCAACATGCTGAAGCCCAATACTCAAAGATTCTGCAGGTAGTCCGTCATCTAGCGAGAAATCTGTGGACCTATTTATTCATAGGCATGATCGGATTCGGTTTATGGGCAGCAAACGAACCTCCGAAACCGAGTGGACTGCCGGAGTATGTTGCTGAACCTACTGCCGAATTGGCAAATTCGAACGAAAAAGCGACAAATTTCATCCGACCAAAGTCGGCACCGAACGGCAGTTCATGGCCAGATAAAGCCAGCTACATAAAGGGGTACCCGATCGCTCGCGCAGACGGCCTTTCAAAGCTCACCATCGACAACAGCTCTAACCCAACAGACGTGTTTGTTAAATTAATAGCACTGGACACCGATAAAACTCTTCCTGTGCGTCACGCATTTATTCCAGCTAATTCTTCTTTCACAATGAACAAAATACGCGCGGGCAACTATGACATTCGTCATATGGATTTGTCCGATGGAAGTCTGTCCCGATCTGAATCGTTTGCGCTGGAAGAAATCAGCGAGCCAGCGGGTGTTCGTTTTAGTGTAACAACATTGACCTTGTTCAAGGTGGCTAATGGGAACATGCAATCCTATAGCTTAGCGCCAGAAGAATTTTAAATTGCACACCTAGTCGGCGAAATTCGGTTTCCGCTTCTGCATTTCAGACATCACCGCCTCCATCTGGTTCGGCGTGCGGATGACCTTCAACTGCTCGTCGCTTTCCATCTGAAGCAACTCTGCATCGCTTGATGTCGCCAACGCATTACACATACGCTTGGCACCGCGAATGGCATGCGGGTTCTTGTTTGCAATCACCCGGGCAAGTTCCATCGCCTTGGCATGCGGTTCGTCGGAAACATGGGTAGCAAAGCCCATTTCCTTGGCCTCGACACCGTTGAATTCGCGGTTGGTGTAAATCATTTCGCGCAACACATCGTCAGCGACCTGCGTGCGCCACAACGGCATGCCACCGACATCGGGTACGAGGCCCCATTTCATTTCCATGATCGCGATGCGCGTGTCGGGATGGACTATGCGGATATCGGCACCCGCCATAATCTGGCTGCCCGCGCCAAAGGCAACGCCATGCACAGCCGCAATCACCGGCACCGGCAACTCACGCCAGCCATAGGCAGCATATTGCGCATTGTTCGAGATGCCCTTGGTGCGATCGCCGAGCGACCCACCCGCACTGCTCGCACCCGGATCACGTTCACTATGCAGGCTGGCAAGATCAAGGCCGGCACAAAATGCGCGGCCCTCGCCCGACAGCACAACCACGCGGAGGCCAGGCGTGGCTTTCAACTGGTCAATCGCCTCAACCAGCGCATTCCATTGCGCACCGTCGAGGGCGTTCATCTTGTCGACACGGGTCATGCGGACATCGGCGATGCCGTCTTCCAGCATAGTGATTGAAATTCGGTCGTTCATGACTTTCCTCTCCAATTAGAACCGAAGTGCTGAGCCTGTCGAAGCACGCCCAGCAGTAAAACGCCCTTCGACAGGCTCAGGGCTCCGGTGAAACTTACTTCTTCAATGCTGCCTCAACCAAAGGCAGCTGATCATTGCCAAAATACATGTCGGTGCCATCGACAAAGATCGAGGGCGATCCATAACCGCCGCGCGCGATCACCTCTTCGGTGTTGGCACGCAAGCGGGCTTTTACGTCATCACTTTGCGCGGCAGCCTTCAGCGCCGCGCCATCAAGACCAGTGCTGTCGGCAACCGCCGCGAGCACATCGGCATCGTCCAGATTTTCCTGGGCACCAAAATAGCTTTCAAACGCCGCCTTGGAAAAACGGCGCAGCGCATCCTGATTCTCTTCCAGCGTACAGGCAAAGCGCATCGCATTCACACTCTTGGCTGGATGCCATTTGGACGGGAAGTTCATCTCCACCCCAGCCAGTGCAGCCCAATCGAGCAACACTTTCCAGCTATGCTTGAGCTTGCGATTGTCAGTCAACTCGCGCGCGGCATAGACTGACTGGTTCACGGCATTGAACACTCCGCCGACGAGGATCGGACGCAGCACCGACTGTTCGCCGGTCCGCTCGAGCATCGGCCACAAATTGGTGAAGGCCAGATAAGTCCAGGGGCTGGAAAGGTCGTAGAAAAACTCGACGCGCGCGCTCATTCAGCCGGAACCTCCTCAAGCAAGGGTGCATTTTCCGCCTTGGCATCGAATTTCAGGAACACGTCCCGAATCCATTCAGGGAACGCCATCGGCCGATGGCTTTCCAGATCGACGAACACGCTAACCAGTTCTACCTCGGCACGCAGATCGTCCGAACCATCCTCGGTCGCGCCGTGGATTTCGACGATTTTGGTGATGCTACTACGCCCCATCTTGGTGGTGCGACACATCACCTCGATCATCTCGTCAGGGAAGATGGGTGCGTTCCACAACACCGTGGCCTTTTTGACGTGAAACTCGAGCGGTTCGTCCGGATTCACCAGCCGCAGCCCGCAGGCCCGCCAATATTCGGTCACCGCGACGTCGGCATAGTCGAGATAGCGCGCGTTGAAGACGACGCCCTGTGCGTCGGTCTCTGCCCAGCGGACGCGGAGGGGATAGCGGAATGCGAAATCTTTCTTTGCCATGCAATTTCGATGGCAAATTGAAACGGGTTGCGCAAGCAGTGGATAGCGATGCGATGCCGATGGCGCGGAAGTTGACAAAGCTGACACTATGCCGCGCAAGATTGTTTCAACCGACGTCCGCTTCACACGCTCCCTACCATCCCCGTCGCCCCGTACTTGACACGGGGCTTGGCTGCTGTTCGTCACAACAGCCCGCAAAAAGCCGAACCCCGCATCAAGTGTGGGGTGACGGGTTTGTATATTGGGTAAGTGATACACCCCAATCACCCCTCCCTCTCCTGCTGCCGCAGCATCCGGCGCACATCGATTTTGCGGAACAGCCAGTCATAGGCCGCGTCAAGCAACAGATTGATCCGCATCGCCAGCAATCGCGCCGCGCCATCCTCGGCGCGTTCATACTTTTGCCGGTCGAGCCATTTGCCAAAGCGCAGCGGATCGTAATAGCGCAGCATGAACATTGTCAGCCGCTCGTCATAATGGCGGCGTTCGCCCACCTGCTCCCCCTTATAATAGATGGGGATGGCAACACCGTGGATCGCGCGCGAAAAGGCGGCGTCGGCCATGCGCTTCACGCCATGTTCGAGTGCGGCCTCCCAAGCCTCCCGAAACGGCCCCGCCTCTGGCCGCGCGCGCAGATCATAAGCCGACTGCCGCGAGCGCCCGACGCGACGGCAGGCTTCATCGACGCAACCGCTGGCGGCCAATGCCTTGATAAATTCCACCTGCTTTTTCGGCGTCCAGCCATCATGGCGCACGCGGGTGGGCACGGGGGCAAAGGTTTGGATTTGGGAGGGTGGGTTTGAATCGGTCTGTTCCATGGGTGGAATGGAACATAAATGGGGGTGTGTAGGACAGGGGTTTCTGGTGGGGCAACTATGTTAGGGTGGTGGGCTGCCTGATTTTACCAATCGGATCACACAAAGCGGACACAGCCGTTTTCCTCGTACTACGCGTTCAATCCAAAACTGATACAACCCTGTTTAGCGATATGTTAGGAATGCAAACCAGATAAACTAACTCGCGGCCGATAAAAAAGGGGCGTTCGAACATGAAGTTGAGCAGCGCACTGTCATTGTTGCTGATCGCCAGCAATGTGCCGACTTCTGCAGATGCAAAGATCCAGAGTCTGCCCGACGAAGAAGGCCAAATCTGCATATTGATCGCATACGGGTGGAATGGATCGCCAGATGAAATAAGGCGGATAAGAGAAATCCCGGTTCCCAAAAGCTACGTGACGAAAAAAGGCGGTGCGTGCGGTGGGCATGTCGACGCCAACTATCTGATCAGATGGCATTTGCGTTACGGTGATGAAAACACGGTCCAGCAGGCGCTTAGATTTATCGAAAAACGTAACGGAACGTCTGAAACAATATCCGCCCAATTGGACCGTGACTTTACGAACGCATTGGGTGAATTGAATAAGGAACTGCAGGTCGAAGACAAACGAGAAGCTTCGCGTTTGGATGTTTCCGAACCTGAAAAGCTCCAATCATTTATAGCGAACACTCCGTCGGTTGCCAAACTGAGTCGTATTAAAGATTCGCTGAATTCAGACCTGTTGAACCGCATAAACCTATACCTAAGCGCCGCCGAGATATTCAGATCGAAACGACTTGCCGCGCAAGCCCGCGACGTTTTCACGCAATATGAAGCGATTGAAAGATGGCTGTTGCCATCCCGCGATGGCGGCAACCCAAATATTGATCCATTTGTTTCACGGGCTTTGGAGTATGTGCAGGACAGTTCTAGTCGAGATCTAACGTCGATGGAAATCGAACTGCGACTGGCTGTGCTTGAGGCGCAACTAACCCCTAGTACCGAAATGTATGACCGCGCTGGTGAGGTGCTAAAAAGGCGGCATCAACCAGCTTATGCCAATGCCCCAAAGGAAGCCTTCAGCGGCGGTGACGATTTTTGTGACCTTTATGAGGAGCGTTTCCGCAACGATTGGGAACGGGAAATCGCAAAGGCGTGCAAAGATGATGATGCATTCGTTCCTAAGGCTATGGCCTATGGATATGCGGATGCCATGCTGGCGATACTGACCGACAAAGGCCAACGTGAAATCGGTAAGTGGAATTGGGAAGATTATGTTATTCTTCACCAAAAGGACATGATCTATAATAGCGGGCAACGAAATTATCTTACCGGCGATAACGAGAGGGTTATCAATCTCAAAATGGCAGTAGTTGACCGGCATTTTGCACAGTCTAAATCGAAAGAAAATGGGTGGAGGAATTACGAAACGGCTTGGCGGCTGCTTGCTGAGATCTCAACGCTCGTCAATCCTGCGGAAAACCCGGTTCGATTTCGACAAATCGCCGAACGGGCAATTGCCGTGGATGCAATGACGCAGAATGAGGAAAAAGGCTGGCAGGAGCAACATGCATACCTGCTGGGATATTACCGCCTTAATCTCCAGAATCTTGACAAGGTTGCAGTGGGCGATGTTCAGTGACCTCGCTGCCCATAGCCGAGCTCTGTGTAGGGCAAGGGAGACGGACAATCTGTAGCGGGTTTCACCACCTATGAATGGATGAACCAACGTCGGAAAACCTGTCGCGTTAAGACAGTTTAACTCGCCCTAAATCGCCTTCGCCTGCGTCGGTGTATTCACGCCCATCGACTGCAGATAGCGTTTGATGTTGCGCGCGGCCTGCCTAAGCCGATGCTCATTTTCGACCATCGCAATGCGGACAAAGCCTTCGCCATCTTCGCCATAGCCAACGCCCGGGGCGACCGCGACCTTGGCCTCGGTCAGCAACTGCTTTGAAAATTCAAGGCTGCCGAGATGGGCAAGCGCTGGCGGCAACGGGGCCCACGCGAACATTGACGCGCGCGGTGCGGGGATATCCCACCCAGCACGGCCAAAGGCCTCGACCAGAACGTCGCGGCGCTTGTGATACAGTTCGCGGTTCTTCTCGACGATATCCTGCGGGCCGTTGAGCGCCGCGCAGGCCGCTGCCTGGATCGGGGTGAAGGCACCATAATCGAGATAGCTTTTCACCCGCGTCATCGCCGCGATCAGCTGCTTGTTGCCCACGGCAAAGCCGATGCGCCAACCGGCCATCGAATAGGTTTTCGACAGTGAGGTGAATTCAATAGCAACGTCCTTCGCGCCCTTGACCTGCAGGATCGACACCGTCGGGTTTCCGTCAAAATAGAGCTCGGAATAGGCTAGGTCGGACAGGATCCAGACCTTGTTTTCCTTCGCCCAGGCGACCAGTCTTTCGTAGAATGCGAGGTCGACCGTTTCGGCGGTCGGATTCGACGGATAGTTGACCACCAAGATCGACGGACGCGGCACGGTGAAGGCCATGGCACGGTCGAGCGCGCGGAAGTAATTTTCGTCCGGTGTCGTCGGAACACTGCGGATCGTTGCTCCGGCGATAATGAATCCAAAGGTATGGATCGGATAGCTCGGATTGGGTGCGAGCACGACATCGCCCGGTGCGGTGATTGCGGTGGCAAGGCTGGCGAGCCCTTCCTTGGACCCCATGGTCACGACAACTTCGGTTTCGGGATCGACATCGACGCCAAAACGGCGGCCATAATAGTTCGCCTGCGCGCGGCGGAGGCCCGGAATGCCCTTTGATGCCGAATAGCCATGGGCATCGGGTTTCTGCGCAACTTCGACCAGCTTGTCGATGACATGCTGGGGCGGCGGCAGGTCAGGATTGCCCATGCCGAGGTCAATAATGTCCTCTCCCGCCGCACGGGCCGCCGCTCGCATCGCATTGACTTCAGCGATGACATAGGGCGGCAAGCGCTTCATGCGGTAGAATTCTTCGGACATCGGACTCCAGCGGCTCCTTGTAACAAATGGGTCAGAGAGCCGCCCTCATGCGCGATGTTTCACCGATTTGCCAGAAAAACCGGCCTAGCGCGGACGGTTACCCTTGGCCTTATGCTTCACGCCATGTTTGGAGGGTGCAGGTCCGTCCTTGCGGAAAGGCCGCTTTCCGCCTGCGCCGGTGCCCGAAAAGGGGCGTGGCGCATGACGCGGCGTGGACTCGTTCGGCTTGCCTTTGCGGCGGTTTTCGCGTGCGGCCAGGCGCGGTGGACCTTCGGCCTCGATGATTTCGACATCATTGTCTTCATCATGTCCGCGTTGCGCCACTGCCTTGGCAAAATGGCGTGCAGCTGCAGCCGAAATGCCGACATAGGTTTCATCGGCTGCGATGCGGATCGCGCCGATATCATTTTTGGTCACCCCGCCCCTGCGGCAAAGCAGCGGCAAGAGCCATTTGGGATCGGCATTGTTGCGGCGACCGATGTTCAGTTTGAACCAGACCGAATCGTCAAAGCCTGCACGGCGATTGTCCGGCATCCGCTCACCGCTGCCATTGTCGAGCAACTCTTCGGGTGCGGGCATTTTAGCACGGTGGGCGCGAACAAGAGCTGCCGCCACATCTTCCGCGCTCATCGTCTCGAGCAGACGGGCACCCAATGCACGATCTTCCTCTTCGGCTTCGACCGGGGTCAGCAGCATTTCGAGCAAGCGTTCATGGTCTTTGGCACGGATATCGTCGGCGGTCGGAACCTTGATCCATTCAGCCTCGATCCGCGCGCCGCGCAGCATCGATTCGACGCGCTTGCGCCGCTGATAGGGCACGACCAGTACCGCGGTACCCTTCTTGCCCGCCCGGCCGGTGCGGCCCGAACGGTGCTGCAAACCTTCGGCATCGCGCGGCAGCTCGACATGGATGACGAGCGAAAGGTTGGGCAAATCGATCCCGCGCGCGGCAACGTCGGTGGCGACGCAGACGCGGGCCCGGCGGTCGCGCAGTGCTTGCAGCGCCTGATTGCGCTCGCTCTGGCTATGCTCGCCCGACAGTGCCACCGCGTTGAAGCCACGATTGGTCAGTTTCGAATAGAGATGCCGCACGCTTTCCCGCGTCGCGCAGAACAGGATCGCGGTATCGGCTTCATGCAGACGCAGCAGATTCACCACGGCGTTTTCAATGTCGGGCGGCGCGACCGTTACGACCTGATAGCTGATATCGCCATGGCCGCGATCTTCGCCGACGGTCGAAATACGCAAGGCATCATGCTGATAACGTTTGGCAAGCGCTACAATCGGTTTGGGCATTGTTGCCGAGAACAGCAGCGTGCGACGGCCCTCGGGCGTGGCGTTGAGGATATCCTCCAGCTCTTCGCGGAAACCCATGTCGAGCATCTCGTCGGCCTCATCGAGCACCGCGACTTTTAGCGCCGACAGGTTCAGTGCTCCGCGTTCCAGATGGTCGCGCAAACGCCCCGGCGTGCCGACCACGATTTGCGGCCCGGTCTGGAGGTTGCGGCGTTCTTTCGAGGCATCCATCCCGCCAACGCAGGTGGCGATGCGCACGCCGGCCTTGCCATAAAGCCACATCAATTCGCGGCTGACCTGCAAAGCCAGTTCGCGGGTCGGCGCGATAATCAGGGCGGCGGGATCACGCGCGAGGCTGACCAGCCCGCCGTCGAGAATCTCTGGCGCCATGGCGAGACCGAAAGCAACGGTCTTGCCGGAGCCGGTTTGCGCCGAAACAACAAGGTCACGACCGACGGCCTCTTCGGCGATAACAGCGGATTGCACAGGGGTCAGCGTGGTATAGCCACGCGCGGTAAGCGCTTCACCAAGAAGCGCGGGAAGTTTTTCAATTGTCATTGGGGTTCCAGTTTTCAAACCCCTCCATAGGCGCATTTTGCTGCAATGTCTATGTTGCGCCGCACAACAAATAGAAGCTTAGACAATGCGGCCGCTTGGGTTATGCAACAGACATGGCCGATTCACCCAACATGCCGCCCCTGATGGACCCTGAACAGCTCGCCAAAATGGCCGAAACTTTCGGGGCTGGTGCTGCCGATCCGCTGACTGCCTACAAACATGCACTCGATGCCTGGGGTGAGGTGTTGGCACCGTTGGCAAAGGCCGGCCATGACAAGGTCAATCCGAAAGATCGCCGCTTCGCCGCACCCCAATGGGAGCATCCGGTGTTTGATCTGATGCGGCAGGGCTATCAGCTGATGTCGGATTATATGATCGGCGCGGCGCACGAAATGGAGCATCTGTCAAAAGCCGACAAAGCAAAGCTCGAATTTGCCGTGCGCACCGTGGTCGAGGCTATGAGCCCCGCCAATTCGCCGCTCACCAATCCGGTCGCGCTCGAAAAAGCAATCGAGACCAAAGGCCAAAGCCTGATGACCGGCGTCAGCCACCTGCTCGCAGACATGCAGCGCGGGCAGTTGACTCACACCGATCCGCAGGCGTTCCGGCTGGGCGAAAATATCGCCTGCACACCCGGCAAGGTGGTGCACCAGACTCCGCTATACCAACTGCTGCAATATACGCCGACGACCGAGAAGGTGTTCGAAACCCCGCTCGTTATCTTCCCGCCCTGGATCAACCGTTTCTACATTCTCGACCTGACGGCTGAGAAAAGCTTCATCAAATGGTGCGTCGACCAAGGTATCACCGTATTCGTAGTATCGTGGAAATCGGCCGATGCCTCAATGCGCGATGTGATCTGGGACGATTATATCGCGGCGCAGATCGATGCGATTGACACCATTCGCGATGCATTGGGCGTCGATAGCGTGCACGCCATTGGCTATTGTGTGGCAGGCACGACCTTGGCCGCGACGCTGGCAATCCTTGCAGCGCGCGGCGAGGCGGATAAGGTCAAAAGCGCAACCTTCTTCACCGCGCAGGTCGATTTCACCCGCGGCGGCGAACTGCTCAACTTCATCGATGAGCACCAGTTGAAGATGATCGAATCGCTAGCGTCGCAACAGGGCTTTCTCGATGGGCGTTATCTGGCGCTCACCTTCAATCTGTTGCGCGGCAATGACCTCATCTGGTCAACGATCAACAAGCATTACCTTCTTGGCGAGGAATATCCCGCATTCGACCTGCTGCACTGGAATGGCGACGTTACCAACCTGCCCGCCAAATGGCACAAAGACTATTTGTGCGATCTGTATCGTGACAACAAGCTGGTCGAACCCGGTGCGCTGTCGGCGTTGGGAACGCCCATCGATCTGCGCAAAGTCACAACGCCGACCTATGTGCAGGCCGGCCGCGAGGACCATATCGCCCCTGTCGGCAGCGTCTGGAAAATCCGCGACCATTTCAAAGGGCCGGTACGTTTCGTACTTGCAGGCAGCGGGCATATCGCGGGCGTCGTCAACCCGCCAGCCCAAGGCAAATATCAATATTGGCTCAATGAAGACCCCAAAGTTTCCAGCCTCGACGAATATATCGAAGGCGCGACCGAAACCAAGGGCAGCTGGTGGCCCGATTGGTTGAATTGGCTATCGACCCAGTCGCCGAAACAGGTCGCTGCCAAAGGCCCAAGGCAGCCCGGTAAGGGCAAGTTGAAGGCAATTGAGGAAGCGCCGGGAAGTTACGTGAAAACCCGTTGAGGGTTCAGCTTCACGAACAGGAATGACACTGCGGCGATAACATAGGAAAAGATCGCCCCTGCCTGAAACAGCGAATAGCTGCCCGTCCAGTCATGGATTTTGCCAAACAAGAGCACGCCGCACAACGTGCCCATCCAGCCCGCAACCTGGATCCAGCCATATATCGACCCGTAGCGATCAAGCCCGAAACGGCGGGCAACAAAATAGGCGAGCAAGTCGATCTCCGCACCTTGTTGCACGCCGATAGCGGCAACAGCAAATAGTGCAGCGGCATAATAGTTCTGCGTTTGCCATAAGAGCACGCAGCCAATTGCCGGAATCAGCGTGAAGAAAAAGGCAGTGCGTTGCGGGTGTGCGCGATCAAGCATCCAGCCACAAGCGAGCCTTCCGAAAAATTGCCCTGCGGCATAGGCCGAAATCCCGAGTGCGGCCTGTGCCGATGTCAGCCCCTCCTCCAGCATCATCGGCACCATCTGACTGAGCATCCCAGAGGCAGGGATATTTATGCCGACATAACTGACCGCTATCAGCCAAAATGCAGCACTTCGGTAAAAAGGATCGGGGCCTTCATCCGAAAGTCGCCTGATTTCCTCGTCATCCGGAACCCGCACCGGAATATCGGCGACAAGAAAGAGGATTGAGGGCAAGCCAATGAACAAGGCCAGCGCCGCGAGCATGAAATAGCCGGCGCGCCATCCTTCCAGTGCAATCAGCCTTTCGAGCACGGGCGGCATAAAGATCGCCACTAGCGAAATGCCTATGGCCGAACAGGCCAGCGCAAGTCCGCGTTGAGACGAGAACCAGCCATTGACGGCCTTTGTATAGGATATCGAGCTGGTCGCGACGCCGATCAGCCCGGTCATGAAGACCATCACTCCAAACAAGGTGGGGATGACAGGTGAGAAGCCGACAACAAGATACAGCATCGCGATCGCAACCATACCGATCGCCCAGACCTTTCGCAGACCATAACGATCCATCGCCCAGCCTGCGAGCGGGGCGGCCAGCGAACCTATGCCGACAATGGCCTGCAGTTGGGAGAACTGGCCGAGCGTCCAGCCGGTTTCTTTTTGCAGATGCGGAATGAACAGGCTGAAAACAAAATAGAGCAGGTTGACGCCAGTCGCTGCCGCCAGCGCCGCGCCCAAAACGGTGCGCCAACCGCGCCGCCATTCCTCCATAAATGCCCTCTCCTCAAGGCAAAATCCCTGACGCCATCATGTTGGTAAAATAGAGGCAGGTCAATTGACGTTTACGTAAACGTCCGGTAATTTCGATGCCAGACGGATTTGGTGCGAGTCGGCTCGCCTTGCGAGGACGTGCGCGCTACATTGCCGCAATAGAGGAGAGCTGCCATGGATATGGAATTCACTGCCGAAGACCTCGCCTTCCGTGACGAAGTGCGGGCATTTATCGCTGAAAACTACCCGCAGGAACTGCGCGGCAAGCAAGACGAAGGCGACGAGCTGGGCAAGGAGGATTTCCTCGCCTGGCACCGCATTTTGCACAAAAAGGGCTGGGTCGCCCCCGCATGGCCGGTTGAATATGGCGGTACTGGCTGGACGCCGACGCAGCGCTATATCTGGTCGGAAGAAACCGCCCGCGCCGATTGCATCCGTTTGATGCCCTTCGGCCTTTCGATGGTTGGCCCGGTCATTTACACCTTCGGCACGCCCGAGCAAAAAGCCAAATTCCTTCCCCGCATTCTTTCGGGTGAGGATTGGTGGTGCCAGGGTTATTCGGAGCCGGGTTCCGGTTCCGACCTTGCCTCGCTCCGTACAAAGGCGGTGCAGGATGGCGATCATTATGTCGTCAACGGCCAGAAGACCTGGACGACGATGGCGCAGCATGCCGATTGGGGCTTCTTCCTCGTCCGCACCGATTCCGATGCCAAGCAGCAGGAAGGCATCAGCTTCCTTCTGGTCGACATGAAGACGCCGGGCATCACCGTGCGCCCGATCATCACCTTGGGCGGTGAGCATGAGGTGAACGAAGTCTGGCTCGAAGACGTCCGCGTGCCGGTTGAAAACCGCGTTTATGAAGAAAATAAAGGCTGGACCTGCGCCAAGTTCCTGCTCGCGCACGAACGCACCGGCATCGCCGGCGTTGCAGCTTCTAAGCGCGGCATCGAACGTATCAAGGACATCGCCCGTTCCGAACAAGATGGCGACCGTCCGCTGCTCGCCAACCCCTTCTTCAAGCGCAAGGTGGCCGAACTGCAGACCGATCTGACCGCACTCGAATTCACCGAGCTGCGCAGCCTTGCCGGTGAAGCGGCTGGCCGCGGCCCGGGACCGGAATCGAGCCTGCTCAAGATCAAGGGCTCGGAAATCCAGCAGCGCATAACCGAACTCGCACTGGAAGCGGTCGGCCATTATGGCGCGCCTTACTTCCGCGGCTTTGGCGAGGGTGACAACGAGCACCCGATCGGCCCGGACTATGCACACCGCACCGCGCCGAGCTATTTCAACATGCGCAAGACCACCATTTATGGCGGATCCAACGAGATCCAGCATAACATCATCGCCAAGATGGTTCTGGGTCTTTGATCGCAATTCTCCCCTCCCGCTTGCGGGAGGGGCCGGGGGAGGGCCTGATAGGTCCCATGGCTCGCCATGCACGCCCCCTCCCCTAACCCCTCCCGCAAGCGGGAGGGGAAAACGATGAGGAGAGTTTGAAAATGGATTTTACCTATAACGAAACCCAGGGGATGATCCGCGACACGCTCGCGCGCTTTCTGGCCGATACTTATGATTTCGACACCCGCCAGAAGATGATCGCGACCGATGCGGGCCGTGATCCGGGCATCTGGAATGCGCTTGCCAACGAACTGGGCCTGCTGGGCGCAGCCTTTGACGAAGAGCATGGCGGCCTTGGCGGCGGCGCTCTGGAAAACGCGTTGCTGATGGAAGAATTCGGCAAGGTCATCGCGATCGAGCCTTATCTGCAGACCGTCGTCATTGGCGGCGGCGCGCTGAAAGCTGTCGGCGGTGCTCAGGCGGCAGCCCATATCCCCGGCATCATCTCAGGCGAAACCATCATCGCCTTCGCCTATGCCGAGCCGCAGGGTCGTTATGACCTCGCCAATATCCGCACTACGGCGAAGGCCGATGGCAGCGGCTATATCCTAAACGGCCATAAGGGCGTTGTTTACTGCGCACCCTGGGCAACGCATCTGCTCGTCACTGCACGCACAGGCGGCTCGACCCGCGAACGCAACGGCGTTGAGCTGTTCCTGATCGACGCCAACCTGCCCGGCATCACCCGCCGCGACTATCCGACCGTCGACGGCAACCGCGCTTCAGAAGTCTATTTCGAAAATGTCGCCATTCCGGGCGACGCTCTGCTTGCTGGCGGGATGGACCTCATCGACCGTGTGGTCGACGAGGCAACCGTTGCCGTATGTGCCGAAGCCACCGGCGTGATGGCCAAACTGCACGAAGGCACGCTCGACTATTCGAAGCAGCGTCAGCAGTTCGGCCAGCCCATTGCCCGCTTTCAGGTGCTGCAGCACCGCATGGTCGACATGTTCATGGAAGTCGAGCAGGCCAAGTCAATGACGACCTATGCCACGCTGCATCTCGACAAACCTGCGCACGAGCGCATGGCCGCCGTATCGCAGTGCAAGGCGAAGGTTTCGCGCGGCGCCAAATTTGTCGGCCAGAACGCGATCCAGACGCATGGCGGCATCGGCATCACGCAGGAACTGGCGATCGGCCATTACTTCAAGCGCGCGACGCTCATCGAAGGCCAATTTGGTTCTGCAGATTATCACTATGACCGGTTTGAACGGCTTGTTATCGACGAAGCCGCATAAAGCACGCATCGCCTATACTGTCCCCGGGACCATCCCCGGGGACAGCTTTTCAAACAATCCGCTGTAAAAGGCGGATTTTATTTTTTGTGCACTGCACCATTTTTATTGACTCCCATCCCCTAAATCATTATTGTGCACTGCAACAAAACAGAAATGGTGCATGAAAATGGCAAGCAAAGCTGAAACGACCGCAACCAAGGCCCGCAAGACTGCGGCACCCAAGGTTGCGCCCGCAAAGCCGGTTGTCACTGCAGCCGAAGCCAAGCCTGAAAAGGCTGAGCAGTTGGTGACGAGCATTGTCTCTGTGGATGACAAACCCCTCTCTGAAGGAGTCAAGAAAATGACTGACACCGTAGAAAAGACCGCCAAGGAAGCACAGGCCAAGGCTGCAGACTTTTTCGCCGACGTTCGCGAAAAGGCAACCGAAGCTGCTGAAAAGGGCAAGAAGCTCGCTGCCGAAGCAACTGAGTTCAACAAAGCCAACCTCGAAGCGCTGGTTGAAGCCGGCAAGATCGTCGCCAAGGGCGCACAGGATCTGGGCAAGACCAACCTCGAATATGCCAAGAAGAACTTCGAAGAAGCTCAGGCAGCCGTCAAGGAAGTCACCGGCGTGAAGAACCCGACCGACTTCGTAAAGCTGCAGGGCGAATGGATGCGCAAAGGCTTTGACACTGCGGTTGCGCAGGGTTCGAAGAACACCGAAGCGCTCGTCAAGCTTGCAAACGACATGTTCCAGCCGATCTCGAACCGTTTCGCGGTCGCTGCCGACTTTTTCAAGAAGGCTGCATAAGCCTTCCTGAAAGATTGCGTCGGGGCGTTAGAGCACCTGCCCCCTCTCTCCTCTCCTCCCTGGAGGCAGGAAACCAGACAAACCGGCGCATTTTGAAAGAGCCGTCCTTCCCAACCGGAAGGGCGGCTTTTTCTTTGTGCGCGATTTACCATTAACAGCACTTGCGGAACGCCCCCACCTTACCCTATTTTCAGGACATGGCTTTGGACCGGAATTCAAATATTCGCGTTACAGCGGGACCAGACGGCGATCGGGACGATACACGCGGTCCGGGCGTCGGGCTTGCCACGCGCACCCGGCCCAAGACCAAGAAGCCCAGCCAGTATAAAGTCCTGCTGCTCAACGACGATTACACGCCGATGGAATTTGTCGTCCATGTCCTTAAGGCTTTTTTCCAGATGGATACCGAGCAAGCGACGCGGGTGATGCTGCATGTTCATCAAAAGGGCGTCGGCGTGTGCGGTATCTTCACCTATGAGGTCGCCGAAACCAAGGTGAACCAGGTGATGGACTTCGCCAAAAAGCACCAGCACCCGCTGCAATGCACGCTGGAGAAGGCGTGACTTAGCGCGCCACTCGCGCTTCCCTCTCGGCCAGCAACGCAGGCGACATCTCGCCTTTCAGTTCACCATAACCCAACGTCTCGCCGCATTGCGGGCAAGTGGTAGAAAGCCCGACGTCTGCACCACATTTCCGGTGCGTATAGCGAACAGCTCGCCCAAACGCGCCATTTTCCTCGGGCGCATAGGCCCAGCGTTCGGCCCAGTTGCGCATGGCATAGAGCACATCGAACAACGCCTTGCCTTTTTCGGTGAGCCAATATTCGTGGCGAACGGGGCGTTGCTGGTAAGGCCGTTTTTCGATTACGCCCTCCCGTTCCATCCGCTTGAGCCGGTCCGCCAAAATCTGCGGACCAAGGCCGGTGTTCGCCTGAAAGGCTTCAAACCGACGTACCCCGAAAAACAGGTCGCGCAGTATCAGCAACACCGCGCGATCACCGACAAGTTCCGCCGAACGGCCAACCGGGCAAAAAGTGTCTGATAGATCGGTTCGGCGCGGCATATCATCGGGTCTCTTCAATATCTGCTTGTCACTATGATTATCATAGTTACTATGTTGCACAAGGAGATTCGAAAATGTCTGCAGCCCTGATTATCGGTGCCGGTGATGCAACCGGCGGCGCCATCGCCAAAGCCTTTGCCGCCGAAGGCTACACCGCCTGCGTCAACCGCCGTGTGCGCCATGCCGACAAGCTGGAGGAACTGGCGCAATCGATCCGCGATGGGGGGTATAAGGCGCAAGCCTATCCAGCGGATGCCCGCGACGAGGATGCAATGATCGCCCTGGTCGAAAGCATCGAACGCGATATCGGGCCTATCGAGGTCGCTATATTCAACATCGGCGCCAATGTGCGTTTTGGCATCACCGAAACAACCGCGCAGGTCTATCGCAAGGTCTGGGAGATGGCGACCTTCGCTGGTTTCCTGATGGGCCGCGAGGTGGCAAAACATATGGTGCAGCGCCAACGTGGCACGATTATCTTTACCGGCGCGACCGCCTCGATCCGGGGAGGTTCGGGCTATTCGGCTTTCTCAGGCGCGAAAGCTGCGCTGCGCATGCTGGCCCAATCGATGGCGCGCGAACTCGGGCCGCAGAATATCCATGTCGCGCACAGCATCATCGATGGCGGTATCGACACCGAATTCATCCGCGGCTTGCGCCCCGATTTTGACGACGCCAAGGCAAACGATTTGGTGCTGTCACCGGAAGCCATTGCTGCGCAATATGTTGCACTGCATAAGCAGCATCGTAGCGCCTGGACCCACGAGCTGGACCTGCGCCCTTGGGGAGAGACATGGTGAGCAAAAGCTTTGAATTCCTGTTCGATTTTGGTGGCCCTAATAGCTTCCTTGCCCACAAAGTTCTTCCAGAACTCTGCGAAGAGACCGGCGCAACTGTCACCTATGTTCCGATCCTGCTGGGCGGACTTTTCAAAATCACTAACAATCAGGCGCCCATGATCCGCTATGCAGAAACCCCGGCGAAGCGAAATTACGAAATGCTCGAATTTGACCGTTTCGTGCAAGCGCACGCTATTCCGTTCAAAATGAACCCCAATTTCCCTATCAACTCGCTGCATCTGATGCGTGGTGCGGTTGCTGCGCAGCATTTGGGATGCTTCATGCCCTATGTTGAGGCTGTTATGGCTGCAATGTGGGAGGAAGGCGCGAACATGGGCGACCCCACTGTTGTGAGAGAAGTGCTCGATAAAGCCGAACTGGATGGTGCGGCAGTGCTTGCCAAGGCGGACGACGCGGAAGTAAAAGCCGAACTGGTGGCAAACACCGAAAAGGCAGCCGCACGCGGCGCATTCGGTGTCCCAACATTCTTTGTTGGCGACGAGATGTTCTGGGGCAAGGAACGGCTCGGTCAGGTCTCGGAGGCGCTGCGTTCCCAGCTCTAACTTCGTCACCCCCGCGAAGGCGGGGGTCCATCACCGGCCGAATAAATTTCAACCGCGGGTGATGGATTCCCGCCTTCGCGGGAATGACGAGGATTGGGTGTATTGCGCGAATGGCAATTCACGCTAAACGCTTTCATATGGACAAAATAATCATTCGCGGCGGCAACAAGCTGAAAGGCAAAATTCCGATTTCAGGAGCAAAGAACAGCGCATTGACGTTGCTTCCCTGCGCACTGCTCACCGATGAGCCGCTGACTCTGCGCAACCTGCCGCGCCTTGCCGATATTGACGGCTTCCAGCACCTGATGAACCAGTTCGGCATTTCGACCACGATCGCCGGTTCCCGCCCCGAAGATTTCGGCCGCGTGATGACGCTGGAAGCAACCCGCATCACCTCTTCGGTCGCACCCTATGAACTGGTTCGCAAGATGCGCGCCTCGATCCTCGTGCTCGGCCCCATGCTCGCCCGCATGGGTGAAGCGACCGTTTCGCTACCGGGCGGCTGCGCGATCGGCAACCGTCCGATCGACCTTCACCTAAAGGCGCTTGAAGCCTTTGGTGCGGAGATCGAACTGGCATCTGGCTATGTGAAGGCAACAGCGCCCAAAGGCGGCCTGCCCGGCGGCAGCTATACCTTCCCTGTAGTCTCGGTTGGCGCCACCGAAAATGCCCTGATGGCAGCCGTGCTCGCCAAGGGCACCTGCGTCCTCCACAACGCCGCGCGCGAGCCGGAAATTGTCGATCTGTGCAATCTCCTCGTCGCCATGGGTGCCGAAATCGAAGGCATAGGCAGTTCGGACCTGACCATCCACGGCAAGGATCGTCTGCATGGCGCAACCTATCGCGTGATGGGCGATCGCATCGAGGCTGGCAGCTATGCCTGCGCGGTTGCCACCACCGGCGGCGAGGTTGAACTCATCGGCGCTAATGAGAGCGAAATGCAGGCAACGGTCGATGCACTGCGGGCCTGCGGTGTCACCGTTGAGTCGATCAAGGGCGGTTTACGTGTAGCCGCAGAAGGTCGGTTGAAGCCCCTGACCATCTCTACAGCCCCTTACCCTGGTTTCGCCACCGACATGCAGGCGCAGTTCATGGCGATGCTGTGCATGGCCGATGGCGCCAGCGTGCTGACCGAAACCATCTTCGAGAACCGTTACATGCACGTCCCCGAACTCAACCGCATGGGCGCGCATATCGAAACCAAGGGCCGGACGGCTATCGTGCACGGTGTGCCCAAGTTGACCGGAGCACCGGTGATGGCAACCGACCTGCGCGCATCGATGAGCCTGATCATCGCAGGCCTGGTCGCCGAAGGCCAGACCGAGGTCAGCCGTATCTATCACCTCGATCGCGGTTATGAACGGCTGGAGGAAAAGCTGAGCCTCGTCGGCGCTGACATTGAACGGGTCGGGGCGGACTGAAGGATTTTGCAGCCACTTGATAAGCATGTGAACTTCGGGCAATTTACCTGCAGAGGGATTGTTCGATGAAGTCTGTTAAGTCCATTTCCGGCAACCGGCATCCTGTGCTGGAATCAATCCGTCACAGCCCGATCGCCACCGTGGTCAGCGACCCCCGGCAAACCGACAACCCATTGATCGCCGTCAACCAGGCCTTTCTCGATCTGACCGGCTATGACGAAGATGAGGTGGTGGGCCGAAATTGCCGTTTTCTGCGCGGGGCCAAAACTGAAACTGCGCAAACGGAAAAGCTACGTGTCGCTATCGAACAGCGAACACCAACAATCGCAGAGTTGGTAAATTACAAAAAGGACGGCACCCAGTTTCGCAACGCCGTGATGATCGCGCCATTGTTCGATGCCGATGGAGAAATCGAATATTTCGTTGGTTCGCAGATTGAAATTGCCAAGACCGAGGACAGCATCACCGCGATCCGCCAACAGCAGGCAGCGGCCCTTGTCGACACATTGTCGCCGCGTCAGCGCGAGATACTGAAACTGATGGCGCAAGGCTATCGAACCAAGCAGATCGCCTATATGCTGACCCTCAGTGAAAAGACCGTGCAGATGCATCGCATGCTGTTGTTCAAAAAATTGTCGACATCCAATGCCGCCGATGCCGTCCGGATTGCCGTAGAGGCCGGCATCTGACAGCGGTTTTACCCTATGGGTATAAAGCCGTATGGTTAAACTCTCTACGATAGCGCAATTTTGTCCGTACGGAGTGGTTGATGCAATCACCGTGCCAGCAAAGTGCAGCCCCTGAATCCCTCCCTTAACTGCACTTGAAAACATCGCCTGCGTCCCCCCCGAACATGGCGATGAGGCTGGTAACGGCAGTTGCTGGTTGCGTTTGCCGCTCCGTGTTGTTGTCAGAAGTTATCGAGCCATAACGTTATATATGGTTTCGGGTCGCAACTGATGCCGCTCCTGCCTCCCGCAGGGCGGCATTTGTTTACGTAGCGCCTCCCGCTCTCAATCGTTCAACGAGCCAGATCCGTATCGCTCCAGCAAGACCGCTGGGCGTAGGCGAAGCGAGCCGCTCATTATCGATCGCTGCAACGAGCGCATTGACCGGCAGCCCGGTCTCGTCCGAAGCTGCCTTCAGCATATCCCAAAACAGCGGCTCCAGGCTGATCGAAGTCTGGTGCCCTGATATGGTGACGCTGCGCTTGACCGGCGGATGATAAGGCGACCGGTCAGCCATCATCAATACATATGCTGCCCGCCGTTGATCGACAGCGTCGATCCGGTGATAAAGCCCGCATTGTCGCTGGTCAGAAATTCGACACCGCGGGCGATTTCATCGGCCTGGCCAAGGCGTCCGATGGGGATCTGCGCGACAATTTTTTCCATCACATTGTCAGGTATCGTCGCGAGCATTTCGGTCGCAATATATCCTGGGGCGATGGCATTGGCGGTGACGCCAAAACGCGCGCCTTCCATCGCCAGCGACTTGGTGAAGCCGTGGATGCCTGACTTGGCGGCAGCATAATTGACCTGGCCAATCTGCCCGCCCTGCCCGTTTACCGAGCCGACATTGACGATACGGCCCCATTTGCGCTCACGCATTCCGGCGAACACAGCCTTCGCCATATTAAAGCAACCGGTCAGGTCGACGCGGATAACCTCGTCCCATTGCTCGAATGTCATTTTGACCATCGTCGCATCGCGGGTGATGCCCGCATTGTTGACCATGATATCGATCGGGCCGAATTCGGATTCGATAGCCGCACAGGCATCTAGGCAAGCCTGATGATTGCCGACATCCCATTTGCGGACGGCAATCCCCGTGCGGTCGGAAAACTCCTTGGCGGCTACGTCATTGCCGCCATAGTTGGCGATGACAAAGCGTCCCTTTTCTTTCAGCTTCAGGCTGATTGCCTCACCAATACCGCGTGTTCCACCGGTAACCACCGCTATGCGCGTCATAAAATCCACTCCTGACTGTTTATTAGTCTTATGAGTGGCATAACCAGAGTTGGGGCGGGCAACAAGTTTCCGTAAACGTCAGTGCATCGCTATTCACAGCCAGCCGGAAAGTTCGCGCCGCACGAGGGCTTCGAGCATATCCATGCCAGGCTCACCGGCATTCAGGCAGGGCAGATAGGCATAATGCTCCCCGCCTGCTTCCTCGAATTGCTCCTTGCCCTGCATCGCCAGTTCTTCGAGCGTTTCGAGACAATCGGCGGAAAACCCAGGCGCGAAAATGGCGATCTTCTTTTTACCCTCGGCCGCCAGTCGTTTGATTGTGTCTTCGGTCGACGGCTCAAGCCATTTGGCGCGACCGAAGCGTGACTGGAAGGCGATGGTCAAAGGCTTGCCCACAGCTTCGGAAAGCAAGCGCGCTGTTTTCTGGCACTGGCAATGATAGGGATCGCCCAGATGCAACGTCCGCTCCGGCATGCCGTGGAAGCTGGCGACAATGGCGTCGGGTTCGAAATCAAGCTTTGCCAGTTCCGCATTCAGCGTTGCGGCCAACGCCGACAAATAGGCCGGGTCATCATGGTAGGCGGGCAAGGTGCGCAGTGCGGGTTGCCAGCGCATTCCGGCCAGCGTGCGAAAGGCCTCATCGACCACAGTAGCGGTCGTTGCTCCCGAATATTGCGGATAGAGCGGCGCGAGCAGGATGCGACTACAGCCATCGGCCTTCATCGCCTCCAACTGGCGGGCGATGGCCGGCTCGCCGTAACGCATGGCAAAGCGCACATCGACTTCGCCACCTAAACGCGCTTGCAGGTTCTCGGCTTGCGCCTTGGTGTAGACAGCCAATGGGGAGCCATCCGGCATCCAGACCTTGGCATAATTGGCCGCTGATTTTCGCGGCCGCACGTTCAGGATTATGCCGCGCAATATCGGCTGCCAGATGAGAGAAGGGATTTCGACCACCCGGCGGTCAGAAAGAAACTGCTTCAAATAGCGGCGCACCGCCGATGCGGTCGGCGCTTCAGGCGTACCCAGATTGACCAGCAACACGCCGATGCGCGGTGTCTTTACGGGAGGATGGTTGGCAGGAATATTCATGCGCTGCGCTTACCGGTCACAGCCCGCGCGACAATAAGGGCAATTCCCTTAGCCGAACCCCGGCAGCCGAAAACAGCGCATTTGCAATTGCAGGCGCAACCGCGGGAACACCCAGTTCGCTGACCCCGCCGGGCTCCTCATCATTGCGAATGAATTCAACGTCGATTTCTGGAATATCCGAAAGCAGGGGTAAATCGATGTCGCGCAGGCGGCGAGCTATCGGCAAGCCATTTTCATATTCGGTTGCAGCGCCCAAAGCCTGCGCCAGACCGAAAATGATTCCGCCTTCGATCTGCTGTCGAGCCAGTTCGGGATTGATCAGCCGCCCGCAATCGACAACCGCCGAAATTCGCTCGACACGCACACCCTGCTCTCCGGTGCGAGCAGTCGCGATGACCGCGATATGGCTGCCATACATTGAATGGCATGCCAGCCCTTTACCGCTGTTTTCCGCGCCACCATCCCAACCCGCAAGGGTCGCGACGCCGGTAAGGCAACGCGCCAGTCGCGTCTGCCCCACCAGCATCTGCATGCGGTAAGAGAGTGGCTCAATGCCTGCTGCTGCTGCCAGCTCGTTGACAAAACTTTCTACGAAGAAAGCAGTGTAACTATGTGCATTGCCGCGCCAAAGGCCCGTGGGTAGCGGCAGATCAACCGGGAAATGATCAACACTCAGATTGGGGATCGCATAGGGCGGAAGCGCGCCTTCGATCGCGAGCGGATCATGCTCGTCCGCAGCGGACTTCCAAGCCTCGACCGTGCCGTCCCCTTTCAAACGACGCACCTGCTGACGCGCAAAAGAGGGAACTGCGATGCGTATCGCCATTCCCGCAATCACTCCGCCCTTGCCCAAGGCTGCCGTCATACGGGCATGCGCGGGCGGGCGGACGATATCGCGAATGAAATCCTCCGGCCGCGACCAGACAAGCTGCACTGGCCGCCCGGCATGTTTGGCAAGTATTGCCGCTTGCCCCGCGATGCGGGAATCAAGGTTGCGGCCAAAGCTTCCCCCTGCCAGCATTTGGATAAGCGTCACATCATCGGGCGATATACCGATCGCTTCGGCCGCCGCCGTTCGGGCCGCCTCTGGTGCCTGCGTCGCCAGCCACAGGGTCAGTCGCCCGTCTTTATAGTCTGCCGTTGCACTGCGCGTTTCAATAGGTGCATGAACGGCCGGTTGGACGGCAAATTGGCTGCGATATACGCGGGTACCTGCCGCCTTTTCGAGTGCTCCATCGACCGAGCCTATGTCGACAAATCGCGATCCGGGGCCTTTGTTCAGCGTCCGCTCCATCGCCTCGTTCATCGTTGCGCTGTCTGGCCTCCTGCCTGTGGTGGCGAAGACCGGCGACATCGCATCGAGCGCCTTGTTCGCCGCCCACCAATTGGTCGCCAGCGCCGCCACCCAGCCATCTGTGCGAACAACATCGACAAGGCCCTTAATATCCGCTGCTCCGGCGCGGTCCATTTCCTTGAGCCGCGTATCCCCTATCGGGCCAGCCCGCACCGAAGCGTAGAGCATATCAGGCAGTCGAACGTCGCCGGCAAAGTTCGCGCTGCCATCCACTTTTGCAGCAGCGTCAAGCCGGACGGCCTCCCTGCCAGACAGACTGTTAACTGGCGAGACGCGCAGCGGGATCGGACTGGGCGGGTCATAAGTCGATGCCTCTGCAACCAGTTCGGCAAAGGGTATGCGTTTCTTTTCAAAGGTGACAAAGCCATTGGATGTTTCGCAGTTTTCCCAAGCGGTATCCCACCGCTCCGCCGCCGCTTGACACAAAACCGTCCGGGCTGCCGCGCCCGCCATGCGGCAGGGGCGTTCGAACTGGCGGATTGAGGTTGACCCTGCGGTAATCATGAAGCCGCTGCGCTTGGCCCATTTTTTGCTGATTGCGTCCGAAACACCCGAATTTGCCAATACGCCGACCGACGCGGGCAAAAAGGCGGAGCTCCATTCGCGGACGAACAGGTCATTGGCGAAGTTGGGGCTCGGCAAAGCAGGCTGCACAGCCACTGTGCGCCAGTCTGCCCCCAATTCGCCCGCGACAATCTGGGCCAAGGCGGTATAGCTGCCCTGCCCCATTTCGGATTGGGGGACAGCGATCGTAACGCGCCCATCCTCACCAATTTTCAGCCACGGCCCGAACAGATGTTCCCCTTTTTCGAGCATCATATTGGGCAAATATTCGCGCGGCCATAGCGCCCAGGCAACAAGCAGACCGACCCCGACGCCGCCACCGATCAGCAAATTGCGCCGCGATAGCTCGATGCCAGGCTTGTCAGTCATGCAGCAGCGCCCCGATGATTATCAATCCAAGTGCTGACTCGACGAGCAATATCGGCAAAGGCACCCGCCACTGGACCTTCACCCAGCGCTGGCGGTTCGCCCGCATCACTTGCCAGCCGCACCGAAATGTCGAGCGGGATGCGGCCAAGAAAGGGGATGCCCAGTTCTGCCGCTGCTGCTTCTGCTCCGCCACGGCCGAAGGGATCGCTGACTTCCCCGCAATGCGGGCAGATATAGCCGGCCATATTCTCTACCAGCCCGATAATCGGAACCTGCGCCTGATTGAAAAACCCGATCGCGCGCGTTGCATCCATCAGCGCGAGATCCTGCGGTGTCGAGACGATAACCGCGCCAACCGGCTTATGCTTCTGGATCATCGAAAGCTGGATGTCGCCCGTGCCCGGCGGCATGTCGACTATGATCTCGCGCACATCGCCCCAATGCGCGTCGACCAGTTGCGACAGTGCCTGCCCAGCCATCGGCCCCCGCCACGCAATCGGCTGACCAGGCGCCGCCAGTTGCCCCATCGACAGGAAGGGCACGCCGCCTGCACCGATGGTGGGGAACATCTTCTTCCCCTCGGCCTCGGGCTTGACGCCTTCGAGCCCAAGCAGGCGGGTTTGCGAAGGTCCATAGATATCGGCGTCGACAAGGCCTGCAGCTCGCCCTGCCCGTCGCATAGCAACCGCCAAATTGGTCGACAATGTCGATTTGCCGACCCCGCCTTTGCCGCTCGCCACGGCGATTAATTTTGGAACGATGCGCTCCGCTGTTTGCAGCAGTCGCAACGGCACACCCGGCGCGGCGGCGGCGACTGCCGCTTTGATGCTTTCAGCCAGGGATTCGCGGCCCGCTTGATCAAGCCCTGCGACATCGACCATCATCGAAATCGCACCGTCCTTTTCCTTGATCCCACTGGCGCGGCCTTGCGAAATCCCGGCAACCGCAGCTTTGATTTTGTCGATTTCAACCATGCCAAAGGCGAATAGAATCAGATTGTCGGGAATGACACTGTTTTTCTTGAAACGGCGTACCTATATGTTGGCCATGATGCAAAATGAGGATGGCGGGGCGCCGCAGGCGTCGCACAATGAAAGCAAGGGGCCTTGGGATCTTCCCGGGTCTGGGGACAATAACGGGTCGGGGGCCAAAGCCGGAGGCGGCAAACCCTCCAAACCTGCGGCGTCTGCCGGAGATGATGGTGCAAAACCGTCCAATCCCTGGGAGCCGCAAGGTGCATCAACCGGTCGCACACGCGGCCCTTCGCTCGAAGAAATCTTTCGGCGCGGCGGCGGCAAGGGTGGCGGATTTGGTGGCCTCCCTCCGCGCGCCAATGGCAAAAGTTGGTGGCCGATCATAGGCCTTGGCTTCCTGGCGATCTGGATTTTGTGGACGAGCATCCATCGCCTCGACCAGCAAGAGGAAGGTGTCGTCACTCTGTTCGGCAAATATTCGCGCACCGTCGGTTCGGGCATCAGCTTTACATTGCCGGCTCCAATCGAACAGATGCAGAAGGTTGACGCCTTGCAAGTGCGCACAACCTCTATCGGATCCGCAAACAGCAAAAGCGAAAATCTGGTTCTGACAAAGGACCAGAATCTGATGGATATCGCGTTCGACATCCGCTGGTCGATCAAGAGCCCGGAGCTTTATCTGTTCCAGCTCGATGATCCGGCAGGCACCGTGCAAGAAGTCGGCGAAAGCGCGATGCGCGCCGAGCTTGCCAATTTCGACTATAACGAAGCCGTTGGTGTTGCGCGCGGATCGATCGAAGCCCAGGTCAAGCAGCGGATGCAGGCGATCCTCGACGAATATAGGTCGGGCGTCGCCATCAGCAGCATTTCGATCCGCCAGTCGGACCCGCCCGAAGAAGTCAAAGCCGCCTTCCGCGAAGTCAACAGCGCGCAACAGCGGCGTGAACGCTATCTCAACGAAGCCCGCGCCTATTCGAGCCAGGTAACCGAGTTAGCAGCCGGCCAGACCGCCGAGTTCGACAAGATCTATGAGCAATATCGCCAGGCACCTGAAGTCACTCGTCGGCGCATTTATTATGAAACCATGGAGCAGGTGTTGAGCAAGGTAGACAAGACAATTGTCGAATCGGGTAATGTCACGCCTTACCTGCCGCTGCCCGAGCTCCAGCGCCGCGCAAAAGCCGCCAGCGACAGCACCGTAACCGTAACGGGGAAGCAATGATGTTCGGTTCTTTGAAACAAAATCCTGTCGCACTCGGATTAGGTGGTCTGGCGTTGCTAGTCTTGCTCAGCATGTCGATCTCGATAGTTCCAGAGACCAAGCAGGCGATTATTTCGAGCTACGGCCAACCGTTACGGGTCGTGAACCCCTACAAGCCGAACCAGCAGTTCGGGGATACATGGGCAGGGCTGACCTTCCGCATCCCCTTTGTCGAGCAGATCCAGTGGGTCGACAAACGGGTGCTCTCGGTTTCGATGCAACCACAGGAGGTGCAATCAACCGACAGACGGCGTTTGCGCGTCGATGCCTTTGCCCGCTTTCGCATCGTAAAGCCTGCAAAGATGTATCAGGCTATCCGGACCGAAGAGGCACTGAAAGCGCAGCTACAGACCATCCTCGAATCGCGCCTGCGCAACGAATTGGGCAAACGGTCGTTCGAGACCTTGCTCAGTGCCGAACGCGGCGCCGTCATGGACAATATCCAGGCGTCACTCGACCGTGAGGCGCGCAAATATGGCGCACAGATCATCGACGTCCGCATCAAGCGCACCGATCTTCCCGAGGGCCAGTCGCTGCAATCCGCTTATCAGCGCATGCAATCGGCGCAGCAGCAGCAGGCGATAGCGATCGACGCCGAAGGCCAGAAGGAAGCGCAGATCATCCGCGCGGAAGCTGACGCTAAGGCAGCGCAAATCTACGCGCAAAGTTATGGCAAGGATGCAGATTTCTACGATTTCTACCGATCGATGCAGTCTTATCGGCGGACCTTCCAGCAAGACAGCCAGAATGGAGACGGTAACACCACGGTCGTTCTGTCGACCGACAATGATTATCTGCGCAACTTCCGCGATGGACGTTAACATATAGTCATTCGTCGAACGCAATCGGCGCTTTGCAAAGCGGTTGGAAGCGACATATTTTCGTTCAATCGGCGTTCATTTTTTTGCCGCAAGGACGATTGGGTTTTAATACCGGCGCTGCCGGTGTGATTATGAATGAGAGGAATGACTATCGTGCGTTACGCTTATGGAGTGACCGCCCTTCTCCTGCTTTCGGGCAGCGCCTTTGCGCTTTCGACCGGAAACCCCGGACCTGTCACCGCGACCGGCCCCGTCGCAATCGCCCAGTCCGGCCTCGCCCCGCGCGGTGCGCCGAACAGCTTTGCCGATCTGGCAGCCCAGCTGCAGCCGGCCGTGGTCAACATCGCGACCAAGCAAAAGGTCCAGGTTGCCACCAGCTTCAACCCCTTCACCGGTGAACGCCGCCCCGTCACGCAGGAACAGCAAAGCGGTGGCTCGGGCTTTTTCATCAGCGCCGACGGCCTGATTGTAACCAACAACCACGTCATCGCAGGCGGCCCCAAGGGTGACGCGGTTGATGAAGTCAATGTAACCCTGTTTGACGGCCGCGAATTCAAGGCGGAAATCCTCGGTCGCGACGCGACTTCAGACCTCGCCTTGCTCAAGGTCAAAGTCAGCGGCGTTCCCTATGTCGAAATGGAAAGCTCGCAGAAGAATCGCGTTGGCGACTGGGTGATTGCCATCGGCAACCCGCTCGGTCTTGGCAGCACGGTGACAGCAGGTATCGTTTCCGCCCTGCAGCGCAATATCGGTGCCGGTGGCGCCTATGACCGTTTCATCCAGACCGACACCGCAATTAACCCCGGCAATTCGGGCGGCCCGTTGTTTAATCTCGATGGCAAGGTCATCGGTATCAACAATCGCCTGATCTCTCCGGTCGGTGCGAATATCGGCGTTGGCTTCGCAATACCTGCCGAAGAAGCCATTCCGGTTATCGAGTCGCTGAAAAAAGGCGTTACCCCGCAACGCGGCTATCTGGGTATCGGCATACAGCCCGTTGGTGCAGACATGGCCGACGCTTTGGGCATCGACAAGAATAAGGGCGAATTCGTCACGCGCATTGTGAAGGATGAAGCTGCTGACAAGGCAGGCCTGAAGGAAGGCGACATTGTCCTCAAGGTCAACGGTCGCGATGTAACTCCTGATGAGACCTTGTCGTACATTGTCGCCAATGTGAAGCCGGGCACACGCATTCCGCTCGACATCCTGCGTGAGGGTAAACCGATGCGGTTGACTGCAACGGTTGGCACCCGCCCAAGCGAAGAAAAGCTCGCCCAGAGCACCTTCGATCCTGACGAAAACAAGGATTTTGACCAGCAGGGCGAGAATGCGGACAGCAAGGCCGTGCGCGATACGCTCGGCGTCAGCGTCATACCGCTGGATCCCGAAATAGCGCGCCAACTTGGCATGGGCGCTGATGTAAAGGGCGTTGTCGTTGACATCCCGGGTTCGGGAAGTGCAGCCCAGGCCGGTATTCGGCGCGGCGACGTGCTGGTGTCGGTCAATTACAAGCCGGTGACCAATACTGCACAATTGGCCGCAGCTATCGCTGAAGCCAAGAGTGGCGGACGCGGCGCTATCCTCCTCGGTGTCAAACGCCGTGGTGCGCCGACGCAATATACCACAGTGCGGATCGATGACTGATCCCGCTACCAACTGATCCAAAGGGGTGTTAGTGAGTGTCGCATGACGCTGACCGACACCCCTTGGCGCGATGACGCCGAAAGCCTGCTTCCCGACCTTGTAGAACTCCGCCGCGCGATCCATCGCGAGCCCGAACTCGGCCTGCAGAACCCCAAAACGCTGGCCAAGATAAAGGCCGCGCTTGCCGGACTTCCGCTGGAATTTCGCGAAGGTCCATCGACAACGGGCCTGTTGGCCATTTTGCGCGGGCCGTCCAATGGCCGCACCGTGTTGCTGCGCGGCGATATGGATGCGCTGCCGCTGCACGAAGACACCGGCCTCGACTTTGCATCCGAAACAACCGGCGCGATGCATGCCTGCGGACATGACACTCATGTCGCGATGCTGGTGGGTGCGGCAAAGATGCTGTGTGCGCGTAAGGAGCAATTGACTGGCACCGTCTATTTCATGTTCCAGCCGGGCGAAGAAGGCCATCATGGCGCGCGCTTCATGCTCGACGACGGTTTGCTGGATCCGCTACCGGATGCTGCTTTTGCCCTCCACATCATGCCGAATGCGCCGCGCGGGATTTTCACCGGTCGCTCAGGTCCGTTGCTCGCCTCATCTGACGTTCTGTCGATCAAGATAACCGGCAAAGGCGGTCATGCCTCTATGCCGCACGATGCAGTCGATCCGATTCCGGTCACCTGCGAAATCGTCTCGGCAATCCAGACGATGGTGACGCGCAAGGTTTCTGTGTTTGACCCCGCGGTCATCACTATCGCCAAGATCGAAGCGGGGACAACCAATAACATCATCCCCGAAACCGCCAACCTGCTCGGCACCATCCGTACGCTCAGCCCGCGACGGCGCGCTATGGTCGCCGAAGAATTGCACTGCCTCGCCCCTGGCATAGCCGCAGCCCATGGTTGCGAAGCGCAGGTGCAAATCGAGCAAGGCTTTCCGGTCACGCTATGCGACGATCGCGCGGTACGGTTCGGGCAGGAGGTGGTCGAAGCCACTTTCGGAACCGAAAGCTGGAAGACGCTCGACGCACCGATCATGGGCGCGGAGGATTTTGCCTATGTTCTCGAAAAGGTGCCCGGCGCGATGTTCTTCCTCGGGGCGAGCCATGAAGGCGATGACTGGCGGCAATGCTGCGGCCTGCATTCGAACCGCATGGTGCTGGATGAAAGCGTGATGGCCAAAGGTGCAGCGCTGCATGCCGCTATAGCGGAACGCTTTCTTGCCGAAGGCTTTGATTCCTGACCAATTTCATTTAGCACCGTGGCCCTGAGCCTGTCGAAGGGCGCTTCTCAGTCAGCGCCACGCCGATAGACGCCCTTCGACAGGCTCAGGGCTACGGTCTATGTGCAACCAGAATTGAAACAGGGGAAATCCATGCCATCCGGTCTCGCCGCGCTTCTTGACGACATCGCCACTATCGCCAAGGTCGCTGCGGCCTCAGTTGACGATGTTGCCGCCGCTGCGGGTAAGGCTGGCAGCAAGGCCGCCGGTGTGGTGATTGATGACACCGCGGTTACCCCGCAATATGTGACGGGCTTCACCCCAGATCGCGAACTGCCGATCATCTGGCGGATCGCCAAGGGTTCGCTGGTCAACAAGATCATCATCATCCTTCCTGTAGCGTTGTTGCTCAGCTTCTTCCTGCCATGGGCGATTACCCCGCTGCTGATGCTTGGTGGTGCTTTCCTCTGCTTCGAAGGGGCGGAAAAAGTCCTCGAAAAACTGATGCCGCATGAGGAAGAGACACTGGCCGAGGAATTTGCCGAAGTCTGCAGCAAGACTCATGAAGAGAATATGGTGAAGGGTGCCGTGCGCACCGACTTCATCCTCTCCGCCGAAATTATGGCGATTGCCTTGAACGAAGTAAAAGGCCTTGCGGAAACCTCGATATGGCTGGAGGCCGCCGTATTGGCACTGGTCGCGATTGTCATCACAATTGCGGTTTATGGCGTGGTCGGCTTCATCGTGAAGATGGACGATATTGGCCTGCACATGGCGCAACGCAAAAATGGCGCAACGCAGGCGCTGGGTCGCGGACTGGTTAAGGGCATGCCCAAGTTGATGACTTTCCTGTCAGTCGTTGGCACCGCAGCAATGCTGTGGGTCGGCGGCCAAATCATCGTCCATGGCTTTGGCCTACACCCCGCCGAATGGTTCGGCCTGCACGAAGGCGCGCTGGCATGGATAGTCGATGCAGGGCTATCCGGTGTCGCAGGGTTGGCAGTTGGTGCCGCTATTGTCGGCGTGCATCATATGTGGGTGGCGCGGAAAAAGGCTTAGGGTACCAACACCGTATCCCGCGCTTCTGGCAACAGTTTCGGATAATCCAGCGTATAGTGCAGCCCGCGGCTTTCCTTGCGCGATAGCGCGGAGCGGATGATGAGGTCGGCCACTTCGACCAGATTGCGCAGCTCGATAAGGTCGGGCGTCACGCGGAAGTGGCTGTAATAATCCTCCACCTCCCGCCGGAGCAGGTCGATGCGATGCTTGGCGCGTTCGAGACGCTTTGTGGTGCGCACGATGCCGACAAAATTCCACATGAACTGGCGGATTTCGCGCCAGCATTGGGCGATCACGACTTCCTCATCGCTGTCGGTTACGCGGCTTTCATCCCAAGGACGAATGGCGGGCGGTGGCGGCAATTCATCCCAATGCGCGTCGATATGCGCGGCGCATGCATCGCCGAAGACGAAGCATTCAAGCAGCGAATTGGACGCCAGACGGTTGGCCCCGTGCAGCCCAGACTGGGTCACTTCGCCCGCCGCGTAGAGCCCCGGCGCGTCAGTACGACCATCCAGATCCACCAGCACACCGCCGCAGGTATAATGCTGTGCAGGCACGACCGGGATTGGCTCCTTGGTGATATCAATGCCCAGCCCCATCAGCTTTTCATAGATATTGGGGAAATGCTCGCGAACGAATTCCGGTTCCTTGTGGCTGATATCCAGATGCACATAATCAAGGCCGTCGCGCTTGATTTCGCCGTCATTGGCACGTGCCACAATGTCGCGCGGAGCCAGCTCTGCCCGCTCGTCATAGTCGGGCATATAGCGGTGCCCGGTCTTCGGGTTTTTGAGGATACCGCCCTCACCGCGCACCGCCTCTGTAATCAGGAAATTCTTGACCTCCAGATTGTAAAGGCAGGTCGGGTGGAACTGCATCATTTCCATGTTCGACACGCGGCATCCCGCGCGCCAAGCCATTGCGATGCCATCGCCTGTCGCCCCTCGCGGTGCGGTCGAATAGAGATAGGTGCGCCCTGCCCCGCCGGTCGCGAGGATGGTGGCGCGCGCGGTGAACGCCTCTACCTTCCCGATCTTGCGGTTGAGTGCGTAAATGCCATGCACCCGCCCGCTGGTCGAAAAGCGCTCTTGATGCCGACCGACGATAAGGTCGATCGCGACCATATCAGGTACCAAGGTGATATTGGGATTATCGCGCGCCGCCGATTCCAGTGCTTGCTGCACCGCCCAGCCGGTCGCGTCGTTGACATGGACGATGCGGCGATGGCTATGCCCGCCTTCGCGCGTCAGATGCCATTGCTCGCCAAATTCATTGGTCGGCCCGCCGAGATTGAACGGCACACCCAGCTTCGCCAGCCGGTCGATCGCCTGAGGGGCATGTTCGATAACAAATTCGACGGTTGCGCGATTGTTTAACCCCGCGCCCGCCACCATCGTGTCTTCGATATGGCTTTCAAAGGTGTCGCCCGGCTCGAGCACCGCTGCAATCCCGCCCTGCGCCCATGCCGTGGCACCATCGGACAGCGCACCTTTGGCCAATACGGTGACCTTATGCTTCTGCGCCAGCTGCAGCGCTGCTGTCAGCCCTGCAGCACCCGATCCGATGATGAGAATGTCGGTTTCCACCAGTTCACTCCGCGCTTCCGCTGGTGAGGCTTAGGAACACGTCTTCAAGGTCGGCTTCCTTGGTGGTCACGTCGATAATGCCAAGGCCCAGCCCCTGCACCGCCGCCAGCACTTCACCTGCGTTCATGCGGTCCTTGTTATAGGTGATCTCGACCGTGCGGTCGGCGACCAGTTCGGTTTTTTCAAACGCATCATGCTTGGGCGCTTCGGCGACATCGCGGTCGAGCGTCAGCACCACTGCCTTTTCGCGCGCCATTCCGACCAGTTCTTTGGTCGGCTTATTGGCTATCAGCTTGCCATGGTTGATGATCGCGATGCGGTCGCACAATTGCTCGGCTTCTTCGAGATAGTGGGTGGTCAGTACAACCGTGGTGCCCTGCTCGTTGAGTGCAACCACATATTCCCAGAGCTGTTGGCGCAATTCGATATCGACGCCTGCGGTAGGCTCATCAAGCACGATCACCGGCGGCGAATGCACCATCGCCTTGGCCACCAGCAGCCGCCGCTTCATCCCGCCCGATAGCGTGCGCGCATAGGCGTCGGCCTTGTCCTCCAGTCGCACGGCCTTCAGCAATTCCATCGAACGGCGTTTATCCTTTGGCACGCCGTACAGCCCGGCAAACAGCTCCAGCGTTTCGAATGGCGTGAAAAAGGGATCGAACATGATCTCTTGCGGCACAATGCCAATCGAAGCCTTGGCGTTGCGCGGATTGACGTCGATGTCGAATCCCCAGATACTCGCATGACCGGAGGTCTTTTGCACCATGCCCGCCAATATGTTGATAATCGTAGATTTTCCGGCGCCATTTGGTCCCAGAAGTCCAAAAATCGAACCACGTTCGACGTCAAAGCTGACACCGTCGAGCGCCTGCTTTCCATTAGAGTAGCGTTTCGTGAGATCACGGATCGAAATGGCGGCTTGTGTCATAGATGTTAATCGATAGCCGAGGCCCGACCCGCACGCAACGCAAGGCTTTGCATCAAGGGGTTAAGTCTGGTTAACCATAGACGCTAAGGCAAATTTGCGAGGATGATGACAGAGCGATCAAATGCGTGGGGCAAAAATCCGAAACAAATGTGCGCGATTCGCGCTGGCTGCGGCTGTGATGGCCGCCGCGACTGCCCCTGCACATGCGGAAACCGAAGCGCTGGATTCGCAAGTCTCGGTCGTCAGTTCCGGCAGTTTCTATAAGGTTCGCGACCTGCATTTCGGTATCGTTGCTGCAAGTCCGCTGCCCGGTACGGTGACGGTTGCGCCGAACGGCACGCGTACTTCAACCGGCGGCGTTACCTTGATAGGCAACAGCCATTACCCTGCCGAGTTTGCTGGCATGAAGCCAACCCAGCCGAACCGTCCCGTCAGGATGCGCGTCGGATCAAACACTGTGTTGCTGACCGGCCCAGGTGCGCCGATGGTCGTCAGCTTGTTTCGCGCGAATACCAACCCCGCCCAAACGCTCAGCACGATCCCGCGCAACTTTCAGGTGCAGCAGTCGAGCAACGGCGCTTTTGCGCTTTATGTCGGAGCGACGCTCGCTGTAAACGCTAACCAGCAGCCGGGAACCTACACCGGCACCTGGACGCTGACGCTCGATTACCAATAGCATAAAAAAACCTCAGCAGTCGGCGGCAAATCGCGAAATCTTCTGTTTACCAAATAGTTATAACTATACTTCTATAACTATATGAATGCGCTTCGCCTCCGTCCATCCTTTCACACTTTCAATGTGCGCCATATTCGCAAGTTGTGCCTCAGGTGCTTGGGCGCAGAATGCCGCAGAGCAGGGGCGTTCTCAGGTCGGAGTCGTAACTCCGCTTAGCTTCATCCAAACTGAGGAGTTGAGTTTCGGTCAAATCATTGCCAGCAACACAGCCGGAACCGTTACCGTTGCGCCGGACGGAAGCAGAACGCGGACAGGCAATATAACGCTGCTGGGTGCCAGCCACCAACCCGCGGAATTTGCCGGCATGGGCGCATTCAACCAGCGCGTGCAGGTGTCATTGGGAAGCAATTCGATTTTCCTCACCGGTCCAGGTGTTCGCATGCGCGCCCGCACATTTGTCATTGGGAGCACGCCGACCGCTGTTTTGACGACAACACCCAGAGTGTTCCGCATTGCCGGGGCAACCGGTGCATTCCGGTTTCCAGTCGGCGCAACACTCGAAGTCGGTGCCAACCAGGCCCCGGGCACCTATCGCGGCACCTGGACAATTACACTCAATTACCAATAACTGCCCCGTTGCCGAGGGAGCACAGCTTTGCTAACGGCTTGGGCATGATCGAAGCGCCTGAAACCATCCTAGTCCGCACCCACCGCATCGCCTGCGACGGCAGCGGCGAAGGCGTTCCCGCCGCACTGGGCCATCCACGTGTGTGGCTGGAAATCGACGAGAGCGGCATGGTCGAATGTGGCTATTGCGATCGCCGCTATGTGCTTGTCGGCGGACCTGCCGATAATGGGACGCCAAACAACAGCTGAAGCCCCTTCCGTTCCGTGCCACAGTCCTTATATCGGTGGCATGAGCATATCAGACCCGCGCAGCTTCCTTTATCAACCCGGCCTTCTCGATCCAGATGGCGCCTTGCGCGTAACGCGCGACGCCCTGAAGGCGTGCGACGATGGCGAACTCTATCTGCAATATAGCGCCAGCGAGAGTTTCGGTTTCGACGATGGTCGCCTGAAGATGGCGGATTACTCGACCGCCTCCGGCTTTGGCCTGCGCGGCGTTTCGGGCGAAATGACAGGTTTCAGCCACGCCAATGATTTGAGCGAAGGTGCCATCCGCCGCGCAGCGGAAACGCTGCAATTGCTCGATCCCGCAAAGGGGCAGGCTGCACCGCCACCGCGCAAGAATAACCGCCATCTTTATACCGACGGCAATCCGCTCGATCTGGTTCCGTTCGCGAAGAAGGTTGCCCTTTGTCAGCAGATTGACGCTGCCGCCCGAGCACGCGACCCGCGTGTCGCACAAGTGTCTGTCAGCCTCGCAGGCAGTTGGTCCGTGATTGAAATCGTCCGCGCCGATGGTTTTGTCGCGACTGACATCCGTCCGCTGGTGCGTCTGAATGTCTCTATTGTAACCGAAGAAAATGGCCGCCGCGAAACTGGCACCTACGGCTTTGGCGGCCGCAAGCTCTATGATGACCTTTTCGATGAAGCCGCATGGAACCATGCGATCGACGAGGCGCTGGCACAATCACTGACCAACCTGCGTTCGGTCGATGCCCCTGCGGGCGAAATGACCGTGCTGCTCGGCCCTGGCTGGCCCGGCGTGCTGCTGCACGAAGCGGTCGGTCACGGCCTAGAAGGCGATTTCAACCGCAAGGGCACCAGCGCCTTTTCGGGCAAGATTGGACAGCGTGTGGCTGCGCCCGGCGTGACCGTGGTCGACGATGGCAGCATGGCAGATCGCCGAGGTTCGCTTTCAATCGACGATGAAGGCACCCCGACGCAGGAAAACATCCTGATCGAAGACGGCATATTGAAAGGCTATATGCAGGATCGGCTGAATGCGCGGCTGATGGGCGTTGCGCCCACTGGCAATGGCCGCCGCCAGAGCTATGCCCACGCCCCGATGCCGCGCATGACCAATACCTTCATGCGCGGGGGCAATGACGACCCTGCCGAACTGCTGAGCCGGGTGAAGGACGGCATCTTTGCCAAGAGCTTTGGCGGCGGACAGGTCGATATCGTTTCGGGCAAGTTTGTTTTCAGCTGCACCGAAGCCTATCGCGTCAAGAACGGCAAGCTGGGCGACCCGATCAAGGGCGCGACGCTGATCGGCGATGGCCCGACGTCGCTCACCAAAATCATCGGCATCGGCAACGACATGGCGCTCGACGAAGGCATCGGAGTGTGTGGCAAAGGTGGCCAGAGCGTGCCTGCGGGTGTGGGGCAGCCGACTACGCTGGTTAGCGCACTGACGGTTGGCGGCACGGCTGGATGATCGACGACGATGAAGTGGAGGTTGTTGCACCGCCCGCAGACTGGGCGGAACAGCTTCTTCATTTCTGGTTCGTCGACCATGGCTTTGCCGATTGGTTCAAGGGCGGTGATGCCTTTGATGCTGCCGTCACTCAGGGCTTTGCGGCTTGGCGCGATGCCTTGCGTGAACGGCCGACCGACAATTTTCTGACGGACCCGCAAACCGCACTCGCCGCGGTCATCTTGTTCGACCAGGTGCCGCGCAACGCCTATCGGGGAACGGCTGAAGCCTTCGCCACCGATCATCTTGCGCTGGCGATTGCCAAGGCAGCCATAGCGGGAGCGTTCGACGCCAGCCTTTCGAAGGACGAGCGGCTGTTCCTGTATCTGCCATTTGAACATAGCGAAAATCGGGACGACCAGCGCGAATCCGTCCGCCTGATCAGCCAACTCGGCGATCCGGACCTGTTGAAATATGCGCAAGACCATCAGGCAATGATCGAACGCTTCGGTCGTTTCCCGCACCGCAACAAGACACTTGGCCGCACAGATCGCCCGGGCGAGGCAGAGGCTGTTGCAGCAGGTAACAACTGGTAATTGCTGGCACTATTGCTGCTAATCGCTTGCGCTGCATCAATGCAGGCATATAACTTAAGCACATAGAATCGGGTCGCACAGGTTCCAGGCGCAATAGCGTCGAACGGAAGGAGTTTTGCCGTGCGCACGATGTACCGATTTGCTTCAATTGCCACTCTCGCCGCCGCATTTGCGGTTGTTCCCGGCTCTGCCCAGAAAACGACCGGCCCCAAGGCGACCTATGCCATGGACGTACAGACCATGTCGGGAATGGGTATGGGAGCCATGATGGGCGGCGGCCTCGGAAGCCTGCTTGGCGGGGGCGGCGATAATTATATGCTCGAACTGCGGCTGACTTCGGCCACGCCGTCGCCAGTCCAACCGGAAAAGGGCGATCATTTCTTCCAGCCGCAAGCCAAGATGGGCAAATCAGTACCCTTGCTCGGTGATGCGCCGGGGACGACAAAGCCTGACCGCGATTATGATCCCAATCAGACGATGGAAAAGCCCAAGGGCCGCATCCTGATGTTCTGGGGCTGCCACGCCAATGCGCCCAAGGGCCAGCCCTTCATCATCGACTTCGCCAAAATGCCGACCGCGAAAATGCCCGCCAACATGCCGCAACAGATGCAGCGCTATGAGGCACAAGCCAAGGCGCGCGATGCGAACGCCGCCTGGTGGCCCAATGGCAAGAGCGGCAAGCAACCCAAATCGGGTTCCTCGTTGCGCGGTGAGCACCGGATCGCCAGTGCCTTCACACCCGAAATCAAGTTCGCATTGGTCAATGATTATATGGCCTCGCTGAACGTGACCACGAATGACTCAGGTGCCCCGATCCTGCTCAACTGGAACAGCGTGCCGACCGCCACGGGCTATGTTGCCTGGGCGATGGGTGGTATGGAGCGCGCTGGTCAAGGGGGCGACATGGTGATGTGGACCTCAGCCAACAACCGCGATTTTGGCGAAGGCATGGGCTGGCTGTCGCCCGCCGAAGTACAACGACAGATCGCCGCCAAAAATGTGATGCCGCCCTCGCAGACCAGTTGCCAGATCCCGGCCGAAGCCAAGGCGGCTGCAGGGGGCATGATGTTCGGTAGTATGAACGCCTTTGGCCCTGAAGAAAATTTTGCCTTCCCGCCCAAACCCGCCGACCCGAAAGCTGTCTGGAACATCGAATGGACCGCCAAGGCCCGCTTCCGTGCCTTTGCAAGCTTTATGACCGGCATGGGCAATGCTGGTGCGGGCAGCTTGGGTGACGGCGGAACCGCCCCTGCCCCTAAGAAGAAAAAGCCATGCAAGGGCCCGCTTGGGATTCCCATTCCGGGGACGGAGTGCTGATGAGAACTCTCCCCTCCCGTTAACGTGTGGGGAGAATAGGCATCCCAATATCGCACTGGACGCCACTCCCTCGGTTTGGCACTAACAGCAGATGTCCGAATTTTTCGACGCCCTGAACGACAAGCATGTCGAGATGATCGGCAAGCAGCCGGTATTCTTTGTGGCAACGGCTGCTTCGGACGGCCGAATCAATTTGTCGCCCAAAGGCTATGACAGCTTTGGTGTGCTGGCCCCAAACCGTGTCGCTTATCTCGACCTTGGCGGTTCGGGCAATGAAACGCATGCGCATCTGTCAGTCGACGGTCGCATCACTTTCATGTTCTGCAATTTCGAACAGCCGGCGCTCATTCTACGGATCTACGGACGTGGTCGACCCGTTTTGCCGCAGGACGCCGAGTGGGCTGAACTGGCCAGCCATTTCGAAATCCTCCCCGGAACACGTCAGATCATCCTTGTCGATGTCGACAGTGTGCAGACCAGTTGCGGCTGGGGTGTGCCCTTCATGGCCTTTGAGCGCGAGCGCGAAACACTGAAGAAGGCGCATGCAGGAATGGATGCGGACGCCTGGATAGCAAAAGCGCAAGGCCGGACCAGAAGCATCGATGGAATAGCGACCCGGCCGACCGACCGCTATTTCGGGCCTGCTGACTGACCGTGCCGTCCATTAAGGTCGCAACCTACAACATCCGCAAATGCGTCGGCACCGATCGGCGCCGCAATCCGGAGCGCATTTTACAGGTGCTGGGCGAAATCGATGCCGACATCGTCGCGCTGCAGGAGGCCGACAGACGGTTCGGAAACCGGCTTAGCGCGATCCCCCACCATTTGCTGCTCGAGCAGGGCATCTATCAACCAGTTGAAATCGGCGGGCGGCCGCAAAGCATCGGCTGGCATGGAAATGCCTTGCTGGTGAAACGGGGCATCGAAGTCAGGCACAGCGAAATTGTTCCGTTACCGACCCTAGAACCACGTGGCGCTGTGCTCGCCGAGTTGGTGCTGAACGGGGTGCCACTGCGTGTTATCGGCACGCACCTCGACCTGTCCGGTCTCTGGCGGCGGCGGCAGATTCGCGCGCTGCTGGCACGGCTCGACGGGGCTAGCCACCATCTGCCTACCGTGCTGATGGGGGATTTCAACCAATGGTCGGATCGTGGCGCGCTTTCGGAGTTCGCATTCCACCACCACCGGCTGGTCAAAACACCGCCCAGTTTCCACAGCAACCGCCCTGTGGCGCGGCTCGATCGTATCATCGTCAGCCACGACATCATGGTTGAAAATAGCGGGGCGCATATTTCAGACTTGTCGAAACGGGCATCCGATCACCTGCCCCTTTGGGCGACACTCAAGCATGCCTAATTTTTATACAGCGTTTTTTCACTGATTATATTTTAGGCAGTTTATGTAAAGCCGGAGCCTGCAACCCTCGGAATCCAAGGCCTTCGGATTCTGGCACACCCTTTGCATTGTGCATTGCACAACCACAAAAGGGGGCGTGCATGAAATATATCATTGCCATCATCAAGCCGCACAAACTGGACGAGGTGCGTGAAGCGCTCGCCGGGCTGGGCGTGTCGGGCATGACCGTGACCGAAGTCAAAGGCTTTGGCCGCCAGAAGGGCCAGACCGAAGTTTATCGCGGCGCGGAATACACCACCAATATGGTGCCCAAGATCAAGATCGAAGTCGCCTGCACCAGCGAGAGCGCGGGTGCCGTGGTTGAGGCCATCCAGGCCGCTGCCGCTACAGGGTCGATCGGCGACGGCAAGATCTTCGAGATCGAACTTGTTGCAGCGACGCGCATCCGCACCGGCGAAGCCGGTGACGCCGCGCTTTAACCAGAACATCCGGACTAACCAGGGAAGAAAGCACATGCTTAAACACATGAAATGGATTGGTGCGACGGGGGCGGCTGTATTTGCAGCCCTGCCCGCTTTCGCGCAGGAGGCAGCCGAAGCGGTTGCAGAAGGTGCCGCTGCTGCAACGGCTGCGGTCGCAGATGGCCCGATCAAGGCCCCAACTGTCGAACAGATGGCGGGTATGGTGGACAAGGGTGACACCACCTGGATGCTGATCAGCTCCGCACTGGTGCTGCTGATGTCGATCCCGGCACTGGCGTTGTTCTATGGCGGCCTCGTTCGCACCAAGAATATGCTGAGCCTGCTGATGCAGGTTTTCATGATCGTTTCGGTCGCAGCACTTGTGTGGGTCAGCTATGGCTACAGCCTGGCCTTCACTAGCGGCGGACCATTTATCGGCGGCTTCTCCAAGGCATTCCTTGCCGGCGTCGATGCTACTACACTCGCAGCAACCTTCAGCAACAATGTCTACATTCCGGAATATGCCTTTGTCGTGTTCCAGATGACCTTTGCTTGCATCACCCCGGCGCTGATTGTCGGCGCCTTTGCAGAGCGTATCAAGTTCACGCCGCTGATCATCTTCACGGTATTGTGGCTGACTTTTGCCTATTTCCCCATCGCACACATGGTGTGGTACTGGGCTGGCCCCGACTTCCTGCCCGACGCACCGACAGATTTCGGTTACCTGTGGGGCATGGGTGCACTGGATTTCGCAGGCGGCACCGTTGTCCACATCAACGCCGGTATCGCTGGTCTGGTCGGCTGCCTCATCATCGGCAAGCGCGTAGGCTATGGCAAGGAAGCAACCCCTCCGCACAGCCTGACCATGACCATGATCGGCGCCTCTTTGCTGTGGGTGGGCTGGTTCGGCTTCAACGCCGGTTCCAACCTTGAAGCCAATGGCCTTGCTGCCCTCGCCTTCATCAACACCTTCGTCGCCACCGCTGCAGCCGCTGTGGCCTGGTGCATCATTGAACAGTTCCACCATGGCAAGCCATCGCTGCTTGGTGCGGTTACTGGCGCAGTTGCGGGGCTTGTAGCCATCACTCCGGCCAGCGGTTTCGCGGCACCGATGACGTCTATCCTGCTCGGTTTTGCGGCATCGGCGGTCTGCTACCTCTTCGTGGCGATCGTGAAGAACAAGCTGAAATATGACGACACGCTCGATGTCTTCGGCGTGCACGGTATCGGCGGCATCGTTGGCGCCATCGGCACCGGCATCGTCGCTGACCCGGCGCTCGGTGGCCAGGGCTTCTTCGACTACACGGTGTTCCCGGCAGTCCCCGGCACTTATGACATGGCTGCCCAGGTGATCACGCAGATCAAGGCGGTCGGCGTGACAGTCGTCTGGACCGGTATCGTCTCTGCGGTTCTCTTCTACGGCCTCAAATTCACTCTGGGTCTGCGCCCGAGCGAAGAAGCCGAACGCGAAGGGCTCGACCTCTCCGAACATGGCGAACGCGCCTACAACTACTAAACTTTATGGAAGGCGGAGCTGGGTAGGCGACGCTTTCCACCAAATTCAAGAGCTTGGCGGCGGGGTTTAATCCTCCCTCTCCCAAATCCCGCTGCCTCCCGATGTTCCTCCCGCGAACGTCCAACTTCCAAGCCCGGGTCCGAAATGGCCCGGGCATTTTTTGTGACATTAATGTTACATCTTGCAGCATATTTGCAGAGCAGCACGATTGGGGGTGCCGCACCCTACCCTATACCGACTATAAAAGGACCACTGCGGACCTAGATAACCGCGGATATATTCGGGAGTAGGACATGAAAAGCTTGAAAAGCCGCACTACGGCTCGCCATTTCATTCAACTTGTCGCCGGAACTTCGCTCGCCGCCCTGATTGCGCAGGGTGCGATGGCGCAGGATGCCGAAGAAGAAGCCGATGACAATGTCATCATCGTCACCGCAACCAAGCGTGACGCCAACCTGCAGGACATTCCTTTTTCGATCAACGCCCAGACCGCAGCGGACATCCAGCGCTCGGGCGCGGTCACCCTTGAAGATCTGTCGCGCAATGTCGCGGGCCTTGCCGTCCAGAATCTCGGGCCCGGCCAAAGCCAGGTTTCGGTTCGCGGCGTGTCTGCAGGACAAGTCGTGCGCGACCAACCCGGCGTGAAAGAGCAAGTTGGCGTCTATCTCGATGAATCAGTCGTCTCGTTGTCGCTGTTTACGCCTGACCTTGATCTGTTCGATTTGAACCGCGTCGAAACCCTGCGCGGCCCGCAAGGCACCTTGTTCGGCTCGGGTTCGGTCGGCGGTACGATCCGCTACATCACCAACCAGCCCCGAATCGGAGCCACCGAAGGCATGGTCGAGGGCAATGTTAACCTTGTCGATGGCGATGATATCGGCGGCCATTTGAAAGGTGCGGTCAACATTCCGCTCGGTGACAATGCCGCGCTCCGCGCCGTCGGCTACTTCACCCGCTATGGCGGCTTCATCAATGCCATCGGTCCGGCTGGCGGCGAAGATGTCAACAGCGGCGAACGCTATGGCGGTCGTCTGGCGCTAACCTTTGAACCTTCCGACAGCGTAAGCATAACGCCGCGAGTGGTTTACCAGAAGGTGACGGCCGACGGCTTCAACCGGCAGGAAATCTACAACCTCTTCGCCAACCGCTTCACCACAACGCGACCAGCCGTCACCTTTGACGAGCGGGAGCAATATCTGTTGCTCCGCGAAGGTTTTGAAGACGAAACGCTGATTGCCGATGCGACAATCAAGATCGGCATGGGCGGTGTGGATTTGACCTCGGTCACCTCGTACATCGATCGCAGCATATTGGTCAGCCGCGATGCCAGTGCGCTGACCGGTTCGGTGTCGGTTGACCTCGGCTATCCCGATGCCGCTGTTGTGTTGCCCTCCAATCTTCGCGACACCACCGACCTGCAAACCTTCACCCAGGAACTTCGCCTGTCTTCGAACAGCGATGGACCGCTGCAATGGGTGTTCGGTGGTTTCTATTCAAAAATCGACCGCGCCTACACCCAACGCCTCCCGACGCCGGGCTATGACGCATTTACCGATGCAACGCTGGGCGCAGGCACTTCGGCTGCTGTCGCCAATGGCTTCCCGGTCGATTCTCCGTTCAACTCCGATCTGCCTTATGACATCAAGCAGTTCGCGATTTTTGGTGAAGTTTCCTACGATCTGACCGACGCCCTCAACGTGACTGCGGGTGGGCGTTATTATGACTTCAAGGAAGAGCGCACAATCACCACGGGCGGCCTGTTTGCCAATGGTGATAACGGCGTAGTCGACAGAACCAAGTCGGATGGCTTCACTCCGCGGCTATTGCTCAGCTATGATGTCAGCGAAGATGTGCAGATCAATGCCCAAGCCTCGAAAGGCTTCCGTCTGGGCGGCGTCAACGATCCGCTCAACACCCCGCTCTGCAACGCGCAGGATCTTGCCCTGTTCGGCGGTTTCCAGAATTATGATGACGAAACGTTGTGGAACTATGAACTGGGCATCAAGACTCAGGGCAATGGTTTCACCTTCAACGCGGGCGCATTCTACAACGACATCAAGAACCTGCAGGTAACGCTTGATGCCGGAAGCTGCTCGTCGCGCATCGTCTTCAACGTCGACAAGGCGCATAGCGCGGGGGTCGAGTTCGAGCTTGGTCTGGAGCCTGCCGAAGGGTTTGACCTGTCGCTCTCGGGCAGCCTGATCGAGGCCGAATTCGATACCACGCTTCCCGGCGCGCTCGCCCCGGCAACCGGTATCCGCGAAGGCAATCGCCTTCCGTCGGTGCCGAAATTCCAGCTGTCGGCAGCCGCCAGTTATGAATGGCCGATCAGCGATAGTGCAGACGCCTATGTCTCTGCATCGTTCCAGCATGTCGGGAACCGCTTTACCCAGCCGGCGGATCAGGAGAACAACCCGCGCACCTTCACCCACGGTCTCCCCTTTGGCGGGCAACCTGCGGGCTCTGCAACTACGGTCAACCTGCGACTGCCCAGCTATGAGTTGGTCAATCTGAGTGCGGGTGTTGATTTCGACGGCGGTCTGTCTCTCGTCGCTTATGTCAACAACCTGTTTGACGAAAATGCGCTGTTGTCTTTCGACCGCGAACGCGGCGGACGGGCACGTCTTGGCTATAATGTCGGCCAACCGCGTACTTTTGGTATCACCGCGCGTCAGAAATTCTGACGCAGGTCGAAAATCAAATAAAGAAAAGGGCGGCTCTCGGGCCGCCCTTTTTATTTGGCTATTGCGGTTGATTAAACGCGCATTGGCATCAGAACATAGAGCGCTGGCGATTTGTCATTCTCGCGGATCAATGTCGGGGCGCTGGCGTCAGCAAGGTGTAGTTCCACAGTGTCGCCTTCAATCTCACCCAAAATGTCGAGCAGATAGCGGGCATTGAAGCCGATTTCGAAGCTGTCGTCCGAATAGCTGCCGGGAACTTCTTCAGCAGCCGTGCCGTTTTCGGGTGAAGTCACCGACAGGGTGATCTTGTCCTTGTCGAGCGCCATCTTGACAGCACGGGTCTTTTCGGTGGCGATGGTCGCGACGCGATCAACGCCTTCGGAGAAGCTCTTCGGGTCGATTTTGAGCAACTTGTCGTTACCGGTCGGAATGACGCGGCTGTAATCGGGGAAGGTGCCGTCAATCAGCTTAGAGGTCAGCACTGCACTGTCGAAGGTAAAGCGGATCTTGGAGGCCGACAGGTCGATCTGGATCGCATTACTGCCGCTTTCATCGAGCAGTTTACGCAATTCGGCAACGCATTTGCGCGGCACGATAACATCGGGCATGCCTTCCGCCCCTGCAGGACGCGGAAGGGTGACGCGGGCGAGTCGGTGACCATCGGTGGCAGCCGCCTTCAGCATCGGATCACCATCGTCCGTCACGTGCAGGAAAATGCCGTTGAGATAATAGCGCGTTTCTTCGGTCGAGATCGCAAAGCGCGTCTTGTCGATAATCTGGATCAGCGACGGTGCGGGCAGTTCAAAACTGGTCGGCAGTTCACCTTCAGCAATCATCGGAAAATCGTCGCGCGGCAGCGTCGCGAGGCTGAAGCGCGCACGGCCTGCATTGACCGCCATACGGCCATCAGCGGCGTTCAGCTGCACCTGGCTGCCGTCGGGCATTTTGCGCGCGATTTCGAAGAGCGTGTGCGCCGAAACCGTGGTCGCGCCGGGGATTTCAACATCACCTGCAATGGTTTCGACGATTTGAAGGTCAAGGTCGGTCGCGGTCAGGCGGATCGCGCCATTTTCGCTCGCCTCAATCAGCACATTCGACAGAATGGGGATGGTGTTACGCCGTTCCACCACCGATTGCACATGGCCAAGGCTCTTCAGCAGTGTGGCGCGCTCGATCGTCGCTTTCATCGTCCGGTCATTCCCCTTTGGCCGCCCCGAAGTGGAAACGGCAATTCTTCCCAATATGCCAAAGGGTCAAAACCCCCAATTTCGGCGAATCTTCCTTAACAAGTTGGAGACCTAGGGCAAGCCGATTGCCTTTACAGCGCCGATTAATCTGTGGAAGAAGGCTGGTGAAGCAAAAGGGGTTAGGATTTTGAGCACAAACGGAAAAAGACTGTTCATCGCGCGGCACGGCGAAACCGTATTCAATGCGGTCGCGCGGATGCAGGGGCAGCAGGCGGTACACACCCCGTTGACCCGCGCGGGATTTTTGCAAGCTGACGCGATGGGCCGGGCATTGGCACCCTGGTTTGATGGAAAACCGACGCCGATTTTGTGGTCTTCCACGGCTGGTCGGGCGTTGCAGACGCTGGCAATTGTCGCCGAACATGTCGGCGCAGACTGGCACCAGACCAAGGCGGATGACCGGCTGCAGGAAATAGACGTGGGCGACTGGTCCGAACGGACCTATGCCGATATCCATGCCGAAATCGGCCCGTTCGTTGATCATGATGAAGGCCTGTTTACCGTGCAGCCTCCCAATGGCGAGTGGTATGATGATGTCGCCCGCCGTCTGAGCGACTGGATCGCCGATGCCACCGCCGAACCGGGCGACGCGATTGTCCTGATGCACGGCATGTCTGCCCGCGTATTGCGCGGTCTATTGCTCGGTATCGAACCGCACCCTTTGTGCGATGTTCCTATCGCCGACAGCCTGCCGCAGGGCAGTATGGTGATGATACAGGATGGCGTGGAACAGATCGTCACCTTGGGTGAAGGGCAGCTGGAGCGCGCTTGAAACGGCTGTTTTTCCTCGCGACGGCGCTAATCGCCACCCCTGCCCTCGCCAAGGAACGCTTGGGCGCGTGGCAAAGCTGGGCGGCGTTCCGCGATGCCGAGACACCGCGATGCTATGCTATCGGCGCTCCCGAGACGTCTAGCGGAGAGCGGGGCTATGTGTCGGTCGGCTTCTGGCCCAAGCGGGGATTGGGGCATCAGATCTATGTCCACCTGTCGCGAGCGCGCTCAGAAAACAGCGGTATTACACTCAGCGCAGGCGGACGCCGCTTTCGCCTGATCGCCAAGGGCGATTATGGCTGGGCGAAGGACCGCCAGACCGACATGGCCATCATCGCTGCCATCCGCTCCTCGCAGTCTTTGAGCGTCACAAGCATTGCCCGTGATGGACGCAGCATTGTCGATGCCTATGCGACGCGTGGCGCCGCAAGCGCCATTGATGCAGCAGCTTTGGGGTGTGCGGCACGATAGCCAGCCAAGACTCGCTTTTCGCAGCCGACATCCCTATATCGCCGCGCATCATGCAGATACCCGGCCATATCGATCCCGTAGTCACTCCGCGTGCCATCACGCCGCGTTCCGATGGTCGCATCGACCTGATGGGGCTGTCGCATCTGCAGATCAAACAACTGTTCCTGGAAAGCCAGCTCGACGAGAAAGCGGCCAAGCTGCGCTCGAAGCAGGTGTTCCACTGGATCTACCATCGCGGTGTCACCGACTTTGAAATGATGACCGACATCGCCAAGACGATGCGCCCCTGGCTGGCGCAGCGTTTTGTCATCGGCCGCCCCGAAGTGATCGAGGCGCAGGTCAGCAGTGACGGGACACGCAAATGGCTGCTGCGCACCGACGACGCGCAGGACTATGAAATGGTCTTCATCCCCGATGCCGATCGCGGCACGTTGTGCATTTCCTCGCAAGTCGGTTGCACGCTCAACTGCCGTTTCTGCCACACCGGCACGATGCGGCTGGTGCGCAACCTGACGCCGGGCGAGATAGTCGGTCAGGTCATGCTGGCGCGCGACGCGTTGGGCGAATGGCCCAAGGGCAATATGGCTGGCGGCACGGAAGATGAAGATGACGAGAGCGGTCACTACACTTCCGATGGCCGAATGCTGACCAACATCGTGCTGATGGGCATGGGAGAGCCGCTATACAATTTTGACAATGTCCGCGATGCCTTGAAGGTAGTGATGCACGGCGATGGCCTGGCGCTCTCAAAACGCCGCATTACGCTGTCAACCAGCGGCGTAGTGCCGATGATGGCGAAGGCCGGCGAAGAAATCGGGGTGAACCTGGCTGTGTCGCTCCACGCCATCAGCAAGGAAATCCGAGACGAGATCGTCCCATTGAACCGCAAATATGGCATCGAAGAGCTGCTTCAGGCCTGCGCCGATTATCCCGGTGCCAATAATGCCCGGCGCATCACCTTTGAATATGTGATGCTGAAGGACAAGAATGACAGCGACGCCGATGCGCGCGAACTGGTGCGCCTGATCAAGCAGTATAAATTGCCCGCCAAGGTCAATTTGATCCCGTTCAACCCTTGGCCGGGCGCGCCCTATGAGTGTTCAACTCCCGAGCGCATCCGCGCCTTCAGCAACCTGATTTTCGAAGCCGGCATCAGCGCGCCGGTGCGCACCCCCCGCGGGCGCGACATCATGGCAGCGTGCGGCCAGCTGAAATCAGCAGCCGAGAAGAAGAGCCGGGCCGAACTGGATAGGCTGGCAGAGGAAAAACAGGCGGCTTTGGGTTAGACGAAAAGTGCCACCGACTGCATCCCAGTCATCATCGGTTCGCCCTTGCTGTTCCAGACCGTCATATATTGGCTGCTCGCACCATGAACCGCATGGTGGGTTTCACTTTCAAGGAACCACCAGCCATTTTCGGTTTCGGGTGCATCGGTGAGCAGATTGATCTGCCAGTTGATCGAACTGATCATCCCCTCTTTTTTCATCAGCCCCATCGTCGATGGCGGCAAGGCATCGCCCATGCAGATCAGGTTGGCCACGGGATCAAGGCCCTCACGCTCTTTCAAGCGGTGCCAGTTGGCAAGACGAGGCTTATCCATGCCAAGGATCAGCCGCTTTTCGGGATAATCCATATTGTGGGTGAAGAACTCGGGCGGGCCGCTGCGCGTTTTGCCATCTTCAGGGATGGGCGGGAATTCCGGTCGGGGCAGACCTTCGAAATCGATGTGGCTTTCGCGGCGCGCCATGAAGACGAAGACGCAGCTCAAGCCAACCTCTTCGCCCACCGTGATTTCACTTTTTATGAAGGCACTATTGCGCCCACGGCGCAGGACCTTGCTGTGGATCTCTACCTCGCCGGACAATGGACCCGAAAAGGCGATCTGCGCGGTCAACAGCGGCGGCAGATCCGGCGCGGCCAGTTTTGCCGACTGATAGGCCAATGCCGAACTCAAACCGCCATAGGCAGTTCGCCCCTGATGCCAGGTCGAGGGAATGTTGATTTTCTGGTCGGTCGTGTCAGCGCGGAGCTGCGCGAGGATGTCTGCAAGGTTCATTTCGTTGGCTTATCGCGCGCGAACTATTGTCGCAAGCAATCAAGACATTGGGCTTGCATAGCGTGGCTTGCAGTGGTTGAGTCGCTTTTATGGAAGGGAGCAATCAGTTCGGCTGGGTCGAAAAGCTGGTGGGCGGAGGCGTTCTTATTCCACCAAACACGGCATCAGCCAATCTGATCGGCCGGGCAATTGCAGCCGCGGTAGGGCTAGGCGCTCAGCGACCGGCTTTGCTGGATGCGGTCGGAATAAGCGAAGCAACCATTCGAAACCAGTTGAGCTGGGTGCCGGGCGTCGTGCTCAACCGTTTATTGCTGGCGATCGAAACGCAACTGAACAAGCCCGCTGCAGTTCTGGAAATCGGGCGCGATTCAAAACCGCGCTGCTTTTCCGATATCGGTTATGCAACACGTCTGTTGCCGACACTATATGATGTGATCGAGGCGAATGTTCAGATGCAGGAGCTGCGCCAGAATATCTACCGAACATCATTGGCCGAACATGGTGAATTCACCATTCTCAAATGGAATGCCTTAGGCAACGACCCGCAGGACATTGCAGCAGCAGTCGAGTTCTCAATGGTGACATATGTCCGCCTCGCGCGCGAAATATGGGGCGAGCGGTTGATCATATCGGGCGTTTCGATGCAGCACAGGCCCAGATTCGATGTCGCTCTCTATGAACAATATATCGGCGCTCCAATCGTCTTCGGCACAAAAGAGACGATGGTAGAATTTTTGACTGAGCAGTGCCGCGCGCCGTCGCCATTCGCAAACCCGACTTTGCTGGCCGCTGCCACCAAATGCCATTGGCAGCCGGTCCAATGGTTTGACGCGGGACTTCAGCTTTCTGCTTTTACATATTTCTATCTATGGACCGAACTCAATAAATCTCCGGTCACGCTTGACCGTGTGGCAAGATCGTTCGGCATGGCCGAGCGCACTTTAAGACGGAACCTGGTTGAGCAGGGGAATCCGTTCAGATCGATGCTGGACGATATCCGCAAAAGCATGTGTGATCTCTACAAATTGGAGAACAAGCGGTCGCTTGCCGAGGTGGCCGAACTGCTTGGCTATGGTGAGTTGAGTGCTTTCACGCGCGCCTATCGGCGCTGGTATGGCGAGCCGCCGAGCAAGGGATGGCAGGCTGTGGCTCGCAAAGCCGCCTAAGTGGAGCATGCGCTACCGAGGTTTGCGGGGCGTGTAGCGAATATTTGCCTTGCCGGTCACATCGACGGGGAGAAAAAGCCCCTGCCCGGTCGCGATAACCGTACCGTGGCTGACCTCGTCCACTTCGGCAGACAGCGTAAAATCCCCTTCTTGTCGCATCGCGATCGCCTTTTTCGCCGCGACCAGGACTTTCTGATAATCCTTGTTGAAATCGGTCACCAATGCCCTGCTGATTTCAGCGAGAACTTCGGGATCCGCAAACAGGGCAAAGAGCAAGTTGACCGCCTCGCGATCCGTCGTCCCTGCGATCCGCAAGTCGCGTATTTTGACCACTTGTGAATTCGCTTCGTTATATGGGATCGCTGATAACCAGATAACGCCATTGGTGCCTTTGAGCGGGCTGCGGATAATATCGGCATTGGCTTCGACCCCAACGGCTATCCTGCCCCCTTCGGTCGCATAGACCGTGACCTTTTTGAAATCGACTTTCACCGGGCCAATCTGGTCGAGTTCGATACCCTTGGCTGCCAATTTGCGCAGCGCACGCAGGATCACCGGTTCCAGTTCACGATAATCTGCGAGCACCGGGATGTGGAATCGCAAGCCATGATCACCGGACATTTTCGCAGGGGACGGAAGGGGGGTGATTTCCGGCTTTTCGGGCCGATCGCCAATAAAGGTCTCGGTCACGGCTTCCGCAGACAAGGTCAACAATAGTTGCCGTCCACGGACCTGATACCCCCCAAATCCAAGCTTTTGCGGCGTCACGCGCATCCACGCCGGGGGGCGTTCGCGATTCAGCATGATGGTCGCAAACCCCTCGCCCCAAGCGCCCTCAACAAGTTTGCGCGTTTGGACCTGGGCGATCTCACGCGAAAGGTCTCGCTCCAAACCGGCTATCACCCGTGCCAGTTCGGCATCTGCCTTGCGCACGAAATGGATACGTTTGCCCAGAAAGTTGATCCCGGGCGGTTCGCGCCAGTCATAGGCGATGTCGACCTTTGCCCTCGGTGACCAGCTGTTATCAATCGAGATGCGAACTTGCGCGCGTACATCGGCCGAAGCATTGGCCGTTTCACGCTTGATGACGCCGCCAACATCGCGCGCGCTCACGACAGCGTTCACCGGCATTGAAACGGTCAGTAGATCGCCACGCCCGGACAGGCGGATACGTCCTCTGCTCACATGCCCGACAATAGTGCAGGCGACATCAGGGGTCACCTTGGTGCGCTTGAATCCGATCTTGCAGTCAACATTTTTGCACGCCTCACCCTTGCACTTTTTCTTGTGCACCGGACAGATCGTCACACGCTGTGCAGGAATGCATTTGGGTTCATATTGGTTGATGGCCCACAGCCGGGTTGGCGCCGATTGATTGAGCTTTGCCTCCAGGCCTCCAATATCGATGCTGAGCGGGACGATGATCGTCGAGGTCTGCTTGGGCAGTTCAGCTGCCGTATCGATACGCGGGGGTGCCGGATTACCGACCTGCTTCTCACAGCCGCCGAGAAAAGTTGAAAACAATATCAACCAAAAGAAGACAGCATTGCCTGCAGTGCGCATAATGCCCCTCGCATCCGCATTTGCGAAATCAATGTTTGTACATGACCTAATGTAAACTTATCGATGCGACCGGATTATTGCATGTATGCTCGCATTTTGCGCCGCAAGTCGCAACATGCAAATCATTCACACGCCTGAATTGGCCCTGCGGCTGCTGACAAAAAGGGGAAAATGGTGGGCGTAGCAAGGATTGAACTTGCGACCCCTGCGATGTCAACACAGTGCTCTACCACTGAGCTATACGCCCACGCTGCGGGCCCATTAGCGGCCTAAATGATTCCGTTCAAGCCCGAATATCGGCGTTCAATTGAGACCGGATGCGCTTTCTTTGGTGAACAGCCTCTCAACTTCAAGAACCAGGTCCTTCAGGTGGAATGGCTTCGACAGAACTTTCGCCTGTGGCATCGATTGCCCTGCGCGCAATGCGACACCGGAAAATCCGGTAATGAACATGACTTCGGTGCGCGGCGAAACTTTGCTGCAATGGCGGGCTAGCTCGATACCGTCCATTTCGGGCATCACAATATCGGTCAACAGCAAGTCGAAATGCTCGCGTTCCAAAAGTGGTGCCGCCTCAGTCCCCCGGTCGACGGAGACGACGTCATATCCTGAGCGTTCCAGCGCGCGCGCCAGATATTCGCGCATCGCTTGTTCATCTTCCGCAAGAAGAATTCTGGTCATTGCTTGTCCTGTCATCGGGCTTTTCTGCCGTCGCGATTCTCTATTGGGCCGTTGATACCACCAGACCGTAAAAATATTGCACCGCATTTACCAATTTTGTCCTATCCTATGCCGCAATGGACAAAACGGGCTGCATCGAAAGTTCCGAAAACAGCGGAAATTGTGGATTTCAGCTGTTCAATCTGGATTCACCCGCCCTGCCCATTCTCATTTCCGTGCCGCATGCCGGTCGGGAGTATCCGGCCCAACTCCTCGATAATCTGCGAATCACCCCAGCCGCGTTGCAAAGGTTGGAAGACCGCTATGCCGACCGCCTTGTGGCAACGGCAATTGCATCCGGAACACCCGCAATTGTCGCCAGTCGGGCCCGAGCATGGATGGATCTGAACCGAAGCGAGGACGAACTCGATCCGGAAATGATCAAGGGCGGCGGTGGCGGACGAAAACTTTCAGGCAGTGCCAAAATGCGCGGCGGGCTTGGTTTGGTACCCCGCAGGTTGCTGCACTGCGGGGATATCTGGAAACACCCGTTTGACGTCGATGATATTGAGCAGCGTCTGGATAGTTTTCATCGCCCCTACCATCATCAAATCGAACACATGTTGATGCAGATGCGTGACCGCTTTGGTATCGCTCTGCTGGTCGACATTCATTCGATGCCGCCGCTTCTGCCCGTGGGAGGGTTTCGGCCGCACATTGTAATTGGCGATAGGTTTGGGCAAAGCGCAGCTTCGCTTTATTCGGAAGTCTTGTTGCAGCGGTTAAAGCAGATCGGGATGTCGGCTGCGCTGAACCACCCCTATTCCGGCGACTATATCTTGCGCAGGCATGGGCAAGTCCGCAAGAACATCCACGCCATCCAGATAGAAGTCGACCGTTCACTTTATCTCGACTCGGACCTGCGAGAGCCGGACGCGGGGCTTGGAACGACCAGCGAGTTGATAACCGAATTACTCATGCTGCTGGCCGAGCTGACGGGCGGCACTTCGATGTCGATGGCAGCCGAATAGCCTTGGAAAACAACCATTTTCGTTGCCCAAGAAAAAACCACCCCGGAAAAATCCGGGGTGGCCAAGGTTCAGGGAGGTGGCGCTGACCTGCAGCGCCGTAGGACGGATAAGGGAGGGGAGATATCCGTCCTGAAGCAAAGATGGGGTTTTCGTGCCTCCAAATCAATAGCCGAGTCTGTATCAACTCGTATCAGCGCGACGAAATCCCCTCCGATACGTGCAGATGTCCTAGGGCCACATGCGCTGGAAGAAGGGTAATTTGTCCGCAAACTGGTGCTTCAAAGCACCAAGAATATGCAACAATATCAATAGAAAAAGAGGCTTTGTGAGGACTTCATGAGCTTCATGGCCGATGCCTGCGAGGTCCTTGCTTTTGTCTATCGGCAAGGTCGCATCGAATAGGCCGAAAAAGTCAACTGGCGGGGCTTGCGGGTGCGCCGATGCCATCAGCCATCCCGAAAACGGAACGGCGATGATCAGGAAATAGAACAGGAGATGTACGAACTTGCCGAGCCCGGCCTGCCATGCAGGAATGGCTTCAGGCAGCGGCGGCGGCTTGTGGCCCACACGCCAGAAGAGACGCAGAAGCGACAACAGCAAGATAGAAATACCTATAGCCTTGTGCGGAGCCATGAAGACGCCTTGCGCTTCGCGCGGTAAATCCTCTGCAGCACTGGCGAGGTAGAAATTGGCAAAGACCAGTAGCGCGATCAGCCAATGCAGAATAATCGCGACTTTGCTATATTTGTTGGTCATGGCGGCCCTCCTGTAAAGGGGGCCGCCCACAGCATCACGCGGTGGCAGCCCCGTCGGCAACCGGCACCTTACCTTGCTGAACCTGCAAAGCAAATATATCACGAACCAGCTGCAACGAGAACAGATGGGCATGGATCAGCGGCAACATACCGTTCTGGTTGATCTTGCGCAGTTCATCACCACGCATGTCGCGAAGCTTCTCTTCATTCACCATCTGGAAGCCGCGATACACATAAGGCGCTTCCTTACCTTCCTGTTGAATGGCGACTTCGCCTTCCATCAGCAGTCCATATTTCTGCAATTCTTCGACAAAGGCAGCGGTGCGGGCACCTGCCTGTTCGAAATCTTCGCAGAATTTCAGGATCTCGCGCGTTGTATCTGTAGCATCGTTGCCGTCAAAAAGGGCGGCACCTTCATCCTTGAAGTCGCCAATGACTTCCGAAGTTGGGTCGAAGCACAATGTGAGCTCGTCGCTGTCGGGACGCAGACGGGCCAGCATGAAAGGATAGCGACGGATATAGGCAGGCAAATAAACGGGCGAACTGAATTTTCCTTCGTCGTCCAAGAAGACATTGACGCCTTCGTTCATGCCCATAAGCGCAAGCGGAACAGGGTTATCACCAGCCGAAAAAATGATCGGGAAGTTACGCGAAGCCGAGACAAACTCTTCTACCGTCAGCGGAATGGCATGCTGACCTTGCATGAACTTGGCGCTGTCCATCGGACGGCTCTTGAAATTGCCATGTTCATTACTGTTCAGCGGAACAAGATCTTGATAGAAAATCGGCAAGCCTTGCGGCGCGGGCTGGGTAGCCATTGAATACTCCGTCATTTGGATTGGAATTAAAGATTGCTGGCGGCTTTAGGCGGCGGCGCCGTTGCTGGCAAGAGGAACGAGCTTTCCGGGGTTCATGATCCCCTTTGGGTCAAGTGCAGATTTGATGGCACGCAAGGCCGCAAGGCGTGCTGGATCGGAAAGCCGTTCAAACTCGGCCAACTTTGCCTTGCCTATCCCGTGCTCGGCGGAGAGAGAACCCCGATATTCGGTAACCCGGTCATAGACGTCCGCGCTGATGCGTGAGCCATAGTCTGCATACCATCTGTCGGCGACGACACCTTTCGGCGCTTTCACATGGAAATGGATATTGCCATCTCCCAAATGGCCGAACGCGATGATGGATGTGCCCGGATAGCGCGCTTCAAATATCGGAGATTCCTGCTCGATGAAGCGCGCCATCGCATCGACAGGTACGCTGATGTCATGCTGCAAGGCGGGCCCTTCAGCACGTTCAGCCTCGGCAATGCTGTCTCTAATTTTCCAAAACGCTTCCGCTTGCGTCTCACTCGCTGCAATTACGGCGTCGCGCGCAAGACCCTGTTGGAGCATCGTGCCAAGAAACTGTTCGGCGGCAAACAAGGGCGGATCCTCATCCGGACTGTCTTTGGCGAGCTCCATCACAATATGCCATGCATATTGGCTTCCCAAAGGGGCACGGGTTCCCGGAATATGCCGCAGAACATGACGGAGTGCCGTATCAGGGAGTATCTCAAACCCTTCGAGCATAGCTGGAAATGCATGCTCTGCCTCGCGCAGAAGCTTATAGGCGGCAGATGGGCTATCGACCGAGACCCAAGCGACGCAGCGTTCAATCACGGCCGGAACAAGATGCAATGTCGCCTTTGTAACAATGCCGATCGTGCCTTCGGCTCCAATCAGCAGATGTTTCAGATCATAACCCCGATTGTCTTTTTTGAGCGGCGTTAGTCCGTCGAAAATCGAACCGTCTGGAAGTACCGCCTGAACACCAGCAACCAGATTGCGCATCGTACCGTGGCGCAAGACCTGGGTTCCGCCGGCATTGGTCGATATCAAGCCTCCGACTGTAGCTGAACCTTTGCCGCCAAGCGTCAACGGAAAACGCATTCCTTGCGCGGCCACTGCTTCATGCAGGTTATGAAGGATCACGCCCGCTCCACATTGTACCAGTCGAGCGATCGGATCGATTGTCTCGATCTGGTTCAATCGCCGGAGCGAGAGCAGACAGCTATCACCACTGTCATCCGGCGTTGCACCTGCGACCATCCCGCTATTTCCACCTTGGGGAACAAGGGGCAACCCCGCCCCACTGGCAATCTTCACGATCGCCGCAACTTCTTCGGTTGAAGCCGGTGACAGTAGCGCTGCGGCCTTACCCGTGTATCGACCACGCCAGTCGGTGGTCCAGGGCGCAAGATCGTCTGGATCAGCGCTAAAGCCCTTGGGGCCCAAAAGCTGCTGCAGCTGCTTCAATATATCAGCATGTGACAAAAATTCTCGCTCCTGCAGACCTTGCAATTGACTCACCTATTTGCCCTTCATAGGGCTGGATTAATGCTCCGTTCAACCGTTACGGCTATTGGCAGCAAGAGGCGAATTTTAGTCGGGACCCGACATTGCGCATTTTTCTGATTGTCATTGCCGGTCTCGCGGTCGCTTCAAGCGTGGCATATGGTGCCTATGGGCAGTCGTCCAATGCACTTTTGGACCTTCTGGGAAGCACCAAAGAATTTCAGGCACGTGTTGAGCAAAGGGTGATTATCCGCTTTCCCAATCAGCCTGTTCTTGCGGCACCCGGACGCACCGAAAAGCGTAAGGCGCCCATCTATAATGAGGAAAAGATTGGCAAATGCCTGTTAATGGACAGGCTGGTCGCCTCGCGTCCTGGCCCCAAAAACAGTCTTGAACTGGTCACTCGTGAACGGCAGTTGATACGCGCCTATCTGGGCGATGGATGCCTCGCCCGAGAGTTTTATGCGGGTGCCTATGTCGAACGATCGAAGGACGGCAAATTATGCGTCGATCGCGACCTGATGCACGCCCGCACAGGAGCGAAATGCGAAATTGACAAATTCCGGCTGCTCGTTCCAGAGTAAGATACGCCAAATTCCTTGACTTTTTGACGATGTTTCGCCAATCGCCGCCCACCGGATGCGTGGGACTGCGCTGACCGGCTTATTACCTTCCTTGATATTGGAACCTTATGTCATTTGCCGATCTCGGCCTTTCCGAAGAACTTTTGAGTGCCGTCCTAGCCGCCGGTTACGATACGCCTACGCCAATTCAGGCACAGGCCATCCCATCCGTTTTGATGATGCGCGACATCATCGGCATTGCACAGACCGGTACGGGCAAGACCGCGTCGTTCGTTCTCCCTATGATCGATGTGCTCGCCCATGGTCGCGCGCGGGCACGGATGCCGCGCAGCCTGATCCTAGAACCGACCCGTGAATTGGCGGCTCAGGTGGCTGAGAATTTTGAAAAATATGGCGTCAATCACAAGCTGTCGATGGCGTTGCTGATCGGTGGCGTTTCGATGGGCGATCAGGTAAAGGCGCTCGAAAAGGGTGTCGACGTCCTGATTGCAACCCCGGGCCGGCTGATGGACCTGTTCGAGCGCGGCAATATCCTGCTCAATGGCTGCGAGTTACTCGTTATCGATGAAGCGGACCGCATGCTCGACATGGGCTTCATTCCTGACATCGAAAATATCTGTACCAAGCTACCGACGACACGACAGACCTTGCTGTTTTCCGCGACGATGCCGCCGCCGATCAAGAAGCTGGCGGACAAGTTCCTTTCGAACCCGAAATATATTGAGGTTGCGAGGCCCGCCTCCTCGAATCTCAACATCGAAGCCAAGCTGGTCGATGTTGCACCGATGAAAAAGCGCGAAGTGCTGCGCGGCCTATTGCGCAGCGAAGATGTGCATACCGCGATCATCTTCTGCAACCGCAAGACCACCGTGCGCGAGCTCAACAAGAGCCTGCAGCAACATGGTTTCCGTTCTGGCGAAATCCATGGCGATATCGATCAGGCGTCGCGTCAGCGACAGCTGGACGCGTTCAAGAGCGGCACCATCAACCTTCTGGTGGCATCCGACGTCGCCGCTCGAGGTCTGGACATCAAGGGCGTCAGCCATGTGTTCAACTTTGACGCACCCTGGCATCCCGACGATTATGTCCACCGCATCGGCCGCACCGGTCGCGCAGGTGCCAAGGGCAAAGCCTTTACCTTTGTGACCAAGGCCGATGAAGAAGCGATCGATAATATCGAGAAGCTGATCGGCCTGAAGATCGAGCGTCTGGGTAAGCAGGCAAGCGAAAGTGCGGACGAACCGGAACGCGAGCGTCCGTCGCGCCGTAAAGCCTCGACGAAACCCAAAGAGCCCAGTGAAGCAAAAGCACCATCTCGGCCGACGAAATCGGAACCTAAAAAGCACAGTAAGCCTGCCGCCAAAGAACGCAGCGACGATACTGACGATGGCGACTGGAACGGCCCGATGCCCGATTTTTTGAACTTCACGATACCGCTCTAATTTTCGGTAACGCATCAAACAAAAAGGCCCGCCGAAGCGGGCCTTTTCTATTTTTGGTTCGGCATTCCTCAGAATTTGCCGCGAAGCGTAATTCCGTAGGTGCGCGGTTCGGCCAGGAAGTGTGAGAACAGCTGGCGACCGCCCGGATATTGCGGATCGGCGAATTGCGCGCTGGCGCCACCAGCCTGGAACGGCGAGTTGAAGGCAACCTGCGCATAGTCCTGATTGAAGATATTCTGGCCCCACAGTTCGAGCGACCAAGCCTCATCCGGACCGCGGATGCCGATGCGCGCGTTGAAGATCGCATAGCCATCCTGTTCCTTTTGCGGGAACAGATCCGAGCCGGTGTTGTAATCGCCAGTCAAACGACCGTCGATGTAAAACAGGCCGGACAAGCCACTGCTGCCAATTTCAGGGGTCCAGGTGATGCTGCTGGTTGCCACCAGTTCGGGTGCGTTCGACAGATTGTCGCCCGGCAGTTTGCGCAGGACGGCATCGAGCGGCGCGCCCGACTTGTTGCCTACAAGGTTGCTGCGATAGCTGGTGTTGGCATAGGTCAGGCCAGCGGCCATCCGGAAGTTGCGAGCTGGCACCAGCGAGGCTTCCAGTTCGAAACCTTCTGCGCGGACGCCATAGCCGACATCGCTGGCAGCACAGGCTCCGGTGGCATTGCTCGAATCACGATCTGCACCACCGAGATCATTAGAACAGCCATTGACGGTCTGTACTATGTAGACAGCGCCATTAAAGGTATTCAACTGGAAGTTGCTGAAATCCGAACGGAAGGCCGAAAGGCTCAGACTGAATGGACCGGTTGCATATTTCGCACCCAGTTCATAACTGTCGACCAGTTCGGGATCGAACTGTAAATTGCCAACCACTGCCTGTGCGCCGCCTACAGCCGCAAAAGTTGTTATGGGTGATTTCAGTGCGGATCGGTCAAGATTGAATCCACCGGCCTTATAACCACGCGCAAAGCTGCCATAGAGCAGTAAGTCATCGGTTGCCTTCCATGAAAGGATCGCGGTGCCGGTAAACTCGTCTTCGCTGCGGCGATCATTGATCGAAACGCCATTCAGTTCTGCCGTCGAATTGCCCTGGCACGCAAGCCCTATAAGTGCGCCTGCCAGCGCACGTGCTGTTGCGATTTGAGCAGGCGTGCCAGCTGTCGTGGTAGTAAGATCATCCGTCACTAGGCCTTGGACGGTCGTGCAACGTGTATTGTCGTTACCAAAGGTGGCGGCGAACTTCTTCTTGTCGCTGGTGTAACGGAGCCCCAGGGTCAAGTCGAGTGTATCGGTGATATGAATGATATTATGGGTGAACAACGCCCAATTGGTACCATTCTGGAAATAGTTTTCAAATGTGCTACCCAGATCGTTCAGGCTGTCGAGTGCGGTAAATGCAGCCACGATATCCGCCCCCGACGTCCCTGTTGCGCCCGCCAGTGTCGCTGGTCCTACTACGGGCGCTACGCAAGAGGGATTAGTCGGCGAATATAGCCCTGCAAGTCCACCGCCCGAAATGATGCGGCAAGTCGCAAATCGGCCATATTGATTGCCGAAGCGCAGATTGTCACGGACCGTCAACTTTTCGTTGGCGTAGAAGCCACCGGCCAACCAGTCGAGTGTGCCGCCAAAAGCTTCACCCTGCAGGCGCAGTTCCTGCGTAAAGGTGTGGAACTGGCGATAGGCATCATCGCTCGGCGCACGATACAGGATGTCGACTTCACCATAGTCGGTGTCTGAGGCCTGACTCGAACGATATTCACGATAGGCCGTAATCGAGGTCAGCTTAGCACCGCCAAAATCATAATCGATCTGGCCCGAAAAACCGTAATCCTTGGTTTCACCAGTGAAAACACGGTTCGGGCTATTCGAAATCTTGCGACCATAGCCTTGACTGAACGACGACAGCGGTTGACCCAGATCACGAAGCACGTTGATAATGTTGTTGGCAGCCGGATTATTCAGCGGCGTCGCGAGATTGTTCAGATTGCCGATATAAGGATTGACCGTGCCGTCAACATAGGTCGCAGCGCAGCATTCTTCCTTGCGCGATGTATAGTCGGCGATCAGCCGAATCGACAAATCATCGGAAGGTTCGATTAGCAACTGACCACGCAGGAAATAACGGTCGCGATTGTTGACGTCGCGGCCGTTCGTATCATCGCGGTAAAAACCATCACGCTTCACATAAATGCCGTCCACCCGGAAAGCGATCTGCTCGCTGATCGGTCCGGTGATGCTGCTGGCAGCGCGCATGAAATCGTAATTGCCATAGGTCAACTCACCGCTGCCACCGAAGGTGAATTCCGGCTTTTTCGAATAGATGCTAATCAGACCAGCCGAAGAGTTGCGTCCGCCAAGTGTACCCTGCGGACCGCGCTGAACTTCGACGCGATCGATTTCACCAAGTTCATTGAGGCCGATGCCTGAACGCGAGCGGTACACGCCATCGATAAAGACTGGAACCGAGCTTTCGAGACCGGGGTTGTCACCAACCGTGCCGATACCGCGGATACGCGCCGAACCATTGGCTTCCGTTCCAGTCGAGGAAACGAGCAGTGAAGGCGCAACCTGGTTCAACTGGCGAATGTCATTCGCGCCGCTGTTCTGCAAAGTTTCGGCATTCACCGCCGAAATAGCCACAGGTACGTCAGACAAGAGCTGCGAGCGCCCCTGAGCTGTCACGACGATTTCGACTTCGTCTTCGGCAGCTTCGGCTGCTTCATCCTGCGCATAGGCAAATGTCGGCATGACCAGCGCACAAGTTGCAGCGGACAAAGCGAACACAGTTTTCCGGATGCCAGTAGTGGCCTTCATAAATCTCTCCTTCAACGTCAAATTATATTATTGGCTGCATACCTATGCGCATTATGCACATAAGTCACCCATGACAGACATTATCGTAACAATTTTTCAAAAAATGTTGCTCAACTGCAACAGAGCGCAACAGTAACATCTAAATTAATCGATTAATTAAAAATATTGTTGCGCGCCAGCTTAACGCGATGTCGCGTCATTTGGGGTATTTGTCTTGGCTATATCATCTTGTTTGTAGACCGGCCGTCCGCCCAACCATGTCTCTTTCACCCGAGCCGCGCGGATTTGCGCAGGCGATGCCAGCAGTGGATCAGTGTCGACCAAGATAAAGTCGGCGCGATGCCCGGGGGTCAGCGAACCCACTTTTCCCTCCGCAAAAGCAGCATAGGCCGCGCCAATGGTGAATCCAGCCAAGGCTTGTTCGCGCGTTACTCGCTCGGCGGGAATCCACCCTCCGAATGGCTGCCCCTGTGCGTCCTCGCGTGTCATTGCCGCTGCGATGCCAGCAAAGGGATTGGGCGCTTCAACAGGCGTATCAGAGCCGAATGCAAGCTTCCCGCCCGCTTTCAGTATCGAGTTCCAGGCATAGGCACCGGCCAGTCGCTCAGGCCCCAACCGCGCTTCCGCCATTAGCCGGTCAGATGTCTGATGGACCGGCTGCATCGACGCTATGATGCCATTTTTGGCAAGGCGGGGCAGGTCGGCCGGATCGACTATCTGCACATGCTCGATCCGCCAGCGCCGGTCGCCCGCATAGGTCTCCGCCAAATCCTCGACTGCGCCAATCGCATCTGCGTTGGCGGCATCACCGATTGCATGCACAGCAGTCTGAAAGCCATCCATAGACGCACGGACCATCAGATTACGGATTTCAGCACTTGCCAGAAATGAAAGACCGGTTTGACCGGGTGCATCGGCATAAGGCTTTTTCAGCCAAGCCCCGCGACTGCCCAGCGCGCCGTCCAGATAGAGCTTCACACCGCCCAGACGCAGCTTGTCGTCATACAACCAGGGTGTCGGGCGCGGCCCTGCAATGGCCACCATATTGTCGATTCCGCCTGCATAGCCAAAGATACGGATCGACAGCCAACCAGCATCGCCTGCGCGCCGATAGCTTTGCCAGTCCTCGATTGTCGTTCCCATATCGGCAATGCTGGTCACGCCTACCGAAAGTAAGGCCTTCTGCGCCTCCGCCAATGCCAGATCGCGTTCCGCAGGTTTGGGTGCGGGGATGTGTTTTGCCACGAGATCGCTGGCCGCATCGACAAAGATGCCACTAGGCTTGGCACCCGCCATCTCGATCCGGCCGCCTGCCGGAGATTTGGTGGCACCGGTCACGCCTGCAATCTCCATTGCCTTGCTGTTGGCCCAGCCTGCATGGCCATCAACCCGCTCGAGCCAGATCGGGCGATCAGCAACGACGGCATCCAGATCGGCAGATGTCGGGAAACGTCCCAAGCCCCATTTTTCCTGGTTCCAGCCACGCCCGACGATCCATCGGCGTTCTGGATATTTGGCGGCATAGGCCTTGATGGCTGCCTGCGCCTCTTCCAGCGAGTTGGTGCCCGACAGGTCGAGCGTCAGCGCGGCAAAACCCAAACCCATAACATGGCCATGCGCATCGATCAGGCCCGGCAACATCGTCAGCCCGCGCCCGTCATGCCGGAAATCGAGCTGTTTGGGAGCCTTTTCCTTGCTGGTCAAAAGCTGGCTGACTTTGCCTTCCCTGTCGATCAGCGCCGCAGAGAAACGCACAACCTTGCCGTCCTTGTCGAGCGTGATGCCATTGACATTTTCGACTATACCATCGGCGTAAACGGGAGCTGCGAGTGCGATGCAAAACGCCGCAGACAATCGGGTTATGGCTTTCATCGTTTCGGCAACCTCCGCACCAATGCGCTCGTATCCTGTCGTCCCCCACCCATATATTGGATGTCAGAGAAAAACTGGTCGGTCATTGCCGCGATGGGAATGCTGGCACCATTGGCGCGGGCTTCGTCGATTGCCAGCCCCAGATCCTTGCGCATCCAGTCAACGGCGAAACCGAAGTCAAACTCGCCTTTCGCCATCGTTGCCCAGCGATTGTCCATCTGCCAGCTTTGTGCAGCACCCCCCGAAATGGCGTCGAAAACCTTGTCGAGGTCCAATTCGGCGCATTGGGCGAAGTGCAGGGCTTCGGACAAGCCCTGCAGCACGCCCGCAATGCAAATCTGGTTGACCATCTTTGCCGTTTGCCCATCACCGGGGCCGCCAACATGGACGACACGTTTGGAATAGGCCGCCATCACCGGTGTGGCCGATGCTACCGCTGCTTCTGTGCCCCCGCACATGATTGCCAACGTACCATTTTCAGCCCCAGCCTGTCCGCCTGTCACAGGCGCGTCAACGCAATGGATGCCGCGTCCCTTGGCTTCGACGGCCAACTGACGCGCGATCCGAGCCGATACCGTTGTATGATCTATGAAGGTGCTGCCCTTGGGCATCGCGGCGAATACACCATCGCGGCCCAATGTGATGCTGGCCAGATCGTCGTCGGTGCCGACACAGCTGACGACAAATTCGGCGTCTTTCGCGGCCTCTGCCGGCGATGCGGTCTTTTGCCCGCCATGTTCGGCAACCCATTTGTCGGTCTTGGCTGATGAACGGTTGTAGACGATCATCTCATGACCGGCATTGCGAAGGTGACGTGCGATCGGGCCGCCCATGACGCCCAATCCGATAAAAGCTATTCTTGCCATGCCTGAGCCTTAATGTCTGTTTTCACATTGCGCCAGATAGGTTAGGGCCCGCGCCACTATGTCCGAGCTTCTGACCCTTGCCGATGTCCGCGCCGCGCATGAGCGCATCCGCGACGCCATTGTCGCAACGCCCACTTTGCACAGCAAAACGTTGTCCAACCTGACAGGCGCGAATATTTACCTGAAGTTCGAAAACCTACAGTTTACAGCGGCCTATAAGGAGCGTGGGGCGCTGAATGCGCTGTTGCTGATGCCTGAAGAAGCGCGCAATCGTGGCGTTATTGCGGCGTCTGCTGGCAATCATGCCCAAGGCTTGAGCTATCACGGTACGCGGCTCGGCGCTCCGGTGACCATCGTAATGCCCAAGACCACACCGACGGTCAAAATCATGCAGACCGAAGCAGTGGGCGGTAAAGTGGTCCTCGAAGGCGAAAAGTTCGATGACGCCTATAAGCATGCGCGCCTTCTCGAAAAGGAACTGGGGCTGACTTTTGTCCACCCCTTTGATGACCCCAAGGTCGCGGCAGGCCAAGGCACCGTTGCCCTGGAGATGCTCGAAGAGATTCCGACGATCGACACTTTGGTTGTCCCTATCGGTGGCGGCGGGCTGTTGTCAGGCATGGGCACTGCGGCGCGCGGCATCAATCCGGATATCGAACTGGTGGGCGTGCAGGCCGAGCTTTATCCCTCGATGTACGCACTGCTGAACAACAAGCAGATGCCGTGCGAGGGCGATACGCTGGCCGAAGGCATTGCGGTCAAGGTGCCGGGCGAATTTACTTCGAAAGTCATCCGTGACATTGTCGACGATGTTGTTCTGGTGTCGGAACCAGAGCTCGAAACGGCAGTCAGTCTGCTCCTCCAGATCGAAAAGACCGTGGTCGAAGGCGGCGGTGCAGCCGGCCTCGCAGCCGTGATGGCTTATCCGGAAAAGTTCAAAAGCAAGAATGTCGGCATCGTGCTGAGTGGCGGCAATATCGACACCCGCCTGCTCGCCAATGTGTTGCTGCGCGATCTCGCCCGTTCGGGCCGCCTCGCCCGCTTGCGTATCACTCTGCAGGACCGCCCCGGTGCGCTCTACAAGGTGATGAAACTGTTCAACGAGCATAATATCAACATCATCGAAATCTATCACCAGCGCATCTTCACAACGTTGCCGGCAAAGGGCCTGATAACGGACATTGAATGTGAAGCGCGTGATGCCGAGCAGCTGCAGGGTCTGGTCGATTCGCTGAAAGATGCAGGCTACAAGATCGAACGCGTCGAACTGAATTGAACAAAATCAATGCCATCGCATATTGATGGTAAATGCCCTTTTCAGCACTCCCGTAAAGCGTCATAACCCCTCGCAACCAACAACATAAGGCGAGGTCGGTTTACCATGAGCGCACCAGTCCGCTTTCCGCGCTTCTTTGTCACAAACCCGGCCCCCTGCCCCTATTTGCCCGGCAAAACCGAGCGCAAGGTATTCACCGAACTCAACGGTGCACACGCAACCGAGCTGAATGAGGCGCTGGGCCGCATCGGTTTCCGCCGCAGCCAGAATGTCGCCTATCGACCCAGCTGCATCGACTGCAAGGCATGCGTCCCCGTTCGCATATTGGCCGATGGGTTCCAGCCCAACGCCACCCAGCGCAAGATATTGAAGCGCAATTCAGACCTGCAGGTCAGCGCTTGTCGTCCCTGGTCGACCAACGAGCAATATGAGCTGCTGCGCCGCTATCTGAAACAGCGTCACCCTGAAGGTGGCATGGCCGATATGGACGATATGGATTATGCCGACATGGTCGAGCAGACGCCGGTGCACAGCCATGTCGTCGAATATCGGCTTCCCGCTCGCTATGGCGCGCAAGGCGAACTGATTGGAGCGTGCATTACCGACCAGCAATCAGATGGTCTGTCGATGGTATACAGCTTCTACGATGCCGAAGCCGAAGGCCGTCTGGGCTTGGGCAATTTCATCATCATGGATCACATCATGCGCGCGCGCGCGGCCGGGCTTCCCTTCGTCTATCTGGGCTATTGGGTCGAAGGTGCAGCGCGGATGCAGTACAAGACCCGCTATCGTCCGCTCGAAAAACTCAGCCCCGATGGCTGGGTGGATTTTGAACAGGGCGAACAGGCCGACCTTTTCAGCTAACAAAAAACCCCGCCAAGGCGGGGTTTCTTATTTGGGCTCGTAATCACTCAGCGGCACACGCAGCGCGGCTTCGGCTTCGGCTTCGCTTTCCACTTGCGCACAGCCTTCCTTTTTACGGGTACCGTTTCATAATAGATTTCTTCGGTTACCGTGGTCGTGGTCACGGGCACCATCGAATATGTGACCATCGGTGCCGGGTAGTAATAATAGCCATAGGGAAAGGCGCCGTAAGCGTGGCCATAGCCTGAACCATATCCATTATCGCTCGGCAGATATTTCTCGCACTTCTTCATCGACTTTTCGACACCGAGACCGGCAAGCGCACCAAGCCCCGCACCAATGAGCGAACCTTCGGTACGGTTACCGCGGCCCGCAATGCGGTTACCGGCAATCGCGCCCAATATCGCGCCGATTGCGGCACCGCCAACACCGTCGCTCTTCAGGCACTTCTCATATTCGCGGTTGTCATAGCCTGCACCATAAGCAGGCGGCATGGGATAGGGTGCTGCGGCATGCGGAACGTCGTATGGCGCACCGGCTGCGGGCATGGGATGATGCGGCATCCGGTGATTTGGTGTCTCTTCGCCGTGACGGGTCACGGTGCCATTCCACTGGCCTTCATAAACCCGGCCATCCTTGTCGACATATTGGCCCTTGGTCCATTCGCCCTGATATTCATAGCGCACGCCACTTGCATCAGAATAGGTCGGCATGCCTGGGCCATCCAGATCGTAGATGCCATGATCGGCACCCATGGCCGGGCCATATTCGGCATGATCATGATGCTTCTTGCCCGAGTCGCTGGCGGCCTGTGCTGGCATCGCTATTAAAGCGCTGGTCGCAAGGCTCGCAATCAAGAGGACTTTCATGGTTAATCGCTCCCTAATCACGAAGACGCGCTTTGCACGCATTCTTCGATAGTTAAGAAGTGCTTAACATTATTTTGAAGTGCGCACCATGACGCGAATGTAAATTGGGGGTGCCCTAGAACTTTTGTTCCAAAATGAAGCAGTGAGTCAGATGCGCGTTGAGAGCAGTTTAGCAAGCGCTTCGAACCCTGCGGCATCATCCGCATCGAACCGCGCTGGCAATGGGCTGTCGAGATCAATGACGGCTATCACTGCACCGTCCTGCTTCACCGGCACAACCAGTTCCGACCGGCTATCCGCATCACAGGCGATATGGCCGGGGAAAGAGTGGACATCTTCGACCAGTTGCGTTGTTCCTGTGCGCGCCGCTGCTCCGCATACGCCCTTATCGAGCGGGATTCTAATGCATGCCGATTTGCCTTGAAAAGGCCCAAGCACCAATTCACCGCCGACCATGCGATAGAAGCCCGCCCAGTTAAGGTCTGGCACGAATTGCCAGATCAACGCCGAGACGTTTGCCATATTGGCAATGCCGTCCGGCTCGCCGGCGGTCAGCGCATCGGCTGCCTTCAATAGCTCGGCGTATAGCTCCGTTTTAGGGAGGTCAGTTGCGATATCGAATGCGTACATGCTTGCCCAGATAGTCAATCGAGCCGGACTTTACCACGGCCCTTCTTGATTTCCCCCCGCCCCTTTTTGGCATCGACGCGTTTGGCCTTGGATGCCTTGCTCGGCTTTGTCTTGATCCGCGGGGCCTCCCGAACGAACGCCTGATCGATCAGGCGGATGATGCGCGCGCGGGCCTCTGCCCGGTTGGCCTCTCTTGTACGGTGTTCGCGCGCGGTGACGATCAACTCTCCCGACGATGTCATCTTGCTGCCTGCAAGGGTTTTCAGTTTGCGATAAGCATAGGGCGGAAGGCCCAATCGGAACACATCGACCCGCAACTGGCACGCGGTTGCCACCTTGTTGACATTCTGCCCGCCCGGACCGGTCGATGCCAGAAAGGTCTCTTCAAGCAGTTCCTCGGGCAGTTCAAACGGCATATCTTCTTTTAGGCCGCAGCTGACCACGGCGCTAGTCGAAACGCCATGCATCCATCGCGAGCACGCCATATTCGACGCTGGCGTACAGCTTGGTAGCCTTGCCCTCAAGACCGCCTGCGCCCAATGCCGCGAACAATGGCAGGATATGGTCCATAGTCGGATGATTGTCGGTTCCGTGCGGCGCGTGTCCAATCGCGCCGAGTACCGCATCGTGGCCGCCAGCCATCAATTGCCTATCGAGCCAGCCGAGGAAATCCGTTACCCAAGGTTGCGTAGGCGCATCGGCCGCATAGCCACCCCGGAAAAATGCATACAGATTGTGCGTAATCGCGCCTGATCCGATAACGAGGACGTTGTTGTCGCGCAGCGCCTCCAGCGCCAGACCCAGCCGATAATGATAGTCCGGCGTAGCACGCGAGTTGATCGAGACCTGCACCACCGGAATATCGGCATTGGGCCATGCCAGCATCAACGGTGTCCAGGTGCCGTGATCGAACCCCCGTTCAGGGTCGAGGCGGTTCGCAATATCGGCGTCATCCAGCATCCGGGCTATGCGTTGCGCCAGTTCCGGTGAACCCGGAGCCGGATAGCGCATACGGTAAAGGGCATCCGGAAAGCTGCCAAAGTCGTGAATGGTTCCCGGTTGTTCGGCAGAGGTAATCGACGCCAGTGGTTCGTCATGATGCGCCGAGATCATGACGATGGCGTCCGGCCGTGTCGGCAGCTCGCCTGCCAGCCCGGCCAGAAAATGCCGGGCTGGCGTGTCGTCAATCACTATGGTTGGCGCACCATGCGAAACGAATAAGGCGGGCTGCCTTGTCATGGCTCAGCCAAACAGCTTTGCTGCGGTGTTGGCAACGCGGCGACCAAGATAGCGCGCGCCTTCAAGTTCGGTCTCGCTTGGCTGGCGGCTGCCATCACCATTGGCAATCGTAGTCGCGCCATAGGGCGCTCCGCCGACCACCTCGTCATTTCGCATCTGCCCGGCAAAGCCGTAATCGAGACCGACGATGGTCATGCCGAAATGCAGCAGGTTGGTGAGGATTGAGAACAAGGTCGTTTCCTGCCCACCATGCTGGGTAGCGCTGGAAGTAAAGGCCGCGCCGACCTTGCCATTCAATTCGCCGCGCGCCCAGACGCCCCCGGCGGTGTCCCAGAACGCCGCCATCTGGCTCGACATCCGTCCGAAACGGGTGCCCGTGCCGACGATGATTGCGTCATAGTCTTTGAGTTCCTCGATAGTGGCAACCGGGGCAGCCTGATCGAGTTTGAAATGCGCGGCTTGTGCGATCTCGAGCGGCGCGGTTTCGGGAACGCGTTTCACATCGACGGTCGCGCCGGTTTCACGCGCACCTTCGGCAATGGCGTTGGCCATGGTCTCGATATGGCCATAGCTGGAATAATAGAGGACGAGGACTTTGGGCATAAGATGGTTCTTTCTGGAAAAGGCCCCTCCTCCACGGCGGGAGGAGGGGTTCAGGGGGGAGGGTTAGTCTGCGTCTACAAGGACGATTTCGCTGTCTTCGATGGCGCTTATGGTGATCGTTCCCGCAGTGATCGCCACGCCGTCACGGGCGTTGGCGCGCTGACCATCTATGTCGATGGCACCCGTGGCAGGAACCAGATAGGCGTAACGCCGGTCGCCGACCTGATAGGTCAGGCTCTCGCCTGCCTTCAAAGTCGCACCGAGCACCCGCGCATCGGTGCGGATGGGGAGTGCATCGCTATCTTCTTCAAAGCCGCTGGCCAGCACCTGCCAAGCACCGGAACGGTCACTTTTGGGGAAGGGTTTGGTACCCCAGCTGGGCGCGCCACCGGTCCGCTTCGGCACGATCCAGATCTGGAATAGCGTCGTTGCCTCATCCTCCAGATTATATTCGGCGTGGCGGATGCCAGTACCAGCGCTCATCACCTGCACATCGCCCGCAGCGGTGCGGCCTTTGTTCCCCAGGCTATCCTGATGGGTAATTGCGCCAGTGCGGATATAGGTGATGATTTCCATGTCCGCATGAGGATGCGGGGGGAAGCCGGTTTGCGGCTGGATGATGTCATCATTCCAGACACGAAGGCTGCCCCAGCTCATGCGATCCGGGTCATGGTAATTGGCGAACGAGAAATGGTGATGGGCATCGAGCCAGCCATGATTGGCCCCGCCAAGGCTGGCGAAGGGGCGGATTTCCACCTTTGCTTTGCTGTCGATCATCGGAATGCTCCTTATTTCTGTGTTGCCGCCAAAATAGGTCTATGAATTGGGATTGAAATAGAAACATTGGAAACCTATTGTTTCCAAATATGCGACTACCTGATTATGAAGCCTGGAGCATTTTCGCCGCCGTCGCCGAAGAAGGCGGCTTTTCGCGCGCGGCGGAATTGCTCGGCCTGTCCAAGGCGACGGTATCCAAGGCCGTCTCCCGTCTGGAGGCTCAAGTCGGTGCGCCATTTTTCCACCGAACCTCGCGGCGTTTGGTATTAAGCGAGAGCGGCGTGTCGCTGCTCGAGCAGGCAAAAGCGATCGTCGCCGCAGGCGAGGCCGCCGAGGAAGCGGCGCGCGATGAGGCAAGCGAACCGGTCGGCCTGATCCGCCTCGCCGCACCGATGAGCTATGGCATCAGCCGCGTTGCACCTTTGCTCTCCGAATTTCTGTGCAGCCATCGCGGCATCAGCATCGACATGCACCTGTCCGACGCCAAAGTGGACCTGATCGGCGAGCGATTCGATCTGGCGCTGCGCATCGGCGCGCTGCCCGACAGCTCCTTGCGCGCGAGGCGGTTGCGCGGGGTTACCGGCTATGTCCTCGCCAGCCCCGATTATCTTGCGCAAAACGGCGAGCCGCGCCACCCTGCCCAACTGGGCGAGCATCGCTGCATCAGCTATTCGCTCTCCTCCAGCCCCGAAAGCTGGCGTTTCACCGGTTCTGATGGCAGCGAGGCAGTCGTGCGGCTGTCCGGCCCACTGCGCGTAAACAATGGCGAGGCGATGCTGCCCGCCCTCTGTGCTGGTCTGGGCATTGGAATGTTGCCCGATTTCATCTGCGAACGGGATATCGCTGCGGGTCGTCTGAAACCGATATTGCAGGGCTGGAAAATCCCGCCCATCGCCATCCACATCGTCACCCCGCCGAGCACATTCCGCCCGCGCCGGGTTACGGCCTTGATCGATTTTCTGGTGGAGAAATTGTCGACTATTTAGGCGACCGCAGGCTCCAGCAGCCTCAACGTTCCGGCATCGGCATCAATTTCGGCCATCACGCCCTGCGGTATTGTGAACTGATCTGAAATATGCCCGAACCATGCGCCTTCAAAGGCAGGGATACCCAAAGGTTCAAAATGCTGGCGCAGGATCGAATTGAGGGTGAAGCTGCTGCCATCGGGATTTCGGCAATTGGTGCACTGCCCAAAGACCACGCCTGCCAATCCCTTGAGCACGCCCGCCTGCCCCAATTGGGTCAGCATCCGGTCAATGCGATATTCGGCCTCGTCGATATCCTCGAGGAAGAGGATCGCACCGGTAAAGTCGGGTAGATAGGGCGTACCTGCAAGCGCAGTCAGCACCGTCAAATTGCCACCGAGCAATTGTCCTTGAGCCTTGCCACCACGAATTTTGATCGTCCGCCAGCGCCGCTGCACCAGCCGGTCCTCATTGGCCTTGGGATTTTCAAACAAAGGCGTCGCCGCATCAAAGGCAATCCCTTTGAAGCTTTCAACCGAGGCCTTGCCCCAGGCGCTGCTGGCATTGGGTCCGTGCAGCGTCACCGCCCCGCCCTTTGCCGCGATTGCCATATGGAGCGCGGTGATGTCGCTATAGCCCATCAGGAATTTGGGATTGGCCCGCACGACATCCCAGTCGACAAAGGGCAAGGCACGCGCCGCGCCCCAGCCACCGCGCACCGCGAAGATCGCTTTGACGTCCTTGTCGGCGAACATCGCATTGATATCGGAACCGCGTTCCTTGTCCTGCCCCGCCAGATAGCCATAGCGCTTGAGCAGATTGGGCGCGCGCTTGGGCACCAGCCCCATCGCCCGGATCGCTTCCTCTACCAGCACCAGATCGAAGGGATCGTCGCTTGCCGAAGCGGGTTCGATCAGGCCGATGGTATCGCCGACTTTGATCCGTGGAGGCTTTATGCGCTTACCGGCAACAGGAGCGGCGAAAACCGCAACATTCAAAGCAGGCAGGGCCGGCGACGCCATCAGCGCCGCCAGCCCCGTCATGATTGTGCGACGCGACGGCGTCAGAACTTTGCTTCCACAGCCAGCGTGAACGAACGGCCACGTGGGTCGGCGACGCGGGGTTCCCACGACCCACCCGAGCCGTTGATAGTATCATATGTGATCGCAAACGGCGGGTCCTTGTCGAAAAGGTTCCTGATACCGAAAGTGATCTCATAATTCGGCGCCAAGCCCTTATATGCCAGCGCAAAATTATAGGTCATGTAAGGCTTTACCCGCTCGTTATAGTCAGGTCGCGTATTGCCACGCGGGTTCAGGAAGTTCGGCAGAACGAAATTCCTGTAGCCCGAGCGATAGATTTGCGACAGCGACAGCGAAATATCTTCGGTCGAATAGCTGATGAAGGCATTATGCTTCCACCGCAGTCCAAGATCACCCGAAAGCGAGAAGATATTGATCAGGCTCGCGCCGAATGGCGATGTCGGCGTCAGTTTCTCTTTCTTCTTAAGAAGATAGGTTCCATCCAGTCCGAAGTCGAGCGAACCGCTCAACGCATCAAAACCTCCACGAAATGCCACTTCAATACCTTGCGTCTTGCGAGCACCCGCATTGATCCAGCGTTGGTCGATAGCTGTTATGTCACCCGCCGCATCCTTTATGAATCGATCCGGGAACGTTGCTGCATTCTGAAGCAACTGCTGGACAGTCAACGTTGTAATGGTTCCGTCGACGTCAATCGACCACCAGTCGAGAGACAAGCTGAATCGCGGCGCGGGCCTCAATACAATGCCCAGCGAGAATTGCTCAGCCTCTTCAGGCCCAAGATTAAGGTTACCACCGTTCAATAGTGCAGGCGTTATATTGGCGCAGTTGGGGTCGATTGGTGGCGTGTTGTCGACAACCAATGACGGGCATTTGAACGGATCGACGACGGCTGCGCTAGTTGAAGTAGTCGCAGTGATGCCATTGAATATCTGGTTAAAGGTCGGAACGCGGAATCCCGTATTATAGGAACCTCGAAGCAAAGCCCAATCCATAGGCTGGAATTTAAACGAAAATTTCGGGTTAATAGTGCTGCCAAAACCCGTGTAGTCATCGATACGAGCAGCAGCCGTAAGTTCCAGCATATCAAATACGGGGAGCAAGACTTCTGCATATGCGGCCTTGACGTTCCGCTTCTGGGGAGCGAGCGCATTCGCGTTGTCAAAGGCCACATTGAATATATCCGGCTGCGCAAGGATGTTGCCGGCATCCGATCCGTTGAATTCGTAGGTCTCTTTGCGATAGTCGATGCCAACGGCTACTTTTGCATCGCCACCGGGAAGAGCAAATAAGGAGCCTGATACTGAAGCATCAAACTGCAGAACTTTGTAGCGCCCACCATAAAGCGTCGTTCCTTTGGCTGAAACTGCATCGAGCGCGGCAAGTGCAGCTGCCGATTGCTGCAGCGAGAAAGGGTTGATGATCCCACTGTTGAAAAGGCCGACAATACCTGGCCCCGAGGCCCCTGGCGCCGTTGGCGCGCGCGGATCATTTTGGCCTGGCAGACCGATAATCACACCATTGGCATCACGGGTCGTGGTGCGGAAAACACCAGTGTAGTGATAGCCTGTCCCCAACACCGATTGCGACTCGCTTTGGGCGTAGGAACCGCCAACGCGATAATCCCATCCGCCGCCGAGCGGGCCATCCAGCCCCAATGCGGCACGGAAAGTTTTGGTATCGGTTTGATATTCGCGCGGGCCACAAGTTACGCAGCGCCAGCGGAACGACAAAGGCAAACCATAGCGAGCATCCAAAGCCGCCTGCTGAGCCGGGTTGGTAAAGGCACCCCTGATCGAATTGAATACCTGATTATATGTTGATGCCGTCTGTGCATTTAATGGATAATAAATCGGCAGGTTCACAGCTGTCGAAACAGATGTCGAATATTGGTTGTTCGAGAATATTTTTGACGAATTAGCGTCAGATCCGGTCAGTTCGGCCGACAGTAAATGGTCGCCACCCAGATCAGCTACACCGCGCACATAATAAGTTAGCGTTTCGATCGGCTGCTGCAGGACAACGTTGCGTCCGGTATCCCACGCGCAGGCATAATAGGCCGTCGCGGTGTTCCACAAATCATAGTCATAATTCATCCCGTCAGGCATTGAATCACAGCCCGCTCCACCCGGGAGGTCAAGAATATTAATGCCGCCCGCAGCAGCGTTGGCGCCATTCGGCGCAGTCAAAGTCAATCCTTGCAACAAAGAACCGGTTGGTGACTGGAAGGCATTTCCTGCAACGTTGAAAGCCGTCGCAATAGGTGTACCGCGCGTATCAATCGACAGGCCTTGGTTGGGACGGTCACCATCGGTGAATTTTCGGTCCGAACCTTTCAGTATTTTGTTCCAGCGATAGGAAACGGCACCCATGATGTTGAAGCCGTTCTCGTTCAAATCACCATAGCCCGCAATTCCACCTAATCGGTAAATCGCTCCGTCGCCGCGCTCGGTAATGTCAACATTGCCTGAAAGGCCAAGACCCTGATAGTTCGTCTTGGTGATAAAGTTGATCACGCCGCCAATCGCATCAGTCCCATAAATGGCCGATGCACCATCTTTCAGGATTTCGACGCGCTCCATAGCAGAAAAGGGAATCTGGTTGACGTCGACTGCCGAGCCGGAAAGTCCGTGCGCCGCAACACGTCGACCGTTCAACAGCACAAGTGTTGCCGCATTACCCTGACCGCGAAGGTTAGCGGACGACAAACCATTGGTGCCGCGCTGGGCACCCTGCACGACATCGGCGTTAGATGCGAGATTTTCGGGGCCCGTGCCGCTGGTGCTCAAAAATTGGAGCATCTGTTCGGGGCTGGTAATGCCTTCACGCGTCAGTTCCTGCGTCGTGATCACAGTCAAAGGCAATGCACTGTTATTTGGATCCTGCTTGATGCGTGAGCCGGTCACAACAATGGCTTCGCTGCTCGCTTCCGTTGAAGCGTCATCGTCGGCAACGCTCGCATCCTGCGCCACCACCGGTGCCGCGAGGCTCGCGGCGGTCAGATATAATGCCAGCTTGTGCAATTTCATGTGATAGCCCTCCAGCTAATGCCACCCCGCTGTACGGTTGCGGCATATTAAAACCCTGAAAGTTAAGGCTAGCAACGCAATATCCGCTTGGCAAATGGCAATTCGACAAAATATTCGGGTATTTTAATGCGTACCGCTGAAATTATTTTCTGACGCCCGGAAACCCGAAAACCCTAGGATTTGAGTCACTTTTGCTCGATCGGACTCCCCGCGACTCGTGGATTCCCGCGCGTTAAGACGAAATTAACCTTTTCAGTTCATTTCCCTTATGGTTAATAACGATCGATGGCTGCGTCGCCGCTTCGGGCAGCACAGGCATCGGGGGTTGCAAAAGCAAAGAGGGGCCAGCCGCATGCGCGTGTTGCTGATTGAAGACGAACCGACCACCGCGAAAGCCATCGAGATGATGCTCGCGACCGAAGGGTTTAATGTCTATTCGACCGATCTGGGCGAGGAAGGCCTCGATCTCGGTAAACTCTATGATTACGATATCATCCTTCTCGACCTCAACCTGCCCGACATGCATGGTTATGACGTCCTGAAGAAGCTGCGCGTCGCCAAGGTGCAGACGCCGGTGCTCATTCTCTCCGGTATTTCGGAAATGGACAGCAAGGTTCGCTCCTTCGGCTTTGGCGCCGACGATTATGTAACCAAGCCGTTCCACCGCGAAGAACTGGTCGCCCGTATCCATGCAGTTGTGCGCCGTTCGAAGGGCCACAGCCAGTCGGTCATCCGCACCGGCAAGCTGGCGGTCAATCTGGATGCCAAGACCGTCGAAGTTGACGGCAGCCGCGTCCACCTGACCGGCAAGGAATATGCGATGCTCGAGCTGCTTTCGCTGCGCAAGGGCACCACACTGACCAAGGAAATGTTCCTGAACCACCTATATGGCGGCATGGACGAACCCGAACTCAAGATTATCGACGTGTTCATCTGCAAGCTGCGCAAGAAACTGGCGCTGGCCTGCGGTGGCGAGAATTACATCGAGACCGTGTGGGGCCGTGGCTATGTGCTACGCGACCTGGAAGACATGGATCAGCCGCTGGTCGCCTGAACCGATAGCCATATTACCCCGGCAGTAGTTTGAGAAAGGGCGGTGTTGAGAGTCACCGCCCTTTTTTCGTTGTTCAGCCTAACTGCCAGCCCGCGGACACCGTAGCCCTGAGCCTGTCGAAGGGCGGCTGCAGGTTTCAAATGCCATAGTTAGCGGAGGGGCGTGCTTCGACAGGCTCAGCACTACGGTATTCCATCGCTAGGTCTGCAAATACCAACGATCCGCGCCTTCGAGGCCTATCGCGGTCAGCTTGCCGCTGGCATAGGCGCCGGTATCGATCCCGATGCGCGAGCCGCGTTCGTCGATATCGTCATAGATGGTGTGGCCATAAACGATCACCTTTTCGAGATCGCCGCGCTGGCCGACAAATTCGTCACGGATCCAGCGCAGGTCGCTCTTGCGCTGCTCTGACAGGGAAACACCGGGACGGATGCCGGCATGGACGAAGGCGTAATCGCCCAGCACAATCATATCCTCAAAGCTTTCAAGAAAAGCCAGATGCGCCTCCGGAACCAGCGTCGCGAGTCGCTCAGCCAGTTGCTCGATATCAAGTTCGATATATTCGGCGCGGGTGATGGGGTAGCTTTGCAATGTGGCGTCGCCGCCAATCTTCAGGAAGAAGCGCAACGTCTTGGTGTCGCGCTCACGGCAGGCCTTTAGGAACACCTCTTCATGGTTGCCCATCAGGTAACGGACGGTACGCCCTTGCCCGCGCAGCGCCATCGCCGTGTCGATAACACCTGCACTGTCTGACCCGCGATCGACCAAGTCACCGAGGAAAACAATCTGCGTATCCGCTGCACCGCGCGCCTGATCATCGGCGTCGATCTTTGCCAGCAGTGCCTGCAACAGGTCGTTACGGCCATGAATGTCGCCAATCGCATACACGCGCATACCATCCGGCACCCGCGCGGTATCGAGCGGACGGGACGGTGCGGCTTTCTTGAACAGGCGACCCAGCATGGTGCGCGCCATATAGGGTCGGGATATGATTTTCGGAAGGGCTTTATCCCCCTCCCGTTAACGGGAGGGGTTAGGGGAGGGGCGAGCGAAGCGAGCTTGTGCTACCACAGGCCCTCCCCCGGCCCCTCCCGCAAGCGGGAGGGGTGATAACTTAGTTTTCAGCGGTAAAGGTCAGCCCGGCATGCGCCTGCAACCGCGCGACAAGCTTTGCGCCAAGCGCTGCACCGGGCGTAGTGACTCCGCCTTCACCGTCATTCTCGGCAAGGCCAAGCGCGGTTTCGGCGATCATCTTGGATGTCGATCCATAGCCCGGGTCCTTGTCGCCCTTCACCGAATAGAGCGCACGCTTGCCATCGGGATATTCGCCGACAAACAGTACGTCATAAAAGCCATTTTCGCGCTCTTCCTTGGTCGGGCCTTCACCGGGTTTCGGCCCCCCTTCGCCAAATGGTGCCTTGATGGCTTTGGCCAGCCCCTCGGCAGCCTGCTTGCCCATCTCGCCGGGGCTGGTCAGCACCATCTCGTCATAGCGCAGGTCCGCACCCCAGGGGTGGCCGAGCAGGAAGTTCGTCCGGTGGACATTCTTGGTGTTGATCGCCGCCATGATGAACGGCGCGGCCCAGCTTCCCAGATGGTCGTCATATTCGGGGATCATGCCGGTAGGCTGGTTGGGTCCATCAAAGCCCGGCGTCAGGCCGAACGGGCTGAGCATATAGGGTGTCAGTGTGGGGTGCTTGGCGAGCGTCTTCAGCGTTTCCTTCAAGCTTGCTGCCGTACCGCCGGAAAAGCCCCCCTGCATCGCGCGAACGCGGCCTTTAACGCGAGGCGCAGGTGCACCGAATTTCTCGGTCGCATGTTTTTGCAGCATGAGTACGCCCAGATCGAACGGGATCGAATCGAAGCCCGACGAGAAAGTGATGCGCGCGCCGCTCGCTTTGGCGGCATCGTGATATTTGTCGATCATCTGGCGCATCCAAACCGGTTCACCGCACAGGTCGGTATAGTCGGTGCCGGCATCGACACAGGCCTTTACCAGTGGCTCGCCATAAAGCTGATAGGGTCCAACGGTGGTCAGCACCACCTTGGTGCGCTTGGCCATAGCCGCCAGCGAAGCAGGATCGTCGGCATCGGCGACCACCAATGGCGTGTCCTTTGGTGCGCCTAAAAGATCGCGCACCTCCTCCAGCTTGGTCAGCGAACGTCCGGCCATCGCCCAGCGCCAAGGCCAGACATCAACGCCGCCTTCGGCCTGTTTAGCCAGATATTCGGCAACCAACCGGCCGGTATAGCCAGTCGCACCATAGACGATGACATCAAATTCGCATGCTTCCTTGGGCATAACTCTCTCCTGATTCTGCTTTGAAGAGAGTGATGCGCGGCCGCCACCCGAATGTCAAAAGCGGGTTTTGGCTGTGGCGGCGCGCTACGTCATTTTATCGGAGGCGCTGTCTCTTCCGCGCGGGTCTTGACCGTCGCCCTCGGAGCCGGTCCATCGATGATCGCAGGGTCGCCGTTGTAAAGGATCGTCACCGGCACCTTGCGTGCAACAAATCCAGCATAAGTCTTGCCTGCCAGCACCGAATTGGCCTTGGAATCCATCTTGCACCAAGCGACGAGGTTGACGGTAACATCCATGTCAAATGCCTGCGTTTCGCGCAGATATTCGGCGGCTGTGTTGCCCTTGGCGACATAGGCCTTGAGCTTCTGTTCATAATCTCGCGCTGGATTGAAGGTCAGATCAATCGCCGCACCGGTGTCGCGGCGCGAAACATTGAGCTGCACCTCCAACGATACATCAGCATCGCTTCGGCCAGCTACATTGGTCTGCTTGGCCGTTTTGCCCCAGCTGTTGACGACCATCATGTCGTTATTGTGCAGAAAGCCCTTGCCAATAATCGCCTGTACAGCCGTCAACCGCGCGCCCTGCTTGCAAAACACCTATCCGGTGACCGTGAAGCGCGGATTGTTGCCGGTCACTACAAGATCGCGCTTCGACGCAATCTTGGAGGATGACATATTCTTAAGCCCCAGCGAGCCGGGCGATATAGGCTTGGTGATCGAAACGCTGCCGACCGTAAAACCGAAATGGGTTTCATCGGCCGCGCTGTCGTCGATCGGCATTGCAAATATCATGAGTGCCAAAGTGGGGGTCAGTTTTCTGTTCATGGGGTCCCTCCTCCCGTTCAATAGGATTAGAGTGACACTCTAGAACTGAATACGCAATGAATGATTTTTTACATGTTCAGAAATTATATTGGCGGCTCGCCAGATCGAACATGATCTCTTCCGATCCGCCACCGATCGCCATCACACGCACCTCGCGGTAGATGCGCTCGACGCGGCAGCCGCGCATGAAGCTGGCACCGCCGAGGATCTGGCAAGCCTCGCGTGCGCAATACTCCATCGTGCGGGTCGCCTGAACTTTAAGCAGCGCAAAATCGCCGGGGAAGGCCTTGCCCTCGCGCACGCTCCACGCGCATTGGTCAATCCACGCTTGCGTCGTGTTGATCTGGCGCAGCATGTCGGCCAGCTTGTGGCGGATGGCCTGGTTGCGAATCAGCGGCTTGCCGAAAACTTCACGCTGCTGCGCCCAATCAAGGGCATCTTCGAAACAGACGCGCGCATAGGCCGCAGCCTGCTGCGCCATGCCCAATCGCTCTCCGTTGAAATTGCGCATGATGCCCATGAAGCCGCCATTTTCGGGGCCAATCAGATTTTCTGCGGGCACCTCTACATTGTCAAAATGCAGCGTCGCGGTGTCCGAAGCGTGCCATCCCATTTTGGCGAGCGCGGTGCGGCTGAATCCCGGTCGATCAGTTTCGATTAGGAGCAGCGACACGGCACCCATTCCCGGCCCGCCGGTGCGCACCGCCGTCGTCACATAGTCGGCACGCATGCCGCTGGTGATATAGGTCTTGCTGCCATTGACGATATAGGATGCGCCCTTGCGCTCGGCTTTGGTTTTCAGGTTCGCGACGTCCGAGCCGCCGGAAGGCTCGGTGATACCAAGCGAGATGATCTTTTCACCGGCAAGTACGGCGGGCGCGATACGTTGCTTCATTTCCTCGCTGCCCATGGCGAGGATCGGCGGCAGGCCGATGCCATGCGTCATCAGCGAGGCGGGAATACCGCCCGCACCGGGGCGGCACATTTCCTCGCTCTGCACCAGCGAGTGGAAGATATCGAAGCCGTTGCTGCCCGTGCCGCCAAATTCGGCAGGATAGCCAAGGCCCAATATTCCCGCCTCAGCTGCCTTTTTGTGCAGGCTGCGCGGCAGCTCGCCTGCAGCCTCCCATGCATCTACATTAGGCAGGATTTCGCGTTCGACGAAACGACGAACCGTGTCGCACACCGCCTCATGGCTTTCATCATAATAAGGCGAACGGGCGCGCCATTGGTCAAATAAAGGGGATGTCATCTGGGCTTCTCCTGCATCTGCATTTGCCCCATGCTTAATCGCTCGATTAAATTGAGCAAGCCAGCAATGAGGCGTCAGCAGATTACAGGCGCGGCAGTGTCACACCCTTCTGCCCCATATATTTGCCTGCGCGGTCGGCATAGCTGGTCTCGCACGGTTCATTGCCTTGCAGGAAGAGGAACTGGCACGCGCCCTCATTGGCATAGATTTTCGCGGGCAGCGGGGTGGTGTTTGAAAATTCGAGCGTAACATGCCCTTCCCAGCCTGGCTCGAGCGGGGTGACATTCACGATGATGCCGCAACGGGCATAAGTGCTCTTACCCAAACAGATCACGAGCACGTCGCGCGGCACGCGGAAATATTCGACGGTGCGGGCAAGCGCAAAGCTGTTCGGCGGGATGATGCAGACATCGGTTTCGCGGTCGACAAAGCTTTTGGGATCAAATTCCTTGGGGTCGACGACGCTCGAATCAACATTGGTGAAAATCTTGAATTCCGGCGCAACACGCGCGTCATAGCCGTAAGAAGACAGGCCATAGCTGATGCATCCATCGCGGCGCTGCGCCTCGACAAACGGCTCGATCATCCCGTTTTCGAGCGCCTGCTGCCTGATCCACTTGTCCGAAAGAATTGCCATATAGCCCTCAACACTTCACTTCGTCACCGCCGCGCAGGCGGGGGTCCAACTCCCGTCGCTTAAATTTAGAGTTCGGGGGTTGGATTCCCGCCTTCGCGGGAATGACGAAAAAAAGGAAGTGGGAAATTGCTCGACGGTCAGCTTTTCAAACTCGCCGGGCCAAATCCATATGGCAGAAGTTCGGATAGCAGATACGTTTCATAGCCGCTGGCATGCGCGCAATGTATCGGCAGATCGATTGCGTTGAGGTCGGCGACCTCCTTAATCACCTGGCGGCACCGGCCGCAGGGAGTAATGGAATCAGCACCGATCACCGCTCCGCCCTCGCTTGAACGCGGACCACCCGCCACTGCAACGGCAACAATCCGGCGCATCTGACCATCGCTATTGGCCTTGGCGATAGCAACGGTTTCGGCACATAAGGTCATGCCATAGCTGGCATTTTCGAAATTGGCACCGGTGACAATCTGCCCGTCATCCAGCAACAGCGCCGCGCCGACATGAAAATTCGAATAGGGCGCATAGGCATTATGCGCGGCATCGATTGCCGCACGGACCAGTTTTTCGTTCATTTCGCTCATTCGCGCACCACCACCCATTGCACCGGTTCATCCACGCCATCGATACGGCGCTGCGGGTTGGCTGTCCACATCACCCAGGGGCGCGCAGCATATTCGGGCAACAGCCAGGTCTTTTCGAGCCACACTGTGCGATCGATCGAACTGCTCAACCGGTACTGTTCTTCGAAATCCTGACTGATCTTCAGAATGGCCGGTTTGCCGAGATGCGCTTCGATCTGCGACAGGAAGGTTGCAACTTCGGAAAGCACCAATGCGCGATCCGGCTTGCTGGCACATGTTTCGGTAAAACTGAAATCGACCGCTGCCGGCAATGCCGTATCGCTGCGCGCGACTGTTGTGATGAATAGGGTCGCCTGATCGCTTGCAAGCCGGCACAAATCATAGCGGTGCATCGGGCCATAGCGCACCCCGGCCTCCCTTGCAGCGGCAACGTTGGCGGCAAATCCGGCATCGCGGTTTTTTGATCCATCGGTTGCCGACACATAGGCAAAATCTACGCCCGTTGCTGCGAGCATGCCCCAATCGAGCTTGCCGTGCGATGCGTCGACGACGATGCCCTGCACCGGATAATCCTCACGCGAAGGTGCCCAGCCGAGAATGGCGCGCCAAGTGAGAAAAGCGCCTGCCAGCAGCACGAGCATGATCGCGCCCAAACGCCAAAGCCTGAATTTCCCGCTGGCCATCGCTGTCCTCTAATCCTGCCTGATGGCCTATTGCTTGATGTGCAGGACGCAGATCAATGTGAATAATCGCCGCGCTGTCGCAAAATCGACCTCGATCTTGCCTTCCAGCCGCTCGATCAAAAGCTCCGCCGCGCTGTTGTGCACGCCGCGCCGCGCCATGTCGATTGTCTCGATCTCGGCGGCAGTCGCCTTGCGGATCGCCTGATAGTAACTGTCACAGATGGCGAAATATTCGCGCACCGGGCGCTGGAACCGGCCGAGACCCAGGATCAGGGTTTCGTGGGGAGTGCCATCTTCACGGGATATATCGAGGACCAGCCGCCCCTCGGTGACGCTCAGCTTCAGCCGGTACGGTCCTGCATAGCCGTCACCCATATCGCGCAGCGGCTTGAAATGGTTTTCTTCGATCAAGTCAAAGATCGCGACCCGCCGTTCCTGCTCGATATCGGCGTTGCGACGCAATATGGTCGCTTCGTCGAGCTCTACGGATATGATGCGCGGGTCTGCCATGGGCTTCCTCTAGCCGATGCGTCGGCAGGGGCAAGAGGTTGCATTCTCCCGTCGCCCCTGCGCAAGCAGGGGCCGCCACAAGTTTACATCGCCATCGGATAGCAAACGTCTAGCGGTCCCTGCCTGCGCAGGGACGACGCCGGTTTGTCCACAGTTGTTTCAACGACTCTATTTCCGTCGCCCTATTGCGGTTGTCGCCCCCCTGCGCGATAGCACCCCTATGGCCGAACCCATCCGCCTTGCCGCCGTCAATGATGGCGAAGAACAGCGCCTGCCGCGCAATGTCGAGGCAGAGGCGGCCTTTCTTGGCGCGTTGATGATCGACAACCGCATCATCGAGGATGTCTCGATCAAGCTGCGGCCCGAGCATTTCTTCGAACCGCTGCACGGGCGTATTTTCGACCAGATATTGCGCCTCATCGACCGCAACATGCTGGTGACGCCGGTGACGCTGAAACCGCTGTTCGAAAGCGACCCGACGATGCAGGAGCTGGGTGGCCCCGGCTATCTCGTCAAATTGACGGCTGATGGCGCAGGCCTGATCGGCGCGCGCGATTTCGCGCAGCAGATTTACGACCTCGCCTTGCTGCGTGAACTGGTCAGCGTCGGTCGCGGGCTGGTTGAAGGTGCGCTTGACACCAGCGAAGCCGTCGATCCCAAGCTGCAGATCGAGCAAGCCGAGGCGCAGCTTTATAAGGTCGCCGAAGGCGAAGGTGAGACGGGGAGCATGAAGAGCTTCCTCGCCGCATCGACCGAAGCGATCAAGAATGTCGAAAAGGCGCTGAACAGCGGCGGACATCTGTCAGGTGTCACCACCGGGCTCGACAGCATCAACGCCAAATGCGGCGGCCTGCACAATTCGGACCTTATCATCCTTGCCGGACGCCCGGGCATGGGGAAAACCTCGCTTGCCACCAATATCGCCTTCAACGCCGCACAACGCTGGTTGCGCGACCGTGAGGACGGAATCGACGAAGCCAAGAGTGTTGGTGCCAAGACGGCCTTTTTCAGCCTCGAAATGTCCGCTGACCAGCTGGCAACACGTATCCTTGCCGAACAGTCGGGCATCAGTTCCGAAGCGCTGCGCATGGGCAAGATCAGCCGTGACGATTTCCGCGAACTTTCCCGCGCCAGCCGCGAATTGCAGGAATTGCCGCTCTATATCGACGATACCCCCGCGCTGACTATCGCTGGCCTGCGCACCCGCGCGCGACGCCTTCAACGCAAGCATGGCATCGGCCTGATCGTGATCGACTATCTGCAGTTGCTGCAGGGCTCGTCGCGCAGCAGCGACAACCGCGTCAACGAAATCTCCGAAATTTCGCGCGGGTTGAAGACGCTGGCGAAGGAATTGCAGGTTCCTGTCATCGCGCTGTCGCAGCTAAGCCGTGCAGTCGAACAGCGCGAAGACAAGCGCCCGCAACTGTCGGATCTGCGTGAATCGGGCTCAATCGAGCAGGACGCCGACATGGTCTGGTTCGTATTCCGCGAGGACTATTATGTCGCCGCGCGCGAGCCCAAGCATGGCAGCGACGACGATGTGAAGGCTACCGAGGAATATGAAAAGTGGCGGCAGGAAATGGAACGCGTCTTCGGCACCGCCGAACTGATCGTCGCCAAACAGCGTCACGGCTCGACCGGCAAAGTACGCATGAAGTTCGAGGCGAAGATCACGCGGTTCAGTGACCTAGCCGACGACAGCTATGCTGATCAGGGGTATGAATGAAGGCGCTGTTCGCAGCCGTTGGCCTGATGCTGGCTACTGCCGCCCCGGCAGAATCGATCAAGGAGCCATTTATGTTTCATGCAGCCGGCGAATTTGATGTCGCTCTGAAACCCGTTTCGGCGGCAGACGAAGCCTTGATGCGGATGTCCATCGACAAGCAGTTTCGTGGAGACCTCGAAGCAACCAGTGTTGGCCAGATGATGGCGGGCGGCAATGAGGCCAATGGCGCGCGCGTCTATGTTGCGCTCGAAACCGTCACCGGCAAACTAAAGGGGCGCAGCGGCAGCTTCATCCTCGCGCATCGCGGGACCATGTCCGCCAGCGGGCAGGCCTTGTCGGTGATAATCGTTCCCGACAGCGGGACCGACGAGTTGAAAGGCATCGCCGGAAATCTCGATATCGAAATCCGCGACGGCAAGCATTTCTATTCGATGGATTATACGCTGCCCGAGTAGGGATGCGGTCTTATCGACACAACCTCCCCATCGACTTGCGATGGGGAGGGGGACCGCCCGAAGGGTGGTGGAGGGGAAGCGGACGCAGTCCGCCCTATTAATTCAGCAATTCCCCTCCGTCAGTTGCTGCGCAACTGCCACCTCACCATCGCAAGTCGATGGGGAGGATTAAGCCAATCTCGCCGCCAAAATATAGTTGAGCGCTTTGTTTGAACTAAGGTGCAAGCCGGACAGCGGTGAAAAGGCAATGCCCTCTATTGCAATGACCTGTAGCCCCGCATCTGCCAGCAAGGCCGTGACCTCATCGGGTGTCAGGAACTTGACCCAGTCATGCGTTCCGCGCGGCACCTGGCCGAGCCGCTCGGCGGCCTCGACGAGGAACAGCTTTGAGGCAGCAGTCCGGTTGGGCGTTGACAGGATCATCAGTCCATCGGGTTTCAACCGTGCCGCCAGTTCGCCAACAAAAGCTGCGGGTTCGGTGACATGCTCGATCACCTCCATCGAGGTCACAAGATCGAACTGGCCCAACCGCTGCGCCGCAAGCTCTCCCGCCCGATAGTCAATCGACAGCCCCGACTGCTCAGCATGTGCCTTTGCCGCCACAATATTCTCCGCAGCTGCATCGACTCCGGTCACTGCCGCTCCCAGCCTTGCCAAAGGCTCGCACAACAGCCCTGCCCCACAGCCGACATCGAGCGCAGCCTTGCAGGACAGCGGCTTCATCGCGGTTTCCTCGGTGCCGAAATGCCGGTCAATCTGTCGCCGGACAAAGCCCAAACGCACCGGATTGAGCTTGTGCAGCATCGCGCTCGACCCCTTGGGATCCCACCAGTCCGCCGCCAGCGCACCGAAATGCGCGGCTTCATTTGGGTCTATGGTAGTTTTTCTGTTCGCAGCTTGGCTTGCCTTTGTCATATCCTGTCCCTATCAGCGCCGCTGTTTGTAATATAGCCCTTTCACGCAAGGTTCCTATGGCCCGGATAGTCATGAAATTTGGCGGCACCTCGATGGCGGGGACCGAGCGGATTCGCCGCGTTGCGCAGATTGTGAAACGCCAGGCCGAAAAGGGTGACGAAGTCGCCGTGGTCGTCTCCGCCATGTCGGGCGAAACCGACCGGCTGGTGGGCTTTTGCCGCGAAGCCAACCCGCTGTACGATCCGGCCGAATATGACGTGGTCGTCGCATCGGGCGAACAGGTTACGTCAGGTCTTCTCGCGATCACCCTACAGGCGCTGGGATGCAAGGCGCGCAGCTGGCTGGGCTGGCAATTGCCGATCCACACCGACGATGCCCATGCCAAAGCACGCATTGGCACAATCGACAGCGAAGCCCTTCTCGCCTCGATGGCCGAAGGCACGATTGCCGTTATCCCCGGTTTCCAGGGGCTGACCGACGACAACCGCATCACCACGCTCGGCCGGGGAGGTTCGGATACGTCGGCGGTCGCGGTTGCCGCCGCAATCAAGGCCGACCGTTGCGATATCTATACCGATGTGGACGGCGTCTACACCACCGACCCGCGCATCGTCAGCCGCGCCCGCAAGCTGAAGGCGGTGACCTACGAAGAAATGCTCGAGCTGGCCTCGGTCGGCTCCAAGGTGTTGCAGACCCGCTCGGTCGGGCTTGCCATGAAAGAAGGCGTGCGCGTGCAGGTGCTCAGCTCCTTCATCGACGAAAACGCCCCCAGCGCAGATACCATCCCCGGCACGATGATCGTGACCGACGAAGAACTGGAGAATGCCCAAGTGGAACGCCAGCTGATCACCGGCATCGCCGCCGACAAGAATGAGGCCAAGATCACTTTGACCCGCGTGCCCGACCGCCCCGGTGCGGTGAGCCACATCTTCGCGCCGCTCGCGGAATCGAACATAAATGTCGACATGATCATCCAGAATGTCGGCCGCGACAAGGGCGAGACCGACGTGACCTTCACCGTGCCGCAGGCCGACCTCGCGCGCGCCACCGACGTGCTGCAGAACCAGCGCGAAGCCATCGGCTATAACCGCCTGATCCCCGACACCAAGGTAGCCAAAATCTCGGTCGTTGGCGTCGGAATGAAGAGCCATGCAGGTGTCGCCTCCACGATGTTCACCGCGCTTGCCGACCGCAAGATAAACATTCAGGCGATCTCTACATCTGAAATCAAGGTGTCGGTGCTGATCGACGAGGATGAGACCGAATTGGCCGTCCGCGTGCTGCACACAGCCTATGGGCTGGATGGGGAGTAGAGATGGTTTTTGTTTGCGTTCGATGGCTTGCTCCAGCTGCACGCAGGAGTTTTGGAAAGTCTGTCACCAGTAAGATCAACAATGCAAGTATTTGAATTTACAAACCAGTCTTGATGTAGCGTTCGATCGCGTAATATCAAATTATCTGGACGCACATCTATTGGGGTTTTGATACTTCTCTTGATTATGTAATCGCCATCAGCTTGACGAAAAAGTGATCCATTTTTCAGAAGCTCAATGATTCCTAGTTTTCCTGGGAAAATTTTGTACTTATGAGCGTTCATAAGATACTGTGATTCTTCTGAATTAAACTCGTATACACCTCTGGGATAATTCCAAAGATGGTCCGCCCAAGCTGCTTCTATGCCGTTCGCTCGCCCAAAAAAGCGGCGAGGCCTGGTTAAATCATAGTCATATCGTGTTGCAGATGGTAAACTGATGCCAGCATTTTGATTTACCGAGATCATCCCAATTTCTTGACCATTTATTGCAGTTTTCCAGCCGATTGCTTTTTGCTGTTGTTTCAGAAAATAGTATTCATTGTTGTCAATCAAACAGGGATCATAGCTCTTACGTATTTTATTGGGGTCAACACCAACCACTGCAGTCAAATAATTGCCGTTGGTATCTTTAGAATGTGTTGCCAAATGGAGCTCTTTGATACGTCCAACAGCACCTTTCACCCGCCAAATGTGGGGGCGGTGGTTCCCTAAACGAATGGGAACTACATACTTAACTAGCCAACGAACGCTTGACTAGCCATCCGAAAACGGATAGTTAGGTTTCATGACGCAGAAACCTGAAACCGTTAGCCTCTATCAGTTCTTCCAGCGCTTCCCGAATGAGGAGGCCGCAAGGCAGTATTTCGAGGCTAACCGCTGGAACGGTGAAGTCTCCTGCCCGCACTGTGGCAGCGTTTCGGTTGCTCCTGTCAAAAACCAAAAGCCCATGCCTTACCGTTGCCGCGATTGTCGCCAACATTTCAGCGTTCGCACTGGCACGGTGTTAGCCGAAAGCCGCTTGCCCCTGCACAAGTGGCTTATGGCGATCTACATGATGACAACGGCGCGCAAGGGCATCCCCTCAACCCAGATGGCGCGTGAACTTGGTATCACTCAGAAGTCGGCATGGTTCCTTGCGCAGCGCATCCGCGAAACTTGGCTGGCCGGTTCGGATAATGGCAGCATGGGCCGTGAAGTCGAAGTTGATGAAACCTACATCGGTGGCAAAGAGAAAAACCGCCATGCCTCTAAGCGTCAAAATCTGGGCCGTGGGGCAGTTGGTAAAACCGCTGTTGTCGGTATCCGCGATGAAAACTCGCAAGTTCGCGCTACCCCCGTTGGCGATACGTCCGCGCCAACCCTCAAGGGCTTTATCAAGGCCAATGTGCCGCAGGGCGCGTCAGTTGTTACCGATGAGTTTGCGGCCTATCGTGGCCTCAATCGCGACGGTTACACGCACATGACTGTCAATCATTCCGCTGGCGAATATGTCCGCCACTACTGCATTCACACAAACGGCATTGAAAGCTTCTGGGCGCTCCTGAAGCGCGGTCACTATGGCATCTTCCACTACATGAGCCCCAAGCATCTTCACCGCTACGTCAACGAGTTTGCATTTCGCCAGAACACGAAAGACGCTGGCACAATGGGTTTCATCGAAGCTACTGTCGCCCGCATGGTCGGCAAGCGCCTCACCTACAAGGACCTGATCAATGCCTGAAGATAAGAACACGATTGAGCCGATAGACGCGGCATTTGATGATGTAGCGAAGAAAGTCGTAACGCCAGCCACCCCTTTAGCTAATAATAACAGTGGCTTGCAGGCAAAAACGGGGCAATCCCTAGCCATCCCCAAACAGCTTAAACTGGACCTTGGTATCGAAGTAGAGCGGGTTGTTGGCGGCATTGAGATGGGCGTGTTGGAAAACGGCATTCCTTACCTCACACAGCGAGGTCTTGCCGAAATGACTGGCGCAGCAAGGCGCAGCATTCAAGAGATCACCGAGGAATGGCAGGAAGCGCAGACAAGCGGCGTTTGGCGCGGTCGCATGACATATTTTCGTGATTACCTCACAAAATCGAAATTTGACGAACCAAGCTTGTTCATCGAAATATCAAAAGACGGGTCGCCGCATTATGCCTATCCCGACATGGTTTGCATGGCGATGGTGGAATACTTCGCCTTTGAGGCGCAGCGTACCAACGAGACGGCAGTCACAAACTTCCGCAATCTGGCGCGGTATGGCCTGCAAAAGTTCATTTACGACGCTTTGGGATATGTCCCAGAGGACCCGTGGAAGCTTTTCAACGCGCGCGTGTCGCTTCTGAAGGATAGCGTTCCCGTTGGCTATTTCAGCATTTTCAAGGAGAGCACCGGCTTAATGGTGGACCTGATCAGCGCTGGACTGCCGGTAAACCAGCACACCGTGCCGGATGGCAGTGTTGGGGGAACATGGGGGCGCTATTGGACCGCGAATGATCTTGAAGCCAAATATGGGCCGCGAGTAGAATACCCGCATTATTATCCGCCAGAATATCCCCAGAGTGCCAGCAATCCGCAAGGCGCGCAGGCTTATCCGAACGAGGCGTGGGCAGAGTTTCAGAACTGGTTTCGCACCATCTATCTTCCGACCAAGTATCCGACATATATTCTCAAGAAGGCTAATCTGTTACCTGGGGGCGAAGGCGAAGCGAGGCAACTTGCGGACATGTACAAGCCGCAACAACTGGAGGGATAGGCAATGCTTAGAGGGGCAATTATCGCAGCGCTTGCGCTGGCAACACCGGCGCAGGCGGAATTGACGCGCGCTGATTTGGAAAAAGCGTGGGATGCAAACGCCCGAGAAGTTTACGTAGCCTGCTATTTGCTTACCCAGAACGCCAGCGTTGCAGAGGAAAACAAGGACTTCCGTGCGCGGTCAATTGTTTGTTCGATGCTTGGCTTGAAAGCAGCCACCTTCCACAATGGACCAACGGTAGCGGCAGATGTTTCAGAGACATTTCATTCTTGCATGCCAACCACACCCGACTTTACCGATGACCCATCGCGAGCAATGGCCTACGCGTATCTTGCTTATTTCGAAAAGCACGCTGCTGTCATTGGATCGGCAAGCGGAGAAAAGGCATTTCTTCATGCGATGGCGCAAAAATGGCCATGTTCATGAAGCCACTTGGCTAGCTATCTATATAGTTCCCAAACGAATTATAAGTGGCTCAGGCCCTGCTTCGATCGTAATCTCTGACGTCGTTGTTAGGATGCTCGATTTTGATAGACTCAAAGACGAAACTTGCGCGCCCTCGTAAATCAATAAGTCGATCAAGATCGTTCCGATATCGGCGGATCGTGCTTCGCATTTCGGTTCCGGCTCAAATTGCGCCCTTATCTGGCGTTCAAATGCTTCGCCAGCACGCACTTTATCGATTTCAAGCAATCGAGCTGCCAGCGGCCTCTTTTCCTGTACTAGCAAGTCGTTCGATGTCGCGCATGCGACCAAAACCGGGACTGCAAACAATGGCACCAAAATCTGACGCACTTTGCGAACAACTCTCCAAAACAGATTGTTATGTTGTCTCGCTAATCTATAGCGTCCGGCTTAACAAAGTCACAATTTCATTCAGTCGGTGATCCATGTCTAAACTCGCCCATCTCATGCATCGCGGTACCGAATTTCTTGGCTGCGAGGTCGCCATTATGTGCGGCGCGATGTCGTGGGTTTCGGAGCGTAATCTGGTTTCCGCCATCTCCAATGCAGGCGGGTTCGGGGTGATTGCCTGCGGGGCGATGACGCCCGAATTGCTGGATGCAGAGATTGCCGCGACCAAGGCGCTGACGGCCAAGCCCTTTGGCGTGAACCTGATCACCATGCACCCGCAGATCATGGATCTGATCGCGGTCTGTGCGAAGCATCAGGTCAGCCATATCGTGCTCGCCGGCGGATTGCCGCCCAAGGGCAGCATCGAGGCGATCAAGGAAGCGGGCGCCAAGGTGATGTGCTTTGCCCCGGCGCTGACGCTTGCCAAGAAATTTGCCCGTTCGGGCGTCGATGCGCTGATTATCGAGGGCAGCGAGGCGGGCGGGCATATCGGCCCCGTTTCGACCAGCGTGTTGGCGCAGGAAATCTTGCCCGAACTGGGTGATCAGTTGCCCATCTTTGTCGCAGGCGGGATCGGGCGCGGCGGACTGATGGCCAGCTATCTCGAAATGGGTGCAGCAGGCGTGCAGCTCGGCACGCGCTTCGTCTGTGCACATGAAAGCATCGCGCATCCCAATTTCAAACAGGCCTTCCTGCGCGCCAATGCCCGCGACGCAGTGGCGAGCGTGCAGATCGACCCGCGCCTGCCCGTGATCCCCGTCCGCGCCCTCAAAAACAAGGGCACCGAGGAGTTCACCAAGAAGCAAATCGAGGTCGCAGGCAAACTGGACCGTGGCGAGATCGATATGGAAGCCGCCCAGCTCGAGATCGAAACCTATTGGGCAGGCGCATTGCGCCGCGCGGTGATCGACGGCGATGTCGAATATGGATCGGTGATGGCCGGGCAATCGGTCGGCATGGTGCATGTCGAACGCCCGGTGGTTGACATCATCGCCAAGCTGGTGCGCGAGGCGGAAGAGGCTTTGGCTCGCTAAACTTTACTCGGTTTCGACCCAGCGGCCATCCTTGCGGAACAGCAACGCCTTCGAAACGCTGCGGTTTGCTTCATCAAAGGCAGACCCGACGTAAAATTTGAATTTCTCGTACATGGCGTCTGATGTGATGTTCGCCAGCATGATTTGATCGTCCGATGGCACCGCAGCGACCAGCCGCCCGCTGAGCGATGCATCCAGATCATCCCAACCGCTGGCGAGAAGCATGCTGGCGACATAGTCAATCTGCGGACTGATGACGACGCCCGAGCCAAAATCCGCCGAGGATGGCAATGGCGGAAGCCCTGCAAGCACCTGCTTTTGCCCCAGGATTAAAGCGAGATCGGAACCAATGCCCATGTAGGCCAGATGTCCGGTGTCGATCAGCTTGCTGCCGGACCCTTCGTCCGAAACGAGGACTGTTTCAATCGAAGCCGTAAAAGGTTCGGAAACAATCTGATTTTCATCTTGATTCGCTTCTCTCAGCATCCGGTTTCGGCTTTCAGCATAGCCCTTTGATCGCACCACCAGACGCAGTTTTTCTATTGCCGCCATTTGTGCCCTATCTCCAATCTCGCCGGTCGTAGACTTTTGTTGTGGCTCGGAAGCCACAGACGTCGTTTCGGCGAGCAGCATCACGGTCACAAATGCAATGCACCGCCCTGTGCGTTGTATTCCAATCATGGGTCCGCTTAGAATGTTGACCGAAGGGCGTCACCTTGTGGCGGAGAACTGGTACAGCGCTGCAATATGGCCGCATGGCGAAAGCGGCGCGAACTGCTGTCTTGCATCGACAACACAGTCGCCGCATAAAGCACGGCATGGAAGACTCCGATCATTTAAAACCCCTCGACCCCGCTTATGTGACGGTGATGCGTATCGGAGCAGCCATTTTTGCGGCAGTTCCGTTGATCGGCGCACTGATTCTCGAGACGGCACAACTGACAGCGACCGGCATGTTCATCATCCCGGTCGCACTACTCGCCGCATGGTTCGTCCTCGTCGTTCCGGGACGGCGTTTTGCCCGCTGGCATTATGCGCTGGGAGCCGACCGGTTGCGGATCGTGCGCGGCTATCTCTTCTATAGCGACACTGTCGTGCCGCTTGGGCGCATCCAGCATATCGATGTCCATCAGGGGCCCATCATGCGGCGCTACGATCTAGCCACTCTGACGGTCCATACAGCTGGCAACCACAATGCTTCGGTCAGCCTGCCCGGCCTGCGTCATGAAGATGCTGTCGCAATGCGCGAGACGATACGCGAATATATCAAGGCGGCGCAGGGTTGACCGACAACGACGAAATGTCCCCCTCCCGCTTGCGGGAGGGGTTAGGGGAGGGCCCGGGCAAAGAGGGCACATCACCTCCGCACGCCCTCCCCCAGCCCCTCCCGCAAGCGGGAGGGGAGCAATATGAAGGCCAGCGGCTGCATCCGCTTGGGCTGATCGTCCATTTCGTCACGGGCATCCCTCAACTCCTGTTCCCCATTGTTGCTGCAACCTTTGGCGTGCGCGCGTCTGATAATCCGGCGTTCATACCGCTGATCATCGGAGCGATGCTGCTGGTCAGCCTGTTCTTTCGCTGGCTGGCATGGATGCGATTCCAGTATCATCTGGGTGACGACGATATCCGTATCGAAAAGGGTATCATCAGCCGCTCCGCCCGCTCGATTCCCTATGATCGTATCCAGGACGTCAGTATCGAGCAAAAACCCCTTGCACGTCTGCTGGGCCTGGGTGAGGTCAAGTTCGAAACCGGTGGCGGTGATGGCGAGGATGCCAAGCTGAGCTATGTCTCGCTGGGCGATGCCGAGCGGCTGCGTGAGACGATCAAGGCGCGCAAGGCTGGCCAGGGAACAACCATAGGCGAGACGGAAGCCGTCGAAGAGGAAGGCGGAGCGACGGTATTCGCGATGGACACCGGCAGATTACTGACGCTTGGCTTATACTCGTTCAGCCTCGTGATTTTCGCGGTGCTGGGCGGCATCGCGCAGCAGTTCGATTTTCTGCTTCCATTTGATTTCTGGGATCTTAGCGGCTGGATCGACACGGCAGAGGTCAACGGCGTGTCCATTGACGACATCGATGTGGCGACGCGCATTTATGGGGCGATCGCCGCTCTCATCGGGCTGGTTGCTATCGGCATTTTCACCGGCATCGTCCGCACTTTCCTGACCGACTATGGCTTCCGGCTGGAACGCACCTCCAAGGGGTTCCGGCGGCGGCGCGGGCTGCTGACGTTGACCGATGTGGTGATGCCGGTCGCGCGCGTTCAGGCGGCGATTGTCGAAACCGGGCCGGTGCGCAAGCGCCGCGGTTGGCATGCACTCCGCTTTGTCAGTCTGGCGCAGGAAAGCAAACAGGAAAGCCATCATATGGTTGCCCCGCTCGCGCGGCTGGATGAAATCTGGCCGATTGTTGCAGAAGCAGAAATTGCGCCTCCCGGCGAGAGCTCCCACATGCAACGCGGCAAGTTCAGCTGGTGGCTGATTCAAGCGCTGCCATTATTGCCTGTCATCCTTGCCGCTATGGCGGCAGTGGTACTGCTCGCGGAAAGTTCGTGGATGCGCGCATCCCTTTTGTTGTTGTTGATACCCCTGCTGCTCGCGTTCAACGCCTTCGAATGGCGCGTATACCGGCATGGCAGTGATGGCACCCAGCTATATGCACGCCACGGATGGTGGCGCCAGCGCCTGACCATATTGCCGCAGGTGCGGGTGCAGAGTGTCGAAATTGCGCAAAGCCCGCTGGCGCGATTGGCTGGTCTGGTTTCGCTCCGCTTCGGCGTTGCGGGTGGAAAGCTGGAGATGATCGCGCTGCCTCGTGAAACCGCCGAAGCCATTCGCGATCGCGTGCTTGCTGTTGCCGCCCCGGTCGACTTTTCGGAGATCAACCGAAGGGGCTGATGACCTGCTCTTCAATCACGCTACCATCTTCCTTGCGCAGTGACATTTTGACGGTCTTTGCATCCCAATCGATATCAAGCTGCCCGAAATTGGGGATCGACCAGAAGCCGCCCGTACGCGCCGGATCGGGTTCACGATCCCGGCTGTCGCCCTTTCCGAACGACATATTCAGCGACGAGGAGGTAAAATCCCAAAGCGGTTTTGACAGCCCCTTCACGTCGCTTTTGTAGAATCCGGCGGAGTGGCGGTCGCCTGAAAGGACCAGCGCATTGTTCACACCCTTTTCGGATAGCAGGCGGTACAACTTTTCGCGTTCGCGCGGGAAATTGGTCCAGCCTTCGAAATTGTGCGCGCTGGTAATCACCTGCGTCGAGGAGACAATGATCCGCACATCGGCAGGTTTTGACAGCTCACCCGCCAACCATTGCCATTGCGCTTCGCCCAGCAATGTCGCATTCCTGTCTTCGTTAGGCAAATACCAGCCCAGCGTCGGGCCCGGATCGCGGTAGGGCATACGCGCCAGATCAGAGCGGAAATAGCGTGTGTCGAGCAGGATGAACTGCACCCGTTTGCCCTCTGGCCCGATGATGCGGCTCTCATACACACCAGGACGGGATTTCACCGCGTCGGAGGCACCCCAATAGGTTTCATAAACCGTCTCGGCATATTCCTTGAACGCAAAGCTGCCGCCAGCGTCATTGGCGCCGAAATCATGATCGTCCCATGTCGTCATCATGGGAACCGAGCGGCGGAAACGATCCCATTCCTGCCGCGTCGAAAGTTTGCGATAGCTCGCGGTGAGCGTTGGCATATCGGCGCTCCATTGCGATCCGGTATCGCCGTAAACATTGTCGCCGATCAGCAGAAAAGCCTGCGGCTTTTGCGCGGCGATCACATCCCAATAAGCCATCGACCGGTTTTCATTCTGGCATGATCCAAAGGCGATGCGGGTCAGGATGGTGTCATCTGCCAGCACCGGATTGGGGGCGGCCACGGGCAATTTCGATTGCAACCCGGCGTATAAGGGTCGCAACGCTTCCTGCGCCGTCGCAGGAGCAGATGCGATATTGCCGGTCTTTGTCGAACCCGTCGCGCATCCGGAAAGAGCGAGCATGGCGGTGACTGCCAGAATCCAATTGCTACTGCGCATCACATTTCCCTCTGTCTGTTCACCGGTTCATGCGCTGCCAGTCCATCATGTCAAGTCTGTGACATTGTGCAGGCCGATGCTTCCCGCTAGAAGCCTTGGACGTTCGGGAGAAATTCATGCGTAAAATATTGTTTGCCGCGCTGCTGTTGAGTGCGGCTTTGCCTGCCCATGCCGATTCAGGTGCCGAGGTAAAATCGCTGGTCGACGAATATTGGGCGATGGTGATGAAGGAATCGCCGATTTATGCCAGTTCGCTGGGTATCGACGACTATGCGAACGACGTTGGCGATTACAGCCTGGCCGGGCGTGACCGCTACGCAAATGCCAGTGCCACTATCCTGAAAAAACTCGAAGCCATCGACGCCAGCCAGCTCAATCCGTCCTACAAGATCGAATATGGCATATTGAAGCGCACGCTCGAAGAAAATGTCGAAGCCAACCGCTATGGCCAGCGCAGCATCAATTTTTCAACCTATTCGGGCTGGCATCAAAGCTTTGCCGGAATGGCGGACAACCTGCCTTTTCGCAACAAGGCGGACTATGAAAGCTACAACGCCCGGCTGAAGCAATATGGCACGGTCAACGACCAGTCGCTGGCGGTCGCGAACCAAGCATTGAGGGGCAAATATGTTCTCCCCTGTGTGGTCTTGAACGGGTATGAAAAAGGCATAGCAGGCCTCATCGTAGCCGACTCCGATATCCGTAAATCGCGCTACATGAACCCGTACCACCGCCGTCGGCCCGAAAGCATGAGCGAGTCCGAATTCAACGGTCTTGCTGCCGAAGCAGGCGCGACCATCGCGACGGTCATCCACCCCGCGTTGCAGAAACATCTCGACTGGTTTGCCAAGAGCTACAAACCCAATTGCGCCAAGGCACCGGGCGTCTCGGCGCAGCCGGGCGGCAAGGATTACTATAATTTCCGTATCCGTCAGGAAACGACGACTAACCTGAACGCAGACCAGATCCACGAATTGGGGCTGAAGGAAGTCGCCCGCATCCGCGCCGATATGGTCGAGGTGGCCAAGAAGGCTGGATATGAAAGCCGCGAAGCCTTTATCCAGCATCTGCGCACCGATCCGCAATACTATGCCAAGACGCCCGAAGAGCTGATGGAAAAGGTCGCACGGGTGAACAAGACCATTGATGGCAAGATGCCCGGGCTGTTCCACCGCCTGCCGCGCCTGCCCTATGGCATCAAGGAAATCCCTGCCGAAATCGCGGAAGGGACGACAACCGCTTACTATAATCCCGGTTCGCCCGCGATTGGGGTCGCCGGATTTTACTACGTCAACACCTCCAAACTTGACCAGCGCCCCTTTTGGGAAATCCCGTCGCTGTCAGTGCATGAGGCGGTACCCGGCCACCATCACCAGATTGCTATTCAACAGGAACTGGAACTATCCGATTTCCGCAAGAACGGCGCCTTCTTCACCGCCTTCACCGAAGGCTGGGGGCTCTATTCGGAACGGTTGGGTATCGAAATGGGTCTGTATGATACGCCCGCCAAGGATATGGGCCGCCTGTCCTACGAAATGTGGCGCGCCTGCCGCCTTGTCGTCGACACCGGCATCCACGCCAAGGGCTGGAGCAAGGAGCAGGCCATTGCGTTCATGACCGACAACAGCGCATTGTCGGCCGCCAATATCGAGGCGGAGGTCAACCGCTATATCAGCTGGCCGGGACAAGCGCTGGCCTACAAGCTGGGTGAGCTCAAAATCCGCGAACTGCGCGAATTGGCAAGTAAGGAGCTGGGCGACAGGTTCGACTTGGCAGCATTCCACGATACCGTGCTGGGTCAGGGTTCGGTGCCCCTGAATGTGCTGGAGGATATGGTGAAAGACTGGATCGCGGCGGAGAAGGCAAAGGCCTGAGTACTGAAAAGCGATGCGCCAGCCCAAGATCCTCACAACCATCCGTGACTATAGCTGGTCGCTATTCCGGCAGGATGCGCTCGCCGGGTTGACGGTCGCGCTGGTTGCGCTCCCGCTCAGCATCGCGATTGCCATCGCCTCGGGCGCTACGCCAGCGCAGGGGCTGGTAACGGCAATCATCGGCGGTTTCGTGATTTCGCTCACCAGCGGCAGCAGGGTTCAGATTGGCGGGCCGACCGGGGCCTTCATCGTCGTGGTCTATTCGGTGATCGCCGATCATGGTTATGACGGGCTGGTGCTGGCGACCTTGATGGCAGGGGCAATATTGCTGGTCGCAGGCTATTTCCGTGCGGGCCGCTTGATCGCGCTGGTGCCTGAGCCGGTCATCAACGGCTTCACTGTAGGCATCGCAATCATCATAGCGACCAGCCAGTTGAAGGATTTCCTTGGCCTCGACATCGCAAAACTACCCGCAGAATTCCTGCCCAAATTAGCCATACTCGCCAAGGAACTGCCAAACAGCAACCTTTACGCCGTGGGCGTCGCTGTGCTGGCGCTGGTGCTGATGGTTGTGCTGCGCCGCTGGGCCCCCCGCTCGCCCAGTCTGGTGATCGGGGTTGCGGCAGGATCGGTGTTGGCCGCTATGGTCGCGCTGCCCATCGATACGATCGCTTCGCGGTTCGGGGAGCTACCAGCTAGCCTGCCCGTGCCTTCCTTGCCCACGTTCAGTCTGGCGAAGGTTCAGGAACTGCTGCCATCCGCGCTAATTATTGCCTTCCTTGCAGGCGTTGAATCGCTGTTGTCGGCCATAGTCGCCGACCGGATGATCGAAGGTCATCATCGCCCGAATGCCGAAATCATGGCACAGGGCTATGGCAATGTCGCTTCTGCCCTGTTCGGCGGGATGCCGGTAACGGGGGCGATTGCACGCACTGCGACCAATGTTCGCGCAGGCGGCAAGACACCGGTTGCCGGGTTGGTGCACGCCCTCCTCATCCTTGCGATCATGCTGGTTGCGGCGCGCTGGGCCGGAATGCTCGCGCTGCCCGCGCTCGCCGCCGTGCTGATGCTGACCGCCTGGAACATGAGCGAGCCCGAAAAATGGCGCGAGCATCTGCATTTGCCGCTGACGGAGAAAGGGCTGTTCTTCATGACGCTGGTGCTGACGGTCATCACCGACCTGACAGTGGCCATCGGGGTAGGCGTAGCAGCTGGCCTCGCGCTGCGCCTGCTGGACAAAGGCAAGGACGACACTGGCTGGACACCGCGCGACCGTTAGCTGGTTGCTTGATTAACCGTAGTGCTGAGCCTGTCGAAGCAAGCCTCAAGGTTTGCGCTGCGACTGAAAAGCGCTCTTCGACAAGCTCAGGGCCAAGGTAAAATAATCGTCCAACCCAATTCAGTTATGCACCATTCCCCAACACCTCATCCCGATCCGCATCAAGGCTGGGTGGATCGGCGAACATCGACGCAGGGGTGGAGGCATAATGCACCGGGTGCCGCATCGAACGATACATGTACCCCGCCTTTGCTTCGCGCTCTTCGAAAAAGTCCACGGCCTTCAGGTGCGGATCATCGAACACATCAGCCATCCGATTATATTTCATCGCCGGGATGTTATTTGCGTCGAGCAGTTCGACCCATTCATCGGTGGTCTTGGTCGCGCTGCATTCCTCGATCATCGCGTATAGTTCGGTCGTGTTTTCGAGTCGTGCCTTGTAGCTTGAAAAGCGCGGGTCCTGAAACACGCCGGGACGCCCTGCGAGTTCAAAAAAGCGTTCCCACTGATGGTCGGCATAAGGCACGATCGCGATATAGCCATCCTTGGTTGGATAGGGCCTCCGGCGCGGGTTGATCGAGCGGGTATAGGCCATTTTGCCATTGCCCGGCAGGAAGGTGTTGCCCCACAGATTTTCGACCATGTGGAACCAGGTGAAGCATTCAAACATCGGCACCTGCACAAACTGCCCGCCAAGTCCATTTGCACGCCCGAGTAAAGCCGCGAGCACGGCGTTGGCCGCAAACATCCCGCTCACCTTGTCTGCCACCAGCGAGGGCGCATATTGCGGACGCCCCTTGTCGCGCATCTCGAACAAGGCGGCAAAGCCGGAGGCAGCCTGAATCAGGTCATCATAGGCCTGCCGCTTGGCATAGGGTCCGTCTGCGCCATAGCCGGCGCAATGGACGTAAACGATATCTGGATTGACCGCCTTGATATCCTCATATCCAAGGCCAAGCCGCTCCATTCCGGCCATGCGAACATTATGGAAAAAGACATCCGCGCCTTTTGCAAGTTCAAGGATCGCCGCCTTGTCTTCCGGCTTGGACGCATCCAGTGCGACCGACTTTTTGTTGCGGTTGAGGCTGGCATAGATCGGTCCTAGATCGCCAGTGGGATTGTCCCCCGCCTTGCGCATGATATCGCCGCCACCCTGCGCATTTTCGACCTTGATGACTTCCGCACCCAGATCGGCCAATTGCACCGTGGCAAAGGGCCCCAGTACGACCGACGACATGTCGAGTACCTTGACGCTTTGCAGCGGTCCGGTCCGCTCCCCATCCCATTCCAGCTTTGGCCAACCGCCCACTTTTCTCTCCCGTTTCTCTCTCGTTCATGTCCAGATAATCAGCTATACACTAATGTCGATACGGCAAATCAATCGCGGAGAACGAATATGTTGCGCTCAGGGCTCGGTTTCGGACTTATTGCTTCAATGGCATTGGCAGGGTGCGCCTATGGCGACGCCGACACGGCACCCGCACCTATCAGGGACAAGGAAGCCAAAATCCTTGAAAAGGAACTGAAGGGTAAGGTTGCGGGCGAACCGCGCAATTGCATTTCCAACAGCCGTAACGTCAACGCCATCCGCATAAGCGACGATACGCTTCTTTATCGGGAATCAGGCCGCACAGTATATTTGAACAAATTGCGTTCGACCTGCCCGGGTCTGACCCGCGGCGACGATATCATGGTCGTTGAAACCTATAGCGGACAGTTGTGCAGCGGCGACATCATCAGGCTGGTTGACCGGACGAGCGGCATTCAAGGGCCGGTCTGCAGCCTTGGCGAATTTGTACCTTACAAAAAGGCGAAGTAGGCTTGTTTCTCCCCTCCTGCCTGCGGGAGGGGCCGGGGGAGGGCCTGATACCACTGATGCTCGCCTTCGGCTCGCCCCCTCCCAAATCCCTCCCGTAAACGGGAGGGGAAATCCTTCTGCTACCTGACGACTACCGTCACCGCCCGGCGGTTCTGCGCCCAGGATTCTTCGTTCGAACCAAGCGCCTGTGGGCGTTCCTTGCCGTAGCTGACCGTCTGGATGCGCGAAGCATCGACGCCCAGTGAAGCCAGATAGTTTTTCGCCGCATTGGCACGGCGTTCGCCCAGTGCAAGGTTGTAATCGCGCGTGCCGCGTTCGTCGGCATGCCCCTCCAGCGTCACTCGAGCATTGGGGTAGCGCGCAAGCCACTGCGCCTGCGTCTGCAACACGGCCTGATCGGCAGTATCGACATTGAAGCGGTCGGTATCAAAGAAAATGCGATCGCCCATCGAGCCAACCGACTGGATGAAATCTTCCTGACTGCCCGGAATGATAGCGGGGCCGCTCGGTGTCACGGTGTCACCGGTATTTCCGTATGTGGTGTTGTCGGCGACCGGTGGCAGGTCCTTGATTTCCTTTTTGCCGCAAGCCGCGAGCGCGGTGCTGGCGACCAGCAACAGTGCGAAAGTACGTGCCTTGTTCGTCATCTTGATTTTCCTTTCTTGCTGCCCCGCAAAACCATTCATGGAAGCACCGGCCCCCAAGCCGGATCCGAGCCATCGACCGGGGTCGGCAGCTTGCGTTCGTTGCGGCCCGTCAGGTCCACCTGCCAGACGCTTGTTTTACCCGTATTTCGTTCGGTACGGAAGAACTGGATGACGCGTCCATTGGGTGCCCAAGTCGGCGCCTCGTCCTGCCAGCTATCGGTCAGCAACCGTTCGCCCGAACCATCGGGACGCATCACGCCGACACGGAAATCGCCCGCGATGCGCGTATAGGCGATCAGGTCGCCGCGCGGGCTCCATTCGGGCGTCGCATAACGGCCGCCACCATGGCTGATACGGCGCTGGTTCGAACCGTCGGCGTTCATCACATAGACCTGCTGGCTGCCGCCGCGGTCGCTTTCAAAGACAATTTGGCGACCATCGGGGGAGAAGCTGCCGCCCACGTCAATGCCGGGTGCGCTGGTCAGTTTGACAGGCGACCCGCCATTGACCGACACCTTGTACACATCGGTATTACCCGCGACCGCCATCGAATAGAGGATCGTCTGCCCGTCGGGTGACCAGCGCGGGGCGAAGGTCGGGTTCTTGCTCGCGGTGATCAACCGCTGCCGCCCGCTGTCGATATCATAGACATAGATACGCGGATTGCCGTCCTGATAGCTCAGATACAGGATCGATTTGTAATTGGGCGAGAAACGCGGGGTGAGCGCGGTCGACTGACCATTGGTGATGAAGCGGTGGTTCGCCCCGTCCGAATCCATGATCGCCAGCCGCTTGACGCGTTTTCCCTTCGGCCCGGTCTCGGCGATATAGGCGATGCGGCTGTCGAAGAAGGGCAGTTCGCCGGTCAGTTTCGAATAAATCGCATCGGCGCATTTATGCGCAGCGCGCCGCCATTCGCGCGGCGGGACGACGAAGCCGAGGCGGGTGAGTTCCTGCCCGAAATTGACGTCGTAGAGATAGCAGCCAACGGTCAGATTGCCGTCGCCGCCAACGCGAACAAAACCTTCGACCAGTTGCTCGACATTGCGGCCCTTCCAATAATCATATTGCGGCGCGGTGACTTCCTCGAGCGTGATCGGGCGGATGCCAGCGGGGCCCTGCGGCTCGAACAGGCCGGAGTTACGCAGATTTGCAGAAATCACTTCAGCAATCTGGCGGCCCAGATTTGCACTGTTGCCGGCGGGCGTGTCAGCTGGACTGGGCGCGACCAAAGCGGGCACAGCGATGCGGCGCACCTTGGCGGTGTCGAACTCGACCAGCTCGGGTTCGTCCTCGGCGGGGGCGGTGGTCTCCTGCGCAGCGGCAATCGGCGCCAGCGCGACAAGTCCCATCAGGGCAAGGAAAAAGCCAAATATCGATCGGTTCGGTTTCATATCTCTGTTCCCGTTCAACCCGTCGCGCGCAGCCGCATGGCGTGCGTTTTCCAGATGTCATGATAGTCGGGGTCGAGCCCCTTGAAAGGCGATGCGGCACGCACCGCCTGAATTATGCACCGCTTCAACGGCTCGGCCTGTGGGCGGTTATTGTCGTTGATGCCCGTCTGCTTGTCCACGCGCACGTCGGTCACGCGGCCACTGGGTTCCAGGCTTAACGTCACAAAGGTTTCGATCTGGCGGATATCGAGGCCCGTCGGCGCACAGCGTTCGATCTTGTCGCGGATCTGCGGGCCAAGTGCGAGGTTCACTTCGCGTTTCACCTCTGCCCCTGCCTTACGCGCGACGGTGCCCTGTTTGGGTGACGTTCCAGTCGTCGGCTTGGGATTGCTCCCCGCGCCCTTCACCGCATCTTCAAAACTTTTGCTGAAAGGTTTGGGTGTGGCCTGCTTTGGCTGTGTCGTCTGCTTCGGCTTTGGCTGCGCCGCCGCCTGTTTCTGCACCGGTTTCGGCGTCGGCTTTGGCGCAGGTTTGGGGGTCGGCTTTTCGACTACCTTTGGCAGCGGCTTTTCGGGTGTTTTTTCAACCTTCATCACGGGCGTCGGCTCAGGTTCTGCCGGCGCTGGTTCGGCTGCGCTTTCGGCTGGCGCAGGCTCCTCGAGTACCGGGTCGGGCGCGGTCGAAACATCGGCGACCTCACCCACCAGCGATACCGAGATAGGCTGCGGCTTAGTGATGCGGTCGGCGGTAAAGAAGGCACCCAGCGCGAATGCGCCGAGCAACAGCGCATGCCCGCCAACGGCAGTGCCCAGTCCTATCCTTTCCGCACGGTCCATCGCCATCAGGCTATTCGTCCTCCGATGAACCCTGGGTGACCGGCGCGGCGGCGGCGGTCGTGACAAGGCTGACCGAATTGAGGCCGACGCGGTTGAGTTCGCCCATTACCTTCATCATCTCGCCATAACTGACGGTGGTGTCGCCGCGCAGCATGATCTGGCGCGGATTGGCAGGGTCCTGCTCTGACGCAATCGTTTCCAACTGCGCCGACAATTCACCGGCACTCACCGGCGCACTATCGATGAACACCTGGCCTTGTTTGTCGATCGAAATGTCGAGTGGTTGATCTTTCTGGTCGAGCGGATTGGCCCGGCTTTCCGGCAGTTCCACCGGTACGCCCGAAACGAGCAATGGCGCAGTAACCATAAAGATGATGAGCAGCACCAGCATCACGTCTACGAACGGTGTGACGTTGATTTCGGCCATTGGCGCGCGGCGGCTGCCGCGACGGCCGCGGCGCGCGGAACCGCCTGAGTTGAGGTTCATCGCCACAGGCTTAGCCTTCCCGCTCCAGCTCACGGCTCAACAGGCCGTAGAAGCCGTCGGCAAAGCGGCCCATGCGCGCTTCATATTGGTTCAGACGGTGCGAGAAGCGGTTATAGGCAATCACCGCAGGGATGGCGGCAAACAGGCCAATCGCGGTCGCAAACAGCGCCTCCGCGATCCCCGGCGCGACCACCGCAAGGGAACTGTTTTGTTCGGCTGCGATGGCGGCGAAGCTGCGCATGATGCCCCAGACCGTGCCAAACAGACCGACAAAGGGGGCAACTGCACCGGTGGTGGCGAGGAAATTCAAACGGTTGGCGAGCTTTTCGCTTTCCGCCGCAATTGCAGAGTCCATCGCTGTGGCGAGGCGTTCGCGTGTGCCCTGCCGGTCCGGGGTCTTCACCGCTGTCGAGCGCCGCCATTCAGCCAAGCCTGCCGCAAACACACGTGCAATCGGCAGGTCGGATTTGCCGTGCTGCTTGAAATAGCCATCGACATCCTCGGTCCGCCAGAATTCGCGTTCGAACGCTTCGCTCTGGTTGTTGATGCCCCGGATTTTCAACACGAAGCTGACGATGATCGTCCACACCCAGATGCTGGCAAGCGCAAGGCCGATGATCACCGCCTTCACGACAAGGTCGGCGTCCAGAAACAGCTGAATGGGGGAAAAGCTTGCGCCCTGGCTCAGTATCAACAAATCCATCTTGTTTCTTTCACAGTCTCTCGCATTCGAACACTTCGTCACCCCCGCGAAGGCGGGGGCCCATCACCGATCGATGAAATTTGAGCGGCGGGAGATGGATTCCCGCCTTCGCGGGAATGACGAAAAGTAGGACTGATGCGTTCATTTAAATTCCACCCTGCCCGCCTTGATGCCTTCGAACGCTGCCAGCCATTCGCGCGGCTGGCGGCGCGGGCGGCCCTCTGGCGTCAGGAAAGCGGCGGTGACTTCTGCTTCGGTCAGCACTTGGTCCCCGCGCATGACTCTCTGATGAATGACGACGCTTGCGCCGCGGATTTCCTCGACTGTCGAGACAACAACCAGCGCATCGTCAAAATGCGCCGGCGCGCGATATTTGATGTGCAGGTCGGTCACGGCATAAACGCCCTCTCCGCCTGCATAGGCCGCCTGCTGGTTGATCCCCGCGACGCTCAGCATGTCCGATCGCGCACGTTCCATGAAGTGCAGGTAACGGCTGTGATAGACGACGCCCGAAAAGTCAGTGTCCTCAAAATAGACCCGCACCGCGAACAGGTGGCGGGGCCCGTCGAAATGGCCGTTATAGGGTTGCGTCCCGTTCATTGCAGAGGGGCTTAACGCAAGGATTCCGCGACAGGAAGGGGGTTCGGACGGTTTGTGCACAACTTGTCGTGCGTGAGACTCACTTGGTCAGCAAATATTGGTGCGCCACCAGCGGTGACGCAAGGCGCAAAGGCACAAAGGGCTCACGCAAATTTCGCGCGCAGCGCACTCAAATCAGAACCGAAAAATTTCATCGTACCCGAATAATTAAGCTGCCCTTCGGGCAGTGATAACATCTTCGTGTCTTCGCGCCTTGCAAGCCCGCTCGCGGGCTTGCCCCAATCATCCGAGGTTATTTGTCAAACAACCCGTCCTGCGCGCCAGTCGGCGGCGTGATGCCAAGATGTTTCCAGCCTGGTCCATTCAACTGCCGCCCCCGCGCCGTGCGTGCTATCAGGCCGAGTTGCAACAGATAGGGCTCAACCACATCCTCGATCGTATCGCGCGGTTCTGAAAGCCCCGCCGCCAGCGCCTCTACCCCCACAGGGCCGCCGCGATAGATATCGGCGATCATCAACAGATAGCGCCGGTCCATCGCATCGAGGCCAAGATTGTCGACCTCCAGCCGGTTCAATGCAGCATCGGCGATTTTCGCCGTGACCAGCGTTTCTCCCGCGACATTGGCGAAATCGCGCACGCGGCGCAGCAAGCGGCCGGCAATACGCGGCGTGCCGCGCGAACGCTTCGCCACTTCGCGCGCGCCATCTGCGGCAATTTCAAGATCAAGCAGTTTGGCAGCGCGGGTGACGACCAGTTCCAGCTCATCATGCGTATAGAAATTGAGCCGCACCGGAATGCCAAAGCGATCGCGCAGCGGCGTGGTCAGCAAGCCCTGTCGCGTGGTTGCGCCGACCAGCGTGAAGGCAGGCAAATCGATCCGCACCGAGCGCGCCGATGGACCTTCGCCGATCATGATGTCGAGCGCGCGATCCTCCATCGCGGGGTAGAGGATTTCCTCGACCACGGGATTCAGGCGGTGGATTTCGTCGATGAAAAGGACATCGCCTTCTTCGAGATTGGTCAGCAGCGCCGCCAGATCGCCCGATTTGGCGATCACCGGGCCAGAGGTGGAGCGGAAGCCCACCCCCATTTCTTTCGCGACAATCTGCGCCAGCGTGGTCTTCCCCAGCCCCGGCGGCCCGAAAAACAGCACATGGTCAAGCGCATCGCCGCGCGACTTCGCCGCCTCGATAAACACCCGCAAATTCTCCCGCGCCGCCTGCTGGCCGATAAATTCGGTCAGGCTTTTCGGGCGCAGCGCCGCGTCGATGTCCTCAGGCTTGCGCATGGGGGTGAGGTGAGGGTTGTCCGTCATTTGGACACGCGCTTCGTCATGTCTTGTCCACAATTGGCGCATAGACGCGCTGGCCAAAAAGAATGCTTGGCAAGATCTGACTCATACCCAGATGGCGGCATGTCACTGAATACCGATTGGCCGCAATCAGGACAGTTTTTCGACGCTAGCATGTTGCCAATAAACTCGCATATCGGCGGCGTGTCTTTGCGCCAGTTTTTGCCCGTACCACCTACGATAGCGCCAACCAAAAATATCCATCCGGGCAGCATTCCCACATTTCGTCCGTCAACAGCAGCTAACAGGGCGTACATGGTATGGAAAATCCACACCACAACCAACGCCGCTCCGACCAAACCCAGAATGCGCATTGAGGCCCAAACCTGATATGGGGGCAGCCGCCCCCCAATGCCCGCCTCGGCAGAGCTACTTTCATCGGGCCGTCCGTCAACAGTCACTTCGCCGCCCTCTTCAGCGCCAGCCTTACCAGCGCATCAAGCGTTGCCCCGTCACCCAATTCCTCCAGCGCCAGCGCCACAGCACCTTGTGCTTCGCCGGGCTTGAAGCCGAGGCCGGTGAGCGCCGCGACCGCATCGGACACATTGTTGTTCCCCGCCTTGGCAGCTGCCGCCAGTTTCGCGCCGCCGCCGATACCCGCCATCGCACCGACCTTGTCGCGCAGTTCGTTGACGATGCGGCTGGCGAGTTTGGGGCCGACGCCATTGGCCCGCGCGACCATCGCACTGTCACCATTGGCAATCGCGATGGTCAGGTCATCGGCCTCTAGCGCAGAGAGAATTGCCAGCGCCACTTTTGCGCCCACGCCCTGCACGCCGATCAGCAGACGAAACCAGTCGCGCTCCTCGCGGCTGGCGAAACCGATCAGCCGCTGGTCATTCTCGCTCACCAGCATTTCGGTGAAGACCGTCGCGAAATCCCCCGCACCGCCGAGCACCGCCAACGTCCGGGCACTCGCTTGCACCAGATAGCCGACGCCATTGACGTCGATTACCAGGCTGTCGACGCCGGTTTCGTCGATGCGGCCATAAAGTTTTGCGATCATGCCGCTCTCTTAATCACGTTAAACGTGATTGTCGAAGGGGTATTTCCTGTTTTGTTCCAAATCTTACGGTGTGCAGGAATGCAGAGGTTATGCCATTTGTTTCACGCAAAGGCGCAAAGATAATGAAGGGGACGGCGCAGCCAATCAATGTCACCTGGCCTAAGGCGAACGCTACCATTGGATAAAGGGCTTCGCCCTTATTTTCCTTTGCGCCTTTGCGTGAAAAAGACCGACACTGCGTCTCGTCCGAGCACTAACGAATATGGTGTGCGTGCGTCACCGCAACCGCCAGCGCGTCCGCCGCATCCTCACCCGCCAGCTTAAGCCCCGGCATCAGAACGCGGAGCATCGCGGCGATCTGGTCCTTGTCCGCCTTGCCGGTGCCGACCACCGATTTCTTGACCAGCCGCGCGGCATATTCGGTGACGGGGGTGCGGTTGCGCGCCGCACCGAGCAGCACCACGCCACGCGCCTGCCCCAGCTTCAGCGTCGATTGCGGGTTCTTGTTGACGAACACTTCCTCGACTGCCGCACAGTCGGGCTTGAAATGGTCGAGCACCGCGCGGAGTTTTTCGTCAATCGCGACCAGCCGGTTGGCGAGCGGCATTTTTGCATCGGTGCTGATCTCGCCATTATCGATATGGCTGAGGCGGTTGCCTTCCTTGGCGATGATACCCCAGCCGGTGGTGCCAAGGCCGGGGTCGAGACCGAGAATGATCATCAGCCGAGCTTCGCCATCACCTCGTCAGAGACGTCATAATTGCCCCATACGGTCTGGACGTCGTCATCGTCTTCCAGTGCGTCGATCATTTTCAACAGCGTTGCAGCGTTCGCTTCGTCCACTTCGACCAATATCTGCGGCTTCCAAGCGAGCTTTGCGCTTTCGGCAGCACCCAGCGTCGCTTCCAATGCCTTGGACACTTCGTGCAGCGCGTCCATCGCGGTCCAGATGCTGTGCTCTTCCTCACCGCTTTCAACGTCTTCGGCGCCCGCTTCGAGTGCTGCTTCAAAGACGGTGTCGGCATCGCCAACGCTGGCGGGATAGGTGATCAGGCCCATGCGATCAAAGCCATGGCTCACCGCACCCGACGCGCCCAGATTGCCGCCATTTTTGCTGAACGCGGTGCGCACATTGGTGGCGGTGCGGTTGCGATTGTCGGTCAAGGCTTCGACGATGACAGCAACGCCGCCCGGGCCATAGCCTTCATAGCGGATTTCTTCATAATCCTCGCCACCGGCGGCAGCCGCCTTGTCGATCGCGCGCTGGATATTGTCCTTGGGCATCGACTGAGCCTTGGCCGCGTTGACCGCGAGGCGAAGGCGCGGGTTCATGTCCGGATCGGGCATCCCCATCTTCGCCGCGACGGTGATTTCGCGGCTGAGCTTGGAAAACATCGCCGAGCGCTTCTTATCCTGCGCGCCCTTGCGGTGCATGATGTTCTTGAATTTGCTATGGCCTGCCATGGCTCTCTTCTTTTCGGCTGAAGGTGATTTGAAGGCGCGCCCTTACATCAGGAAACGCGCCTTCGGCAAGCCGCGAAGCTTATCCCAGCTTTACCGCTGTGCCCGAAGCGCTGACCATCAGCATCGAGCCCTGCTGGCCGAGCACCTCATAATCGAGGTCGATACCGATCACACCGTCGGCACCCAAGGTGCGGGCTTCGTCGGCCAGCTCTTTGAGCGCGGTTTCGCGGGCTTCGCGGAGGGAGTTTTCGTAAGCCCCGGAACGGCCGCCAACAATATCGCGTACGCTGGCAAACAGGTCCTTGAAGATATTGGCGCCGACAATGACTTCGCCGGTAACGACACCCAGATATTGGGCGACCGGGCGGCCTTCGACGGTGGCTGTTGTGGTCATTAGCATGGGGAGACTCCTCCTATGGAATGCGCCTTTATGCCAATCCAAGCGCCGATTTGTAAGTCTCCAAAATGGCCTCCATTTCCTGACGATCATGGGTTTCCATTTTGCGAAGGCGGACGATCTGGCGCATGATCTTGGTATCATAGCCCTGGCTCTTCGCTTCGCTGTAAACGTCACGGATATCGTCGGCGATGCCCTTTTTCTCTTCTTCCAGACGCTCGATGCGTTCGATAAAAAGGCGCAACTGGTCGGCGGCGATATTGCCTTCAGACATGATATTCTCCGGTTGGTTGTGGGCCAGACATGGCCCGAATCAGAAAGCGCCTCGCTTAATGGCTTGGTGCATTCTTGGCCATGCTTTCCTGCATCCGCTGCAACTGTTCGGGTGTGGCCTCCGTCTGATATTTCGCCTTCCATTCAGCAGGTGGCATGCCATGAATCAGGGAGCGTGCTTCCTCCTTCGAAAGCTCTGGCTGCGCTTCCATCACCCAGTCGGCGAGGCAATTGCGGCAGAATCCGGCGAGACCCATCAGCTCGATATTCTCCGCATCGTGGCGGTGCTGGAGATGTGCCACCAGCCGCCGAAACGCCGTTGCTGCCGCCTGATCACTGATTTGCATAGCTATGCTCCCTTCCCGTTCCCGTTCCTCCCCGTTATGGGAGGCAAGAGAGACAAAATCCAGAGCGCGAAAGAGCCTTCCCAGATGCAATATCACAAGCCGCGCATGCGCAAGGTCCGCATTCTCGCCACGCTGGGCCCGGCGAGCGACACGCCGGAAATGATTGAGAAACTGTTCCGCGCAGGCGCCGATGCCTTCCGCGTCAATATGAGCCATGGCGAACAGGCCGATAAAACCCAGCTGATCGCCAATATCCGCGCGCTGGAAAAAGCCTACAACCGTCCGACGACGATCCTCGTTGACCTTCAGGGGCCAAAGCTGCGCGTCGGCACATTTGCAGGTGGCAAGGTAGAGCTCAAGACTGGCGAACCCTTCCGGCTCGACACCAACAAAAAAGTGGGAGACGCGACGCGCGTCCATTTGCCGCATCCGGAAATCTTCGCCGCGCTCGAAATCGATACCCGTCTGTTGCTCGACGACGGCAAAGTGGTGTTGCGGGTTACCGACATCAGCCCCGACCATATCGATACCAGTGTCGAGGTTGGCGGAATGCTCTCCGACCGCAAAGGGCTTAACGTACCCGATGTTGTCGTCCCCATTGCCGCACTGACTGACAAGGACCGTTCGGATCTGGCCTTTGCATTGGAGCAGGGCGTCGATTGGGTCGCGATGTCGTTCGTCCAGCGACCAGAAGACGTGGCCGAGGGCAAAAAGCTGATCGGAGGCAAAGCGGCCTTGCTCGCCAAGATCGAAAAGCCCGCGGCCATCCACCGGCTCGAGGAAATCCTTGAACTGGCCGACGGCGTCATGGTGGCACGTGGCGATTTGGGCGTTGAACTGCCGCCCGAACAGGTTCCACCGCTGCAAAAGAAAATCGTTTCGACCGCGCGCCAGATGGGCAAGCCTGTGGTGGTGGCAACGCAGATGCTCGAATCGATGATCGTCGCCCCGACGCCAACTCGCGCCGAAGTTTCGGACGTCGCGACCGCGATTTACGACGGTGCTGACGCCGTAATGCTCTCGGCCGAAACAGCAGCGGGCGCATGGCCGATTGAGGCCGTGTCGATCATGGACCGGATTGCCCAGCAGGTTGAAAGCGACCCCGACTTCTTCAAGCGAATCCACTTTACCGAAACCCCCGCCGATGCCACCACCGCCGACGCGCTGGCCGAGGCGAGCGGGCGGATCGCCGATACAGTCGAAACCAGTGCGATTGTCTGCTTCACATCGTCCGGATCCACCGCACGTCGCATCTCGCGCGAGCGGCCCGCTGTGCCGGTTCTGGTGCTGACTGCGTCTAAAGCGACCGCACGCCGGCTGGGCCTGTTATGGGGTGCCTTTGCCGTCACCACCAAGGATATCGGCAGTTTCGAGGAAATGGTCGCCAAAGGGAAACGCATGGCGCTGCGCTATCACCTCGGTAGCGCTGGAGCGCGGCTGATCATGATGGCGGGCGTGCCCTTCGGGACACCGGGTTCAACCAACGTGCTGCACGTCGTCCGGCTGACGGGGGACGAGCTGAAAGGCCATTAACCTATCAGGGGATCAACAGGCTGCTGTCCCCATAGCTGTAGAACCGATAGCCCTTTTCGATGGCATGGGCATAAGCTGCCTGCATCGTCTCCAGCCCCATCAGCGCGCTGACGAGCATGAACAGGGTCGATTTGGGCAAATGGAAGTTTGTCATCAGCCCGTCAATTGCCTTGAAACGATAGCCGGGGGTGATGAAAATCGCCGTATCGCCCTCAAAAGACTGCACCAACCCGTCCGCGCTAGCGGCACTTTCGAGCAGGCGGAGTGAGGTGGTGCCAACAGCGATGATGCGCCCGCCTTTTGCGCGTACCGCGTTCAGACGATCCGCAGTCGCAACGTCGATATGCCCCCATTCGCTGTGCATCTTGTGCGCTTCGGTATCCTCGGCTTTCACCGGCAGGAATGTACCCGCACCCACATGCAGCGTCAGCGTTTCATGGCCAATACCGGCTTCCGCCAGTGCTGCCATCAGCCGCGGCGTGAAATGCAGCGAAGCTGTTGGCGCCGCCACGGCGCCCTCTTTTTCCGCAAACATTGTTTGATAGTCGCTACGGTCCTGCGCGTCGGTCGGGCGCTTCCCCGCTATATAGGGCGGCAACGGCATTTGGCCGGCGCGTTCGAGCAGCAGTTCGACCGGCTCATCGCCTTCAAAGTTCAGGATGAAACTGCCATCCTCCAACCGCTCCTGCGCGATAGCGGTCACTTCCGCACCGAATTCGATGCGGTCGCCTGCACGCAACCTTTTGGCGTTGCGGATAAACGCCTGCCAACGGCGCAAATCGATACGCTTGTGCAAGGTCGCGCCGATCCGTGCCTCTTCGCCCTTAAAGGTGCGACGTACGCCTTCCAACTGGGCCGGGATCACCTTCGTGTCGTTGAATACGAGGCAATCGCCCGCGCGCAGGCGCTTTGACAGGTCGAGGACATGGGCATCCTCCAGCCTTCCATCGCCCGAAACACATAACATCCGCGCGGCATCGCGCGGCGATACCGGGCGCAGCGCTATCCGCTCCGATGGAAGTTCGAAATCGAACAGGTCGACGCGCATCTCGCGTCTATCCTTTCGCTGGTTATCAGTTCAGCGGTTTGCTGAGATCGTCGAGCGTGATCTGCGGCTCTGCTGCCGCTGTCGGCTTCGCCAGCGCTGCAAAATCAGGTGGCGGGATATTGTCCGCAGCGATCGAAGCCTGCACAATCTTGTCGGGCGTTGCAGGCGGTTCGCCACGCTGGATCGCGTCGACATATTGCATGCCCGCAATCACGCGCCCGAAAGCGGTATATTTGCCGTCAAGTGCAAAGCGCGGCAGAAAACAGATAAAGAACTGGCTGTTCGCGCTATCTTCGCTCTGGGCGCGCGCCATCGACACCGTTCCACGCAGATGGGGCAAGGCGTTGAATTCAGCCTTTAGATCAGGCAGTGGCGAGCCACCGGTTCCTGTGCCAGTCGGGTCACCGGTCTGCGCCATGAATCCATCAATAACGCGGTGGAAAACCACGCCATTATAGAAACCCTGCCGGGTCAAAGTTTTGATACGATCGACATGCGCTGGGGCAACATCTGCGAAGAGCTTTATTGAAACACGACCTCCGGTCGACAGGTCGAGATGCAGGATATTTTCGGCTTCGTTTGCCGCCGGTGCGGGCGTTGGCGCTGCCGGTTCCTGGGCGTTCGCCCATGCCGTTGCAAAAAGAGCTATCATGAAAAAGACGAAATTACGCAACATATTGGAGATAACTCCCTGACTATGGTTCGCGCTTCCTTAGCCTTATCATCTGTCCTTGTCATGAACGAAGCGTAGCGAACGCAAAACGGTTGCCTTCTCAGTGGTTTCGCGACAAACAGATTGCGGGTGGCTAATTATTTGGAGGGATGCAGATGCGGAAATTCCTGGTACTGGGCGCGACGAGCGCTGTTCTTGCGATTACGGCCTGTTCGGACAAGGGCGCCGACACAGATGGCGATGGCAAGGTTACCGCTGCGGAAGCGCAGAAAGAGCTTTCTAGCGGAGGCGCGATGGCAATGAAGCCGGGGATGTGGGAAGTCAAAATGACCTTCGACAGCATCGATGCGCCAGGCATGCCCGAAGCCGCAAAAGCCCAGATGACCAAGGCCATGGGCAGCGGTATGAGCGTGAAATCCTGCCTGACCAAAGAGCAGGCTGAAAATCCGGGCGCAGATTTCTTCGGTGGCGATGCCAGCGCCAATTGCAGCTTTGAACAACTCAACCGGTCAGGCAATAAGATGAGCGTTCAAATGACCTGCAAGCCGCAAGGCGACATGGTGATCTCCAGCAAGATGGACGGCAGCTTCGAAGCAGAAACCTATTCAATGACGATGGAACAGAAGACTTCCGGAACACCGATGGGTGCTGTCACTATGAAGGGCAAGATCGAAGGCAAACGGATTGGCGATTGCCCGGCCTGACCATGACAAAGAAAGCCAAGCGACTTTCTGTAATCGGGTTGCTGGCCCTTGTGGCCGGTTGCAGCGATAATTCCGATGTGAACGGCGACGGCACGGTGTCGCGGACCGAGCGCGCGGCCGAAATGCGGCGGGACGGCTATCTCGCTATGCAGCCGGGCCGTTGGCGCATGAACTTCACTTTCACCGATATCGAGGTGCCGCGCCTTGGCGAGGGCGAAAAAGCCAATATCAAGGCAGAGCTGGCCAAGGGTGCATCGGGCCTTTCCTGCCTCAGCGAACAGGATGCGGCCAAACCGGGACCGGACTTTTTTGGAGGCGAAGGGGCCGAGGACTGCAGTTACAACACATTCGATATTGCCGGAAACCGGGTCAATATGGCGCTGGTTTGCGGCATGGGCGATCTGGGCAAAGCCGAGATGAAGCTTGATGGGACAATTGGCGACAGCGAATTCCAGTTCGACACCGATCTCGCGGTGCAAGTGCCGATGGCTGGCAAAATTAAGCTTAAAGGTGCGATGACTGGCAAATATGAGGGCGAATGCCGCGGCGACGAATAGCATCGACGGCGTTCTTTGCCGGTCTCGCTGCTTTGACAGTCGGGCAATCTGTTGCCTTTGCCCAAACCAAACTGCCCGAACCGGCAAAGGTACGCGTCGATTTTTCGACTAAGGCTGTCACTGTTCGCAAGATGGAAGGCGAGGCCGGAGTAATAGGTCGCAAGGTCGGCGCTGACGACCCTGTGAGGGTCGCGTCGATTTCAAAACTGGTAACCGCAATCGCCGTCATGCGCCTCGTTGACGAAGGGCGTATCAATCTCGACCGCGACATAAGCGCTTATTTGGGATTCGCGGTGCGCAATCCGGCATTTCCTGACCGACCGGTGACATTGCGTCACCTGCTGAGTCACACGTCGGGCATCAGGGATAGCATCGATTATCTGCTGCCACTGGACGGGAGCCTGCAAGCTATACTTTCCAATCCGGACATTTGGCATTCTGGTTACAAGCCTGGCGACTATTTCAGCTATGCAAACCTCAACTCGCCGGTCATCGCAGCGACGATTGAGGCGGTGACTCGAGAGCGTTTCGACCGGATCGTAGCGAAAAAAGTGCTGCAGCCGTTGCGGATCGACGGCTGTTTCAACTGGGGTGCAGGATGCAGCCCAGGTCGGCGCGCGGAAGCCGTGACTTTGTTGCGCAGCAACGGCGATCTCGCTCGCGATGCAGCGATAAGCGGTGCCGATCCCTGCCCTGTGCTCCCGGCGAGCAGCGGCAATTGTGATTTGGCGCGGTATAAAATCGGCAGGAACGGATCATCTTTCAGCCCGCAAGGTGGGCTTCGGATCTCCGCGCAGGATCTCGCAAAAATCGGCCAATTGCTGCTAAACGGTGGACGGCCCTTGCTGTCTGAAAAAGCGTTCGCCGAAATGACCAAAATGCAGTGGCGGTATAATGGCATCAATGGCGATACAGACCGCGGCTATTTCCAGGCCTATGGCTTAGGCGTGCACATTCACACCGATGGCCGGGGATCAACCTGGATCGGCCATGTCGGCGAAGCTTATGCTTTGCGGGCTGGACTGTGGGTCAATCCGGAAACCCGGAAAGGCTTCGCCCAATATGTAACCATGGTCCCCGCAGAAACGCCTATCGGCCATTGCCTTGAAACCTGTCCGTGATAGTCTTCGCGGAAACAGGGAGGAAATCATGAACATCGGACGATTCTTGCTCACCGCTTCTGCGGCACTAGCCGTGATCGCGACACCGGCGGCGGCAAAGCCCGATTATGCGGGCGATGTTAAAGCGGATTATGACAAATCATTAGGCGCGCTTTGGGATCATTTCCATCGCAACCCCGAACTGTCCTTCCGCGAGTTCAAGACTGCGGCGCGGATGGCGCAGGAGTTGCGCGCGATCCCCGGCATGGTGGTAACTGAAAAGGTCGGGCAAACCGGTGTGGTCGGCGTTCTCAAAAATGGCGACGGTCCTGTCGTTCTGGTTCGCGCCGATATGGACGGGTTGCCGGTGCAGGAACGGTCTGGCTATGCCAATGCCTCAACCGTGCGTCAGGTTGGTGTCGATGGGCTTGAAATGCCAGTCATGCACGCCTGCGGCCATGATGTACACATCACTTCGCTTGTCGGCACGGCTCGCCAACTGGCGCGGATGAAAGATCGCTGGAAGGGCACCGTGCTGTTCATCGTGCAGCCGGCCGAAGAACGTGTCGGTGGTGCAAACGCCATGGTCAAGGACGGACTCTACACCCGCTTCCCGAAGCCCAATTATGCGCTGGCTTTCCACGTGGCCGCCGAACTGGAAACAGGCAAGATAGCCGCATCGGAAGGTATCCAATATTCGTCTGCCGACAGCGTCGACATTCGCGTTCCCGGCATCGCAACGCACGGCGCGGCACCGCACCTCGGCCGCGATCCGGTCTATATTGCATCACAAATCGTGGTTGGTCTGCAATCGATCATCAGCCGCGAAAAGGGCCCACTGGAACCCGGCGTGATCACGGTCGGTGCCTTCCATGCGGGGCAAAAGCACAACATCATTTCCGAACATGCTGACTTGCAGGTCACCGTGCGTGCCAACAGCCAGGAAGTACGCGACCAGTTGATTGCTTCTATCGAGCGCGTCGCTGTCGGCATCGGCCGCGCCCATGGCCTGCCCGAAGATAAACTGCCCATCGTCAAGGTTACCGAGACTACGCCGGTGACTGTGAACGATGCCGCGCTCGCCCGCCGCCTGAATACGGCGATTGGTGACGCGCTTGGCAAGGATGTTGTCGTCCCCTTCCGTCAGACCAATATGGGTGCCGAAGACTTCGCCTTCTTTGTCGATCCTTCCTTTGGCATTCCGGGCTATTATTTCGGCGTTGGTGGCACCAATCCCGAATGGATCAAGGCTGCAAAAAATGGCGGCCCACCAGTTGCCGGACATCACTCGCCGCTGTTCAAGATTGATCCCGAACCGTCGGTGCGTCTGGGCGTCGAGGCGATGACGGCCGCTGTGCTTGATCTGCTGAAGCCCGGGCAGAACTGAACTTAGACCTTGGCGGCGCGTTGGCTTATCCCATTCGCCACTGCGCTGTTGCTGGCTGCGCTCGTCGTTCGGCTTTGGGCCAAATTTGGGAGAGGGCGACGAGCGCAGCCAGTCTGAGATCAGGCTGGTTTGGGGGACTTGCGACCCTTGGCCACCAGCGTCTGCAACTTATCCTTTACGGCGAGCTTCATACGCTTCAGCCGCTGGATTCGGGTAAAACTTGGCCAGTTGCTGCGCATTTCCGCGCGCAGCTCTTCATCGAGCTTCTGGTGATATTGCATCAGGCGGAATGTACGTTCCGACATGTCTTTCTCCTCTTGAACAATGGGTGTTCAATCGGAGCTCCGGCGTCGGGAAGGGGCATTCGGGGGAAACAGGGACCGCAAACCCAAGCACCGGAGATCCGATGCGGCCGACATCACGTTCCTTCCGAAGAAGCGAGCGCCAGAGGGGCCCGGTCCGCAGGAGCAAATTAGAGCGATTCGCTCTTTTATTGCAAGCGAAACCGGATGCAGTTCGTCGAAATATAAACGCAGTCAGTCGCGCAGCAGCTCGTTAATCGCTGTTTTCGAACGGGTTTGGGCATCGACCCGTTTGACGATCACGGCGCAGGCAAGGCTTGGGCCAGGAGAGCCGTCGGGAAGCGGCTTGCCGGGCAGCGCGCCAGGGACCACCACCGAATAAGACGGCACACGGCCAACAAAGACTTCGCCGGTTGCGCGGTCGATAATCTTGGTGGTCGAGGACAGGAATACACCCATAGCCAGCACTGCGCCTTGCTCGACGATAACGCCTTCGACGACTTCCGAACGCGCCCCGATGAAGCAATCATCTTCGATAATCACCGGGCCTGCCTGCAGCGGCTCCAACACGCCGCCTATGCCGACGCCACCCGACAGGTGCACATTTTTGCCGATTTGCGCGCAGCTGCCCACGGTTGCCCAGGTGTCGACCATGCTGTTTTCATCGACATAGGCACCCAGATTCACAAAGCTGGGCATCAGCACCACGCCCTTGCCGATATGCGCGCTGTGACGGACGATGCTGCCCGGAACGGCGCGGAAACCGGCGTCGCGAAAGCGGTTTTCACCCCAACCCGCAAATTTGGACGGCACCTTGTCCCACCAGTGTGATCCGCCGGGGCCGCCCGGAATGGTCTCCATATCGTTGAGACGAAAGGACAGGAGGACGGCTTTCTTCAGCCATTGGTTGACCTGCCAATTGCCATCGACCTTTTCCGCCACGCGACGCTGCCCACTATCGAGCAGATTGAGTGCCTCAACGACTGCCGCACGCACTTCACCACCGGTGCCGATGGTGATGCCATCGCGCTCTTCCCAGGCCTTTTCGATTGTCATTTGCAGTGCTTCGGTCATTTCAATTCCTTTTCTCCAGCCAGCCAGCTGGCCACATCTGCTATTTCATGGTCGACATAGTGCGGGCGCGCATCGGCGGATTCGGCGTCGCCGTTATGATTAACCCAAATAGTCGTCATGCCCAGCGATTTGGCTGGTTCCAGATTATGCGCCGAGTCTTCGACAAACAATGCTGACGTCGGCTCGATACCCAACTGCGTGCAAAGCGCATCATAACTATCCGTCGCCGGTTTCGGCTTGTGCTCCATCCGGTGAATGTCGAAAATATCTTCAAAAACCCCGTCCAGGCCGCGCGCCACGAGCACGCGTTGCGCATAAGGCGCATCCGCATTGGTGAAGATCAGCTTTCGGCCCGGCAATGTCTCTATCCCCGCCCGCAACCGTTCGCAGGGCTGCAGCAGCGACATATCGACATCATGGACGAAATCCAGATAGCCGTGCGGATCGACGCCATGTTCGGCCATCAGCCCGCCCAGCGTCGTTCCATATTTGCGCCAATAATCGTACCGGATCTTGTGCGCGCGTTCACCGTCGACCTTGAAATAATCTTCGACATAAGCCGCAATCCGATTGCGCACCTGCTCCATGATATTATGCTCCGGCGCGTAAAGCGTCAGATCCAGATCGAATATCCAGGTATCGACATGGCCGAAGTCGGGATGGGTCGCGGGAGACATCGCCGCCCCGTTAACTACAGGTATCAAATCTCGCAAGGTTCATCTGTGGTAAGGCTGGCGCAAGCGAGTCCGAAGTAATATCGTAGGTTATAGTTTGGGGAATGAAATGGCCAACACAGGCAAAGGTCGCAACATCGCGGTTGGCTCATCTATTATTTTTGCACTCTCGGTTTCTGCTTGCGGAAGTGGAGGTGGAAGCGGCGGTGGCATTAGTTCGACACCGCCCCCGCCGCCTGTAATAACACCTCCACCCCCGCCACCACCGCCGCCACCGACATCGAATTTCGACACAGCTGAGTACCAACGATCAAATGGTGCGGTGCAGGCACAGGCCATTGCGGCCTATAATGCCGGGGCCACCGGGGCAGGCGTCATCGCCGGTGTGGTCGACAGTGGTATCGATATCGACAGTCCTGAATTTTCCGGCAAGATTCATCCGCAATCAGGAGATTTTGCGGGAACACGAGGCCTTCAGGATGAAGGTGGACACGGTTCAGCAGTATCTTCAATCCTGCTCGGCGCAAAGAACGACCTCAATGCCCATGGCGTTGCCTTTGGTGCAACCTTACTTGTGCTTCGCACTGACACCCCAGGAACATGCGCCAACGCCAATCCCGATGAGGGATGCACGCATAACGACAATGATATGGCACGGGCTGTGGACCGTGCCGTGTCCGTCGGCGCTCGGGTGATCAATATGTCACTCGGCGGTTCGCCGATGAATTCGAACCTGCGCGCAGCCGTCGATCGCGCCACGGCCGCTGGCATAGTCATCGTAATTTCGGCCGGCAACGAATATGACACTGACCCGGCAAACGCAGTCAATCCTGACCCTATGGCGCTGACCGCTCTTGATCCGATAGCGCGGGGCCAAATCCTCATCGCAGGGGCCACGGACCCGAACCAGCAAATCTCGACATTCTCCAATCGTGCGGGCACTGGCCAAAATTATTATATTACCGCGCTGGGCGTTCGTGTGCGCGCGCCAGACGAGACAGGGGCACAGTTCCTGTGGAGCGGCACCAGTTTTTCCGCTCCAATTGTTTCAGGGGCGGTGGCTCTGCTCGCACAAGCCTTCCCCAATCTGACCGGCCGACAGATCGTCGACCTGTTGCTTTCTACGACAACCGATTTAGGCGCAGCCGGAACAGATGCCATTTATGGCCGGGGTGAATTGAATCTTGCGCGCGCCTTTCAGCCACAGGGCCAACAGTCAATCGCCGGGACCCCAATACCCGTGCCAACCGCTGCAACGGCTACACTGGGTGGACCGATGGGTGATGCCGGCGACGGCCAAGGCCCGCAATCCGTCATCCTCGACAGCTATGGACGCGCGTTCCGCGCCGATTTCAGTGGCACACTGCTCGCCGCCAAATCAGCGCCCAAGCTCGCACCCGCACTCAACATGGGAACCGATACACGCATAGCTGCCAATGAGAATCTGGCAGTTATACTTTCAGTGGCTAATCGCCGCGACGGGGTGGGGCCCGACCGGTTAGACCTGTCCCCGCGTGAACGATCGCAGGCGCGCGCGATTGCCGGTTCGGTGATCGCCAAGCTGGGCAGCGACCGGCATGTCGCGCTTGGCATTGCCAGAAGCAGCGGTGCCTTGATCGACCAGATGGCCGTCGACCGCGCGGCCAGCTTCGTTGCCGCCGATGCAGCACAGGAATCGTTTGGCTTTTTCAGTCAGCCCTCCTCAGCCTTTGCCTATCGCCAGCAAGTCGCCAGCTTTGGAATGACCGTCGCGGGTGAAGGCGGCGATGTCCGCCTGTGGAAGGAATATGCAGGCGATCCGCTGCGCAGCCGCTATCGCGGCTATGGTTATCGGCTCGCTTATGTCGGGCTTGATCGCGAAGTGGGTGCTTTGCGCTTAAAGCTGTCAGGCACAATGCTCGATGAACGCGAGACCATATTGGGTGGTGGCACCAATATGTGGACCGGTGAAACCGGCGCGCGCAGCTGGTTTGCCGATGCCGGTTCGTCATTGGCGCTGGGTTTCGCGTGGCGCGTTGACGCGAATTACCGCCGTGGCTGGACGCGGATCGCGGCCTCTGGATTGCGCGATTCCGCGGATTGGCTCGAAAGCGATGCCTGGTCCGCCGACCTCTCCCGATTTGGCCTGTTTTCGTTGCGCGACAGCCTCTCGCTGCGCTTCGCCCAGCCGCTTCGCGTGCGCGGTGGCGGCCTGAACCTGACACTGCCGGTGGGCTATGATTATTCAACGCTGCAGGCGAGCTTCGGGCGGCAGTTTGTCTCGCTGGCGCCGACAGGACGCGAACGCGATATCGAAGCGGCCTATGCGACATCATTCGCAGGTGGCTATCTGTCGGCCAATGCATTCTGGCGGACCGAACCGGGGCATATCGAGAACGCGCCCGACGACCTCGGGCTGGCGCTTCGTTTCAACCGCAAATTCTGATCACACGGTAAAGCTTTCGCCGCAACCGCAACTGCCGGTGGCATTGGGGTTGTTGAACACGAAACCGGCGGTGAATTCATCCTCCTGCCAGTCCATTGTCGAACCGACGAGGTACAGTACCGAGCCGCCATCGATGAAAAAGGTGCCGCCGGGGGTTTCAATGCGTTCGTCAAAAGGCACCGCTTCGCTGACATAGTCGACCGAATAGGCCAACCCCGAACAGCCGCGGCGAGGGGTCGACAGCTTGACACCGATGGTCCCTTCGGGCGCATTGCGCATCAGCTCGGCAACGCGTTCCTCGGCTGCAGGCGTCAGCGTGACGGCGGCGGGCAGCGGGCGACGGGTTTTGGTTTCAGTATTCATCACAGCATCCCCAGTTCGAGACGCGCCTCATCGGTCATCTTGTCCGGTCCCCATGGCGGATCCCAGACTAAATTGACCTCGGCATCGCCGATTCCGGGCACAGCACCGACGCGCAGTTCGACTTCGCCGGGCATGCTTTCGGCAACGGGGCAATGCGGCGTTGTCAGCGTCATCGTTACTAACGCATGGCCGCCATTGATCTCCACGCCATAAATGAGGCCAAGATCGTAGATGTTGACCGGGATTTCGGGATCGTAAATCTCCTTGAGCGCCTCGATTACCGCATCCTGCAGCGCCTCGTCACCCTCAGCCACAGGCTCGGGCTTTTGCGCGAGGAAACCTTCGAGATAATCCTTCTTGCGCTCCAGCTTTTCGACTGGACTTTCGGTATCCTCGACGCGCGCCTTGGGCGGCGGCGAAACGCTGTCGACTTCTTCGACCAAGATTTTCTGCTCTTCGCTCATCCGAAGATCCTTTTCACCCGTTCAAGACCGCGGACCAGGGCCGCGACATCGCTTTCATCATTGTAAATCCCGAAGCTCGCGCGCGCCGTAGCGGGTAGCCCCAAATGCTCCATCAGCGGCTGTGCGCAATGGTGGCCGGCGCGAATTGCCACGCCTTCCTCGTCCAAGATGGTGCCGATGTCGTGCGGATGCACCCCTTCCATGCTGAAGGAGACAATCCCGGCCGCATCTTCCGGCCCGTACAGCGTGATCGAGTTGATTGAACGCAGCGCTTCGCGCGTCTGCCGTACCAATTCTGCCTCATGTGCGTGGATAGCATCAAGCCCGATGGCGTCGACATAATCGATCGCCGCGCGCAGGCCCATCACCTCTACGATCGCAGGCGTGCCCGCCTCAAACCGCGTCGGTGCGGGGGCGTAGGTGGTTTTGGCGAAGGTCACCCGGTCGATCATCGAACCGCCGCCCTGATAAGGAGGCATGGCATCGAGTAATTCCTTGCGCCCCCATAGCGCACCGATCCCGGTCGGGCCGTAAAGCTTGTGCCCGCTGAACACATAGAAATCGCAGCCGAGTTCCGCGACATTGACCGGCAAACGCGGCACTGCCTGGCAACCATCAAGCAACAGTTTCGCACCAACCTGATGCGCGAGGGTGTCAGCGCGCTTGGCATCGAGAACCGAGCCCAGAACATTGGAAACATGTGCGAAAGCAACCAGCACATGGTCTTGGGTCAGCATCGCCTCCGCCGCATCGAGGTCGATCCTGCCATCCGCAGTCAACGGGCAGACGTCGATATCATATCCGGCAAGCTGCCAAGGCACGATGTTGCTGTGATGCTCCAACTGGCTGAGCAGGATGCGGCCCTTTTGGGGGAAGCTGTGCGCGACAAGATTGATCGCTTCGGTTGCGCCGCGCACGAAGACAATTTCATCCTCTCGTCCGCCGATAAATTCGGCCACCCGCCGCCTTGCAGCCTCATAGGCCAGGGTCATGTTCGCCGAGCGCGCATAGACGCCGCGGTGGACGGTGGCATAATCCTCTCCACCCGCGCGCATCATCGCATCGAGCACAGCCTGCGGCTTTTGTGCACTCGCTGCGGTATCGAGATAATGCCAGTCGCGCACACCGGGGAATTGGTCGCGCAATTCGCGCGCCAGACCGCCGCCTTCATTTTCCCAGCGGCCCAATGCGCGTTCGGTGACAATCGCCATCAGAACGTGCCCCGCAGCGCTGCCTCGGCATAGCCGATCATATGGTCGCGCCATTTGCTGTCGGCGATCTCGCCATAGGCTTCTGCGACGAAAGCCTGCATCAACAAATTGCGTGCCTCTGCCATCGGCAGGCCGCGCTGCTGCGCATAGAACAGCGCCATGTCGTCGAGCTGACCGATGGCGCAGCCATGCGCGCATTTGACATCGTCGGCATAGATTTCGAGCTCGGGCTTGGCGTTGATTGTCGCGGTGCGGTCGAGCAACAGCCCTTTCGCACCCAGCGAAGCGTCGGTTTTCTGTGCGTCTTTGGCGACGTCGATCCGGCCGATCATCGTGATCGTCGCCTTATCCATCGCCACCCCGCGCATCACCTGGTTCGAAGTCGCCCCCGGCGCAACATGGCGCAGGCGGGTCACGATTTCGGTGATTTCCACTCCGCGACCAATGCCGACCGCGCCCAATTCAAAATGCGCGCCTTCGGCCAGCGTCACGTCGATATCGAGCCGTTTGTAACCGCCACCTGTCAGCAGGAAAAACGCCTCGCACCGCGCGCCTTCGGCGATGTCGATCTGGTAACGTTGAATGTCGACCTTACTCGCGGCTCCCGTCGATACGCATCTATACATCGGATGCTTCGTACCTGCCGCAACGGCGATATGCTCCGCCTCGGGCAAGGCCTTCAGCCCGGCCAGCACCTCGGCAGGCGCATAGCGCCATTCCTCATCGCGGCGTGTTGGCAGCGCACTCATTGCACATAAACCCCCTCCGCGGTCTCTGCTTCCTCTGCGTCTCTGCGCGAAACAAAAACGTCGCAGGTTTCGCGCAAAGACGCAAAGGACACGCAGAGACCGCAGAGCAAAGGAATGCCTGCGGCGCTCATGCGGCCAGTTCCTTATAGCCTTCACGCTCCAGCTCGAGCGCGAGTTCCGGGCCGCCGCTGCGCGTAATGCGGCCATCGGCGAGGACGTGGACGAAATCGGGCTGCACATAGTCAAGCAGGCGCTGGTAATGGGTGATCAGTAATACCGCTTTGTCGGGGCGGCGCATGATCCGGTTGATGCCTTCGCCGACCACGCGCAGCGCATCGATATCAAGGCCGCTGTCGGTTTCGTCTAAGATTGCAAGCGCGGGGTCGATGATGCCCATCTGCACCATCTCGTTGCGCTTCTTCTCGCCACCCGAAAAGCCGACATTCACCGGGCGCTTGAGCATCTCCATATCCATGCCCATCGCATCCGCCTGTGCGCGCGCCAGCTTCAGGAATTCACCGCCCGACAGCGGCTCTTCGCCGCGCTGCTTGCGCTGGGCGTTCAATGCCTCGCGCAGGAACTGGACGTTGGATACGCCGGGTATTTCGACCGGATATTGGAAGCCAAGAAACAGGCCAGCTGCTGCGCGCTCATGCGGGTCCATGGCGAGCAGGTCTTCGCCGTTGAAGATCACCGAACCCTCGGTCACTTCATAGTCGGGGCGGCCCGAAAGCACATAGCCCAGCGTCGATTTGCCGGCGCCATTGGGCCCCATGATCGCGTGGATTTCACCCGCATTGAGCGAGAGGGTAAGGCCCTTGAGGATCGGCTTGTCCGCGACCGTGGCGTGGAGGTTGGTTATTTGGAGCATCAAACTCGGCCCGTCATGTTGTCCCAATAAAACGTTTGTTCATATTCGCGGAGACGTTTGGACTGCTGCACTAGTAACTCTTCGACATCCGAAGCAGGTTGGACCCGCCGCAATTCAGCCAACTCAGTGGCGCAATCCTGGAAAACCTCTTCGATCAAACCATCATGCGTGGGTGAAATGTAGATTTTGCGCAACCGCACGTCCAAAGCTCGAAAAGTGCAGACCCGGAACTCCCAACGAGCCGACGGAGCAACGGCGGGTTGGCTTGGCGCTCCTGACGCACTTGCTGCTAATGCTATTACCAAACCAATCATCCCACACTCCCTTCCAAACTGATCCCCAACAACTTCTGCGCCTCAACCGCAAATTCCATCGGCAGTTGCTGCAACACTTCCTTGGCAAAGCCGTTGACAATGAGGGCTACCGCTTCCTCCTGCCCCAGCCCGCGTTGCATCGCGTAGAAAAGCTGGTCGTCGCTGATCTTGCTGGTCGTCGCCTCATGCTCGATCTGGGCCGAAGGGTTGCGGACTTCGATATAGGGCACGGTGTGGGCGCCGCAGTCGCTGCCTAAGAGCAGACTGTCGCACTGGGTGAAGTTGCGCACTCCTTCCGCATTGGGGGCAACGCGGACCAGCCCGCGATAGGTATTGTTACTCTTCCCCGCGCTGATGCCTTTGGAGATGATCGTCGAGCGGCTGCCCTTGCCATTGTGGATCATCTTGGTGCCGGTATCGGCCTGCTGGTAATTGTTGGTCACCGCGACCGAATAAAATTCGCCGACGCTGTTTTCACCGTTCAAGACGCAGCTGGGATATTTCCAGGTCACAGCGCTGCCGGTTTCGACCTGGGTCCAGCTGACCTTGCTATTGCGCCCCTGGCACAAAGCGCGTTTGGTGACGAAGTTATAGATGCCGCCCTTGCCCTCGGCATCGCCGGGATACCAGTTCTGCACGGTCGAATATTTGATCTCTGCATCATCGAGCGCAACCAGTTCGACCACGGCAGCGTGCAATTGGTTTTCGTCGCGCATCGGCGCGGTGCAGCCCTCCAAATAGGAGACGTAGCTGCCCTTGTCCGCGACGATCAGCGTGCGTTCGAACTGTCCGGTATTTTCCGCGTTGATGCGGAAATAGGTGGAGAGCTCCATCGGGCAGCGCACGCCTTCGGGGATGTAGACGAAGGTGCCATCCGAAAAGACCGCGCAGTTGAGCGTGGCTAAATAATTGTCGTGCATCGGCACAACCTTGCCGAGCCATTTGCGAACGAGCTCCGGATATTCCTTGATCGCCTCGCTGATACTGCGGAAAATCACGCCAGCTTTTTCCAGCTCCGCACGGAAGGTGGTGGCCACCGAAACGCTGTCAAACACCGCATCGACCGCGACCTTGCGTGCACCCTCGACGCCCGCGAGCACCTTTTGCTCCTCGATCGGGATGCCGAGCTTCTCGTAAACCTTCAGGATTTCCGGATCGACCTCGTCGAGGCTTTCTAGCTTCTTTTTCGCCTTGGGCGCGGCGTAATAATAGGCGTCCTGATAGTCGATGGGCGGGATGTTGAGCTTTGCCCAATCGGGCGGTGTCATTTCCTGCCACATGCGGAATGCCTTCAGCCGCCATTCGAGCATCCATTCGGGCTCGTTCTTCTTGGCCGAAATGAAGCGAACGGTGTCTTCGTTGAGGCCCTTTTCGGCAAATTCGGTTTCGATGTCCGATGCCCAGCCATGCTCATAATCGGCAACCTTGTCGGCTGCCTCGCGCGCCGCGCGGTCTTTAATCTCGATTTCGTCGGTCATGCTTGCACCAGGCTCGTCAATTTCACATCGGCAAGCGCACCGCGCACAGTCTTATTCACCACCGCCCAATGCGGTTTCACATTGCAGTCGGGTTCAATCGCGCAGTTGCAGCTTGCGGCATTGGTGCAGTTGGTCATCGCAATGGGGCCTTCGACCGCCTCGATAATGTCGGCGAGCGTGATCGCGGCAGCAGGGCGCGACAGTTGGATACCGCCGCCTGCTCCACGCACTGAACGCAACAGGCCGCCTTTGGTGAGGATGCTCACCAATTTCTGGACCGTCGGCAGGGCAATGCCGGTTTCATCGGAAAGCGCGGTCGCAGAGGTACGCGCACCCCCGCAATGGCGCGCGGCGGCACCCATAACGACAACAGCATAGTCGGCCATGTTCGAAAGCCGCATCGCGCGCTCCAGACTGATTCCACATAATCGGATTGGATTAGTCTGATTTATATGCGCCCCTCGGCAGGGAAAATCAACCCGGATAGGCCTCGAGCTGGCGAAAATTGTCCTTCGACAGCCAAACCCGCAGGATTCGGGTGTCATCGCTATCAAGCGCGCCGGGCGTTCTGCCGGTAAAATGGCGGATTTCCCGGATCATGTGCGGCTGATCGTAGAAGAGCGATTCGACCCGCGCACGCATTTCGGGCGTGGCATCGGGATCGCACAAAAGTGTTGCCGCGCGCAGGGCCCGATATTTGCGCATCAACTGTTTGGGCGAGGCGCCAAAATAGTTGCGGATGATGCGGGTCGCCGTGCTGCGCGATTGGGATAGCTTCGCAAACAGCGCCTCGACATCGGGATCGAACTCGCTCGAAATCCACTGACTAACCGTCTGGATCAGGGCAATATGGCTGGCGGGCACAGGCTTCAGGAACGGCAGCAGGAATGCCGTGGTCTGTTCGACCATGTCGCGCACCGACACGCTGCCTTTTTGCCGCCCTTCGCGAAACCGGTGCGCCATTTCGGTGATGCCATCCCCGAACAATTCGGCGGCGTCCACCATCCGGTCTGCATAGTCGGTTGCCGCCTTGCCGGTCAGCGCCACGAAACCCAGTGGCGACATCGCCAGCCCGAAATCTTCGAACGGCCCCTCTATATCGAATTCGGCATGCGCCATGCCGGGGCCAAATAATCCGACGGGGTCGTTCCAATAGGTCTGGCCGTCCTCGAACCGCAACGTTCCCCTGCCCTGCAGGTAGAAGACAATGTGCCCCAACGCCGCTGGTTGAGCATCGCGTACCCGCGGCTGATCGCAACGGAAATGGTAGAATTGGGTAACAAAGGGCGCGAGTTCGGGGGGCGGAACGAACTGCGCCACCTCGATCTGTGAGGACGTCACAAAGTGGCAAGCTGCGGAAGGCGCATCATCAGCAGCCGAAGCTGCACTGTCCATTCGTTCGATAGACATTTTTCGACCCCTGAAGACCAGGTGGAACCGGCCTCCGCGGGTCAGCTCTCAGTGCTACATAATGGTCAGGCGTCGATTAAAGTAAAGCGAAATAGAGCCTTACAAAACGACGTTGCTATCGCGGATCTGGGGCAGTCACAGTTTTGGGGCCAGTGTTGCGCGGGGTTGGCGGAGGTTGCGCGGCACCCTCCTCGTCTCCACCGCGGCCTAGCGCCTGATCGATCCAGGCCTCGTCCAATGCCTCCGGTTCGGTCAGTTCCGGAGGAATACCCCCTGCATCGCCGACAGGTTCGCCCTCGATTGGCATGCCATTCTCGTCGACCAGAATCTCCTCGCCATCCTCACCCAGCATCATCTCCTCATCTTCGAGCCGCTCGGGGAAGGTAACATCGGTGTCGAAATTCTCGACCGGGCGCTTGGCGACGGCCGTGCGCATGTAGGTCGCCCAGGCGGCGGCGGGCGCCGTTCCCCCCTGCAGATTGCCAACCGCGCGCGCATCGTCGCGGCCCATCCAGACACCGGTTGTCAAACCGGACGAGAAGCCGAGGAACCAGCCATCCTTGTTGCTGCTGGTTGTGCCGGTCTTGCCCGCGACCGGACGTCCGATCGACGCCGCGCGACCCGTGCCGGTGGCAACAGCGCTCTGCATCAGGTCGGTCATCGCACCCGCGACATAATCCTCAACCAGTTGGATCTGCCTTGCGGGCTTGTGCTGGTAGATCACATTGCCGTCGATAGTCGTAACCTTGCTGATCGCATAAGGCGTCACACTTCGGCCGCGCGCGGCAATCGATGCAAAGGCGCGGGTCATGTCGATCACGCGAGTTTCAGAGGAACCAAGCACCATCGCTGGCGTCGTCGAAATGGGCGTGGTGATGCCAAAACGCCGTGCCATGCTGGCAATGCTGCTGGTTCCGACCTCTTCACCGATCTTCGCAGCGACAGTATTCTTCGAATAGGCAAAAGCGGTGCGGAATGTGATTTCACCCGAATAGGTGCCGCTGCTATTACGCGGAGACCAGCCGTTAATAGTGACCGCTTCATCGACCACCTTGTCTTCGGGGCGGAAACCGGCCTCAAGCGCGGCGAGATACACAAACACCTTCCAGGCCGAACCGGGCTGGCGAAGCGCTGTCACCGCGCGGTTATAATTGCTGGTCGCGTAGTCGGTGCCGCCCACCATTGCGCGGACAGCACCGTCTCGGTCGATCGATACCAGCGCACCCTGCGCACCGCGCGGTACGCCCGCACGGATGGCATTGGTCGCAGCGCGCTGCATACCAAGGTCAAGCGTGGTCCAGACGTCGATCGGCTTTTCGGTCTCATCGATCAGATTGTCGAGCTGTGGTAACGCCCAGTCGGTAAAATAGCGCACGCTATCCTGCTTCGGCTCGGGCGCAAGCTGGACCTTGGCGGGCTCGACCGTCGCTGCCTCTTCGGGCGTGATCATCCCTGCATCCTGCATCACTTCCAGCACGACGCCTGCGCGCCCGATAGCCGCTTTGGCGTCGGCGGTGGGGGAATAACGCGAAGGGGCCTTTACAAGGCCCGCAATGATAGTGGCTTCGGCCAATGTGATGTCTTCGGCACCATGATCGAAAAAGCGACGGCTCGCGGCATCAACGCCATAAGCACCACCGCCAAAATAGACCTTGTTCAGGTATAGCTCGAGAATCTGTTCCTTGCTGAACTTCGTCTCCATCGCCATGGCGAGGATCATTTCGCGCAGCTTGCGGCCGATATCGCGGTTGTTGTTCAGATAGACATTGCGTGCCAATTGCTGGGTAATGGTCGAGGTTGCACGCAACCCGCCGCCATCGGTCAGGCTGACAAACACAGCACGGCCCAGGCCATAAGGATCGATTCCGGGATGATAGTAAAAACGGCGATCCTCGACCGCGACCATCGCATCCTTCATCTCATGTGGAATCTCATCGATCGGAATCCAGCGACCGAAACTTGGTCCAAGCGTCTGGATTACGGTGCCATCGGCTGCGCGAACACGGATCATCTGCCCGTTGGGTGATGATTTCAGATCCTCGAAGCTTTCGATTTCGCCCCGAGCAATCGCGACAAATATCCCTACGACCATCAGGCCCAAAAGGGCGATAACGGTTCCGACCTTGAGCGAAGTCATGGTCCAGCGTTTGAAGCGCGACCCTTCCGCTGCCTTATATCCAGCTTTTGCCATTGCCCAACCTGTTAATGGTTTGCCGGGAATCCGACAAGCGGGATTAAGGAACTAGTCCGGCTGAAAATCTAGCGAAACACTGTTGATGCAATAACGCAGACCATTTTCGCCCGGCCCATCGGGGAAAACATGGCCCAGATGCCCGTCGCATTTGGCACAGCGCACCTCGATGCGGATCATGCCATGCGATGTGTCACGATATTCGGCTATCGCATCGGGCGTTGCCGGTTCGGTAAAGCTGGGCCAGCCGGAGCCGCTGTCATATTTCGTGTTCGACCGGAAAAGCAACGTTCCGCAGCCACCGCACAGGAAATCGCCGTCCCGCTTTTCGACATTCAACGAACCGCTAAAGGCCCGTTCGGTGCCCGCTTCACGCAGCACATGATATTGCACCGGCGAAAGGCGTTGCCGCCATTCTGCTTCGCTGAGTTCCATTTTTTCCATGAATATAATGTGTGCCGCATAGGCCATGAGGTCAAGTGCGGTCGGAGAAATGGTTTTCACCGGAAATTAACCACATTCTCCGAAAATCTATGCAAATGTATCGGAACCTATCGATCCTTTTCTGCATGGGAGTCGCGCTGGCGTTGACGCCGGTCGCTTTCGCACAGGATTTCGGAGCGGATCTATTTGCGCGTGAATCCGGTGACAAGACGAAACCGCTCAACATCGAAATCCGCAGTTCGCTTGATTTCAGCCGTGCCACTTCGACGGGTGCGAGCGGCGGTAGCATCGCGATTGATCCCAATAGCGGCGCGCGCACGGTAAGCGGCGATATACTCGATCTGGGCGGTTCGCCTTTCGCCGGAAGCGCGTTAGTAACCGGAGAGTCCGGACGATCGGTACGCATTGAAATGCCGTCAACCATCCGCCTGAGCAGCGCGACGGGCGGCTCGGTTGAGATTGTCAACCTGCGTACCAACCTGTCGCCTGCACCCCGGCTCGATATGTACGGGCGGCTCGAATTTTCTTTTGGTGGCGATTTGTTGCTGAAAGGCAACGTATCCGGCCAATTCCGGGGGCGGATACCGATTACTGCGGAATATGAATAAGGCCTAGCGGCTGCGGGCTGCGGCGCGGGCGATGCGCACCAATTCTTCTTCAAGCACGGTTTCGGTCAGATCGGCGCCCGTCGCCATCAGCTTCGCCTCAACCTCCAGCAGGTGGGCATTGAGTCCTGCGAGGCGCGGTGCCGTCCAGCGTTGCACTTGTTGCGTGAAGGCGCCCTGCTCCTTCCAGAAGATTGCCCGGTTGGCGCGAACCACCGCCCCGGCATTGGCACCTTCCTCCACCTTGATACGCATTCCGGCAAGCAGGGCAATGCGTCGCTGAAGCGCGCGAACAATACGGATTGCCTCAATCCCCACAGCGCGAGCCTCGATGATGGTTCGACCCAGTGCCTTGGCATCGCCCGTCAGCACCTGGTTGACCAACGCGTTGATATCTTCTTCTGCTGTTTCGGCGGCGAGTGACGAAAGTGCCTGCGGCTCGACCGTCACCATCCGGTCAAGAGCGGAATCATAATAAAGCGATAGCTTCTCCAATTCCATCGCCACCAGTCGCCGATCCTGCCCGGTATAGCGCACAATCTGCGCCGCGAGCGTCCGGTCGATGCGCAGGCCGAGTGCGCCCGCCGCCGCAACGGCCTGATCAACCGCCTCTCCTTCGCTGGGCGGATAGCAGATATACGACAAGGCGCGGGAAGAGCCTTCGATCAGTGTCCGCAGCTTGCTGGTTTTCTTGAGGTCGCCCGCTGTTGCAATGACTGGATTGCCGGCATTTTCCGCTGAAAGCAGGTTCGCAACCGCATCCACCCCTTCTTCGCGCGCGAAGTGCAGCCTGATATGGCGCGCACCGCCAAAGAGCGATTGCGATGCCGCCTCATCAGACAGCAAGGCGGGGTCGCTCCGCAGCTTTGCGCTGTCAATCTCTATCGCCTCACTGTCGAGCCCAAGCCGCGCAATTAAAGCGCTCGCGATCGAAGCCGCTGCAGATTCATCCTGCCCGAAGACGAAAAACAGCCGGATATCATTCCGGCTTTCAATCGCGCCAATAAAATCCCGCTCGCTGAGCTTGCCGCTCATTGGGAATTTTGGGCGTAGAGCGACAGTCGCGTAACAATCTGTTCGGCAACCTTTTCCGTCAGATTCTCGAGCGCGGTGTTTTCTGCCGCGATTGTGGCATATTCCGAACTCACAACGTCGATGCCTGCATCCGAACCCGCCGTTGCGTCAAGCACGGTCTTGCTGCTTTCCAGATCAATTAGCTGATAGCGCGCGCGCAGCGTGCGCCGTTCGCGCGTGACGGTATCGTCCGCGCGAACGCCAAAGCCTTCGATCTGGTCATCCAGTTTGACTACCAGCCGATAGCGGGCGTTGCTGCCATGCGATGCGCCCAAACGGTCGTTCAGGGCATTGCGCATCAACCAGCCATTTTTGCCCTCGATCGCATCAACCGTGACCGAACCGAGCAACGCCGAAACCTGCCCCTGCGAACCACCGCTGTAGAGCGGCTTCATTCCGCAGGCCGAAAGCAACAGCGAAGCAAGGAATAGGGGCAGCAGTCGCATCATATAACGATATTCACCAAACGGTCGGGTACCACGATGATTTTCTTGGGGCTTGCGCCATCCATGGAACGCTGCACCTTCTCGCTGGCCAGCGCAAGCGCTTCAAGTACATCCTTGGACGATCCTTTGGCTACGGTTAGCGTATCGCGTAGCTTGCCCATCACCTGCACGGCGATGGTGACCTCGTCATCGACCAGCAATGCCGGATCATGTTCGGGCCAGGGCTGGCCCGCGATCAGGCCTTCATGTCCCAATGCGACCCAGGCCTCCTCGGCCAGATGCGGCAGCATCGGCGCGACGAGCAGCGGCAGGGTGCGGATTGCGGTGGTGCGCGACGCCGAAGGCGATGCCTTTTCAATGTCGTTGACAAGGCCATGGACCTTGGCAACGGCCTTGTTGAAATGCAGTGCTTCGATATCGGCGGCGATACCCGCAATCGCGCGGTGCAGGCTCTTGTCCAAAGGCGTCGCCCCGGCGTAGGCCGGGGCCGTTGTCGTTTGTTCCTCGGGGTTTTGGGTAGAGCCTTTAGCGGCCCCTGCCTGCGCAGGGGCGACGGAATCAACCAGCCGCCACACGCGGTTCACAAAGCGCCATGTGCCCTCAATCCCGCTTTCGGACCATTCAAGGTCACGCTCTGGCGGGCTGTCCGACAGCATGAACCAGCGCACAGCGTCGGCGCCATATTGGTCGAACATCGGATCGGGATCGACGACATTCTTTTTGGATTTCGACATCTTCTCGATGCGGCCACGCTCGACGGGCGCACCATCAATGGTGAATGCTTTGTCGCCCTCAAACTTGATTTCTTCGGGGCTCAGCCAAGCGCCTGCAGTCGACTTGTAGGTTTCGTGCGTCACCATCCCTTGAGTGAACAGCGCGGCAAAGGGTTCAGCGAAATCGAGCTTGCCGACCTTTTGCAAAGCGCGCGTCCAGAAACGGGCATAAAGCAAATGCAGAATCGCATGTTCAATACCGCCAATATATTGCCCGACCGGCAGCCAAGCCTCTGCCTCTTCCTTGTCGAATGGCTTGTCGTCAGGCTGGCTGGCGAAGCGGATGAAATACCAGCTTGAATCGGCAAAGGTATCGAGCGTGTCGGTCTCACGAACCGCCGGTTCCTGGCAGTTCGGGCACTTCACATGCTTCCAGGTCGGGTGGCGGTCGAGCGGGTTGCCCGGAATGTCGAAACTGACATCTTCGGGCAATTTGACTGGCAACTGGGTGCGTGGCACCGGCAAAACGCCGCAAAACTCGCAGTGTATGATCGGGATCGGCGTGCCCCAATAGCGCTGGCGGCTGACACCCCAGTCGCGCAGGCGATATTGCGTCTGCCCCTCGCCCCAGCCTTCGGACTCGGCCTTGGCGATGACAGCGGCCTTTGCGTCATCGACGCTCATGCCGTTCATCCAGTCCGAATTCACGATTTTGCCGGGGCCAGTGTAGGCGACATCGCCTTCAAATTCGAGATCGGTGACGTCGCCTTCCGCGACAACGCGGCGCACCGGCAGGTCATATTTGCGGGCGAAATCAAGGTCGCGCTGGTCATGGGCGGGGCAGCCGAAAACCGCCCCGGTGCCATAGTCCATCAGCACGAAATTGGCGACATAGACGGGCAAGTGCCAGCTGGGATCGAGCGGATGTTCGACCGTCAGATTGGTATTGAAACCCAGTTTCTCCGCAGTTTCGAGTTCCGCCGCCGTCGTCCCGCCGCGTTTGCACTCGGCGATGAAATCCTGCAGCGCAGGGGCATTTTCGGCCAACGACTGTGCCAGCGGGTGATCCGCCGCAATCGCAACAAAGCTTGCGCCGTACAGTGTATCGGGGCGGGTGGTGAACACATCGATCCCGTCATGCGTACCCGTCAGGTTGAAGGTCAGCTTCAGCCCCTTCGACTTGCCGATCCAGTTTTCCTGCATCAGCTTGACCTTCTCCGGCCAATGCTCAAGTCCGTCGAGCCCTTCGAGCAATTCCTCGGCAAAGTCGGTAATTTTAAGAAACCACTGGTTCAGCTTCTTGCGCTCGACCAGCGCGCCCGAGCGCCAACCGCGCCCGTCGATGACCTGCTCGTTCGCCAGCACGGTCATATCGACCGGGTCCCAATTGACCTCGCTTTCCTTGCGATAGACGAGGCCTGCCTTGTAGAAATCCAGGAACAGCGCCTGTTCATGGCCGTAATATTCGGGTTCACAGGTGGAAAGTTCGCGGCTCCAGTCGATAGCGAGACCCAACCGCTTGAGCTGCTTTTTCATCGCCTCGATATTCTGGCGCGTCCAGGCACCGGGATGAACCTTCTTTTCCATCGCCGCATTTTCGGCAGGCATGCCAAAGCTGTCCCAACCCATCGGATGCAGCACGGCATGGCCGGTCATCGCCTTGTAGCGTGCCAGCACGTCACCCATGGTGTAGTTGCGCACATGCCCCATATGGATGCGCCCCGAAGGATAGGGGAACATCTCAAGGATATAGCTTTTCGGACGCGGGTCGCTGGCCGGGGGCGCGTTGAACACCCCCTGCTCTTCCCAGATTTTCTGCCAATGCCCGTCCGCCTTGAACGGGTTGAATCGTGATGCCATGGCTGGCTGTTTCCCTGTTAGTCTTCGCGTCTTCAACGCGAAGACGCAGGATTTTCGATATTAGTCGGCGATAGCGCTGCGGCGAAGGTCGCGCGCCTTGGTAAGGATGATGCCCTCAAGCTTTTGCACAGTCGCTGCACGGGTTGCCGCAGCAACCCATTGACCATTCTGTAAAACTTCACGGGCAGCAGCAACGCGCAGCGCATCAGCGCGCAGATCCTGATCGAGAATCGACACGGTCAGCTTCATGCGCTCTCCCGGGCTGTTCGGGTTCACATACCAGTCGGTCACGATCACGCCGCCTGCGCTGTCGGTCTGCAGCAGCGGCATGAAAGACAGTGCATCGAGCGAGGCGCGCCACAAATAGCTGTTGACGCCGATGGTCGTTACCTGGCTTGCCGCCAGATCGGTCTTGGGCCGTTCCTTGCCGCCACAGGCAGCCAGTGCCAAAACCGAAGCCGTGACCAGGACGAACTGGTTAAAACGCATATTGAATCCTCGCGATTTCGCTGTTTGTGCGGACGTCTCTATTCACCTTTGTTGGCGCGGGCAAGCTTTCGCGAAACTGAACCGCTATTGGCTGTGCATATCGCCCGGAAAAGCGCGGATTCCGGTATCAGTTGCAACCGATTGTTGTGTATCGGCAACATATTGGCAAAATCACTGGCGTTGTGGATAAAATTATTTGTTGCCGATGGAATTGCGCCTATATTCCAGCTCAGATGGAGTCGTAATAATACGGACATGAAACGGGGTGTAGCAAATTCGGGCCTTAAAGGCCGCAGGGCAGTTGCCTTCTTGGCAACTGGAAGCTTGTTGCTGTCACCTGTGCTAGTCCCTGCTTTTGCAGCACAATTTTCAGAAGTCGGCGCGAATTCAAGTAGCTGGATGAGCCGCTTCACCCCCGCTGGCGTAGACAGCCGCCTCGCTGTCAAGGCAGAGCGCAAGGCCGTTGCTGGCAACCAGTTCCGTTTCACGCCCGCCGGTCTTGATCGCAAGGGCAATAATGTTTTGACCGTTGCAGCGCGCGCCGATCTGGCAAATTCGGCGAATGCGGTTTCGATTCGCACCGCGATAGAAAAGTTTGAAGCTGGATCGGGCACAACGGTTCGACTGAACAATTCGAACTACCAATTGTCCGCCGCTCGCGGCTGGCAGGGTTTCAAGCTGCCTGCGAAGGCGGTACAGGTTGAACAGCCTCGTTTGTCGGGCATGGTCGGCAAGGGCGATTTCCGCCTCGACGGTAACGACAAGAAGAAGCCCAGCCGCTTCAACACCGACCTCAGCGTCGATAAAGTCGGCAATGCCACCCCCAACCCGCGCGGTTCGGCAGCAGCAGGCGACTATGCTCTCAAGGTTGGCGGCAGCTTCTCAATATCGCGGCGTATCGACGTGACTGCGGGTGTTCGTTATGCCAGTGAGCGTGATCGCATCGCTCCTGCTGCGAACAGCAGTCCGGATAGCGAAGCCGTCTACGTCGGAACCAAAATCCGCTTCTAAACCAAATTAGCGTTTGAACGCGTCGATGGCGGCCCAGCCATGGACGATGCTGCGTGGCCATTTAGCGGCTTCCATCCTGTTCATTCCACCTAGGGCGATGACCAAAGCGGGTCGACAGAGGCTTGCCAGCCTGCCAAACGCCAAGGCGCCTAATGCGCGCTCACCAGGATGTGAGCGGGTTTTCCGCAGCGGGGAGAGAAACATTATGCCTGCCCCGTGCCTTTTTGCCCGTTCGATTTCACAAGGGTTGTGCACCGGCGCACTTAGCAACAGCGGCTTTGCCGATACGCCTCGACCGTGCACACCATCGGCACCCCACGCCCTTGCGGTTCTGGCATCTCCGGCCAGCAACAAGATATGCCCCCGCTGCACGCAAATATGACGGACACGCGCAAACAGATGCCTTCGTTGTTTCGTTTCCAGCGCATAATGCCGAAAGACCACGCCGGAACCTGATGGCAGCCGCCGGATGGCAGTCAGCAACTGGTCGTCCAGCCGGGGATCGGTCATCAGCCAGATACGCGGAACAGGCTTTCGCAATGGCTGGCGGGCGGGCATGGCAACCGCTATAGCGCGCGGTCATGCCCGATGCGACTCCCGAAACCCCCACCCGCCGCCTTACCGACATTCACGCCGAAATGGCCAAGGCCTGCAAGATTGCGAAGCGCTCGACCGATGATGTTACGTTGATTGCGGTATCGAAAACTCGCGATGCGGACGAAATCCGTCCGCTTCTCGACGCTGGTCACCGGATGTTCGGCGAAAATCGGGTGCAGGAAGCGGCAAGCAAATGGCCTGACTTGCGCACCGCATATCCCGACATTCAATTGCACCTGATCGGTCAGTTGCAATCGAACAAGGCCGAAGAGGCTGTGGAACTGTTCGACTGCATCCATTCGCTCGATCGCCTATCGCTATTGTCGACGCTGTCGAAAGCGATGACCAAGGCTGGAAAGCAGGTTCCCTGCTTCATTCAGGTCAATATCGGTGAGGAAGAGCAGAAGGGCGGTTGTGCCATTGCCGAGCTGCCTGGACTGCTCGACGCGGCAAAGGCTGCCCATATCGAGGTGGTCGGCCTGATGTGCATACCGCCCGCCGATGTCGAACCTGCGCCCTTTTTTGCCCTGCTGGCGGAACTCGCTGCTCGGCACGACCTTTCGCAACTCAGCATGGGCATGTCGGAAGATTTTCCAACCGCCATCATGCTGGGTGCCACGTATATCCGCGTCGGCACGGCCTTATTCGGCGCGCGCACGGCTGGCTGACAGCGGAAAGCAGAGCACCCTGCCAGCTGCCGGGACCAGAGCCTCACAAGCAAATCCGGCACAGGCTTCGCTGATCGCCGAATCGTCAGCATCGAGCCCCCCGGTAAGCGCACCGAAAGCAGGCAGGATCAGCTTGCTCGCGCTGCGCACGAAACAGCGCCGCGACACCAGACGTCCCCTGATTTCCTGCCGGAATTTGGGATGGAAGTGCCCGGACATTTCCGGTCGCCGATCATTGGGCTCTGCCTCATGGCGCAATGTGATGCCATCGACCCACAGTTCTTCATACACCACGCCGCCCCAATTTGCCGCAATGCCCGGATCATGATTGCCGACAATCCAGCGCCAGTCATAACTCACAGTCAGTTGCCGCAAAAGCCGGGCGGCTTCATCCTCGAGTCGGGCCTCTCCACCATCATCATGGAAATTGTCACCCAAGCAATAAATCGCCTCGACCGCATATTTGCGGGCAAGCCCGGCCAGCTCTTCAAGCGTCGCCCGGCTATCATAAGGCGGGAGGAATTGCCCGCGCATGGCATAGCTCGAAGCCTTTTCGAGGTGCAGGTCGGCAACGAGCAAAGCCCTGCGCGCAGGCCAAAAGAGCGCCGCCTCACCCGCCGCCTCGAAATCATGTCCGCCAAAGGAAATATGGGCCGTCACAGCGGGCGCTATGGGCAATGCGCTACGGGCTGACAAGCGGAGGCTTTTGCTTTATGCGCGCCGCCATCATGCTTTCGGTCGTTGCCCTTTATCATTTCGCGCCCATTGCCGACCCGCGTTCGGTTCGTGATCCGCTGTTTGCCTTTTGCGAGAAACGGGAGGTCAAGGGTACATTGCTTCTCGCCAACGAAGGCGTCAACGGCACGATTGCTGGTGCTCGCGAAGCACTCGAAGAAGTGGTTGCCTATATCCGCGGTTGGGACGGCTTTGCCGCGATGGAGGTCAAATATTCGCACGCGAATGCGATGCCTTTCGGTAAGCTGAAAGTCCGGTTGAAACGCGAAATCGTGACCATGGGCGTCGATGGCATCGATCCGCGTTCCGACGTTGGCCATTATGTCGATCCGGCAGACTGGAACGCGCTGATTTCCGACCCCGAAACCATCGTCATCGATACGCGCAATGATTTCGAGGTGCAGGCCGGAACCTTTGAACGCGCGATCAACCCGGAAACCGTTTCATTCCGCCAATTCCCGGCATGGTTCGATGCCGAAGCGGAAAAACTGCGTGCCGAAGGCATATCGCCTAAATTTGCGATGTTCTGCACCGGCGGCATCCGCTGCGAAAAGGCAACCGCCTATGTCCGTGCGCAGGGCTTTGACGAGGTCTACCACCTCAAGGGTGGTATCCTGAAATATCTTGAAGAAGTGCCGCCCGCTGAGAGCCGCTGGCAAGGCGACTGCTACGTCTTTGACGAACGCGAACTGATCGGTCACGGGTTGGAACTGCGTAAACCCGATTGAGCGACGCTACCGGCTTGCAATATTGAAACGGAGCAGCGGCTGCGCCCGGGCCCCTCGCGGAAGATCGAAACCGACCCTGCGATTGCCAAAATCGATTACAACCCGGTCAAACAGCTGAAGCGCATCCATACCAAAAAGGATCGCCGGACGATCATTCAGTTTCAGCGCGTGAAAGGCATAATTGTCTGCAAAAGTGATGGGCAGATTTGTTACGTCGAAATTGCCGATTTTGATTGCTCTGATCTGGCTGAAATCACCGGGAAGCTCCTTACCGGTCACGCTTTTCAGCATCACCGGCATAAAGTCGAAACGGAGGTGGCGTTTGCGCAATCGATCCCGCAACGCCGCGTTGCCCATGCTCGCCTGCGCGCCCGTGTCGAGGATGATGTCGACCTTGACGCCATCGACTTCGGCACTTGAAAGGATCATGCGCCCGGCGCGCCGTTTTGCGCTGACCACAATCATGCCTTGCTCCAGCTTGCCCGGTCGCTTGCCGATTGCAGAGGGCAAAACCTCTAGATGCTGGGTTCGGAAATCAAGCAGGACCTTGCTGTCCTCAAGGCTGTCTATACCCAACAGCCCGTTCCCGCCCAAATTGCTGCGTTCGAGTGCCGGAGCTTCAATCCCTTCCACCTTGTGCGAACTGAGCGCCAGTTCCTCAATGTAATAGGACGGTGCTGTGGTGGGGCCCGTTATTGTCGCCAGTCGCAACTCAGGGCCCGCTTCCAATGCCAGTTTTCGGGCAAGGTCGCCGGATATTACAGTACGTTCCGCGCCCGTATCGACAATGAAATCAACGGGTTCACTGTTGTTGATGCGCACTGGAACGGTCATCCGATCGGATTTGTCGATTTCGAATTGCTGGATGATCGACAATTCGGGGGTTATTGGAACGTCGGATGTCGGTGCCGACTGTTGACCAACACCCAAGGCCAGCAAAGGCATTGCGCTCAACAGTGCAGCCGAAATAACAAGCCAATGTCGCATGGCTTTTCTCCTCGATCATAACCCTACGCCCCGCACGTGCCGCTAACAAGCGCTGAGTGGATTATTCGACGAACGGCATTCAGGGGGTCATGGCCAAACCGGCCAGGCTCTCTGCCTCGACCAGCAGCGCGTCATCGACTGAACCCTGAGCCACACTTTCGCGCCCGATCATAACCATCAACGGCACCGCCATCGGGCTGACGCGGTCGAGCTGGATGTGCAGCATGGTATCCTCCGCACGGTCGAGCAAATCGCCCAGCCGCCCGACATCGGTAAGCCGTGCGCGTGCATCGTGCCATGCGGCCTCGAGCAATAAATGCCCGGGCTCATATTTGCGCAGCACATCAAAGATCAGGTCGGTGGAGAAGGTCACCTGCTTGCCGGTCTTGCGCTTACCCGGATGCTGACGCTCGACAAGGCCGGATATGATCGCGACCTCTCGAAAGGCGCGCTTTAGGAGGTAGCTGTTCTCGACCCAGTCGACGAACTCTTCTTCCAATATGTCGGACGAGAATAAAGATGCCGGGTCGGTTACTTCCTCCAAACTCCAGATACCCAGCGCATAATCGCTGGCGACGAAACCCATCGGTTTCAGCCCGCGCATTTCCATCCGCTTGGTCACCAGCATGCCAAGCGACTGGTGCGCGTTCCAGCCTTCGAACGGGTAGACCACCAGATAATGCCGCCCTTCATGCGGGAAGGTTTCGGCGAGCAATTGCCCTGGCTCAGGGAGTGCAGAGCGATAGTCCTGCATCTCCAACCATTCGCGCACATCATCCGGGAAACGCGCCCAGCCGGCCCGGTCGGTCAGGAAGGCGCGCACGCGGCTAGCCAGATGCGTGGTCAGCGGCATCCGCGCGCCCATGTACGACGGGATCTGGGCTGCCTTCTTCGCGGCGCGCACAATCAGGTCGAGGTCGCGGATCGCCTCAACCTCCAGCGCCATGCCGGCGAAGATGAAGCTGTCGCCGGGGCGAAGCGGCGCAGCGAAATATTCCTCCACCCGCCCGAGACTGCGGCCATTTTTGAACCGCACGTCGAGCATTGGGGCGTCGACGATGATTCCGGCGTTGAAACGGTGCTGGGCTGCGAATTTTGGGTGGGATAGGCGCCAGTTAGTCCCCCTCCCGCTTGCGGGAGGGGCTAGGGGTGGGAGCGAGCGTAGCGAGCCTTGCGCCTTTACAGGCCCTCCCCCTGCCCCTCCCGCAAGCGGGAGGGGAGAAGTAGGAACCAACTTCCGAAACTTGTCATAGGCTTTCAGCGCATAACCACCGGTCGCGACAAATTCGATCACCCGGCCGAAGGTTGCGGCATCCAGCCCGCTATAGGGCATCGCCGAGCGCACCTCGTCGAGCAGCTCTGCCTCGTTGAACGGTGCCGCGCAGGCGCACGCCATGACATGTTGGGCGAGGACGTCGTAGCCGCCGGGGCGGAAGACTTCGCCATCGCGCACGCCCTCCTCGACCGCATCGAATGCAGCCTGCGCCTCCAGATATTCAAACCGGTTGCCGGGAACGAGCAACGCCTTTGACGGCACATCCATCCGGTGGTTCGAACGTCCGATCCGCTGGAGCAGGCGCGAGCTGCCCTTGGGCGCGCCCATCTGGATCACGCAATCCACGTCACCCCAATCAACGCCAAGATCGAGGCTGGCGGTACAGACGAGCGCCTTCAATTCCCCCGCCGCCATCGCGCCTTCGACCTTGCGCCGCGCCTCGACCGAGAGCGAGCCATGGTGGATGCCGATGGGATATTTGGGATCGTTCGCGTCCCACAATTTCTGGAAGATAAACTCGGTGAGGAAGCGCGTGTTGCAGAAGATCAAAGTGGTGCGGTTGCGCCCAATCTCCTCGATCAGCTGCGGCACTGCATATTGCCCGCTATGCCCCGACCAGGGCACGCGGCCTTCGGGGAGCAGGATTTGCAGATCAGGGTCGGCGGCGGGCTCGCCCTCAACCAGCCGCACCGCATCAATCTCTCCATAAGGTGCGAGCCAGGCGCGATAGGCATCGGGATCTGAAATCGTCGCCGACAGCCCCACGCGTTGCATTTGCGGAGACAGCCGTTGCAGCCGCGCGAGGCTCAGCGACAGTAGGTCGCCGCGCTTTGAATTGGCGAAGGCGTGGACCTCGTCAATAATCACGCGCTTCAACCCCGCGAATAGCAACAGGCTGTCTTCATGGCTGAGCAGCAGCGACAGCGATTCCGGCGTGGTCAGCAGGATATGCGGCGGTCGCACCCGCTGCCGCGCCTTGCGCTCCGAAGGGGTGTCGCCGGTGCGGGTTTCGATGCGGATGGGCAGCCCCATTTCCTCGACCGGCATCAGCAAGTTGCGCCGTACATCGACAGCGAGGGCTTTTAGCGGGGATATGTAGAGGGTGTGGAGTGCATTAAGCCCCTCCCCTTCAGGGGAGGGGTTGGGGTGGGGGGCAATCAGCTCCACCAAAGTCGGCAAAAAGCCCGATAGCGTCTTCCCTGCTCCCGTAGCCGCGACCAGCAAGGCATGCCGCCCCTCCGCCGCCGCATCGACCATCTCCAACTGATGCCGCCGCGGCGCCCAGCCGCGTTGGGTAAACCAGTCGGTGATGGTGGGTGGGAGGGGCGAGGCAGTCACTCCGGTTATCTGCACTCTTTGCCGGAATGTTGCCACCAATTATGAATCAGAATGGCTGTTCGGTGTCCCGGCTGAAGCGGCCTCTGAGCATGAAGATTGTCAGCGCTTCCGAGGCTCCGATAATAAGCTTTTTCCAAGGTTCGCTATCAAGGACTTGCTCAATGGACCAAGGCATTGGCTCGGGCAAAACTTCAACGACTTCATCCCAAATTTTGTGAAATCGCCGTATAGCGGACGCTTCTTGCTCGGAGAAAACTGGCTCGTCGAACCAATCGAAATCGGAAGGACGGACCGAGTCCTCCCACTGACTAACGACCTCAACAGGAACTATGCCAGGCGCTTTCGCTTCAACTAATGATCTTTCATACTCTCGTTGCTCCAAAGACGAGGACGCCAATTCGAGATAGTCGATGATGTTTTCTCGAATACGTTGCTTCAGAAGTTGTTGGGATATGTCGGTCAATGCCCCACCGTCTCCCCACGTTCCAGCCCGCTCGCGGCGAGTTGCGCATCGATCTGCACCATCAGCCGCTCCAACCCAGCCTCTGACGAAGCCTCTGCCCGCGCGACCAGCACATCCTGCGTGTTCGAAGCACGCAGCAACCACCAGCCGTCGGGCGTGTTGACCCGCGCGCCGTCGGTGGCGTTCACGTCCGCGCCCTCCGCCGAAAGCCGTGCCAGCACCTCATCGATCACCGCAAATTTGCGGCTTTCATCGACCTGGAAGCGCATTTCGGGCGTGTTGATCATTTCGGGCATCGCCGAACGCAATTCGGTGACGCTCTTGCCCAGCCGTGCCGACGCGCGCATCAAGCGGAGGCCGGCATAGATCGCATCGTCAAAACCATAATAATCATGCTTGAAGAAGATGTGGCCGCTCATCTCGCCGGCCAGCGGGGAGGAAACCTCCTTCATTTTGGATTTGATCAGGCTGTGCCCGGTTTTCCACATTAGCGGCTTGCCGCCGAGCGCTGCGATCCGGTCGTACAGCGCCTGTGACGCCTTGACGTCGGCGATAAGCGTTGCTCCCGGTACATCGGCGAGCACATCTTCGGCGAAAATCTGGAGGAGCTGGTCGCCCCAGATCACGCGGCCCCGCCCGTCTATCGCGCCGATACGGTCGCCATCGCCATCAAAAGCCAGTCCGAAATCGAGGCTTTTCTCCGCGACAAGCCGCTTCAGGTCGACGAGGTTCTTCTCCTCGGTAGGATCGGGATGATGATTTGGAAAATTGCCATCGACTTCGGTAAACAGCGTATAATGCTCGCCCGGAAGCAGCTTCACCAGCCGTTCTACCACCGGCCCGGCGGCACCATTGCCCGTATCCCAACCGATGCGGAACGATTTGTCCGGCGCAGCTTCGGCAATGCGCGCGACATAGCGGTCGATGATATCGAACGAGGAAGCACTACCCGCCCCCTCGGCCCAATCGCCCGCTGCCGCCATCGCACCGAGCTGCTGGATGTCCGCGCCGAAGAACGGACGTCCCTGGAAGACCATCTTGAAGCCATTATAATTGGCGGGGTTGTGGCTGCCGGTTATCTGGATGCCGCCATCAACATCCTCCAGAACGGCTTCGGCATAATATAGCATCGGCGTCGGCCCCATGCCCACCGAGACGGCATCGAGCCCGCTGTCGTTGATCCCCCGGATCAGCGCCTCTTCAAGCATCGGCGAACTGGTGCGGCCGTCATAACCGACCGCCACCTTCTTTCCGCCCGCGCGGCCCAGCAGCGTCGCAAAGCCGCGTCCGATGGCATAGGCATCCTCTGCCCCCAGCGTTTCGCCGATAATCCCGCGAATGTCATATTCGCGCAGCGAGGTGGGGTGAAAATTGTGCGGCATGGGAGAACTCCGGGAGATTGAAGTTGAACCGTAGTCCTGAGCCTGTCGAAGGACGCCTAACAGCCCGGCGTAAACCTTGAGGCGCCCTTCGACAGGCTCAGGGCTACGGTAATTGGGACAGCCCCTAACCTTTTTTCCTTTTCAAATCATCTAGCAAAAGGTCGCGGGCTTCGTTCAATTTACGTTTGCGGTCTTCGCCATCGTTGCGATCAGGTTCGCTCTTGGCGACCAGTTCCTTGTGCCGCGCCTTGATCTTGGCGGCATCGTCATTGGCCGATACGCCGAGCAACCAGCGCGCGGCGGCCAGTTCATATTCGCTGCTCGGTATCTGTCGCAATTTGGACAGCCGCAGCGTCATCCCGCGAAACCAGAAAACACCCACGCCAATCGCGGGCAACCCAAGCAACCATGCCCCGCGCAACGAAAGCACAGCGCCGGCTATCACCAGCGCCAGCGGCGGCAATTGCTTCAGCATCAACTTCCCCGACCAGAGCCCCCAACCGATACCGGCAGCGACAAGGAGAAGGAAAGGTATCATCAGACCAGTTGCGGCTGCGCGAATTCGGGAAGCGCGAGCGCCGAAACCAGCTCGCGCAACTCCTGCCGCGCAACAATATGCGCCGTGCCAAGATTGCCGAGATGCCCCTTGTCGACCAGTGTAAGGCCGGACGGGAACAGTTCGCGATAGATGACGCGTTCGTTGAGGCCGGGGACTACGCGGAAGCCCGCACGCTTCGAAAGTTCGGCAATCGCGTCGGTCATGCGTTGCTGGTTGCGCGCCTCCATATTGTGCAGGCGGTTGCGCAGCACCACCCAGTCGATGGTTGTGCCATCAGCGCGGGCGCGCGCCATGCGCGCCTCCCACATCAGCTCGGCATAGAAGCTCAGCTTCTTGACCTTGAAATTCTCCGCATCAACGCGGCCCATCAGATCGAAATCGATGAAGCTATCGTTAATTGGCGTCACCAGCGTGTTGGCCCGGGTGGCTACAAAACGCGCATAGGGATCATCGCGCCCCGGCGTATCGAAAATCAGGAAATCGCTCTCGGCTTCCAGCTTTGCAATCTGCTCCTCAAGGCGCGCTTGCGATTCTTGTTCGAACACATCGAAAGCAGGAAGCGGCAGGTTGATATCGCGTCGCGCCATCGTGTCTCGGCGGTTTTCGAGATAGCGGTACAGCGTACGTTGGCGCGAATCGAGATCGAGGCAAGCTACGCGGGCCCCACGCGAAGCAAGGCCAATGGCAACATGGATAGCGGTGGTCGACTTCCCCGTTCCGCCTTTTTCATTTGCAAATACAATATGATGTGCCTTGGCCATGTGCCGGCTTTACCCCTGATTCTGAAATTCGTCTTGCACAGTGCTGCGCGCGGCGCTGTATGCGATGACCTGCCATAACCAAGGCCCAAATGACGTGCAAACCATCAATAGGTTAACCGAGCTTCGTGCCGCCACCCGAGCGATAAAAGCTGAGGATAAGTCTCTGGCGCTTGTCCCCACCATGGGCGCACTCCATGCCGGGCACCTTCAGCTGGTCGAGGAAGCGAAGCGGCGCGCCGATGCCGTGGCCGTATCGATCTTTGTGAACCCGACCCAATTCGGCCCCAATGAAGATCTCGACGCCTATCCGCGCATGTTGGAGGAAGATTCGGCCAAATTGCGCGCTGCCGGTGTTGACCTGCTCTGGGCCCCCCCGGTCAGCGAAGTCTATCCAGAAGGTTTTGCCACAAAGATTCACGTCGCCGGGCCGAGCAGCGGCTATTGCGGCGGCGCGCGACCGGGCCATTTTGATGGCGTCGCGCTGGTGGTGACCAAATTGTTCAATCAGGTCGAACCCGATATCGCCTGTTTTGGCGAAAAGGATTTTCAGCAGCTAGCCGTTATCCGCCAATTTGTGCGTGACCTCGACATCAACGTCGAAATTGTCGGCGTCCCCATCGTGCGCGATGCGGATGGTCTAGCGCTATCGTCACGCAACGCCTATCTCTCCGCCGAAGACCGCCAGGCCGCACTTGCCTTGCCACATGCGTTGCAGAAAGCGCGCGAAGCTATCCTTTCGGGTGGCGACGTAGCGTTGATTCTCTCCGATGCGCAGAAAGCCATATTGGCCGCCGGTTTCGCCAATGTGGACTATTTTGCCTTGGCTGATGCGCAAACGCTTGCACCCGTATCGGCGCTCACCGGCAGGCCGTTACGCTTGCTGGCAGCAGCTAAGATTGGGAAGACACGGCTGATCGACAATCTCGCGGTGGAATAGCATTTCCCCATAGCGGATTAAAAAAGTTCGATTTGCGTTAACCATTTATTAGCCACGTTCGGGCGAACACTCCCTCAACAACAGAGGGAAAAATCGTCATGGCCAATAGTTTGAAAAGCGCCACGTTTTTAATGGAGAGCCGGATTGCGGACGCGGCACGGGGCAGTGCTGGTGCGTTGTTCGATCTGGGGGTAGCCTACTCAACCGGGAGCGGCGGCATCGATGTCGATCTGGTCGAGGCACATAAATGGTTCAATCTCGCTGCACTCAATGGAAACGAAGAAGCCGTCTATTGCCGTGCCGAAATCTCCGACGAGATGACCGCGCGTGAAATTGCCGAAGCGCAGAAACTCGCCCGCGCCTGGCTCAACGAAAATATGCGTCGCGCCGCATAATTCCGAAGAAGCTGGCTTGCCAGCCGAAGCCCGTATACTGGTGGAGCCGAGGGGAATCGAACCCCTGACCTCGTCATTGCGAACGACGCGCTCTACCAACTGAGCTACGGCCCCGTTCCAGCATCGCGAATATAGGAAGCAGCCGCAGCGCTTGCCAAGGCATTTATTGATTTTGCAGTGCTTGCCAGGCGGCAAAAGACTGCGCCAGACGTTCGGCGGCAATATCGCGCCCGGCACCCCGATCAAGCCCGAGCGATGCCGACAGCGGACCTCCCATTAACGAATCCCCCAGCGCCAGCAGCACCAGCTCCATCGTCAGCTTGTGCAGATTGCCGTCTTCATGGCCGCCCTCGCCCACTTCATCGACCAGCCGGTGGATCGCCTCTACCACTGGATTGAGCGCGTCTTCATTCCCGCTAAGCAGCATCCATGCCGCAAGCGCCCCGGCTCCTGCCTTGTCAAAATGGTCAAATATCATGTCAACCAGATCGCGTGGGCCAATATCGCCGCCGCGGAAGCGGTGAATCTGCTCGCCAATGTCGATGCAGATCGACTCGGCATGATAAGCCGCCAATTCACGCTGCAAACCAGATGCCGAGCCAAAATGGTGAAGCAAATTGGCATGAGTACGACCGATCCGTCCGGCAACCGCCTTCAGGGTAACCGCCTGCGGACCAGCCTCCATCAATATGTCACGCGCAGCCTCCAGCGCCGCAAGGCGGCTGGCCTCAGGTGACAGGCGTTTGCGCGCGACCGCTTCACCCTTGATCGGGAATTTCACTATTGACATTGATGTTAGTTACCCTAAAAGCCCTGCACTGTAAAGTCTTCCCCAACTGCAAAGGGACAACTCGTGAACGCTCCTGTCAAGATCGACACCGAATTAGCTGTGCAAAAAGCGGTTCCGACACCTGCTGACCTGACCATTACCCCCCGCGATCGCCGCTTCGGGCGCAGCGATGGACATGTGCAGGGTCGCTGGTGGAACAATGGCAATCCCTTTGCCACTGCCTTTTTCAACGCCCTCTCCACAACTTTCCCTAAAGGCGAAGCTTTCTTCATCGAAAGCGTAAAGGCCTTCCGCGACGGCGCATCGCCCAAGCTGGCCGAGGAAATCCGCGCCTTTACGATGCAGGAAGTCATGCACACGCGCGAGCATGTCGCGTTCAATCGCCGCGTCGTCGATTCGGGCTATGATGTGACCTTCCTCGACCAACAGGTCGATCATGTGCTGGATCTGATCAAGACACGCCCGGCCATCGTAAATCTGGCGGCAACCATGGCGCTGGAGCATTTCACTGCGATCCTCGCCCGCGAATTGCTTGAAAACCCAAAGCATCTGGTTGGAGCCGATCCGGAGGCCGCGGCCCTTTGGCGCTGGCATGCGGTGGAGGAAATCGAGCATAAGGCGGTCGCCTATGACACCTGGCTGCATGCGACCAAGGGCTGGAGCCGCTATCGCCGCTGGAAACTGAAATCGATGATGATGCTGGTCATCACCACCCGTTTCATCCCCGAGCGCATCAAGGGCATGCTCAACCTGCTGGAGCAGGATGGCATCACCGGCTGGAAGGCGAAGCGTGGCATTTTGTGGTACGCCTTTGGCAACCCGGGCATGTTCCGCAAGATTTTGGGGGCATGGGCGGCCTATTTCCTGCCCGGATTCCACCCGTGGAATAGCGATGAAAAGCACCTTATCGCACGCTACGAGGCCGAAAATCCCGTCGCAGCGTGATTTGGCGTTAACGCCGCAACACGTTGAGCAAACTGTAAAATCGCTAATCCTTCCGCGGGATTAACCTTTCCCGTTAAGCGGGGTTTATCCCGACGCGCCTATTCTGGGTTGCATGGATCAGACCAACAGTTTGAGTGTAATTGCGGCCTCACCGGGAGAGCAAACGGGCACACAGCGTATGCATGTGCGCCAGTTCCGCGCGAAACCGGCACAGCAAGCTGCACGGCACTGGGTGCGCGGTGACATGTTTGCGACCGCCTTCCTCAACGCCCTGTCCGTCGTTTTTCCGCGCGGCGAAGCCTTCATGATTGAAGCTTTACGCCCCTGGAAAGACCGCGCCGATTGCCAACTGGCACAGGACATCGCAACCTTCATTACACAGGAAGCCGCACACAGCCGCGAACATGTCGGCTTCAACAAGGCGATTATCGACGCAGGCTATGACATCGAGGCGCTTGATCGCGCGATCAAGCAGTTTGTGTCCTTCTTCTCAGGTTGCGGTGAAGTCACCAAATTGGGCGCAACAATGTGCATCGAGCATCTGACGGCGATCGTGGCTGCCGAAATCCTCAAGAATCGCGAGCATCTGGAAGGAACCGATCTCGAACTCCGCAAGCTGTGGCTCTGGCATGCGGTCGAAGAGGTCGAACATAAGGCTGTCGCCTTCGACGTCTGGATGTTCGCGACCCGCGAGTGGAGCGGCGCGCGGCGCTGGTTGACCCGCAGCGCTCTGCTGCTCGCGGTGTCGCTGAGCTTTTTCATCAACCGCACGCGCGGGCAGGTCGAACTGTTGCAGCAGGATGGCTTGTCGAAACCCACGGCTTGGTGGAAATGTATCCGCCATGGGTTTGCCAAGGGCGCGATCGGGCGGAATGTCATGGGGCCTTGGGCCGAATTTTTGCGCCCCGGTTTCCATCCGCACCAGATTGATGACAGCGAGCTTTTGATTCGTGGAGAGAATATGCTCGCGGCCATCAAACTGGTGACCGAAGGGTCGGCAGGCGATGCTGTGCGAACCACCCCAACCCTTTCCGAAAAACTTGCAGTCAACGCCTAGGCGGCACGCAATGCTTCACCCATAGTGGGTCGAATTCGCCACATCGACGCGGTATCGGAAATGTCACCGTCACCGCCCGACAGATCCTGCTCGTACAACACCGTAGTTGCGGCATAGCCCCGCCCCGCGCTGAAGCGTTCCTCACGCTTTCCGGTCTGGCGGAACCCCAGCTTGCGCAAAACGGTACCTGATGTGGGATTGTCTATGAAGTGCGAAGCCACCAGCTTTTTGTGGCCGACTGTCTTCGCAATATCGACCACGGCTCGACCTGCCTCGCTGGCAAAGCCGCGGCCCCAATAGCTGCGCGCAATCCAATAACCCATCTCGGTGGCATCATCGCGTTCGCTGAGGCCGCAAGCCCCGACGATGACTGGCGCGCCCTCGGTGCGCAGATACAGGATGAATGTCGGGAACAATTCGGCCTGTTCACCGCCAACAAAGCGCAGCGCATCCTCGAACGAATAGGGCCAAGGTGCTTTCGCAAGATTGCGGACGATGCCTTCATCGGCGATTGCACGATAGAGCGGACCCGCATCTTCGGGCCAACTGGGTCTTAACAACAGTCTTTCGGTTCTCGCGAACATGGGTCTCTCTCCTGACCGGACGGCTGCCCCTTGAAACTCTTTAGTGACAGCCTTGTGAAATTTTCCACGCCTGATGGGGTGGGGTGCAGGGAGAATGGGACAAAAAGAAAGGGAGCCGGATGACCCGTCTCCCTTGCGCGATGGGAGGTGTTGCCACGCTCCCCGGGTCGTCCAGACGGACAACCCGTTTTGGTTGTCCTATGTTATTCGGCTGCCATCGCCATAGTGTCCACCGACACATATTTGCGGCCGAGTTTGCCGGCGTGGAATCGGACGCGACCTTCGACGAGTGCGAAGAGGGTGTGGTCCTTGCCCATGCCAACGCCAGCGCCCGGGTACACTTTGGTCCCGCGCTGACGCACGATAATGTTGCCGCCGATCACTTCCTGACCGCCGAACTTCTTCACGCCAAGGCGACGACCGGCTGAGTCGCGACCGTTACGGCTGGAACCACCTGCTTTTTTATGTGCCATGGTCTAAACTCCTGAATTCTTATTCGGCTGTTTTGGCTGCGGCCTTTTTCGGCGCGGCCTTTTTGGCGGGTGCGGCATCTGCCGCAGCTTCGACTTTTTCAGCCTTGGGGGCAGCAGCCTTTTTCGGCGCGGCGCCACCAACGGCAGTGATGCGAAGCAGCGTCAGCGACTGGCGATGGCCCTGCTTACGGCGATAGTTGTGCCGACGGCGCTTCTTGAAAACGATGACCTTTTCGCCACGCTCCTGCGCAATGATCTCGGCCGAAACGACCAGACCCTTGGCGTCCTTGACTTCGCCACCGTCGCCCGCGAGCAACACATCGTCCAGCGACACGGTGTCACCAGCGTTTCCGGGCAGCTTTTCAACTGCGATCTTGTCTCCGGCGGCGACGCGATACTGCTTGCCGCCTGTGCGCACGATAGCGAACATGGCTCTATCTCAATCTCTTTATATCTGCTTTTCACCCAGTTTAACGGGCATTTCCAACGCGCAACAACAAGACGCGAGTCCCGAAGGCCCGCATTGGAAGGCGCGCAGCTAGTGTATTGAGTCGGCTTTGTCAACGGCCTTTGCCGCAAATATCGGCGGTTTCCGGGCGATGGGTTGCGCAAGCTTGCCTGCGCGCTGCAGGCCGCCTAAACCCTCAGGATGTTCCGCGTCAACAATCCCGCTTATTCGCTGCCCGTCATTGCCGTTTTGCTGCTGGCAGGCTGTTCGCTGCCCGAAGGAGAATTTCCATCGTTGGCGAAGCGGTCCTATGAAACCAGCGAACCGGTCGGCGAACCATCGGCGGAACCGGAACAGTTGACGACCAGTATTCCTGCGGATGTTGACGCATCAGTTAATCTCTTGCTTGCAAGGCATCAAAAAGCGGAATCAGCATTCCGCTCCGCTTTGGGAGGCGTGCGGAAAGCCGCACAGTCGGCAGCTGGATCGGCAATCGGATCAGAAAGCTGGGCATCGGCAGAGGTTGAACTTTCCAGACTGGACGTAGCGCGCGGAGATTCGGTCGCTGCACTGGCCGAAATGGATAAGTTGATCGCCGACCAGCGGGAGCGGGGGGCCGATTCGGGCTTGCTCGGCCTGCTCGCGGAGCCACAATCCCGCCTTGCAGCGGACGTAGCTGCACAAACCGCGGAAATCGAGGCTTTGGCCCGCCTGATAGGCTAAACAGCCTGCATAGCTATGTCGCTTGACGATGACGCTGCACCGCAGCAATTCTGCAGCGATGAACCGCACCGCGCCGCAACCTATCCAGCAAAACCCGGACATCCGCTTTCTCGGCAAGATGCTGGGCGATGTCATTCGCGCTTATGGTGGTGAAAAGCTATTCCGGCAGACCGAATATATCCGTGCAGCAAGCGTGGACCGGCACCGCGGCGTCGAAGGCGCGGTCGATACCGGACTGGAAGCATTGAACCTTGATGACACCATCGCCTTTGTCCGCGGCTTCATGCTTTTTTCGTTGCTCGCCAATCTGGCCGAGGATCGCCAGTCCAACTTGCAGGAGGGCGGGTCAACGCTGGCAGAGGCTGTCGAGCGGCTGCGGGCCGAGGGCATCAGCGCTGAACAGGTCGGAGAACTGTTAGGTCAGAGCCTAATTGTTCCCGTGCTCACCGCGCACCCGACCGAGGTGCGGCGCAAGAGCATGATCGATCACAAGAACCGGATCGCCGCGCTGATGCGCCTGCGCGACAACGGGCAGGATGTGACCGAATCGGGCGACCGGATCGACGAAGCCATTTACCGCCAGATTGCGCTCCTGTGGCAGACGCGCCCGTTGCGCCGCGAAAAACTGGTCGTCGCCGACGAGATTGAAAATGCCCGCGCCTATATGGAAGATGTCTTCCTCGTCGCGCTGCCCAAGCTTTATGCGCGCTGGGAGCGCGATCTGGGAACCCGTCCACCTTCCTTTTTGCGCCTCGGTAGCTGGATCGGGGGAGACCGCGATGGAAACCCGTTCGTCAACGCCCAGACGCTCGACACCGCGTTGTCGCGTGGGGCCGCAACCGTTTTGGGCCATTATCTCGAATGCGTCCACCATCTGGGGGCTGAAATCTCGATCTCATCGGAATTGGCGCATGTCCCGCAAGCCGTACTCGATCTGGCAGAGAAGAGCGGCGATCTGGCCTCCAGTCGCGCGGACGAACCCTATCGCCGCGCCCTGTCTGGCGTCTACGCGCGGCTGGCGGCAACCTACACCCGGATAGTCGGTGAAACGCCGCCACGGCCTTCGCGGCTGGAAGGCGAGCCCTATTCGTCCCCGGACAGCTTCCGCCGTGACCTTGTCGCCATTGCTTCAGCGCTGGCCTCCGAAGGAAAAGGCGCGCTTTCCAGTGGCGGCGCATTGGGACGGCTGATCCGTTCCGTCGAAACATTCGGGTTCCACCTCGCTACGCTGGATCTGCGCCAGAACAGTGATGTGCATGAACGGGTGGTGGCCGAACTGCTGCGCGAAGCAGGGGTTGAGCCAGCCTATCTTCAACTTGACGAAGACGCGCGTGTCGCCCTGCTAACACAGGAGCTGGCACATAATCGCCCGCTTGGCGGAGCCGCGACAGCGCTGGGCGAGGAGGCCAATAGCGAACTCGCCATTCTCCACGCGGCGGCGCATGCGCACGAGATTTTCGGGCAAGCTGCCATCACCACCTATATTATCAGCAAGACAACCAGCCTGTCCGACATGCTTGAAGTCTATGTGTTGCTGAAAGAGGCAGGCCTCTATCGGATCGACGCAAACGACGCGGCCGACGCACCGATCATGGTCGTGCCGCTGTTCGAAACCATCGGCGACCTTGAGGCTGCTCCCGCCATCATGACGGCTTTTTTCGAACTACCCGCAATGAAATCGCTGGCGAATGCGCGCGGGCATCAGGAAGTGATGATCGGCTATTCGGATTCGAACAAGGATGGCGGCTATCTCACATCGACCTGGGGGCTAAATCAGGCCTCACTGGCGCTCGCCCCCGTATTTGAGGCGGCGGGCGTAACCATGCAGCTTTTCCATGGCCGCGGCGGGGCGGTCGGGCGTGGAGGCGGTTCGGCTTTTGGTGCAATCCAGGCGCAGCCGCACGGCACCGTCAACGGCCGTATCCGCATCACCGAGCAGGGCGAAGTCATCGCCGCCAAATATGGCACGGTAGATAATGCGGTAGCCAATCTGGAAACCATCGCGTCGGCCACATTGCTCGCATCGCTAGAGCCCGATCCGGTGCCGCGCGCAGAAGCGGACCGATTCTCAGCGGCAATGGACCAATTGTCGGCCAGCGCCTTCGCCGCCTATCGCGGGCTGGTATATGAGACGGACGGTTTCACCACTTTCTTCCGGCAGATGACACCCATCTCCGAAATCGCGACACTGAAGATCGGATCGCGTCCTTCGAGCCGGACCAAGAGCGACCGGATCGAAGATTTGCGCGCCATTCCCTGGGTGTTCAGTTGGGCGCAGGCCCGCGTGATGCTACCGGGTTGGTATGGCGCCGGACAAGCGCTGGCTGATTTCGAAGATAAAGGGCTGCTACGCGCGATGGCGCAGAGCTGGCCCTTCTTCCAAACCATCCTCGCCAATATGGAAATGGTGCTCGCCAAATCCGACATGGAAATTGCCGCGCACTATGCCACGCTGGTTGAGGACAAAGCGCGTTCCGAACGGCTATTTGGCGAAATACGTTCGGGCTGGAATTCGGCGCATGACAGCCTGCTCGACGCCACCGCGCAATCTGCACTGCTCGAAGCCAGCCCGTCGCTCAACAACTCGATCCGGCTGCGCATGCCCTATATCGAGCCACTCAATCACCTTCAGATCGAACTGATGAAGCGGCACCGTTCCGGCGAAGAAGACCCCCGCATTGCAGAGGGCATTCAGCTGACGATCAACGCAGTGGCGACAGCGCTCCGAAACAGCGGCTAAGGTCCGACTTCGATAAACGCGCATCGCTATTCGACTAGCGGAGAAATTGCGTATTCTTATCCTGCCTGTGGCTGTTAAAGCTCCCACAATCAAATTTCCGGAGCTTTGTCATGCGCGTCACAAGAACAGCCCTTTCCGCTATAGCTATTGCCGTTGCCACCTTGGGTATCAGCACAGCTGTTTATGCCCAAACCACCGCTTCACCCACAGCCGAAGTTGACCAGAATGCAGCCATCATGGCGTTCTTTGACGAAGTCGATGCGGAGCAACTGGCCCGCTCCCCTCTCAGCAAATCCTATCGCGGCATCAAGGACAGCGATTATGGCAAGTGGGACGACGGCTCCGAAGCGGCCGAAGCGCGCGCTATGGAGGCAGAGAGATCTGCGCTGAAAGAAATGCGGGCCCGTTTTGATCCGGCCAAGCTATCACCCGAAAATCAGCTGTCCTATCGTCTGTTCGAAAAGCGCGCCGCCCGCAGCGAAGCAGCGTATAAATATAATGATTACGGCTATATCTTTGACCAGATGAACGGCGCGCAGAGCCAGATTCCTGCATTCCTGATCAACATACACCGCATCGACAGCAAATCGGATGCACGCGCCTATATCAACCGCCTCTATGGCATCGGCCCCGTCGTGAACGAAGCCATCAGCCAGGCAAAGTCGCGCGCAGCCAAGGGCATCATGCCGCCCAAATGGGTCTATCCCTATGTTATCAGCGACGCCCGCAATGTGATCACTGGCGCCCCCTTTGGCGACGGCGCCGACGCGCCGCTATTTGCGGATTTCAAGAGCAAGGTTGCCAAGCTGGCGATCAGCCAGACCGAAAAGGACCTGCTGATCGCCGACGCTGCGCAAGCGCTGACCACGTCAGTGAAGCCCGCTTATGAAGCACTGATCGCCGAAATGACCGCGCAGGAGAAAGTCGCCGGTACCGATGATGGCATCTGGCGGTTCAAGGATGGCGCTGGCTATTACGCGCAGCTACTCGGCAACTACACCACTACCGACATGACGGCGGACCAGATCCACAATCTGGGCCTCGCGCAGGTCGCGCGCATCCATAAGGAGATGCAGGTGGTGCAGAAGAAGATGGGCGTGAAGGGCGACCTCAAGACCTTTTTCAACTATATGCGCACCGAACCCAAATTCTACGCACCCGATGGCGAAGAGGGCCGTGCGCTGTATCTGGCAGAGACGCAAAAGGCTTATGATGCGATCAAGCCACTGTTGCCCAAATGGTTCGGTGTGCTGCCGCAAGCGCCTTTGGTCGTGAAACCAGTCGAGGCGTTCCGCGAGAAATCGGCTGGGAAGGCGTTTTACCAGCGTCCCGCACCCGATGGCTCACGCCCCGGCACCTATTATGCCAATCTCTACAAAATGTCGGACATGCCGCTGACCGAGGTTGAGGCGCTGTTCTACCATGAAGGTGTTCCCGGCCACCATTTGCAACTCGCAATCCAGACCGAGCTCAAAGACGTTCCGGCATTCCGGAAATTTGGCGGCGTGACCGCCTATAGCGAAGGCTGGGGGCTTTATTCGGAGAAACTCGCCAAGGATATGGGGCTCTACACCGATCCGGCGCGCGATTTCGGCAGGCTGCAGCTCGAACTGCATCGGGCAATCCGCCTCGTCGTCGATTCAGGTATCCACCACAAGCGTTGGACGCGCGAACAGGCGATCAAATATGTCGAAGAAAACTCGGCTGACGCCCCGGGCGGGATTGTGAAAGCGATCGAGCGCTACATCATCTATCCGGGGCAGGCGACCGCTTATATGGTCGGCCGCCTGAAGATCAGCGAACTGCGCGACAAGGCGCAAAAGGCGCTGGGCAAGAAGTTCGATGTGCGCGGGTTCCACGATACCGTGCTCAAGTCAGGCCCGGTGCCGCTTGATGTCCTTGAAGAACAGGTCGACGCCTGGATCGCTTCGCAGAAATAGATGTTAACGGGTTAAAACATTACCGCAGCCCTGAGCTTGTCGAAGGGCGTTTCTCAGCCCTTGCGCAAACCTCTAGGCGCCCTTCGACAGGCTCAGGGCTACGGTATTGTATATGTATCGTGCTCTAAAGCGGAACCATCCGCACCCGGAGCCCATCCTTGGGCTTCGGGATCGGCCAGGCCTGCCAAGCCGGATCATAGCCATCGGCCACCTCCACCCGAACCTGCGTCAGCAAATGGTGCATGAACAACTTCATCTGCATATAGGCAAAGTGCAGGCCAAGGCACATATGCGCGCCGCCGCCAAAGGGAACCCAGGCATATTTGTGCCGACCCTTTGAATTTTCGGGCGTGAAGCGCATTGGATCGAAGGCAGCCGGGTTTTCCCAATATTCGGGCATCATATGGGTGACCGTCGGATTGATGCTGACGGTCGTTCCCTTGGGGATGGTGTAGCCCATGAATTCGAAATCCTTGAGCGCACGACGCGGGATCGAGGGCACTGGCGGGATCATCCGCAGCGATTCCTTGAAGGCATATTCGGTCAGTTCAAACGCATCGAGCTGATCGGGCGAAATCGCGCTTCCGGCAGGAGCGATCGACAGGCATTCGGCGCGCACCTTTTCCTGCCACTCGGGATGCTTGGCGAGCAGCCAGATCATCGAGGTGACCGATGAGGTGATCGTGTCATGCGCCGCCATCATCAGGAAGTTCATATGGTCGATGATCTCGCCATCGGTCATATATTGCCCATCGTCGCGGGTGGCGCGACAGAACTGGCTGAACATATCCTGCCGGTTGGGGTTGCGGCGGCGTTCTTCAATCTGCGGACCGAAATAGTTGATGAGATAGTTTCGCCCGGCAACGCCGCGGCCCATTTGCGTGAACGGCAACGGTCGGCGGATCGGCGTGATCGATGCCGCAACCATGTCGACAAAGGCCTTGTTGATCCGGTCTGCCTCTGGCCCCAATGGCACGCCAAGGAAGGCGTCGGCGGCAACATCGAGAGTCAATTGCTTGATCGCCGGATAGAAGAGCATGTCGCCGCGCCACTTCGGCAGTTGCTCTGCAAAGATGCGGTTCATGTCGGCGACATAGCCGCGCATCGGCTCCGGCTTGAACGCGATACCCAAGGCACGGCGATCCATGCGGTGATGGTCAAAATCCATCAGCATCAGACCGCGCGGGAACAGCAGGTTAAGAACCGGCCCCCAGCCTTGCTCCGACGAAAACAGCTTCTCGCGATCGAAAAGCATCAACTCGTTCGCCTCTGCCCCGATCAGCGAAAGGTTGACCGCACCAAAGGCACTCGACCGGTACACCTTGCCATATTTGCCGATCATGTAATTGATGAAGGCCGGCGGATCGCGCAGGATGCGGAAGGCGTTACCAATGAACGGCAAGCCATTCTCTCCCGGAATATGATCCAACGCTTCCGGTTTCGCGCGGGGCGTCCAGTGGGGATTAGCGGCTTCGCTGCTGGCAAGGGCCATGGGAGGTCTCCGGTCTCTTTTAATTATTCGATTAACTTGCTTACTGCCATCAGTGTTAACAAGGTGCAAGCGGGTTGCAGAAGGTGGTTACAAAGCTGAACGGCAGCCAACAGGCACATTCAGATGCAATTCAACTGACGAAGCGCATTCGCCTGCTTACGATGGACCGTGCCTGCGAATCGGCCAGCTGGGAAACAGAGCCGACGGGTACATATTGGGGTAAGTTTTATGACGGGAATGCGTGCAAAATTGGCCGCGCGGATCGCAGCACTGGGTGCGGCGACCATGGGGCTTTCAGCCTGCTATTATGATGCCGGTGTCGGCCTTGGCTATTATGACGATGGCTATAGCTATTATGACGACGGCTATGGCTGCGATCCCTATAGCCCGTTCGACAGCTATTATGACTGCGACTATCGCGGCGGTTTCTACAACATAGGCTATGGCGGCGGCTGGTATCAGGATTACTGGTATCCGGGCTATGGATTTTACATCTTCGACCGTGGCGGCAAACGGTACAAGATGTACGATCATCATCGTCGCTATTGGGGCAGTAAGCGCCATGAATGGTATCGCGAACATCATGGCCGCCGTAACGGACATGAAGGGCGCGGGGGCCATGAGAATCGGCGCGACTACAATAGCAGAGCGAACGGCAACATAGGGCGGCCCGAGCAGCATGGTGGCCGGGTTGAGGGCGACCGGTCGCGCGAACGCTATCGCGATCCCAATGCCGTAGGCAACGGACAACCCGGTATCTGGCACCGCGACCGTCGCCGTGAGGATCGCCGGGGCGATGGCCGGGGTGAACGCCGCCGGGATTGGCAACAAAGCGGGCAAGGAGCCGTCGGACAAACACCGCCGGTTGCGGCGCCCCAGAATCCGCCACCAGCACGCGGGGATAGCGGAAACTGGCGTCGTAGCGGGGATGGTGAACGGCGGAACTGGCAAGCGACCGCAGCACCCCAGACTTCGCAAGGGACCGCCACTCGCGCTGCAGCACCCCAACCGCGCACGGCGCGACCAAGCGGCGAGCGAGCGCGTATGCCCCGTAATAACGAGCGAGTTCCTCGCGAAAACTAAAAAAAGCGGTCGTGCCGGGGGGCTGGCACGACCGCTATGATCCAGGGAACAGATGACGGTGCCTGCGTGGTTGGCTACCGTGGTGGACCAGATCGTCCCCGGATATCCGAATTAACTTTCGCCTTCCCAGCGGCCCAGCTTCTTGCCGGTTTTGCGGGCCTCGATGGCTTCGTCCGCCACACCGGTCAGATAGTTCAGATGCGCAATCCGCGCCTGCTTACGTGCCGAAGGCGTCAGGCTGGCCATTGACGAGACGACCGATTTTGGATCGGCATCGGTCAATCCAATCACCATCGCGAGGAATACCGAGGCAAAACCAAGCGATGTAATTGCGACCATTGCGGTGTCGGGCGACATTATTTCCTCCTGAACAAAAGACCATTTTTTCTAGTGAAGAAACTTATCGCCATTGCTGGTTAACTTCCTGCCGCGATGCGCGGTTAAACAAAAATTAGGCACGAAAAAATGGGGCGCCCCGCAGGACGGCCCATTCCTAATAACATTTTGGCCGGACTTATTCGGCAGCGATCGCCAGCTCCACGCGTTGCGGACCACGAATGAGGCCGCCGGGGTAAACACCCAGGCATTCGCCATTTTTGAAGGTCATCTGCCCCGATTTGATCGTGCAGACATAACCATCGGCCTTTTGCAGCAGGCGCTTGCCACCTGCCGGCAAATCGAAAGCCAGCCAGGGCTTGCCGAGCTTAATCTTTTCGAGATCAATGATGTTGAGGTCGGCCAGATAGCCGGGCGCCAGCACGCCACGATCTTCCAGGCCATAAAGCACGGCCGTATCGCGGCATTGTCGCTTCACGGCATTTTCAAGGCTGATCCGCTTGCCGCGCTTGCGATCGCGCACCCAATGCTGGAGCATGAAGGTCGGCGAAGCCGCATCGCAAATGGTGCCGCAATGCGCGCCGCCATCGGACAGCGAATTCACCGTATCATCCGATTCCTGCAGCGCCTCTAGGAAATCGAGATTGCCGTCGGCATAGTTCAGGATCGGGAAATAGATGAAGCCCTTGCCATCATCCTTCATCAGCAGGTCATAGGCATATTCAACGCCCGATTTGCCCGCCGCTGCCGCACGCGCCATGATGCTGTCTTCGGCTGTCGGTTCATAATCGAAATCCGGGCCCATTTCATATTGCACCATCCAGCCGCCTGCGATGATGCGGTAAAGGTCGGCCACATCGACATCGGGGATTTCCGAAGGCGTATCGATCATCCGCTGGCGGAATTCGGGATCCTTGAGTTTCGCCAGTTGCTGTTCCCACGGCAGGGCGTCAATCTCCGCCCAGACGGGTGAGAAGCGGAACGGATGCACCGTTCCCTGCCAGGCCATGATGATGCCATTGCCGCGCAAGGCAATCTGCGCAACGATATTGGCGCCATTGTCGTTCTGTGCGCGCATTTCGGAAATCTGCTCGTGTAGCGGCAATTCCTTGGCAATCGACTGGAGCGCCGCAAAGGTGACGGGCAGGCCGGTTTCGCGGCTGAGCGCGCCCATCCATTCAAATTCCTTCCACTCACGCTTCAGGTCGGATGCCATTTCGAACACGCCATAGCCGACGCGGCCCATGCCGCGCCCGATTTCGATCAGTTCCTCCGCAGTTGCGGTGGTGCCGGGCACCAGTTCGCCATCTATAGACTTGTGCAGGATCGTGCGCGAGGTTGAGAAGCCCAAGGCCCCTGCCCGCACGCCTTCCTCGACAATGCGCGACATTTCGGCGATATCGTCGTCGGTCGGAATCGCGCCCGGCTGTTCACGATCGCCCAGCACATACGCGCGTACTGCGCCATGCGGAACATGCGTACCAATATCGACGGTGCGCGGCATCCGCTCCAGCTCATCGAGATATTCGGGAAACGTTTCCCAGTTCCAGCTCATGCCTTCGGACAGCGCAGTACCGGGAATATCCTCGACGCCTTCCATCAGGCTGATCAGCCATTCGTGGCGGTCGGGCTTGGCAGGCGCAAAACCCACGCCGCAATTGCCCATGATGACCGTGGTCACACCATGCCAGCTTGAAGGCGCCATTTCCTGATCCCAGGTGGCCTGGCCATCATAATGGGTGTGCACATCGACCCAGCCGGGGGCAACGATCATGCCAGTGGCATCAATCTCTTCCTTGCCGCTGCCGCTGACCTTGCCGACCTGGCTGATCAGCCCGTTGTCGATTGCAATATCCCCTGTGAAGCGCGCTGCGCCCGTGCCGTCGACGATCGTTCCGCCGCGGATAACCATATCATGCATGGCCGACTCTCCTCCTCTAAAGTGCAAGGAGGCTATCATATTAAGCGTTCGGTTAAACCCCTATTCGGCTGGATGCGCCGGGGCGTTCGTCCTGATCCGTGAACCGAGCAGCGCGCGGAGGCGATTGAAGCCGCGCGTAATCAGGGCATTGCGATCCGCCCATGCAGCATATTCCGCATAAGCGGGATCCGTCATCAGATGCTTTTCCTCGGTCTTGGCGCGCCAATAATAGACGGCACTCACCAGCGCGAGCAGCGCCGTATTGCGCACCATGTCTGTACTGCTGCCGCTGGTGACGAGGAAGGGCAAGGTCGCCAGCCACCAATAGGCATTCTTGCTCAGATAGGCAGGGTGCTTGGTCCAGCTATAGGGCCCGTGGGTCAATATGCCGCGATGCGTGAGGTTCGAAAAGCGCAGGCCGAAGGCAACGGTGGCCCACGCATAAATAGCAGTCAGGATGACGAGAACAGCGCCCCACACCCACAGCAGCACCGCGTGCCCTTCGAACCAATAAGCCCAGTCGCTGGTCGCGACATGATAGTCAAGCGGCCCGCCATTGTTCATAAGGATGAAGGGCGGATAGCAAATCAGTGCCGCGACCCAGCCCGAGAGATAGGGGTTGGCGGTGCGGATATGCGCGTCGAGCGGCTTGATCGTCAGCGCATAGCCGACCGTCGCGAACTGCACGTCGACCACGAACATCGTCGTGATCAGCGCATTGGCCAGCCACACCGGGTTCTGCCAGACCTCGGCAAAACTCATGTTCACCAGATCGCGAAAACCCAGCGGAACAATGGAAACCATGAAGGCGAGGAAAAATCCCTTCACCGCCCATGCGCGCAGATGGTGGCGGATTTCTTCTCCGTCCCAATCATCGCGCCCCGCTATCCATGCACCGAAATGCCAGCCGCCGTCGCGGGGGGTCACCATATAGCGGTCGAGCCAGACGACATAGGGTACCGAAGCGATAACCAGCGGTATGGCGATGAGGGTGAAGACCTCCATCGAGAAGAGATAGTTGCCTGCCCAATACCAGCGGCAGAGCATGTACAGCGCGGCAATCCCCGCCCATGTCGCCCACAGTCCGGCGATCTTGATGATGCTGGTGTCGAGCACGTTGGCTACCGGGCGTTTTAGCGACCAGTCGAGCCCGGTCGAGGGGCGGCGGTGAACCTTGTCGACAAAGAGCGACCAAAGCACCATGGGCAAGCCGCAAGCTGCAACGGCTGCCAGTGCCGACAAAGGTCCGTCTGCCCGCTCCGGCCAGCCGGGAGAACCTATGGCGTCCATAATGGCACCCCAGTTGCGCGCAACAATCACCGACAGCGCCAATCCCACCAACCCGGCTACACCAACGGCGGTGCTGACGGCGGAGGTCGGGCGCGGATCGGCGCTTGCAGTTTTTCCCTTGATCACAGCCCGCGCGAATAGCGGAAAAGGGTTAAGAAAGCGATTGCCATGTGCGCCCGAAAAACCGTAGCCCTGAGCCTTTCGAAGGGCGCTTGTCAGTCAAACGTGCTTCGACAGGCTCAGCACTGCGGTGTTGCAAGTCGAAACCTTAAACCCGCACCGCCACCCAGACAATCAGCGCCGCTGCGGGCACCAGCATCGCCTGCGCGAGCAGCGTGCCTGCAATCCGGCTCATCGACAGCCAGACGATAGTGCGGCGATATTCGGGTTGGCTAACGCGGCCTTCGACGACATCGTCGGTCATCACCGACAGCTGCGGATCGATGAGGACGAAGAGCAGGATGGTCGCGAAACCGTTGACCACCGCTGACAATTGCGAGGCAGTGACGCGGAATTCTGGGTGGAGATATCCGGCGTAAAGCGAGGCAATCACACCCACGGTTAACAGCGCCTGTGCCACAACATTCATTGCAATCACCCGCCACGACACAGCGGCTGGCTTGGTCCAGAGTTTCAGATGCTGGCTGCTCGGAAGCTTCACCGCCTTTACCACGGTCTTCATGCCCTTGGGCGTCATCGCGCTCCACAGCAATTTGCCGACCGAACGATGGTGCTGGAACTCGTCAATCGCAGCAGTGAACCAGCGCTGCACCGTCGGTACCGCAAGCGCACCGAGGATGGTTGCGATCGTGGCCGACAGCAGCACCAGCCGCATATCTATCAGCAACCGCTCGCCGGTCCCGTCAGCAATCGCATTCTCGATCCGCTTGGCAAGGAAGGGCCCCAAAAAACTGTTCGAAGTGCGCGAAACAAGCACGAGCACGTTGAACAAGGCAAAGCTGAGCGCAATTTTGTGCGTTCGCACCCCGGCTATCCGTGCGGCATAAGCGAGCGCACCGATCAGGTGGATCACCAGCGTGAGCAGGCAAATGTTGAAAAGCGGCCAGTCCATCGGCCGCTTCTATCAATCCTTACCTTGCCGCGCCAGCAAGCGCAGGCGGAGCGCGTTCAACTTGATAAAGCCCGCCGCGTCCTTCTGGTCATAGGCACCGGCATCATCCTCAAAGGTCACGACCTTCTCGCTATAAAGACTGTTAGGCGATTTGCGCCCCACCACCGAGGCGCTGCCCTTGTACAGCTTCACACGCACCGTGCCCGAGACATTGACCTGACTATGGTCAATCGCCGCCTGCAGCATCTCGCGCTCGGGGCTGAACCAGAAACCATTGTAGATGAGCTCTGCATATTTGGGCATCAACTCATCCTTGAGGTGCGCTGCACCCCTGTCGAGCGTGATGCTTTCAATCCCACGATGCGCACGAGCATAAATTTCGCCGCCGGGCGTTTCATACATGCCACGCGACTTCATCCCGACAAAGCGGTTCTCGACCAGGTCGAGGCGACCAATGCCATGCTTGCGGCCCAAATCGTTAAGCGCGGTAAGCAAGGTCGCAGGCGACATCGCTTCCCCGTTCAACGCAACGCCATCGCCCTTTTCGAAATCGATGGTGACATATTCAGGGGTGTCGGGTGCGTCTTCGGGGTTAACCGTGCGCGAATATACATAGTCTGGAGTTTCTTCCCAGGGATCTTCAAGGCATTTGCCCTCGGATGAGGTGTGCAGCAGGTTTGCATCCGTGCTGAACGGGCTCTCCCCGCGCTTGTCCTTGGGCACAGGAATCTGGTGTGCCTCTGCCCATTCGATCAGGCGCGTGCGGCTGGTCAGATCCCACTCCCGCCACGGTGCGATGACCTTGATATCGGGGTTGAGCGCATAAGCCGACAATTCAAACCGCACCTGGTCATTACCCTTGCCGGTCGCGCCATGCGCAATGGCATCGGCGCCAGTCTCGCGGGCAATCTCGATCAACCGCTTCGAAATCAGCGGGCGGGCGATCGATGTGCCGAGCAGATAATCACCTTCATAGCGGGCATTGGCGCGCATCATCGGGAAGACGAAATCGCGGACGAATTCTTCGCGCAGATCATCGATATAGATGTGATGGTCAGGAATACCCATAAGCACCGCTTTGGCGCGCGCAGGCTCCAGTTCCTCTCCCTGACCAAGATCCGCCGTGAAGGTCACAACCTCACAGCCATATTCAACCTGCAGCCATTTCAGAATGACACTCGTGTCGAGACCGCCCGAATAGGCAAGAACAACGCGTTTGACCGAATCTTTCATGGGAGAACCTTTGCGTGCAACAATCGTGGCCGCGCCGCTAGCAGGGGGCGGGGTTGGGTGCAAGCAATGCGCTCGAATTGACCCAAATGTTCCGGTACATCAAAAACTTGCTCCGATTGCTGCAATTGCCCACCATCCATTCGAACAAACTGCAACCAGAAGGCTCACATGAATTTCGCTCGACCAGTCCTTGTACTACTTGCTGCGACCGTCACGCAAGTCTGCTACATCAACGATGCGCAAGCTGCACAACAGTCCCCCTTATTGGGTATGTGGAGCCTGGATGTCGAACAGATGCAGGCTCCGGCCGAAATGCGGCCCAAAAGCGTGACAATTACTTTTGCAGAGGCTGGTGAAGATAAGTGGTCAACTAAAGTTTCTATCGTTGCACCAGACGATAGCGTCAGGGAAATGACCGGCATTTATGCATTGGGCGGGACAGCCGCGCCGATTGCGGGCGACCAGCTGGAAGCTGACACTGCGGCGGTTACCACACCATTGCCTAATGTGATGTTGCTTGCCTTGGCAAAAGAGGGGCACCCGGCGTCAACCAGACTCTACACGGTTTCATCAGACGGCGGGCTGATGACCGAAAAGGCTGTAAGCTGGGACGACAAAGGAACCCCGATCATTCGAACCAATATTTTCCGACGCAATAGTCCATGAGTTGACGAAGTTTTCGATTTCGACTTGCGTCGCAGCAAAATCAACCTTCTTCGGCCTTGCCATCTTGACAGTCCGCTGATCCTGCATGCTTGGCGTGACAATACCGCGAGGCGGGCATGTCACGCTTAGCGCCAACCTGCATCCTGTCGCCAGCAGACGCAGGCGAGTAAAGACAGGCATTAGGGCTTGCAGTCGCACCGACACTTTATCCCAGCTTTCTGTTGCAAACCGGATGGCGCTTTAGTGTGGCAGCGTCGCACATTGCCTATGCCGCCCGCAGCTCCTGACGCTTGGACACATTTAGTATATTCAGCAATTTTGAGACGTGATTTCTGACGGTAAAGTTGGAAATGCCCAAAATTCTGGCGATTTCCTTGTTGGTCATTCCTTTGGTCACATAGTGCAGAATTTCGAGCTGGCGGGCCGTAAGTATGAGCTGAGCCGGGACTTTTGCGGGGTCATGTTCAGCAAATAAATCCGGCTGGAGGCCGGTCGGTACAATGTCGGCTTCCGGCAAAAGTGCGCAAAGGCGATCCATTGGCACCGAGTCGTCTTTGTTGATGATAACCAGCAAGACCACGCGATCGGTGCTCCGCTCTTCCGACTTGCCTCCTGCAAAGCAAATGTGCGGGTAGCTCACTTCCGACACGTTTCAACTTTGCGACTGTCGCAGCGCCGGATCTTCCGAAGTCGGATCCGCTACAAACCCACGCCATAGAAGCCATAGCCCAACGACAAGTTGAACCAGCGCTAGCGGTGCGAGAAAATAGAATATCACCTCGCCAAAGAGGACGCCTGTGAACACGCCTGTCATTTGCGACGCTGTCGCCAACAGGCCGGCTGTAGCCAGCCACCGCGGAATCCAGCGGCTTTGGTACAAGATCACATAGAAAACGAATGCGCCGGCGCCGCCAAGCAACATATGGGGGAAATGCAGCCCATCGCGCTGGCTCGTTACCAGTGTCCAGATAGGTTCGGCCAGCTTCGCCAGATCGCTGCCCGGCGCGGCAAGCATGGCGTCGCCAAGCGAACGGAAAAGTGGGTAGCTGGCGATTTCACCGCCGCCCATCCCGAATGAACTCGCCTTCAGGCCGAGATACAGAAAGGCAAGCCAAGCATACGGCCGCGCCGTGGAAAGCTGGCAGAGCAATCCCGCCCAGACGAGCGAAATCACGCCAGATACCATTCCAATCAGAACTATCAGGCTGATCAACCCGGGCTGTTCTGCCGCACCACCAAAAAGGCCCATGGCACCCGTACCGTTTCGGATCATTGGCTGTAGAAAGAAGTTGGACGCAATATCGAGTATATAGCCAGCAAGAACGGCGCCACCGATCCATCGGCCGGCATTGGTCAGATTGGTCATTATATATCCTTTATATTTGGGCCAGTTTCGCTTGCGCCGCATTGGCGGAGCGATTGCCCAGCCAGTTGCGGGCAAAGCGCACCCGAATTGCCCAGAATGTCAGAAAACCGAGAGTGAAAAGCGAAGGGAGGAGAAGAATTGGGGAACCCTTCATGAAGGGAAACACATCATCCTGCTGACCGAGGAAAAGTGAGGTTGCAGCAAGGAAGTAGGCTGCCATCATGCGCCAAAGGTGGCGGGCGACGCGTTGCCGCGGCTGCAACCCACCGCGATAAAGCACACTCAAATCGAACAGAAGGCTCAACGAGGCGAGCGAACCGAACACAAAATAGGCGGTTGCGGGCATATCCTGAAATTCGCCATTTGCGGAATCGAGCGCTATCAGGCCACCGTGCAGAAACAGCAGCGTTGCAAACAGACCAACAGGTGCCAACCATTGCGATACCCGATCCAGTTTGCCCGCCCGACTTATCGCTGACTGGCGCGAAGTGTGCACGAGGTAGAACGTCCAGATCGCGGCACCTAGCGACAGCCTGTCCGGTTCCCATGCCGTCAGCAGCGCGGCCGATACGGCCATGGCCGACATCGACAGGTAGAAATAGTGGCCAGCCCGGGCGTGAAGACCGCCACCCGACTTACGGCTCACCATGGCGACGACCCCGGATGATAGTGCCACGAGGCCGGCAGCTATATGCAGGATGAGCAGAGGGAGAAAAATGGCGCTGGGCATGGTCATTAAGCCTGCCCGTCCAAGCCAGATCGGCGTTCGCCGCTCATGCGACCGTCAAGATAGATGGCCAAAAGCCCAATGGTTGCGGCCACCATGACCGCCACCGCGAGGTTCACCCCGCCAAAGGCGATCTCCGTGCCGTCGCTGTGCCGCATCGTTCCACCGTAAAAAGGGGCCAGCAGCACCGATGCAAGAAAGGCCGAGTTGACCAGCAAGCCGAGCAAACTGGCCGTGTTGATGTCACGACGCGATAGGGCAAACCAGAGTGCGAGACCCGCCAGCAAAGCGTTTGTTATCAGTTGCCAAACTTCGTGAACCCGCGCATGTCCGGGCCAATCAGGATTGAAAACGTGCGTCGGTCCGATTTCCAATATGGGCGTGAGAACACCTATTGGTAACAGACAAAGAGCGAGAAGGATAATACGAGCCATGAAGATTCCAATATTGACACTGTCAATTTGACCAATCTTATTGACGGTGTCAATATAGAAAAATGAAAAAGGCCCACCATCATGGCGCTCTGAAGCAGGCTTTGATCGAAGCAGCATTGCATCTGCTCGATTCAGAGGGTGTCGAAGCGGTTACGATACGCGCGGTTGCACGGCAGGCAGGCGTTTCACATGCAGCGCCAGTCAATCACTTCGCGGACCGAAGGGCGTTGCTGACCGGCGTCGCGATATTCTGCTTTGAAGAACTGCAGCAGGCGATCGCCGCAACCGGTATCCGGAACATGTCCGACGCGCGGGAGAAGATGCTCGCCTTCGTCGACGCTTTCTACAATTACGGCCTGAACAACCCCAATCGCTATCGCCTGATGTGGCGGCAGGATATGCTCGATTCATCTGACGTCAAATTGACCGAAATGACAGAAAAGCTGTTCGGCCACGTCACCAACATGATCACCGAATTCGGCGATCCGCCGAATATCAGCGTCATGAGCCGTGTGGTCGCGGCCTGTTCGATTATCCATGGCTATGTGCTGCTTCGGATCGACGGAAACTTCATCGGTTTTGCGGACGAAAAAACCGGCCACCCGCGCCATATTGCATTGATCGAAGCGCTTTTACCCTAACCGGCCAGACCCCATATCTGCCAAACACCAAGCGCCAGGAACAATGTGGCTGCGATCCAGCGCATGACGTTCAGCGGCACACGCTTCACCAGCTCTTCACCCAGATAGACCGCAGGCACATTGGCAATCATCATGCCGAGCGTGGTGCCGGCGGCGACGGCAATTACCGATTGATACTGTGCGCCCAACGCAACCGTTGCAACCTGGGTCTTGTCACCCATCTCGACGATGAAAAAGGCGATAGCAGTCGTCAGGAATATACTGCCCCTGTGGCTTATATCACCTTCATCCTCGTCCATCGTGTCGGGCACCAACGTCCATAGCGCCATTGCGACAAAGCCCAACGCAACTGCCCAGCGGAACCAAGGCGCGTCGAGGAGTCCAGCCACCTGTTGCCCAGCGAAGGCCGCCAGCGCGTGGTTGAGAAGCGTGGCGGCCAATATGCCCAAAATAATGGGCAGCGGCTCACGAAAACGCGTCGCCAGCAATATGGCGAGCAGCATCGTCTTGTCGCCAATCTCGGCAAAGGCAACGATGGCGGTAGAAGTGAAAAAGGCTTCCATGAAATACTTCCGGGGCCGGGCAGGAAACAGACGCAATGCCACCAGCAGCCCCGCCCAGCCGGAACAGACCGCCGATGCCATTGGTCTCGCCTTGAACCGCAATCAGCGATCCCACATGCACCATGGCCTCTCAGCCAAATATGTTGATGCATGTCCCGCTTCTAAACCGAAACGGCTGGCTACTCCCCAGATGACGGACTAGCCTCTAGGAGAGTCGGATTGAGGAAGCAAGCCATGGCAAAGGCAGAAAACAAGACAAAGGAAACAGCCGTCAGCGTCGACGACTTTATTGCTGCGGTCGCCGACGCCAACCAGCGCGCCGACGCCGAAAAGATCCGCGCTCTGATGGAGCGGTTGTCGGGCGAGCCTGCAAAGATGTGGGGTCCGTCGATTATCGGATTTGGCAGCTATCACTACAAATATGAAAGCGGACGGGAAGGCGACATGTGCCGCATCGGCTTTTCACCACGCAAGGGGCAGACCGTGCTCTATCTGATCGACGGATTCGAAGGCCAGCCCGAACTGATGACGCGCCTTGGAAAGCACAAAACCGGCAAGTCGTGCCTTTATGTCAAGAAGCTGTCGGATATTGACGAAGCTGTGTTGGAAGAGCTGTGCGCCCGTTCGCTCGCCTATATGGCGGATAAATATCCACCAGTCTGAAACCGCTTTCAGTCGTTGATCGACTTGCCGCGACCTGACTGACGATACTCAAATGCGCGCTTTGCGCTAATTCTCCGGGCAATCAGAAATGCACCGATAATCAGCATCACGGCAACAAGGCCAAGAGCGATCAATTCCCTGTCTTCCATCCCGTATAAACCCTCTTGAGCGGAGGATTGTTATCCTTCCGCAAATTGTAAAGCGGGGTGTCTAGCAGAGGCTGATTCACTTTCAAGTCGCAGGTTGTACTAGTGGACGGTTAACCACTCATCCTTTCGCAATGCCCGCAATCAGCAATGAAGAATCTCGCTCCACGTGAATTTGTTCTAGCGAATCAACCATGATGCAATCGCCGCGATTCATTGGCACTCCATTCAGCATCGAATGTCCTGAAATCGGCACGATCCAATGGGATCCACTCGTTTTAATGGTGCCTTTTCCTGCATCATCCACTATATGGTGAAACCAGAAATGTGGTCCTTCAGCCAGTTTCAGATTGCCCGAAACATTCCCAGACCGCGCATCCTTATAAGGCACCGGAATCGCCACAGAGACGCCATCTTCAAGGTGCAATTCGCGCGGGCGTCCATAATCGTACAGGCGATAGGTGATGTCCGCAGGTTGCTGAACCTCGACCAGCGTGATGCCTGCGCCAATGGCATGAACTGTGCCCGCCGGGATATAGAAATAGTCGCCAGCGCGCACAGTCTTCCAGTCGAGAAGCTCTTCGATTTCTCCGGAGAGTGAGGCAGCCCTCAATTCGTCAGCCGACAGCACCCGCTTCGTGCCAATGCCCAATACCGCACCCGGCTCGGCGTCGACAATATACCAGCATTCTTCCTTGCCCGAAGGCAATCCTCGCCGCCTTGCATCCGCCTCCGAGGGATGGACCTGGATCGACAGTTTTTCCGAAGTGAACATCCATTTGACCAGCAGCGGAAGCGGTGTTTGCCCGACGCCATTATACCAGATTTCGCCGATCCGCTGCCCGCCGAGCGCGCCAAATTCAGGCGGGAGGTCATCCCGCCCCCAGGGCTTTTCAACAAATTGGCGTTCCAGAAACATCGAAACTCCCTTTAGCAGCAACAGCTTACCATATCCTATCCAACTTTCCGCTTTGGAAATCCGCAAAGTCTCGCTAGGGCCCGGCGAACAATATAACTCTCCCCGGGCACCATTGTTCACTCTGGAGCCAAAAATGACAGTCTATGTAAACCGCGCCGGATTGCAGGTTGCGTCCGCCCTCGCCGAATTTGTCGAAGCCAAAGCACTGCCGGGAACAGGTGTGCAGGCCGATGCGCTCTGGCAAGGTCTGGCCGACATTCTCACGCGCTTCGTCCCCGTCAACCGCGCCTTGCTCGCCAAGCGTGATGATTTGCAGGCAAAGCTTGATGCGTGGCACAAGGCCAATCCAGGGCCGATTGCGGACATGGCTGCCTATAAGGCCTATCTGACTGAAATCGGTTATCTGGTCCCCGAACCCACCGGCTTCAAAATCGGTACGCAGAATGTCGACGCCGAAATCGCGACCATGGCAGGCCCGCAGCTCGTGGTGCCTGCGCTTAACGACCGCTTCGTCCTCAACGCCGCCAATGCGCGCTGGGGCAGCCTTTACGATGCGCTTTACGGCACCGACGTGCTTGATGCGCCCGCAGCGCGGCCGGGTGGCTATGACACTGCGCGCGGCGATGCGGTGATCGCCTATGCACGCAAATTCCTCGACTCCGCAGTTCCACTTGCCAGCGGCAGCTGGGCCGATTGGGATGGCGGCGACCTGCAGCTTGCCGATCCGGCAATCCCGATCATCCGTCGCGGTGACGATATCCTGCTGCGCAACAACGGCCTTGGCATCGAAATCGTCATCGACCGTAATCATCCGGTCGGGAAGACCGACAAAGCAGGTATTGCGGACGTCATCCTTGAAGCCGCGCTGACCACGATTATCGACCTTGAGGATTCGGTCGCGGCGGTCGACGCCGAAGACAAGGTCAAGGGTTACACCAACTGGCTCGGCCTGATGCGCGGAGACCTGACCGCGAGCTTTGACAAGGGCGGGAAAACCATGACCCGCGCGCTCGAAGACGACCGCGAATGGGATGAGGAACTGCTCCACGGCCGCTCGGTAATGTTCGTACGCAATGTCGGCCATTTGATGACCAACCCGGCGGCACGGCTGCCCGATGGCAGCGAAGCGCCCGAGGGCATACTCGACGCAGTCTTCACATCGCTCTGCGCGATGCACGACCTGCTTGGCCTCGGCAAATATCGCAACAGCCGCGCGGGCAGCATCTATATCGTCAAGCCCAAACAGCATGGCCCCGAAGAATGCGCCTTTACCAACGACCTGTTTGACGCGGTCGAAGATCTGCTCGGTCTCGACCGGCACACGATCAAGGTTGGCGTGATGGACGAGGAACGCCGCACCAGCGCGAACCTTGCGGCGTGCATATATGCGGTGAAGGACCGCATCGTCTTCATCAACACCGGCTTCCTTGATCGTACCGGTGACGAGATGCATACCGCGATGCAGGCCGGCCCGATGATCCGCAAGGCGGACATGAAGACGAGCGCATGGATTCAGGCCTATGAAGCGCGCAACGTGCAGATCGGCCTTGCCGCCGGACTGTCGGGCAAGGCGCAGATCGGCAAAGGCATGTGGGCCGCACCCGACATGATGAAGGATATGATGACGCAAAAAATCGGCCATCCCAAATCGGGCGCAAACACCGCATGGGTCCCCTCACCCACCGCCGCGACCCTGCACGCGATGCATTATCATATGGTCGATGTGTTCGAAGAGCAGAAGGAACTGGCGAGCAAGGAAACGCCTGCGCTCGACGCACTGCTCACCATTCCCGCGGTGCCACGCGGCCACAACTGGTCTGCCGAGGAAGTGCGGCAGGAGCTGGAAAACAACGCGCAGGGCATATTAGGCTATGTCGTGCGCTGGATCGATCAGGGCATTGGCTGTTCCAAGGTTCCCGACATCCACGATATCGGCTTGATGGAAGACCGCGCCACGCTGCGCATTTCTTCCCAGCATATCGCCAACTGGCTGCTTCACGGCGTCTGCACCCCCGAACAGGTTGACGCCGCCTTCGCCAAAATGGCCGCCAAGGTCGACGCGCAGAATGCCGGCGATGCGCTGTACGAAAAGCTTGAAGGCAACAGCATCGCCCTCAAGGCCGCCCGGGCATTGGTCTATGAAGGCGTTGCCCAGCCCAGCGGCTATACCGAGCCGTTGCTGCACAAATTCCGGCTGGAGAAGAAGGCGGCGGCATAATAGCCCGATGCCGTAATAAAAAATATCGTCACTCCCGCGTAGGCGGGGGTCCATCACCGGCGGCAAAAATTTCATCGGCGGGTGATGGATTCCCGCCTTCGCGGGAAAGACGAATGTGGGGCACGAATAGTTGGATAGGCATGACCTTATTACTTCTTCGTGGTAGCCCCTAGCCCCTTCGCCTTCCACTCCATCGAATTGCGCACCCGCCATTCAACGCTCGGGTGGGTGTAGAACAGGGATTCCTGCAAGGCGCTCGGGCGCGGATAGCGGTATTCGGCAGTTTTAACCAAGGCACTGGCTAGTGCATCCGGCAGATTCACGTGCTTGAGGGAATAATTGTCTGCCTCACGCTCACCAGCACGAACAACGGCATTCATGGCTGGCTGGGCGAACAAGCCCAGAAAGCCGACCAGGAAAATCAGGATCGGCAAACCGACTGGATCGCCAATGTGTGCGTTGCTGCCAAACAGTCGGGCGAAACGCGGGAACAGGCGGTCGGCAAGGAAAAACAGCACCATCGCGAGCAACACCAGCACGCCCACCATCCGCCAGATATGGCCGCTGACATAATGGCCGATTTCATGGCCTGTCACCGCCTTCACCTCGTCAAGCGACGCGCCCTTCAACGCGACATCCGAAATCGCGATCCGCTTTGAACCAAACAGTCCAGAGACATTGGCCGTAAAATTGTTCGATTGGCGCGAGCCATCATAAACAAAGATGCGATCGGCAGGGATGCCCGCCTCCGCCGCCATATCGACGAGGGCTGCCTTAACAGGGCCATCCTGAAGCGGCTTATATTCGTTGAACAGTGGTTCGATCAGTACAGGCGAGAGAATCATCGTTGCTGCGCCAGCAAAAGCCGCCAGCCCACCTGACCAGAGCCACCAGCGTTTCCCGGCCTTGCGGATCAGCGCATAAATGCCAAGGAAAAACAACGCGCCGAGAAGGCTCGACAGCAACGTTCCGATCGCATTCTGCATTAGAAAGTCCCCAAGTGGCTGGCTGGTACGGCCATAGGATTTTTCGAAACCCCATTCCTGATAGATGCCCCAAGGCAAGCCAATAAGGGCTGAAGCGAGGAAATAGGTGACGCCCACCAGCCATGTCCGCAGCCCCCAGCCGCGCGTGTCGAGTTTCGCCGAAACCTTGTCGAGAATGCCCAGCCGGACAATGATCCAAGTCACCACGGCAGATGCCAGCAGCCCCCACAGCAGCATCCAATGGCTCGCGCTGGTATAATCCGCCGCCTTCTGCAGCACCTCTGGCCCCAAACTGTCAATGTAACGCGCGGTTTCCGCTGCCGGATTGAATGCCATGCTATTTCCTCCTGATGGTGTATTGCCTATGTCATACAGCCCAGATAGGCAAGTGGCTTGCCTCGCATCGCGCCAAATGGTTTATTCGCGCGTATGTGGAGGGTTATGATCCTGTATGGATTGGCGCTGGCGGGCGGGGCATTGTTGCTCGAATGGCTCGATTACAAGCATGCGGTGCGGGCCTGGTCGACCGAATTTTATGTTGGCATCGTCGCCGTCCTCTTCGTGGTTTTGGGGATCTGGGTTGGCAATCGGCTGACTGCACGGCCGCGCGGACCTGCATTCGAACGCAATATTGCCGCGATCCGGTCGCTCGGCATCAGCGATCGCGAATGCGAGGTGCTCGATCTGCTTGCCTCGGGCGCGGCGAACAAAGTGATTGCGCGGCGGCTCGGCATCTCCCCTAATACCGTGAAGACCCATGTCGCAAGGCTGTTTGAAAAGCTGGAGGCTGCCAACCGGACCGAGGCGATCCACAAAGCACGAACGCTGGATATATTGCCGTAAAAATGGACGAGAGTGCGCCAATCACCCGTTTGGGCGATAGCCTGCATCGTTGAGGCGGCTTAGCTCCGGCCCGTCCAGAAAAAGGAGACAGGATATGGGACGGATTATCGGAATTTACGGCACTATAAGCGGTTTGGTGCTTGCCAGCAGTTTCCTGGTCGGGTGGCTGATGGGTGCGGAGATCGACGATCATAATGTGTTCGTTGGCTACTCCATCATGCTGCTCGCACTGAGCATGGTGTTTATCGGCGTGAAAAAATATCGCGACACGGCATTGGGCGGTGTGATCCGCTTCTGGCCCGCGGTTGGCGTCGGGCTGGGCATCGCGGCGGTGGCGTCGCTATTTTATGTGATCGGCTGGGAAATCTATATGTACGCCACCGATTACAGCTTCATGCGCGCTTATGTAGACAGCACAATCGCGGCCAAACAGGCGGCAGGTGCTCCGGCGGCTGAAATCGCCAAATTCACCGCCGAGATGAAGGCATTCGAGGCACAATATGCCAACCCGCTGTTCCGCATTGCAATCACCCTGGCCGAAATTGCACCTGTAGGGATGCTGGTTGCATTGATTAGCGCCGCGCTGCTCCGCAAAAGCAACTTCATGCCGGCAAAAGCTGCAGTCTAGGTTGCCGTATAACCTCCCCTCCCGCTTGCGGGAGGGGGATTTTGTAGCATCAGTCTTTTAGCTGCCAGCGTCGATAAACCGCTCGGCATCGAGCGCGGCCATGCAGCCTGTGCCCGCGCTCGTGACCGCCTGGCGATAGACATGGTCCATCACGTCGCCACAGGCAAAAACGCCGGACACGCTGGTTTCGGTTGACTGTTGCTGGTTCCCGCCACGCACCTTGATATAGCCGCCCTCCATATCGAGATGGCCTTCGAAAATCTGCGTGTTGGGCTTGTGACCGATCGCAACGAACACGCCGTGCAATTCGACATCCTCGGTCGCGCCATCCTGCGTCGATTTGATCCGCATACCGGTGACGCCCATCGCATCGCCGAGCACTTCATCGAGTGTGTGGTTCCATTTGATCGTCACCTTGCCCTCGGCTTCGCGCGCGAAAAGGCGGTCCTGGAGGATCTTTTCGGCTTTCAGCTTGTCGCGACGGTGCACCAAAGTCACATGGCTGGCGATATTGGCAAGGTAGAGTGCCTCCTCTACCGCGGTATTACCACCGCCGATGACGGCCACAGGCTTGTTGCGATAGAAGAAACCGTCGCAGGTCGCGCAGGCCGAAACGCCCTTGCCCATGAAGGCGGTTTCGCTGGGTAGCCCCAGATATTGCGCGCTGGCGCCCGTCGCGATGATCACGGCATCGGCGGTATAATCGCCAGCGCCGCCGGTCAGCGTAAAAGGCCGCTTCGAAAAATCGACCTTTTCGATAAAGTCATTCTCGATCCGCGTGCCGAAGCGTTCGGCGTGCTTCTTCATCCGCTCCATCAGTTCTGGGCCCATCACACCGGCATCGTCGCCCGGCCAGTTGTCGACCTCGGTCGTCGTCATCAACTGCCCGCCAACCTCGACCCCGGTGATGATCATCGGCGTCAGGTTCGCGCGCGCAGCATAGACCGCCGCAGTATAGCCGGCGGGGCCGGAGCCGATGATGATGACGGGGGCGTGGCGATCGTTCGACATTTAGAGAATCCTGCTGCTATTCGCAGCGGACATAGGGAGCGCGCTTGCATAGGCCAAGGCCCTCAAATCGTTTGTCCACAAAAAGAGGCTTCCCTTAACGTAAGGGCGCTTTTATCAGGCCCGCGAAACAGTTTCGAACAGGGGAGTCCCGCATGCCCAAAATTACCGTCATTTCTCGCAATGGATCAGCGCGCGATGTAGAGGCCGAAAATGGCCTGTCGCTGATGGAAGTGATCCGCGACAATGGCTTTGACGAGCTGCTGGCGCTGTGCGGCGGCTGCTGCAGCTGCGCGACCTGCCACGTCTTTGTCGACAGCGCCTTTGCCGACAAGGTTCCGGCAATGAGCGAGGACGAGAATGACCTGCTCGATTCGACCGACAGCCGCAACGAAAGCTCGCGCCTGTCGTGCCAGATCCAGATGAACGACAGCCTCGAAGGCCTGGTCGTCACCATCGCGCCGGAAGATTGATTCAAACTTTACCTCAATACTGAAAGCACACACTCAAGGTCATTTTGTATATTCGCCACCCCCGCGAATGCGGGGGTCCATCACCGGCGGAATAAATTTCATCGACGGGTGATGGATTCCCGCCTTCGCGGGAATGACGAGTTTGAGTTGCGTCGGGGAGTCGCGTCACTTCCGCTCAAACCGCCGTCACCAACCCGATGGCCGCGCCGGTCATCGCCGAGGCGAGATTTCCGGCAACCCAGCTTTTCATCCCCAGCGCCGCGGCCTCGCCCCGGCGTTCGGGACAGAGCGTGCCGATGGTCGAGACCAGCAGGCCCACACTGGCCAGATTGGCGACGCCGCACAGCGCATAAGTGACGATCAACTGGCTGCGCGGTGCCAATTCCCCCGCAGGCAAGGCCGCCAAATCGAGATAGGCGACATATTCGTTGAGGATCGCCTTGGTACCCATCAGCGCACCTGCCGTCGGTGCCTCGTTCCACGGCACGCCGATCGCCCACATTAGCGGCGCGAACAGCCAGCCGAACATGCGGTGCAACGTCAGTTCCTCACCCCCCACCAGCGGCAATATGCTGAGCATCTGGTCGACCAGCGCGACCAACGCGAAGACGACAATGATCACACCGATCACCGCGAGGAACAGTTGCACCCCGTCCATCGTCCCGCGGATGATCGCGTCGATGCTGCTGTAATATTTCAGACTGGTATCGTCAGGGTCGGTCGCAGTCTTGCCGTCGCCCGGCACCATCAATCGTGCGATCAGCACGGCTGCGGGCAGCGAGATCAGCGAGGCGGAGATCATGTGCCCGACAGCATGGGGAACGGTCTTTGACAACGTGGTGGCATAGAGGATCAGGATCGCACCCGATATCGTCGACATGGTCAGCACCATCACCATGAACAATTCGCTGCGGCTCATCCGCTCGAAATAGGCGCGCAGCACGAGCGGTGCCTCGACCACGCCAAGGAAGATATTCGCTCCGCCACCAAGACCGACCACACCGCTGACGCCCAATGTCCGCTGCAACGCCCAGCTCAGGCCGCGCACAATCCACGACAGGATTTTCCAATGCCAGAGCAAGGCCGAAATCGCGGAAAAGACGATCACCAGCGGCAGGATCTGGAAAGCGATGATCAGCGGTGGCTGGCTGCCCTCAGCCACCGGAAACGGCAAAGGCGCGCCACCCAGATAGCCGAACATATAGCTCGACCCCACCAGCGTCGCTTTCTCGATCGCCTGCACGGCATGGTTAGCAACGCCAATCGCATCCCAGACAAACGGCACCCGCACGATAAACAGCGCGAGTGCAAGTTGCAGCAGCAATGCTCCGCCAATCCAGCGCCAGCCGGGGAGCTGCTTCCGGTTTTCCGAAAATACCCATGCCAGCAGAACGATCAGGGCAACGCCCAACAGCCCCTGGAGCTGTGCAAAAATCGCCAAGCGCCTAGCCGCGGGTCGCGGTGGTCATCGCCTCGGCAACCACCGGATAGCCATGGCCTTCGGGGATGCAGATATGCGGCACGCCATCGCGCTCCTCGACATAGGTAAGCAACAGCTTCACCGGATAGTCGGCAGCATGCGCAGCAGCATCGTCAAAACTTTCGAACAGCGCCAGCCGCTCCAGATTGCGCACCGTGGGGAAAATGGCCTTGACCTCTTTGCGCGCAATCTTGTCGAGAATGCCCGGCGCGCTATCCCAGAAGAGCATGCGGTTTTCGGTGTTGTCGACCACGGCAGGCAAATGCGCATCGCCTGCATTGAGCAGATAGAAGCGGGTATCGAACACGCGCGTCTCCAGATTGGGCGGGCGCCAGCGGGCCCAAGGAACCAGCCTGTCGAGTTGTGGCGTCCAGCCATTATCGTCGCAGATTTCCTTCAGGCTCGCGCCGTCATGCAGCGCGGCGCGCGCCTCGGCGCAATCGGCTGCATCAACGACGCCATCCAGCGCAAGAGCAAGGCCTGCCTCTTCAATCGTTTCGCGGATTACCGCCAACCGCGCAGCGGCTTCGTGCAGATCAAGCCCATGGTCGATGATCCCCGCATAAGCGCGGTCGTGATCGTCGACCTTCCCACCCGGAAAAACAACCATCCCCCCGGCAAAGGCCATCGACTTCACCCGCTCGACCATCAGGATCAGCGGCGGGCCGCCTTCCGGATTGTTGCGGAAAATGACCATGGTGGCGGCGGGGGTCGCGGGCGGCATGACTTCGCCGGTGACGGGGTGGATCAATAATTCTTCAGACATCGGTCCCTTTGCAGCATGGAAAGACGCGTCTGCCAAGCTATCATTTTTTCGCGAAGGGTTTTTGTAACCCGCACGTTATAGCATCAATGGCAGTGAAGCGAAGGACCAGAGCTGAATGGCGACAACCGCGCAAGCGATAGCGACCGAAAGCGATGATGCGCTGATGGTGCGTGTCGCCGCGCGCGACCCGTCTGCGCTACGCCTGCTCGCCGATCGGCATGCCGACATCCCCTGGCGGATTGCCTATCGCATGTTGAACGATGCTGCCGAGGCCGAGGATGTCGCGCAGGATGCGCTGCTGCGGCTGTGGCAATATGCCGAGCGTTGGCAGGCAGGCGGCCCCGGCGTGGCCGCATGGCTGACGCGGGTATCGACCAATGCCTGCCTCGATCGAATCCGTCGGCGTCGCTTTGTCGGCGACGATGCGGTGCCCGAACGCGCCGATGAAAGCCCATTGACCGACGAGGCAATCGAAGAAGATGAAGTCCGCACCGCCGTTGCCGCCTGCATTGAGGCACTGCCCGACCGGCAACGTGCAGCGATTGTGCTGACCTATTATGAGGAAAGGCAAAACAGGATGGCCGCCGACATATTGGCCATGCAGATCAAGGCGTTTGAATCGCTGCTGTTCCGCGCGCGGGCCAGCCTGCGGGACTGCGTCGAAGGCAAAGGGGTCACGGCATGACCGATCCTGCCTTCCCGCCGCATATCGCCGCCGCGCTCGACCGGCTGACGGTTCCGCCTTTGCCGCATGGCTTTGGCGACCGACTGGCCGCACGCATCACAGCGGGTGATTTGCCTGTCGAATCTTCTTCAATCACGCCACCACTCGCTCCGGCCCGCCGACGTCTTGGCAGCGCTGGCTGGCGCCGTTCGGGGCGGATTGTCACGGTGGTCGCCGCTTTCGGTATCGCCACCGCAACCGCCGCCGCATCAGGATTTTTCGGGGAACCCGTCTATGTCCCCGTTGTAAGCGACGCACTTGCCAAGGCCAAGCTGGTAGAACTGCCCCAAAAGGATATTCCCAAGCCCAAAGCGAAACCCGCTGTCGTCAGCAAGGAAATGGTTCCAGCTAAACCGGAAACCGAACTCACCCCGAACGGACGCCAGGCGGTGCGCGCGCTATACCAGCGGCTGCGCACTGATCCCGAGTTTCGGGCACTGCCAAGGCAGGAACGTCTCGCCATCGCGCGGCAAGAAATCGAGACCATGCTCGAAAAGGGTGAGGTAACACTCCCTGAATTGCGGCGCGCGCTTGCCGAACATCGGCTGCTGCAAAATCCCGCAATCCGGCGCAAAATCGGACGCGAGCTGGCGCGCCGCGAAATGGCTCTGCGCACAGAAGCCGCGACCGGCATAATTGTCGAAGACAAGGCCGCGAATCGGGAACAGCTGCGACAGCCCCGGATTGATCCAGCCAAGGCGGAAGCGCGACGCGAAGCATTTCGTCAATTGCCACCCGAACAGCAGGCGCGCGTCCGCGAATTGCGCGAGCAGATGCGGACAGCCGCACCTGCAGAGCGTCGCGCCATCCGCCGCGAATTGCTGGCCATCGTGCAATCAGCGTCAGCGACTTCGCCTGAAGCAGAAAAAATTGCACCCGAAAGCGAAGGGAATGGCGAGGTCGTGCGTTGACTATCTGAAGGCAGTCAAAAACGGCCTTCAATAGACTGCAAAGGATTTGGCCCATGAAAAAGCTGATAGTGTTTACCCTCTCCGCCGCGTTTCTTACAGGAATCGCACAAGCAGAACCGCAAACCCGCACCTCGACCTTTGATGGTCCCAAGGCCAGCGGCACGAAAACTTCCGTCCGCGACAAGGACGCAGGCACTTTCAGTTCAGACAAGATCGTGACCCGCAAAAGCGACGGTGCGACCGCAACCACCGAACGCGACCGTCAGCGTACCGATACCGGCTTCACCGGCAGCGGATCACGCACCGGCTTCAACGGCAAGACCGCAACCTATGATGTTGAGCGCACCAAGACCGACAATGGCTGGACGGCGACTGGCAACGGCACCGGGCCCAATGGTGGCGAATATAGCTATACGGGTTCAAAGACCCGCACCGATAACGGCTTCACCGCCAACCGTTCAGCTTCGCGCAATGGTTCCGAAATCTATAACCGCACCGACACGGTTTCGCGGTCAAACGGCAACGTCACCCGCGACACCAGTGTAACCCGCAAACAGCGCAAACGCTAAGGCGGCACCCCTCTCCCTTTCCCTTTGGCCGTCCCGTTCGTCCATCACACACCCGGACGGGGCGGCCAGCCCGATACTTGCCTCCCGCTTGCGGCAGGGGAGAAGCCCGCCCAACGTAAACTCTGGCGTCACCCCATTGCCACCGTGCCCACAAGCTGGCACGATAGCGGTATCCGCAGCGCAACTCGGGGAGAAGCTGGATGGGTATCGTCGAATTGCTGGGCCTCGCCGCAAGTGTCAGCTTGCTATCGGGGTGGAGGCTTTACCTGACGGTCTTTGGCACTGGCCTCGCCATGTATTTCGGCGTGGTCGATTTACCCGAAAATCTCAAAATGCTCGATGCGCTCGCTAACCCTTGGGTGATCGGCATTGCAGGGCTTGGCGCGATTGCGGAGTTTTTCGCCGACAAGGTCGCCTGGCTCGATTCGATCTGGGATGGCCTCAACACATTGATCCGGCCTTTGGGCGGAGCGATGCTGGCGCTGGCCGTCGTCGATGCCGGTGATCCGGTCTGGCAGGTCATCGTCTTCCTGCTGGGCGGCGGGGCGGCGCTCGCAAGTCACGCGACCAAGGCGACGACGCGCGCGGCGGTCAACACCAGTCCGGAACCGGTGAGCAACGTCATTCTCTCGACTGCCGAAGATATCGTGACTGGCGGATTACTGGCACTGGCTTTCGCAAATCCGGTAATCGCAGCGGTCATCGCGCTGGTCTTGCTCGCACTGACCATCTGGGGGCTGTTCGCGGCCAAACGCATGTTGCAGAAATTGTTCGCACCCCAACCCGGAACCACTCCGCCACAAGGGTGAGGGCCAAGCGGTTTATTCAGTCCCAGTCCCCTGACGGAACAAGACCTGCTGGAAAGCGGATTGGGCTGGCGCAGACTGCACGGGTACCGGCTTGCCCCGTTGCTCCATCCCTTGCTTGCCTAGCCCGGCATAGAGGAAGCCGCCATCGCGCAACCGGTCGTACAGCCAATCACGCCGATGCGGTTCGACCACGAAGCAGCCCTCGCTCGTCCCCGGCTTGCCGCCGCGCGCCGACATCAGGCTATAGTTGAAATAGCGCCGACGCTCAGCTGCATAGCTGTGCACGACAATATCGCGCGTGCGCATCGCACTGTTCGACGGATCGAGCCCGTCGAGCCGCAATGACAGGCCATTGCGCCCGCGATACAACTCCCCTCCACGCGCCGCGCCGAGCGAGGACATCCAGCTTTCATAGGCATTGCCAAAGGCGTCGGCATAGCCATCATCATCGGGATCCGAGCCGATGCCATGTGCGACCACCACCGGGTTATCAAGCCCCTGCCCGCTTTCCAGATCGACCACATAGAGCCGCGGGTCCGCGCTGCGCTTGGCGAAATCGACGACCACCATCATCGACGGCCCGCTGCCGCTGCCCCAAAGGCAGACATGCTTTTCATAGCTCGCCAGCGTTTCGTCGAGCAGCGAGCGGTCTAGCCGGTGTTGCGGCGTTGCCAGACCCTCCGGATGCTCGGCCGAATAGACAGACAGCAGTTTCGCCTTGGCTTCCTGAAAGCCGCTGCAAGAGAAACGCTTGAATGCGGGGCCGGCGGGTTGGGCGGTGATCAGGGTCGCATCGCCGGTGCCGGGGGCGAAGACAATCTCGGATTGCGCGACAGCAGGTGCAGCCAATGAGACGATGCCGAGCATCGCGCACAAAGCGTTTCGATACGCTGCGAATCTGCCCCCAGGTCGCTGCATGATGTTCAATTTACAGCAAAAGCGCTGGGTTGCAAAACCCCTCATCGACAGCCATCTCGTTTTGGAACAGCGCGACTCTTGCGCTTTGCGAACAAATCTGGAACAAGCGGTCTATGAGCCTCACCCACATCAGCGTGCGCGGTGCGCGCGAGCACAACCTCAAAGGCATCGATATCGATCTGCCGCGCGACAAGCTGATCGTGATCACCGGCCTGTCGGGCAGCGGCAAATCGAGCCTCGCTTTTGATACCATCTATGCCGAGGGGCAGCGGCGCTATGTGGAGAGCCTCTCCGCTTATGCGCGGCAATTCCTCGAGATGATGCAGAAGCCCGATGTCGAGCATATCGAGGGGCTTTCCCCGGCGATTTCGATCGAGCAGAAGACCACCAGCCGCAACCCGCGTTCGACGGTCGCGACGGTCACCGAAATCTACGACTATATGCGCCTGTTGTGGGCGCGCGTCGGGGTTCCCTATTCGCCGGCCACCGGCCTGCCGATTACCGCACAAACGGTGACGCAGATGGTCGACCGCGTCATGCAGCTGCCCGAGGGCACACGAGCCTATCTGCTCGCCCCCGTGGTGCGCGGGCGCAAGGGCGAGTATCGCAAGGAACTGCTCGAATGGCAGAAAGCGGGCTATACCCGCGTGCGCATCGACGGCGAATTCTACCCCATCGAGGAAGCCCCCGCGCTCGACAAGAAGTACAAGCATGACATCGAGGTCGTGGTCGACCGAATCGTCGTGAAAGACGGCATCCAGACGCGGTTGGCGGACTCGTTTGAGCAGGCGTTGAAGCTGGCTGAAGGGCTGGCCTTTGTCGATCTGGCGGACGGCACGGTGGCGGAGGCAATGGGCGGTGCGGATGCGGTGCCGACGGCGTTCGGTGAGGCACGGGCGGAGTTCAAGGGTGCTACCCCCCTCCCGCTTGCGGGAGGGGCCGGGGGAGGGCCCGAAACCGACACACCCTCCCCTGACCCCTCCCGCAGGCGGGAGGGGAACCTCAAAGGCACCGGCCTGCCCCCCAACCGCATCGTGTTCAGCGAAAAATTCGCTTGCCCCGTATCGGGCTTCACCATCGCGGAGATCGAGCCGCGCCTGTTCAGCTTCAACGCGCCGCAGGGGGCCTGCCCCGATTGCGACGGGCTTGGCGAGCGGCTGGAGTTCGACCCGCAGCTTGTCGTCCCCAATGAGGGGTTGAGCCTGAAGCAGGGGGCGGTGGTGCCCTGGGCGAAATCAAACCCGCCCAGCCCCTATTACATGCAGGTGCTGGCGAGCCTGGCGAAGGCCTATGATTTCGACCTCACCACGCCGTGGAACGCGCTGCAGCCCGATCAGCGGATGATCATCCTGCACGGCACCGGCGGGCTGCCGGTCGAGCTGACCTTCATGGACGGGCGCAAGGAATATTCCGTGCGCAAACCGTTCGAGGGCGTGATCGGCAATCTCAACCGCCGCATGTTGCAGACCGACAGCGCGTGGATGCGCGAGGAGCTGGGCAAGTTCCAGACCAGCCAGCCCTGCGAGACCTGCCACGGCGCGCGCCTCAAGCCCGAGGCGCTTTCGGTCAAGATCGCGGGTGCCAACATCTCCGAACCCACGCGGATGAGCGTGGCGGATGCGCTGGTCTGGTTCAGCAATCTCGACGCGCAGCTCACCCCCACCCAGTCGCAAATCGCCAAGGCGATCCTGAAAGAGATCAACGAGCGGCTGGGCTTCCTCAACAATGTCGGGCTCGATTATCTGAACCTCGATCGCACCAGCGGCACCCTCTCCGGCGGGGAGAGCCAGCGCATCCGCCTCGCCTCGCAAATCGGCTCCGGCCTGTCGGGCGTGCTCTATGTGCTCGATGAACCCAGCATCGGCCTGCACCAGAAGGATAATGACCGCCTGCTCGCCACGCTGCAGCGGCTGCGCGACCTTGGCAACACCGTGATCGTGGTCGAGCATGACGAGGATGCGATCCGCACCGCCGACTGGATCGTCGATCTCGGCCCAGGGGCTGGCGTCCACGGCGGCACGGTGATGGCGGAGGGGACGCTGGAGACGATCCTCAAGGCGCAATCGCTCACCGCCGATTATTTGAACGGCACCCGCGAAATCGCGGTTCCGAAGAAGCGGCGCAAGGGCAATGGCAAGAAGCTCACCCTCCACGGCGCGCGCGCGAACAATCTGAAAAATGTCACGGCATCGATCCCCTTGGGAACATTCTGCTGCATCACCGGCGTTTCGGGGTCGGGTAAATCGAGCTTTACCATCGACACGCTCTACGCCGCCGCCGCGCGGCAATTGAACGGCGCGCGGGTGATTGCGGGCGCGCATGACAAGGTGACGGGCCTTGAGCATTGCGACAAGGTGATCGACATCGACCAGTCGCCCATCGGCCGCACCCCGCGCAGCAACCCCGCCACCTATACCGGCGCCTTCACCAATATCCGCGATTGGTTCGCCGGCCTGCCCGAGTCAGAGGCGCGCGGCTACAAGCCCGGCCGGTTCAGCTTTAACGTAAAGGGCGGGCGCTGCGAAACGTGCAGTGGCGATGGCCTGATCAAGATCGAGATGCACTTCCTGCCCGACGTCTATGTGACGTGCGAGGAATGCCACGGCAAACGCTATAACCGCGAAACGCTGGAGGTGAAGTGGAAGGGGCTGTCGATCGCCGACGTGCTCGACATGACGGTCGAGGATGCGGTGGAGATATTCAAGGCCGTCCCCCCGATCCGCGACAAGATGGCGATGCTGGCAGAGGTCGGGCTCGGCTATGTCAAGGTCGGCCAGCAGGCAACGACGCTGTCAGGCGGCGAGGCGCAGCGCGTGAAACTCGCCAAGGAACTCAGCCGCCGCAGCACCGGCCAAACGCTCTACATATTGGACGAGCCCACGACGGGGCTGCATTTCGAGGATGTGCGCAAACTGCTCGAGGTGCTCCACCGGCTGGTCGAACAGGGCAACAGCGTGGTGGTGATCGAGCATAATCTGGATGTCATCAAGACCGCGGACTGGATTATCGACCTTGGGCCCGAAGGGGGCGTTAAGGGTGGGGAGATTGTTGCGGAGGGGACGCCGGAGGATGTGGTTAAGGTGGCTGCCAGCTATACGGGGCATTATTTGAAGCCGTTGCTGGAAAAGGCGAAATAGCACCTCTCCCTTTAGAGGATGCCGCCAACCCAGCCTTGCATCAAAGCGCTATTGAGCTAAACCAACTTTGTGTGCGGAATATACAGCAAAGCTGTTATTTGGATGTTTCTAAGCCAGTTGCTCTAAATTGCATTGTGTTACAAGGCCCGCATTGGCGCGAATTTATTGAAATCATTTATTGTTAGTTTTCGGCTCTCTACTTAATACGAAGGCGTAAATAGACGAGCTTTTAGGTGAAGAGGTCACTTCTCTACCAAGCTGAGATGCTATTTTCCGATGCGAATATGCAACCTTTTGAAGTTCAACGTAGCGCTTTTTGGAATCCATCTTGCCTCATCCCTTTTTTGCTACGATACGTGCCTGCAAGAATAATTCAACTAGCTTGAGTGGTAAAATATGCCTGATGATTTGGCGTTGATCCGTTTTCCTGAACTGGTGGTCGGCATCGCCGGTCCAATTGGCGTGGATATTGAAACAATCTGTGCAACCACTCAAGAGGCACTTCGAGCTGTCGATTATGGATCGACCATCATCAAAATAACGGATGAAATTGATGAGCTTCCTTCATCATTCAAAAAACCACGCGGAAAAAACTTTCATGGTCTGATGAAATTTAAGATGGATCATGCCAGCGATCTTTGCCGAACACGCGATGATCCTGCGTTTCTGATGAGAGTGGCCATTGCCGCTATACGCCGTGAGCGTGACAGTTTGGCCGAAAATGGCAAATCGCTTAGTGAAGTATTCAAGAACGAAGTGGCTGGAGATGAATCCTTCGGTCCTCCTAATCCCTTCGCTTTTGACTTGATTGGCGCAACGGATCGTGTTGCCCAATCTGAAGCTTATATCATCAGACAATTAAAACGACCCGAAGAGGTAACGCTTCTTCGCAGAGTTTATGGTCGTCAGTTTATTCTTATTTCAGCATATGGCTCTGAAACTGATAGACGAGAAGTATTGGAAGAAAAAATACGTAGAACCACCCCCTTGAATACGTCCGAGAACACAATAACATATAAAGCCCAGGAGCTTATTGATAAAGATGCAGATGAAGGGGGAGATGTATGCGGACAACATCTTAGAGATACGTTTCACCTTGCTGATGTATTCATTGATGGTATCAATAAAAACGAAATGTCCATAACTTTAACTCGTTTTTTTAATGCACTATTCGGATTAAACTCAATAACTCCTAGTAAAAAGGAGTACGGAATGTATTGTGCTAAATCAGCTTCTTTAAGATCATCGGATTTATCAAGGCAAGTTGGTGCAGCTATTTTCAGCAAAGACGGGGAAATTATTGTTCAAGGTTGCAATGAAGTTCCAAAAGCAAATGGAGGAACTTACTGGGATTGCGAGCAGCCTGACTTTAGAGATATTTCTCTTGGAAGCGACCCGAATGAGGACGAAAAGAGAGAAGTCGTACGAGACGTTTTAGAACGCCTCGAAAGAGCAGAAATTTTAAAACTTCCAGCACAAGCAAAGAGAGATCTAGATTCCTTAATAGACCACTTAACATCGAACAAAAAAGATCAAAATGATAAAAGTATGGGAGCATTAAAAGGTTCTAAAATACTTGATCTTACTGAATATGGAAGAGTAGTTCATGCAGAAATGTGTGCAATTTGTGATGCAGCTCGCTTAGGAAAATCATTAAAAGGTGGAATACTCTATTGCACAACATTTCCTTGTCATAATTGCGCAAAGCATATACTTGCATCTGGAATAAAGTCTGTGGTTTTTATGGAACCTTATCCGAAAAGTAAGGCAAAGATTTTACATAAAAATGAAATAGAAGTTGACGGTTATAGCAGTGATAGAATTTCTTTTGTCCCATTTCTCGGAATATCTCCTTACAGATATAGAGATATATTTGAAAAAAGAGAAAAAAGGAAATCAGGAAGTCTCGCAAAAAAATGGTACTATGACGTGCCATGCCCGATGATAGATGTACTGGCACCGAGTTATACTGAGCTCGAGCGACATGTTGTGCGGCCTATTGCATCTGATGCTGTTCAGGGAATTCTTCCTCTCGAGACTGACCCTGAAGAATAGTTCAAAGTATTTTTCATTTTTTATTCGATCGTTGTCCAGAGTAAAATCCACTCTGAGCTGTTATCAAATCTGCGAGCCCCCCCTACAATTCCACCGCCTCCCGCACATAGCCCCACTCGCCAACGCCATCCCATGCCCGGCCATCGGGAAAATGCAGCTTCACCCCGGACAGCGCGGCGCGGTCGAACAGGCGCATGTTCAAGAAATTCCGGAGAGACGATGCCAATCATACAATTCCCCATACTCCCTCACCCCTCCCCAAAAGAACCAACCCCCTTCACAACCCCCCGTCCATCCGCCACAACATTGCCATGTCCACCGAGCCGGAAGAATATGAACATGGCGGCGAGTATCGGCCCGATGCCTTTGGCGCGCTCAACAGCATCGAAGACCTGAAAGGCGAGGGACATGCGGTCGGGTGTTTGCTGCTCTATCTGTTCGTCATTATCGTCTTCGTCGCGGAGCTGCTGCGCTATGTAACAGGCAGCGCCAAATGGTGGCCGTTGCTGATTGCCATTCCCTTCTTCTTTCCCCGCGTCTGGGCAGCATTCCGGTTGGGGCAAAATCCCGACATGGCGGATGTTCCTGCGTTCAGCGGCATGAGCCTGCGCGACAAACGGCTGTGGATCGCCGGGGCGGTGGTACTGATGATCGCTGAATTCGAATTGCAGCTATTCTGGCCAACGATCAGCGCGTGGTTTGACGGGCTTTGGTAGCCGGATTTAGCCGCCGAGCGTGATTGCCTCTCGCAAATAGCCCCACTCGCCCACGCCATCCCATGCCCGGCCATCGGGAAAATGCAGCATCACCCCTGACAGCGCAGCGCGGTTGAACAGGCGCATGTTCACGCCCATGCGGTCATTCGCGGCGCCGCTCTTTTCCAGCCAGGCCGCGCTCAAGGCAAAATGCGTGGTGCAGCCGCAGCGGGGGCAGAAATGCACCTCCACGGCGGGCTCCCGAATCGTTTGTGGTCGCATTTCCTGCCCATGAAACCGGTTCCCACTTTCGCTTGAAATACTCCCGAAATCTGCGCGGCTATAACCCCGCGTCTCCCCCGTCACCTCCACCTCATTCGGCGCATAATATCCCCACCAGACGCCGTGAGACTCACACAGGCTGCAATTGCATTCGAAGATGAAGTCGGGCGCATGCGCGACCTGCACATGCACGGCGCCGCAATGGCAGGTGGCGGATAGGGGATTGGTCATCGCGCGATGGTAGCAAGCTGGGGCGGAATTGCACCCTCTCTCTCCCTCTCTCCTTTAGGGGAGAGGAGCGAGACTTGGCAGCTGGTCTGCCTAGTCGCAGCGGAGAGGGGCTGAAACGGTGAGGTCGTGCCTAGTCTCCCCCTCTCCACTACGCCTAGGCGCTTGCAGCGCCAAGGCTTCGTACCTCTCCCCTAAAGGAGAGAGGTTTGGTTCCCCCTTCAAATCCTCCCACCCCACCCCATATCTGACGCAACCAATCAGAGGAGTTGCCCCAGATGCGCCTTTCCGCCCTTTCGCTTGCCCCGATTGCCCTGTTGTCGCTCGCCGCCTGTGGCGAAGGCGGGGCGCTGGACGAGAATGTGAAAGCCACCGTGCGCCAGTCGATCGTCGCCAGCTGCGCCGCGACCGCGGAGGGGCAGGTGCCCGAGGGCGTCAATGTCGACCTCGACAAAGTCTGCGATTGCGCCGCCGACAAGCTGATGGCGGGCAAGAGCGTGCAAGACCTGATCGCCAACCCGCCCACCAGCGTGGAGGACCTTGCGCCAATCAAGGAGTGCCTGAAGGAAATCGGCCCGGTAACGGTCGCGCCCCCGCCCGAGGGGTGAGCCCGCCTCTCTCCTTCAGGGGAGAGGAGTGAGGAATCGACCGGAGGGAGATGGCCGAAGGCCACCTGCGAACTTGTTCGCTAGTCGCAACGGAGAGGGGCTCCAACGGTAAAGGCTCGCCCAGCCTCCCCCTCTCCTCTTCGTCTAATCGCTTGCAGCGATAAGACTTCGTACCTCTCCCCTGAAGGAGAGAGGGTGGTTTTCCATCGCCTTCGGCCCTGCGTGAAACCCGAAAACCTCAAGGCCACAAAGCCGAGATCGGATAGAGCGCGATCAGCCAGGCCATGCAGCCAATCACCACGCGCCGGTCGTTGCTGGCAATCGCCAGCAAGCAAACCGGGAAGAAAGACCATGTCGTCACCAGCGTCTTTAGGCTGATCAATGGGGAAAGGCCGACAAGCGAGACGGTGAAACCGAGCAAGGCAATATTGGAGAACAGCAATCCGCCGAGCACCTTGCGCCGGTGCTTTTCAAAATGCCCGTCGAGATCGGCCCATTCCTCCGGCTCGTTCGGGAAGATCAGCGAGGCGGCGACGAAGAGCACCGCTGTCACCACGAATCCGCCGAACATCAACGGCCAGGTGACCGTCACCATCTCGCGCACTGCCCAGCCATACATCCAGAAGGTCACGACATCGCAGGTGACAAACAGCCCGAGCAAAGCGGTGGGCCAGCCGATCTGTACCTTGTGGCTCGCGTTGAGCGCGCGGGCGAGCCCGCCCAGCCCCTCTGCCAGCGCGAGCCCGAGCATCAGCCCGAACAGCGAAAAGATGAATTCAAACGCGCTCATGCAGCTCCCCCGGCTTTGCGGCTGTGTGCCAAAGTGCGCGGAGTGGGGCAAGCGAAGAGGAGGTTATCCGATAAAACTCCGCGCCTTGGCGATCGTCTCCGCGAGTCCGGCGCGCATTTCCTCCCACACTGCGCGCTCGTCATCCGCGTCTTCGGGCAGCGTGTCTTCGATCAGGTCAATCCCCGCCCACAGCATGCCTTCATACCAGCCGGGTTCAACCTTCAGCGTCTCCTGATGGTGCGGGATGGAATCATAGAGGATGATGCGGATCTCCTCCGGTCGTTCGAACCAGGTCATCAGGCAATAGAGCACATTGCCGACCATCTCCGCCTCCAGCAGCGCACGCTTGCCGAGGCCGTGATGTTCAAAGCTGGCCTCTGCCGCCGGATGCGCGGCGTAGAAGCGCGCCATCAGCGGGGCAGTGATATCGCCCACTGTTTCGGCTGCGCGTTCCAGACTGCGCTCGATCAGTTCAAGTTTCGCTGCCCTGTCTTGCATGCGCATCCTCCCTTTGGGCGATAGTGGCACAGGTGGCCGGGCGCGGGAAGTGATATCGGTCAAGCGCGATGCACTTTCGAGCTACTGTCCTACATGCGCGTTTTCTGCTTGGGTGGTGCGATGGACGAAGGTGCTTGCCCGCGCTGCCCGTTTCACCTCGCGCTATCGGCCGCGCTAAAGTGACAAAGGTGACAATCGGCCCCATGCCTTCCGGTGAAGTTTGTAACCTTAAGGCCGTTTTACGCCATTCGCTTTGCCGCATTCACGCCCCTATCCACCGTTATAGACCAAATGGGCGATTCACAGGTTGTCACATATATGTAACAAGCCGTCTCAAGGCGGGACACCGCACCAAAAATCCCAGCCTTTCGGGTCGCACCGAACATAATTCCGGGGGGAAGGGTATGGCGACAACAGCCAATGGAACCGGCGCAACAGGCCAGGATGCCGAGCGTCGTTTTTACGGGCGCATGGCGCTAGCGATCATCATCGCCATTTTCATCGGATTTGCGCCCAGCTTCTATCTGTTCCAGATGGTCAGCTATCCAAGGCCCAATCCGCCGTTGACCGCACTGACCGTGGCGCACGGAATTGCAGCGACCGCTTGGCTGGCGATATTCTATACGCAAATCCGGCTGGTCGCGGCCAAGAGGCGCGATATCCACCGCCAGCTTGGCGTTTGGGGCATGGTGTTGGGCGCGGCGATCCTGCCGATCATCTACTTCACCTCGCTGCACGCTATTCCGCGCGGGCTGCATCCGCCGATTATAGACGCCGAAAGCTGGTCGGCCGTGCCTTTGCTCGCCATTCCCGCCATGGCCTATCTGCTCTGGATGGGCTGGCGCAACCGGATGGACCCGCAGGCACACAAGCGCTTCATGCTGGTCTATACCCTCTGCATGGTTGAACCGGGGCTGGGCCGCTGGCCGTTATTCCCGCCGAATATGGCCGGGCATGTCATCAGCAACGTCCTCGCCTTTGCCTTCATCATCCCGCTCGTGATGTGGGACAGGAAGACGATCGGCAGCATGCACTGGGCTACCAAGGCCGCTGCGGTTGCACTCGCCTTCAGCTGCTTCGCGCGCTACATTTTCTGGGGCTTGGGTATTTGGCCCGATATCGTGCGGGTGCTGCCCTATTAGGAACCCAGCCGCTCGGCCATCAGCTTGCGGATATCCGCTTCGGGCCGCGCGCCATAATGGCTGATGACCTCGGCGGCGCACACGGCACCCATGGTCAGGCAGTCTTTGAGGTCGCGGCCCTCCGTCAGCCCGGCAAAAACGCCCGCCGCAAAAAGATCGCCCGCGCCGGTCGTGTCGACCACGCGTCCGACTTTTTCGGCGCCTACGCGCGCATGTTCGTCGCCACGATGCGCCTCTGCGCCCGCCGCGCCATGCGTGCAGACGAGCATCGGAACGCGCGCCGCAAGCGCTGCAACAGCCGCCTCGGTATCCTCGGTCTGCATCATCGCGCGGACCTCGGTGTCATTGGCAAATAGCAGATCGAGCGAACCGTCATCCATCAGCGCGAAGAATTCATCGCGATGGCCATCGACGACAAAGGCGTCGGACAGCGTCAGCGCAACCTTGCGCCCGGCCTGTTTGGCAATGGCAATCGCCCCCGTCATCGCCGCACGCGATTCCGGCGCGTTCCACAAATAGCCTTCGAGATAGAGCCAGGCGGAAGCTTCGATCTTCGCCTTGTCGATCGCCGTTTCGGGCAGGAACTGCGCTGCGCCAAGGAAGGTGTTCATCGTCCGCTGCGCATCGGGCGTCACCAATATCAGGCAGCGCGCTGTCGACGGCTGGCCGGGGCGAGCAGGCACATCAAAGTCGATCCCCGTCGCGCGGATGTCATGCGCAAAAACGTCACCGAGCTGGTCCTGCGCGACCTGACCGATAAAGGCCGTCTTGTGGCCAAGCCGCGAAAGCCCCGCCAGCGTATTCGCCGCACTGCCGCCGCTGATTTCCCGGCCGGGTCCCATTGCGTCATACAGCGACTGCGCGCGCTCGGCATCAATCAGCGTCATCCCGCCCTTGTTGAGATTCTGCGCCTCGATAAAGGCATCATCGGCATCAGAAATCACGTCGACTATGGCATTGCCAATCGCCAGCACGTCGTAGCGGGTTTGCGTCATTTACACTTCCTGCAAAGAGTTTGGCGCGCCCTAATGCGGCTGGCACAAAAGGGCAAGTGGCTTGCATGTGTAATACACCCGCACTATCTTGCGGGAATGTTCAGGGCCATCTCGCTCGGCTTCGCCAGTCTTTCGCACAAGGGCATCATGCGGATCCTCGCGCGGGTGATGCTGCTCACCCTGCTGTCCTTCATCCTCTTGGGTGTCGGTCTGTGGTTTTCGATAGACTGGCTGTTCCATGCCCTCGGCTATGCCAATGATGGCGGGTTGAGCGCCGTCGCGGCCATCGCCGTGCTGCTGATCGGCGGGTTGGTGCTGTTCCGAATGATCGCGATTGCCATCACCTGGGTCTTTTCCGACGACATCATCGATATCATCGAGGCAAAGCATTATCCTTTCGAGGCCGCACGCGGCAAGCGGCCGAGCAATTGGCAGTCGGCGCGGATGGGTATGCGTTCGGCCATGCGCGCACTCGGATATAATTTGTTGGCGCTGCCCTTCTATCTGGTTCTGCTGATTACCGGCATCGGGGCGCCGCTGGTGTTTCTTGGAGTCAATGCCCTGCTGCTTGGTCGCGATCTGGAGGATATGCTGGTCGCGCGGCACGGGCATCATTTGGCCGCCTTTGGCAAGGGAGAAAGGCTGATGTTAGGCCTTGCTGGCGCAGCAGGTATGATGGTTCCACTGTTGCAGTTTGTTGTCCCGGTTGTCGCCACCGCGTCTGCCGTGCATATGGCGCATGGAAAATTCAGGGTGACAACCAAGTGAAAAGATTTGCCTCGGTCGTAATTGCGACAATGATGCTGACGGCTTGCGGCGCTGCCAGCGCCGAACCCAAACGTCCGCAAAGCGCACCCGTGCCGTTGGACAAACCCGCCGCGACTTCACCGACAGCGCGAGCAGCATCATCCTCGAAGGGGCTCGACGCCGTTATGGGCAAGGACATGGGAACGCTGGTCCGCATGTTCGGTCCACCACGCCTTGATATTATCGAGGTGCAGGGGCGCAAGCTGCAGTTCAGCGGTCGCGCCTGCATCCTCGATACCTATCTCTATCCCCACGGCAAGAATGGCGCAGAGATTGTGACTCATGTCGATGCGCGGCGCAGCGACGGCGCCGAGGTGGACCGCGCGCAATGCGTCAACGCGCTGATGGCGCGGTAGAGCAAAGCAAATCATATAAGGATTTCGTCATTCCCGCGAAGGCGGGAATCCATCTCCCGTGGTATCAATTTAATCCGTCGGTGATGGACCTCCGCCTTCGCGGGGGTGACGAAAGTAGGTTTAAGCTACGTCTGGCGCCCATTCGGACCGCACAGTTTCATCCGACTCAAATTTGAGTCGCGTACGCTTTTCAGCCGAAAATTGAACTTCATCCAATTGTGCGATAGCCCAGATGGCTGCGCCGCGTACCAGCGGACTGGCGTCATCTAACAGTAAGACCAGCGGCTGGACCAGAGCGGTATCGCCACTGTTGCCAGCCGCAATTGCGGCATTCCGGACAAAGCGATCGCGCCCGGTCCGCTTGATTGGGGTCCCTGCAAACAGTTGCCGGAATTGACTGTCATCGAGCGCGAGCAACCGAGCCAATGGCATATCCGACAATTCCATCCGCTGCGCCAACGCTTTGTGCACGGAAGCGGTTCGAGCAAACTTGTTCCAGGGGCAAGCCGCCAGACAATCATCGCAGCCATAGATATGGTTCCCGATTGCGCGGCGGAACTCGTGTGGGATCGGCCCTTTGTGCTCGATCGTCAGATAGGAAATGCAGCGGCGCGCATCGACACGATAAGGCGCAGGAAAAGCATCGGTCGGACAAGCCAATTGGCATGCATCGCACGACCCACAGCGGTCGCGCCCGGCAGCATCAGACTCCAGCTCTGCAGTTGTGTAAATCGCGCCCAACAACAACCAGCTGCCATGTTCGCGGCTGACGAGGTTACTGTGCTTTCCCTGCCAACCCAGCCCGGCCGCCTCGGCGAGGGTCTTTTCCAGGACCGGCGCCGTATCGACAAACACCTTCACCTCGCTGCCCGTTTGATGGACGAACCATTGCGCCAACCGCTTGAGCGCGCCTTTGACCACATCATGATAATCCTTGCGCTGCGCATAGACCGAAATGCGGCCGAGCTCTGGCTGCGTCTCAAGCGCCATAGGGTCGGTTTCGGGCGCATAGCTCATGCCGAGCATGATGACTGACTGCACTTCGGGCCATAGGCCGTCAGGGCTCGATCTCTGGTCGACGCGATCGGCCATCCAGAGCATGTCGCCATGCCGACCTTCATTAAGCCACTGCCGCAAGCGGTCGCCCGCTTCAGGTGCCAGCCGCCCGGCTGCCACGCGGCAATCGGCAAAACCCTCCACCCTCGCCTTTTCCTTCAGGGCGTTAACCAAATTTGTCTTGTGTCTTTTCACGCGCTGTCCCTATTCGGGTGTCGGTTAACTTTGGGGCGATCTACCAATATGCATGCAATCGAGGCACGCGGGCTTGTCAAGCAGTTCGATGGTTTCCGCGCGGTCGACGGTATCGACCTGAATGTGCCGGAAGGTAGCATTTATGGCATATTGGGGCCGAACGGCGCCGGCAAGACGACCACGATCCGAATGCTGCTGGGCATTATCGATCCCGATGAAGGCACACGCACGTTGCTCGGCTCTGACCGCCCGCTGAGCCAATCCAAACTGGTGGGCTATCTTCCCGAAGAACGCGGACTTTACCAGTCGATGCGGGCAGCCGACACCATCGCCTTCATGGGTGCCCTGCGCGGAATGCCTCTGAAAGCGGCCGAGCAGCGCGGGCGCGAACTGATGGAAGAAGCCGGCCTTGGATACGCCGCCGATCGCCAGATACGGCAATTGTCCAAAGGCATGGCGCAAACCGTGCAACTGCTCGGCACTATCGTCCACGATCCAAAGCTGATTGTACTCGACGAGCCCTTTTCCGGCCTTGATGCGCTCAATCAGGCGAAGCTCGAACGCATGATCCGGGCACAGGCCGAGCGGGGCGTGACGATCATCTTTTCGACCCATGTCATCGCGCATGCCGAGCGGCTGTGTGAGCGCATTGCTATCATCGCCAAGGGCAAGGTCAGTTTCGACGGACTGGTATCGACCGCGCGGGACAGGTTGCGCCCTCAGGTCCATCTTGAAACCGAAAACTTGGACGGCCCTTGGCGCAAAGCATTGCCCGCCGATGCACGGCAGGAAGGCAATTGGTGGCACTTCACTCTGCCCGACAGTGGAGCAGAGCCGCTATTGACCGCGCTTGTCGAAGGCAAGGCTGGCGTCAAATCCTTATCTATCGAGCGCCCCGGTCTGCATGATGCCTTTGTCGCCATAGCCGGTGAGGATACTGCCGCCGAAATGGATGCGCCGACAGCGGAGGACTTGCTATGATGGAAACCATTCGCGCTGCTTTCGTCATCGGTCGCCGCGATTTCACGGCGATCATTTTTTCCAAAGCCTTCTTCTTCTTCCTTTTGGGACCGATGTTCCCTTTGCTCGTCGGCGGAGCCGCTGGCTTGTTGGGTGGGCAGGTCGCACGCGATATTGACCGCCCGGTGGTCGGGGTCGCGATGTCTGCTGAAGATAGCCGCCAGTTGCTCGCCGCACGCTCAACACTCGCCGCACAAGTTGGCGAGAGACGATTGCCCGAATTGAAGCAATTGGCGCAATCCGCGCGCGATGTTCCGCCAGAAAAATTGCTCGACGACAAAGCCAACGGTCTTGCGGCGGTTTTGGGAGGTACGCTGCAAAAGCCTGTACTCACGGGAACACGCGGCCCAGTCGAGAGCTATCAGGGAGAGGTTGCAATGCTCTCTGCATTCGCAAAGAATGCCGATGCAATGGTGCTGCCAACTGTCGAAACCCGACTGGTCGAGCGCAGCGCAGGTAACGAAAAGCAGAAGCGGTTGGTGACTGCGCAGGCGACCCAGGTACTCTTGTTCATGCTGACCATGTTGCTGGCAGGTATGGTGCTGTCCAATCTGGTCGAGGAAAAGGCAAACAAGATCATCGAAATCCTCGCTGCTGCTGTTCCCATGGATGCAGTATTCCTCGGCAAATTGTTTGCGATGTTGGCGATGGCGTTTGTCGGTATTACCGTCTGGGCAACGGTCGGCTTCGGGCTCGCAAACCTATCCGGCCCGGCTCTACCGAGCCTGCCTACGCCAGCTGTTGGCTGGCCGATATTCGTGTTGCTGGGCGTGGTCTATTTCACAATGGCCTACCTCATCCTTGGATCGCTATTCCTCGGGATTGGCGCAATGGCGGCGACGGTGCGCGAAGTTCAGACATTATCGATGCCGGTGACGATGGCGCAATTGATCAACTTCTTCCTTGCCATGTACACAGTCACCAAAATGGGTGAACCCATAGAACTGTTCGCCTGCCTTTTCCCGTTCACATCGCCTTTTGCCATGATCGCCCGCGCGGCGCAGGATGCAACATTGTGGCCGCATCTGCTCGCGGTGGCCTGGCAGGCATTGTTCGTGCTGATCATCCTGCGCGTCGGTGTCTATTTGTTCAGGCGCAATGTGATGAAATCGGGCAGCGCTGGCCGTATCAAGGATACGGGCGGCAAGAAACTGTTCGGCCTCGTCAAACTTCCCGGATGATTTGCTAACAGCAAATTAAGTTGCTTATCGAAACGGGATTGACATTATTGTCAGCAATGGCACTCTTCAGAACAAAGAAGAGGAGTCTAAAATGGCAACTGCCCCTGTGCTCGATACATCGGCAACCGAATCTGGCGAGAAGCTGCCCTGGAAGGTAGTTCAGTGCCCGCATGAATGGGACGTCACCCGTCCCGAAATCTATGTTGAGGATCGCTGGCATCCGATTTTCAAGGAAATGCGCGAGGAGGCCCCGATTAACAAAGTCGAGGGCAGCAGTTTTGGCAGCTATTGGAATGTCACCACGCTGAAGGCTATCCAGCATGTCGAGGCCTTGCCCGACATTTACTCCTCCTCGTTCGAGCATGGCGGTATCACGCTTGTCGACGACGAAGCGCTTGATGAGCCTATTCCGGAAGAAGAACGCATAGTCATGCCGATGTTCATCGCGATGGACCGGCCCAAGCACACCGAAGAACGCCGCGTCATCGCGCCTGCTTTCACTCCAGGCGAGATGGAGCGCATGGCATCCGACATTCGTCGGCGCACCGGTGAGTTGCTCGATTCGCTTCCCGTTGGCACCGCTTTTGACTGGGTCGACAAGGTTTCCATTGAACTCACCACCCAGATGCTGGCGCTACTGTTCGACTTTCCCTGGGAAGACCGCCGCCTGCTAACCGAATGGTCTGACTGGGCGGGCGATGTGGAACTTTTCCGCACCGAGGAAACGCGCAAGGCGCGTCTCGCCAAGATGTTCGAAATGGGTGCGTATTTCCAGCGTCTGTGGGACGAGCGCAAGGACCGTGGCGAAGCGCCCGACCTGATCAGCCGCATGATCCATTCACCGATGAAGGATATGAACCAGTTCGAATATATGGGGAACCTCATCCTGCTGATCGTCGGCGGCAATGATACCACCCGCAATTCGATGTCGGGCTATGCCTACGGCCTGCACAGTTTCCAGGACGAGCGCGAGAAGCTGGAGAAGAACCCCGAACTGATCCCGAATGCGGTCAGCGAAGTGATCCGCTGGCAGACCCCGTTGGCGCATATGCGCCGCACTGCGCTCAAGGACCACGACCTGTTCGGTGCGCCGATCAAGGCGGGTGACAAGATCGGCATGTGGTATCTTTCGGCCAACCGTGACGAGACTGTTTTCGACAATCCCGACAAACTGATTGTCGATCGCGAAAATGCCCGCCGTCACCTGTCGTTCGGCTATGGCATCCACCGCTGCGTGGGCGCCCGCCTCGCTGAACTGCAAATTCGCGTATTGCTCGAAGAGATGGCCAAGCGCCGCCTCCGCCCGAATGTCGTGGCAGAGCCAGTCCGCGTCGCCGGCTGCTTCGTCCATGGCTATCGCTCAATGGACGTTGAACTCAGCAAATATTGAGCGCGGGATGAAACCTTTTGCCTGCTTCGAACGTACTTACATTCGAGCAGGCGAAAGGGTTTCGGCATGAATGAATACACAAAGCGCACCTTCCTGAAAGCCGCCGTTGGTGGCGTAGTCAGTCTGGCTACCGCTGCGTTTTCGACATCATCTGCTGTCGCAAGCAAGGCTTTTGCGGTCGTCAAATCCGATGCCGAGTGGCACAAGATCCTCTCGCCCTTGGCCTATCGCGTGCTGCGCAAGGAATATACCGAACCACCCTTTTCCAGCCCTCTTAACGATGAAAAGCGGAAAGGAAATTTCGTCTGCGCCGGGTGCGGCCAAAAATTGTTCAATGCGCTGACGAAATATGAAAGTGGTACAGGCTGGCCCAGTTTCTGGCGTCCCATCCGAGGCGCAATCGGGACAAAGGCGGATTACGGCCTGCATTTGCCCCGCACCGAAGTTCACTGCTCGCGTTGTGGAGGGCATCTGGGCCATGTCTTTGACGACGGCCCAAAGCCCACGGGCAAGCGCTATTGCATGAATGGTGCTGCGATGAAATTTGAACCAGTCTGAAAGACCTATTTGGGCTCACCAATTCCCGAGAAATCGAGTTCACCGCTCTTCTTGGGTTCTTCCGCCTGGCCACCGCGTTCGATGATACCCAATATGGCGCTGTTTCGTCCATCTTGCGCCGCATATTCGCGCGCACTCAATCCGGCTACCGCATCGCGCTTGTCGGGATTTGCGCCTGCCTTGAGCAGCAGGCGAACCATCTCCGGCTGCCGCAATTGAACCGCACGAATCAGAGGAGTTTCCCCACTGCGATTGGTGCCATCAACCACGGCCTTGCTTTTGATCAAGCGTGCGGCACCTTCGACGAAGCCAAGCTGCGTTGCCAGCATCAGCGGGGTTACACCCTTTTTATCTGCCAGATTGGGATTGGCGCCTTTTTGCAACAAATAGCTCAGCCAAGTCTCGTCGCGGCGGTTGACTACAATATGCAGTGCCGTTTCTCCCGTACCATCACGCCTTGTGTTGATAATAACCGAGCCCGGCTCGCTGATAAATTTTTCTGCCTCTTTACCGTCGCGATCTTCAACGGCCTTGAGGAAATTATAACTGTCGGAAAACTGCGCCAATGCGGGCTGCGCCGCCAGCGCCGTAGCCAGTATCCCGAGAAGAAATATGCGCGATTTGGTCCGAATGAAAAGCATGGCCCCTACCCTGAATTGATGGATGCAAACTTGAATTCGCGCCCTTAACAGACCATGGCTGGCGCTGCCATGAACAAAAATGTCACATTTCTTATCGCCGCATTTGCGCTTGCCGCTTGCAATCGCTCCAGCGAGCAAGCCCCGCTATCGCAGGCGCCACTGGCTGGGGCCGCGATCGGTGGCCCATTCACACTGACGGACCAGGATGGAATGCAGCGCAAATATGACGAATTCGATGGGAAATATCGGATCGTCTATTTCGGATATACCAACTGCCCCGATATCTGCACGCCGGATATGCAGCATCTCATGGCCGGGCTGACCCAGTTCGAAAAGGCGCATCCGATGCTTGCCGGTAAGGTGCAACCGCTGTTCATCACCGTCGACCCGAAACGCGACACGCCTGCAATCCTCAAACAGTTTGTTTCAGCCTTCCATCCCCGTCTGATCGGCTTGACCGGAAACGACGCACAAATTGCTTCGGTCGCCAAGTCTTTTGCCGTCCATTACGAGCGGGTCGAAGGCTCCACTCCGGACAGCTATTTGATGAGCCATAGTCAGACGCCGTTCCTGATGGGACCGGACGGCAAACCGCTCGCACTGCTTCCCGCCGATACGCCGAATACCGAGCCGAACGAGGGCGAACCCAAGCTGGTGGCCGCAGAGCTCGCCAAGTGGGTGCGCTGAATTGAGTGAGGTGCCTTTCTGGGAGCAGCCGATCGAAGCGCTCACCCGCGATCAGTGGGAGGCCCTGTGCGATGGTTGCGGCAAATGCTGCCTGCACAAGGTCGAGGATGAGGATACAGGCCGCATCTATGCTACCAATGTCGCGTGCAAGCTTCTCGATCTGAGTAGCTGCCGCTGTGCTGACTATCGCCACCGACGGATGCATGTGCCCGATTGCATCCGTCTGACCCGGCGGAGCATCGACAATTATCCCTGGCTGCCTTCGACCTGCGCCTATGTGTTGCGGGCCAACGGCCAGCCACTGCCGGATTGGCATTATCTTGTCTGCGGCGACCAAGAGGCCGTGCATCGCGCTGGCATATCGGTCAAAGGTCGGGCAATATCCGAACTCCATGCTGGACCGCTTGAAAACCATATTGTCGAACAGCCTCTCTGATCCGAAAGCCGGGGATCCGGTCGTCGATATTGAGGGGCAGCAGATACCCGTCCGCATCAAGCGAACGCGCCAGGCGCGGCGCATTTCGATGCGCGCCGATGCGATCCGGCGCGAAATCCGGATCACGATGCCTGTGTACGCGCCCACTACCGCGGCATTGGATTTTGTTGCCCAAAAGCGGCAATGGATTGCCACACGCTTCGAAACCGCACCGGTCGTCGCGCAACTCGTTCATGGTTCACATATAGCCTTCATCGGCGAGCGGCACCGGATCGTCTGGAACAACAGCCACAGCCGCCGCGTCCGTCGCCTAACCGGCGACCAAGGGTTTGAACTCCATCTAGGCGGCCCCGAAGAAATGGTCGGTCAACGTATCCTCCGCTGGATGCGGGAGGAGGCGCGCCCCATATTCGCAGGTGACATTTCCGAATATTGCTGCAAGGCCGGCGAAACGCCTCCACAATTGGCGATCGGCGACCCCCGAAGCCGTTGGGGCAGTTGCTCGTCGCGTGGCACGATTTCGCTTAGCTGGCGGCTGATAATGGCACCCGCTTTTGTTCGCCGTTCGGTGATTGCCCATGAGGTCGCGCATATGCGCCATATGGACCATAGTCCGGCTTTCTATGCCTGGTTTGACGAATTGTTCGAAGGTGACCGGAGGGCCGCCGACCATTGGCTCAAAGCTCATGGAACAAGCCTGCAACTGGTGGGGAGGTAAATATTCGTCCAGTAAAGGACTTACCCGCCCAGTGCCGTTAGACCGAACTTGGCCAAGTCAGCAATTGACATTCCGGACCGATAGATAGAGCAATCGAGATATCGGAACGCTGGGGCGTACTTTTTTTGCGATGAGTGGCATGCAATTCAGTCTGGCATATATCGCTTTTATAGCGTCTTCAGCGGCATCGGCACAGCCAGGGGCGATGCCTGTAGAACCCATTATTTCCGATAACGAATTTGAAAAAGCTATACCCAAGCTGGAGGACAGCGACGGTGAAGAGCCCCCCTCCTTGGCTGCATCAGACGAGGACGACGACGGTACAGTTGAAACCGCAACCCCTCCAATTGACGAACCTTTACCATCCCTCGAAGCTTTCAGCATGGAGCCTTTGTCTGGCGAAGCGGCGACAGGACCGGATGAATCTGGAAGCCTTGTAAACTATGCTGTCCAGATAGATGGTTTGGAAACAGAAGGCGAAAATGGGGCCATTTTTGACAGGATAAAGCGGCGTTTTCGCGAGCTCTCCTCTTTGAGCCTCAGTGGAGGCAATGCAGAAAACAGGTTATCCATTAATGCCCGTGCTCGGGCCGACCAGCAGTTGCTGCTCGACATATTGTTGAGTGAGGGTTTCTACGACGGAAGGGTCAATCTATCGTCGAAACTTTCAGAAGCTGCTGGCGGCCCGATCCAGGTGGAGTTCCGTGTCCGGCCCGAAAAACGATACAGTCTGGGTTCAATCACATTTGAGGCCCCGGCCGACGTCACTGAAAGCCTGATACGGACCAATTTCCCGCCGAAGAGCGGCGACCCCATCGTCGCAGATAATATCGTGGCTGCGGAAGCCCAGATTTCGCTCGCTTTGCCACAAAATGGATACCCGTTCGCGCAGGTCGGGCAGCGCGATATTCTGCTCGACGAAACTGTGGGCACAGGCGACTATACCTTGCCCGTCGCAACAGGGCCGAAAAGTTACTTCGGGCAAATATTGACCGAGGGCAATCCGGTATTTGATGCCGAACATGTTGGTATTTTACGCCGATTCAGGACAGGTGATCTTTATGACGCGCGAAAGGTTGACGACCTTCGCGAAGCGCTGGTCGCCACCGGGCTTTTGTCGACTGTTTCGATCGAGCCTGTGGCCAGTTCAGAACTGGCCTCCGATGGCACAGCCTATGCCGACTTGATCGTCCGGCAAGAGGCGGGGCCTGCACGAACCCTTGCTGCGTCGGCCGGATATGAAACGGGTCGTGGATTTCGTGCCGAAGGAGGCTGGATACACCGCAACCTGTTCCCGCCAGAGGGATCGCTCGGCGTCAGCGGAATCGTCGGAACGCAGGAACAAGCCCTAGCTGTGGTTTTCAACCGTTCGAATGCGGGGCGCCGCGACCGCACGATCGAACTGTCGGTGTCGGCGCTCCACAAAAATTATGACGCCTTCGATGCTTATACAGGCCGTATAGCTGGAACGCTTTCTTACCAATCGACACCCATATGGCAGAAAAAGCTGACCTATTCCGTTGGTTTCGAGCTGCTCGCCACTTATGAGAGCCTTTTCGAAGCCAGTCGTGTGGCGCGCGCGCGCAACCTCTATTATGTCGCCGCATTGCCGACCGAAGTCGGCTTTGACCGTTCAAACGACCTGTTGAACCCCAGCCGTGGCTTTCGCTTCAACCTTCGCATGTCGCCCGAAACAGCGCTGGGCCAAGGATCCCGCTTTTACCTGCGCGCGATGCTTGATGGCAGCTATTATCAACCTATCGGTGATTCGCTTGTAATCGCAGCACGCGGCCGGGTGGGAACGATTGTCGGCACGTCCCGCGACAGCCTGCCGCCGTCGCGGCGCTATTATGGCGGAGGTGGAGGATCGGTGCGCGGGTTCGGGTTCCAGCAGCTCGGTCCGACCGATATAGAGGGTAATCCCATTGGTGGTCGAAGCCTCAACGAGGCGGCAGCAGAAGTCCGCTACCGCTTTGGGGATTTTGGCGCAGTAGCCTTTGTCGATGCCGGGCAGGTCTATCCGGAAAGCACGCCGCGATTTGATAACTGGCGATTTGGCGTGGGCGTGGGTGGTCGCTTTTACACGAATTTCGGACCGGTACGCGTCGATGTGGCGACACCCATTAATCGTCGCCCCGGGGAATCGCGCTTCTCCTTTTATGTCTCATTGGGGCAAGCATTTTGAAGGCGCTGTGGAAATGGATTGCAGGCATAGCCGCCATCATGTTGCTGTTGATAGCGGCCCTTTTTGGTTTCCACTATTGGCTCGACACGCCCTCCGGCCACAGGTTTGTCGCCCGACAGATAGCCGCCTATGAATTCGAAAACGGCCTGAATATCCGCATTGGCCGCATTGAAGGATCGATCTATGGCGAAGCGCATTTGTCCGATATCCGCCTACAGGACGACAAGGGAAGTTTTGCCAGCATCCCCCATGCGAAACTCGATTGGCATCCGTTAGATTATTTCTACGGCAAGCTGTCCATCGACGCCTTAATCGCAAAACAGGCCTATATAAACCGCCTCCCCGAATTACGCGTAATCCCGGATCGCGGCGAACCATTTTTCCCCGACCTCGATATCAGGATTGACCGTTTACAGTTCGACCGCATCGTTTTCGATAAGTCGATTGCGGGGCGTGAACATATCCTCAACCTGCAGGCGAAAGCCCACATTGTCGATGCAAGGGCGCGCGTCGATGCGACCGCGCAAACGATCGAAGGCGACCGGTTGGTTGCACATCTGGATGCCATTCCCGACAAAGACCGTCTCGGAATGGCTTTGCGCCTCGATGGTCCGGCCGGCGGTCTCACATCGGGATTGCTCGGCCTCAATGCGCCGGTGAAACTCCGCCTTGATGGCCAAGGTAGCTGGACCAAATGGGATGGTTTGCTGAACGCTGAGGCAGGGAGTGACCGTCAGGCCAAATTAACCGTAGCGGCGCGGGATGGAAAATTTTCCATCGCAGGCGATGTTACGACTGGCAAAATCGCCAACGACAATCTCCTTGGCAATCTGCTCACGCCCGGTTTCAAAGTCGACCTGGTGGCTGACTATGAAAACCGCGTAGCGCAGATTTCGGGCAAACTGATTGCGTACAAGGTAAAGCTGGATGCCTCAGGCACTTTGGATTTGGCGGAAAGCCTATTCCAGAAACTCACCATCAACATCGACATGCCACGCAAGGTGGCGCTTTCGAGCGGGATCGAAAGCCAGGGCGCAAGTGGCAAGCTCCTCATCGATGGCCCGATGGCTGGGCCCCAAATCGACTATTCCGTGAAGGCTGAGCAATTGCGCTGGGGCGAATTTTCCTTCTTCGGCCTGACCGCCAATGGTGTTGCGCGTTCTGAAAAGGATTTTGTCCGCATACCGGTTTCAGCCCGGGCGCGGCGCATGACCGGTTTTGAAGTCACTGACCAACGGATATTGGCAAACATCAAACTCGATGGCGACTTGGCGTACTCCAACGGACGCCTTTTGAGCGAAAGGCTCAACCTGAAGTCCGATCGGGTATCGGCAGTGCTGCAGGGCGCAGCCAATTTCTCGAAGGGTCAGTTGGCAGCCAGCATTAAAGGCAATATTGACCGCTATCGGATCGAATCTGTTGGCTTGTTCGATATCGATGCCGACCTCGGTCTCAAAAGCCGTATGCGCAATGATTATGCGCTGTCGGGAACGGTGCGGGCGCGGTCGACGCAGTTGTTCAGTGATGGCGTTCGCGATTTCCTCGGCGGTCAAATGCTGGTGCGGGCAGGTATCGGACTGTCCGAAAACGGCATTTTGCAGATCAGTTCGGCGCAAATGATCGCGCCCAAACTCAGACTGAATCGGGGAAGCGGAACCTATGTGCTGGATTCAGGAGCCCTGCGCTTCAATGGCAGCGGTTATTCGAACGAATATGGACCCGTCGGTATCGCAGTAAGCGGAACGCTGACCGAGCCGATCGCCAGAGTGACTGCAAGCCGCCCCGGAATGGGTATTGGCCTGGCCGATGTCAGCGCGCTGGTCAAACGCACGTCGCAGGGTTTTTCGGTGCTGTTCAACGCTTCTACAGACTATGGACCGCTTGATGGCGATGTGGATGTGCTGTCAGGTGGCCGGAACCTTGTACTCGATGTCAAACGCGCCGACTTTTCAGGTATTCGTTTTGGCGGCAGGTTGGAACAATTGCCTGCGGGGCCATTTGCAGGGCGGCTTGTCGGCAATGGGTCGGGCTTCGATGGCGTTGCCGAACTGTCGGCACAAGGCCGGTATCAACGCGCCATCGTAAAAGCGACCGCGATGAATGCAGCACTGCAGGGGCAAAAGACGCTGCGCATCGGACGGGGGATTATCAACGCCGATATAGTTCTGCTCGAACAGCCCCAGATAAAAGCGGATGTGCAATTGGGCGACACTACGGTCGACGAGCTATTTATTGCGGCCGCTCGCGGCAAAATCGATTACCGGAACGGGCAAGGCAACGCACAATTCCTAGTCGAAGGACGGAGCAGTTTCCCCTTCCGCATCGCTGCCAACAGCCAGTTGGCACCAAATCTGTGGACGGTTGCAGTGCGCGGCCGAGCGAATGGTATCCCCTTCACCTCTGCCAAACCTTTACGAATTGTCCCGGAAAAGCGGGGCTATGCATTGCTTCCTTCAGCCGTAAAAGTTGGCAATGGGACGATCCGGCTTGAAGGCCGTTATGCCGATGGTCTGCAAATCCGTTCCAATATCGACAACGTCAATCTGGCAGTGCTTAACCCGACGCTGCCGGGTTTCGAGATGGGCGGTCGGGCAAGCGGTGTAGTCGACTGGAACCAGTCTTCGCTGGATGCAGTGCCGCAAGCGCAAGTACAGTTGGAGATCAAACGCTTCCGGCGCAACAGCGTTGGTGTGCCATCCCAGCCGGTGAACGTCAGCCTGAAGGGCAATTTGGACGTCAATGGTGGCGGCCTGTCCGCGCTTATCCAGCGGCAGGGAACGAATGTGGGAAGACTTCAGGTAAAGCTCGGTGCACTGCCGACCGGGCCTGGTGACTGGATCGACAAAATGTTCGATGCGCCGTTGTCAGGGGGAATCCGCTACAATGGTCCCTCCGACCTGCTATTCTCGCTCGCCACATTGGCGAATCAAAGTCTCGCTGGTCCGGTCGCCGTCGCGGCCGATTTTTCCGGCAATCTGCGTGAACCGGAGCTCAGCGGATCGGTGCGTTCGGACAATCTGGTCTATGAAAATGAAACCTATGGAACGCGGTTGACCAATGTCCGCGTACGGGGCTTCTTTAAAAATGATGTTCTCGACCTGACCGAGATTTCCGCCAAGGCCGGAGACGGCACCGTCAGTGGACAAGGCGTCATCAACCTCAGTTTCGAAAAGGGTTTCCCGGCTAGGATTGACCTTGATCTCGACCGCGCAAGGCTGGCCCGAAGCGAACTTGTCACAACTGCTGCAACCGGCAAAATCGAAGTTACCAACACCCCCGGGACGGGTGCTTTGGTCAGCGGCACCCTGGCACTGCCCGAAACGCGCTTCCGTATCGTCCGGCAGAATGCCTCAAGCGTAACAACGCTAACCGGAGTGCGACGGAAATCCGCAGCCGGGCCAACACGCATCACCGGTGATGCCAACCCGGTCAGTTCACTTCCGTCCAACTGGAAACTGAACATCAAGCTGGTGGCGTCAGACGAGCTCTATATCTCCGGCATGGGGCTGGAATCGGAATGGAAGGCGGATTTGCGGGTGACGGGTACGTCCGACGCCCCATTCATCACAGGTGATCTGCAACTGGTTCGCGGGACGTTGGGCTTTGCCGGCCGTTCCTTCGGCATAGAGACCGGGCGCCTGACCTTCAACGGCGGCGACTATAGCAATCCTTCGCTTCGCGTTATTGCAGCCGCGGAGGTTGAAGGCACAACAGTTCGTGTTGACGTGCGCGGAACCGGAAACAAGCCGGAAATCCTCTTCACCTCGACCCCTGCCTTGCCCCAGGACGAAATCATGGCGCGAATCCTGTTCGGCAATTCAATTGCCGAGCTGTCCGCGGTTCAGGCAGTACAACTCGCTGCTTCCCTGAACAGCCTTCGCGCAGCCCCGGGAGGCCTCAACCCATTGGGTGTGCTTCAATCCGCGACCGGTCTGGATCGATTGCGGATCTTGAACCCGGACGAACAGACAGGCCGCGGCACCGCCATCTCGCTCGGTCATTATATTACCAACGATGTCTATGTGGAAATCATCACCGATGCGCGGGGCTACACGGCCAGCCAAATCGAAATCAGCCTGACTCCGGCGCTGTCGGTGCTCAGCCAGTTGAGCAGTTATGGCACGTCGAACGTCAGTGTACGATACCGGAAGGATTATTGATGCGGCCCGCTTTACTGATGATGCTGTTTTTGCTGGCTGGTTGCCAGAAAGACTTTGAGCAGCGCTATTCGGATATCGAAACCGAAGTGAAAAAGGATGCAGCGCGGATCGATGCGGACATGCGCAAGGATGCCGAGGACAGCAAAAAGTGACGCAACCCAGCGACTTTGCCAATCGATAGGACAGGATCTGACAGAGCTCGTTCAATTGAGGAGCCGGTTATGAAATTGAGTTGGACGGGTATTCGGAACGCCATCGCCCCTCGCTCCCCAATCGGTATCGCCTTGGGTGGGCTGGCGTTTCTGGCAAGCCTGACGCCGAGCCTGATTCCCAGGACCCCGGCAATGCAAGGCATCATCGCCGCTTTCGCCTTCATGCTGGCTTATGCTATCGGCGCCGGACTTGCCCGATTGTATCGCTGGCTTGGTTTCACAAGCCCTGAAGGCAAAACCAGAAGCACGGCAGACGCCATATTAACCGGCATTGCACTGGTTGCGGTAGCGATCGGTCTGGTATTTGCGGAAAGTTGGCAAAACGCTACTCAACAAGCGCTCGGTATCAATGCCGAGAGCTCTTGGCGCTCCCTGATTGTCATTCTTGTTGCACTCCCGCTGATACTCATAATTTTGCTCATCGCCAGATTTTTCGGACGCATTGCCCGCTTGATAGGCACATGGCTCGACCGCTTCATACCCGAACGTGCGGCGAAGCTGGCGGGTTTCACGTTCGCTATTTTCTCGCATGGTCGATCGGCAACGGCCTGCTGGTGCGCAACGTGGTGCGGGTCCTCGACAGTTCCTACAGCGAGTTGGACGAGTTCATTCCGCCGGACATGCCTCCCCCCGAAGAATATCAGAAAACGGGCAGTGCAGAATCGCTCATCGCTTGGGATGGGATCGGCGCGGCCGGGCGTAGGCACATATTGTCGTCACCAAACCAAGCGGATATCGAGGAATTAACGGCCAAACCGGCGATGGAACCGCTTCGCGTCTATGTTGGTCTGAATTCAGCCGAAACGCCCGAGGAGCGGGCGAATCTTGCTTTGGAAGAATTGCTCAGGATCGGGGCTTTCGACCGCTCATTGCTGGTAATCGCAACGCCAACGGGAACAGGCTGGATTGATCCCGCCGCCATGGCCCCTGTTGAGATGCTCCAACGCGGGGACATTGCTTCGGTTTCAGTGCAATATTCCTATCTGCCCAGTTGGCTGAGCCTGTTCACCCAGCCCGAATATGGGCATAATACGGCACGCGCTGTGTTCGATGTGGTTTATGGTCATTGGCGCAGTTTGCCGCCAGACAAGCGGCCCAAACTCTTTCTCTTCGGCCTCAGCCTCGGCACGTTGAACTCCGAACAGTCGTTCGATTTTCATGATATTGTCGGGGAGCCGTTTGACGGTGCGCTGTGGGTTGGTCCGCCTTTCGCGAGCCCGGTATGGCAGGACATAACGCGAAACCGGAACCAAGACAGCCCGGCATGGCTACCCGTTTTCCGCGACAGTTCACTGTTCCGCTTCCGGAACCAGAATGGGCCATTCAAGCCGGAAAACGACGCGTGGGGCCCAATGCGCTTTGCCTATTTGCAATATGGATCCGACCCGATTGTGTTTCTCGATACCAAAAGTGCTTGGCGAAGCCCTGCATGGCTCAATAAGCCGCGCGCGCCCGATGTGGCACCCGAATTGCGATGGATACCAGTAATCACATTCCTGAAAACCGCTTATGATGCAATGACGGCGACAACAACACCGGCTGGAACCGGCCATGTTTACGATGCGGAGCACTATCTGGCGGCATGGCAGTCATTACTTGAAACGCAGGACTGGTCTGAAGAAGACATGCAGAAACTGCGCGCCTGGCTAAAGGATCGCGAGGAGGAATAAAACTTTGGGGAATGGTGGAGCCTAGGGTTTAATAACCCAAACCAGATATAGTCATGGTATTTCAATAGTATATATCACTAGTACATTAGTATTGTATCCCATGCATGTATACCAGTTATTTGTGCTGCACAGCCTATTGTTCGAGGATTAACCAACCTCCGAAAATTGGCTCACCTAGAAAACGAGCGAATTAGATTTTTGCTGCCGCTTCTTTGTCTGCCGTCTCCTGGCGATCTTGATAGATTTTCGTCAGCGGCAGGTGTGAATAGGTTACGCCACGCAGCTTGGCTGCAGCCGAAGCCTGTTTCGTGCGATGAGAAATCAGATCGCGTTCGTGCTCGGCAAAAGCGGCTAAAATATGCAGCGTCAGTTTGTTGGCGTACGGTGCGTCAGCGGCCACGAAATCAACGCCGCCCTCCATTAACGACGATATGAATGCCACGCTTCGGGCAAGGCGATCCAGCTTTGCTATAAGCAGAGTTGCGTTCTCTTTTTTGCAAAGTGAAATTGATTGCACAAGGACCGGCCGAACATTTTTTGTACCGCTTTCAATCTCAACGAGTTCGGCGATGGCAACGCCACCAACTGAATTCATGCAATCCTGGACCGCGCTTCTTTGCGCCTCTAGGCCGAGACCGGACACCCCCTTGCCTTGATGTGCTGACTCGCAAATATTCGACAAAGCGATTTTCCCGAGTTGCAGTTAATTGCATCCAGATGGATCGTAACCTGTCCGCACCGTGTAGCAAGTGAGTACGAATCTGTTTTCCACCGACAATTCTATTTTGTTTCAATATCTTGTGGGAAATTCGGTTCTACCGTTGGTGTCAGGAGACAGCCGCATGATCTTTATCGTGTCCTAAATCGAGCCATTGCAAACATTACTGCGATTTCGACACGTACTCCAAATGTGACATTTGTTTAGGCAGCTAGCGCTAACTTTGCAGACGTTCGTTTAGACCAACCAGTTCCCTGAAAGCTGCCGTCAGTTCAACTACCCGTGTTTGAAATATCCAGGGCAGAATTTGGGCCGTATGCCAGTTGTCTGCATTCAAGACCAATTTGATAAAAGCAGGCAGTATTGGATCTCATTAGCGGCTCAAAACCAGTTCATTTGTCCGTTCGATATCCGGCGGCTTTCTTTTTAAGTCCCAGGAATTGGCAGCTTGGCCCTTGCAAAACAGTAATTTTCAGTCCGATATCCGAAAGGGGCATCGTATCTCACTAACAGAGCAATAAGCTCCAGAACTCAATCCTGAATCAAGGAATAGCCTCGCATTTGCAATGTTCCGATTGTGGTTATCGCCGATACGTCAACGCGGACATCAGGATTCAATTCTTCCCGCGTGACTCCCATAGCGACCATGGACTGGCCACATAGCCGAACGCTAACGCCTGCCACTGTCAACTGCCTTATTAACTCTGCGTTGGGGTTCGCCTCGCCATCGAACCGCGCCGCGAAGGCCTTTTCCGTGAGCGTGGTCCGGGCTGCGGGTCCATGAAGCGTCACCACGATGTCACCGGGCTGAAGCGCAACGCCATAATGGCTAAGTAGATTGACCATACGCGCCACGCGTTCCAAACCTTGATGCACTGCGCCAGGGGTACGGGCCGCTTGCGCTACGTCGAAAATAATTTTGTAACGAAGATTTGCATCCGGTTTCTCAAAAGGATCCGTGATTTCGCTATAGGTTCCAAAACCTGGCACTGGTCGGGTTTTTGTTTGCGCACTTACCGGACCGGTCAGCACAGAAATGACAGCTAGAGCGATAAGAATTTGGCGCATGATTTGCAGTTCCCGTTTTTAACTTTGCGCAATTATTGTTCGACCATATAGCAATAGACAATGCAGATTATGTCAATGTTTTTAGGGTTCGGCTTCAATGAAAAAAGTCACATCTGCTCTTATTGTCGGGCTCGCGGCGGGAGCATTCGGGATGGCTATTTTTAGCCGTACCCAAGAAGAAACTCCTGCTCCTCCTTCTGTTGTCCAGACCGCCCCTCTCGCTACTAAAGTGTTTGATCCGCCTTCGGCTGAATCGGCTCCAGCCGATGCGCTCGGTGATGCCATCCGGCTGGGCGCGCGGCTGATGACACATACGGCGCAGGAAGCCCCACAATATGTCGGCAACGGACTGGCGTGCAGCAACTGTCACCTTGACGCGGGACGCAAAGCGGGTGCAGCTCCGCTTTGGGCAGCTTTTGTCAATTTCCCAGCTTTTCGGAAGAAAAATGGTGAGATCAACAGTTTTCAAAAGCGCGTTCAGGACTGTTTTTTATATAGTATGAACGGGACGCCGCCGCCGCTGGGTAGCCGTGAACTCCTTGCAATTGAAAGCTATGCGGCGTTCATGGCGCGTGGTTTGCCGAGCGGTATTTCACCTCCTGGCCGGGGATTTCCGAAACTCGCTGCTCCCGCTAAAGCCGGTGATGATATTCGAGGTGCCCAAATCTATTCGGAAAAGTGCAGCGCCTGCCACGGTGCCGACGGAGCTGGCCAGCGCCTATCAGATGACATGGTCTATCCTGCCTTATGGGGTCCACAATCCTATAATTGGGGTGCGGGCATGGCGACAATCGATAAGGCCGCTGCGTTCATTCGTGCCAACATGCCGCAGGGACAAGAGGGCAGTTTGACCGTTCAGGAGGCATGGGACGTTGCGACCTATATCGACGGCCGTGTGCGCCCGCAGGATCCACGTTTCGCAAAGAGTCCTCAGGCGACAAGGGCTCTGCACCACGACTCGCCCTTTTCCCGCTATGGCACGCGCGTCGATGGCATTTTGCTTGGTGATCCGGCAACGACGCCAGCGGCGGGGAAACGCCAATAGGGCACATCGATCGATAAACTGGAATTTTGCCTTTTCTATTCTGAAAAATATCGAAGTTCATTGAGATTGAAATTGCAGTTTAAAAAACTGGTTTGGGCTACTCTTCTGAAATCCACAGATTGTGGCTGTCGATCCTGATTTGTGTAATCGCCCGAAGCGCTTCGGTGCGTGCGATCGCTTCGGCACGAAAGGCGTCGTGGGTCTGGCGTTCAGCGAGCAGCAGATCCGACAAATCCATTGCGGCCAAATCATAGCCGCGTCGCATTTTCAGGACGGCTTCTACCTGCGCGTTCATTCCTTCGCGGCTCCGCACCCAGCTATCCCATGCCGCACTGGCCCGGGCAAAGTTGCCGTCAGCCATTTCCTGAACGTCGAAGCGAACGGCTGCCAGTTCTGCCATGGCGGCAGCGGCTTCCGATGCACTGCGTTCTGCCACTGCCTTACGGTGGCCGCCACCAATTGGCATTGACACCACGACCGCGGCACCACGTTCAGCTCCGTCCCGCTCGCTAAAGGCGCGCAGGCCAACGCTTGGGTCAGCCCAGCGATCACGCCGCGCCCGTTCGGACAGCGTTGCCAGCCGGTCGGCTTCGGCTTGGGCCGCGCCAATTTCATGGCTGCGCTCGATCACCTGATCGCGCATCGCCGCAAAACCCAATGCTGGGATTTCAGGTAAAGGCAGTTCTTCAGGTGTTTCAGGCAAGGTCATCGACGGGAATTGCGCCTGCAATCGCGCCTTTGCCAATGCTACCCGGCCCTGCGATTGCGTCGCCATAAGCCGGGCATTACCCAACGCGGCTTCGGCTTGATCGGCCTCAAGCTGCGCTGCATCGCGCAGCTCCACCCGGCGCTTTATGCCTGCGAGCGCTTGTTCCAGATTGGCGACGCCCTGTTTGTCGACGGCTGCTTCTGCGTTCGCTCCAAGCCAGCCCCACCACAGCTCTGACAACAGTAACGCTGCCTGATGCTTGGCATCCTCCCAGCGATTTTCAGCTGCCGAAATACCGAACTCTCCAGCCTTGCGGTCAAGTCGTGATTTTCCGGGCAGACGAAGTCCGCGAGAAAGCGTGGCGTCATATTCATTATACCGTCCCTCCCGGTCAACTGACCGACTGATATAACTGCCGCTCACCGAAAATTCATGAGGTCCGGATTTGAGCGCCCGCGCATCTGCTTCGGCAACGCCGATACGCGCTTTGGCCGCTTCGACCGAAGGATGGGCGTCGAGGGCAGTCTGAACTAACGCTTCCGGGGGCAGGCCCGGTTCGGCGAAAGCTGCGTGCGATACGCCGAGCAAAAGAGCTAGGATCAAGCGCTTCATGCTGTCTCTCCCGCCGGATGTTCAAGGTCGCCCGCTTCGCGCTCTGCCGTACTTTCGCCAAAGCGTTCATACAGCATCGGTAGCAGGAACAGTGTGAGTAGCGTGGATGTAACCAGTCCGCCAATTACGACGATAGCCAGCGGCTTCTGAATTTCGGAGCCCGGGCCGCTGGCGAAGAGCAGCGGCACCAGCCCGAACGCTGCAATGCTGGCGGTCATCAGAACGGGCCGAAGCCGGCGTTCCGCGCCTTGGCGCACGGCCAGCGCAAGCGGAATACCCTCTTGCCGCAATTGCCGGAAATAGCTGACCATGACGAGACCGTTGAGCACGGCAATACCCAGCAGCGCGATAAAGCCGACGGATGCCGGAACCGAGAGATACTCGCCCGATATCGCCAGGCTGATGATGCCACCAACGGCTGCGAAAGGAATGTTGGCGATGATCAGCAGCGACGCCCGCACCGAATTCAGCGTGGCATAGAGCACGACAAAGATCAGCAATACCGCAATCGGAAGCACGATCATCAATCGGGCTGAAGCGCGTTGCTGGTTTTCAAACTGGCCGCCCCATACAATCCGGTAGCCGGGCGGCAATTTCACATTTGTGCCGATGTCCGCCTTGGCTTCTTCGACATAGCCAACCAAATCGCGCCCCGAGACAAACGCCTGCACAAGCGCAAAACGCGAACCATTTTCATGTTCCAGCTTCACCGGCCCCGCAATTTGAGCAACTGTGGCGACATCACTGGTCCTGACTAATTGGCCGGACGGCGCGCGATATATCTGATCGGTAAAGCTTGCTGGATCGATCCCTTCGCTTCCCGCGCCCTTGATCACGATTGGCACGCGGCGATTGCCATCGGCAACGACGCCTGCGCGCACGCCTTCGACATCGGCGCGCATCATGTCTTGCAGCATATCGACTGGCATCCCTGCGCGTCCTGCAGCCAGACGGTCAATATCGATCTGGAGATAGTCGACGGTATCATTAGCGACCGTCATGGCTTCAGTGGTCCCCTTAATCTGCTGCAGGCGGGTTTGAATTTCTCCCGAAATACGCGACAGTTCCTTAAGGTCGGGCCCAAACAACTTAATCGCCAAATCTCCGCGCGCGCCGGTCAGCATTTCGGAAATACGCATTTCGATAGGCTGGGTGAAACTGGGTTCGATACCGGGTAGATCATCCAAGACTTTGCGGATTTCCTCCACCAGCCAATCCTTGTCCTGTACCCTCCATTCTTCACGCGGTTTTAGCCGCATGAAGCTGTCGGTCTCATTCGGACTCATCGGATCAAGGCCGAGTTCGTCGCTACCGACGCGAGCGATAATGTCGGTCACTTCGGGCACTTGCGACAGGATGGCACGCTGCACTTTCAAATCACCTTCGAGGCTGTGATCGATGCTGATGCTGGGATATTTGGCGAGTTGGACGAGTGTCGAGCCCTCGTCCATTGTTGGCAAGAATGTCTTGCCGGTTATTGTAAATGCACCGCCAGCCACCACGAGTGATGCTACCGCAATGCCGGACACCAGCCGCCGGTTGGCGAAGGCCTTTTCCAGCAGGCTATGATAACGCGGACCGATTTGCCGCATCAGCCACGGTTCATGATGACCTTCGGCTCGCTTCAATCCGAAATAAGCGAGCACCGGAATTAAGGTGAGCGATAGCAATAGTGCCGACATCAGTGATAATATGATGGTCAGCGCAACCGGCCCGAACAGCTTGCCTTCCAGTCCTTCCAGCGTCAGCAGCGGCAGGAATACAAGCGCAATAATCAGCATGCCTGAGGCGACCGGAGTCGCCACCTCGGCAGCAGAAACAAATACGGCTTGAAGCTTGCTTTGATGACGATGTTTGGGATCCGAAAGCCGTTCAACGACATTTTCGACGACAACCACCGCGCCGTCGACCAATATCCCGACTGCGATAGCGAGCCCGCCGAGGCTCATCAGATTCGCGGTAAGGCCAATCGAGCCCATGACGATAAAGGTCAGCAACGCCGCCATCGGCAGAGCGACCGCAACGATGATGGCAGCGCGCACATCACCCAAAAACAGCAGCAAGAGAATAACCACAAGCACAGTGGCTTCAAGCAATGCTGACTCAACTGTGCCTACCGCGCGCCCGATCAGGTCTGACCGGTCGTAGAAGTCGTCGATGGCCATGCCCTTGGGGAGGCTGGTTTTGATTTCATCCAGGCGCGCTCGCACTCCTGACACAACCTTGCTGGCATCGGCGCCACGCAGGCCGATGACGAGGCCCTGAACTGCCTCGCCTTTGCCGTTTTTCGTCACCGCACCATAACGTGTCAAAGCGCCGGTGCGGACGTTCGCAACATCACTGACGCGGAGAACCGAGCCTCCCGCTGCGCGGACCACGACCGAGGAAAGATCTTCCAAAGAACGGACAGCACCGACGGCGCGGACGATCAGCGATTCTTCGCCGACTTTCAGCCGCCCTGCGCCATCGTTGCGGTTGCTGCTTTCGATTGCGCTTCGCAGGTCTTCGACGCTAAGACCGGCGGCGGAAAGCGCCGCATTGTCAGGGCGCACCTCGAATGTCTCGACAAATCCGCCAAGCGCGTTGACGTCGGCCACGCCGGGAACCGTGCGTAGAGCCGGACGGATGATCCAGTCGAGCACCCGGCGCTTTTCGGCGAGTGTTTGCGGGCCTTCGACGGTAAACATATACATGTCGGACAGCGGCGTCGAAATCGGCGCCATACCCCCCTCGACAGTTACCGGCAGGTCCCCCGACACGTTGGACAGGCGCTCGGCAATCTGGCTGCGCGCCCAGTAAATGTCGGTGCCGTCCTTGAAGTCGATGGTGATATCGGCAATCGCATATTTGGCAACCGAGCGCAGGTTGGCTTGGTCCGGAATGCCGAGCATTTCCATTTCGATTGGGGTAATAACGCGGCTCTCGACCTCTTCGGGGGTCATCCCTGGGGCCTTCAGAATGATCTTCACCTGAGTCGAACTAATGTCCGGGAAGGCGTCGATTGGCAGATTGGCAAAGGACCACCCGCCCCAGCCAGCCAGTGCCAAAGCGATCCCGATGACGGCTAGGCGAAATGCCAGCGCCTGCTCGACCAAACGGCGTAACATCGCTTATTCCCCGCCCAATATGACTTTGAGTTCCGAAATACCCGAAGTTGCTACCTTTTCACCCGGCTTGAGGCCAGCCGATAACACGGCTTGGTCGGACGTCCGGCTTGCCACAGTCACAGCGCGCTGTTCAAAGCCCTTCGAAGTCCGCACGAACACGATGTCTTTGTCGCCCATCCGAGTCACTGCCGCCGCCGGTATGCTGGTGCCCGGTGTTGGACTTGTTCCCTTGAGCAACGCCGTGACCGCCTTGCCGCTTACCAGTGCAGGCGATGTGTCCAGACGTGCCTTTGCCAGCAGGGAACGCGTAACTGGATCGATTGTGCCGCTAACCGATATGATGCTGCCCCGAACCGGCTCGCCGCCCGCGACCGCTACTTCCACAACCATTCCGGGAAAGACGCTGTTGGCCATTCGCTCGGGCAGTTGCAGGTCGAGCATCTGGGCCGAGGTATTCTCGACGACAAATGGGGCAGTCATACCATCAACAGGCCCGCCGGTCTGGACGTTGACCATCGCCAGCCGTCCGGTGATGGGCGCGCGGAGCGTCATCTCACCGCTCGCATTTGCACCCGATTGATTGAGAACTCGGGCATTCTCTGCGACATCAACCTGCGCTTGGCGGACCGCCGATTGAGCTTCGTCACCGCGTGCGCCGGCAATGATGCCTTCGCGCACCAATTGTCCGGTCCGGGCCGCTGTCGCCTGTGCCAGATCGAGCCGTGCGCGTGCTCTTGCAAGCTCTGCTCCATATTGGACGGGTTCGCGGCTGCGCACGATTGCAAGGGCTTGCCCTTGGCGTACCGCCTGACCTGGCACCACAAAAAGTCGGATGACCGAACCCGTGAACGGCGCAGTTACAGCGACCCGCGCTTCGGGCGGAAGCGTGACCGTGGCTGGTACCGTTCCAAGGGCAATATTGGATGCGACGGCTGCTGTTGCAGTTACAATACCCAGCTTCTCGATTTGTGCTGCTGTTATCACGCCAGATTCGGCGGCTGGGGGTGGAGCGGTTGTCCTGTCAGGAGTGTCTGGACTGGCCCACCACAATATACCAGCGATAAGCATGACCGCTGCCAAACCGAGTATGAAAATCGAGCGTCTGTTTATCATTTTTGACGTTTCGCTTACGAATCTGACAAAAAGCTGACAAAATGTCAGGGTGCCGTCAGATTTGGTGGCCAGACGAAAAATATAAAAAAGCGAGTCAATGATGCGCGTATTGCTTGTGGAGGATGATCCCGAACTTCGCCGACGGTTATCCGAACGGCTGCAACGTGCAGGTATCGCCGTAGATTGTGCATGCAACGCTGAAGAGGCACGACTGTGGCCCGACATCGAAGCTATGGCTGCAATTATTCTCGACCTCGGGCTACCCGATAGCGATGGCCTCGACCTGTTACGCTATTGGCGTGCCGGGGCAGCGTCATTACCGATATTAATTCTCACCGCACGGGGTGGATGGCGTGACAAGGTTGAAGGGTTGAATGCCGGAGCTGATGATTTTTTGGTAAAACCCGTTCGGTTCGAAGAGTTGCTGGCCCGCATCCATGCCATGTGTCGCAGGCACGATGGTCGGGCTGCATCAGCATTAACCGCGGGCGATCTATCGCTCGATCCGGTCGGTAAAATGGTTACGCTTGGCGATACAGCGCTGCTATTGAGCCGAAAGGAATTCAATCTCTTACATCATTTTCTTCGTCGCCCCCACCAGATCCATTCGCAAGCCGTTCTCGTTGAACTACTTTATGCACTCGACACCGAGCGTGATCATAACGCCGTCGAAGCGCATGTCAGCCGGTTGCGGCGAAAGATCGGGAAAGCACGGATTCAGACGGTGCGTGGCATGGGTTACAAATTCATTCCATGAATATTCGAATCAACAGCCTTCGTGACCGGTTTCTGATCGCAATTCTATTGTGGGTGGCGCTTGGCATAGGGGCAATCTGGGTCTCGTCCGTCCGTCTGTTCAGCCTGCATGTCGAAGCGCAATATCATGAAGAACTGGAGGTTCATGTGAAGGAACTTGCGGGACTGACAGTGCTCGATGAAAAGGGTAGCCCACAACTGACGCGACCACTTTCCGACCCGCGTTATGCGGTCCCGTTGTCGGGCTTTTACTGGCAAGTGACGCGACCGGGTTTCGGGACGCTCAAGTCGCCATCAATGACTCGCGGGGCTCTTGATTATGACATCGCACATTCGCCCAATGTCCTGCATTATGTGGCGAACGGTCCAACCGGGCAGACAATAGTATATGGACTGGTCCGTCCGACAACGACAGGTGCGCCGACCCACTTCGTGATTGCAACCGACGAACGGCATTTGAAACGCATCATCTCGGCGTTCACGCGAGAATTAACGGTCTGGTTAGCGCTGCTCGCACTGGCGTTGATCGCGAGCGGATTTGCCATCATCACATTCGGATTGCGGCCGTTTGGTCGGCTAGCCAGCGGTATTCGTGCCTTGCGGGCGGGCAAAGCGAGTATGATTGACGGGTCTTATCCCGACGAGATTCAGGAAGTCGTCACCGATCTCAATGCTTACGCGAGCCGAAATACAGCTATTGTGGAACGCGGACGCGTGCAGGCAGGCAATTTGGCGCATTCGTTACGAACGCCTCTGGCTGTTGTTACCGACGAGGCCGAACGAATGGTAGAGACCGGCACTGCTGGCGATCAGGCACAGATATTTCTTGACCAGACGCAAGCGATGCAGAGACAGATTGATTATCATTTGGCCAGAACCCGGTCGGGAGGGTCACGTCAGGCGATAGGTGCGCATACGTCGTTATCTGACATACTCCCGCCGCTACTCAGCGCTATGACACGAATTTATCCAGCCAAATCTTTCCGGGCCACAGAGGCGATAGCTACTGCAAAGAACATTGCGTGTGACCCGGAAGATTTGAGTGAAATTTTGTCCAATCTTCTCGATAATGCCGGCAAGTGGGCAGCCAAGAAAATTACCATTCGCTTTTATGAAACGAGTAAGGCATCGATAATTGAGATTGAGGATGATGGCGACGGCGTCGGCCCCGATGTCCTCGACCAGATATTCGAAATCGGCGTGAGCCAGTGTGACAGAGCTGGCGATTCCGGCCTCGGCCTCCCAATATCCCGCGACATTGCCCGCGATTATGGTGGGGATATCACAGTTGCGAATGCACCAAATGGCGGCTTAATAGCTAAAATCGTTCTGCCCCTGTTACGATGACGGGCCAAACCTAATCAGCTTGTTTCTAAGCAATGGCGCTAGCCAGCCATGCCTTACCTTGCATCATGACTCCTCGGCCCGCTTCATAATGGTTCTGAAACAACTCAATCAAATCCGCCTCAGCTGCCGAGCGAACATCTGCGCCTTGTTCATCTAGCGCGCGTCCAACGGCCATTGACGACAATATGAATGAGACGGCGTCTTGCGGTGTGACATTTACACCGCCAATCGGCTGAAGTCCTTGATAGGCCGACACGTTCACATTTGAAAAACCACCGCTTGCGAGGATCTCATTTAGATAGTCGAGGTCTTCGAATGCAAATGGGCCAGGTGTGCGGGGGACAGCCGGCGGTATGTCTACATAACGGCGGACGATGCTCATCATCTCCATCATCCACAGATTGTCACGCGGCGGTCCCCAAACAGCGAGATCAATGCGCGCGCTGGGGCGCAGCAAGCTGTGCAAATTGGCGAAAGCCTTATGCGGTTCGGGAAAAAACATGCTGCCAAAGCGCGAGAAGAGCCGGTCGAATGGTTTGTCGTCGAATTGAACTGTCGACGCGTCAGCGCAGATGAAGCGGATATTGCTGACACCGGCATCGTTGGCGCGCTGTGTAGCCGCCGTCGTCAAATCGGGTGAAATGTCGATACCAAGGACCTCGCCCGAAGGTGCAACCGCCTGCGCAATGGCAATTGTTGTCCCGCCACCACCGCAGCCGATATCGAGCACGCGCTCGCTGTGTTTGTAATCTGCCTGTTTGAGCAGAGCCTCACCAATCGGAGCGATCATGCCTTCGAACCGCTCGAGATTAGCGAGCCATTTGGCACCCATCTCGCCCGCCCAATCTTCGCCCTTCAATGCTTCTGGGCTGCTGTCGATCTCGGTCATTCTAACTCTCTCCATCAAGCCTTTGCATTAAAGATAGTGACTAATTACTATCTTTAATGCAAAGTACAATGCATGTATCAAACAAAACTTCCGGCCGAAATGAGGCGAGCAGTTACCGTCGAGGCGGTGATTGCGCTGGCGGCAAAAACAAATCCCGCCGATATAACGACCGCGCAAATTGCAGCGCATATGGGTGTTTCCCAAGGTGCCCTTTTCCGCCATTTCGCAGATAAGCAAGCGGTCTGGACAGCGGTTATGGATTGGACAGCCGATACGCTATTGGCCCGCTTCGACGCGGTTACGGGCGCAACACCCGTCGACCGGTTGCGCGCTATTTTTACGACGCACATCGCATTTGTTGTCGAACATGTGGGTGTACCCCGGATCCTGTTTGGCGAGTTGCAGCGTGATAGCGACGCCCCCGGCAAGGCGCGGGTACGCGCGTTGATGACCGGATATCGAGACAGGGTGATAAACCTGCTTGAACAAGCCAAGGCTCAGGGGCTGATAAAAGAAACAACCGACTGCTCTGCGGCCGCATCGATGTTTTTGGGCATGGTGCAGGGCCTTGCGATGCAGGCGATGGCTGCCGACGATTTCGATAATATGCCCGCCGTTTCCTTGCGGATGTTCGATCTATTTCTCGATGCTTTGGGCGCAGCGACATGAAATTGGCATTTACGATAAGCCGAAGGGGCTGGCTGCTTTTGGCCGTTCTGATGCCGCTTCTTTTGCTATTTGCATGGGTGGCCTTGCGCTCCGGTCCATTGGCGCCCGTGAATGTCACAGTCGTGCAGGTCGAAGAACGCGCCATTTCGCCAGCCTTATTTGGCATCGGCACCGTTGAAGCCCGTTACACGCAGAAAGTTGGTCCAACTGCTGCGGGCAGGGTCAGCATGGTCGCAGTCGATGTAGGTGACATTGTAAAAGAAGGACAGTTGCTCGCGCAAATTGATCCTGTCGACCTTGACCAACGGATTGATGCCGCTGCCGGAGGTTCCGCGCGTTCAGCAGCACTGGAGCAAGCGGCGGTTGCGCAGATTGCTGATGCAACCGCCCGCGTTGCGCTCGCGCAAAACCAGGCTGCCCGAACAGAAAAATTGAAGGAAGGTGGCTGGGTCACCGATGCCATGGTCGATCAGCGTCGACAGGAGTTGGCAGCAGCCCGCGCAAGCCTTGCAGCCGCCAAGGCCAATCGCAACGCCGCTGGGCAAGATCGCGCAAGGCTCGGTGCCGAAAGGGCTGCTCTGGTCCAGCAAAAGGTCAATCTGCGCCTCGTAGCGCCGCACGCGGGACTTGTGGTGCGGCGGGCAGTTGAACCCGGGACAACCGTAGTTGCAGGGCAAGCAGTGATTGAAATCATCGATCCGAGCCAATTGTGGATCAATGTAAGGTTCGACCAGACACAATCGGCCGGGCTTGCGGCAGGGTTGCCGGTGCGCATCGTCCTGCGTTCTCGTCCCGAACGCCAGGTGCCAGGCATCATTGAACGCGTAGAGCCTATGGCCGATGCGCTGACGGAGGAAGTGCTCGCGAAAGCAAAATTTTCTCTTGTCGAAGGGATTCCGTCGATTGGTGAGCTTGCAGAAGTAACCGTGGCTTTACCAGCCCGTGCCCGGACATCGGCCATCCCGAATGCGGCCGTGCACCGCGTCGATGGTCAGGTCGGGGTTTGGGTGATCCGCGGTGGCGATCTGGAGTTTGTAAAGGTTAAGATCGGCGCGCAGAATCTGGATGGATGGGTTCAGATTCTGGATGGTCTCGAAATCGGCGAACAGACTGTCCTTCACAGCGCAAAGGCGCTTTCAGCAAACAGCCGGTTTAGCATCGTCAGATCATTGCCATGATCAGTCTGGCCGGCCGCGATATCCTGCATGGTTGGGGTAAATTCGTGCTCACCGGTGTTGGTTTGGGCCTGTTGATTGGCGTAACATTATCGATGGCCGGGGTCTACCGGGGGATGGTTGATGATGCCCAGGCACTGCTCGATAACAGCCATGCCGACCTATGGGTGGTGCAAAAGGATACGCTTGGCCCTTATGCGGAACCATCGAGCCTGCCCGAAGACAGCGAGCGACCGATTCAGGCCATGCGCGGCGTCGCGCAAGCGGCCGGCGTCACCTACCTCACGATGCAGATTGCCCAAGGCGACAAGGACGTACGGGTGATGGTTGTTGGAACCGAAATGGGCGAGCCTGGGATGCCAGGCCAACCCACGCATTTGATTGCCGGACGCCAGATTGTGCGGGGCCATTATGAGGCAGTGGCCGATATTAAGAGTGGTTTTGCAATAGGTGACCGCGTAAAAGTTCGGCGCAATTTCTATACCGTCGTCGGATTGACGAGCCGAATGGTATCATCGGGTGGTGACCCGATGCTGTTTTTGTCACTGAAAGATGCGCAGGCCGCCCAGTTCCAGAAAGACAGCGATGCGATTGTCAGGCAGCGTGCGCGCACTGAAGCCAATCCGCAGCTGAACCCGCCAGGCAATCCGGCGGTTGCTGCAGCAGTAAACGCGGTTCAGTCGGGCAGCACCAATGTTAACGCCGTCCTGGTCACCATAACGCCCGATACCGATCCCGATCTGGTCGCCGATGCGATCCGTCGTTGGCAGCGTCTAACCGTCTATACCCGTGCGGAAATGGAAGAGATACTCGTCCAGAAACTGATTGCCAATTCGGCGCGGCAAATTGCCATGTTCCTTGTCATCCTGTCCATCGTCAGTGCGGCCATCGTGGCCTTCATCATCTACACTATGACAATCGGCAAAATCCGCGAAATTGCCGTGCTGAAACTGATTGGAACACGCAACCGCACGATTTCGTGGATGATCCTGCAGCAGGCACTGGGGCTTGGGCTGATCGGCTTTGTCGTGGGTAAAATCGCTGCCAGCCTTTGGGCACCATTTTTCCCGAAATTTGTCTTGTTATTACCGGCGGATTCGATCCGGGGCTTTTTTGCGGTCATGCTGATTTGCGCTTTGGCGAGTGTGCTCGCCATTCAGGCAGCTCTCAAGGTGGATCCGGCGGAGGCTATCGGTGGCTGACGGCATTACACTTGAGAATGTCGTGAAAACCTATGGAAACGGTGACACCGCCGTTCATGCGCTGCGCGGTGTCAATATGTCAGTGGCCAAAGGCGAAGTTGTGGGGCTCATTGGACCATCGGGCTCGGGCAAGAGCACTTTGCTCAAATGCCTTGGTGCAGTAATCGAGCCTACCTCGGGTAAAATGACGATTGGTGACCAGTGCATTTACGATAATGGCTGGAAAGTGCGCGATTTGCGGGCGCTGCGCCGTGATCTTATCGGCTTTATTTTCCAGGCACCATATCTGATTCCGTTCCTGGATGTGACCGATAACGTCGCGTTGCTGCCCATGTTAGCTGGTAAGCCCAATGCGATGGCTAGGAAAATGGCCCGTGACCTGCTCGATGCGCTGGATGTCGGTCACCGCGCCGCCGCCATGCCCTCACAGCTTTCCGGCGGGGAGCAGCAGCGCGTTGCGATTGCCCGCGCGCTGATCAATCGCCCGCCTGTCATCCTCGCTGATGAACCTACAGCGCCGCTTGACGGCCAACGCGCGCTGGCAGTTGTGGCGCTGCTCAACGACATGGCACAACAATTTGACACGGCGATTATCATTGTCACCCACGACGAGAAAATCATCCCGACCTTCAAGCGGCTTTACAACATCCGCGAAGGAGTGACGGTCGAGGAGATACCTCAAGGCATTGCACCACCTGCATCCGCCGATGCGTTGTTCGAAAGTGACGCAGCGCGAGACAAGATGTAGGGGCCGCGCAAGATGACAGCAATGCGCGCCATTACTTTGCAGCGGCGGTCAAGCGTGTTATCCCACGACACAGTGGCAGTTGAACCCGGCAAACGATCAGACTTAGAAATTCCGCCTTTAAGGAGGCTTTCGATAGGCTGGACGTCTTGAGCGAAACCTTTATCAGTTTGCGCCCGTACGCAGCGACCGCATTATTGGGCACCCGACGGAAAAAGGACCACGTTTTTCCGCGAAGAATTAATCGATGGGTCTGAGCCATAGCCGCCATGCCCTTGTATACCACTAATGTATACCATCGCCATAAGCTAACTATCTGGTAGAGATAATGTTTTTTAGGGACAACGCTTTAAGAAAGCGTTGGTGGAGCCTAGGGGAGTCGAACCCCTGACCTCTACACTGCCAGTGTAGCGCTCTACCAGCTGAGCTAAGGCCCCGAACGCCGCGATATAGGGCGGCTGTATAATTCAGAGGCGCGCCTTTAGCCGCACTGCCCCTGCATTTGCAAGCGGGAAAATGGCAATGCCACCTTCCCGCCTGTTCAATCCTTATTGCTCGTCGCCATCGTCGTCGGTGCCGGCAACGCCAAGGTCGTCATCGCCGCCCAGGTCGACGTCATTGTCAGGCGAGACGTCGCCGTCGACAGCATCGACATCGATGTCGAGATCATCGTCGCCCAGATCAGCATCGTCCTGTTTCTTTTCGACTTCCTCGAACGGCAGCGGCTGCTTTGATTTCAGCACCGGCTCAGGCGTCCACTGGTTGCCGCACTCGATGCATTCAACCGGTTCGTCCTTGGTCAGATCGTAGAATCGCGTGCCGCATTTCGGGCAGGTGCGCTTGGTTCCCCATTCAGCCTTCACCATGGTGGGCCTATAATCCTTTCAAAATTGCGTGAAATGCGGTCTCGCGGAGGAGACTCGCTGCAAACAGGCGCCGCCCTTGCCACAGCGGAGCGCGCCTGTCAAAAATTAGTGTAATCGTTGACTTGAAGGCAGTGTGAAAGCAAAGCACCTCGCCTATGTACAGCACCCATCCCCGTCCCGCCTCTTTCGCCGCTCGCGGTCCGCTTTGCGGCACGGTAAAGGTGCCCGGTGACAAGTCGATCAGCCACCGGTCGTTGATGCTGTCAGCACTTGCCATAGGCGAGAGCCGGGTGACCGGATTACTCGAGGGCGAGGATGTACTTGCCACTGCGGCAGCAATGCGTGCGATGGGCGCGACCATCGAACGCACCGGCGAAGGCGAATGGCGCATTAACGGCGTCGGCGTCGGCGGATTGCTGCAACCGCAGAACGCGCTGGACATGGGCAATAGCGGCACCTCGACGCGATTGCTGATGGGTTTGGTCGCAAGCCATGCAATCACCGCCACCTTTATTGGCGACGCCAGCCTGTCGAAACGGCCGATGGGCCGGGTGATCGACCCGCTTTCGCTGACAGGCGCCGAGTTCAACGCCAGCCCGGGAGGTCGCCTGCCATTGATGGTGCGGGGGATGTGTCCGGCGGTGCCAATTGGCTACCGTCTGCCCGTCGCCTCGGCTCAGGTAAAGTCTGCTGTTCTACTGGCAGGGCTCAATACGCCCGGCATTACCGAAGTGATCGAACCAGTGCCGACACGCGACCATAGCGAGCGGATGCTGGCAGGTTTTGGCGCTGACCTGATGGTCGAAACCGATGCAGATGGTGTCCGGCATATCCGCCTCGTCGGCGAGGCTGAATTGAAACCGCAGACCTTAGAAGTTCCGGGTGACCCATCTTCCGCGGCGTTTCCGATCGTCGCCGCACTCATTACCCCGGGCAGCGAAGTCACCGTAACCCATGTTGGCATGAACCCGACCCGCACCGGCATATACAAAATGCTGGAGACGATGGGCGCGGATCTCACATATTCGAACGAGCGTGTTGTGGGGGGCGAACCGGTTGCGGATATTACAGCGCGACATTCGGCGTTGAAGGGAATCGAAGTGCCGCCCGAGGTCGCTCCAAGCATGATCGATGAATTTCCCGTGTTCTTCGTCGCTGCCAGCATGGCTGAAGGGCGGACAGTGACCAGCGGTCTCGACGAACTGCGCGTCAAGGAAAGCGACCGCCTGGCACTGATGGCCACCGGCTTGAAAGCCATTGGCGCGACAGTCGAGGAACGTGAGGACGGCCTTGTCATCGACGGCACCGGCGGAGAACCGCTTGAAGGCGGCGCCACAATTGCCAGCGCGCTCGACCATCGCATTGCCATGAGCTTCGCAGTCGCCGGGCAACATTGCTACCACGCAGTTACAGTCGACGACGTGTCGCCAATTGCCACCAGCTTCCCGACCTTTGAGGCGATGCTGGCGGGGCTTGCTGGCGCATGATCATAGCGGTCGACGGTCCCACCGCCTCTGGCAAAGGCACCATATCGAAGGCTCTGGCGGCGCATTATGGTCTGCCTTGGCTCGACACCGGACTGCTCTATCGCGCGGTGGGACGGCAGGTAGCGTTGAATGGTGGCAATGCCGACAATTCCGCAGACGCGGTCGCTGCATGCGACTTTCCCGACGAATTGCTCGATGATCCTGTGCTACGCGACGAGGCGACCGGCGGGCTGGCCAGCCGCGTATCGGTCCATCCGGAGGTACGCGCTGCGCTGAACAAGCGTCAGGTCGACTTTGCCAACCAGCCCGAAGGCGCGGTGCTCGACGGACGCGATATCGGAACGGTGATCGCCCCACATGCCGAAGTAAAACTCTTCGTCACTGCCTCCGCCGAAATCCGGGCCGAGCGCCGCTTCAAGGAAATGCAGGGGCGTGGACAGGATGTCGATTATGAAACTATCCTCGCAGATATCCGCGCCCGCGACAAACGCGACAGCGAACGCGCCGATGCCCCGCTGAAAGCTGCGGAAGACGCACACTTGCTTGATACCGGCAATTTGACTATAGGCGCGGCCGTTCAAAGGGCGATTGCACTGGTGGACGCGAAGATAGAGAATCGGCCCGCATAGAGGCCGGCCAAGCTAACATAGAATGTTCGGGCATGCGGCAAGACGCCAATGGCGTAACTTGCACCGCATTGTCCTGTTCGCGTTGGTATCTATCAAATCGCTGAAATCAAAGCAAAAGTCTGGAGAATGCCTTTGCAGCATGGGGCTGTATTGGCAGTCTGGTCAAAGACCATCGGAACCAACCGATTGGCCGGATAAAGCGTAAGTAAGGAACTCTAACCATGGCAACTTCGCCTAACCCTACCCGCAACGATTTTGAAGCGTTGCTCAACGAATCACTCGGTGGTGCAGAAGGTGGCTTTGAGGGCCGCGTCGTCAAAGGCACCGTAACCGCAATCGAAAACGACTTCGCGATGATCGATGTCGGCCTCAAGAGCGAAGGCCGTGTGGCCCTGCGCGAATTCTCGATGCCCGGCCAGAAAGCTGACCTCAATGTCGGTGACGAAGTCGAAGTTTATGTCGACCGCGTCGAAAACATGAACGGCGAAGCCGTGCTGTCGCGCGACCGCGCGCGCCGCGAAGCCGCTTGGGACAAGCTGGAAGGCGAATTCGCCGCTGGCAACCGCGTCGATGGCGTTATCTTTGGCCGCGTGAAGGGCGGCTTCACTGTCGACCTCGGCGGCGCCGTTGCGTTCCTTCCCGGCTCGCAGGTGGATGTTCGCCCCGTGCGCGACGTTGGCCCCTTGATGGACATTGCACAGCCCTTCCAGATCCTGAAGATGGACCGTCGCCGCGGCAATATTGTTGTTTCGCGTCGCGCCATCCTTGAAGAGACTCGTGCTGAACAGCGTTCGGGCCTGATCCAGAACCTGACCGAAGGCCAGATTATCGAAGGCGTCGTCAAGAACATCACCGATTATGGTGCGTTCGTTGATCTGGGCGGCATCGATGGCCTGCTGCACGTCACCGACATCAGCTACAAGCGCATCAACCACCCGTCGGAAATGATCAACATCGGCGATACCGTGAAGGTGCAGATCGTCCGCATCAACCGCGATACACAGCGCATCAGCCTTGGCATGAAGCAGCTGGAATCGGATCCGTGGGAAGGTGCCGTTGCGAAATATCCGGTCGGTGCACGTTTGCATGGCGCCGTTACCAACATTACCGAATATGGTGCCTTTATCGAACTCGAAGCCGGCATCGAAGGCCTGGTCCACGTTTCGGAAATGTCCTGGACCAAGAAGAACGTGCACCCCGGCAAGATCGTTTCGACCAGCCAGGAAGTCGACGTTGTCGTTCTCGACGTTGATCTGGAAAAGCGTCGCATCAGCCTTGGCCTCAAGCAAGCCCAAGCCAATCCCTGGGAAGCCTTTGCACAGAAGCACCCGGTTGGCTCGACCGTCGAAGGCGAAGTCAAGAATGCGACCGAATTTGGTCTGTTCATTGGCCTCGATGGCGATGTCGACGGGATGGTTCACATGTCGGATATCGCATGGGGCATTTCGGGCGAAGACGCGCTGCACCTTCACCGCAAGGGTGAAATGGTCAAGGCAGTCGTTCTCGATATCGATGCCGAAAAGGAACGCATCAGCCTTGGCATCAAGCAGCTTGAAAAGGGTGCACCGACCGCCGGTGGTGCCGTTTCGTCGAGCGGCCTGAAGAAAGGCGCGACCGTTACCGTTACCGTTCTCGAAGTCCGCGATGGCGGCCTTGAAGTGCAGGCTGGCGAGGACGGTGCGACCGGCTTCATCAAGCGTGCCGATCTGGGTCGTGACCGCGACGAACAGCGCCCCGACCGCTTCCAGGTTGGCCAGAAGTTCGATGCGATGATCACCGGTTTCGACCGTTCGAAGAAACCGAACTTCTCGATCAAGGCGCTGCAGCTGGCCGAAGAAAAGCAGGCTGTCGAGCAATATGGTTCGTCGGATTCGGGCGCTTCGCTCGGCGACATTCTGGGCGAAGCTCTGAAGAGCGCCAAGAAGTAAGGCCTATCCGAGGTTCTAATCAGGGGCTGTTCCGTTATGGAACGGCCCCTTTTTTGTTGTCTATGCGGTTTTACATATTGAGATAAGGCCATTGTAAGCGCGCCACTTTTCTGTCACCATCAAACATGTTGAGGGGCAAAACCGAGTCTTTGGGCCGGTTTGTTTTGGAGGCATATGCCATGATCCGATCTGAACTGGTCAAAAAACTCGAAGCTGAAAACCCGGGCCTTACCGGCGAAGAGGTTGAGCGCATCGTCGACCTGTTCTTCAACCAGATTATCCAACGCCTCGCCGAAGGTGGCCGCGTCGAAATTCGCGGCTTTGGCGCCTTTTCAACCCGATCGCGCAACCCGCGCAAGGGTCGCAACCCGCGCACCGGTGATGCAGTCGATGTTCCGGCGAAGCGCGTGCCCTATTTCAAGCCGGGCAAAGAAATCCGCGAGCGCCTCAACAAATAACAATCGCAGTTTTTGACAATAGAAGTCTGGCATCGCGGCCTTCGCTGTGCCATGCGCCTTTTTGTGCGGACGTGGCGAAACCGGTAGACGCAACAGACTTAAAATCTGTCGCCCTTTGGGCGTGCGGGTTCAAGTCCCGCCGTCCGCACCAATTTGTTATTGCTAGATAATTTCCCGAAACTAAGCCGCTTGCCGGTCGGCTGGTTTTGGGGCTGTGTGTAATTCGTGTGAAATCAGGTCAGGAAAACCGATGTCGATTGCCGCAATTGCATCGTCAATATGTGCGCTGGCAATGTGAACGTAGCGCATAAGCGCAACTAGCGTCTTATGGCCGCTGATCTTCTGAATGGTTGGCAGGTCGGCCCCAGCTTGCACCAACTGCGTTATAGCGGTGTGTCGCATAACGTGCGGGGTGACTTTGGCGGGGTTTAGTCCTGCCCGCTTAACTATCCGCTCGAATTGCTTTGTCATTGCCTGCCGGTGTGGCGTTGTGCTGTTGCTTTTGGTGGCAGGAAATATCCAGCCCTCCGCGTCCTCGCGTTGGTTGCGTTCCTTTTTCAGCATGTCGGCAAGGCTTGGCGTGATTGGCTGCACTCGCTGGCCCGCCTTTGCCTCTGGCACATAGATGCGCCGATTCGCAAAATCGATCTGGTCGAAACGTATCCGCAAAATCTCGCTGTGCCTCATGGCCGCGTTCAATCCGATAGCAACGAACAGCCAGCCCTGCGGGTCTTGGTCGGCAATGGCGGCGCGCAAAAGGTCTTGCTGCTGCTCTGGTGACAGGATGGTGATTTGCTTCTGCGGCTCGGCGGCCTTTTCAATTGGTGGACAGTCTTCGGCCCTAAGCCACTTCCACTTTGTGGCACGCTTGAAAAGATGGGACAGGGTGGCAAGTTCGCGGTTTACCGTCGCGACACTTGCACCGCTGGCAATTCGATTCCTGGAGTAGCCTTTAACCGCAATCTCGCTGATCTTATCGAGCCGGTGCTTGCCAAGCGCTGGCACAAGGTGCTGATCTAGGTTTCGGCGCTTGTTCACAATGTCGGCAAAACCCCGGTCCTGTGGGCCGGTAGCTGCTTCAATCGCGGTAAGATACTCTTTCGCTCCCTCGGCAAAGGTGCGGTGTGTTTTGCGCTTCGGCGCAAGATCAAGGCGGTCTTCGCGCGCTTCGGTCCTGAACTTCTCGATAGCGCGTTCTGCCTGCTCTCTGGTGACGCCTTCACTTTCCCGACCGATCACCCGATGGATGCGCCGACCGTCCGACATAATATTCACGCTATAGCGAATATCGCCTGCGTTGGTGCGCTCGGCAACAATGCCATGCTCTGCAATGCGCTTGCCAATTTCAAGGTTGCGAACGGCGGGGCGGGTCAGCTTGATGAATTTAAGCGCCATTAGTCCTCGCTCTCTTTTATCTCGTCTTCGCTCGGAGTGGGATGCAATGCGTCGTATAACAGCCCCTTAAATATGTTTGGTCGAATTGGCGGGGAAACCATCGGTCCAAGCAATGCGTTGAATGGCGTAACAAGCCGTCGCCCTTCCTGTTCAGCCTCGATAAGTGGCCTCATTGCTTCGACTTCTTCGGCTTCAAGTTGGCTAATTATTTCGTCCAACTTCAGGACTGAATTGAACAAATCCTGACACTCTTCTTTCGCCTCACCATTTGGCATAGCATTAATTGCGGCCTGCTCCCAAAGCCGTGAAGATTGAGGCTCTGGCCGACCTCGACCAAACATACCGCGCTGGTGATTGTAGCCAAGCAAGGGCGCGGGCTTCGGGTCAACGCGAATAGAAACGCCAAGATTTGCCAGCAAAGCAACGGCTGTTAGGCGCAATCGCTCGTGCTTATTGATCCTGCCTCGGACCTCCTGCACTATTTCGTCGTCCTTAACCTTCTCTGGTTTGTCGTCCTCAATAACGCGCGCGAGCATTTCACTAACTGCGGCCCATGCCTTCAGATTTTTATGCCATTTGCCCTGCGCTTTCTCTTCAAGGTCTGCAATCGCGGTTGCAATCCTGTCGAGCAAAGCATTGGTCTCTTTGCGTCGCGATAGGTGCTTTGCCAAAATGCTTTCGGCCTCGCTCGCAAGCGGCCTCCCCGAATCGGTGGCCAACGTTTGCAGCCTCTCCCTGTCCGCAACAAGCAACCGGACGTTGACCTGAATCCGGCGCTCGTCTGCGCTTTTTGGGGGCCTTCCCCTGACCGGCTTATTATCGCTACTCATAATGATGCTTCCAAATTTGCCAATAATGCAATTTCCTGCTATAGGTAAAGCATTATCGGGCAAGAAAGGGAAGAGGCATGCAGGCCGACCAGATTGAAGTTCTGAGGGTTCAAGTTTTCCCGGATAACCGGGTTGACCGGGTAAATGCTGCGATTGCCTTGGGGCGATCTGCGAAAACGCTCGCAAGCTGGAAGTGCAAGGGCATTGGCCCGCGTCCAGTCAATGTGGGCGGTCGGGTTTTCTACGATTGGGATGAAGTGCGGGCCATGGCGCGGGGTGAGAAGCCCTTAGTGCCTGCGCTTGCCTGAAAGCAAAAGCCCGACATTCCATTACGGGGCGGAATATCGGGCTTCAATCGCGTTAGCGGCCTTTGGACGGGCTTTGCGAGTATAACCACAAGCACCGGTTTACGCAAGGTCTTGCGCCGCTTCCGCAAAGTTAGGGAAGCGATGAATGAGACAAACACTTACAGTTCGAGATCGGGGCATTGAGGCCCTACTTGCTGGCTTGCCAATAGAACCTAGCGAGCGCGACAACGCGCGGCGGTGTGCCGTGGGGTTGTCCAATTCACTGGCGCGATGGGACATGGAGCGCCGCAAGCGCCGTGCCAACGGTGATCGCAATGGGTAGCCATACCGTCACAATCAAACAAGAGCGCGGCTTTGTCCGGCTTTTGGTCGAACCTACTCCGCCTGACGGATTGGGGTTACCTTCAACCTATTCGAGCCTTCCTCTCGCACAAGAGGCTGCGGAACGCCTGCACCGCGAACGCGGGTGGCGTCTGGCCAAGGGGAACAGCCATGCAAATTGAAATCAGAACGCCTGCTGATGCGGGCTTTTTCCTGCTGCTCGCACACCGCGAGGGCCGGACAAAACTAAATAGACGCTCTGCACAGTTCGCAGGGCAATTGCTGGCGAATGATGATCCGCTGACGGAACCGCAAGCGCGCTGGCTGGCGCAACTAATGGACCGCGCCGGTCTTCCTCACTTTACCACCGATGGGGGCATTAATGACTGACAACATAGACGATTATCCAAAGGGTCCCGGCTATCGCCGCAACTGCGAGGCCAGCCGCGACGGGGCAAGGGCTGCGGCTCCTGCCAAGCAAACGCAAGAGGCTGTGCTGCTTAGTCTTGCAACGAAGGCAGGGAAGAAGGGTGTCACCTATCAGGAGGCTTCGGACGCGGTAGGCGATGCAATCCGCCCTGACGTGGTCCGCGCTAGGCTTTCCAGCCTGATGAAAGCCGGAAAGCTGGTGAAGCTGAACGCGCGGCGCATGGGCGGCTATCGGGTGAATATCTCGCCCTATGCCCTGCCACAGTTCGCGCCTAAAGTTGATAGCCCGCAAGGCGATCTGCTCACCTGATGCGCTTTCTTCCCCACGATGAGCGGGACATTCCACTATCGGTTCGATTTGAAACGAGTGGGGTTTGGCCAATCCTTCGGGAAATGTATGGTTTGGACGCCACAGGGGCGGCTATTGCCATGGCGTTGCTTGATGCCCGCCTATATGACCAGATGCTTAGCTATTCCAGAAATTGGAATTACTACGCGGCACGGGCGTGTCACCAGCTTTTAAGTGGCGTTAAGGTAGTAAGGGCTGTTGATGCTATGGATCGGCTCGGCCTGCTGATACACCATAAACAAGTGCCAGGGGGGCGGGGCTGGCAATCCGCCATGTCCGGAACCGCTGAATTTTTGGAATCCATCGACGGTATGAGCGACGGATTGTCTTTAGCTTTGCCTCGCTACCCTATCGAACTTCGGGGGGAAGACGGGAAGCCGGTCGTTGTTCCGTCCTGTCGGCAGGTCGGACGCATGTTGGACCAACTTTGGGAGTTAAACGAAGTCATAGCCTCGACCGCTATCCTGTCGGGCGATGGACGCAGGCTGGATGCGGCCTTAGTCCGCATTTTTAATAAAGAGATGTCGAGGGGCGGGCGCTTTTATGCGTGTGGTCGAAGCTGGCAGAATATCCCGTCGCTAGAACGCCAATTTGTAACCATTAATGGTGAAGCCACAACTGAATTGGATTTCGCAACCTTACACGCGGCAATGCTCTATTCGGAAGTCGGGGCAACACCACCAGATGACAGTTACGTTATCGAACCTTGGCCGCGCGATCTGGTCAAACGTTCGTTCCTGACGCTTATCAACGCGAAAACATTTCAAGCGGCGCTAGGCGCTATTGCGAATAGCCGAGAAATGCTCGCGTTCATGGGCCATGATATGCGGGGCCGATTGGCCAGCGCAAAAAATTTAATATCCGACATCAAGGGCAGGCACCAGCCCGTCTCAGAATTTTTTCATAAGGATGCAGGGGCACGCCTGATGCGCAAGGATAGCGACTTGGCAGCGGCAATTTTGAAAAAACTACTAGCTAAGGGTGTTGTCGGCCTACCCGTTCACGATTCTTTTTTGGTTCCAGCCTCAAAATCAACCCAATTGGAGGAAGTGATGCACGATTGCGCGGCTCAAATAGGTTTGAAAGGCTCGAAGGTCACATATCCACCACCCCCCCAACCCCTCTCACCAACCACCTCTCTCCATATGTAAGAGAGAATTGCCGTTAGAGATTGAAAATTAACGTAAAACCCCGCCGCGTCAAATTGAGCCAATGTGCGGAAAAATACCGGGGTTCGCCGCCGTTTCCTATCGGGCACTATCGGCGGCTCCACCAATAAAAAACCGGCCCAACATTGCGCGGGGCCGGTCGTTTGGTTCGATGCTGGTAGCTGATTATCGGAAGGCTTGCGCCTCGATGTTTACGGGGCTGCATCCCGCGACAAAGGCAAAGCGTTGGTCTTCCAGCCAGTCGCCGCTTGCGTCGTGGCTGTCGGGTTCGCGCTCGTCAATTGCCTCCTGATCGCAGTTGTCCTCAAAGTCGGGGTCTCCGTCCAGTGTGTCCAGATGTTCGATTAGGCGTTCTGTGAGCGCCGCTAGTTCGTGGCGGCTCAACTGGGGGATGGCTTGCGCCAAAAGTGTAAGAGGAAGCGCCGTAGCGCCTCCCCGAATTTGTTGGCGGCGGCTCATGCGTCACCGCCTTTGGCATTGTTGCCGATGATGGCAGCCCGCAAGGCTTCGCGCTCGATGTCAAACAATTGGTTGACCATGCTCATTGCTGCGCGCTCGGTGTAGTTGGCGCTCAAGGTAATTTTTCCCGACACGGGCTCATAATCGAAGTAACCGCCGCGCCGTTCGAACTGTGAAAGCCAAACTGTGGGGACAAAGGCGGGGGACTTCTCAACGCCTGCCAGATTGGCAAGGTCCTCAATGGCATTCCGGATGTAGTCGAGCGAGATAAATTCAGGGGTGCTGATGGCTAATTCCAGCTTGGCAATAACTGCGGCCAAATCTGGTGCTGCGTATTTAAAGACGGCCTCTTGCAAGGCGCTGGCAATGTCAGCCAGCCGGTCAACTTCCCGCTCGTATTTGTCTTCGTTTTCGTCGGGGCAAACTGCTTCAACCTCAATGGCTGCGTTTTTCCAGTTGGCAAGCGCACTATAAAACAGATGCGCGGGGCGACGGGTGTTGGTAGTGTTGCACATAGCTTCAATCCTTCTCAATCAAGGGTTGTGGTTAGAGCCGGTGCTTGGGGCCTAATCCTTGCATCGGCTCGCATTATCTGTTATCAACAAATAATGAGTACGTCAATAACTGATAACAGAAAAAGAGGCCGGGGGCGTCCCCCTGTCGGTTCAACGCTTGTCGGCGTTCGCTTTCCTCCCGACGAATTAGCCGCATTGGATCGTTGGATTCATGCAAATGGCGACGATGATTTGACGAGGCCCGAAGCCGTGCGCAGGATTGTGGCCAAGGTTGTTGCGCGGCGATAGCTTACGCTTTAGCCTCGCCACATATCGAGAGGTGACAGCCATGCTTAGAATTGCGGCAACGATTGTCTTGGTTTCAATGGCCGGGGTGGCCTCGGCACAATCCAGCACAACCAAATGCAGCAAAGACTATTGGGGCAACGTAACCTGTAAGACTGAACAGGACCGTCAAGTTAATTATGACAAGCTTATTAACCCGGCGCCTGCCCCGATTTACATTCCACCGCCAAGGCCGCAGGTGGTTTATGTTCCCCAGCCCGCACCACAGGCGGCACCGGTCGCACCGGTAGCAGCAGCCTCAGCGGTAACACAGTCACAGTTTGAAATTGGTTCTGTTGGCTGGTTGAAAGACTTATGCCGCGATGGCCGCGAGGCTTGCCTGACTTACCTGTATGGCGTCATTCAAGTTGGGTATCGCAACAACGAACTGAATTTGTGTCCACCGGCTGGCATCACGCTGGGCGATTATCCAAAGATTATATTGGCGGACCTGAAAGGCGACCTTGTGCTTACCGATCAGATGCCGTCTGACATGGGTGTCATTGTCAGCCTTAATACGCAGCTGGGATGCAAGCCCAAGCCCGATGCGGAACAGCCCACCCCACCGCAAAAGTAAAGGCATATTCCTGCGCTGGGGACTCGCTGGGCGCTATTTCATCCTTGCTGGCTGTCATGCAGCGGCTTTTGCGTGTCGTGTCTGTATGGGCCTTAAAATGACTCTGCTGCGATAGCGTTGTTACGCTGGCATTACGCAATGGCCGGGGCAGCTTTGCGCATTCCATGCGGGCGCGCGAAATGAGAACAATACGCGCACGCGATAATTAATATATAGGGCCGATACGGACCTTTAATCTTGACTTTCAATGCCTGCCATTGTAGGACAGCATTACTGACCTAATGGGGGTTTTTATGCGTCCGCAGCTTCAAGGAACGCCAATTCGCTTTCGAGTGAGTGAGGCCATGTTGGCTAAGGCGATGGCCAAAGCCCAAAGCGAAGGTGTCTCTTTATCCGAGTTTGTTCGGACTGCGTTGCGGCGGGAGTTGTCGCAATGAACAGCGCGGCCCTCCATGATGAGCAAAGCCCGTCAATTGGCGAATTGCTGGCTTCCCTCCTTCAGCCTGCACCCATGTCTGATGATGAAGCGATGCACTTTGCAGGCTTTCATCTGGCTGGCCTGATTGCCCGCAACTCAAGCGCCGATTTTGAAGATGTTTGGCGGGAGCTTTGCCACTTGCCGGATGGGTTGCTTGTTCTGCTGGATAATCCGGAAGGCTGGCAGGCTCTTTCTGCTGTGACGTGCGGACTTTTGAAGGTGGACACTGCGCCGGTTACGCCGGTTCTGAATTAAGGGGGATTTTATGAACGCTCTTTCGGGCATTCGCTGGGACCTGATGCAATCTGTCGATGTTGGCGGGGCATTCAATCGCGGGATGGAAATTGGCGCAACCATGCGAGAGCGTCGGGACCAACGCAACGCGCTAAACCTGTATGCAAGCAATCCCATGGGGGCAATCAATGCCCTGATGCCGGTCAATCCCGACATGGCGATGCGGCTGGCCGATGATAACCGCGCCAACGAGAAATCAAAGCAAGAGGCTTCATTCCGGCAAGGTGCCGCTACCTACATCGGGGCGGATGGCGATGCCGCAGATGCCGAATTTGCACGGCTGGTTGATATTGACCCCATGGCAGCGATGAAGATTAAGAGCGCCAAGCGCGATGAGGCGCTAGAACGTCTCAAGGGCGTTGACGCAGCTTATGACATTGCAATTCAGCATTTGGGCTCGGTGGCCGATGATGCTGGCTATCAATCCATTTTGGGCGCTGTGGAGACGCGGCTTCAACCTTTGGGCGTCGATATTCGTTCGATGGTTCCCGCAACCTATCCGGGGCCGGACGGGGTGCGCCAACTGCTGCAATCGGCGATGGATGCAAAAGACCAGATCGCGGCGCTGCATCGTGCGGACCGTCTGCAAGCTGACATTGTGGACGACAAGGCAGACAATGCCCGCGCTGATCGGGTTGCCGGTAATCTTATGGAAACACGCAGCCGCAATGCTTCGACTGCTGAACGCCGCGCTTCATCTGGTGGCAAAAGTCGCCCTGGTGGTGTGAAGCGTCCGACCGCGACGGGGCCTAATGGTCAAAAGATACAATGGAACGGCAAGGCGTGGGTCGATGGCAAGGGGGCCGTTGTCCAGTGAACCAAGAGCCTATCGCCCTTGTTCGACAAGCCGCGCGCGGCAATCTCGAAGCGATGCGTTCGCTCCGGGATGCAGGGATGTCGCTTGCTACATCATGCGATGATGAGGAAGAAAAGCTATTCCAATATTACGAAGCTGCGACCTTTGGCCGCTTGGCTGCTGAAATCGGTGGCCTGACTGACCGCGCCCACCTGATGGGCCTTCTCGCACTGCAAGCGGATATTTTGCGGGGGTCGGACTGCGAAGACGAGCGTTGCCGCGCAATCGAGCTTGAGGGCGAAGCCGTGGCGCTGGCTGAACTGGTGGCAGAACAGGGCGGCGAGTTTTCAGAAGAAACCGCGACAATGATTGTCATGGGTGCCGATGCTGTGGAGCCGGAGGTTTTCGCTCGCGCAAAACATTTCAAGAAACTTTGGGGGACTGATTAACATGGGTATGTTCGGGGCTAATCGTCGTTCGGAATTTGACCAATTCAAGGCTCGCAACGCTGCGCCTGTTGTCATGGCTGGCGCTGCCAACATGCTCGGAAACGACGCGCCGAGTCCTCAATTTGGCGGTGGTTCGGTAGGCAATCCTCCGGGCGTCCTAAGCATGTCGCAATGGTCCATTCCGGTTGATGGCTCACCTATGCCGGTGGAAGGGGTCCGCCTCGCGGATGCCAAGCCAAAGAAGGGCGGCTTCTTTGCCAAAGATGGGGCGTGGCGGGATGTTTTGGGCGCAATTGGCGACGGCTTGGCAATGAATGCCGGTCGCCAGCCCATATACTTGAATTGGAAGCTGCAACAGCAAGCCAACGCGCGCGAAGATGAGAAACTGCAACAGCAACGCCAATGGCAGATTGAAGACCGCGATTGGAAACTGAACCAGCCGGATTACTTCATGTCTGGCCGTGATCGGGTGCGCTTCAATCCCCTGACTGGCCAGTCTGAAGTTGTCTATGATGGCACTGAAGACTTCGACCAGTACGCGGCAACGCTCGGCCTCCAGCCGGGGACCGATGAGTATTTTACCGCCGTTCAAGATTATGTGCTGCGCGGCAACGGGCCTAGTGCGCTGGGCTATGACAAGCAACTGGATGACTATAGGACCACAAACGACAAAAGGCTGGATGATTACCGCACCAGCAACCGCGTAAAGGTTCGTGGCGTTCCAACATGGCGGGACCGCAACCCCCGTCCTGTTCGCTCTGCTGCGCCAAAGCGGCCTCGTGCTACCAATGGACAAGGGCAGGCTGTCGAATGGAACGGCAAGGAATGGGTGGCGGCTAAGTGAGCGACATACCGCCTCCGCCTCCCGGCTTCGCGCTCGACACTCCGCCTAAGCGGGGCATGTTTGGCCGCAAGAATCGCAAGCCCGCCAAGATCAAAGCCGCGCCGGTCGATGGTGACACGGCGGGGGTAAAGGCTCGCCTGCTTGGTGTGGACGCATTTGAGCGCGGTCAAACCGGCATAGGTTACGATAACGCATTGCTTCCTATTGGGGTGCAATCGTCCGACTTCTTCAAAAGCCAGCTTGGCCCTGCAACGAAAATTGACTTCGTGCCGGGGCAATCCACCTATGGGCGGGCTGTCGCGACGTTCAACAATGGCGGCAAAGACGTAGGCGCGGAAATGCTACGCGCCGGTCATGGCGTGTTGGTTCCGGAATATATCAAGAATGACCCGCAACGCCTGTCTGAATATGAGGCGGCACAAGATGAGGCGATGAAGGCCAAGCGCGGTGCATGGGCTGGCAGCTTCCGGACGCCTGCCGATTATCGGACGTATCAAAAGACTGGCAGCTATCCTAGCCCGCTCGGTATCACCGTAACCGGCAATACTGGCGACGTAATTACCAATTCGGCACCGGGAACGGTTCGGGTAGGTCCGCAGGAAAAGGACACTTCGCCGCTACAGGCCGCATTTGATGCCGGTCAATCCTTCGAGGAAATCATGGCGCTTGGTGCGCGGGCCGGTGTGCCTACCCCGAATGAAGGCGATTTACGCAAGGCGATTGCTGAACGCGACAAGGGCGCTAAGGGCATAACCTTCTCCGCCCCTCCTTCGCGTCTGGTTCCGGCGGCTGACGTTCAACCGCAATGGGCTGCAACTCGACATCTGGCAGCATTTAACGAAGGGCTGGCCGATACGCTTGGCGCGCCGGTCGATCTGGTGAACATGGGTTTGAATGCGCTCGGCGTTCCAGTGAGTGACAAGCCCTTTCTTGGTTCCGAGTCTATCCGGTCGGGACTTCATGCCCTGAACATGGGCCAGACCGATGCAAGCTATGCTCCGCAATCCGACCTTGAGCGCTACACGCAAGCGGGCGCTAGGGGCTTGGGTCAAGCCGCGCTTCCTGCTGCTGGCACAATCGCGACAGGTGCAAGGCTGGCTGCTTCGGCCTCTCCCATGGCGCTGCGTTCTGCTGGTCCAGTTGCGCAAGGGTTCCGCAATGCAATGCTCGATGCTGCAAAGGCTCCGGGCGTAACGCTCGCAACGGAAGCGGGGGCCGGTGTTGGTTCCATGCTGGCGAATGAAGCGGTGAATGATTACGCGCCTGACAATGCCCTGTTGCGGGTTGGCGCTCAAACTTTGGGGGCTTTTGCTGGCGGCGCTGCTGCACTCAAAGCTGCTCGGCCGCGTGGCGTTCCTCCTCCGCCTCCGGGCTTCCGGATGGCAGAAGATGCTCCGGCATTTAATAATGCCGAAATACAGGCGGCAAATGCAACGGGGCTAGAGCCTGACGTTGTGCAATCCGCGCCTGTCCGCAAGCCGGACGTTATCGACGTGCGCCAATCTGCTAGGCCGATGGATGCACCAATAACGCAAGGCCAATTGCAGGCCATGGGGCAGCGCATTACGCCGGGGGATGTTACGCCTATACCGTCAAACGAGGTCGGCTCTCTTGATGAAGTGGCGCAAGCCAATGCAGGCCTATATGCACCGCTTGCTGCACCGAATGAAACGGCGGCACTCAATCCCCGCAATGTTCAATCGGGCTCTACGGGTAACGTGCTTTCAAAGCGCGGGCCTCTCGATCTGGTTACATGGCTGCGCACTCAAGGCGGGATGCGGGACCAAGGCGGGGAACTGTCCTCAATGGGCGTAACCAATGCCAGCCGGGATATAGACTTTGCCAAGGGTGAGGCACGTTTCGGGCCTGTTGTGAATGAAAGCGGCATGTCTTTGGATGAAGCCGCGCAAAGGGCATGGGAGGCCGGTTATTTCCCTGACTTTGCAGACCGTCCGACCGTTAGCGAATTTCTTGACGCTGTGGATGGCACCTATCGCGGCAATGCGCGCGCCTTCCTGCCTGATGATTATGCAGAAATTGACGCATTCGAGGCTGCACGGGCTCAACGCACCGATGTTGAAAAGGCTCAGGATGAGGGCCGGACGCTTTACGAAGATCGCGGCGCACCTGCTACACTTGCCGACATTGAGGCCAACACTCCCCCGGTGCAGGCCTATGAGGAATGGCCGGCCGGTGGTCCTGACTTTGCGGGCAATATCAATCTAGGCAAGCTGGAAACACCGCAGGACATCAAGCGGGCGCTCGTCCAGACCAATAACCGCGTCGGGTTCGATGCTGCTACTCGTGGCCGTGTTACGCAGGCAGAAACGCAGCGCCTAGCGAATGAACTTGGAATGTCCGCCGATGATCTGCTTACCCGTCGCAAGGGGCAAGCCCTGAACGCCGAAGAGGCTTTGGCCGCGCGGCAAATTCTGGCGAAGTCGGGTAACGAACTGGTCAATCTGGCTCGCCGTGTGCAACGTCTCGACAATCCGGGCGATGAGTTGCTTGCCGAATTTCAGCAAGCGTGGGTGCGTCATGTGGCGATACAGGAGCAAGTCGCGGGCTTTACTGCCGAAGCGGGCCGCACGTTGGCGCAATTCAAGATGCTGGCCAATTCGCGCAACGTTCCCGGCTCCGTGCTGGCTGCAAAGATACAGGGCGGGGGCGGCACCGAGCGCCTTGTCGAAGCTGCTGACGCAATTGTGGATGCTGCGGACATTGAACCGGGCAAGCTGAACGAATTGTCGCGCGATGCGCTTAAACCCAAATTCAAGGATAAGCTGGTTGAGTTGTGGTATAACTCGCTGCTGTCCGGGCCTCAGACCCATGTTGTTAACATGATGTCGAACAGCCTCACGGCTCTAGGCCAATTCCCGGAATATGCGACTGCCGCAACGCTTGGACAGGTCCGCCGTGTGCTTCCAAAGGCTCAACAAGATCGCGTGCTGTTCTCTGAACTTGGCGCGCGGGCGGTTGGCTTGCGTTCCGGCGTTCGTGAAGGTCTGCGAGAATTTGCCCGCGCCCTAAAGACTGGTGAACCTTCGGACCATGTCACCAAAGTAGAATCCGCCTCGCAGAAAGCCATTTCAGGGGTGAAGGGTGAAGTTATTCGCATTCCTTCACGCCTCCTGACAGCCGAAGACGAACTGTTCAAAGCCATGGCGCGCCGAATGGAGATGCACGGGCAGGCAATCCGCACGGCTCGATCGGAAGGCCTCAAGGGTGAAGCCGCACGGAAACGCGCTGCGGAACTGGTTGCCAACCCCACCGAGCAAATGATGGAGCGCGCGCTTGATTATGGGCGTTATCTGACGTTCCAGCGTCCGCTAGGTCCTGTCGGTTCCAAGGTGGCGGGGATAACGCAGGATTGGCCTATTCTAAAGCTGGTCCTGCCGTTTGTCCGCACGCCTACCAACTTGCTTAAATTCACCGTTGAGCGCTCGCCGCTCGCGCCCCTGCTCAAGGAATGGCGCGCCGATTTCAAGGCTGGTGGTGCCAAGCGGGATTTGGCGATTGCCAAAGCGCTTGTCGGCACGGCTGCGGGTATGACCGTAGCTGAACTTGCTCAACAGGGCATAATCACCGGTTCGGCTCCGTCCGATAGGTCAAAGGCCGCTATGATGCGCGCCAATGGCTGGCAGCCCTATTCGATCAAGCATGGCGACAAATACTATTCGTATCTGCGAATGGACCCTTTCGCGTCCACCATGGGCGTTGCTGCTGACCTCGCAACGAAAATGGACGGGATGACCGAAAAGCAACGGGACGAAGCGGCTCTGATGCTCACCGCGTCCATAATGAAAAACCTTTCGGACAAGGTTTGGCTGTCGGGCCTTTCTGACGTGCTGGAAGCGGTAAGTGACCCTGACCGCTATATGGACAGCTTTATTAACCGGCTTGGTGGCTCTCTGGCTGTTCCAACCGGCGTTGCTCAAGTTGCCCGCACCGTGGACCCGACAACCCGCGAACGCGAAACGCTGCTGGACGCGGTCAAGGCTCGCATTCCGGGGCAATCTGAAAGCCTCTATCCTGCGCGGGATATATTCGGGCAGCCTATCGAGAATGAAGGCGGCGTCGGCCCTGATCTGCTTTCGCCTGTCTGGACCTCTACCGACCGCAAAGACCCGGTTATCGAGCGCCTGCTTGCTGCTGGTGTGACGTTCGACAAGCCCAACAAGAAAATCGGCGACCGCGAACTGACACCGGGGGAATATGACGCCTATCAGGCCAAGGCCGGTGAATATGCGCGCCAATATCTGCCGGGGCTGGTCCTGTCGCCGCAATGGGACGGGATGGACAACGAAGCCAAGGAAGACGCGGTTAAGAAGACAATCAAGGAAGCCCGCTTACAGGCACGAACTGACCTGTTCGGCGGTCCTGAAAAGAAGGCGAAGCCCTCCCCCCAGGAATCGCCTGCCGCGTCGAAGTCTGATGTGCATGGGTTTTTGCAAAGCGCAATTCCCGGCATTCAAGTAACGTCTGGCTATCGCTCCGAAGCGTATCAAGCCGACATGCGCCGCCGTGGTTATAAGCCTGCCAGCAATAGCGGGCACTTGTCTGGCTCTGCTCTCGATCTGCTACCGCCTCCGGGCAAGTCGATGGACTGGCTCAAGGGGCAAGTTAAGCGACACTATCCGAAGGCGCGGCTCCTGAATGAAGGGGACCATCTGCACGCGACGTTCCCCGGCTATTTCAAGGCTCCGGTGCTTGGCAATGCTCAGTCGTTTGGATTGTCTAACCCGAATGCAAATATGCCGCCTCCGCCTCCGGGCTTCACAATGGAAGCGCCTTAGGCCGTGCTGTTAATACAGTGGCAAAACAGTTGGCCGGACACCGTTAATACGGGACCAATACGGGCAAGGGCCCTCGCTTTGTTAAGCGCGGATAAGGGCCGCACCGACAAGGAAGGGTTTTGAATGGCCATAAAGAAAAAGGCGGGCAAGCCTGCAAATACAGGTGCAAAACAGGTCGAACGCCCCCGGCAATCGATGGTGCAGATTATAGCTAGCGCCGATGTCGAAACCATCCGCAAGGAGATGGAAGCCAGCGTTGACGGTTGGGCGGATATGCCCGCAAAGGTTCAAGAGGAAATCATTGCCCTGAACATAGAAATTCACGCAATGCACGGTTCGCCGGTCATGTCGCTCGATGGTGAAAACGCCCTTGGCATGAACAAGAAAAATCCACAGTTACACACAATGCGCCTGATGAAGACCCTTGCCAGTGAATCGGCAGAGTTTGTGCATTACGTTATTACGCAGTTGGCCGAAACGCTCAAAAAGGCGGGCGCGCTCTCGATTGAAAATATCAACGCGGGGCTGTCGTTCATTGCTGGCATAGGTCCAAAGAACGAAGCTGAGGCAATTCTAGCCATGCAGATGTTTGTCACGAATGACGCGGCCTTACGGGCGATGAGGGTAATGCACTCGACCGATTACACGGACACAAAGCTAGCCTTTGGCAACATGTCGGCCAAGCTGATGCGGACTTTCACCATGCAAGCCGAGGCAATGGCAAAGCTGCAACGCGGCGGCGTCCAGCGTGTGGAGCATTACTACATCGACAATCGGGGCGGTCAGGCTGTGATCGCGGACACTGTCAACACAGGGGGGCAAAATGGAAAAATCGGGCAACAATGCGAAGCAGCCGGAAATTTTGGCACAGGCTCCCCGATGTGGAGCGAAAACGCGGCGGGGAACGTCCTGCCAATCGCCAGCCGTGCAGGGCAAGAAGCGGTGCCGGATGCACGGCGGGACCAATCCCGGAGCGCCGAAGGGTAATCGGAATGCTTGGAAGCATGGGCGCTACTCTGCGGAAACGAGGCAATTGCTGGCCTGCCTGAAGTCTGTTGCCCGAATGGAGCCTGCAGTTATGGCTTGATAGTCGTTCGCCTATTGTTCCAATAGGTGGATGCACCGAATCAATCGCGACATGCTTAGAGTTGAGTTGGCCGTTAGGCTGAAAATGGCGTTGCGCCGGAATAACAGCCTATTGCGTCCGAATCGTCTTCCGCATGAAAGTGACGCGCTATCAGATGCTCTTGCCGTTTCTGTTCTCGATCTGCTGGATGGTGAAAGTCGGGCGGTAGTCGAGACTGAAACTTACGGCTATTCCGCGCATGGTCCGCGACAAGGCAAATGGGGCATTGATGAGCCTTCGCCTTAATCGCATTCGATTTCTTTGCTGCTAACCCAGACATAGGGCATATAGCAGACTTCCTCGCCACCCTTTGTAACTGACCAGCCGCGCAAATACCCGGTATCTCCAACCAACTGTGCTGCTGCTAACGGTGCGGTCAAGCCAATTACGAGGCCTGTTGCAATTCCTGCAAGATACTTCCTCAACTTAAAACTCCATGCAGTTGGTGGTGTTGCCGGTAGTTGTGCAATTGACCATCCGGCTGCGATTATCGTTTGATTGCTGCTGAAGAGATTGACCAATTGATCCGAGTATAGCCGCCCACTTTTGGCGTCTGTCAGCATCTTGCTGGCCTTTTGCACGATAATAACTGCCCAGATTATCGTTCATGAGCGCTAGTTCTTCAATTTGCCCTCTCAAAGCCCCCTGCTTGAAAACAGCCATACCGTTCGCCTTGAACAAAGACTCTGTGGTGACCCCATTATCGCCGATCTTCATCTGGCCTACGCTGTCCACTTCTACCTTCAACGCTCTTTCTTCGTCAGTCAGTCTATGGATTTGTTCTTGAAGCCATAACTCGGCTCGTTCTGCTGACGGCTTCTTTTTCATGAACGCGATGAGGTCTGAACTTAGCTGCGATCTTCCCGCTAGGTATCCGACTTCATCTGTAGATTTAAACACCGCCTCTAGCTTTGCGATGGTCGTTGCCTCGTCTGGTGCGGGTGTATTGAAAAACAGGTGTGCATCTGACTGCAATTGCTGCCCAGCCAATACTGAACTGGCCTCATATCGCTTGAGACGCTCCTGCCATGCTTCAACAAATTCCGAATGCACGGACTTAGCCTGCGCTACATAAACTGGATTGGCCAATAATAGGCCGAGAGCAATTACCGGTTTTGCAATCTTCAACATCTAGAGCCGCTCCGCAGTGTTTGGCATTGGCGAAAGTGCGACCTGTTCATCCATTTGTTGCGGTGTTGTTATCACAGACTAATGCAGAGGCTCAACTAGTCGATTTTTTACTGACCGTTCGCGCATGGGACAACCGACAAGCGAAATTTGCAACATGGCAGAATTTGCATTTTTGAGTTTAGCGCAGTCAGCAGCCGTCATGTGTAAATCGTGTGTAATCCGGCAAGGATGGACTCGGCACCATCGGGAACAATTGCGGAACGTATTTTTATATTATTTCCAATATATTCTGTGCCTTAGGCCGCATCGGGAAACGTCAGGAATGTTTCGTAGATTGACTTAAAATCTGTCGCCCTTTGGGCGTGCGGGTTCAAGTCCCGCCGTCCGCACCAACCCCTTCCCTGCGAATGCAGAGTTGCCCTGAAGCGGGCCACCGCCTAGTCTTGCAAGATGCGTTGGCTTGCCCCGTTCCTTGTCTTTTTGCTTCTCTCCTGTGGCGGAGGAAATACAGGAAAAGGCAGCGAAGGAGATGCCATTGTCCGGCTGATGGAAGCGGATTCCCGTGGACTTGATCCGCAATTGGTTTCCGATCTGGCCTCTACGCGCATTGCTGCCGACCTGTTCGAAGGGCTTACGCGTTTCGACGCAAAGGGAGAGGCCGAAGCCGGGTTGGCGCAAAGTTGGCAAACCAGCATGGATGGCCGCCTCTGGACGTTTCGCCTGCATCCCGGCCTTCGTTTTTCCGACGGGCAACCGCTAACGGCAAAAGTGTTCGAGCAGGCATTCCGCCGCATTCAGGACAAGCGCAGCGGATCACCCCATGGGCCCCTTTTTGGCGTGATCGAAGCAATCAATGCCTCTGATGCGCAAACGGTCGTCGTTCGGCTCAAAACCCCATTCCCGCAACTACCCGCACTGCTGGCCCATCCAGCGATGGCGGCACTACCTTTTCACCGGATAGAGGCGGCGGGAGAACGATGGGCGGCCGAGCGACCTCTGGTAACAAGCGGGGCGTATCGATTGACCGAATGGCGTTTGAGCCAGCAGCTCACCCTTGAAGCCAATCCGGAATGGCACGGCGGGACGCCCAGAACGCAACGCGTAATCTGGAAACCGATGGAAAATCTGAACTCCGCCATGCGACTGGTGCTTGCTGGCGGTGCCGACATCGGCAGTGAATACACCCCTGCCCGATACCACTGGTTACGCGAGCATCATCGGGATATCGCCAGAAATGCGCCTTTCCTTGGCACCTATTATTTCGCCTTCAACACGAGAAAGCCGCCATTCGATGATGTCAGGGTGCGACAGGCGCTTTCGATGGCGATTGACCGCGAATGGATCGCCTCCAAGATGGTCGACGCCGGCAACCTGCCCGCCTGGGGCCTGCTGCCGCCGGGACTTGACGGGGGACAAAGCTTCAAGCCGGAATGGGCGACACTGTCGCAAAAAGCCCGCACGGAGCGCGCCCGGAAATTGTTGGGACAGGCTGGCTATGGCCGTGGTCATCCACTTCGGTTTGAAATCCGCTTCAACAGTTCGACCGAGCATCGGCGCGCTGCCGTAGCGATGGCAACGATGTGGCGCGAACTTGGAGTAGAGGCCAAATTGCTCAACAGCGAAGCGAGCCTGCACTTCGACAGCCTGAAGCGCGCCGATTTCGAATTGGCGCGTTCAGGCTGGATTGCCGACTTGCCTGCACCCGAAAACTTCCTCGCGGTCCATTTGAGCAATAGCGGCCCGCAAAATTATTCGGGCTATGCCAATCCAGACTATGATCGCGCCGTCGAGCTGGCCATGGCCGAACCTGATCCAAAGCGCCGTGCAGGGTTGATGCGCGAGGCGGAAAGGATATTGATAGCCGATATGCCAATCCTGCCACTATACTTCTACGCATCACGTTCGCTGGTAAGCCCGAAAGTCCGCGGTTGGCAGGATAATCCCGGCAATATCCACCCCAGCCGAACCCTGTGGAAAGTGCCATGACGCGCACCTTTGCCATTTTGGGCGCGCTGCTAGCGTTGTCTGCCTGTTCGGGCGGTATCGACAACAACCGTCTGCGAGTGGATGTGATCGAAGACAGCCCACGGGAAATAGCGGTCGGGCGCATGCCGCTGTCACCAGCGTCTGCCTATTTGCGCAACGCAACAGCGCAGGGTCTTGTCGCCTTCGATTCCGAAGGTCGCGTCGTTCCGGCGCTGGCCTCACGTTGGATCGTCACTGACGACGATAAGGGTTATATTTTCCGACTGCAAAAAACGCGGTGGAACAATGGGCGCGAAGTGCGTTCCGACGAAGTTGCCGCTGCGTTGAAGGTCAGAGTCGCCGAACTGAGTCGGTCACGCTTTGGCGATGAACTGGCAAAGATCGACAGGATCTTGCCGATGACAGGCAAGGTCGTCGAGATCCGGTTGAACGCACCTGTACCGAACCTGCTCGAACTGCTGGCACAGCCCGAATTTGGAATGATCCACAGGGCTAACGGCTCTGGCCCGATGATTGCCGAGCGGATTGCGGGAAATCTGCAATTGCGCAACAGAACCGATGAGATTGACGGCACGATAGCTCTCGATGAAAAGCGGGTCATCCTCGCGGCGCACTCACCTTCTCGGGCTTTGGCCCGCTTTGCAGTCGGGCAGAGTGACCTTATTTTGAACGGTCGTTTCGAACATCTTCCTCTGCTGACAGCGACGGAGGGCAATGAGGCAGGCACGCGGTTCGATGCCGTTCCCGGACTGTTTGGCCTTTTGGTAACGGGTGACGGGCCGTTCCTCTCCAATGTTGCCAATCGCGAGGCGATCGCCATGGCGATCGACCGGCCTCGTCTTTTGACCTCTTTTGGCATTACCGATTGGCGGGAGACTTTGACGCTGTCCCCGGAAGCCCTGACCAATCGCGAACAATTGCCACGCCCCGAATGGTCAAGCCAAAATGTTCAGGAGCGCAAAGCTAGCGCGCAATCGACCATCGCCGCGTGGGAGGGATCTAACGGCCCTGTTCGGACGCTGCGCCTTGCCATGCCACGCGGCACGGGCAGCCGCATTCTCTTTGCACGCATTCGCAGTGATCTGGCCGCTATCGGACTTGAAGCGGAACGGGTAACCTATGCCCAGCCCGCCGATCTGGTCCTGATTGATCGCGTCGCCGACATATCAAGTCCGGGATGGTATTTGGACCAGATGTCTTGTCGGGCAACACCGATTTGCAGCGAGAAGGCCGACCAGCTGCTCGATGAAGCACGCACTGCCTTAACGCGCGAAGAACGTATTCGCTTGTGGGGGGAGGCCGAGCGCGAACTTATCGCTACCCGCAACTACATTCCCATCGCCAATCCGGTTCGCTGGTCGCTGGTACGTGACGGCCTTTTGGGCTTTGCGCAGAACCCGCGCGGATGGCATCCCTTGCAATATCTGGGGCGCGACCCGACATAAGCGAAAGAAGGAGGCACCATGCCCATTTCGCAGAACCAGTTTGAAGAGCTTGCCAAGACCTTGCCCGGTATGGGAACCGATCCGCATTCCGTGCGTCAGCGCGTGGAAGCGCTTGAGAAACTGCTCGAGCGCAGTTTTGTCATACCTGGCACCAAAATCCCATTCGGTCTGGATTCTGTCATCGGACTGGTCCCGGTTATTGGCGACCTGATTACCGCCGCCATGGGGGCTTATATGGTCTGGGAAGCGCGCAATCTGGGCATGTCAAAATGGCAATTGATGCGCATGTCCGCCAATATTGGAATTGATACCGCCTTAGGCGCTATTCCGCTTGTGGGTGACGCTTTTGATTTCATCTGGCGATCGAACAGCAAGAATCTGCGCATCATCCACAAGCATCTCGACAAACATCATCCGGGCACGCGGATTATCGAGAGCTAGGTTCCCCGCCAGATCTTGATCTGCGCATTGTCCGCAGCACCGCGAACGAAGTTGGGGCAAGCGCGTGGCTTGAATTTTTTATCGAGGCAAATGTGTACCTCTTCGAGCCAGCCTCTCCGGTTGGTTTTGACCTTGATCGCCTGGTCCGAAAGCCCGTCATTGTTGAGTGCAAATTCCTCGGTAAGGCGGGCAACCGTCAAATTGCCCTCCTTTTCACCTTGCCGGGACAGACGCTCCATATCGGGAAATTCCATCGCATCGAACAACAACCGCGCGGCACCAAAATAGGTTTCCGGCTTTCGCGCCATGCAGGTGCCATGTTTGGCCCACTCGTGCTGGAGCAACTGGACCGAAGGTGTCATGCAGATGTTCTGCGCCACCATTTTGCGCGACAATAACTCCGCCTTGCGACACCATTGAGGGTAGTTGGGTCCCTTAGCCTCCGGCCAAAGCCCATGGAGCACGAAGCCGAATTCGCCCATCGTCCTACCACATTGCAGCGCATCGTCAGGGTTCTTCTCCCGCCCACGGCAATGTTCACGGCTCCAGCTGAGTGCCAGGATATAGCCGTCGACAGCTGTACGCCGTATCTCGCCTGGCTTGGCAATTTCCGGCACCGGACGGGGAAGGCTTGCAGGTGGGCGGCACTGCCAAGCCTGCGCGAGCGCCGGTTCATGCGGCGTAGACGTAGCAAGCAATGCGAGCGCCGGCAGCGCCAGCGCGAACCTAGACCACATCGAAATCCAGCCCGATATCGGCAGCGGGTGCGCTCTGCGTCAGGCGGCCTACCGAGATATAGGTTACCCCGGTTTCGGCCTTGGCGCGGATGGTTTCTAGCGTGACGCCGCCGCTCGCTTCGGTAGGCACACGACCGTCAACTAGCTTTACCGCCGCTTTCAATTGCTCAACATCCATATTGTCGAGCAACAAATGTGTCGCACCTGCCTCGAGCCCCGGCTCAATCTGCTCGATCCGGTCGACCTCCAGGATGATGCGTTCAACGCCATGATCCTTGGCACGCCGCACGGCTTCGGCGACACCGCCTGCTACCGCGACATGGTTATCCTTGATCATAGCAGCATCCCAAAGCCCCATGCGATGGTTGGTGGCACCACCCATCCGCGTTGCATATTTTTCGAGGACACGCAGGCCCGGAATGGTCTTGCGCGTGTCGAGCAGCGTGCAACCCGTGTCCCGGATCGCCATCACATAGCGTCGCGTCATTGTCGCTATGCCGGACAGATGCTGCACGGTGTTGAGTGCAGAACGCTCCGCCGTCAGCATCGCCCGCGCCTTGCCGCGGATACGCATCAAGTCTGTTCCAGCCTCAACGCCATGGCCTTCATGCGCGAGCACCTCTAGCTCTATGTCGGGATCGAGATGGCGGAAAAAGGCCGCCGCTATCGGAAGCCCCGCCACAACAATCGGGTCGCGGCTGTCCATTACTCCTGCAAAGCGCAGATCAGCTGGGATCACGCTTTCCGAGGTGACGTCGCGCCCCGTCGGACCAAGGTCTTCGGCGAGTGTGGCGCGCACGAAATCGTCAAGATCAAAGCCGGGAAGATTGAACGCCATCATTTCTCTCCTCGCTCGGGCAACTTGTTGATTGTTCCCTGTGCCGCTGCGCACAATTTTTCAACGCCATCGATCACGCAATAAACCTCGCAACGGGCAACCGATTGGGTCGAGCCGCCGCTGATAGCGGTCGCGCGCGCGATCAGTTTCTCGGCAACCGCCGGGCGGATATAGTTGATTTTCATTTCGCCGGTTACGATCGCCGTACCCGCCAGTTTGGCGGCGCCCGCAAATGTCAGGGCGTTATCCGCCATATAGGCAACCACGCCGCCATGCACGAAACCGTGCTGCTGCCGAATTTTGTCGCTTATTTCGAGCTCGAGTTCGACCCCATCCGCGCTCCATTTGGAAAGTCGGGTCCCGATCAGCGCGCTGAATGGCTGACTAGCGAGAGCAGCCTGGCCGCGCGCCAGCATCGACATGCTCATATCTGCAATTTCTGTCATGATCGCAGCTAGACCGAAGTCGACGCCGTGGAAAAGCGGAATCTACTACAATCTGCCTTTTTTCGCCAACGCTTCACGCGCCAGTTCGACCAGCCAAGACGGTGCACTCACCCCCGGATCGTCGGGCAGGCAGATTAAGGCGATTGTACTGCCTTCGTCATATTCGGCCCATTTGCCGATACTGACCGAAGCAGCACGCCGATATTCGCGCCCGTCGGGGCCGGTGTAGGTAAAAGCCGGTCTTCGACTTCCCGACATTTCGGCACTTCCGGCGCGGAATTTATGCACAATGCGTCCCGTGACCGGCATTCCACGCCGTGCCAGCTCACCAAATTGTCGACCGCGCCAGACGCCAAAGCCGACAAAGGCTGCAACCAGAAGCAGGACAGGAACAATCCAAGTCATGCGCTGACCATAGTCCCGATTTGTGCAAAGAAAAGGGGCGGCCACCTCTATAGCCGCCCCTCATTGTCATTATCGCGATTGCCTTACTGGACAGTCACCTCAACCCGGCGCGCCGCGGTGTTGTCACCCGACGTATCGGTCGTATCGCTAGGCTTGACCAGTTCGATGGCCGTCGCCGGAATGCCGACAGCTTCCAACGCCTTGCCAACGCCCTGCGCCCGCTTTTTCGAGATTTCCGCGTTTACGGCTGCATTGCCAGTCGGATCGTTATATCCTGAAACCGCCAGCTTCGCCGTCGGATTTGCATCGATATAAGCCTTCACCTTTGCGGCTGCTGCTGCGAGGTCATTGGTGACATCCGATTTGCCACTGTCGAAATAGACCGTCAGCTTGGGTTTGCCATCGACATCCGCAGCGACCACACCCGCGCCTTCCGGAATGGCGGCGGTTGCCGTTGCATCGCCGGCTGCGGCATCGGCAGCTTCACCACCGGTTGCTTCGGTCGTCATCCCGTCATCCGCCGGAGCAGTTGCCTCCGGCGAGCAACTGCGCATCAGGAAGAAGAGCAGCAGGGCGAGCAAAGCCGCGAGCAAAAGCCATTTGAGCCAGCCGAGGCCACCACCAGTGTCTTCATCCTCATAACTCGATGCCGCATAGGCAGGTGCGGCTGCAGCAGGCGCTGGTTCAGGGGCAGGAGTCGGGGTCGCAACAACCGGTTCCGCTGCAGCAGCTGTAGCCGCTGTTCCCGCCACCGCAGCTGCGCCCAGTCCGGCTGCGGCAGCAAGCGGCGCGGCGGATGCATTGGTCCCGCCAAAGACGCTGAGAAGGCCGAAATGTTCGGCAAGGAGGTAATACACCGTGACGCGGTTCTTCGTCCGGTCTTCCTTCATTCGTTCGCCTACCGCAGCAATCGCACCGTCGAGCTCGGCATCGCTATTGGTAAGGCCGAGCTTTTTCTTCAGATAGTTTTCGCGAACACGGTCGGTTTCTTTGGCGTCCGAAAATGCCACCAGCGAACTGTCACGATTCTGGAGCGCAATGCCGCAATATCGCACAATCGCCTTCACCACAGTCTCGTCGGCATCCGCGACATATTTGCGGACATCTGCCAGCCAATCTTCAGCCATAAACGCTTCCTTTCATGCCTTGTGCTGCATGTTTGCAGCACGGTTTTAGCCCTGTATGGCCCAATGCCACACCCCAGGTATCTAAAGAGCGCGAAGCCTATTTGGCTGGAGCTGCAACGCAAGCTGACTTCAGTTACGCGACTCCAAATTTGCAAGATTATACAATGATTTTTGAGCAGATGCGAATCAAGTCTACACCCTTGGTTCGGGCTATGAAGCGCTCCACCCTTTGGCCTTGATCCAGGTATCGACCGCTTCGACCGGATCACCGTCCTTGCTACCCGGAATGGCAAGGATGAACTTGCCGTCAGGGCGGATTAGATGCACCTCGTCATAGGCTCCTTCTTCGGGATTCTTCGGATAAAGATGCCGCTGCACCAGCAAATAGCCCCGATAGGGCCCGGTCCGCACCAGCGCGTGGATCGAACCATCGACGACATATTTCTCCGCGCCGGTCTTCACATTAATCTGGTGGATTGCAGCGGAGGTGACCCAAGCCTCGGACTCGACATAGACGAAACCGCCATTCAGCGAGAAAACCGGATTCCACAGCGCCGCCATATTAGCCTTGCGGTCGTCTGCCGGGCGCGGCTTGAACAGGATGCGCGCTTTCCCTGTTGGCCCGTCGGCGATCCACAATTGCGTGCGCGTGTCATCATAGGCCGGTGTGCCCTCCACCAACACTTCGATGAACGCCACTGTGCGATAATCGGGCGCCAAGGCGGCTTGTTTGAACTTGCCCGTAGCGCTCAGCCGGGTGGGACGGCCCTCCCCGTTATAATAGAGGAGTTGCCCTTCGTCGGTGATCGAGACGTCGGGTTGGTTGGCGAAAGATGGGGCAGTCAACGCCAGCCCGACCAAGCCCAGCGCAATATGCAGCCACTGCCTCATGGATTGGGCGTCGCAAGATCCTTGCGCCCCAAATCGCCCTGCCCGACCGTTTTCGAGGCCATTTCGAGCATCCGGTCGAGGCTCTTCTTGGCCGCCAGCCGGACGCCTTCGTCCAGCTCGATCTGCGGCTGCAGGTCGCGCAGGGCGAGGTACAGTTTTTCGAGGGTATTCAGCGCCATATAGGGGCAGATATTGCACGCGCAGTTGCCGTCGGCGCCCGGCGCACCGATGAAGTTCTTCTCCGGCAGCGCCTTTTGCATCTGGTGGATGATGTGCGGCTCGGTTGCGATGATCACGGTATCACCGGGCACTTCCTTGGCATATTTCAAAATGCCGCTGGTCGAGCCAACATAATCGGCGTGATCGATGATATGCGGCGGACATTCCGGGTGCGCTGCAACGGGAGCGCCGGGATATTGCGCCTTGAGCTTGAGCAACTCGGTTTCGCTGAAAGCCTCATGTACTATACACACACCGGGCCAAAGCAGCATTTCGCGTCCGAACTTTCGACTGAGATAGCCGCCCAGGTGCCGGTCCGGGCCGAAGATGATTTTCTGTTCCTTAGGAATCTGCGCCAGAATGGTTTCGGCGCTGCTGCTGGTGACGATGATGTCGGACAGCGCCTTCACCTCGGCCGAGCAGTTGATGTAAGTGAGCGCGATATGATCTGGATGGGCGTCGCGGAAGGCTTTGAACCGGCCCGGCGGGCAGGCATCCTCCAGACTGCAACCGGCCGCCATATCGGGAAGTATCACTGTCTTTTGCGGTGAAAGTATCTTCGCGGTCTCGGCCATGAACTTCACCCCGCAAAAGGCGATGACATCGGCATCGGTTTCCGCCGCGCGGCGCGACAACTCAAGACTATCGCCCACGAAATCGGCCAGATCCTGAATCTCGGGCTTCTGATAATAGTGCGCGAGGATGACGGCGTTGCGTTCCTTCTTCAGCCGGTTGATTTCGGCGAGCAAGTCAAGGCCGGAAAGGTTTTCACGGACGGGGGCGTTCATTAATCGATACTCCGAATCTTCACCGTAGCGCTTAGCTTGTCGAAGGGCGCTTCTCGGCTGCAGAGCTACCCTGTGAGACGTGCTTCGACAAGCTCAGCACTGCGGTTTTTATGATATTTGAATTTTCAGCGCTTCAATATCTCTTCAAGCGGTGTCGATTCATCCCAGCGGGTAGTCACATCACCGCCAAGTTCGTCGGCGAAATAGGCCTCAACCTTAGCATCGAGTCCTGCCGCACGCAGCGGAGCCTCGAAATTTTGCTTGACCGCGCGCTTGAACGCCTCGCGTGCTAGCGTCATCGGCACCGGTCCATTGGCCTGTCGCGTCAACTCGGCAAGGCCTTTGTCGCGATTGGCATCATCGAGCACGTCGTCCACATCAGTGAACGCCCGCAATATGCCGTTCTCGCCATATTCCTGAATGGTTTTGAGGTCGATCTGCGGTGGCGCGGTTTCGATTGGCGGGATTTTAACGCGCAGCGTGCCAGTGTCGGCATCCCAACGGACGTCCTTCTCTCCCAACTTCGCTAGATCCACCTCGTAGCGCACCAATCCCTGCATGATCAGCGTCTTTTTCGCCGACAGGCCAAAGCGGCGCTGTTCGCTGGTGACGACCGCAGCATAGTTGGCGGCGAAGGCTGAAAGGCGATTCTGTTCGCGCAATCCCTGCAGGCTGGCACTGGCCACCGTTTCCGGTGCCGGGCCATCACGTAAACTGCGGAACCCGTCTATCGCCCACCAGACGGCAAGGATAAACAGGATGGGGGTGGCGAGCGCGGCGCCGCGCATCGCCCAACTGCGCAACTCGTTCTGGCTCAGGCTGCCAACTGCCATGCCTCACCATCCAGCGCCACGCGGCCCTGCTTTTCAAGATCGACCAGATGCGCAAGCACCGAGCGGCCTGCCGCGCCTTTAAGACGCTCGTCGAGGCCTTTGTACATTTCAGTCACCATATCGGGAATGACCTGAGCCCCCTGCTCGAGCAGGCCCAATATCTGCCGCTCGCGCATGCGCCGGTGGCCGATCATGCCGCGCACCAACTGCCGGGGATTGTCGACCGCCGGCCCATGCGCAGGATAATAGACGCGATCTGCGCGATCATAGAGCTTTTGCAGCGAAGCCATATAGGCAGACATGTCGCCATCGGGTGGAGAGACAACGCTGGTCGACCATTTCATCACATGGTCGCCGGTGAACAGCGCCCCGCTTTCGAGCAAAGCATAGCAAAGATGGTTGCTGGTGTGCCCGGGGGTTGCGACCGCCTCGATTGTCCAACCTTCACCTGAAATCCGTTCGCCATCCTCAAGGATGCGATCAGGTGCATAATCAGGATCGAAGGCACTATCGGCGCGCGGGCCATCATCTGCAATCGACAGCGGTGCGCAGCCAATGATTGGAGCCCCCGTCAGCGCCTTGAGGGGCGCCGCAGCGGGCGAGTGGTCGCGATGCGTGTGGGTGCAGAGGATGGCGGTGATCTTCGCGTCGCCCACGGCGCGCAGGATCGCCTCGACATGGCCTTCACCATTCATGTCCTTGGGATCGCCGATACTGAGGCCGCTTCCAGCAGGACCTGGATCGATAACTGCGATCTCGCTTCCCGCGCCTACCAGCCAGGTCTGCGTTCCCGTGAAGGTGTAAGGCGACGGGTTGGGTGCCAGCACGCGCCGCACCAGAGGCTCATGCTGTTCGGTTTCGCCTGCGTGAATGCTGTCGGGCCATTCGCTCATACTGATCTATATGGTGGCGCGAACGGCGCTGGGCAATGAAAAAGGGGCGAGTCCTATGACCCGCCCCGTCTAGGTTGCGAAGCTGAACTGGGGAGCTAGCTTCGGGGATACCCCAAATTTTGTTTTTATCTCGAAAATTGATCAGGCGTCGCCGCTGGCCTCGGGCGCGTTTTTCAGTTCACGCTCCAGCTGCTCGATATTTTCCTGAAGACTCTTCATGACATCCTTGCGCACGGATTCGGGAATGTTCGCATCGCGCTTAATGCTCTCGCGGGCTTCTTTGAGGCCTTGAATAGCATGTGTACGCGCCATCTTCGCATGCGCATTGGCGCACATTGCGATTTTCACGCGCGTTTTCCTGTCGCCGTCCATGCCCTCGACATTCGTCGTCAACAGTTCGCCGTCATTGCATTTGACCTGCACCTTACGAACCGCCTCTGGCGCGCCTGGAGCGACAGGCGGCATCGGAGGAACCACCACTTCATCGACAGTGAAATGCATAACGTCAGGGCTGGCAGGGTCAGCCAGCTTGCCGTCCTTGGTTACGCGAACGAACATAGCGGTTTTCTTCTCACCATCGGCATCCTGCCAATCGGCCTTGGCGCGGGAAGCTTCTGCTTCGGCAACCATCTTGGCGATATCAGCTTCACTCAATTCCTTGTTCGAACGCAGGATGATGGTTTTTCCGTCTTTCTCGATTTTTTTGACAAAAGGTGTGTCAGCGTCCCCCGAAACATCGACAGTTACATCCTTACCGTCGGCATTCTTTACGACGATCACCTTGTGTTTGCGGACTTCAACCGTCTTTTCTCCTTCGGAACCTGCGAGCGCTGGTTGGTCTTCGGCAAACACGGGCACAACGGTTGCGGTCAATGGCAGGGTAACGATGGCTGCTGCCAGGATCGCCAGCTTGCCGGTCAATCGACGACCTTTGCTGGTCTCATTCATCATCAGTCTCCTCAATCTCTGAATTATTGTTTTGGGGTTGTTGAGCGCCATTGCAAAAGCCGGCAGCCCTTCGGTGGCAGTGCGCGCAAGGGCGCGGCCATAGCTTTGGCGGGTGGAGGCATCGGCTCCCGCAACGACGCGAGCATCACAGGCCGCCTCCTGATCGAAACGGAACGCGCTCCAGGCCATCCAGGCGAGTGGGTTAAACCACATCAGGCACAGGAAGATGAAGGCCGCCAGGTTGGCGAACAGGTCTCCGCCACGATGGTGCGCCAATTCATGCGCCAGAGCCAGTTCGCGCTCGCGGGGAGAAAAGGTGCGCGTGAATTCGCGCGGTACCGCAACATAGCGTTTGAAAAGGCCGAATGCGAGCGGGCCGGGTATGCGGTCGGTCTGGATGACGCGGATTCCATCGAGCTGATCGATTTCGACCGCATCACTCAGCAATTCTTCGCGCATCGCTGTGTAGCGGAACATCTGGATTATGAAGAGCAACGCCGCCCCGCCCAGCCACAGCGACAGTGCGACGACCGACCAATCGATCGTCATGCCGGTTACCGGAGATACCGGTGCGTTTGCCGTGACCGTCGTGAGTGCTGCTTCGCGCACGGTTTCAACAATCGCTGCGTCGACTGGTACAGCAGGAGCGGAGACTTCCTGCGTCAGCGTCGGCATGAACAGTCTCGCCGCAGGTAAAGCCCACAGGAAATAGGCCGTGCCCGCGCCAAAATGGCGTGCCACAGGAGCTCGGATCAAAAGCACCAGCAGTAGCAACGCGCTGGTCGCAAGCAATGTGTCGCTCAGCCACTCCGTCATGATTTCATCTCCCTCAGCAGCTTTTCGATTTGGGCAATTTCATCGTCGCTCAGGCTCTGTTGCTCGGCGAGGTGCGCGACCAGCGGCATCAGCTTGCCGCCAAAGAAGCGGTCGACAAGGCGGCGCGATTCGCGACTGACATAGGCTTCGCGCTGCACCAGCGGCGAATAGAGAAAGCGGCGGCCGTCGAGATGATGGCCGACCGCTTCCTTCGCGACAAGGCGCGAAAGCAAAGTCTTCACTGTCGCCAAAGACCAGTCGCGCTGGCGGGCCACCCTGCCGGCAACATCGGTGGCGGTCAGGGGTGCTTCCTCCCAGAGCACTTCCATCACTGCCAACTCTGCTTCACTGATACGTTCGGACATCCAGAATCACCTTACCTATGTTGCCCCAATTTCGATTACAGGCGTAGTCATATCGATTACGGATGTAAACCATCGCTTCGACGAACGACATCGGCGAGCGGACAAATGGCAGGGAGAAAGGGCGTCAAAATGTCGGCGATTTTTACAGCGCGAAGAAAGTTAATTTCACTGAAACCAACCAACTAATTGTTTTACTTATATGATGTAAAACTGGCACGGGCACTGCATTAGGATAGATGTTCAACACCCACACGCCATGGACGGGTTGGTTGCTTATCTGGTCTCGCACCAACCCGTCCCGGCACTTCTTCCCAAAAATAGAATTTCAGCTCAGGCAGCCAAACCCTGTTTCGCGTCCGCGCTGGCGATCGCAGAGGGCATCGCCGCAATCTTGTCTCGCCATGCCTTGAGATGGGTCGCATCATCGGGGATCGGCTGCCCCACCATTGCGCCAAATTCGACCCAGCAAAACAGCGATATGTCAGCAAGAGTGAACGCATCGCCTGCTACAAAGGGCTGCGTTGCCAAAAGCGCATCCGCCTGCCGCAAGCCGTCCTGCGCATAGGCCTTGTTGCCCGGCGCCGCTTCGGGAACGCACAGCATGCGTTTCTCGAACATCGGCAGGCCTTCGGCGCTACGGAAGCCGTTCATCATCGGGCTGCCAATGCTGTAATCGATATGGCGGATCGCGGAACGCACTGCGGCGCGCGCCTCGGGCGTCGCACCGACCAAAGGCTTTTCGGGAAAGCGCTCATCGAGATAGTCGCAGATCACCGTCGCTTCGGAAATCAGGCTGCCATCATCGAGTTCCAGCACCGGAATGCCGCCGCGCGGATGCTTTTTCAGCCATTCGCCCTGCCGGTTCTCACCAGCCATGATGTCCACAAAAGCACGATCAATTTTGAGGCCTTTTTCGGCAAGATAGAAGAGGACAACACGAGGGTTGGGGCCAACTGACTGGTATAATTTCATCGTCGCACTCTCCTTTTGCGGTCAAAAATCACCGTAGCCCTGAGCCTGTCGAAGGGCGCTTGTCGGCTGGACGTGCTTCGACAGGCTCAGCACTACGGTTCTGCTTAATGCCATCATGACTTAACCGGCGTCCAGCCCCGCCAGTCGCGCAGACTGGTCCTCGGATATCAGCGCGTCAACCATCTCGGCCAAACCACCACCCTCAAGAATCTCGGGCAGCTTGTGCAGCGTCAGGTTGATGCGGTGGTCGGTGACCCGGCCTTGCGGGAAATTATAGGTGCGGATGCGCTCGCTGCGGTCGCCGCTGCCGACCATCGCCTTGCGCGCCTCGGCCTCGGCCCCTTGCGCCTCTTCGCGTTCCTTTTCGTAGATGCGGGCGCGCAAAACCTGCATCGCCTTTTCCTTGTTCTTGTGCTGGCTGCGGCCGTCCTGGCAGGTGACGACAATGCCGGTCGGCGCGTGGGTGATGCGCACCGCGCTATCGGTGGTGTTCACATGCTGTCCGCCCGCGCCCGAGGCACGATAGACGTCGATCTTGAGGTCCTTGTCCTCGATATGGACATCGACCTCGGTGGGCTCGGGTAATACCGCGACGGTCGCGGCGCTGGTATGGATGCGGCCGCCGCTTTCGGTCACCGGCACGCGCTGCACCCGGTGCACGCCGCTTTCAAATTTCAGCTTGGCAAACACGCCCGCGCCCGAGACAGCGGCAACGATTTCCTTGAACCCGCCCACGTCGGAGGCGCTCATCGAGATCGGTTCGACTTTCCAGCCCTGCAATCCTGCATAGCGTTCGTACATCCGGTAAAGATCGCCAGCGAACAGCGCGGCCTCATCCCCGCCGGTGCCAGCACGGATTTCGAGCATCGCCGAACGCTGGTCGGCAACATCGCGGGGGAGGAGGAGGATGGCAAGATCATGTTCGGCGGTTTCGATCCGCGCGCGCACCGCATCGATTTCCTCACCTGCCATCGCCTTCAAATCGGCATCATCCCCGGCGAGCATTTCCTCCAGCCCGGCCAGTTCATCGCGCAAGCCGCGCAGGTCGGCAGCGGCTTTGGCCACCGGCTCGATCTCCGAATATTCCTTTGACGCCTGCACAAAGGCATCACCCTCCAGCGTGCCAGAGGCCATCCGCGCCTCAAGCTCGGCAAACCGCGCCTGTATCTGCGCGATGCGTTGGGGGGAGATGGTGGTCATTTTTGACTCACGCAGAGGCGCAGAGGCGTGGAGAGATCGTGCTTTAAATCACCTCCACACACATCGTCGCCCCGCACTTGATGCGGGGCTTGGCTTTTCTCTGCGCCGTAAGAGAAACAGCCTAACCCCGTGTCAAGCACGGGGCGACGGAGCGGATAGTGTGCCAATTTATCTCTCACTTCGTCATTCCCGCGAAGGCGGGAATCCATCACCGGCACTCTCGGGTAAACCTGACGGTCAGGTGATGGCCCCCCGCCTTCGCGGGGGTGACGAATGGCATGGCTTGTCATTGAAAAAAGCCTTCAATTCTTGCGCGAATTTCGTTCTCTGCCTTCAGCGTCACTTTGACCGCGCCGTCTTGCGAAGCAATTGTAGCAATTGCGTTCGCACCAAATTTAACAGCTTTATCAAATCTCTTGCGAGGAGAACCGCTCGCAACAAGTTCGGCCTTGAAACCGGCCCGTCGCATATCGGTCACCGCCGCAATCCCGCGGCCAATAAGCTGATCATCTTCGACCACGATGACAATGTCGAATACCGGTTCGGCAACATCACCAATCAACATCGCCAACCGCTCAATACCCGCAGCCCAGCCCACCGCCGGTGTCGCAGGCCCGCCCAGATTTTCGATCAATCCGTCATAACGCCCGCCGCCGAGCACGGTTCCTTGCGCGCCCAGCCGGTCGGTGGTGAATTCGAACGCGGTGTGGCGGTAATAATCGAGGCCGCGCACCAGTTTGGCATTGCGCGTCCAGGCGACGCCGGCGGCATCCAGCCCCGCCGTCACAGCACCGAAAAAGTCCTGCGCCTCGCTGCTCAAAAACTCGTCAATTTTCGGTGCGGCATGGGCGACGCCGCGATCGTCGGGATCCTTGCTGTCAAGGATTCGCAGCGGGTTTTTCTCCAGCCGCGACAGGCTGTCTTCGGAGAGGACATCCTTGTGATCGTTGAAATAGGTGATCAGCGCCGCGCGCCAGGCATCGCGGCTGGCGACATCGCCGAGCGTGTTCAATTCCAGCGTGACGCCTTCCTTGATGCCCAGCTCGTGCAGCAACTGGTCGGCCATCACCAGCAGTTCGACATCCGCCGCCGGTTCGGCCGCGCCGATGATTTCGGCGTCGATCTGGTGGAACTGGCGATAGCGGCCCTTTTGCGGGCGTTCATAGCGGAACAGGGGCCCATGCGCGGTTACCTTCATCGGTGCATGTTGCTGCCAGCCATTGGTGAGGTAAGCGCGCGCAATCCCCGCCGTAAATTCAGGGCGCAGCGTGATCGAATCCCCGCCGCGATCCTCGAAGGTGTACATTTCCTTGGATACGACATCGGTCGCCTCGCCTAGCGAACGGGCAAAAACCGCGGTCGGCTCGATAACCGGCAGTTGCAGCCCCTTGAAACCATAAAGCCGCCGCACGCGCTCAAAAGTCGAAACGACATGGGCAAACCGTTCCTCGGTTTCGCCATACATATCCTGTGTGCCGCGCACGGGCTGGGGGGTCTGAATCTTTGCCATATCGCGCGCGTCCCTAGCGGGTTTTGTGGGGGTAAGGAATAGGGTCTCTCCCCTCCTCTTCAGGGGAGGTGCAGCGAGACTTGGCATCTTTGATGCCTAGTCGCAGCGGGGTGGGGTTTTGCAGTCCTTGCGCAATACTGACAGACCCCACCCCAACCCCTCCCCTGAAGGGGAGGGGCTTAGCCCCCTCATTCAGCCTTCCGTAAGCCGCAATATTCGACTAGGGGCCGCGCCAAACAACCATGAAAGCCACCTCCCATGCGTATCGACCTCATCCCTGCCGGCGACAATCCGCCCGAAAGCCTCAACGTGCTGATCGAAGTGCCCATCGGCGGCGAACCTGTGAAATATGAATTCGACAAGGCATCGGGCGCGCTGTTTGTCGATCGTTTCCTGCACACCCCGATGCGCTATCCGGCCAATTACGGCTTCGTGCCGCACACGCTGGGTGAGGATGGCGATCCGCTGGACGCGCTGGTCGTGGCGCGTTCGCCGATTGTTGCGGGTGCAGTGGTCAAGTGCCGTCCGGTCGGCGTGCTGATGATGGAAGATGACGCAGGCGGCGATGAAAAACTGCTCTGCGTGCCCGTCAACAAGACTTTTCCTTATTATGCCGATGTCGTGACCTATAAGGACATGCCGCCGATCGTGCTGCAGCAGATCGAGCATTTCTTCACCCACTATAAAGACCTTGAGCCCGGCAAATGGGCCAAGCTCAACGGCTGGGGCGATGTCGACGAGGCCAAGCGCATCATCGTCGAATGCGTAGAGCGTGCGAAGGAACAGGGCGTATGAAGCGGCTGATGCTCGTGCCTGTGATTGCGCTGGCACTAAGTGCCTGCGCCACACCGGAAAAGCGTATCCGCACCGCATTGACCGATGCCGGGCTCTCAAAGCCGATAGCAGGCTGCATGGCCGACCGAATGGTGGACCGGCTGTCGCTGTTTCAGCTCAACAAGTTGAATGGCCTGAAGAAATTGCAAGGCAAGAAAGCCAGCCAGATCACCATCGAGGAATTCGTCAAGCGCACCAAGGCTCTTCAGGATCCAGAGATATTGGGCGTGGTGAGTTCATCTGGCGTAATCTGCGCGATCAAGGCTTAAGCCTGTTTCAACAGTCGCGGCGTTGCGACAAAGATTCCCTCAGAAGGAACAAGAAAATAAGGAAGAAGGGCGGCAGCCCTTCCACTTCCATTGCGCCGAAATGCGATAGCGCCGTTGATTAATGGCGCTTCGCGCCTTTTTCCTTATTCCCTTCTTCCTTTTGAAGAAAACGTTTCACATACCAAGCGTCTGCGAACTCGCTCCCTTTATCGACCGACAGCTAGACATGTAACACCTGACGCTACGTCATTCCCTTGACATTGCCATGTTATGTTGTATCATTAACTCGCGACTATCGGCCTGGGCGGGCTTTAGTCCCGCTTGCTCCCGGGCCGGTAGCTGCACAGCTACAGGAGAGAGGAGCTGCAATGAGTTACGCAAGCGAAAACAAACGCCCAAACCCCGCGAGCATGGCGCTCGCCATCGGGCTGAATGGCAGCATCATATTGGCGGTCGCGCTGTCGCCTGTGATTGTCGAAAAGGTCATCCGCGATCCGTTTGAGGGCCGAAGCATCCCCGTCGAGCCTCTGCCCCCCAAACAGGACGAGAAACAACAGGATACCGAAACCAAACCGCTCGACCCGATCTATGTGCCAGACCCGGTGATCAAGGATATTCCCAAAGACCCGGTCGACATCCGCACTGGCCAAGATGAAACCAAAGGCACGGTGCTGGCGGGCGGCAGCGGCACCGGTGAAACGCTGATCAAGGATCCACCGCCGGACCCGCCCGCAATCTTCAAGGCGGCCAACCGTGATCCGCGCTTTGCCCGCGATTTCCAACCCGACTATCCGTCCAACTTGCTGCAACGCGAGATTGAGGGCAGCGCCACCGTCCGCGTGCTGATCGGGAGCGATGGGCGCGTACGCGAGGCGCAGGTGGTACGTGCGACCCATCCCGATTTCGGCAAGGCGACGGTGAAACAGGCTTTGAAGGCATGGCGCTTCACGCCTGCTACGCGCGGGGATGTTGCGGTCGAGGATTGGCAAACGCTGAGTGTGCGGTTTACGATTAATTAGAGCCAAACTGAGCAAACATTACCGTAGTGCTGAGCCTGTCGAAGCACGTCGAGAGGTTGGCGCCAACGCTGAAAGGCGCCCTTCGACAGGCTAAGGGCTACGGTTTTGTTCTAGCTCATATCGCCCTGGCTGCACCCATTGGCCAGTTCCGGCGGGGAATCCCCACTGGAATTCCGCCTCCGCAATCCCTACACAGGCCGCATGAGTTTCTTCCAGGATGCATCGCTAAAAGGCGGAATGGCCGACCTGTTCGGCTATATGCGCGAACAGCGCGGCGGGCGGCTGTTGATCTTGCTGCTCGCCTGTGTGCCAACCGCGACGATCATTACGATGTTCTATTTCGACGCGAAGGACAAGGCGACCCCGCCGCCTCCGACCGTCACCTATTTCGAAAGCTGGCCCGCTGACCGGTCGGTCGAAGAAAGCCTTGCAGCGATCCGCGAATATCAGAAGAAAAAGGATGCGATGCGCGCCCGCGAGCGCGAAGCCTATAAGGCCTTGGGCAGCGCCGTCGGCATGGATGTCGAGACTCTCGATGCAGAAGCGCAAAAGGACGAGGCCGAACGCCGCGCCAAGGCCGAGGCAAACATCGCTGCCCGAGTGGGAGCGTCGAAATAGCCGTCGTAGCCAAAGTTTCTGGCGAAGACCGGCGTTGGCTTTCCGCCGCCATCGCGCTTGCCGAACGCGGCAAGGGGCTAACGGGTAACAACCCCTCGGTCGGCTGTATCATCGTCAAGGATGGCGTCGTCATCGGGCGCGGCTGGACACAAGCCGGTGGCCGCCCCCATGCAGAAGCGGTCGCACTGAAGCAGGCGGGAAGCGCTGCGGCAGGCGCGACAATCTATGTCAGCCTTGAACCCTGTGCACATGAAAGCGCGCGTGGACCAGCTTGCACCGACAGCCTGATCGCCGCCAAGCCCGCGCGCGTCGTCGGCGCACTGACTGACCCCGATCCCCGCACCGCAGGCAAGGGTTTTGACCGGCTCGAAGCTGCGGGCATTATGGTCGAACGCGATGCGATGACGGCCGATGCACGCGCCGGTCTGGCCGGTTTCATTAGCCGCATCATCAAAGGCCGCCCGCATGTTACGCTCAAGCTGGCGACCTCGCTCGACGGCTGCATCGCGATGGCGGATGGCAGCAGCCGCTGGATCACCGGCGATGCCGCGCGCGCGCACGCGCATCTCGAGCGCGCGCGATGCGATGCCATCCTGGTCGGCGCAGGCACGGTGCGCGCAGATACGCCACGGCTCGATGTCCGCCTGCCCGGTCTGGAGGCGCGCACTCCGCGCCGCATCATGCTATGCAGCGGTGACGCGCCCGCAGGCTGGGAAGCCCTCCGTACGCCGCAAGATATCGCCTCGCTCGATTGCAACAGCCTGATCGTCGAAGGTGGCGCACAAACAGCCAGTGCCTTCCTGCGCGCCGGGCTGGTTGACCGGTTGATGCTCTACCGCGCGCCGATCCTGATAGGCGGTGGCAAGCCGTGCCTTGGCGACATAGGCCTCACCGATCTGGCCGAGGCACATGGCCAATGGCGATTTACAGACACGCGGATGCTTGGCAACAACCGGTTTGAAGTCTACGAGGCCATCCCATGTTCACAGGCATAGTCACCGACATCGGAACCATCACTACCGCCGAACAACGCGGCGACCTGCGGCTCGTAATCCAGTGCGGCTATGACATGGGCGGGGTCGATATGGGCGCGTCAATTGCCTGTTCGGGCTGCTGCCTGACCGTGGTCGATAAGGGCGTGGACTGGTTTGCAGTCGATGCTTCTGGGGAAACCCTCAGCAAGACCGCAGGCGGTATGTGGACGCAAGGCCGCCGCCTGAACCTCGAGCGCGCGCTCAAGCTGGGCGATGAGCTGGGCGGGCATATCGTCACCGGCCATGTCGACGGCGTCGGCGAAGTGTTGTCTGTCGAACCCATTGGCGATTCGCATAAGGTGACCATCGCTGCCCCTGCTGCGTTAGCGCCTTATATTGCCGAAAAAGGCTCGATCACCATTGATGGCGTTTCGCTGACAGTCAACAGCGTGACCGATGCGAGCGACGGTCGTGCGCATTTCACGCTCAACATCATCCCGCACACCTGGGACGTCACCACGCTTGCCGAACTGGCGGAGGGTCGCGCGGTCAACCTCGAGATCGATGTCCTCGCACGCTATCTGAAGCGTATGGAAGAAGTCCGCGCACGCTAGATTAGTCCGGCACCAGCCCTCTCCCCGCCCGTTTGCAAATGTCCGGGGGACATTTGGTAGGGCCGGCCTCCCAAACAGGATATGCTATGGGAGGCCGGGTGGGGGAGCGGGTCGGCGCCGGACAACGGGCAAAAAAAGGGCGTCCCGAAGGACGCCCATTTAGCCCCTGTTTGGTGCGACCCGGGGGCTTAAAATGGCAGCCAGCGCTGCTTCTTGGAAAACTTCATATAGCCGACATTGGCCCCGAGCCGCAGCCCGGCACCAACGCGGATCGGGATGAGCACAATATCGCCGCGGCGCAGATAGCTCGCGTTGAACCCGCCCACCAGATAGGCCACACCCTCGCCCGAGGGGAAGCGGCGGTACAGATCTTCGGTGTCGTAAAGATTATAGACCAGCACAAAGGTGCTGCCCGCATTGGCACCCGCGTCGAAACCAATCGAAGGGCCGGTCCAGTAAACCGGTTTCTCGCCCTCAACCTTGTGGTGCAACGTGCCCGAGCCATAGCGCAGACCCACAACCAGCGCGCCACCACCCTCTCGGCCGACAATATAGCCGTTGGGCCTGCCCTGCTTTTTGAGGATATCCTCGATCAGATTGCCCAAGCCCTGCGCACCTTTGCCGAACACGCCCTCTGCTGCACCGATGAGGTCATCTTCCTGATAGGTAGATTGATCTCCCGCCGGTGGAGTTGCGGTCGGGGCCGCGGAGCTTTCCATGCCCGGCGCAACCGTCGTATCGCCTTCGATTGGCGGATCGGTGGGAATGTCCGTGGCAGTTGGCGTTTCAACTTTAGGTGGCGTTCCCAGATCGGCGTCGATGGCGTCGTTGGGGTCGACAGTCTGGATTTGTGCACTGGCGGGCAAGCCAGCCAGCAGCAATGCGGCAAATGCAAGCGCCAGACGGCTCCCGAATTTTTGCAGGGACAGGCCAGTCATAAGTCGCAATCCTCCATATTCACGTGAAAGGCTAACGGCCCGCTTAGGGCACGCACAATGAACCGGCGATGAGTCGAGTCGCTTTCGCGCCCAAGCGAGTCAAATTTCACGTTGTAATAGGCATTGCAGCCCGGGTGCTTGCTCGCTATAGGCCCCCGACGCCAATCGCGCAGGAGACGTGGGTGAGTGGCTGAAACCAACGGTTTGCTAAACCGTCGTACTGGTAAATCCGGTACCGAGGGTTCGAATCCCTCCGTCTCCGCCATATCATGCAAAGTTGCCGTCGACTTTGGCCCTAGCGAAATGGGGCCTCTATCATCGCGGCGATTACCTTTGCCGCATGTTTGAGCGTCGCGCCCGATTGCCACATGCGGTGCGGGCGGGATTTGTCTGACAGCTCGCTTTCGCGCGATGCCAGAATGGCGCCCAAAGTGGATCCCAGGAAAACGAAACGCTCATTCTTTTTCGCTGCTGGCATTTCGGGCATCAGCCGACGCAGGTGATCAAGGCAACGCTGGTATCCCGTGTTCCAACGCCCCTCGAGCGCCTCCATGAAAAAGGCACGATGCGAAAGTCCCAGCAGCGTGAAAAAGCGGTTGAAGCTCTCATCGCCCGGGTTTGCTTCAGGATCGAGCGAGGTTTCGATCATCCCTTCGATCACTTCGGTGACATTATGCGGTCCGCCTTTCGCCTCGCAATCGTCCAGCCAGGCATTTCGGCGAACATCAATCGCGCGGGCTCCGTCGACGATCAGCTCGCGAACCAGCGCCTCTTTCGAGCCGAAATAATAGCCGACAACGGCGTGGTTTTTCTGCCCGGCGGCCTCGGCAATCTGGCGCACGGTAACACCGTCAATCCCGCGCTCGGCAAATAGGCGCAAGGCCACTGCTTTCAAATGCTCCGCAGCATCAGATCGCACTTTCGGGGCGGGATTGGCCATAGCCAGAACCTAGGCTTGACTCATTTTTACGTCAACTGCATTATCCATTTGGATAATATTGGAGAGGATTCGTTGGAGATGATCGACGGCGTCGATCTTTCGGCACTCGAACAGTGGATGGACCGACAAGGGCTTGGAGAGGGGCCCATTGCCGAGGCCACCACATTGGCGGGTGGCACACAGAACATATTGCTGCGGTTCAGCAGATCTGGCCGCTCCTATGTCTTGCGCCGCCCGCCGCCCGTTTTGCGCGCCAATTCGAACGAAACCATGCGCCGCGAAGCGCGTGTGTTAGCAGCACTTAAAGGCAGTAACGTCCCACATCCCGAGCTGATTGCGGCCTGCCCCGAAGCGAATGTGATCGGGGCATCTTTCTATCTGATGGAGCCGATCGAGGGTTTCAACGCGACACAAGGCCTGCCTGCGCTGCATGCTGGGGACGCGGTCGTCCGCCACCGCATGGGGCTGGCGATGGTGGAAGCTATCGCAGCACTCAGCCAAGTGGATTATCGCGCGGTGGGCCTCGAAGGCTTCGGAAAACTCGACAACTGGATCGAGCGGCAGGTCGGGCGGTGGGCTTCACAACTCGCAAGCTATGCCGAAATGCCGGGTTGGACCGGCCCCGATGCGATACCTGGCGTATCCAAAGTCGCACAGTGGCTCGATGCACATCGCCCCACCAACTTCCAGCCGGGCATTATCCATGGCGATTTCCATTTCGCCAATGTGCTGTTCCGCAACGACAGCGGCGAACTGGCCGCTGTGGTTGATTGGGAATTGTGCACTTTGGGCGATCCGCTGCTCGACCTCGGTTGGCTCGCTGCGACATGGCCGGAAAATAACCACCCACATGCAACCGATGTCGCGATTACGCCGTGGGAGGGCTTTGCTACCCCCGACGAACTGGTCACTCATTATGCCGAACTGACTGGCCGCGACCTCGCAGACTTCGATTGGTACGCGGTGCTCGCTTGCTACAAGCTGGGCATTATTCTTGAAGGCACGCATGCACGCGCCTGTGCGGGAAAGGCGCCGCGCGAGACCGGCGACCGGCTGCACGCCCACACCATCCACCTCTTTGAACGCGCGCTGCGGCGCATCAGCTGAAAGGAATATCCTCTATGGCCAACGACACCGATTTCATCGGCAAGCATGTGCTGGTTGTCGGCGGATCGAGCGGGATCGGCAATGGCATCGCGCATGGCTTTCGCGAGCGCGGCGCCAAAGTGCATGTCTGGGGCACCCGCGCGAACGCAGCCGACTATGATCCGGCCGATGGTTCGGACCTGAGCGGGCTGGGCTATTCCTGCGTCGATGTCAGCGATCCCGATGCGATTGAGGGAGCGGCGATGCCCTTCGACACACTCGACGTGCTCGTGCTTTGCCAAGGCACCGTTGTCTATAAACGCGGCGAATTTGAGCGGCCCGGTTGGGATCATGTGATGGCGGTCAATCTCGACAGCCTGATGCACATTTCGCGCAAATTCAAACCGCAACTGCTCGACAGCAAGGGCAGCGTCATCATCGTTAGTTCGATTTCGGGGCTGAAGGCCAATATCGGCAACCCGGCCTATGCCGCATCCAAGGCAGGCGCGATCAGCCTGACCAAGACGCTGGGGCAGGCATGGGGGCCCGAAGGCATCCGCGTCAACGGCCTCGCCCCCGGCCTTGTCGACACCAAGCTGACCAAGGTGACCACGCAAAGCCCAGAACGGCTTGCAGGCGCGCTCGCCAATATTCCGCAACGCCGCATGGGCCTGCCTGTCGACATGGCGGGCGCGGCCATTTTCCTAGCATCCCCGCTCGCCTCTTATGTCACCGGCCACACGCTGATCGTCGATGGCGGGCTTTCCCTCTGAAAGGACTTTCCCATGGATTTCGAACATAGCGACAAGGTCAAAGGGCTGCTGGCCCAAATTCAAGCTTTCATGGACGAGCATGTCTATCCCAATGAGGAAGACTATCATCGCTTCGTGACCGATCCGGCCAATATCTGGAAGGAATGGCCGAAAATGGAGGACCTGAAGGCCAAGGCGAAGGCATTGGACATGTGGAACCTGTTCCTGCCGCACGAATATGGCGAATTCTCGCCCGGCCTGACCAATCTGGAATATGCCCCGATTGCCGAACTGCTCGGCCGCGTGCCCTGGTCGAGCCAGGTTTTCAACTGCTCCGCGCCCGACACCGGCAATATGGAAGTGCTGGCCAAATATGGTTCGCCCGAACAGCAGGAAAAATGGCTCAAACCGCTGCTCAATGGCGAAATCCGTTCGGCCTATGTCATGACCGAGCCACAGGTCGCATCCTCCGATGCAACCAACCTCGAACTGTCGATCACACCCGATGGCGACGAATATGTCATCAACGGCCGCAAATGGTGGATTTCGAACGCGATGCACCCGCGTTGCGACATCTGGATCGTGATGGGCAAGACCGATTTCAATGCTCCGCGCCACGCGCAGCATTCGCAAATCCTGGTCGAACCCAGCACTCCGGGTATCACCATCGTGCGCCACCAGACCGTTTTCGGATCGCACAATTCGCCGGGCGGCGAATCCGAACTGCGCTTTGAAAATGTCCGCGTGCCCAAGGGCAATCTGATCCTCGGCGAAGGCCGCGGGTTTGAGATTGCGCAGGGCCGCCTCGGGCCGGGCCGTATCCACCACTGCATGCGCTCGATTGGGCAGGCGCAGCGCGCGCTTGAGATCATGGCACGCCGCGTCGACAGTCGTGTCGCTTTCGGCAAGAAGCTCGCCGACCAATCGTCGATCCGGCAGGATATCGCCAAAAGCTTCTGCGAGATCGAAATGTCGCGTTTGCTGACGCTGAAGGCTGCTGATGCGATGGATCGCTATGGTAACAAGGTGGCGAAAGACCTGATCGCTGCAATCAAGGTTGTCGCGCCGCAAATGGCGCAAACCGTGTGCGACCGCGCTATCCAGGCGCATGGCGGGATGGGTGTTTCGGATGACACGCCGATTGCACGTTTCTTTACGCTGAACCGCTTCGTGCGCATCGCCGATGGCCCGGACGAGGTGCATATGAGCCAACTCGGCAAGTCAAAGATCAAGGAATATGTTGCGATGAACGAGCGTTGAGGAGGGATTGATGGCATCGCTTTTCGATCTGACCGGAAAGGTCGCGCTCGTCACCGGCGGCAATAACGGCATCGGCCTTGGCATGGCCGATGGTCTTGCCGCGCACGGGGCGACGGTAGTCATCTGGGGCACCAATGGCGAACGCAATGCCGAGGCGGCCGAAAAGCTGCGTGTGCATGGCGGCGAGGTTCGTTCGGCACAAATCGATGTGTCGGACGAAGCCGCCGTCGCCAAGGGCGTGGCAGACATCATCGCCGAATTCGGGCGACTTGATCAGGCGATTGCCAATGCCGGCATTTCGATCTCGCGCAAAAGCCTGTTCGACATCAGCGTCGAGGATTTTCGCAAGATCGAAGAAGTGAACATCCACGGCGTGCTTTTCACCCTGCGTGAGGCAGCACGGCACATGGTCGAGCGGCACAAGGCGGGTGACGGCGGCGGCTCGTTGGTCGCCATCTCCTCGACCTCGGCGATCCACGGCGCGGCGCGCAACGAACATTATGCCGCGACCAAGGGCGCGGTCGTTGCGATGGCGCGGGCGATGGCAGTCGAGTTCGCCCGTTACGGCATTAGCGTGAACAGCGTGCTGCCCGGCTGGACCCGGTCTGGCATGACATCGGGCCTGCAGGAATGGGACAAGTTCAACGAAGCGGTGATCAGCCGCGTACCGACCGGCGACTGGCTCGATGGCTCCGATTTCGCGGCCATCGCGGTCTATCTCGCCAGCCGGGGTTCGCGCAACCACACCGGCGACACCATCGTCATCGACGGGGGCTACACCATCTACTGAGGTTCGCGAGGGAGAGAGCGATGGGCAGGATCAAAAGCGGCGAGCGCACACTGACAACGGCAGAGTTTGACGAACGCGCGCGGCGAGCCGCGACCGTCATCCAAGGGCTGGGGGTGGAAAGCGGCGACGGCATCGCGCTCTACCTGCGCAACGACATCGCTTATTTTGAGGCGGCTTTCGGCGCGGGAATGCTGGGCATCTATCCGGTCCCCGTTAACTGGCATTACACGCCGGATGAGGCGAATTACCTGCTGACCGACAGCGGCGTGAAACTGCTCCTCATCCATGCCGACCTCTATGATCCCATCAAACAGGCGATCCCGGCCGACCTCAAAGTTATCATCGTCGAAACCCCGCCGGAAATCCGCGAGGCTTACAGCATTTCAGAGACCCCTCAGCCTGAAGGGCTGCCGCGCTGGCATGAACTGGTCAATGCGGCAGCCCCATTTTCGGGGGATGGCGAAATGGCGCCAAGCACGATCATCTATACATCGGGAACCACAGGTCGGCCCAAGGGTGTGCGTCGCGCGGCCTTCACGCCGGAACAGGCCGAGGCGGTCAACACCATGCTTGGCTGGTCTTACGGCTATTCCGAAGTGCTGGCCGGGAAACGCGATCCGGCGACGATCACAACCGCGGTAATCGGCCCAGTCTATCACAGCGCTCCCAACGCCCATTCCTCTTTCTCGATCCGCGTCGGCGCCAATGTCGTCATCTGCCCGCGTTTCGATGCCGAGGCGCTGCTGGCGCTTATCGAAAAGGAACGGATCACGCACCTCAACATGGTACCGATCATGTTCAACCGGCTGCTACGCCTGCCCGAAGAGGTGAAGCGCAAATATGACCTGTCGAGCCTCGAATATGTCACCCATGCCGCCGCGCCCTGCCCGCCGCCGGTCAAACGCGCGATGATCGAATGGTGGGGGCCGGTGATCTGGGAATATTATGGCTCTACCGAGATGGGCAATGTCACTTGTCTGTCGTCAGAGGAATGGCTGGCGCACCCCGGATCGGTCGGGCGTGTACAGCCCGGCGTGACGCTGCGCGTGGTCGACCCGGAGGGGAATGACGTGCCGCCCGGCACCATTGGCGAGGTTATCGGCAAAGGCCGCCACGGTACCAATTTCACCTATCAGAACTCGCCCGAAAAGCGCGCTTCGATGGAGAAATACGGCCTGATCACCCCCGGTGACATGGGCTATTTCGACAATGACGGCTTTCTCTATTTGTGCGACCGCATCAACGACATGATCATTTCGGGCGGCGCAAATATCTACCCTGCCGAAATCGAGGCCGAACTGCATAAGCTGCCCGGTGTTGCCGACTGCGCGGTGTTCGGCATCCCCGATGAGGAATTTGGCGAAAGCGTGATGGCGGTGGTCCAGCCGATGCCGGGTATGTCGCTGACGCCCGAAGGGCTGCAGGCAGAGCTCAAAAAGGTCCTCACCGGTTACAAGGTTCCGCGCCGGATCGACTTTGCCGACAGCCTGCCGCGCGAGGATTCGGGCAAGATATTCAAGCGTAAGCTGCGCGAACCTTTTTGGGAAGGACGGGAGCGGAGAATATGAGCGAAGCGATACTCGAACCGGATCTGCCAATTATCGATCCGCACCACCATCTATGGGACTGGCGCTCTCGCCTACCCTATCTCCCTGCCGAAATGACCCATCCGTTCGAGGCGATCCTGCGGCAGACGCCACGCTACCTGCTCGACGAATTGCTGGCGGATACGGGCAGCGGTCACAATGTGGTTGGCACCGTCTATGTCCAGTGCGGCGCCTTTTACCGCGCCGATGGGCCCGAAGCGATGCAGCCGGTGGGCGAGACCGAGTTCGTTAACGGCGTCGCCGCGATGGCAGCCAGCGGCATCTATGGCCCGACCCGCGCCTGTGCAGGCATCGTCGGCCATACGGACCTTGGACTCGGTGATGCCGTAGCCGAAGTGCTCGATGCGCACATCGCCGCCGGTGGCGGGCGTTTCCGCGGGATTCGCCACATGATGGCGCATGACGATGATACCGCCGTGCTTGGCCCCCTCGCCCATGCAGCCCCCAATCTGTGTGCGTCACCGCAGGTCCGCTCGGCGCTGAAGCATTTCGCCCAGCGCCAGTTGTCGCTCGATATCTGGGTGGTCGAGCCGCAACTGCCCGAAGCCGTTGAACTGGCTCGTGCTTTCCCTGACGTGCAGATGGTGATCGACCATGTGGGCACACCGGTCGGGCTGGGCCGCTATTCCGGCAAACGCGACGAGCGTTTTGCCGGATGGAAAGCGAGCATGGCAAGGCTGGCCGAACTGCCCAACGTCCATATGAAGCTGGGTGGCCTCGGCATGCCCTTCCCTGGTTTTGAAGGCATGGGGCCAGATGTGCGTCCGTCGTCCGAAGCGCTGGCAGAGGCGTGGGAACCTTATATCGAAAGCTGCATCGAACTGTTCGGCGCCAACCGTTGCATGTTCGAAAGCAACTTCCCCGTCGACCGCTGGGGTGCCGACTATCCGACGCTGTGGAACGCCTTCAAACGCATCACGGCGGGCGCTTCTTCGGAGGAAAAAGCGGACTTGTTTGCGGGCACAGCAGCCCGTTTCTATCGTTTGGAAGGACTGGCATGAAGGCCCTGCGCTATTTCGGCGAACGCGACATCCGGCATGACAGCATGGAGGATCCAAAGCTCGAATCCGATCGCGATGCCATCGTCCAGATGACCGCCTGCTCGATCTGCGGCAGCGACCTTCATATCTATCACGGCCATGGCTTTTCCGAAGATACCGGCTTTTGCGTCGGCCATGAAGCCGTGGGCGAAGTGGTCGAGGTCGGCTGCGCTGTCACGCGGGTCAAAGTTGGCGACAAGGTGATGATGCCGGCCGCCGTCGGCTGCGGTGCCTGCCGTTCCTGCCTGTCGGGCGTGGTCAATAATTGCGAGAACAACGCCAGCGGCTGTTACGGTCTTTCGGCGCGATTGCAGGGCGTGCAGGCCGAAGCCTTCCGGGTGCCCGCCGCCGATATGAACGCGGTCAAAATCCCCGACGGCATCAGCGAAGACCAGGCACTGATGATGACCGATGCGATGGCGACCGCCTGGTTCGGCGCGCGCAACGCCGATATCCGCCCCGGTAGCAGCGTGGGCGTGATCGGACTTGGGCCGATCGGATTGATGACCGTCGAGGCGGCCTTCGTGATGGGCGCGCATGTCGTCTATGCCATCGATCCTATACCGGAACGGCGGGCGGTGGCCGAAGCTGTGGGCGCGATCGCGCTCCATCCCGACGAAGCTATGGAGCGCATCAAGCAAGACACCAAGGGACGCAGGCTCGATTGTGTCGTCGAGGTGGTCGGCAGCGACGCGACCGTCGATTTCGCGCTGCGTTGCGTGCGGGTTCGCGGGACGGTCTCGGTTATCGGCGTGCAGCAATCGCGCCGCTTCCCCTTCCCGCTTGAACGCGCCTTTGCCGGCGGCCTCACCTTCCGTGTCGGCACCTGTTCTGTGCCCGAGGAACTACCGGCGCTTTTCCCGCTGGTCCAATCCGGCCGCCTGAAGCCCGAACGCTATATCAGCCACCGCCTGCCGTTGAGACAAGGCGCCGATGCGTATGATATGTTTGACCGGCGCGAGGCGGGGGCATTGAAGATGGTGCTGGTTCCCTGACGCTGTCGGTCCTTTGCTAGCATCGGTTGCGATTAAAACCGCAGGGCTGAGTCTGTCGAAGCACGCCTTCCAGAAAAGCACTACCCGTTGAGACGCCCTTCGACAAGCTCAGGGCTGCGGTAAGTTTGAAGCGCTTGCAGGGAACAGGTTCAAACGGCTAACAGCCGGGCATGAACAGTCTCAGTTTCGTCCAGCGTTCGATCCTCGGCCAGACCTGGCAATGGAGGGGTAACCGGGCGGATGCGGGCGACCCCGATTTCACACCTGACGATCTCGTCACCCAATTGCTGCTGGCACGTGGTGTGGCGCGCGACGATCTGGAACGGCACCGCAACCCGACGCTGCGCGGCTTCATGCCAGACCCGTCAATCTTCCGCGATATGGATGTGGCGGCGGAACGGCTGGCGGACGCGGTTCAGCGCGGCGAGCAGCTGACTGTCTATGGTGATTATGATGTCGACGGTGCGACCAGCGCAGCCTTGCTGATCCGCCTGTTTCGCGAATTGGGCCTGGAGGCAGGCTATTATATCCCCGACCGGCTGCTCGAGGGTTACGGCCCATCAGGCGAGGCGCTTGTTCGGCTGGGAGACGCTGGCAACAAACTTGTCGTCACTGTCGATTGCGGCGCGATGGCCTATGAAGCACTTTCGCAGGCACGCGAGGCGGGCATGGAAGTGATCGTTGTCGATCACCACAAATGCGCCGCCCAGCTGCCAACCGCTTTCGCGCTGGTGAACCCCAATCGCCTCGACGAGGCAGACGACGCCGCCGCACACGGCCATCTGGCGGCGGTCGGTGTGGCCTTCCTGCTAGCTGCCGCCATAGTGCGCGTGCTTCGCGGCCGTGGCTATTTTGCCGACCGTGATGAGCCACAACTGATGGCATTGCTCGATATTGTCGCACTGGGAACGGTCGCCGATGTCGCCCAGTTGAAAGGCCTGAACCGCGCCTTTGTGGCACAGGGCCTGAAAGTCATGGCCGCACGCCGCAATATCGGGCTCAACGCGCTTGCAGCCGCTGCACGGCTCAATCGCGCACCGACCTGCTCGGACCTTGGCTTCGCGCTGGGGCCCCGCATCAATGCGGGCGGGCGTGTGGGCAAATCCGATCTTGGTGTGCGCCTGCTGACTACGACCGATCCCGATGAGGCGCGCCTCATCGCGCAGGAGCTCGACCGGCTGAACGAAGAACGTCGGGCGATTGAAGCCCAAGTGCAGGAGGCCGCCGAAGCCGCGATGGCAACGCAGCACAACCGCGCCGTCGCATTGGTATCGGGCGAAGGCTGGCATCCGGGAGTCATCGGTATCGTTGCCGGGCGCATAAAGGAGAAGTTCGGCAAACCGGCCATTGTCGTCGCGGTGGATACCGACGGCACCGGAAAAGGATCTGGGCGCTCAATTAACGGTGTCGATCTTGGGGCGGCTATCATTTCAGCGCGGGAGGCCGGGCTGTTGGTCGCCGGTGGTGGCCACGCCATGGCGGCGGGGCTGACCGTAGAAGCCACCAAGATTGATGCGCTCTCCGATTGGCTCGACGAACGACTTGCGGGGGATGTATCGCGCGCCAGCTCCGAAAAGACCCTGTCGGTCGACGCGATGGTCAATCCGCGCGGGCTGAGCCCTATGCTGGTTGAAACACTGGAAGCGGCGGGACCCTATGGCACCGGCTGGCCAGGACCACGCGTGGTAACCGGTCCGGTACGCATCGTGAAATGCGACATCGTCGGCAAGGACCATGTGCGCGCCATCGTTTCAGGGGATGACGGCGCATCGTTCAAGGCGATGGCTTTCCGCCAGGGTGAAAGTGCGTTGGGCCAACAACTGCTCCATGGCGAACGCGGGCAGAAATACTGGCTTGCAGGGCGCGCCCGCCTTGACGATTGGGGTTCGACGCCCAAGGCCGAATTGCACATCGACGATATCGCCATTGCCTGATTTTGGCGGGCGGCGGAAATCTTTGAAATCGGGCCAACTCGGTTCTTGACGAGTGCAAAGCGAATCCGTAAAGGCGCGCTTCCATCTTCGATGGCCCCTTCGTCTAGCGGTTAGGACGCGGCCCTTTCACGGCTGAAACACGGGTTCGATTCCCGTAGGGGTCACCAGTCAAGCGTTTTATCTTGTTGTTTTTACACAATAAAATGCGATTTTTTGAAATTTTATCCCACAATCGTTCCCACATTTTGATCGGGATTTGGTGGAGCAATTCGGGGCGCGATGACATCGCCTCGGACTGTCGATGAACGCCCCAGCGCAGTGAAGCAACAGGATTCGGGGCGCGTTTGACGCGCCCCGATTGGCCTTCACTGCCGGGGCTGCGGTTCGCGCAGGACGATCTGGCCGCTGATCGGGATGACCGAGAGGATGAGCGACAGCCCCTTGCCGTCGCGGTGGGGCCATGCGGCTCCAACCTTGGTCCAGAAACTGTCGTCGCCCTTGTTGGTGACATGCCAGGCTTGGAAGGCCGGGGTCTTGGGTTCGGCTGTTGCTGCGGTTGAAGTTGTGCGTGCCATGATGAAATCCTTTCGTGTCCGTGTGGCTCGTTGCCACCCTCCGCAAAGCCGCGCGATCAAGGTCGGGCGTCATGTCCTACACGGGTGCGCTGGCGCACCGGCGCGGGCCGGACATTGACGCTCGACCGCGCGCGGTCAGGAAAGGGTGAATGAAAACGGGTTGCACGGAAACGAACGACGGTGGCCGCCAACTCGCGCTGCACCGGCCCTGTAAACACCCGCTACCGGGCCTCCGGAGTCGGCGGCTTCAAGGTTACTTCGCATTTCGTGGGCCGCTGAGCCTTGGCCGCCGCGTTCAGGCAATTGGCAATACGCTCGCGGCTGCTTTCGGTCATGCGCTCGAAGTCTGATCGTAACAGCCAGCGATCTTGGTCGGCGCGGGCCTGCAAGCGCTCGCCCGCAAACCACATATCGCCGCCCAAAATGCTCGTCGCGCGCTTTTCAGGCCAATGCCAGCTTTCTGGCGCAGCGGTTATGGCGAAGACCGGCAGGGCGATGGCGACGAAAGAGCCAACGACTGCACCGATCAACCCGGCCCGCCATAGCCAAGTGCGCTGCTCTTCGGCGGTTCGGGCCGATACAACCACGTCGGCGATTCGGCGCTCCGTTTCCCGCATGGTGCTGGTCGCTTTTGCGAGCGCCGAATGGTCGTCCGCTCGTGCGTCGGTGCCAGCCTTGACGATGGCATCGCTCAAGGCTTGGGGCGTCAGCCGCAAAGCGGGCTTCTCAGCCCATTTGGCGAGCTGATCGGCGGTAGCCTGCATCTGCTCGGAAATGCCTTCCAAAGTCTCGGTATAGTCGGGAATGACGATGCTCGCCGGTTCATCGGCGAGCTTCTCGACCGCAATCCGCAACAAGCCGACTTCGCGTTTGAGCTTTCGGAATTCCTTGCTGGCAGGATCGTTGCTTTCGATCTCCGGCGGCTTCGCGGCAATCACGTCTGGTTCCATCGTTCTTCTCCTTTACATACTGATGCCCAAGTCGCGGGCGCGACCGAGGCCGAGGTAATCGTTGAGCTGGCGGGCGATGCCGCCCGTTGCGCTGGCGTGGATGCCAAGCTCGACCTTGCGGTTTCGCAGAAGCGAATCGACTTGCGGGTCGCGCTCCAGCCCTTTTGCCATTGCCCCCATGCTAGCCGTGGTGGCGTCGGCGCGACGATAGTCTCCGGTGCGGAAAGACAGCTCGCGCTGGTGGTTGAGTCGCTGCCAGTCGCTCACAAAGCGGTCGGCGCGCATTTGCGGGTTGGTGCGGATTTCGGCTTCGAGCTGCATGGCGCGGATGGCATTGGCGGTGCGTCCGCTGGCGGCTTGGCCGACAAGTTCCGGTTCCTGCCGGAAGGCAGATGCTAAGTCTCGACCTGCGTTGGCCTTCAAGTTATTGAGGGCGGTATGGGCTTTATCGCGCGCGGCAATCTGGTGCGGCATGGCGTTTAAGCCTTTGGCCTGCGTTCGCCCGATGTCCTCAATGGCACGGGCGTAGCGTTCGACGTTGCGCTGCATGTCGAGCGGGTCAGCCTTTGGCTTCTGTTCGGTCGCAATGTCGCGCTGCGCTTCGGGTGCTGGGCGGAAGTTGGCAAAAATGCTCCGTGCCTTCTCCGGCACGATCCTTCGGACGATCTCGGCGACGCGCTCGCGGAAGGTGATCCCGCGCCGCTCGGCAAAGTCTCTCGCCGGTTCGTAATCGCTCGCCATGTCCTTGCCGCGTTCGCGGCTCAATGTGCGGACAAGTTTCGACTGGTCCGCGAAGTCATCGCGGCCATAGTGGAGGTCCACGCTGTCGCGGTGACGCGACAAAGCGACATAGGCGGAATGGCTGTCCATGCCGGGCGTGGCGAGGACGTGTGCGCGGTCCACCGTCATACCCTGCGCCTTGTGGATCGTGGCGGCGTAGCCGTGGTCGATATGGGAATAGTCCTTTGTATCGAAGGCGACGCTGCGGCCATCGTCGGTGCGCACTGCCATCCGCTGCGGCGACGCCTGCTCGATGGTTCCCAACGTCCCGTTTTTCACGCCCAAGCTGCGCTCATTGCGCAGGAACATGATGCGGTCGCCACTGGCGAACCGCCGCTCGCCACGCTCGGCTTTGACGGTCGCGTCATCGCCAAGCGCACCGGCCTCGCGCATCCGCCCGCGCGCCGCTTCATTCAAGTCGCGCACCTCGTCATTGGTGTGGGTGAGGATGATGCGGGTGTCGTCCGGGCGCGCCTGCCGGTCACGATCCCAACGGTCGATCAGCTCACTACGCGCAGCCTCGCGCGTTTCGGCTGAATGGACCATGCCGCGTTCACCGTAAGCCTGAATCGCAAGCCCCGTGCGCCCGGTGGCAAGGCGCCGAGTGGCGTCCTGCTGCCAGCCGTCATGCTGGCGGCGGACCTCGCTGATTTCGACGCCACCATGCCGTTCGTGGATCGCTCGGAAAGCCGCGCCTGCTTCGATGGCCTGTAACTGTTGCGGGTCGCCAACCAGAACGACTTTTGCTCCGGCATCGGCGGCGCGAGACAGCACGCGCTCCATCTGGCGCGTGCCGACCATACCCGCTTCGTCGATTACCAGCACATCGCGCGAAGTCAGTTGCTCGCGGCCATGACCCCACTGATGTTCAAGGCTTGCGATGGTGCGCGAGGCAATGCCCGAACCTTGCTCCAATCCCTCGGCGGCAACGCCTGACAGCGCCGCGCCGCGAACAGTGTAGCCAGCGCTCTCCCAAGCCTCGCGCGCAACGCCAAGCATCGCGCTCTTGCCGGTCCCGGCATAGCCAACGACGATGCTGAGGCCGCGCGCATCGGTGACATGCTCGAACGCTGCGCGCTGTTCGCCCGAAAGCACCAAGCTGCGTTCCTCGGCGCGCGCCAAAGCAGCCTCGCGGTCGTGTCCATTGACGCGGTGCCGCTCGCGCTCCGCCATCAACTGCGACGCCTGCTGCAAGCGCTGCTCGGTATCGATCATCTGGCGCGATGTGAAGCGGTCGTTGCCGCGTCCGTCCTGACCCAGAGCAATCAAATCTGGCGATCCGCGCACTGCACTAATCGCCAGATCGAATTGCTCTTTCCCGTCGCTGTGCCGATGCACGAACATGGCAAGGTCGCGGCTCGTGAAGGTAGCTTGCTGGTGCGTGATTGCGTCGAGCGCGACATTCGGATTGGCGATGATCCGCTCGCCGTTGCGCTGCGCTATGGCGCGGTGTTCTTCGATCCGTTCGGCTTCAAGGCCGCGAATGCCGATGCGTGAGGCGGCGGGACCGATCTTGTCCTGCGGCTCCAGCGCAATACCTTGCGCTTCCAGACTGCGGTGATCGATCCGCGCGTCGATATCGAGTTCGGCAAGCCGTTCGTTGACGTGGCTTGCCCAGCGCTCGCGCCACTGCTCGACCAGTTCGGCCTTGTTCCAGTCGCGCACTTTCGCGCCGAAGCCATCGCCCTTCACTTCGCGCATGGTCAGCATGACATGCGCATGGGGCTTCGGCTCACCGTCCGCGCCTATATCCCAATGGACATTGAGATCGGCGATCATGCCCTTTTCAACGAACTCGGCTTGGGCAAAATCGCGCGCCAGTTCGATCCCCTGCTGCTTGTTCAACTCGCGCGGAATCGCGAACTCGACCTCGCGCGCAAGCTGCGCGTCTTTGCGCTTCTCCGCAGCCTCGACCGCGTTCCAGAGCTTTTCGCGATCAGCGAACTCGGGCGGCGCGCCCTCGGGCAGCATAACTTCGGAATGGACGACGCCATCCTTGTTGGTGAAGTCATGGTCGCGGTCGAGACGCTCATCGTGCAGCCGTTCGGCTCCGCGATAGGCTGCCGCCGCCACCGCACTGCGCCCGCTCGCGCGGCTGATGACTTTGACCGAGAGGTGGAAGATCGCCATGACGGCAATCCATCTACGCCACCAAGCGCACGTCGGCACGACGTATAAGCGCGCCCTCCCATGATAAAATCCTGTTCGGGACTAGGTGGTTTCAGACTGTCCCAACGCCATTACTGCAAAGCGCAAAGCACAGCTTTATATTCGGCGCATCACCACTCGATGGAGACAATAGATGCGCAAACCCATAGACATCGATTCGGAACTGAAGGTGCTCGCCGACAAAGCGAAGCAACTGAAAGAGCGCCGCGTCCAACAGCTTGGCGAGCTGGTCATCGCCACCGGCGCGGATGCGCGGGACGCGGAAACGCTCGCGGGCGCGTTGCTTGAAATCAAGGAAACCAACGACGGCGCACGAAAGGAGAGCTGGCGCAAACGCGGCGCGGCTTTCTTTCAAGGCACAGCGCGCAAGCGTGGAACGCGAACTGAACGCTTGTCCGAAGGCGCTCAGGCGACTGACAGCGGCGCGGCATCGGCTTGAAGCGCGAAAGGCCCGCACCGACATGCGCGAATGGCAGGTCAAACGGCGCGAGCGGACGCGGCAGTTGATCGAACTGGGCGGCCTTGTCGTGAAGGCCGATCTGGTCGAACTCACCAACGATGATCGCGCCACGCTCTACGGCGCGTTCCTCACCGTCGCCACCAAGCTGCGGGGCGATGAACGCGACCAGGCGCTGATGCTGTGGAAGCGCAAGGGCAAGCGGGCGTTTGAAGCTGACGCGGATGAAGTGAGCTAAGACGTAAGCGCGGTTCTAAGCAAGCGGGTCCAAAGTTCCCAACCATGCGACGAGCGCGATTATGGCCGCCGCCGTTGCCGCTTCGACAACGACGCTACGACGCATCGCCATAAGTTCGGCGCGGGGTTCGCCGGTTTGCCGGGCGTTTGCGAGTGCCGGGGTCAAGCGCCACCGGTTGAGCGCCGCCAGTGCGAGCATCGCGACGAACGCAGCCAGCTTGGCAAACAGAAGCTGGCCATATGGCCCCGCAAGGCTGTCGCCGATCCCATTCCAGCCGACGATCATCTGACCGTTGACGATTCCGGTGGCGATAATCAGCGCAACGCAAGCGGTTCCAATACGCCCGAACTGCGCAAGTGCGCGCGCCGCAATTGCCGGTCTGCCGGACGATGCTGCACCGTCCGATGACCGCAACAGCCACAGGAAGCACAGGATTGCTCCCAGCCAGATCGCGGCAGACAGCATATGGACGGTATCCGAAACGCGATGCACCGTTCCGGCCACGCCCTCCGTCGCAGCGGCATGGCCCGACCAGACAAGCGTTGAAAGCGACACTGCGCCAAGTACCGCGACGGCGCACAGCCGAAAACCTGTCCGGTCGGTGCGCCAGGCAAGCACCAACAGGGCCGTAACCAATGCCGCCAGCCGCCCAAGTGCGGCACGGCCTGCGTCGGTCTCGCTCACCATCGACAGGAGCATCGTTCCGTCGATCTCAGCCAGCGTCACGCCCATCATGTTGGCACTCATCACGATGAATCCGCCGACTGTGGCGCATAATGCGATGGCCGCAAGGATAGGTAGGAGCGCGCCCAATGCCAGGTTTACTGTTGCATCCGCCCGTTCGTTTGACCGCAAGGCATAAAGCGGAAAGGCAGCGATGCCGACAAGCAGCATCTGGCTCGCAAATTGTGCGAACCTGATGCAAATGCCGACCCATTCGGGCATAAGCGCTTACTTGACCTTGAAGCTGAACTCGCTGCCCATGCGGTGGCTGTCCGCGCCAGCTGCCGACCATTTGACGGTATAGCTTCCCGGCACCAGCGCCTTCTTGAGCAAAAGCGTCATCGACTTGCCATCCTTACCCATCTGCGACGTATGCGCCATCTTCATGGGCGGGTGATCTTTCATGCCGGGCATTCCGGTCATGATAACCTCGGTCTTGACCGTCGGTGCGATCAACCTTTCGCTGAGTTTGAGTTCAATGCGGCTTGGCTTTGCAACAGTCGCATTCGCAGCGGGCGTCGAAGCCGTCAGCTTGACATGAGCAAGCACCGCCGTCGGCAAGATTGCGAGTGACGCAGCGGCGACAGCGGGAATAAGGAACTTGAGCATTTGTATCTCCGTGGTGAGCTTTCAGAGGAAATACGCACGGGCAGCAATCGTCCCTCACGCAATGTCGCCTCGCCTGTTATGAGGGGTGAGATCATCCGATGCGTATGAGGATTTAGAACTTTGTCGAGAGTTGCGGTTATGAACGATCTTTTGCCCCATTTGCGCGATGCACCCGTGCCTGACGCATTAGGCGCGCTGGATGATGCGGTGTTGGCTGCACTCGCCACCCGCCGCCGCGAACAAGCGACCGGGCCGCGCCTGCTCGCGCTGGCGGCGCTGCTGTCGCTTGGCACCGGCGTCGCCGCTGGCAGCATATCGGGCAGTCCCGCAGTTGCTGCGCCCCCGCTATCCCCGTTCGCCAGCAACAGCGTGCTGGCACCTTCGACGCTGCTGGACCCGCGCTGAATGGTAGGCTGGAAGCGGATTACGCTGATTGCGGTCGTCGCTTTCGCGGCGGCGTTGGCGGGTGTTTTCATCGGCCGGGCAGTGTCCGATCAGCCGCGCCCTAGCGAAACCGAGCTCCATGCCCTGCTGCACAGCCGGTTGAAGCTCGATCCTGCGCAACATGCCAAGATCGAAGCCATTGAGGCGCGCTTCGCCGTCCGGCGCAAGGCGCTCGAACTGGAAATGCGCGCTGCGAACGCTAGGCTCGCGAGCGCCATTGAGGCCGAGCATGGTTATGGCCCGCAAGTGACAGCGGCGGTCGATCATAGCCACCATGTCATGGGCGAACTCCAGAAAGAGACGCTCGAGCATCTTTTTGCCATGCGCGCCGTCCTCAATCCCGAACAGGCGCGCATGTTCGATGCGACCGTGGTCAAGGCGCTAACCGCCGAAGCCCAGCCTTCACAGAGTAAGTGAGCCTCGATCTCTCCGAATGCAGCGATGCCGAGCTGAGGGCGCTTGCGCTCGGCGGAAACGAGGCTAGCTTCCGCGAATTTCTGGCGCGCTATAAATTGCCGGTCTATCGCCTGATCCGCAGCACCATCGGTGATGCCGATGAAGCGCTGGACCTGACGCAAGAGAGCTTCGTTTCCGCTTTCGCGGCACTCAAATCTTACGATCCGGGGCGATCCTTTCAGACATGGATTTCGCGCATTGCGCTCAACAAATGCCGCGATTGGGCGCGGCGGCGTGCGGTGCGCAGCTTCTTCACGCGGGCAGCCCCGATGGAGGACGGCCTCGCCGTGGCTGCCGAACAGCCCTTGCCCGATGCAGAAGCGTTCGACCGAGCCGAGCTGGCGCACGTCATGCAAGCAATGGCCCGCTTGCCGCACCGCTTGCGCGAGGTGCTGGTGCTGCGAACGGTCGAGGGACTTAGCCAGGCCGAAGCGGCGGAGGTTCTGGGGGTCAGCGAAAAGGCCGTCGAAACCCGGCTCTATCGTGCGCGGGGCCGGTTGGGCGAAATCTTGGGAGAAGATTGAGGGGTGGCGGCAAGGCGTGCGTAAAGAGGATATGGCAACCGACATATCGCTTCCGATGCAAAATCCCATGAATCGCCGCTCGCTGCTCAAGGGCGCGACAATGGCCGGGAGCGCAATGGCGCTTGGCGAGCTGTTCCCGGCTTGGGCGAAGAGCGGGTCACATGGGCTGCACGCTGTTGCCGGACAGCCGGGGACGCTCAACGGCCCTGAAATTGAGCTAAGCGTCGGCCAGTCGGCCTTCCGCCTCGGCAAGAAAACAGGCCATGCCTATACCGTCAATGGCACGCTGCCCGCGCCGCTGATCCGGCTTCGCGAGGGGCAGAATATCAAGCTGGTCGTGCGCAACACATTATCCGAAGACACGTCGGTACACTGGCACGGAATGCTGTTGCCTTTCCAGATGGACGGCGTGCCGGGGGTGAGCTTCCCCGGCATCGGTCCCGGCGAGAGCTTCACTTACGAATTTCCGATGCGGCAGCACGGCACCTATTGGTATCACAGCCACAGCCATATGCAGGAAGCAATGGGCATGTATGGCGCATTGATCGTCGATCCGGCGGGCGCAGACCCGATCAAATATGACCGCGAGCATGTGCTGGTGATTTCCGATTGGAGTTTCCAGCACGCCCACACCAACTTCAAGAAACAGAAGCAGAAGGCAGGCTATTTCAACAAGCGGAAGCAGACATTTGGGGGTTTGCTGAAGGGCAAGGATCAGCCGCTGTCCGAGCGAGTGATGTGGGGCCAGATGCTGATGGACCCGACTGATATCGCCGATGTGACCGGCGCTTACTACCATTACCTGATCAACGGCCATGACAGCATGGGCAACTGGACAGGTATTTTCCAACCCGGTGAGCGGGTGCGGCTGCGGATCATCAATGCGGCAGCGATGAGCAATTTCAACATTCGCATTCCCGGCCTGCCGATGTGGGTGGTGGCCTCGGACGGATTGCCACTGACACCCGTCGAGACTGATGAGTTCCAGATTGCCGTCGCCGAGACATGGGACGTGATTATCGAACCCAAGGAAGCGATCCCCTACGCCTTTATCGCAGAAAGCATCGACCGTTCGGGCCAATGCCGCGCGACACTTGCGCCGCAAATGGGGATGACGGCTCCCATCCCGCCACTACGCGAACGCCCGCTGCTCACCATGAAGGACATGGGCATGGATCATGGCGGGGGCGACATGGCCGGAATGGACCATAGCGCGATGGGGCATGATATGGCGGCGATGGATCATGGCGACATGAACATGCGCGATCCTTCGGTCGCGCCGCAGGTCAAGATGGGGCCGGGTGTCGCCAGCCTCGCGCCCACTCCGCTGGACCGCAATGCCGAGCGCCCAACCGGCCTGGAAAAGGTGCCGCACCGCGTGCTGACGCTCAGCCAGCTCCGCGCGCTCGAACCCAATCCTGACCAGCGCAAGCCGTCGCGCGAAATCGACGTCCATCTGACCGCCAATATGGAACGCTATATGTGGTCGATGGACGGCGTGAAATATTCGGAGAAGACCGAACCGCTGCCCTTCCGCCACAATGAGCGGGTGCGGGTGAACCTCATCAACCACACGATGATGCCGCATCCAATTCATCTGCATGGCCATTTCTTCGAAGTGGTGAACGGCCAAAAGGGCCAATATCCGCGCAAAAATGTCATCAATGTGCTGCCCGGCGCAAAAGTGACCTTCGATTTCACGGCTGACGCAATGGGCGACTGGGCCTTTCACTGCCACATGCTGATGCACATGCACGCGGGCATGTTCAGGGTGGTTACCGTGCGGCATGAGGAGAGCGGCGAATGAAGCTCGCTCTTGCCATTGCTGCCGGTCTTGCTTTGCCGGGTTCCGCCTTTGCGCAGGCGCATCAAGGGCAGCATGACATGGCTGCCGAGCCGGAAAAGCCAAAAACCCCGCCTGCCGAGGCCGACCCTCATGCCGGTCACGATATGAGTGGGATGGAAGAAAACCCGACCGCGCCCGCGCAGGCTGTCGATCCCGCTTGCCCGCCTGAGCACGCGAAAATGGGCCATTGCACGCCCAAGACAGATGCACCCGCGCCCGCTGCCGATCCCCATGCGGGCCACGATATGGGGTCAATGCCGAATGCCGAGCAGGACGGCGAAGTCGGCAGCGCACCCGCCCCGGCCCCGCCGGGCGATCACGTAGCCGATTCCATATATGGCGCGGACGTAATGTCGCAGTCCCGCAAGGAACTGGCCTATGAGGTCGGCGGCATGGGCTATTCGCTGGTCATACTCGATCTTGCCGAAGTCGGCTTTCACAAGGGCCACGAAAGCTACCGGTTCGAGGGCGAAGTCTTCACCGGCGGCAATATCAACCGGTTCGGCGTGAAGTTTGAAGGCGAAGGGGTTTTCGGCAAAACCATCGACGATCTCGAATTGCAGGCGCTCTATTCGCGCGCCATCGCGCCCTATTGGAACTTGCAGGCAGGTATTCGCCACGACATCCGGCCAGACCCGTCGCGCACCTACGCCGTGGCAGGTGTCGAAGGGCTTGCGCCCTACTGGTTCAAAATCAATGCCGCAGCCTTTCTGTCCAACAAAGGCGAGGTCCGCGCGCGCGCGGAAGGCTCCTATGACCTCCGGCTGACGCAGGAACTGATCCTCCAGCCCCGCATCGAAGCAAATTTGTCGTTCCAGGACATTCCGGCAATCGGTGTCGGTTCGGGGCTGACCGATTTCGAGGCGGGCCTGCGGCTACGCTATGAGATTCGCCAAGAATTCGCGCCTTACGTCGGTGTCGAATGGCGCAGGAAAACCGGCGATACGGCCCGTTTTGCAAGGCTTGCGGGCGATGGCCCGGATACGCTCAGCGTCGTTGCAGGCGTCAGAATCTGGTTCTGATGGGAAAACGGACGCGCCTTCACCTTGCTGCAAGCCGTGTCCATAAATGGCTGGCACTCATTATCGGCGCGCAGCTCCTGATCTGGTTTTCCAGCGGCGTGCTGATGAGTTTCCTACCCATCGAAAAGGTGCGCGGCGAGCATCTCGTTGACCGCGAGCGCGTTGTCGCCGTTCCTGCTACGCCCGATCTCGTGTCGCCGACCCAGTTGCTCGCATCGGCCAAGGCTCCGGTCGAAAGCATCTCGTTTGTCATGCTTGCCGGTCGCCCGGTCGCGCAGGTGGCGACGGCGGACGGCATCAAGCTGTTCGATGCGGTTTCTGGCAATCCGCTGCCGCCGGTCGATGCGACGCTCGCCCACGCCATCGCCAGCGATGCGTGGAAGGCCCAGGCTAAACCTGACGCCAAGGTCATTAGCGTCCTTGCCGAAAGCCCGGAATATCGCGGCACGCTTCCGGCATGGCGGGTCGCCTTCGCCGATCCCGACAATACCAGCGTCTTCATAGCCGCCGACACGGGCAAAATCTCGGCGGTTCGCACCGGCACATGGCGGCTCTACGATTTCTTCTGGAGCCTTCACATCATGGACTGGAAGAACCATGAGAATTTCAATACATGGTGGCTCCTCACCTTTGCCATTGGAGGTCTTGTCATGGGGCTGGTGGGAACGATCTTGCTAGTCATGCGCTGGCCGATACGCCGCAAGCGGCGGGCAGCATGAAGGGACTGAGCCTCATGATTCTGGCCTTGGCGCTGGTGTTCCGCGCCGCGCCAATCTGCGCAGCCCCACCCGAAGCACCGCACGTCATAATGGCCGCAAATTGCGAGAGCATGGCTGATCAGGGCGCACCCGAGAGCGATCATGACAAGGGTAAGGCAGCACAAATCTGCCATGCCTGCGCCTTCGCGGTTTCCGAGCAACCGTCATCGCTCGGCGCGTGGTTCTGGAAAGCACCGGCGGTCCTAGTGCCGTCACAGCGCCAAATGGCAGGCACAATGCGCAAACCACCGACACCGCCCCCGCGCCTTGGTTCCGCTTCAACATTTCAACATTTCAACATTAATATTGGAGTTAAATCATGAAAACCAAATATCTACTCGGCGCGCTCGCGCTAACCATGTCCACCGCCGCCTTCGCCGCCGAACCGGCACCAGCGCCCAAAAAGGAATGCTGTTGCTGCAAGAAGGACGAACAGGGCAAAATGGCCTGTTGCAAGGACAAGGACGCCATATCCGGCGAACAGGGCCATGAAGGCCATGACATGAAGGATATGAAGCATTGACGAAAGATGCCGGGGGACGGGCAAGCGACCCCCGGCATCTGCCTTTTTTTCTCATTCGAGGAGTCGAATCATGATTACGAAAATTTCGCTCGTGCTCGGAACACTCGCGGTAGTCGGGACGAGTGCCCCGGCCTTTGCGACTGATGCTCCGAAAAGGGGCCATTTCGAATGGCTCCATTCTCCGCAGCCCGGACCAAATAAGTCAAATTTGCCTAATTACCGTCGCATCTGGATTGCGGATTCCGCGCCCGATGTGACGGTTGATGAGGGCCGGTGCATGACGATGGCCTGCTGTAATGCCGACGAGAAGCAGGCGTGAATGAAAAGCTGGAGGTCGGGCAACCGGCCTCCGGTCCTGCCGCTGGTAAATAGCCAAAAGATGTCCCGATCCCAAACATTCACGCCCGCCGCAGGACGCTTTCTGCCAACAAGCGCCTATGACCGACTCCTGGCGTTGCTCACGCGCGAAGCGCGTTGGCGGTCAGCGCTGCTGGAGGCGATTGCACCTGCGCCCGGTGAGCGCATACTCGATGTCGGCTGCGGAACCGGTTCGCTTGCCATCTTGATCAAGCAGGCGGCACCAGACACGATGGTTGTAGGGCTCGACCCTGATGAAGTCGCGCGATGCATTGCTTGGAAGAAAGCGGGGGAAGCGGGCGTAGGCATCGAATGGGAAAGTGGTTTTGCACGCGACGCCGGAAATTATGGCCAGTTCGACAAGGTCGTTTCCAGCCTTGTCTTTCACCAGGTACCGGTCGCCGAAAAGCGAGTTGGTCTTGCCGCCATGTTCGCCGCCACCAAGTCGGGCGGCACCATGATTGTCTGCGACTATGCTGCGCAAGGACGCTGGCTTATGCGTCAGGCGTTCAAGGTCGTGCAATCGGTCGATGGTCGAGCGAATACGCAGCCCAATGCCGACGGATTTCTTGAAGCGGAACTGGAACGTATTTGCGGCAAGCCGATCACCGCTGAGCAATCGTTCGACACGCCAACGGGAACCATTTCAATCTTCAGACTGCAAAAGGAGTCAGTAAAATGAAGGCAACCACCCTAGCGATGGCCATTGCGCTGGTTGCAACGCCAGCCTTGGCCGCGACCGAGGCGGTGATGCACCGCGACCCCGGTTGTGGTTGCTGCGAAAAATGGGCGGCACAAGTCCGCAAGGCATTCGGGCGCAATGTGCGGATCGTCGATGACGCCAATCACCCGGCACTGCAAAGACGGGTTGGCCTGCCTTCGCTATTGGCATCGTGCCACACCGCCCTGATCGATGGTATGGCGTTTGAGGGTCATGTGCCGGTTGCGGACATGAAGCGCGTGCTTGAGGCTAAGCCAAAGGGTGTGCGCGGCTTGGCGGTTCCGGGGATGCCAATAGGTTCGCCAGGAATGGAAGCCCCGGGCGGTCGCGCGCAACCTTACAATGTCATAGCGTTCGGCTCGGGACCGTCCACGGTGTATGCCCGCCACTGAGCCCGTCAGCGCGGCCCCATCGTCTCGATGATCTTGCAATCGGCGACGGTGCCGTGGCTGCAAGAACCTATCACTCGGCTCAATTCCAAACGCAGCGCGGTCAGGTCGCCAATCTTGCGGTCGATCTCGGCCAAATGCGTTTGCGCGATGCCATCGACCGCTTCGCAACTCTGCGATTTGTCATCTGACAGCGTCAACAGCTCGCGCACCGCTTCGAGCGTGAAGCCCAGATCGCGGGCGCGGCGAATGAAGGACAGGCGCGCCAGATGGTCGGTGCCATAGGCGCGATAGTTGGCGAAGGTGCGCGCGGGCGGCGGCAACAGGCCGATTTTCTCGTAATAGCGCACTGTCTCGACCTTGGTCGCGGTGGCGCTCGCCAGTTCGCCGATTTTCATGTCTTGACCCTGTAGTTGCTACAGGGTGTAGATAGCTGTCCGACTCGGAATTTGTCGAGAAGGATTTGAGCGTGTCAGACCATTGTTGCGAAAGCGCCTGCGGGAGCGAAACGGCCAAGGCCGATCCGCGCTGGCGGCGCGTTCTTTGGATCGCGCTAGTCGTCAACGCGACGATGTTTCTGGTCGAAATGGGCGCGGGCGCAGCGGCGGACAGCCGCGCGCTGCAAGCCGACGCACTCGATTTCCTTGGCGATGCGGCCAATTATGCGGTGAGCCTTGCCGTCGTTGGGATGGCGCTCGCTTGGCGCGCCCGCGCTGCAATGCTCAAATCGCTGTTCATGCTGGGCTTTGCCGCATGGGTATTCGGCAGCGCGGTCCTTGCTTTCGTAAACGGCGCATCGCCCGATCCGGCGACGATGGGGGCGGTCGGCGCGTTGGCACTCGCGGCCAACGTCGGCGTGGCGCTCATGCTGTTTCGCTACCGCACCGGCGACGCCAATATGCGCTCGGTCTGGATATGCTCGCGCAACGACGCGATTGGCAATGTCGCGGTGATGCTGGCGGCGCTCGGCGTGTTCGGCACCGGGAGCGCGCTCCCGGACCTGATCGTCGCCGCGATTATGGCGCTGCTCGCCCTGACAGGCGGCGTGCAAGTGCTGCGGCAGGCGCGCGGAGAATTGCGCACGCCCGAACTGGCGGGGCAGTCGTAACGTCATGCTTCAAGCCCTCCCCTTTTTGTCGATCATCGCCGTCGTCGCCGCGACATTACTGCGCGCGGTTGCCATCCGGCGACGCACCGGTGACCGCGCCTTTGCCTTCATGTCTGCCACTGGGATTCAACGCATCGCCGGAGTCAGTTTCGCTTTGAGCGTTGCCGCGTTGGTTCTGGCATCGGCGCTTCCTGCATCCGGCAGTTCGCTCGCCGTTGCCGTGCTGGCTGCAATTCTCGCGCTGGTAGGCTGCTTCATCGTAATCATTGCCCAGGTCCAAATGGGCCGCGCATGGCGCGTCGGGGTGCGGCAAGGCGACGCACCGCTATTTGTGACGCATGGTCTGTTCAAGTTCAGCCGCAATCCGATCTTTGTTGGAATGATCCTGCAAGGCGTAGCTGCCGCTTTGACTGCAAACGCCGCATGGGCTTGGGCGGCGCTGACGGTCTTCATCGGGTCATGCGCGGTACAAGTCCGTGTTGAGGAAGCGCATTTGGAAGCGAGCTTCGGACAACACTACCGCGAGTTTCGTGCGTCGATCCCGCGCTGGATCGGGATTGGCGGTCGAGCATGACGATGTTGATGCGCGAACGTGCCGAACTGCTGATCACCGCAGAAATGGCTGCCTATCACGCTGCCCGCGCTTCGGGCGACAATACCGCCGCGTGGGTTGCGCTCGAACGTGCGCATATCATCTCGCAACCCTATCTGGGGCCGCATCTCGCCAATCATTGGGCCATGCTCGGCTTCGCTTTCGATTTGCGCGATTGGCGGGAAGCGGCGGGGCAACTTGTCCGGCTGGCACTCGCGCCGCTCGGCGCGCTGACAGGGCGCATTCCCATCGGTAATTCCGGGCGCTCGAATGTGAGCGCGTTCAAGTCGATGCCGATTGCCGACGATCTTCTCGCCAAGATAAGTGGCGGGCGGGAGTGACAGTTTTCTTGCCCCGCCGTGCGGCGACTGCTAACCGTAAGGTCATGCGGGGTCGGACTACCAATCTATTTGTGCTTCTCGCGCTGATTTTCAGCGCGGTGATCGTTCCTGCGACCGCCCACGCACAGGATTTGAGAGAAGTCCATGCCAATGACATGCTAACCAACGTGGACCACAGCGATCACGAAGCCCCCGATCATGATGGCGATTTGCCTTGCCATGCGGTGGTGCATCATCATTGCAGCGTCGCACTTGCCTATGAGGGGCATGCGGTGACTTCGGAGCGGCTTGCAGCGGGTGAGTTGATCCCGCTCGCTACCAGCCCCGCGATGTCTAGTTTCGCACAGGCTCCGCCGACCGAGCCGCCCGCCGCCTGAACCTGACCGCCCGCGCGGCATGATGCCGCGCGACCCGTTCAAGGTTCAGGAGAATTTCAATGATTTCCAGATTGCGAGCGTTACTGCTTGCGGGCGCAATCGCCGCCTGCGGGCAAGCCGCTCAAGCCGAGCCCATCGCGCTCGGCGACGCCCTAGCCCAAGGCGTCCAGACTTCGCCCCGTGCGGCCCAGGCCAAGGCGCTCGCCGACGCCTCCGAAGCGCGGGCGCGGCAGGTGGGCGTTGCGCCCAACCCCGAACTCAGCCTTGAGGTCGAGAATTTTGCAGGGTCGGGCGCGTTTCAGGGGCTGCGCAGCACCGAGGCGACGCTTGCTCTGAGCCAGCGGATCGAACTCGGCGGGAAGCGCAGCGCGCGGCTTGGCGTCGCGCGGGCCGAACGCGATTTCGCCTTCCTGACCTACAAGGCGGCGCTGGCCGATCTCGAACGCGATATTCGCACGGCCCATGCCGAACTGCGCGCGGCGGAAGACCGTGCCGTGCTGGCACGCGACAACACGGCAGCCGCCGAAGAGCTGGCGCGCACTGCGCGGATATTGGTCGATGCCGGACGCGATCCGCCGCTACGCCAGCTTCGCGCGGAATCGCTGCTGGCCGAAGCCAGGGCGGAGCAGGCGCGGACATTTAGCGAGTTGCTGACCGCGCGCCGGCTGCTCGGCAGTCTGATCGGCAGCGACGATCCCGAATTGACCGCGACCGCCAGCGAGGACGCCGCCCCTGCTGCGCCTGCCCCCGACGCTACAAGCCTCAACGAGCAATTGGCGACGGCAGAGCGCGAAGCGGCCCGCGCTAGGGTGCAACTCGCACGTTCGGACGCGGTACCGGACATTACGGCGAGCGGCGGGGTGCGGCGGTTCCGCGAGAGCGGCGATACTGCGCTGGTCGCCGGAATCTCGATCCCGCTTCCCATCCGCGACCGCAACCGGGGCAACATCGAAGCGGCTGGCGCGGAGAGCAACGCCGCCGCGTCCGCACTGCTCCTCGCGCGGATTGATGCCAACCGTGCGCGATATGACGCACGGATGCTCTTGGGCGCTGCCGAGGTCCGCTACGAAGCACTGGCCGGGCTGGGGTTGCAACAGGCCGAGGAGGCGCTGCGGCTCGCGCACATTGGCTACAATGCGGGCAAGTTTTCGCTGATCGAACTGATCGACGCACAGACCGCGCTCACCACCGCCAAACTCAACCTCATCGAAGCGCGGCTCGACCGCGCTCGCGCGCTCGCCGCGCTCATCCGCGCGAACGCGCAGTGAAGGACCGTCTCATGGAAACCGAAACCAACAGAAACAAACTGATCGCAGGGGCCGCCATTGCCGCGCTCGTGCTAGGCGGGGGCGGCGTGATGCTGGGCCGCACCGTGTTCGCCCCGTCTGCCGCCACCGCGCCTGCCGAAGAAGGCGAGCATGGCGAAGAAGGCAAAGAGGAAGGGCATGTCGAAGGCCTCGTCGAGATGGACGATGCCCGCGCAAAGGCGGCGGGGATTGTGACCGAAGCTACGCAGGCGGGTGGCCTTGGTGCCGAAATCATCGCGCAGGGCGTAGTCGCTGCCGCACCGGATGGAGAGGCGGTGCTGACTGCCCGTGCCGATGGCGCGCTGACCAGGGTCGTCAAGCGTCTGGGCGACAATGTGCGCGCGGGCGAGACCATCGCCTATCTGGAGAGCCGCGATGCGTCGGCAATCGCAGCCGAACGCAGCTCCGCTTCGGCAAGGCTGATTGCAGCGCGCTCCGCATATGCGCGCGAGAAAAAACTTTATGAGGCAAAGGTGACGGCGCGGCAGGATTTCGAGGCAGCACAAGCAGTGCTGGCCGAGGCCGAAGCAGAGGCACGGCGCACCCAATCGGCGGCGGGCGCTGCCAAGATTACCGGCGATGGCCGGTATCTTGCGGTGACCAGCCTGATTTCGGGCAAAATCACCAAGGCCGATGCCACACTCGGCAGCTATGTGTCTGCAGGCGCTGAATTGTTCCGCGTCGCCGACCCGCGCAAGATCCAGATCAATGCCCTGGTGCTTCCCGCCGATGCGCAGCGCGTGCAGCCGGGCGACCGCGCGGTCATCGAGCTGCTCGGCGGCGAAACCGTCACGGCGACGGTGCGTGCAGCGACCCCCAGCCTTGACCCGGAAAGCAAGACGGCGACCATTGTGCTTGTCCCGGACGGCTCCGGCCAGCTCATACCGGGCCAAGGGCTGCGCGTGAGGATCATGCCGGGCAATGCGGCAGCCAGTTCGAGCATTGGCATTCCCGAAGAGGCAGTGCAGTCGGTCGAGGGCAAAGACGTGGTGTTCGTGAAAACCGCCAAGGGCTTTCAAGCGACCAACGTCGCGGTCGGCCAGCGCAGCGCCGGACGCGTTGAGATTGTCGACGGGCTGAAGCCCGGCGCCGTGATCGCGACCAAGGGCGCGTTCCTGCTCAAAGCCGAACTCGGCAAGGGCGAGGCGGAGCATTGAGATGATCGAAAAACTTCTCGATGCGGCGATCCGCTTCCGCTGGGGTGTGGTCATCGCCACGCTCATCGTCGCGGCCTTCGGTGCAGCGCAGCTTTTGAAGTTGCCGATCGACGCCGTTCCCGACATCACCAACAAGCAGGTACAGATCAACACCGTCGCGCCCGCTTTGGGGCCGCTCGATATGGAGCGGCTAGTTACCTTTCCGGTCGAAACCGCGATGGCGGGCATCCCCGGCCTTGAGAGCTCGCGCTCGATCTCGCGCAACGGTTTCAGCCAGGTCACGGTCGTGTTCGAGGAAAGCACCGACCTTTATTTCGCGCGCCAGCAGGTTGCCGAACGCTTGACCCAGGCCAAGGAAAGCCTGCCCGACGGCATCGAGCCGCAAATGGGGCCGGTGACCACAGGGCTTGGCGAAGTGCTGATGTATGTCGTCGAGTATGAGCCTGCGGGAACCAAGGCCAATCCGAAGATCGCGGGCAAACCTGGCTTCCAGCCCGATGGCAGCTATCTCTCCACCGACGGCAAGATGCTCACTGACGAGGTCTCGAAGCTCGCATACCTGCGCACGGTGCAGGATTGGGTGATCCGGCCACAGCTCAAAACCGTCGCGGGCGTAGCTGGAATCGACAGCATCGGCGGCTATGAAAAACAGTTCGTGGTCGAACCCGATCCGGCGAAGCTCGCAACCTACCATATCTCCTTCTCGGAACTCGCCGAGGCGCTGGAAAAGGCCAATATCTCGGTCGGCGCGAATTTCGTCGAACGCGGCGGCGAGGCGTTTCTGGTCAAGGCCGATGGCCGCATCCGCACGCTCGATGAAATCGGGCGCGCCACCGTCGCCACGCGCGGCGGCGTGGCGGTGGCGGTGCGCGATGTGGCGAATGTCCGTATCGGCGGCGATCTGCGCACCGGCGCGGCTTCGGAAAACGGCAATGAGGTGGTCGTCGGCACCGCCTTGATGATCGCAGGCGGCAACAGCCGGATCGTTGCCGATGCGGTTGCCGCGCGCTTGGGCGAAGTCGCCAAGTCGATGCCGCCGGGGATCAAGGTCAAGACCGTCCTCGACCGCTCGAAGCTGGTCAACGCGACGATCTGGACGGTCGAAAAGAACCTACTCGAAGGCGCGTTGCTGGTCATCGCGGTGCTGTTCTGGCTGCTCGGCAATATCCGCGCCGCGATCATTGCCACGCTGGTCATCCCGCTATCTTTCCTGATGATGGCGATGGGCATGAACGCCACCGGCACGTCGGGCAATCTGATGAGCCTTGGCGCGCTCGATTTCGGGCTGATCGTCGATGGCTCGATCATCATCATCGAGAATTGCCTACGAAGATTGGCCGAACGCCAGCATCATGAAGGCCGTTTGCTCAGCCTGACCGAGCGGCTGCACGAGGTCTTCGAAGCCTCGCGCGAAATGGTGCGCCCGACCATTTATGGCCAGGCGATCATCTTCCTTGTCTTCGCGCCCTTGCTCACCTTCACCGGCGTAGAGGGTAAGATGTTCTCACCGATGGCGATCACCGTCATGCTCGCGCTGGCGGGGGCTTTCGTCCTGTCTCTGACCTTTGTTCCCGCGATGGTCGCGCTGCTCATTCGCGGCGAGGTGGCTGAGAAGGAAGTGAAGGCCGTCGCCTACGCCAAGCAACGCTATGTGCCGCTGCTCGACAAGGCGGTCGCGCGGCCCTGGCCGTGGATCGGCGCGGGCGTTGGCGCATTCGTGCTGGCGGGCCTCGTCTTCCTGATGCTGGGCCGCGAGTTCATCCCGCAGCTCGACGAAGGCGACATCGCGCTGCAAGGCATCCGCATCCCTTCGACTTCGCTCAACCAGTCGCTGACGCTCCAGCGGCAAATCGAGAAGGCGGCGACGTCGCTCCCTGAAGTCGCTTATATGTTCTCGAAGACCGGGACGGCGGAGGTCGGCACCGATCCGATGCCCGCCAACATCTCGGACTCGTTCGTCATATTGAAGCCTAAGGACGAATGGCCTGCTGGGGTCGATACCAAGGATGAGGTGATCGAACGGCTCGAAGCCAAGTTGAAGCCGATGGTCGGCAGCGCCTTTGAAATCAGCCAGCCTATCGAGCTACGATTCAACGAGCTGATCGCCGGGGTGCGCGGCGACATCGCTATCAAACTCTATGGCGACGATCTCGACGCCATGAGCGCGACAGGCGCAAAGGTCGCCGCCGTCCTCAACACGGTGCCGGGCGCTGCCGACGTCAAGGTCGAACAGACCGAGGGCTTTCCGCAGCTCGACGTGAAGTTCGACCGCGATGCCATCGCCCGCTACGGCCTGACGCTCGAAGATGTGACCGATACCGTGGCGGCTGCATTGGGCGGGCGCGAGGCCGGGATCGTCTTCGAGGGCGACCGGCGGTTCGATATCGTCGTGCGCCTGCCCAATGCGGGCCGCGACGATCTGGACGCGGTGGGTGCGCTACCGGTCATGCTGCCGCAGGAAGGCACGTCGATACCGTTGGGTGCGGTCGCGAGCTTCGGCTTTTCCGAAGGGCTCAATCAGGTCAGCCGCGACAACGGCCAGCGCCGCGTCGTTGTCCAGGCCAATGTGCGCGGCAACGATCTGGGAAGCTTCATCGCCGAAGCGCAAAGCAAGGTCGCAGCCCAAGTGCAACTGCCGCCAGGAAGCGCAATCGAATGGGGCGGGCAGTTCGAGAATCTGCAAGCTGCATCGCGGCGGCTGTCGCTGGTCATCCCTATCGTCTTCGCGGCGATTTTCGGCATCTTGTTCGTTGCCTTGCGCGGGTTCCGTCCGGCGATTGCGGTTTATTCGGCAATCCCCTTGGGCCTCGCGGGAGGCGTATTCGCGCTCGCGCTGTGGGGACTGCCCTTCTCGGTATCGGCAGCGGTCGGCTTCATCGTGCTGGCGGGCGTCGGCGTATTGAACGGCCTCGTCGTAATGACCGCGATCAACCAGCGGATCGAGGCCGGGCTATCGGTCGCGCAGTCCATTGTCGAAGGGTCGCTCGAACGCTTCCGCGCCGTGCTGATGACCGGCATCGTCCCGGCCATCGGCTTCGTCCCGATGGCGCTCGCCACCGGGCAAGGCGCGGAAGTGCAAAAGCCGCTCGCCATCGTCGTCATCGGCGGGCTGATTACCTCGACGATCCTGACCCTCTTCGTGCTGCCCGCGATCAGCCAATTGCTGCTCAAGGGCCAGCACAAGCACCACGAGACAGGCGAATATGATGACGTTGACAAGTTCGGCGGTGAACTACCGGCATAGGAAGGATTGAACGATGGGCGCAGAACACGATCATGGTGGCGGTGGTCACGCCGGGCATAACCACGGCGCGGGGGCCAGCACAAAGCGGCTTGCCATCGCGCTTGGGCTGACCACGACGTTTCTCGTCGCGGAACTGGTCGGCGCGTTCGTGTTCGGCAGCCTCGCGCTGCTGTCCGACGCCGCGCACATGTTCACCGACAGCGCCGTGCTCGCGATTGCGTTGGCAGCAGTCAAAATCGGCCAGCGCCCGCCCGACGACCAGCGCACCTTTGGCTACCGCCGCTTTGAAATCCTTGCCGCTGCGTTCAACGCCATCCTGCTGTTCGTGGTCGCGGGTTATGTGCTGATCGAGGGCATTGGCAGGTTCTTCGAACCGAGGCCGGTTGAGTCGGTGGGGATGCTGATCGTCGCCAGCGTCGGCTTGATCGTGAATCTGATCTCGATGCGCATCCTTGCTGGCGGCAAGGAAGACAGCCTCAACGTCAAAGGGGCCTATCTCGAAGTTTGGGCCGACATGCTCGGCTCGCTGGGCGTGATTGCGGCTGCCATCGCGATCTATTTCACCAAACTCGACTGGATCGACCCGGTGGTCGCCATCGCCATTGGCCTGTGGGTGCTGCCGCGCACATGGAAGCTTTTGAGCGATACCACCCATATTTTGCTCCAAGGCGTGCCGCGCGGCTTCGACTTGAAGGCGATCCGCGGCGCGATGGGCGAAGTGGCGGGCGTAACCGGCGTTCACGACCTCCATCTATGGTCGGTCGCGGGCGACGATGCCAGCCTGACCGCGCATGTCGCGGTGGCCGAAGGTCGCGACGCCGAGGCCGTCCGCAAGGCACTAACCGAAATGCTCGAAGCCCGCTTCGCTATCCACCATGCGACGATCCAGACCGAAAGCGAGCCGTGCGGCGATGCGGAGAGTTTGCACGCCTGATTGATGGCAGTCAGTACGACCGGCTCCGATGCGTCTCGCAAATCAGAACTAGCGCCCCAAAATCCTCACGTTCGCCAAGGTGTGCGGCAATCGTGCGGACGCACTCGATGGGCAAGCCATTCTCATGCGCGACCTGACGCAGATAGTCGTCCCGGCACTCCGCCCAGCAAGCCCGATACATCAAAAGCAAATCGGTCATTGTCCCTTCCTTCCAGCTGAAAGCCGCTTGCCAGCGACATCCGGCTCTGCCTTCCGGCGAGGACGGGAGGGGGAGGGAAAACGGGAATCGACGCCCTGGCGGGGCAGCGGGCGCGCAGCGACCGCCACACGGGGGCGTCTATTCCGGTTTGGGAACGAGAGGGCAAAGCCCTTGGCATTCCCTCAAATCGGGAAAACGGAGGCGGTTAGCCTCCCCCCAGCCGCAACGCGGCGCAGGAACGGCACCCTTGTGGGCGGCGCGACGCCGCCGGATGGTGTGCGCGCGGGCCTGTGCGCCAGCGCCCATCCGGCAAGGAGAGAGGCAAGAGTGCCAGCGGGTCAGCGCAAAAATGCCGCGCCCTCAGGAGCGCCAAAGGCGCGGGACAGAGCGCGTCCTTGAACCTTCCCGCTCACTATCCCTGCTCCCGATCGCAACCCGAGTGGGCCGGGACTACCGGCCCGGTCCGCGCCAGCGGATAGAGCGGGTCGCCCAAAGGGCAGCGCAACAGGTGTCGCTACTTTGATCTGTCACGGAGCTAGAGGTCGCGCGCGAATTACAAGCGAATCGGCATGTGGCGGTCGCATCGCAGAAACCGCCGACTCAGACGTTAAATCCGGCCACACCCGGCGCAAATTTGCGTCGAAAGCATCGGCGGATGCGATCAGCCTTGGGAATCCGCTTCCGACAGTCGAAATTCTTTCCGCCGCGCCTTGCCCAACCTTGTCCCTCCAATGCCCGCCGCTGCCGTCTCTAGCCGTCCGCAAGCCGTCATTGCGCGATGCAACTCTTTGCGCGCCTGCGCTTGCATTCGTCGGAAACGCCCTTGCGCGGTCAATTGCTTCGGCCAATCTTCATCTCATGGGGAGCCAATGACTGTCACCGAATGAAAGAGCGTCCCATGTCAAACTCCGAAAAGATTATCCGCCTCAAGACCGTTCTGGCCCGAACCGGCCTCTCCCGCTCGACGATGTATCGCAAGATCAAGGAAGGCACTTTCCCGTGTCAGGTGCGGATCAGCATCCACGGCGCGGGCTGGCGGGAATCGGCCATCAATTGCTGGATCGACGATCCGGTCGGCTATCGCAACGAAAGTGCAAGGCTGTGAGCGAGCCGATCTGCGTCAGGATCAACGACGCCGCCCGCATGATCGGCGTTGGCCGCACCAAGCTCTATGAGTTGATTGCGGCCAACGAGGTCGAGACAGTGAAGCTCGGAAAATCGACGCGCGTCACCACCGCCAGCTTGCGCGAGCTCATCAAGCGGCAGCGGGTAGCGGAATAGCGGTGTCGTCCAGATACAGCGCCCATAGCGCCATCAACTTGCGCCGTTTCTCGAAAAAGTCCGTCCGTCGGTAGGCTGCTTCAACTTTGTTGGGCAGCTTATGCGCCAGCGCCTTATCGGCGACCTCCTTGGGAAAGTCGGTCATCTCCGCCGCCCAATCGGTGAAGGCGGAGCGGAAGCCGTGGACGGTAACGCCCGCGATGCCGTCGTCGCGCAATAGCTTGGTCATCGTCATATCGCTGATCGGTGTTTCGCCATTGTTGCTGAATACCAATCCGGTGTCGCTCGTGCGCGCATGCCAGCGCCCTCGCAGCAAGGCGACTGCGGGCGCTGACAGCGGCACGATATGGGTCTCGCGCGCCTTCATGCGCTCGCCGGGGATGGTCCAGACGCCTTTATCCAAATCGAACTCCGTCCAGACCGCAAAACGCGTCTCGTTCGAGCGGACGGCGTTGTAGATGGTGAAGCGCAGTGCATCGCGGCCCGTGGTCGGCGCTGCGGCTGCCAGCTTCGCCACGAGCGCCGGAACCTCCGAATAAGGCATGGCGGCAAGATGCCCCGCCTTCTCAAGCTGTCGGGGAAGCCCTTTGCGCACGGAACGCAACGAAACCTCATCCGGCAGCCACCCCTTGATATGTGCGAAGTCCAGCACAGCGCCGATGCGCTGTAGGATGCGCCGCGCAGTGTCAGGAACTTCAAGCCAGATGGGCGTAAGCACCTCAACGACCGCAACGCTGTCCACGGCATTCACGGCGCGCGCCCCAATGATCGGGAAGACATGGTTCTCGAAGCTGGAAATCCAACTGGTCTGCCGCCGGTTCTTCCAACCTGCTTTCAAAGAGTCGTAGCATTCGCGCGCCACCGCCTCGAAGCTCGGGATGACTTTGCGCGCCATCCGCCGTTCGGCAACAGGATCGCAACCCTCACGCACCTGCCGCCGCAAGGCCGCAGCCGCATTGCGCGCATCGGCAAGCGAAACCTCGGTTGCCGAACCCAAGCCATAGTCGCGTCGCTTGCCAGATTGCTGCATCCGCAGCACCCAAGTCCGCGCCCCGCTATCCTTGACCACCAAGCAAAGCCCCCGGCCATCGCAATGGCGACCCGGCTTCGCGTTCTTCACTTTCAATATTGTCAGCGCCATCGGTTCGATTCCTGCCTAATGCGTTCCCACATTCGTTCCCACACTTTGATGGGAATTCAGGCAAATCGGGGCGACCGACCGCGAACACTATACAAGTGAAATCCTTGATTTTACAAGGGACTTAGGGACGCCCTGAAACTGCTTGAGATTTAAGTTATACAACCGTAGGGGTCACCATCCATATGCATGGATGGTGTTGCTGGATTGAAACAATCCACATCCCCATTTCGCTTCAAGGCAAAATTTAATGCTCGGTGTCGGCAGCAATCGCGCCTGCTTGCGCCGCTTTCATGCCGCCCTGTTGAACAATCAATTCGGAACGAGACGTCACACCCAATTTACGGAATATGCTGTTGAGGTGGATTTTTACTGTACCCTCAGCCAGATCGCAGCGCGCGGCAATATCCCGGTTGCGAAGGCCCTGACAGACCAGTTCCACAATCTCTGCCTCGCGCTTGGTCAGCAGATCGTTCGAGCGCAGTGTTCGACTTGGCTTGTTTATCGAGAAGCGCAATGCAGGCTCGGTCACATTGGTATCAAACCATTTCCCTCCGGCCAGTACAGTTTCCATAGCTTCGACTATCGTTTCCGGATCGGCGTCTTTCAAGGCGATACCCGAAATACCCAGACGCATTGCTTCGATCGTTTGTTCGGGGTCAACATGCACGGTCAGGAACATGGACGGGACAGTTGGATGATGGCGGCGAATATGGCGTAGGACTTTAAGCCCGCCCCCGCCATGCATCGTCACGTCGAGCATGGCTAGGTCTGGTTCAGTTTCATCTATTTTTTCAATAGCTTCGTCGACAGACAGCGCCGTAGTGATGGAGAAATTGCCACTGCCCTCCACATATTGGCTGAAGCCATGCAGAAAGAAGGGGTGATCGTCTACAATCAGGACATTATGCATTGTCGATCCTCTGCATTGGGATGGTAACGGCGAGAATTGCGCTTTTGTCCAGACCTTCGGCATAGGCAAAACCGTTTACGAGTCGAAGCCGCTGCAGCAACGAAGCTGATTTTAAAGGCATTGATTCTCCACCCCTTTTAGCCCCGCCCCCTGCCGACTTGTCGGCGCGATCGATAATCGCGATCTGTAATGCATTCTGATGTAACGAAAGCCTTACTGTCAACTGTGTGCTGTTGGCATGACGCACAGCGTTGGCAACTGCCTCCCTGACAAGGTGCTCGATGTTGATGGCTGACTCTTTGTCGATGGGAATAGCGGGCTCTTCCGATTCCAGCCGCGCATCGATTTCCCACTGCATCGAAATTGCACGCAGGGCGACATCAAGTGTAGTGACCAGATTGATGCCATGGTCTTCATTTTCGCTGGTTTCGAGAAGGCCGCGCAGCCGGGCCTGTTCCAAAGTCAGTATGTCCGCAATTTTCTGAACCTCGGTTTGTACCGCGTGATCTTTCAGGTCCGGGCGCCGCGCCGTGGTCAACAGGCGCATACGCACGGCAGCCAGTGTTTGCAGAACGCCGTCATGCAAATCACGACGGGCGACGTCGTGCGCGTCGGCGATGAAATGGCGCTCTACCTCGGACACGCTATCCAAAAGAGGAAACAGCTCATCCAGCGCTTCGCAAATTACGCGGGCTTCGTGGACCTTGATCGAATCTATTGTCGCTACTGCGCAAACCAAGACCCCATGTGCTCTTCCGATTTTCACCCATTTGACGATGCAGCGTCCCAAGCCTTCGCGCGCCAGACTAGTGGCAATGCCCTGAGCCAGCTCCGGCAAGTCCTCAACCTTGTGCGAATTGGCGGAAAGCGCGAAAACCTGCTGCGAAACGTTATCCAGAACGATTTCGGATTGCCCCAGCTCATCTCCCAGGCCGATCAGCTTCCGCATTTCGTGTTCGCTCAATTGGACAGCCGTGCCCTGTTCGAACTTTCGAGGCACGGAATGCTGTGAAAATTCGCCAATCATGCAGAATGCACGGTTAGGTCCGAAAAGCGACGCGAGCGCTTCAACCAGACGCTGCAGATCGAATTCCAGCGAACGTTCGAGCCTCAGCATGCGGATCGACACGGCCTGATCCCGGAACTGCCGAATCTGATCCCCCCGCACCGCAGAAAGCGCAATCGCGGCACCGGCGTTGAGGATGGCTATCGCAAAGAGGAACTGGTTCAGAATCGACAAGGAAGGGCTCTCAGATGCGCCGTGCGAAGCACCCAACAGGCCCGCCGCGACGGGAGCCAGAATAAGTGGGGCCACCAGGGTGGCGAGATAATAGGTCGGAAACCCGGAACGAAACAAAAGCTGGCATGAGGTTGCAAGCAAAGCGAGTGCCTGAACCAAAGTCGAGGGCGCTGACAGGACGGCAAGTGCAGCTGCAGCAACATCGACCGCTATCGAAATGCGCAATGCCCGGGTGCTGGCCACTTGCACAACAAGAACCAGCCCAATCGAAATGGCAGCCCATACAAGAATCAGCAGCGCGGCTGGATGAACCAGCGACCCATCCTTGCCGAATTGCGCAGCCATCACCGCAAGCGCCAGCAGCAACCTTGCCAACGAAGGCGCCCATAGAAGGAACCGGAATAGCTGGTTCATAGATCAACGCCCCGTCGCCGTTTTGCCCTGACCAGCATAGCGGGAACCCGACATCAAACGATATATGCATTTTGGACTATATCGTTCGGCATGCCAAATTTAATAAATGGTAAACAGAATCGATATTTCTTGCCGAGATCTCGTCAAACATGCTTACCCTGTTGTTAACGAATCGAAAAACAGGATTCGCGGGGTCGCCAAACTGAACAGCTGAAACTGCCCGAACCAATTGGGAATCGGTGCTTGTGAGGCTGCAACGGGAGGCAGAGTTAAAGATGCAAGACCAATTGGTCCTTTGTTCATTTGAGGCACCGCGATTCGGTGCATCGATACGACTCTATCCGCTAAATTCGACTCTCATTTCCAATCAACCAACCTGCGCTGCACGGGCATTCGCCGTCCGTGGGGCTATTTTGGCAAACTAGGACAACACCATGGACGCCAACACCAGCAACATCACCCCGATCCTTCCAACCGAAGGCATGGACGGTACCGCTGCAGCATCAGTGGCCGCAGCCGCATCGGCCTACGCGCAATTTGCCTTGCAGGCAGCCGCGTTAGTCCCCGGGCAGGACGGCCAGCTTGTTCTCCCCTCGGGTGTGTCACTGGATAATATCCGCGTTGTCGGTCGTGATCTGGTCATCCGCATGCCGGACGGCAGCGAAGTTGTCGTTCCGGATGGTGCAGTGTTTGTTCCGCAGTTTGTTGTCGATGGCGTCGCTGTTCCGCCGGTCAACCTTGCAGCGTTGCTGATTGGCCAGGAGCCTCAACCCGCAGCTGGTCCGCCGCAAAGCTCTGGCGGTAATTTCTCGCAAACACCCGGCGATATCGGTGATCCGTTCGGACTGGGCGATCTCTTGCCCCCGACCGAGCTGGCTTTCCCTGAACCAGAGCAACGCGAACTGGTTCCCGGCCTCATTGATCGCGATCCGGATGTGAACATTCAGGATGGCGGCCCGGCTGGCAAGGATGTCACCGACAATGTGAGCGAAGTCGGCCTGCCCGGTACGCGCCCGAACGGCAACACCGAGTCGCCAGGTTCGTCGACCGGCAATGGATCGGATTCGACCACGGGCACGATCATTGTCACGTCGCCCGATGGCATCGCATCAATCACCATCAATGGTGTTGTTTACACCGGCGCTGGCCAGCAAATTACAACGTCTACCGGCGTACTGACGCTGGGCGCGCTAGAGGGTGGCCAGATCCCTTACACCTATCGCCTTAGCGACAATACGTCGGGTGATTCCACAACTGACGTTTTCACTGTCGTTTTGACCGATCCTGACGGCGATTCTTCAACTGCGCGCCTCACTATCGTCATCACTGATGACGTACCCACGGCCCGCAATGACACCGATAGCGTAGCCGGGGGCACTTATGGTCCCGAAACGGGCAATGTCGTTTCAGGATCGGGCACCACAAGCGGAGCTGCCGGCGCAGACACCCAAGGTGCCGATGGCGCCGCCGTTTCAGGCTTTCGTGCCGGAACGGAAGGTGCTTTCGCGGCAGTTGGCTCCACGATCAACGGCCAATACGGCACGCTGACAATTGGTGCTAACGGCAGCTACACCTACGTCCGCAATACCAACACTCCGGGCGGCGTGAGCGATGTCTTCAGCTATCGCCTGACCGACAGCGACGGCGACACTTCGACCGCCACCTTGACCATCAATATCGGCGATGCGCCCAACCGGATCGTATTTGTTCCGGAAATCGGAGACGGTACGCAGGTACGAGAGCCGCATCTCCCGTCGCGCGAAGGCGAGCCTTCGGGGTCACAGTTTGATGGCAATAGCGAGACCACCAGCGGAACGATCACTTTCAACTCGCCCGATGGCGTTGGCAGCGTAACCGTAGCGGGCGTAACAATTACGCCGGGTTCACTACCTCAGCAGGTAGTTTCAGACGCAACCGGCACACTGGTCATCACCGCTTACAGCTATGATCCGGCGACCGGCAACGGCAGCATTACCTACACCTACACATTGAACGACAACACGCTGAACACTTCGGGCAGCACAGTAACATTCCCGATCGTCGTCACCGATCTCGATGGAGATACTGCCAGCGACGATTTGAACATCAACATCATTGATGATGCTCCGATTGCGCGCGACGACAGTGCTTCACAAGAAGCTGAAAATGCTTCGGTTACTGTCAATGTTTTTGGAAATGACACGCCCGGCGCTGACAGCGTTAATCTTACCTCTGGCGTCGCTGTGGTAGCGGAATCGCTCAGTGGGGCAGGTTCGCTTGCCTATAATGGAGACGGCACTTTCACCTACACGCCGGCACCCGGCGAAGAAGGCACAGTCACCTTCCAATACACCATCACCGACGGTGATGGCGATCCGTCGACCGCGACTGTTACCATCACGCTGCTGAAAGACTCGGAACCGCGCGTCGATGTCAGCGGTGAAAATTTCGTCGATGAAGCCGGCCTTCCCGCGCGCGACGGCGAACCAGCAGGTTCGAACGAACCTGCCGACAGCGAAACCACCAGCGGCACTATCGCTGTTTCAACCGGCGACGATACGCTGCAATCGCTGGTCATCAACGGTGTCAATGTCACTGCAGGTGGCACCGTCACCGGTGCCCATGGCACATTGACTGTCACCGTCTCGGCAGGTGCGTACAGCTATAGCTACACACTGACCGACAATACCGCAGGCGAAGGCACTACAGACAGCTTCAATGTCGTGGTGACTGACAGCGACGGCGACAGTGCCAATGATAATCTGGTTATCGGCATTCACGATGACGTGCCCACCGCAATCAAGGATGCCGACAGCATCGCAGCGGGCGAATATGGCCCGGCTACAGGTAATGTCATCACCGACGCCGAAGGCGATGGCGGCGCTGACACGCCCGGAGCTGACGGCGTAACCGTCACCGCAATCAGTGGCTTTGGCGGTGCAGGTGCGGTTGATGGCACCACCAATGGCCAATATGGCGTCCTGACACTTAACGCCGACGGCAGCTATAGCTACGCCCGGAATCCGGGTACGCCAGGTGGCGTTTCGGACGTCTTTTCCTACACCATCACCGATGGCGACGGCGATCCCTCGACCGCGACGCTGACCATCGACATTGGCGACAGCCGGACCACGCTTGACCTTCCAACCGAGGGCGAGGCCGGCACGCAAGTGCAAGAGGCAGGCCTGCCTGCCGGTTCTGATGCTGCAGCTGACAGCGAACTGACGGCTGGAACGATCGCTTACACCGCACCTGATGGCCCGGCGACGGTAACCATTGATGGTGTTGCGGTAACGGCTGTTGGCCAGACTTTTACGGGCAGCTTTGGCACCCTGACCATCACCAGCATCGCTGCTGGCACGATCGGTTATGAATATGAACTCACCACCAACACCTCGGGCGACGCGACTTTTGATGATTTCGCAGTGGTGGTCACCGATCAGGATGGCGACAACACCCCCGGAACACTGGTAATCGATATTGTTGACGATGTGCCGACGGCCCGCGCCGACGCTGACAGCGTCAAGGAAGATGGCCCGACCGTCGCCGACGGCAATGTCATCAGCGGTGCGAATGTGGCGGATGCCAATGCAACCGATGGCGTGGCAGATACACGCGGTGCCGATGGAGCCAGCGTCACTGGCGTTGTCTTTGGGACAGTCGCAGGCCCGGTTGCAGGTAATGTTGGCGGCGATGTCGCCGGCACTTATGGAACCTTGGTTATCGAATCCGACGGTACCTACACCTATAAGCTGAACAATGAAGATCCTCGGATACAAGGCCTCGACGGAGACGATAGCCTAACCGAAACATTCACCTACACGATCACAGATGGCGACGGTGATCCGTCGACCACGACAATCGAGATCAGGATTGACGGTTCGGACGATCGCATCACGATCAACGGCTTGAACGTCGAAGGCCCCGACCTGGTTGTCGACGAAGACGATCTGCCCGTGCGTGGCCTCGAGCCTGCCGGATCGGACACCACTCCGGATTCGCTCACGCAGACGGGCAGCTTCACCGTCAATGGCCTTGACGGTATTGCCTCGATCAAGATCGAAGGTACTGAAACTTTTGTCGGCCAGTCCTTTGCGACTGCATATGGCACCTTCACGATCACCTCAATCTCGGCCCCGGTCGATGGCAACGCGACCGCTATTACCATCGGCTACAGCTATGTACTCACCGACAACACCGCCCATGCCAATGCGGGTGGTCAGAATTTCCTGACCGAATTGTTCGACGTGGCAGTAACCGACACTGACGGATCGACTGATACCGACCAGGTCGAAGTGCGCATTGTTGACGACGTGCCGACCGCCAATCCCGATGGTACCTATTCGGTAGCCGAACAGACGGCGCTGACATTTGATGCGCTTGCCAATGATGTGAAGGGTGCCGATGGCGTCAATCTGTCGACCGGAGTAGTTGTTGCAACTGGTCCTGCCAAAGGCAGCGTGGTCTATAATGCTGACGGCACCTTCACCTATACACCGAATGCAGGTGCTGAAGGCGCGGACAGCTTTACCTACACCATCACCGATTCGGATGGCGACACCTCAACTACAACCGTTACGCTTGACCTGCTGAAGGATTCGATTCCGAACATCCTTCGCATCTCTAATCTGACTGTCGATGAAGACGGCCTGCTGAATGCCAATGTCGATGCAGCGCCGCTGCAAGCGAGCCCGAGCGAAACAGATTCGACCGAAAGCGCGACCGCCTCTGGTACGGCCGTGGTCAATTTTGGTGCCGACGTTCCTGCGAACCTTCTTGCATCGATCAAGCTGGTGGATACCGGCGCGCTTGATGGCCAGCTGAAAACGCTCGACGGCGTCGACGTTGTATTCGCGCTTGAAAGTGGTGCGCTTGTCGGACGCAGTGGCGGTGCCGAAGTCATCCGGATTGAAGTTTCCGGCGCTGTGCTTGGCCCCAATCCGGGCGATGTGACATACAGCTATTCGACCACGCTTTCGCAACCCGTCAAGCATGTCGCGAGCGGCAGCGAAGATTCGGTCGCTTTGAACGGCGTTACTTTCGAGGTTACCGACAGCGAAACCGACACCGCCACCGGATCGTTCAACGTAACAGTGGTCGACGATGTCCCCTCGCTGGATGTCACCAAGGGTGAAGATGCTGGCGTATCGCTGGTTACGCAGGATGCGGAAACCGATGGTGTTCCGACGGCGGAAGATGTGGCGACCAGTGCTGCCAATTTTGGCGGTGTGTTTGGCCTGACCTCGACCGCTGGTGCCGATGGTGCGGTTGCACCATCGCTGGCCTACACGCTGAATACGGCGGGTGGTGCATCGGGCCTCACGAGCCATGGCGTGGCGATCAACCTGTTCAAGATTGGCAATGTCATTGTCGGCTCGACCTCTGCGACAGCACCTGCCAGCGCAACAGCTGCATCGGTGGTCTTCTCGGTTGCTGTCAGCGGTACCGGTGTGGTGACGCTGACCCAGTATAGCCAGATCGACCATGCGCTTCCGGGTGAAGCCAATGGTCCTTATGACGACCAGTTTGCAACATTGCTCGACAGCGCGATCACACTGACCGCGTCGTCGACCATCACCGATGGTGATGGCGATACCGCCAGCGACAGCGAGACAGTGAATATCGGTGCGAACATAAGCTTTGCCGATGACGGCCCGGTTCTGACCAACGCCTCGGGCAACAGCTCGGTTACATTGGATGAAACCACAGCCGGTTCGCCGGCAGGCTTTGGCGTTGCAGGCATCAGCCAGACATCGGCTGCAGCCATCGTGACAGCTACCGCCGCCTTTGGAGCAGACGGTGCCGCAGCGGCCAATGCAACCACTTACGCCTTGTCAATCGTTGGTGGCGGCGTCACCACGCTGCAGACCGCAATAGGCAATCATGCGATCAGCCTGTCGCTCTCGCCCGACGGCAAGACCGTTACCGGCAGCTATAATGACGGCGCAGTGAAGACAGCCTTCACCGCGACCATCAATGCCAATGGCACGCTGACAGTAACGCAATTCGTTCCGCTCGAGCATCTGGTCGATGGCGCACCTGGTGCAGCGCATGATGATGCGCTGACGCTTTCAGGTCTGATCAATGCGACGATCACAATCACCGACTTTGACGGTGACACTGACAGTGAAACCTTGGGTATTGGCGATCGCATAACCTTCAAGGACGATGGCCCGTCGCTCAATGTGAACGTCGGCAGCGATGCCAATGTCGTGTTGGTCACGCAGGATGCCGATACGATCGGCGCCAACAGCGATACCAGCTCAAGCTCAGGTAACTTTGGCGGCGTATTCGGTTTGACATCGAATGGCGGTGCCGATGGTGCAGCCGCGCCCAGCCTGGCATTCGCCCTGAACGTCGCCAATGGCGTTTCAGGCCTCACCAGCAATGGTGCGGCGATCAATCTGTACAAGATTGGCAATGTCGTTGTTGGCTCGACCTCGGGCACGGCACCTGCCAGCGCAACCGATGCGTCGGTCGCCTTCGCCGTTTCGGTGGATGGTGCCGGCGTTGTTACGCTGACCCAATATCAGCAGATCGACCATCCGGCGGCTTCGGACCCAAGCGGTACCGCCGCACCGTTTGACGATCATGTTGCGGTTCTGGCGAATGGCAAGATCACGCTTACAGCGTCGTCGACCATCACCGACAATGACGGTGATACCGCATCGGACAGCGAAACCATCGACCTGGGCGGCAATATTGCCTTTGCCGATCACGGTCCTGATATCACCCTGACGTTGGCCGGAACGCAGATCCGCATCGACGAAACGGATGGCGTTGTCGCAGCAGGCGGCGAAGTCGATCCGGCAGGCGGAAATCTGGGCACCGTCACCATGACAGCTGCAAGCCTGTTCACGCTTACCAACACTGTCACCAGTGCGGACGCGCCGACAAGCTATGCCTACAGCCTTGTTCTGCCCAGCGAAGGTGCCAATTCGGGACTTCTGCTCTCCACCACCAACGCCGCGATCCTGCTCTATACCGCCGCACCCGGCGTTATCGAAGGCCGTGTTGGCGGCGTTGGCGGCGCGGTAGCCTTCACCGTCAGCGTCAATCCGACCAGCGGCGCGGTAACCGTTACGCAAAACCTTGCGGTCGAGCATCCCACCGGCGGCGCATCCTATGACGAGGATTCTTCACCTCTGGCCGCAGGTGCACTCAGCCTTCGCGTCACCGCAACCGACTTTGACGGTGATACCGATACAGCCAATGTCGATCTGGGCAGCATCATCCGCTTTGAGGATGATGGCCCGACCATCAATGTCACAAAGGGTGACGATGCAGGCGTTGTACTCGCAACGCAGGATGCCGAAACCATCGGCGGAGCAAGCGACAGCGCGGCCAGCGCGGCCAATTTTGCCGGCGTCTTTGGCCTGACATCCACAAGCGGTGCCGACGGGGCCGCGACCCCGACGCTGAGCTATGCCTTGACCCTTGCCGTTGCCGCCGGAACCAATTCGGGACTGACGATCGGCGGAACTGCGATCAAGCTTTACAATGTAGGCGGTGTGATTGTGGGTTCGACTGCGCTCAGCGCACCTGCGAGCGCGACCGACGCTTCGGTTGTGTTCTCGCTCGGTGTCAATGGCAGTGGCGTCGTAACGCTGACCCAATATCAGCAGATTGACCATCCGATCGGAACCGATCCGACCGCAACGGAAGCGCCCTTTGCCGATCATTCAGTGTTGCTGGCCAATGGCCTTGTCAATCTGACCGCATCGTCGACGATCACCGATAATGACGGGGATACGGCAAGCGACAGCGAAACCATAGACCTCGGCGGCAATGTCCGCTTCGATGACCATGGTCCCACAGTCAGCACAACGGGTGTTGTCCCCACCTTGACCGTCGATGAAACCACGCTGCTGACCGACGCTTCAGCCAGCTTCGTCGCGAATTTCTCGGTGAATTATGGTGCCGATGGAGCTGGCTCGACCGTATATACGCTTGGCGCTGTCAGCGGGGCATCGGGCCTTGTCGACACAGCAACGGGCGAAGCGGTTCACCTGCGGGTCGTTGGCGGTGTCGTCGAAGGCTATTCTGTGACAACCAACCAGTTGGTCTTCACAGTAACCGTGAACGGCTCGGGAAGCGTCACACTCAACCAGCTTCGCGCCGTCGCGCATACACCCAATACGACCGCAGACCAGTCGACCGGTTTGACTGCGGCCAATCTGGTAACACTGACCGCCACGGCCACCGATTTCGACGGCGATACGGCCAAGCAGACGATCAATATCGGCGACAAGCTGATCTTCAAGGATGATGGTCCGGCGATCGACATTGCGGCATCGGGCACAACTTTGATCCTCGATGAATCGCTCGGCACGACAGGTTCGGTCCAGAATGAAGGCGGACGCGTCAACAATGACGAAACGCTGGCCGGGGCCGCGGTTGGAGCCATTGGTTATGCAACCGGCTCTATTGTCAGCCTGGTAACGGCAAATGCTGGTGCCGATGGAGAAGCCTCGCGCGTTTATGCATTGACCGTAAACAACACGACATCTGGCTTGCTCGATGCTGTCACGAATAGTGGTATCGTCCTCGTTTCGGTCAATTCGACCACGGTCGAAGGTCGCGTCGGAAGTGCCGCGGGCGCCGTATCCTTCCGTATCACCATCGATCCGGCCAACGGCACCGCAACTATCAACCAGTTCCGCGCGGTCGAACATAATGACAGCACTAACCATGATGAAAATGGTGGCAGCGAAGCGCTGATGAATTCGGGCGTGTTGTCGCTGGGTGTCACACTCACCGACCGCGACAATGATGCGGCGAACGATACCGTCGACATCTCGCAACTCTTCAAGTTCGAAGATGATGGCCCGGCGGCAACCGGTGAGTCTGGCACGACCAATGAAATCCTTGTCGATTTCAATACCGCATTCGTGATCGACTTCTCAGGATCGATTGATAACACCGAACTGAACACGCAACTGGTTGCAGTCAAGGCTGCGATAACCGAGTTGTTCGGTTCGACAGGCGGCAATGTGTCAGTCAAGTTCGTGCTGTTCGCGACCGGCGCAATGGCGAGTGCGACCTTTACGTCTGCGGCTGCCGCCAATGCCTATCTCGACACGGTCAACCCCGCGACAGGCGGAACGCGGCCTGGAGCGATTGGAACAAGCACCGATTTCAGCGATGCCATCACCACATTGCTGGCCAACTATGCTGCCGATGAGACCGCCAACAATCAGGTATTCTTCCTGAGCGACGGCAATCCCAACCAGAATACTGGCAGCAGTGGTCAGGCGTTGAATGACACCATTCGTCCGCTTTGGAACAGTTTCGTTAACGACAACGACATCAACGTCACAGCGATCGGTGTCGGTGGTGGCATCAACAACAGCAATCTGCAGCAAATCGACGTTGACGGTGCAGGTGCTCCCATATTGGTCGCCAATTTCGACGACTTGATCGATACGCTGACCGCGCTGTTTGCGCCGACGCCGATCACCGGCGATCTGGACATCAACGATGATTATGGCACCGACGGTGGCCGTATCTTGTCGATTGCAATCCCTGCCGCCGGAACCGATCCAGTCTACACCTGGAACGGATTGACCGGAGGGGCATCGCAGATCACCGTTTCGGGTGGAGGTGCTACGATCAACGGCACCACCAGCTTCACCGCAACGACAGAGGCAGGTGGCAAGTTCACCTTTGACTTTGCGACGGGCCAATGGAGCTACACGCCGCCGAAGACGGTTCCTGCCGATACCACCGAGCTGTTCAACTACACCATCGTCGATGGTGACGGCGACACGGCTTCGGCAACACTCAGCATTCTGGTCGAAAATAACGACCTGCCATCAACGGCTCCGGTGACGGCTACAGTGGACGACGATGGTCTGACAGGTGGCAATGCCGGCGGTACAGGCGATCTTGACGCAAATCTCGGCGAAGTCCCCGCCAGTGCAAGCGAAGCCGTTTACAATGGCACGCTGAATATCACTGCAACCGACAATCCGATCGCGGCAATCAGCTTCGCCCAACTTCAGGGAACGACCAATACCATAGGTCAAGAAACGGTATCATATAGCTGGAACGCGGTCACAAACCTGCTGACAGCCACCATCACCGTTTCGCCCGATGCCAACCGCGTTGGAGATACTTTGTTCACGGTCCAGCTCAACAATCCGAGCAACGGATCTTACACGGTAACCCTCGTTGACAATGTACTGCACAGCAATGTGGCCGGCGAAAACGAAGCATCGGTCGCGCTGACCTATCGCGTTGCGGATACCGATGGCTCGACCAATACCGGCGTTCTCAACATCACTTTTGATGATGATACGCCCGCTGCGTATACGACCGCACCGGGCACTGCGACCGGTTCGAATGTCGGCGGAACGACCGATACCGAGGCACTCAATCTTCCCGCTATCGGGGCAGATTCCCCGGGTGCCCTCACCTTTACGGTTTCGGGTGGGCAGCAGGTTCTTGCAACCAACGGTTCGGCACTGACCTATAACGGCCAGAATCTTTATTATAACCTGAAGACGACAGACAGCTCGATCCTCGAAGCACGCACGTCGGCAACAGCAGGGGCAGGGACGCTTGTATTCTCGATCGACTTGAACCCAGCTTCAGGTCCGACCGGGCAATATATATACACACAGGCTCAACAGCTTTCGACAGCTGTACTTGTGCCAGTGACGAACCTTTCGTCGGTCGGCGGCGGTAACGTCCCTGCCAAAGCAATTGACGTTCCAAGTTCGCCTTACGATATTGTTCTGACAACCAAAACAGGCGCAACGGTCAACACCAACTCGTCCGAAATTGGTGTCGGTTCGGGCCAATCGCTTGACGATGGCGACGTCATCCGGATTGATTTCGTTAATGTGACCGTAACGGGCTCTGGCGGCTCTGCGGTTGCAACCTTTAACGAATATTATTCGGCAAATGCGTTCCGTCAGGATGTTACCGGCTTGTCAGGGCCGCAGCGAGCCGACTTCACCGTCAAAGCCATCGCGATCGTCAACAATGCCAATGGCCAAGCGCTACCTGCTGATGGTGATACCGTCTTCTATGGTGACACCAATGACACCACGGTTAGTGGCACAACGCTGAACATCTACAACGCCGCAGGTGTCTTGCAGACAACAGCGCAGCTGACTGCGGCCGGCGTAACGGTAACCAACATGGGTGGCGGGGTATGGCGCGTGCTTAATCTGCCCAACAATTATGACTATGAGATCGTCTCGGCGACCACGCCGTTCCAGGCGGTGCAGGTTGACGCGCTGACGGGCACCGACACCTTCAAACTCGGAATTCTATCCACCAGCGTACTTCAGGTACAGGGCGCTACCTTCAGCGTTCCTATCCAATATACTGACGCTGATGGCGATTTCGTGTCGAGCACGATCACGATCAATCTGACCGCCCCGGCGTCACCGGTTGTTCTGGATCTGGATGGCGATGGGGCAGAATTCCTGTCAGCGAACGCAGGTGTTACATTTGACTATCTGGGCGACGGCAGCGACGGAGCAACCGCTTGGGTCGGCGCGGACGACGGCCTACTCGCCCTTGACCGCAACGGAAATGCGCAGGTCGACAATGGTTCTGAAATCGTATTCGGCGGCAACGGTCTAACCGACTTGGAAGGTCTCGCTGCAAACTACGACAGCAACAAGGATGGCGTACTTGACGCAAACGATGCCAACTTCGCCAAGTTTGGCGTGTGGCAGGATGCAAACAGCAATGGCGTGACCGATGCTGGCGAGTTCCAGAGCCTGACCGATGCCGGGATCGCCAGCATCAAGCTGGTATCGGACGGCAATGCCTACAGCGCTGCTGACGGCGATGTGACCGTGCATGGCACTTCAAGCTACACCACAACCAATGGCGACAACTTCGATGTTGCCGACGCAAGCTTTGCAACCGGCGGCGACGCAAGCAAGGCGGGTGGCGTCGAGAGCAAGGTTGCAGCCAACGAAAACGACCAGCGCAGCCTGGCTTCGGCCAGTGCCGGAATGGCAGGATCGATGGTTGCGGCAGGATTGGTTGCTGCGGTTGCGATTGAACATGATGCGATTGATGCCGTTCTGTCAAAAGTCGGCAGCTTCGATGGCAACATGCGCGCAGATGGCTTCGCTTCGCTGCAATCGGCACCGTTCGAAGCTACGCCGGCGGGTGATTTCTTCACCGGCATGCACAACATGGATGCGCTGACGTCGAACTTTGGCGACAATGCAATCAAGTTCAATAGCTTTGACCGGATGGCTGATATCGACAGCTTCCAGAATGACAGCTTTGGTGCCGACCGCGTTGAAGCGCTCGCCTCAAATCTGCTGGCTCCCACCGAGATCGACCATGGCATGTTCAACATGTCGAACGGCAGCTCGATGGGCATGGCGGTTGATGCGGGATCGCAGGCACTGATCGCACTTCAGGATGCAGGCTTCGCGCAAGGCGCCTTGCAGGATGTCGTCGCGGACGCGCTTGCAGGCGGAGTTGGTCAAGGTGCCAATGTCGATGCCTTGCTCAATGCATTGGCAGGTCCGGCGAACGAAATGTCGCTGCTCGGTGATGGCTTGGCCCAGACCTTTGGCGACAATCCGGTGTTCGAAGCATCGAGCTTCAACAACACTCACGACATGTTCGACCAGATTACCACGACGCAAATGGAATTGTCCGCAGCTACCGGCCACCACGGCTGAGCTGCGGACGCAGATTTTACCGAGACCAGACAGGGAGCAAGACTATGAAAAATAAGCTTCTAGCCGCAGGAGGTATCGCGTTAACCATGTTTTCCGGCGGGACGGCCTATGCCCAGGCCAGCCCGCGTTCGCCGCTTAACGACCTCGGGGTTTCCGAGCTGCGGTCGGAACTCACATCGCGTTACGATGCTGCTGTTACCATGACGCAGGATAGCAATGTCGTCCGATCGACGGACAGCAAGTTCCTGTGGGCATCGGAAACCAAGGTGTGGTGCGGTATCGCCATTGGTTATACCAAATCCTCCACCAAGGACGAAGAAAGCATCAACAAGTGCGATGCATTCTATGCGCGCATGAATGCGGCTCCGCCGCCGGCGCCCGCACCCTATGTTCCACCGCCACCAGCGCCGCAACCGGCTTGCACCGCATCGCGTACGACCGAAGTGTTCTTCGACTGGAATGTTGATGTTCCGGCCGGTGAAGCCGAAACAACCTTGCAGGCGATTGCCCAGAACCGCGCGCAGTGCGGCTGGGGCCCGCTGACCATTACCGGCCATGCCGATAAATCGGGCAGCGATGCCTATAACAACGCGCTGTCGCAACGCCGTGCCAACAACATCGCCGCTGCGCTTGAGCGTCTGGGCGTTCCACGTGGGGACATGACTGTTGTCGCCAAGGGCGAAGGCCAGCCGAAAGTCGATACCGCTGATGGTGTTCGCGAACCGGCAAACCGCCGTGTTGAAGTTCTCGCGCAAGACCGCGGCAATTGATTGGGAGTGTGATCATGAAAAAGAGCATAAAAGCCAAGCTGATGCTTGCGACCCCCGCCGCCTTGCTGTTCACCCTTTCGGGCACGGCATATGCGCAGAGCGTTGACCTGAAAAGCGCGGTCGAGGTGGCTGTTGAAAGCCACCCCGAAATCAACCAGGCCGCGATGAACAAGGAAGCGATCGAATTCGAACGTGAACAGGCGCAGGGACTGTTCCTGCCCCGCATCACGGTTGAGGGTTCGGTTGGTATCCGCCGCCTCGAAAACCCGACCCGCCGGGCGCTTGGGATCGAAAATGACGAACTCTATCCGATGGAGGCCGGTCTGCGTGCCGAGCAGATCATTTTCGACTCTGGCAATCGCGCCAACGAACTGAAGCGGCAGGCGTCGCGCACCGATGGTGCTGCCTATCGCGTAGACGAGCGGTCGCAGTTCATAGCATTGCAGGTGTCGCGCCAATATCTCGACTATCTGCTGCAACAGCGGATTGTCGCCGCATCGCAGGACAATGTTGCCTTCCACAACAAACTGGTTGGTGATCTTCGCGAAGGCGTGACCAAAGGCTCGATCAGCATCGCTGACCAGCAACAGGCCGAAGAACGTCTGCAATCGGCTTTGGCGCGCTTGACCGAAGCCGAGCAGGACATGGTCAATACCGCCATCGCCTTCCGCACGCTGACTGGTCTTGATATCGATAATAGCGCGACCTTGCCGCCTTCGCTGCGCGCAAACCTGCCCGCGTCGCTTCCCGAAGCGATCGAAAAGGTTCGTCTGCAGAGCCCGAAAGTGCGCGAAGCACAGGCCGATCTGGATGCCGCACATGCGGTTATCGGAAAAGCAAAAGCCGATCTGGGACCGACAATCTCGCTGGAGGGCAATGCCCGTATCGGCGATGATATTGACGGTTTCCGTGGAGAAACGAATGACTTGCAAGCCCGGGTGGTCGCACGCTGGCTGATCTTTGACGGCGGCATAAACCGCGCAAAGGTCCAGGAAATGGTTCGCCGGGCAAGCGAAGTTCGCTTCCGCCTGCACCAGTTGACCCGTGAAGCTGAAGAGGATGTCCGCGTATCGTGGAACGCCTGGACCAGCCAGGGCAAACTGGCCGGCGAACTTGACCGGCAGAGCAAGGTTTCGGACGACTTGCTGCTTTCCTATCGGGAACAGTTCAATGTCGGTCGTCGCTCGCTGCTCGACGTGCTCGACGCGCAGAACACCCGCTATAATGTGCAGGTGCGTGCCGAAACTGCGCGCTTCGCCGAGACCTTTGCAGAGTACAAGATCCTGGCTGCCGCCAATGAGCTGATGCAGGCCTTGGGTGTGGGGGCTCGCCCCGATGCCGAAGCCAATGCCCGCGAGCGGTTCAAGGTCGGCCCGACTCCGCCGGCAGAACTAGATCGCAGGCGCTATTCGAACTGACGTCATGACGGATCGCCGAGGAGTTCAACCCGATCGGCGATCCGCAAAACAAGGTAAACAAGCTTCGAGGCGCCACAATATTATTGATATAATTCAATAATTTGTGGCACTAAAATCGACAATGTTGGTTAACCCGTTTTTGACTCTTCGAAAGTGCGTCTAGTGGAAGCTGCCACGACGGGACTTTGGTCCGGACTCGCCGATGCAAAATGTACAGGAGTTGGCATTTGACGCTGGAAGAGTGGCATAATACTCCGCCGCAAGGTGACGAGTTGCTTGCATGCATCAGCGTGCTGGCGGCGCAGAACGAGCGTCCGTCTTCGCCCGCCTCTATCCGTGCCGGCCTCGCGCTGGACGAAGCTGGCCTGCTGCCTTTCCATCAGGCTGAGACCGCACTTGACCAGATTGGGCTGCGCGGCGAAGCCACATCCCGCCGCTTGCGCGGCTGGCAAGAACGTGACCTGCCTGCCATACTCCTTGCGGGCCCGGGACGCGCGCTGATATTGCATGCCATCAATGGGACTGCTTTCGAAATTCAGATGCCCGGAAACCCGGATCGCATCTGGGTCGAGCGTCAGGCACTCGAAGCAGTTTATGCCGGACAGGCTGTCATCGTTGATCCCGACCCAAGCCGCGACCGCGAAGGCGAACGCCCCTGGGAGAAGGTCCGCCGCAACCATTGGTTCTGGCACGAAGTCTGGAAGGTCCGCAAATCCTTCCTTTATGTGATGCTGGCCGCATTGGTGATCAATCTGCTCGCCTTTGCCCTGCCGCTGTTCACGATGAATGTGTATGACCGCATCATTCCCAACAAGTCGGTAACCAGCCTTTGGGTGCTGGCTTTTGGCGTGGGGATTGCAATCTCGGTCGAGTTCGGTTTGCGGCTGGCACGCACCCGTTTGGTTGATGAACTGGGCCGCGCCCTTGATGCCCGTTTATCGCAGCGGCTGTTTGAAAAAGTGCTCAATTTACCGATGTCCGAAAAGAAGGGCAGCACGGGTGCTTTGGCCCGCCGCGTCACCGACTATGAAATGGTCCGCGATTTCTTCGCGTCGACCACGGTTGTCCTGATCGTCGACATCATATTCCTGTTCCTCTTCGTTGCGCTGATCGCCATACTTGCAGGCTGGCTCGCGCTGATCCCTGTCGTCGCCATCATCGTCATGGCAACGGCCGGCTTTCTGCTGCAAAAATCGATGGGCCAGGCTGCGCTCGACGCACAGGCGGATTCCAGCCTGCAGCAATCAGCGCTGATCGAATCAATCAGCGGCATCGAGACGCTGAAAGCCTGCCGCGCCGAAGGCCGGATGCTCGGCCGCTGGCAACGCTATTCAGCCGCGAGCGCGCAAACGCAGGAGAAGTTGCGTAACCTGACTGCAACTGCGGTCAATCTTGCCGCATTCTGCCAGCAGGCAACCAATATCGCGCTGGTCATTGGCGGTTTCTATCTTTTCAGCGCCGGTGCAATCTCGATGGGCGGCATTATCGCCATCGTTATGCTTGCTGGGAAATCCTTGTCGCCCGTCGGCCAGCTCGCTTTCCTGATGACACGAGGACGCCAGGCCTTTGTTACCCTCGCCAGCCTGCAAACGCTGATGGAGCAAAACGACGAACGCGAAAAGGGTAGCCGCTCAGTTGTGCCGGTAATCTCGCAGGGGCAAGTCGAACTCGACCATGTCGGCTTCAGCTATCCGGAAGCGGGCAAGGAATCGCTCTCTGATATCAACCTGAAAATCAAGCCCGGCGAGCGCATAGGCCTGATCGGTCGTGTGGCATCGGGTAAATCGACACTCGGACGCCTGATCTGCGGGCTCTATGAACCGACCGAAGGCAGCTATCGCATCGACGGCCTCGATAGCCGCCAGCATCACCCGCACGAAGTCCGCGCCGCTCTGCGCTTTGTCGGGCAGGATGCCGAACTGTTCAGCGGCACTGTGCGCGAAAACCTGTTGCTCGGAGCGCGAAATCTGGATGAAGAAAGGCTCCTCGAAGCTGTTGCCGCCTCCGGTGCCGACGGCTTTATCGGCCGCGATGCCGCCGGTTTTGACCTGCATATTGGCGAGCGTGGATCGCGCCTTTCCGGCGGGCAACGCAGCTTCATGGTTCTGGCCCGTGCTTTGGTCGAACCCTGCAAGTTGCTGTTCCTCGACGAACCTACCGGCGCGATGGACACGCAAACCGAACGCCTTTTCATTGATCGTCTCAACAAGGCCATGAAGCCAGAGCAGACGCTCATCGTTTCCACCCACCGCAACGCCATGCTCGCGATTGTCGATCGTCTTATCGTGATCGACAAGGGTCGCATCATCGCAGACGGGCCGCGGGATCAGATACTTGCCAAGGCTGGCTTGGCGGGAGAATGACCATGCACGCATCCCTGTTAGACGCGACCAAAGACCATGCAGCGCCTGAAAGCGCCAAAAGGTCCAACCGACCTGTCCTGATATTCTTCGGAATATTGACCGCCCTCGCCCTGCTTGCGGTGACGCTTCGCGATACTGACCTTTCACGGCTGCCTGCGATATTGGGGCTGGGCGAACCTGCACAAGCAGCATCTGTGCCGCAGATGAGCGAAAAGGAACGGAAAGCACTGCTTTCGATCACCGAAGAAGCGTTGGAAAAGCCGGAACTGATTGGCGAGGATGCGCTGGCGAAGAATGAAGCCTTACCCTTCTCCGACGCCCCGATTCTCGCGGCCAAGCCGTTTGCGATCCGCAACTATTTTTCGGGCGCTGGGCTAACGGCTCTGCAATGCATGACGCAGGCAGTTTACTACGAAGCCGCTTATGAACCGCTTCAGGGCCGCCGCGCGGTCGCACAGGTCGTGCTCAACCGCGTGCGCCACCCGGCCTTCCCCAACTCTGTGTGCGGCGTCGTTTATCAGGGATCGAACCAGCGCATTTGCCAGTTCAGCTTCACCTGTGACGGCTCGCTCAACCGCAAGCCTTCGGCTGCAGCCTGGGCCGCTGCCGAAGCGGTCGCGCGTGAAGCGCTGACCGGCTATGTCGAGCGCTCGGTCGGGCAGGCAACGCATTATCACGCCAACTATGTCTCGCCTTACTGGGCCCCCAAGCTGACCAAGATTTCGCAGCTGGGCGCGCACATCTTCTATCGCTGGCCCGGCAAATGGGGCATGCCCGGTGCCTTTACGGCAAGCTATTCGGGTGTTGAGGGAATCCCTGCGCTGAACAATCTTGCGGCCCTTGGTGAAGAAGGCCTCATGACCGAACAGCTGACCGTTGACCAGCAAACCGAAGCCCTCGCGCGCTCGAAGCTTGCGCCCGAACTGGTGCCAATGCGCGCCGCCGAAAATGATGTCGGTGGCCGCCTTGATATCAGCAAGGGCTGGACATTGAGCATTCCTGATCCGCGCGAAACCCGCGGTGCATCCGCTGCCATCGCGCAGCGCCAGTCAAGCGGTGGTGCGGAAACCCCGAAACCTGCTATGGGTGGTCAATGAGAGCTTTACTCGATTGGTACAGGGGCCAGAGCGGCTCACGCCAGATCATCGTTGCCGCGACCGCAGGTTTCCTGCTTTTTCTGATCTGGGCGAGTTTTGCGCAGATTGACGAAGTGACCCGTGGTCAAGGGCGGGTGATCCCGTCGAGCAAGATGCAATTGGTGCAGGCAGCCGAGCCAGCCACGATCAAGGATATTCTGGTCCGTTCGGGCCAACGCGTACGCAAGGGCCAGTTGCTCGTTCGCCTCGACGACACCGAATCGTCGTCACAATTGGGGCAGATTGCCGCCGAGAACCGTTCGCTTGCTGCCCGTGCAGCGCGTCTGTCGCGTGAAGGCGGTGCAGGCGGGGACTGCCCGCCGAATCCGGATGGCAGCATTCCGGAAGAATGCCGTCAAGAAGCAGCATTGGCATCGGTGCGCGCATCCGCCTTGCGCAGCCGTATCTCCGCCATGAGCGCCGCCGTCGAGCAGCGCCGCCGCGACTATGGCGAAGCGCAAGCGACCGTCGCCAGCCTGCGGCAGAGCCTGCAACTCGCCCAAAATCAAGTTAACATGCTGGCTCCGCTCGCTGCCAAATCGATTGTTCCGCAGACTGAGTTGCTGTCCGCACAGCGTGAAGTGACCGATATTCAGGGTCGCCTTGCTGCTGCCCAGCAAGCCGCGTCGCGCGCGCAGGCGGCTATCGCCGAAGCGCAGGCGCAGGCTTCCGAAGCCGGTTTCCAGTTCAAACAGGAAGCGCTCGACGAGCGTAGCCAGATCGCCACCAAGATGGCGGTGAACGAACAGTCGCTGAAAGGCGCTGCGGGCCGCGTCAACCGGGCTGAAATCCGTTCTCCCGTCGATGGCGTGGTCAACGATGTACAGGTAACCACCATTGGCGGCTTCGTGCAGGCCGGTGAGAAGATCATGCAGGTCGTGCCGGTGGGCGACAAGCTGCTGGTCGAAGCCCGTGTTACCCCGAGTGACATCGCCTTCATCAAGGTAGGGGACCGGGCAAATGTCAAAGTGACTGCTTATGATTTCTCGATCTATGGGGGCCTGTCGGGTCGCGTGGTCCAGGTCTCCGCCGACAGCATTTATGACGAGGTGACGAAAGAAGCCTATTTCACGGTGGTCGTCGAAACCGACAAATCCTATTTGCTGTCGGCAGGCAAGCGCCTACCCATCAGCCCCGGCATGATTTGCGATGTCGAAATCATCACCGGTCGCAAGAGCATCCTCAGCTACCTGCTGAAGCCTCTGATCAAAGCACGCTCGGAAGCGCTACGCGAACGGTGAGTCCGACTCAGCTGCTGAGCGCTGCGATACGGATCGGGGCTGGCTGAACGACTTCTGGTTGAGCCGCATAGCCATGCAGCCATGCCTTGCCCGCCGAATAGCTCATCACCGGACGGTAGTCGCGGATAGTGGCCGCATCGACAATGCGGTCGGTGTTGTTGTCGAGCACCATCAGGCGATCACCGTTCCGCACCACAAGCAACGCATGGTCAGCGCGGCGGACCAGATCCTTGGCGATGACGAGGAACATGTCGCCCCGGGCAACGCCGGCTGCTTCAAGCAGTTTCATCTTGGCGATGGCATAATCCTCGCAATCGCCCTGCCCTGCGCGTAGCGTTTCGGTCGCTGTCGCCCAGCGATCGGCGACCTTGAAGCGAACTGCGTCGTCGATAAAGTTGACACGGCGGTTGACCCAGCTGTTGACCAGCTCGATCTTTGCGCCCTGATCAAGGCCTCGGGCCTCGCCAACTACGCCTCGCCATGGTCCGGCACGCCCCGACAACCCCGACGCCTGTGCGCGCTGCCATTTGCTGTCGAGCGGGGTGCGCCCGACCGAGAGAGCGACACTGCCAAAGACATTCGGCTTGCTGACATCGATCTTGGGCAGCATCAATCCGGGCTGCATCTGCGGGCGCCGCATGATCGAAACTGCGGCCAGACGCGACACCCACTGCGTGGCACGTGCACGCGGATCCAGATCGGGTTCGGGCGCAAATGTCGGCAAGCGGGTGAACGCCATCGCTGTACAAGCAGTTGCGGGAACCGTTGTCGGCCCTGCGGCGGGTGCCAGCATCGCAACCTGTTGAACGGGCGCGGGCGCTGCAGCCGCAGCTTGCTGCGCACGAAGCTCATCAAGCTTGCTACGCGCACCGCCCAATATCGCCTCTGACTTTGTCGGCGCTAAAGCCGGAGCCGCCATGGCCATATCATAGCCGACCGGACAGCTTTGCTCGGTTGCGGGAAGGGGCACGATCAGTGCCCAGGCCGAAGCCGGGCAAAGACTGGCTGTCAGCACAGCCGTGGCAATGGCAAGGTGCGCGCTGCGCTTCGTTCCGCTGGGAGCATGGGTTTTCATGCTGCCCTAAATTGCAGGGAAAGGAGAATTTAGCGTTGAACGCTATGGTTGATAAACATGGTCGACAAACTGCGACGAAAGAGGGTTAACGGCTGTTAGCGAAGATTGTTTAGCGGCGGAAATCAGCCACGCTGCCAATCGAACCAACGCTGTGCCAATCGTTGCAGGCGCTCTGGTTTCCTTGCCAGGCGATATTGTCCGGCAGCAAATTTGTTCGCCTCACTCCATGTCGGGTAACTATGAATCGCCGCCATCAGCTTGCCGAGCGTCAAATTGTGCCGCATCGCAAAGACCAGTTCTGCAATCATCTCGCCGGCATGGCTGGCAACAATGGTCGCCCCCAAAATCCGGTCCTTGCCGGCAACAGTCAGGATTTTGACGAAACCTTGCGCCTCGCCATCGGCAATGGCGCGATCGAGATCGTCGATATCATAGCGGGTGACATCATAGCTGATGCCCTTTGCCGCCGCCTCCGCTTCGGTCAGACCAACGCTCGCCACTTCAGGATCGGTGTAGGTGACGCGCGGCAGCACGCGGTAATCCGCCTTGTAGCTTTTGAACGGGCGGGCCAGCGCGTTGACAGTCGCGTACCAGGCCTCGTGACTTGCGCCATGGGTGAGTTGCTGGTTCCCCGCAACGTCGCCGGCGACAAAAATGTGCGGCATCGCGGTTGCCAGTTTTGCATCGATAGCCATTCGCCCGTCGACCACCAAGCCCAGTTCCTCCAGCCCAAAACCGCTCACACGCGCCTTGCGCCCGACCGCAATGATGACTTCGTCATAGGCAATCGCCGATTGCTTGCCCTCGGCTTCGACCACCAACTGTTTCCCGCTATCAAAGCGCACCGCCTTGTGCCGGATACGAACATCAACGCCCTCTTGCTTCAGCGTCTCCGTCACAAGGGCAGCAGCATCGGCATCTTCTTTCAGCATCAGCCGGTCGGCCATTTCGACCAACGTCACCTGACTGCAGAGCCGCTGGAACGCCTGCGCCAATTCACAACCAATAGGGCCACCGCCCAAAATAGCCAGACGCTTTGGCGCCGTTTTGCGCGTGGCCATTTCTTCCCACAGCTTTTCGCTGGTGAGATAGCCGCTTTCCTCAACACCGGGGATGGGCGGCACAACCGGCGCAGCCCCCGTAGCGATGACGAAGGCCTTTGCGGTTAACCGCTGGCTGCTGCCATCGGCTTTGGCAATATCGACCGTCCATGGATCGACAAAACGCGCATAGCCCGTAACGCATTCGACACCGAGGCCGGTATAGCGTTCAATGCTGTCATGCGGCTCGATTGCGGTGATAACGTCGCGAATGCGTTGCATCACGCGCGGAAAGTCGACTGTTACCTCGCCAGTTTCAATCCCATAACGCGCTGCATCGCGTGCGCTATGTGCCACGCGCGCGCTTTTGAGCAGCGCCTTTGAAGGTACGCAACCGGTATTCAGACAGTCGCCGCCCATATCGTGCGCCTCGACCAAGGTCACCTTGGCCTTGGCCATTGCCGCGATGTAGGAAGATACCAACCCCGCAGCCCCCGCCCCGATAACGATCAGGTTACGGTCGAACTTGCGCGGTTTGGGCCAGCTAACGGGCATTGACCTTCTTCACCGCCGCGACCAATCCGCGCGCAATCCACGGGAAGATACCAAGCAGCACGAACGAGCCGATGAGCGTGGGTGAGAGAAGCCCCGCGGTCGAATCGACTTTGCTGATCTGCGTGCCCGCATTCACAAAAACGGCCGTTGCGGGCAGCATGCCGATCTGGCTCACCCAGTAAAAAGTGCGGGTTTTGATCCGTGTCAGCCCCATCAGCAGGTTGACCACAAAGAAGGGAAAGAGCGGGATCAGCCGGATTGTGAAGAGATACATTGCCCCGTCGCGGGCAATGCCATCATCGATTGCCTTGAGGCGCTCGCCAAATTTCGATTGCACCCAATCACGCAACAGGAAACGCGCCGACAGGAAGGCAAGTGTCGCGCCTATCGAAGAGGCAAAGGAGACGACGATCGTGCCAGTGACCACACCGAACAACGCCCCCGCTACCAGCGACATGATCGCCGCCCCCGGCAAAGATAGGGCTGTGACGATGACATAGATCAGGAAAAAGCCGCCAATATAGAGCAGCGGGCTGGCGTCCTTGGCCGCGATGATCTGCGCCTGCTGCGCCTTGAAGGCATCGAGGCTGAGATACTGGCCAAGGTCGAACCAGAAATAGGCCGCAATCGCCACCGCAAGCAGAGCCAGCAGGGCGATGCGCTTGTTCATGCTGTCAGAACCCTAGTGGGCATGCCGATCAAAACGGTACATCATCGTCAAGGTCGTCGGAGAAGTCCCCGCCGCCAAAGCCTGCAGATCCACCTTGCCAGCCGCCGCCAGACTGGCCGCCACCACCGCTGGAAGGCGCACCGCCACCGCTGCCCCAGCCTTCGTTGCCGCCGCCCGAGCCGCCTTTAGCGCCATCGAGCATCACCAGCTTGCCATCAAATCCGCCTACGCTGATTTCGGTCGTATAGCGATCATTGCCCGACTGATCCTGCCATTTGCGGGTACGCAACTGGCCTTCGATATAGACTTTGGAGCCCTTGCGCAGAAAGCGTTCGGCAACGCCGACCAGCCCGTCGGACTGCAACACGACGCTATGCCATTCGGTGCGTTCTTTCTTTTCGCCGGTCTGGCGGTCTTTCCAGTCTTCCGACGTCGCAATCCGCAAATTGCAGATACGGCCGCCATTCTGGAATGATTTCACCTCGGGATCCGCGCCCAGATTGCCGACCAAAATAACCTTGTTGACGCTGCCCGCCATATTGTTCCTCGCCTGTCTAAATTGGGATTCTGTCGACTGCTATAAGCCGAAGGCACGGGCTGTCCAATAAGTAATCCCGGCGGCAACATAGGCAAGCGCAAAGAGATAGGTGACCATGAAGATGGGCCATTTCCAGCCATTGGTCTCGCGTCGCGTCACAGCGATGGTCGAAATGCATTGCGGCGCAAAGACGAACCAGGCGAGGAATGCGAGAGCAGTCGCCAACGACCAATTGCCCGCCAGCTTCATACCCAGACTAGACGCCTGCTCCTCTTCATCATCGGCATCTATGGCATAAGCGGTAGCAAGCGCCGACACAGCGACTTCGCGAGCAGCCATGGCCGGGATGATGGCAAGTGCAATGTCGTGGTTGAAACCGATGGGCTCCACCGCCGGTTCGATGACCGAAGCGATACGGCCAGCCGCCGAATATTCGACCTGGCTCTCGCTGCTGCCAACCGGAACCTTGGGGAAGCTGAGCAATGCCCAGAGGACGATGGTGGCAACGAAAATGATCGTGCCCGCCCGGCGCAGAAAAACCAGCGCGCGCTGCCACAGCCCCAGCGCGATATCGCGGATCCGCGGCAGTTGATAGCGCGGCATTTCGATGAGGAAGCTGCCCCCGCGGCTTTGCGTCACAAAGCGCTGGATGACCGCGGCGGCCAGCATCGCGCCGACAATGCCCGATATGTAGAGCGCAAACAGCACAAGCCCTTGCAGGCCGATGCCGGGGCCGACAGCGGCCGAAGGAATGAAGGCGCCGATGATCACCGTGTACACGGGCAAGCGCGCCGAGCAGGTCATCAGCGGCGCAATTAGAATTGTCGCCAGCCGCTCCTTCTGATCCATGATCGACCGGGTCGCCATGATGCCGGGAATGGCGCAAGCAAAGGAGGACAGCAGCGGAATGAAGCTGTGCCCGGACAGGCCTACCGCCGCCATCATCCGATCCATCACAAAGGCGGCGCGGGTCATATAGCCTGATGCTTCGAGCAGCAGGATGAAGAGGAAGAGGATCAATATCTGCGGCAGGAAAACGACCACCGCCCCGACACCGGCGATCACGCCATCGGTGAGGAACGAGCGGAAGATGCTATCCGGCACCGCGCCGTTGATCGCATCAGTCAGCATCGCAAAACCGGTTTCGATCCAGCCGATCGGCGCCTCTGACCAGGCATAGACCGCCTGGAACATCACAAACAGCAAAGCGAGCAAGACGACTATGCCGCCAACAGGATGCAACAGGACATTATCGAGCCGCCGCGTCCATTGTCGGCCTTGTGTTTCGCTGACAATTGCGGCGCGTGAAATTTCATGCGCACGCTTGGTGATTTCCGCGCGTCCTTGCGGCACCTCCGGCGCATCAATATGCGTGCTCAATTCCTGCGCAAGCTCGTCGAGCAGTGCATCGAGCCCGCGTTTGCGCACCGCAACGGTCGGCACCACTGGCACGCCCAAGGCAAGTGCGAGTTTCTGTGCATCAAGCTCCAGCCCATCGCGTGAAGCAAGGTCGACCATGTTGAGCGCAACGACGGTCGGCAGGCCCTGCCCGATCAGTTCAAGCGCGAAGCGAAGATGGTTGTCGAGATTTCCGGCATCGACGACGACGATCAGCGCGTCCGGCCGGCGCTGCCCCTCAAATCGCCCCAGCACAACATCACGGGTCACCGCTTCATCGAGGCTGTCCGGCTCAAGACTATAGGCCCCGGGAAGGTCGATCAGTTCCACCGGGCGTCCGTCGGCAAAGGATGCGCGCCCCGATTTCCGCTCAACGGTAACGCCGGGATAGTTGGCAATTTTCTGGCGGGCACCGGTGAGCGCATTGAACAGTGCGCTCTTCCCGGCATTGGGATTGCCGACCAAGGCGACCAGAGGCACCGCTTCGGTCATGCTACAGGCTCACAGGCAATGGCGATGGCTACCTTGCGGCGTAGCGCGACAGTCATGCGGCCAACCCGAACTGCAATCGGATCGCGCCAGAACAATATGCCCTTGTGCAGCGCCTCCACCGTCACCCCGGCGTCAAAGCCCAGCGAACGCAAGCGATGGCCTTCGGTTTCCGGAATCGCTGTCCAGTCGATCGAAGTGATGCGGGCCGAAGCCCGAATGGGGAGGGTGTCGAGATTCACGTGGGCTTTTTGATAATGTTTCGCAATAAAGGCAAGTGCATTATCTAACGCGGCGGATAACGCAAACGTCCGATGAAGCGCGACAGGCTCGGCATATATTCGCGCCGTTTCTTGGCCTGCGCCTTGGCCTTTTCGAACCGCATCACATTTTCGATACGCCGGTCGAGGAAAGCGCGTGTCTCGGCAAAACCGTCACTATCGTCGTTGACGAACACCGCCAGCGTCGAGGCATAGACCGCCGAGAGCGTCATCCTTTTGGTATAATGGTTGAAATCGGTCGCGGTATCGCCGACCAACCGCCACATCCGGTCTGCGCTGCGCCAGCCGATGCGTGCGGCAGCCGCGACATTTTGCGGCATGGCCATGATCGCCAGTGCCCGGCGTTGGCCTTCACGATCCGGGGCTGCAATTTCGAGTCGGGTGGCGACCAGTGCAGTTATCCGTTCACGAATTTTCATCGCAGCAAGTTTTTCGGGTGGCAGGCGGTGCGCCATTTCGGCATCGACCGAACCAATCCAAGCCTCGATCAGCGCCATCGGGCCGCCCTTAAGCGCCAGCTTCGCCAGACCTGCATCGACACCGATTTCGAAAGCGGCGGCCTCAACCGCTATATCATTCCAGCCATCAAAGGCTGCATGCGCTGCTAAACGCGGAGCGACAGCCTCGCGGATTTCATCGAGCGTCGGATCGGCGGGAAGCGGTGAAGAAGCCATGGATCCCATCTAGGCCTTTGCCCGACCTTCGGCAAGGCGAACGAGCACCAAAGCCGCCATAACCATCGCCCCGCCGATATAATCGAGTGGCGTGAGGGCTTCGTCAAACGCTGCCCATCCTGCAAATGCCGAAAGCGCGGGCTGCAGTAGCAGCGCCAGTCCTATGATCAGCGGACTGAAATGCGGCAACGCATAGGTCAGGAACCCCTGCCCGAGTACCTGGCTCGACATTGCGAGGATAATCAATGGTGTCCAATTGCCGGGGACGATTTGTTCGCCCGCAAACCAGGCTACCGGCAACAGGAACAACGCCGCCGAGCCCGATGCCAGCGCCAAGGACGACCAGCTTTCGGTGCTTTCTCGTACCCGGATCATCGCGAGCAGATAGAAGGTATAGAACAGCCCCGCGAGCAGGCTCAGCCAATCGCCTTCGAAATGCTCGGGCGAGATTTCAAAACTCTGCCCCATCAACAATGCCGCGCCAGCAAAGGCGAGCAATATGGCGGCGCCCTGCAGCGGCGGGGGAAATTTGCGTGCCAGGAAAATGCCATAAATTGCCAAAAGCAGGCTGGCGCAATTGGCGAGCAGCGTCGCGTTGCCGAGCTTGGTCTTGAAGATGCCGATATGCCAGGCGACGATATCCACCGCAAAGAAGAAGCCCGCGAGCAGCACCAGTCCTAATAACCCCTTGGGCATCGACTGAATGCGAAAGCCTGCCCGATACCCGATAAAGGCCAGAAATGGCGTCGCTAGCGCCAACCGCCAAAATCCGGTCGCAATTGGTCCGGTATCTGACAGACGCACCAGCAACGGCCCGAACGCAATGCAGACATTGCCTGCAATCAATGCCGTAAAAGCAAGCGCAGGGGCCTTTTGAAAGATTTGCTTTTCCGCCATAAACCCCCGTTGCAATTTGCAACCCGTATCCGCATGTTAAAAGGCAAGCAACGCCAATAGGGAAAGCAAGCGACCATGACCACCAGCCTTTTTGATCCAATTCAGCTCGGCGCGATCCACGCCCCCAACCGCATACTGATGGCCCCGCTCACGCGCGGGCGCAGCGAAGGCGTGCACGTACCGATCAGCGCGCTGAAGGCCGATTATTATGCCCAGCGCGCAAGTGCAGGCCTGATTATCGCCGAAGCAACCGGCATCACTCAGGAAGGCTCGGGCTGGCCCGCAGCCCCCGGCATCTGGTCCGCCGAGCAGGTCGAAGCCTGGAAACCGGTGACCGAGGCCGTGCACAAGGCCGATGGCCGCATCATCCTGCAGCTCTGGCATATGGGCCGACTGGTACACCCCGATTTCCTCGGCGGCGCGCAGCCGGTTTCGGCTTCGGCGACGACAGCACCCGGTTATGCCCATACCCCGACAGGCAAGAAGGACTATGTCGAGGCACGCCCGCTACGTCTTGATGAAATCCCGCGTGTCATCGGCGATTATGTCCATGCGGCAAAGAATGCGATGGCGGCGGGATTTGACGGCGTGCAGATCCACAGCGCCAATGGCTATTTGCTCGACCAGTTCCTGCGCGGTAATTCCAATCTGCGTGACGATGACTATGGCGGCTCGATTGAAAACCGTATCCGCCTGACCACCGAAGTCGCACAAGCGGTATCAGACGCTGTCGGCGCCGACCGCACCTCGGTCCGCCTCTCGCCTAATGGCGAAACGCAGGGCTGCGACGATAATGACCCGGTTGGCCTGTTCACTGCCGCTGCCGCCGCTTTGCAAAAGATCGGCATCGCCTTTCTTGAATTGCGTGAGCAAAAAACCTTCGGCAATTTCGGTACCAGCGACGTACCGCCGGTATCGCCGCACATCCGCAAGGTCTTTACTAATCCGCTGGTGCTCAACCAGGAATATACGCTCGAAACCGCCCAAGCCGATATTGCGAGTGGCTTGGCCGACGCCATCAGCTTTGGTCGCCCCTATATCTCCAACCCGGACCTCGTCGAGCGCTTGCGCGCGGGGGCCGAAGTGGCACCCGACAATTTCAAGACCTGGTATTCGCCGGGCGCAGAGGGCTATACCGACTATCCGACGCTGAAGGCCGAAGCGGCCTGAGCCATGGGCGATATGGGTGCAACGCTGATAGCCATACTCCCGGCTCTCGTCTTTGCGCTTATCGCCATTCTCGAATTCATCCGGCCGAGGCGCACGCTGCGCTTCGGCCGTTTTCGTCGCTGGACGACGGGACTGATCCTGTTTGCCAGCAATCGCGTAACGGTCTGGCTCATTGCCTGGATAATAGCAGTTCCTGCAATTGCACTTTGGGCCGAGGCAGAGGGCATCGGACTTTTCAATCAATTGGCAGCACCGTTGTGGGCTGAAATATTGGGTGCCTTCCTGTTGCTTGATTTCGCCATGTGGTTGCAGCATCTGCTGACCCACAAGATGCCGCTGCTCTGGCGTCTCCACAAAGTGCACCATGCCGATCCTGACATCGACGTCTCTACGGCCATCCGATTCCACCCGGGTGAGATAGCATTTTCCATATTGTGGAAGGCAGGCTGGGTGTTGTTGCTAGGTGTATCCGCGCCCGTCATTATCGCTTTCGAAGCGTGGCTCGCGGCCAATGCTGCCTTCAACCACGGTAACGTTGCACTGCCGCGCCGGCTCGACCGGCTTGTCCGGCTGTTCCTTGTCACGCCGGATATGCACCTCGTCCATCACAGCACTGCACTCAAAGAGCAGCAGAGCAATTACGGCTTTGCCCTGACCATCTGGGACCAGCTGTTCGGAACCTATCGTGCGGAGTCCGAAAAAGGCCGCAACAACCAGCCTATTGGCCTTTCCGAAATGCAGGACGAACGGCCTACCTATGCCGGGTTCAGCCTGAAATTGCCGTTGACGTAACGTCAGCTACTGACATCGCGGAAGGTATTGACGAGACGCGCTCAAAAGCGCAGTTTTCCGTTTGAGGGAGAGGGAAACATGGCATCATTTCGCAAGATTGCGTTGGGCACCGTCGCAGCCGCAGCGGTCGGCGCGGGACTGTATTTCGGCTGGGGCGCTTTCAAGGAAAGCCGAGAGGCAAGCCGCGCTGCGGACATACAGGAAGCCAACGACAAGGAAGTGACCAGCGGAATCGCGACCAAATTGCTCTGGGGCGATACGCACCTGCACACTTCGAACTCAATTGACGCTTTCGGCTTTGGCGTGAAGATTGGCCCGGAAGAAGCATTGCGATTTGCGCGCGGCGAAGAAGTGAAATCGACGATGGGGCTGCAGGCGAAGCTCGATCGCCCGCTCGACTTTCTGGTGATTGCCGATCACTCCGGAGGCTTGGGCGCCACTCGCGCGCTTTACGATGCGCCGCGCTTCATGATCAAGGACAAGACGCTGCTGCGCTGGCACGACCAGATGCACGAAGGCGAAGACGGCATGCAAAAGACGACCGCCGAGCTCATCAATATGGCGGGTGAAGGCAAGCTGGCTGACCTCTTCCCGCCCGAACAGTCGCGCAAGAACACGATGAAGATCTGGCAAAGCCATACCGCGATTGTTGAACGTTACAACCAGCCCGGCAAGTTCACCGCCTTCATGGGCTTTGAATACACGTTGATGCCCAATGGCGACAATTTGCACCGCGTCGTGATGTTCCGTGACGGCAAGCTGCGCGCTGATCAGGTGCGCCCATTTGACCCGACTTCTGATAACAGCGACAAGCCCGACCAGCTCTGGGACTATATGGACGCCTATGAGAAGAAGACGGGTGGCAAGATGCTGGCGATCCCGCACAACAGCAATGTCTCCAATGGCTTGATGTTTGAAATGGTTCAACCGGGTGGCGGTGCAATGACCGCCGACTATGCGCGTCGCCGCGCCGCCCGCGAGCCGCTGGTCGAAATTACCCAGATCAAGGGCGACAGCGAGAGCCATCCCTTCCTTTCACCGAATGACGAGTTTGCCAATTTCGGTGATGCCGGATGGGAACTCGGCAATCTAACGATGCAGGGTAAGAAGACGCCGGACATGCTAGGCGGTGACTATGTCAGAGAAGCGTTGAAGCGTGGTCTGGCTATCGAAGCCAAGACCGGGGTCAATCCGTATAAATTCGGACTGATCGGATCGACTGACAGTCATACGGCGCTTGCGACGGCAGATGAAGACAATTTCTTCGGCAAACACAGCGGCAACGAACCCAACGCCACACGCGCAGCTTCCGCGCAGAATCTGGGCACGCGCGAAGGCCGGTTCGGCTGGCATTATCTGGCTGGTGGCTATGCCGCCGTCTGGGCAACTGCCAACACCCGCGCAGCCATTTTCGACGCGATGATGCGGCGTGAAGTCTACGCCACCACCGGCCCGCGCATGCAGGTGCGCGTTTTTGGCGGCTGGGATTTCAGCGACAAGGATTGGGCTGGTGACTGGGTGAAAACGGGCTATGCGCGCGGTGTGCCGATGGGGGCTGACTTAAAGGCTGGCACAGGCAAACCGAGTTTCCTGATTTCCGCGCTCAAGGATCCTGAAGGCGCCAATCTGGACCGCGTCCAAGTGGTCAAGGGTTGGGTCGATGCGTCTGGCAAAATGCAGGAGAAGGTGTTCGACGTAAGCTGGTCCTCACCGGACAAGCGCAAGCTGGTTGGCGGCACACTGACCCCGGTGGGGGACACGGTCGATATCAAAAAGGCGACCTATACCAACACCATCGGCGCGCCCGAACTGCGCACGGTTTGGAGCGATCCCGAATTCAACCCCGGCCAACGCGCGTTCTATTATGTCCGCGTCCTCGAAATCCCGACGCCGCGCTGGGTGTTGTTCGACATGATCCGCTATGGTGCCAAATTGTTGCCGGAAATGGAGCTCAAGTCGCAGGAGCGGGCTTATACGTCGCCCATCTGGTATAACCCGACGGTATAGAGAGAAGCTGACCATCTGGTTCGTCATCCCGAACTTGTTTCGGGATAACGCACAACCGCTGCCTGCTATCCTGAAACAATTTCAGGATAACGATGGCTTGCTGAGACTACTCTGCAATGATCCCGGCCAGCGATGGGTCGGGATCGGCTATCCCCATCAGCCGCCGCATGGCGAGCCTTGCAAGCCGCTGCATCTCTACCTTCCGCCGCGCCGCTGCCAGCGGCACCAGTGCGGCGGAACGCACAATTTCCGCGTCATAGGCATCAGCGACGATCAGGCCGGTGCGTTCGGGCAGGAACGCCTCCCCCTCAATTGGGGAATAATCGAAGCCTGCGGGGACCGCCCAGAAAAAACGGTCGCAATAATCGAGATATTCGGGCCATTTCTGGTCACCCAGCAAGTCGGCGCGCGACACCTTGATCTCGACGACGATCACCTCACCCTTGGCATTGATGCCCATCAGGTCGGCACGGCGATTGTTACGCAGGCTAACCTCGGGCTGGACCATGATCTGGTTGCGCAGGAATAACCGGCTGACGCCGCGTGCCACCGCGGCCGAATCAATTTGCAGACCCATAGAATTACTCGCCATGCCAAATGGCTAGAACGAAGCGCGAACAAGATAAAGCCCTTTCTGCCTTGGCAGCGCATCGCCCAGCCGATAGGGTCAAGCCATGAAGGAAAAAACGGTTGCCGAAATAGCCGCTGTCCATGGCGGTTTCGACCCGAGGCTGGCGATCAGCTTCATGGGCAAGGCTGGCCATGGCGGGTTCCTGGGCATGGACTATGTCGGCCATGGCGAGGACTGGGTCGAGCTTGCTATCGACTGGCGCGAGGATCTGGTTGGCGACCCCAATACCGGCGTGCTCGCTTCTGCCGTGGTCATCAGCCTGATGGACAATGCCACCAGCATGTCGATCTGGACCAAGCTGCAGGAATTCCGGCCGCAGGTTACGATGGACTTGCGCGTGGACTATCTCCGTCCCTCACCCAAAGGCGCGCGTGTTTTTGGACGCGGCTATTGCTATCACCTGTCGCACAGCATCGGCTTTGTCCGCGGTGTGGCGCATAATGGCAATCTTGATGAGCCGCTGGCGCATGTCAGCGGTACATTTATCCGAGTGGGGGATCGCCTCGGATGACCACGCCCGACCCCCGCACCGAATTGCTGCCGCCTTATGCCCGTGCGCTCGACATAGTCATAACCGGCCTGCACAATGGCGCGCCACTGATCGAAATGCCCTTTGCCAACAAGGTGCAGGGCCGCCCCGGCTTTCTGCATGGCGGTGCGATTTCGGGCCTGCTCGAAATGGCTGCGGTCGCAGCGATCCAGCATGCGCTGCACGAACGGGGCGATGAAGCCACGTTCAAGCAGGTCAATGTAACCATCGATTTCATGCGCGGTGGAACGCCGCAAACGACTTACGCCGTAGGCGAAGTAACCCGCTTGGGACGCACCATGGCCAATGTCGAGGCGCGGGCATGGCAGGATGATCCGGCCAAGCCGATCACCATCGCCTATTTGCATTATTTGCTGAAGCGGAGCTGAGGCTCAGGCCTCTCCGTGTGTTTCCACCAAAGCGGCGGTGATCGCGTCTTCAGGCGATTTGCCACCCCAGATGATGAACTGGAACACGGGGTAGAAACGTTCGCATTCGTCGAGCGCGACATCGATAATCGTCTGCGCTTGGTCGACCCCCAACAGGCCGTTGGGTGGCAAAAGGCTGCCATGGCGGAAAAGCAGCATGCCGTTTGACGACCAGAGGTCAAAATGGCCAATCCAGAGCTGTTCGTTGATCAGACCCAGTGCCTTGTAGACGTCATCGCGTTTGTCGCTCGGCACGGTGACGTCTGGCATGACCAAAAGTTGCAGTGCGTTGTCTTCTTCGCGCCAGATGGCCCTTATCTGGTAGCTGGTCCAGCTGCCCTTGAATTCCGCGCTGACTTCTTCGTCGCTGACAGGTTCAAAATCCCAGCCGCGCGCTTCAAAAAGCGCGGCGAGCATGTCCAATGGCGCAGTCTCTTCGCGCTCGAACTCGGTAAAATCTTCGTCCTGGTTGCGCATTGCGGCCCTGTCGCTTGTTATGCATGGTAAATGCCTGTCGGCGGACTCGCGTGCAACAGCCTATGCACGCGAAGGTGCATTAGTCTGTGGGCCATATGTGGATAAGGGCGCTAAGCCCCTTATTTCTTGGGCGCAGCCTTTGGCTTTGGCGCAGGCTTTACCGCCGCTTTCGGCGCTGCCTTGGCTTTACCCGATGCGGCTTCAAGCGCAGCCACACGCGCCTTCAGTTCCTCGGCCTCGGCACGCGCCGTCGCCGCCATTTGCTTAACGGCGTCAAATTCTTCGCGGCTGACAAGGTCCATGCCCGCGACCCATTCGCGGGTGCGCTCCCGAAATCCCGCTTCGGCTTCACGCCCCATGCCAGCGACCGTTCCGGCAACGCCGTTCAGGAATTTGGAAAGATCGTCGAAAATGCGCTTGTCACTCTGCATGGCTCAGGCTCCGATTTCGGAAGTTGCTGCAGGAACATATAGGCGCTCTGCATCGGGGTTCAATCGGTCGATCTGGTAATTGAGGATCGCGGCAAAGCTCAGCCAGGCGAGATAGGGCACCAGCAGCCATGCGGCAACAGGGCGGATGCGGCCGAAGACAAGCGTGGTGGCGAAAGCGGTCGCCCAGATTGCGAGCAGCAAATAGAAAGCGGCCGTCACCTGATGCTGGCCAAAAAACAGCGGCGACCAATAGAGGTTCAAGGCCAACTGGACGAGGAATAACGCTATGGCGATGCCACGCAGCCGCGCGCCGCGTGCGTTCAAGATCATCGAAAAAGCGATGCCCATCAGCAAATAGAGGATAGGCCAAACGACACCAAAGGCCCAGCCCGGCGGCTGCGCCTCTGGCTTCACCAGTTCGGCAAACCAGCTATTTTGCTCGCCCGATCCGGAAACTGTGCCTGAAAGAAATCCAAGCAGCATGATCGTCGGGACGACGAACAAGGCCCATCGCAACAGCGACATCCGCAATTGGGAGGGAGAAGCAAGCTGGCTCATTCTGTTCCCTTCGGCCTGTGAGAATCGGCTAACCAAAGTCTTACGCACCGCATTCGGAAACGACAAGGCCGCTCACCCAAAAGGGGAAGCGGCCTGCCAAATATTCAATATTTTGGAGCGGATTACGCCTTGCGCGTACCCGAAACCGGCATCGAACCGAAGGCACCTGCCTTGACTTCGCCGGTGATGCTGTCGCCATCTACGGTGGCAGTGCAATCGAGCGTCATCGGCATCGGCACAGTCATGTCCATTTTCCAGCTGAGCGTGTTGCCGCTGACGCTGCCATTGGCAATGTCCATCGAACCCAGGCTGCCCTGCATTTTGCCGGTGAAGCTGTCACCATCGCTGTTGATGGTGAGAACCGACTTCTGGTCACCCATCGGGCTTTTGACGGTTACTTCCCAATCGCCATCTACTGCTGCCATTAATCGTCTCCTCTTGATTCAGGTGTTAATTTGCATTGGTGTCAGTAGGCTTAGCAGCTTCGGATTGCATTTCAACCGGCAATCCAAGCGCCTCCAATTGCGGCTTTACCTTGGCCGCATCGCCTACCACGACCCAGCTCATCTTGTCAGGGTTGATCTTGGATTTGAACTCGGCTGTCATGCTTTCCGGGGTCAAAGTGGCATATTTTCCAGCCAGCTTTTCGGCATAGTCGAACGGACGTTTGAACAGCGCATCGGCGCGCATCTGACCAAGAACGGCCGCCGATTGCTCATAGCTGCCCGGAAGTTCGAGAACATTGCTGACCACAGTCGTGTCACGCTCTTCCTTGGTTATCGGCTTGCTCGTCACAAAGTCTCGCGCCTGGCTCAACAGCACGCCCAGCGACGGCCCCGTCTGGTTGGTCTGCACCGGCGCAAAAATTAGGAACGGCACGCGGTCTTCATTGCCACCGACTTGCGAACGCACCCCGTAAGACCAACCCTTGGTTTCACGCAGATCCATGTTGATGCGAGAGGTGAAATCACCGCCGAAAATCTCGTTGGCGCTGCGCAACGGCAACAGATCATCGCTGCCCTTGGCGTCCAGCACCTTGCCACCAAGGATGAACGACTGTGGCGAATTGGGCCGGTCGATCAGGACAATGCGCGCTTTCGCTTCTGGAAGGGCAACAGCGAAATTCTTGGCCGGAGCCGCGCTCGCTTTCGGTTTCCAGTTGCCGAACTGCTTGTTGAGCAATTTGGTGATTTCCTTGAGCGAGGTATCACCGACGACAAAGATTTCTGCCTTCGCCGGATGGATCCAGCTTTGGTGGAAGGACACCACATCAGCACGCGTCAACGTACGCACCGCTGCTTCATCACCCGTCCCCGTTTGCGAACCGCCATAGGGGTGCGCCTTGCCGTAAATGATTTCCGGCAACGCACGCAGCGCCAAACCTTGTGGCTGGTTCTTCTCGCCCGCGATGCGTGTAAGCTGTTGGACGCGGACGCGTTCCAGATCCTTTTCGGCGAAGGCTGGATTCTTGACCACATCGGCCAGCAAATCGATGGATGCGGCCAGATTCGGTTTCACCGCACGCAGCGACGCGACGGTCCGGTCCTGCGCCGAGGCCACATTGATATCGGCCCCCAGACGTTCTTCGGTTTCCGCAAGCTGCGTTGCGTTCAATGTCAGAGTGCCTTCCGACAGCAAATTGCCCATGATGTTCGAAACGCCGCGCTTGTCGGCCGGATCGGCGGCATAGCCCGCGTCAAAGCTGACAGCGATGCGTACAGCGGGGACGGCATTACGGCGCGCGAAATGCACTTTGATGCCGTTTTTAAGCTTGCCGGTTTCGACCGTCGGAAAATCGAGCGCCGGGGTTGCGCCGGGTGCCGGCATTTTGCTGCGGTCTGCTTTGACTGCCGTAGTGGCGTGGCCATCGCTGCCCGGCGCCATGTAGAAGGCCGGTGCGGTCAGACCACCGGTGCGCGCGCCGGAACCCGATGCGACTTCCTTATAGGCTTCGCGCTCACCGGGTTCGACGCGGATTTCCAGCACCGGACGCGTGAGCCATTTCTGCATGGCGGCGGAAATGGTTTCGGGCTTCAAAGCCGCGAGCCGCTCCAGCTCCTTTTTGTAATAATCGGCATCGCCAGTGTAGAGCTGTCCTTCGGCGAGCGCGACGGCCTTGCCGCCAAAGCCGCCAACCTGTTCGAGTCCGTCAATCCGGCCTGCTGCCTCACTTGCGGCAACGCGCTGCACTTCGTCGGCGGTCGGCCCCTTGGCGATGAAATCCGCCATGATGTCGTCAAGCCGTTTGGCAACAGCGTCCGCATCACCGCCGGGCTTCACATCGGCCTGTACCCAGAACAGGCTGCCATGAACGAAAGGCAGAACGAAGGAGGAGACCGAAACCGCGCTTTGCTCTTCGCGAACCAGAATATTGTCGAGGCGCGAGCTTGCGAGGCCACCCAATACTGAGGCACCAGCGCGCAACGCGGTATAATCCGGGTCAGCCAGGCCTGGGACAATCCAGTTACGATAGATACGCGTGGCCGGAACCTTGTCCTTCAGCACAATCTTTTTGGGTGCGTCCAGCGTCGGGATCGGTGCATTGACTGGTGGAACGTCACGGCCACGCGCCACATCGCCGAACCATTTCTGCACCAGCGGTTTCGCCTGCGCCGCATTCACATCACCGGCGAGCACCAGTACTGAATTGTTCGGACCATAATAATCTTTGAACCACTGCTTGAAGTCATCAAGCTTGGCAGCCGCCAGATCTTCAAGACTGCCGATCGTATTGTGATGATAGGGGTGGCCAACGGGGAACAGATTTTCCGACTGGGCATATTCAACCAAGCCATAAGGCTGGTTATCGCCCTGACGCTTTTCATTGGAAACAACGCCGATCTGCGTCTTCACCGACTCTTCGGTCAGGCCGCCAAGCAGGTGGCCCATGCGGTCGCTTTCAAGGAAAAGCGCGGATTCGAGCGCGCTGGTCGGGACGGTCTGGAAATAGTTGGTGCGATCGAGCCAGGTCGTGCCGTTGAGGTCGGTGGCACCAATCTGCTTGGTGTACTGGAAATAATCGCCGGGCGCATTCTCGCTGCCATTGAACATGATATGTTCAAACAAATGGGCAAAGCCCGTCTGGCCCTTGGGCTCATGCTTGGAACCAACGCCATACCAGATCGAAACCGCTACCACCGGTGCCTTGCGGTCTTCGTGGACAATCACCGTCAAACCATTGTCGAGGGTGAATTTCTCATAGGGGATATTGACCGTTTTCACGAGGTCGGCGACGGGCGCAGGAGCGGATTTGGCGATGGCGGCGCTCGACAGAGCAACAGTCGAAACGGCAAGCGCCAGCGTGAGTTTGCGGATCATGTAAAAGCTCTCCTCAGGGAAACTTATGCGCCCTTTCAGGCGGATAGTACGGATATACTGCGGCAAGCGGCGAATACAATGCGGGTAAACACCTTTTCGACAAACAGCCGAATGCAGGCGACATCATTCTTTTTCGGCGGCCTTGCGAACGCGCAATTTGTCGATTTTGCGACCATCCATGTCGACCACTTCAAAGTGCCAGCCATTGTCGACAAAGCTCTCGCCCTCTTCGGGCAAATGGCGGAGTATCTGAAGCACATGCCCCGCAGCGGTCGCATAGTCCCGATCTTCCGGCAGTTGGATATCCAATGCCTGAGCCATAGCGTCAGCAGCCATGCCGCCGTCAATCAACAGAGAGCCATCATCGAGTGTGACTATATTCGCTGCGCTGCCTTGCTCTTGATCGGATGCAAATTCGCCAGCAATCGCGGCGAGCAGGTCATTCGGCGTGACGATACCTTCGAAATGACCATATTCGTCGTGCACCAGCAACATCGGAACTTCCGATTTGCGCAGGATTTCGAGTGCATCCATCGCGTCTAGCTGGTCTGGAACAATTTCCGCCTTGCGCATCATGGCACGCAAATCGAGCGGGCGCCCCTCGATCTGGGCGGCAACAATGTCGCGCGCCTGCACCACGCCGATAATGTCGTCGACGCTCTCACCCATGACGGGGAGGCGGGTATGCGGTGAATTCAAGAGCCGGTCACGGATCGTTTCGGCGCTGGCATCCGCTGCAATTGTGTCAACTTCCGTCCGCGGCGTCATCACTTCGCGCACGGGTCTATCCGCAAGCCGGACCACGCCCGAAATCACCTTATGCTCATGCTCTTCAATGATGCCGGCGTGCGTTGCCTCGGTGAAAACGACTTTCAGCTCTTCGGTGGTCAGCGCGTCGCGATTGTCGCGGTTGAGCCCGAGCAGTTTGAAAATCAGGCTACTCGATTTGTCGAGCAACCAGACAAAAGGCGCGGCTATCCGGGCCAGCCATTCCATCGGACGTGCGACTATCGCCGCTATCCGTTCGGGCGCCACCAGCGCGAATTGTTTGGGCACCAGTTCGCCGATGACCAAAGACGCAAAAGTCGTAGCACCGATGACAAGCCCAAAACCGATATTCATCGCCCATTTGTCGCTGACCAGGCCAAGCTGGGCAATGCGTTCGCCGGTGGGTGCGCCAAGGCTCGCGCCCGAATAAGCACCGGCTATGATGCCAATCAGGGTGATACCGATTTGCACCGTCGACAGGAACCTGCCCGGATCTTTTGACAAATGAAGTGCAGCCGCAGCGCCGCTGCTCCCTCCTTCGGCCATCGCCTGCAACCGGGCCGGGCGTGAGGATACAATGGCCAGCTCGGACATCGCGAATACGCCGTTGAGGGCGATCAGCGCGAGGATTATCAGCGCATCAAGCCAAGGGAATGGGTCGAGGTCCATGGTAATGCCCTGCACATAGTGTGCGCCTGCCACCCTTGGCAAGACCCATGGCAATGCCTATGCGGTTGCCCATGTCGACTTTGCGCCCCACCAGCCCTGCAATCGCCTTCGCTGTTGCCGCAGCAGGGGTGGGAACCTTTTCGCTGATGGATGCCGCGATGAAGGATCTGTCGCTGAGCGTTGGTGCTTTTAATGCCGTACTGTGGCGCAATCTAGCTGGAACCTTGATAGCAGGCATGTTGTTCGTTGCGACCGGTCAGGGCTGGCCTGCGCGCGACAATTTGCGGCTGCATCTGTGGCGCAGCATCATCGTAGCAGGGATGGCTGTAAGCTTTTTCTGGGCGATAGCACGTTTGCCGCTGGCTGAAGCCATCGGCTTGTCGTTCATCGCGCCGGTAATTGCTTTGTATCTGGCGGCTATCATGCTGGGCGAGAAAATTGGGCGAGAGGCTATATTGGCGTCGGTCGCCGGGCTCGCAGGGGTTGGCGTGATCCTTTATGGGAAATTCAGCGGGCATTATTCGAGCGATGCCCTGTGGGGGGCGCTTGCCGTGCTCTTTTCCGCCGTGCTGTTCGCCTATAATTTGATTCTGGCAAGACAGCAGGCACAGGCAGCGGGACCGATCGAGATAGCCTTTTTCCAGAATTTGTTGACCGCGTCCGTATTGGCACTCGCCGCTCCCTGGTTTCTGGCACCATTGGTGGTGGCCAAAGTTCCGATGCTGCTGACCGCCGCATCGCTCGCCATATTTTCGCTGCTGCTGATGAGCTGGGCCTATGCGCGGGCAGAGGCGCAGATTTTGATCCCTGTCGAATATACCGCCTTTGTCTGGGCTGTGCTGTTCGGCTGGGTATTTTTCAATGAACCGGTCACGTTGACGACCTTGATTGGCACCGCACTGATTATCGGCGGCAGCCTGATTGCCGCGCGTGTAAAACCTGCGATTGTTAATCATGTCGAAATGGCTTCTGCCTAAGGAACCGGCTAGGTGCGGCAGGTTGCGCACAAGGAATAGCGGTTGACCCTGATGGAAATACTCACGGCGATAGGCCGAAAAGCCGGAAGCTGGGCGCATGAGCGCGCGGTGCAGGGCATATTGGATACGCCGCCGATTGTGGCGCAAGACGATGGCCTCATCCTGTTTTCGATGATCGGTACCGCCGTGCTTCTGCCCTATCTGGTCGCGGTGAAATCGCTGCATCACCACTTACCCCGCGGAAAAATCGTGCTGCTCGACGACGGAACTTTAACTGCGGAAGACAAGGCTGTTCTGGCCAAGCACTGCGATAATCCGGAAATCATCGTGAAGGCTGATGTTGAGACTGCACCCTGCCCACGCGACAATTGCTGGGAACGATTGCTGTCCATTTTGGACCGGCGAAACGACGATTTCGTGATCCAGCTTGATTCGGATACGGTAACCACCGGCCCGGTTCCCGAAATTGCTGCAGCGATAGATGCCAACCGCAGTTTCACGCTGGCCGGTGGCTTGGACGAGGCGCAGCACGGATTCAAAAGTGCACGGGAGATCTCGCAGATTTTCCATGCCGATGGGCCTACGACCGATCATGTACAGGCGCATGCCGAAGCAGCAATGAAGACGCTGCCCGATGCCGACAGCCGCCGCTATATCCGGGGGTGTGCCGGTTTTGCGGGTTTCGCCAAAAGCAGCGACGGTCGCGCCACCGTATCCCGCTTTTCGCGCCAAATGGACGAGCGGCTCGGCAACACCTGGCGTCAATGGGGTAGCGAACAGGTCGCGTCGAACTGGGTGGTCGCGAATGATCCCGATCCGGTGCAACTTCCCTATGATCGCTATATCAACCATTGGGACGAACCCATGCCCGAAAGCCCCGCTTTTGTGCACTATATCGGCACCTATCGCTATCGCTGGGGCAATTATTCCCGGACCACAAAGGAAGCCATTGCGGCTTTGAAAGCCTGATCATCCAGAAGAACATGACCTATGTTCGCTATAGGCATTGACCCCTGAACAGACTCGGTTTAATCGCACGATTAAATCACACAAAGGAGTCCTGTCATGGCCACAGCTTATATTGTCGATGCCGTTCGTACCGCCGGTGGGCGGCGCGGTGGAAAGCTTGCCGGAGTGCACCCGGTCGATCTCGGCGCAGCCGTGTTCGATGCGATTGCCGATCGTAACCAGTTCGACACCAAAGCGATCGACGACGTCATCACCGGCTGCGTCTCGCAGGGTGGTCAGCAGACAATGGACCTTGGCCGCAACGCGGTTCTGGCGTCGAAACTGCCCGACAGCATTCCCGCTGTCACCATCGATCGCCAGTGCGGTTCTTCGCAGCAGGCAATGATGTTTGCGGCCCAGGCCGTGATGTCGGGCACGCAGGATATCGTGCTTGCCAGCGGCATCGAAAGCATGACCCGCGTGCCGATGGGGTCGGTCGCGACCTTGTTCATGAAGGAAGGCCTCGGCAACTATAAGTCGCCGCGCCTCGAAGAGAAATTCCCCGGCATCATGTTCAGCCAGTTCGCGGGCGCTGAAATGATCGTCAAGAAGCACGGCTTTACCAAGGACGATCTCGACGCTTTTGCGCTCGCCAGCCATCAGCGTGCCAAGGCGGCGACCGAAGCAGGCCATTTCAAGAATGAAATCGTCGGCATCGAAATCGAAACCCCCGAAGGCAAGGAAGTGCATCTGGTCGACGAAGGCATCCGTTTCGACGCCACGATGGAGAGCATCTCCAGCGTCAAATTGCTGCAGGAAGGTGGCTCGATCACGGCTGCCACCAGCTCGCAGATTTGCGACGGCGCATCGGCCGCTTTGATCGTTTCGGAACAGGCCCTCAAGGATCATGGCCTGACGCCGCGCGCGCGCATCCACCACATCTCGGTGACGGCAGGTGACCCGATCATCATGCTCGAAGAGCCGCTGTTCGCCACCGAAAAGGCGTTGAAGAAAGCCGGCATCAAAATCGAAGATATCGACGCCTATGAAGTCAACGAAGCCTTTGCCCCGGTTCCGCTTGCATGGCTGAAATATCTCGGCGCATCGCATGATCGCCTCAACGTCCATGGCGGCGCGATCGCACTCGGCCACCCGCTCGGCGCTTCGGGCACAAAGCTGATGGCAACGCTGCTCGGCGTTCTGGATGCCAAGGGTGGCAAATATGGCCTGCAGACAATGTGCGAAGGCGGTGGCCAGGCCAACGTCACAATCATCGAACGGCTTTAACCGTCGTCGCCCCGGCGAAGGCCGGGGCCGCTATCGGTTTACCCAAAACCCATTGAATTAACCTCCAACGGCCCCGGCCTTCGCCGGGGCGACGATCTAGAAGGAAATTAGAATGATACTCGACTCATCCGTCGCAGCAGTCGTAACCGGCGGCGCATCGGGCCTCGGCGCTGCAACCGCACGTTCGCTCGCTGCAAAGGGCGTCAAAGTTGCGATTTTCGACCTTAACGAAGAAAAGGGCAACGCCATGGCCGCCGAACTGGGCGGCGTATTCTGCAAGGTCAATGTGACCAGCGAAGAAGAAGTCGATGCCGCGTTCGCCAAGGCACGTGCAGCGCACGGCCAGGAACGCATCCTCGTCAACTGCGCCGGTACCGGCAACGCGATCAAAACCGCCAGCCGTTCAAAGGAAGATGGCTCGATCAAGCACTTCCCGGTTTCGGCTTTTGAATGGATCATCCAGATCAACCTGATCGGCACATTCCGTTGCATCGCCAAGTCGGCTGCCGGTATGCTGACACTCGAGCCGCAGGCTGATGGCGATCGTGGTGCCATCGTCAACACCGCTTCGGTTGCGGCTGAAGACGGCCAGATCGGTCAGGCTGCCTATTCGGCGTCGAAGGCCGGCGTTGTCGGCATGACCCTGCCGATCGCGCGCGACCTTTCGAACGAAGCCATTCGCGTCAACACCATCCTGCCGGGTATCTTCAACACCCCGCTGCTCGCCGCTGCGCCGCAGCCGGTGAAGGATGCTCTGGGTGCATCGGTTCCCTATCCGAAGCGTCTCGGCAACCCGGAAGAATATGCTGCTCTCGCCATGCTGATGATCGAGAATGGCTATTTCAACGGCGAAGACGTCCGCCTCGACGGCGCCATCCGCATGGCTCCGCGTTGATTTACCTTTTGCTCCCGCATGCGGGAGATTCGAAAGCAGCCGACAGGCCTGCTTTCCATGACACCCCTCTCGCGCTGCGAGGGGGGTTTCTTTTTTCCAAGAGGATGCCCGAATGAGCAATTACACCCAGATATTATACGAAGTGGACAATGGCGTTGCGACGATCACGCTGCACCGGCCTGACAAGATGAATGCCTTCACCGGCACGATGATGAACGAGATGATTTCGGCCTTTGACGAGATCGACGCTGACGACAATGTCCGCGCCGTCATCGTCACCGGCCATGGCGACCGCGCCTTCTGCGCCGGGGCGGACCTGACGCCTGATGATGGCAAGCATGTCTTTGCCAGTGGCGAAGCCGTTAGCGACCTCTCTGATGCCCGCGTGCGCGATGGCGGCGGTTTGCTGACCCTGCGCATTTACCAGTGCAAGAAACCGGTGATCGCCGCCGTGAATGGCGCAGCCGTAGGCATCGGCGTTACCATGCAGCTTGCCATGGACATCCGCCTTGCCAGCGAAACCGCTCGTTTCGGTTTTGTCTTTGCCCGTCGCGGCATCGTGCCCGAAGCTGCCTCAAGCTGGTTCCTGCCGCGCCTAGTCGGCCCGCAACAGGCACTGGAATGGTGCTACACCGGCCGCATCTTTGATGCGCAGGAAGCGCTACGGGGCGGTCTCGTCCGCTCGGTGCATCCGGCAGATGAACTGCTCGCCGAGGCCCGCAAGCTGGCCCGTGAAATCGCGGACAACACCGCACCCGTTTCGGTCGCGCTGACCCGTCATATGTTGTGGCGCAATGCCGCCCAGCCGCACCCGATGGAAGCGCACAAGATTGACAGCCGCGCCATCTATCGCCGGTCGCGTTCGGGTGATGCCAAAGAGGGCATTGCCAGCTTCCTTGAAAAGCGCCCGCCCAATTATCCGGACAAAGTATCCACAGACATGCCAGACTTCTTCCCTTGGTGGGAAGAACCGGTATATAAATGATTGATTAAGGGGTCGGGATATCAAGCCCGACCCTCTACCCCGGGGGAGTAAAGCCGTGGCGACAAACGGTCAGAAACTAGCCAGCGCCAATGAAGCGCAAAGCGGCGCGCGTGAGCAACTGCTCGAAGCGGCAAGCCAGATCATGCGCGAAGGCGATACCATCGATCTTTCGCTGTCCGAATTGTCCTTACGTGCCGGGCTGAACAGCGCGCTGGTCAAATATTATTTCGGCAACAAGAACGGGCTGATGCTGGCCCTGCTCGATCGCGACATGGGCAAGATTGTGGTCGAACTCAATGCGCTCGTGGCAAAGGACATGCCGCCGGAGGAAAAGCTTCGCCGCCATATCAGCGGGGTGATCGACACTTATTATACCTTCCCCTATCTCAACCGCCTGATGATGCGCATGGTGCGCGATGCCGCACCGATTGAGGCCGCAAGGATCGCCGAGCGCTATCTGAAGCCGCTCTCCGATGCTTATGACGTGCTGATCGAGGAAGGCGTGAAGGCCGGCAAGTTCCGCCCTGTCGATCCACAGCTATTCTATTTCTCGGTGACGGGGGCCGCCGACCGCTTTTTCTCGGCACGGTTGGTTTTACGCCATTGCTATGACCAACACGACATTTCTCCCGAGATGCGCGACGCCTATCGCGAGCATACGATCGCGCTGATCATGCGGGGCTTGCTGGCGGACTAGGGCCGCAGCGCTTATTTCGGCTGCGGCAGCGCGCTGTCCTGCAATTCTTTTTCAGCAGCGGCGTCAGCTTCTGCCTGCATACGTGCCTCGCGTTCCGCGCGTTCCTTTTCGAACTGCTGTACACGCTGCTCAACCAACTCTGCCTCGGCATCGATAGCAGACAGGCGCTTTTTGCGCTCGGCGGCAATCATGCGGCCAAAGGCCAAACCGGGATCTTGCTCTTTTTCAGCATAAGCCCGGTCGATTTCCTTGAGCCCGCAGCCGGTGAACCCACCGCCGCCAGTGGGCGAGCAGCTCATCGTGCCTTCGCGTCCAACATATTCATAGGCGATCACACGGTTGGTCCAGGCTTCTTTGCGGGGATCGTTGATATCGTCACGCAGCGGGGTCGGAATACGATAACGATCGCCTTCGGAAAGTCGTGCGCAGACATTGATCGTATCCGCGCTGCTTTCCTCGCATTTATCCTCGCCATAGACGATGACCATGTTGATCTTTTCGGCATCGGGTGATGCAGTAGGGGCCTCGGCCTCCTGCGCGAAAGCGGGGGCAGCCATCAGCGCCAAGGCAGCGCTAAGGATCAGGGACGAGCGAAAAGTCATCAATTTACTCCAATATCTGCCTTGGGCTTAGGCCCTGTAGTCTGAATGGCAAATGAAATCGGGCCATGCATTGACCAGGGTCAAATCCGTTTTGAAAGGGCTATTGCCGCGCGACAGCCTAAGCGGATTGCAGCGCTCATCAATGGATAGACAGGGGCCCGTTCGGCCCCGGCCGCGAGTGCTGCTTCTTTATGCTCGACTTCTTCCTGCCGGAATTCCTCAATCATGCTGGACAACGCCGGATCACTATCCCCCAGTTCGGCAAGCTGCTCTCGATAATGGGCGTCGATTTCGGTCTCAACCGCCACGGTGCAGGCCATCGCGGCTTCAGGCCCGATAGCAGCGGTCACCGCCCCCAGCGCAAAACCCGCGACATTCCAAAAGGGTTGCAATGCTGTCGGGCGCACGCCGCGTTCGGCCATGATGCGGTCGAAGGCGTCGAGATGCCGCCGCTCCTGCTCGGCCATATGCGCGATTTCGCGGCCCATCGGGTGGCGATCACCCAACATCGCCAGCTGGCCGGCGTAAATGCGGGTGGCACCATATTCGCCCGCCTGATCGACACGGATCATGCTGGCCTTTGCCGAAGCCTGATTGGCAATCATGCCTGCGCTCCCTTACGTAAAAGCCCGAAAATGGCGAAGGCGCCAAATGTCGAAATCAGGAAATTATATCCTGCGAGCGATATGCCGAACAGCGTCCACGGTGCAATGTCACAGCGGATCAGCGGGGCGTTGAGGATGGCGTCCAGCACTTCCTTGCCACTGCCCGGTGCCACTGTGGAGGAGCAGGTGGTGATTCCTTCCCACCAGCCATATTCGACCCCGGCATGATAGCCGCCAATCAGACCGCTGGTCAGGATGGCGAGTGCTGCGAGCAGGACCAATGTTTTGCGGAGCCCTTGGCCACTCGCAACAAACGCCGCCAGCGCCAGCGGCAAGGCGGCAAAATGTGGCCAGCGTTGCCACCAGCACATCTCACACGGATAGAGCCCGCCAATATATTGCGATGCATAGGCCCCGCCGAGGAGCCCCAATGGAAGCAGAAGCGCCAGCCAGCGCGCACGATCGAAACCGGTCATGGGTTGGTGATTAGACCAAGATTTTATGAAATGAAATCGTCATTCCCGCGAAGGCGGGAAACGAAGTGATCGGAGAACAATCCATCACCTGCTGTCCAAATTTCAACGGACGGTGATGGACCCCCGCCTTCGCGGGGGTGACGACATTCGAATGGCAAGGAATGCGGATATCCTAATTGCGCTTGCCAGTCTTGGCTTGGGTGTTTGCAAGGCGCGTACTGGTGCCCAGACGCGCGATGGTTTGCATCGCATAGTGAAGCTGGAAATCCTCGATGCCCTGCTTTTTCAGCTCTTCCGCCGATTGGGAAAAGCGCGGATCGTCCTTGCCATCACTTTCCAGACTTTTGTCATCGGCCAAATTCTCGTTGACCAAGTGGCGACGCAGGTCGGATTCGCGCACGGCGACGCGCTTGCGGTAATCGGGATCGGAAATCTGCGGCACTGCCACATCGGGCTTCACCCCGCCTTCCTGCACCGAGCGGCCCGACGGCAAGTGATAACGGGCAACCGTCAAGCGCAGACCGGTTTCGCGCGAGAGCGGCAGCACGTTTTGCACGGAGCCCTTGCCAAAACTGCGCTCACCCATGACCAGCGCACGGCGATGATCCTGCAATGCACCCGCAACGATTTCGGAGGCCGAGGCCGATCCGGCATCGACCAGCACAATCACCGGTTTGCCGCCCGTCACATCGCCCTTGACCGCCTGTTCGGCGAACCAGCGGTTGACGACCACCTTGTCGCGGCCACGTTCGGAGACGATTTCACCCTTGTCGAGGAAAGCGTCGGACACCTTGACGGCCTCTTCCAAGATGCCGCCGGGGTTGGAACGCAGATCGACCACATAGCCTTGCGGCTTGCCGCCCAGCTGACGCTCAATGCCCTTGATCGCGGCGACCACATCCTCACCGGTTTCTTCCGAGAAGCCGGTTATGGTGATTACGCCGATCTTGTCCTTCACCTCCCACTTCACCGGCTTCAGGTCGATGATCGCACGGGTGATGGTAAGGTCGAACGGCTCGTCGCGACCGGGGCGAAAGATGGTGAGCTTGATTGACGTGCCGGGCGTGCCGCGCATCCGGTTGACCGCATCGTCGACCGTTCCGCCGACAATCAGTTCGCCGTCAAGATGGGTGATATAGTCGCCAGCCTTGATACCGGCCTTGTCAGCCGGAGTGTCTGCGGTGGGGGCGATAACCTTGATCGCGCCGTCCTCCTGCGTCACCGACAGACCGAGGCCGCCATATTCGCCTTCGATCTGGGTCTGCAGGTCGCGAAAATTGCTTTCATCCAGAAATGCGCTGTGCGGATCGAGGGTGTTGAGCATCCCCTGTATCGCGCCCTTCATCAGCTGCTCGTCATCGACCTTGTCGACATAATTGGCGCGCACCTTTTTATAGACCGCGATGAACTCGTCCATATCGCGCAGCGGATCGTCCTTGCGCTGCTGTGCACCGATTGAGGTTGACGCGAGCGCGCCCACAACAAAAGCGGTAATTCCGGTGGTGAGAAGCTTGCTCTTCATCGCGTTCTTTCCTGCCAAACCGAGTCCATTTCGGTAGCGTCGGCTATATCGTGCCCCCGCTATATGGTGAAAGCCTATTTACCACGAAAGAGGGTTAACTGCCGACAAGCGACAATTTGCTGACGATAGCATGAACCTTTGCTGACAGCCGCCTGCGGGTCAGCCGAGCAGCGCTGCAATATCGATAAGCCGTCCGTTGCGGCGCAATTCCACCATGATTTCAGGTTCTTCGTCGCCCGCTTTACCGATTATACTGCCCTGGCGCACTTGCGATCCCGCTTCAACGCCCAGCCGCTCAATCCCGGTAACAAGGGTTGCCCAGCCATTACCATGTTCGACGATCACGATGTTGCCGAAACTGCGATAGCGGCCCGCAAATGTCACTTTTCCTGCAGCAGGAGCGACGACCCGCGCGCCCGGTTCGACTGCCAGACGGATGCCACGCTCACGATAGCCAGTCGGGTTGAGTTCACCGAAGCCCGAAACGACGCGCCCGCGAGCGGGCAGGATGAAGGCTCCGGCAGATTCGGATCGGGCTTTGCCACCGCCCAGCCTCGGCTGCGGACCGGAATATTCAGCGAGCTCTGCCGCAATTTGGCCGCTCTCCCGATCAGCGTCGATGCGCTCGACAAGATCGCGGGCACGTTCGCCTTGCCCAATGGCGCGCTCGAACTCGATGGCAGCGTCTGCATTGAGGCTGAGCGCCTTGCCGCGACTATCGCTTTCGAGTGCAGCCAGCGCCTTACTGCGGCTGGCAAGGTCCAGACGCGCCTTGCCGAGTGCGGTTATCGCGACACGCTCCTGCTTCTGCAATTCGCGCTGGATCTCCATCTGATCGCGCAAGGCCGAAGTTCGGCTGGCTATGACAGGCTCGATCGACGCCATGGCCGCACGCAGGCGGACATAATCGCGGCGGTCGCCGGGCCGTGCGAGCAACAGCGACACCGGCTGACGGGTCATGTTCTGCAACAATGCGTTGAGGCGCAACATTGGCGCATTGGCTTCGCCGAGCAGGGCAGCCTGCGCACGCTGGCGTCTGGAAATGACGGCGATTCTGGCGCGTGCGGTAGCGATCTGTGCACTGGCCGCATCGATTTCAGCCCCGAGCGCGGCACGGCGGGCGACCAACCGGTCGGCGGTTGCTTCGGCATTGGCAGCTTCCTGACGCAGCGTTTCGCTGCGCGCTTCGGCCGCGGCCGCGCGCTTCTTGGCTTCGCGCAGGGCATCGACATCGCTCTGCCCGGCAGCGGCTGCGGTCAGCAACCCGCTCAAACCCAAAGTCGCCAAGAAAAGCCTTTGCCACCCCATGAAGCTATCCTTCGCGATGATAGGGGTGGTTGGCAAGTATCGATGTTGCCCGATAGAGCTGTTCAGCGAGCATCGCGCGCGCCATCAGGTGCGGCCATGTTGCCCGGCCAAAAGCAATCAGCTTATCGGCAACAGCACGGTCTGCATCGTCAAAACCGTCCGCAGCCCCAAGGCAAAAGCGTACTTCGGCGACGCCTTCGTCGCGCCAGCGTTCGAGCAATTTGGCGAGATCCATTGAAGAGAGATGGTCGCCCTTTTCATCGAGCAGCACTGTCCGGCTGCCCCGTTCTGCAGGTGGCACATTTCCACCGCGATCCGGCAATTCTGTGAGTTTGTACGGCCATGTAAGGCGCTTTAGATAGCGGTCAACAAGCTCGCTTTCGGGGGAGCGCCCGATCTTGCCGCGCGCGATAATGTGCAGCCGCATGGCGGTCCCCTCTCGATAAATAGGGACAGTCCCTATTTAATCAGGCGTTCAGTGCCTCGGGCGCGTCGCCGAAGCCCCACATCCGTTCAAGATTGTAGAAGCTGCGCACTTCGGGCCGGAACAGGTGCACGACAACATCTTCGGCATCGATCAGCACCCAATCGGCGCTCGGCAAGCCCTCGATATGCGCGTTGCGCCCTGCCTTTTTGATTCTTTCGGCAAGCTTCTGCGCCATCGAAGCCACTTGTCGACTCGAACGGCCACTCGCCACGACCATATAGTCGGCGATGCTGCTCTTGCCTTGAAGCGGGATGGAAACGACCTCTTGCGCCTGATCGTCGTCGAGCGACTGGAGGATGAGTTTGTGCAGTTCGTCAGGCTGCAGGACAGGTCCCTTTTTTGCGGCCTTGCCGCCGGGGACTGTAGCGAGTTCTATCAAAATTGCTCCTTAATACAAAACATTGTGGGTAACGCCGTCGATGACGCGCTTGCCGTCATAGTCGCGATGCCAAAGAGGGTTGGCCTGGCGAACCGCCGTGGCCGAGCGTGGATCGGGGCGAAAGCGCAGGAATACAAGCGCCGGTGTGCTCCACATCGTCCAATTAAGCCGCTGGTCCGGACGCCGGACATACCGCCTGAGCCAGGCCATTGCGGGGCCCGCAACAGCATGCATCTCATAGCCCGGACGGGCGATAACCGCAATCGGCATTAAACGGGCGATGTCGCGCCAGCGGCGCCAGCGTGTGAAATTTGCCACATTGTCCGCTCCCATGATCCAGATGAAGCGACGCTTGGGATAGCGGCGAACCAGCTTGCGCAGCGTATCGATGGTGTAACGCGTTCCCATTTGCGCTTCGACCGCGGTGGCGCGGATCGGCGCGCGGCGGGCCATTTTTTTGGCCGAAGCAAGCCGTGCCTTGTGCGAGGCCATGTCTTTCGCATGGGCCTTTAGCGGGTTTCCGGGAGAAACCAGCCACCAGATTTCATCCAGATCAAGCGCGTCGAGCGCGAACAGGCTGATCGAACGATGCCCGCCATGCGCCGGGTTGAACGATCCGCCGAGAAGGCCGGTCAGCATTTAGGGCCGCGTCTGTCCCGAGCCGTGTACCAGCCACTTATAGGTGGTCAGCCCTTCGAGTGCGACCGGGCCACGTGCGTGCAGCCTACCGGTGGCAATGCCGATTTCAGCGCCCAGGCCGAATTCACCGCCATCGGCATATTGCGTCGAGGCATTGTGCATCACAATCGCGCTGTCCACGCCCGAAAGGAAGTCTGCCGCCGCCGCTGAGTCATTGGTGATGATGCTTTCAGTGTGCTGCGAGCCATAGCGGGCAATATGTTCGATCGCCTCATCGACGCCCGACACCATCTTTGCCGATACAATGGCGTCGAGATATTCAGTACCCCAATCCTCTTCACTCACCGGCACTGTGCGGGCATCAAGTTCCATCAGCATGTCGTCGGCGCGCACTTCACAGCCCGCGTCAAGCAAAGCGCCGATCAGCCGCGCGGGTTCGGGATAATCCTGATCGATCAGCACCGTTTCGGTCGCTCCACAAATACCGGTGCGACGCATCTTGGCGTTGACCGCTATCGCCTCCGCCATCGCCGGATCGGCCTTGGCGTGAATATAAGTATGGCAGATGCCATCGAGATGCGCGAGCACGGGAACGCGGGCCTCATCCTGCACGCGTGCCACCAACGACTTGCCGCCGCGCGGGATCACCATGTCAATCTGCCCCTGCGCCTTCAAGAGGGCGCCGACAGCCGCACGGTCCTGCGTTGGAACGAGTTGTACCGCATCGGCGGGAAGACCCGCTTTGACAATGCCTTCAACCATCGCCGCGTGGATCGCACGGTTGCTGTGCACCGCTTCGCTGCCACCGCGCAGGATCACCGCATTGCCCGAACGCAGCCCGAGTGCAGCGGCATCGGCAGTCACATTGGGGCGACTTTCATAGATGATCGCGAGCACACCGACGGGCACACGGACGCGCTCCATGACAAGGCCATTGGGCCGTTCGCTACGGTCAATCACCTGCCCGACTGGATCGGCCAGATGCGCGACCTGCTCGACAGCCGAGGCGATACCCTCGATCCGGCCTTCATCCAGTTTCAGCCGGTCAAGCATTGCCGCCGACAGGCCGTTTGCCGCACCAGCCTCCATGTCGATCGCATTGGCTTTCAAAATCGTCGGTGCAGCGGCACGCAAAGCTGTAGCAGCAGCCAACAACGCTTCGGCTTTCTGCGCATCGCTGGCACGCGCAACTATGCGCGCGGACGCACGGGCTTTAGCCGTCATAGCGGCGACAATCTGGGTGGCATCTTCACTCATCGTTTTGCTTCCTAGAGCGCCCGACAGCGAAGCGAAAGCCGCAGAATCCTGCATTTCCGGCGGAATTTTACGCGTCTTGCGTTGATTCGTAATATGTATCTGTAAAATTTATGTTTTTGTTCGATTCTGGCGAGTGCTTGCCGGGTGCTCAGCATAGGCTAGAATCCGATTTCATGTAAAAACTCACAACTCACCGCACGACTCCACCAACTCGGCACGAGTCACAATAAAGCGATTCGTCAGCGGCAAATCGCTCTGCTAAGCGCCCGCCAGCAAATAAAAACGGGGTGGGTCGTGTCGCAAATGGCCAAGTTCACCGGTTGGAAAAACCGGGTGGCCGGATGGTTCGTTGATCGTGAGTTTTTCATGCGGTCGAACGGGCAAGTCCGGTTCATCAAAATCAGTGCAAAATTGCAGCGCCGGGTCGCAGGAACAATTGCGGGCGTCGTAGGCGTGTGGCTGATCGTTACGCTCGGCATGATGATCAATCAGGTTAGCGTGTCGGCAGAGCGCATGATGTTGACTGCCAAGCAGGAAAAGATCGAAACCGCCGAAGAACGCGTCGCCAAATATCGCGACGATATGGAAGCGGTCGCCAGCGATCTGGAAGCGCGCCAGAAGGTCATGGAAAGCGCATTTGAAGAACATTTTGGTGACATGCCCGCTGCGGATGCCGCTGCGCCTGCCCAAGGTGAAGCTGCGGAAACCGCAAAGAAAATTGGCCTTGCCGTTCCCGAAGCCGCTCAGCTTGCACAGCTCGAAGCCCGCCAGATCGCCTTTGCCGAACGCATGACGCAGATTGCCGTGGCGCGGTCGCAAAAAGCCGAAGGTGCAATCCGCCAGTTCGGCCTCAATCCGGACCAGCTCGCCCGCGAAGCCAAGCAAGGCATGGGCGGCCCTTTCATCCCCTTCTTCGGCAAAAAGCAAAAGCAGGTCCGCGACCCGCGCTTCACCCGCATGCTGACCGCGCTTGAGCGGATGGAAGCGATGGAGATGGCGCTGGCTGGCATCCCCACCAGCATGCCGGCAGCGGTCGGCCTGATGTCGAGCCGTTTCGGCTATCGCTCCGATCCCTTCACTGGCAGTGCTGCAATGCATGCTGGCCTTGATTTCAAAGGCCCCATCGGCACCCCGATCCTGGCAGCAGCCGACGGCAAGATCACCTCCGCCGGATGGCAGGGTGGCTATGGCAATTGCATCGAAATCACCCATGCCAATGGCCTTGTCACCCGCTATGCCCATATGAGCGGCTTTACCGCATCGCTCGGGCAGGACGTGAAACGCGGCGACCAGATTGGTCGTATGGGTTCAACCGGCCGTTCAACCGGCTCGCATTTGCACTTTGAAGTGCGTATCAACGGGTCCGCTATCAACCCGCTTAAATTTCTGGAGGCCAATCCCGATGTTCTCGAAATCCAAGCCGTCGCCGGAAGCCGCACCGGTCGCAGCGACGCAGGGGCGTAACAGCATGCGTGGCGGCGGACATACTTTTTCGGTGATCGCATCGGATGTTGAAATCACCGGTAATCTTTCGGCCAAGGTCGATCTGCATATCGACGGCAAGATCAATGGCGATGTCACCTGCGGTTCGCTCGTTCAAGGCGAAGGCAGCGTGATCAGCGGCAAGGTTGTCGCTGAAACCGCGCGGCTTTCGGGCAAGGTCGATGGTTCAATCGAGGCCGGCGATCTGGTGATTGAGGCAAGCGCACGCATTTCGGGCGATGTTGTCTATCAAAGCCTGACTATCGCACCCGGTGGCATGGTTGAAGGCAAATTCAAGCATCGTGGCAGCCATGTGCCCAATATCGGCAAGGCGACCATCGACATCAGCAAGACCGATCCGTTGATTTTGGGCGCCGAAACCAAAGTCGGCTGAACCCCTGTTTTCGTCATCCCGAACTTGTTTCGGGATAACAAGCGGCGGTTCGTTATCCTGAAACAAGTTCAGGATGACGATGCGTTCTTTAATTAGACCAGCATCTCCAGCGCAGCCCCCTGGCCGAGGAAATTGGCCGGGCTTGCGCTCGCCCCATAGGCCCCGGCACAGAATATCGCGATCAGATCGCCGACCTCAGCGTGCGGCAGCAGCGCATTGTCAGACAGCCGGTCAAGCGGGGTGCACAGACACCCGACCACCGATTGCACCTCGTCGGCAGGCGCATCGAAGCGCGACGCGATCGCTACCGGATAGTTGCGGCGGATGACGGTGCCGAAATTGCCCGACGCCGCCAATTGGTGATGCAAGCCGCCGTCGGTGACGAGGAAAGTCTCGCCATGGCTGACCTTGCGGTCAATCACGCGGGACAGATAGACCCCCGCTTCGCCGACCAGATAGCGGCCCAGTTCGATGCAGAAATGCGTGTCTTTCAGGATAGCGGGCAAGGCCGACAGCGCCTGTCCCAATGCGCCGCCGACGGCGTCCAGATCAAAGGCGGTATCGCCCGGAAAATAGGGAATGCCAAAACCGCCGCCGAGATTGACCATAGGAGGTGCAGCACCCGCCGCCTCCGCCAGTTCCGCTGCAAGTCCCAGCGTTTGCGCCTGCATCGCTATGATCGCCTCTGCATCAAGCGCTTGCGACCCCGCATAGATATGGAAACCGCGCCAGTCGGCACCTGCCGCGATGATGCGTTGCACCAAAACAGGCACCCGTTCGGCATCGACGCCGAAGGGCTTCGCGCCACCGCCCATTTTCATGCCGCTGCCTTTGAGGTCGAAACTGGGGTTCACCCGCACGGCGATTTTGGGCGCGACGCCCATTCGCTCGCCTATCGCGAAAGCCCGCTCTGCCTCGCCCTCTGACTCACAGTTGAGCGTGACACCGTTCGCAATCGCAAACTCCAGCTCACGGTCACGCTTGCCGGGGCCGGCAAAGCTGATCTTTTCGGCAGCGACGCCCGCGTCGAGCGCGAGTTTCAACTCCCCACCCGATGCAACATCAAACCCGTCGACCCGGCCCTTCATCCAGCCGAGCAAAGGCGCAAACGGGTTGGCCTTCATCGCATAATGGATGCCGAGTCGATCCGGCATCGCCGCGCGTAGTTCGCCGATCCGCGCCTCCAGCGCCGAAGTTGAATAGACGAACAGCGGTGTGTCCCCTGCCTCCGCAACGAGCGCAGAGGCTGTCCTGCCGCCGACAGCCAGTTCACCATCGATCGTTTCGAAATAGGGTGGAATCGGCCCGGTTGGCTTGGCTTTCACTTCGCTCATGCCGCCAACCTATCCTTCAGCCCGTCCCTGTCCAGCTTGCCATTGGCATTTTTGGGAAATTCTTCGAGCCAGACATAATCAGCAGGTTGCATGAAATTGGGCAGCGCGGCCTTCATATGCGCCATCAGCGCGGCCTCTTCCGCTTTGCCATTTGCCCGCACAAACAGCACAATCGCTTCGCCCAGCCGCTCATCCTTGCGACCGAGCGCGCAGGCCTCTGCGACCAATCCGCTTTCGATGGCGGCTTCCTCCACCTCGGTGGGCGAGACCCGGTTGCCGCTGGTTTTGATCATTGCATCGTCGCGCCCGACAAAATAGAGCAGGCCATCCGCGTCGCGCCACACAGTATCGCCCGACCACACCGCCATCCCGCCATAGCGGGAGAAGGCTGGCGCGGGCTTATAACGCAGCGCGGTGCGCTCCGCGTCTTGCCAATAGCCTTGCGCCACCAGCGGCCCTGCATGGACCAGTTCGCCATGTTCTTCCGGCGCAGCCTCGCTGCCATCCTTTGCGACGACCATGATTTCGGCATAGGGAATGGCTTTACCCATGCTGGTCGGATTGGCGTCGATCAGCGACGGATCGAGATAGGTTGAGCGGAAAGCCTCGGTCAGCCCATACATCGCGTAAATATCCGTCGTCGTGCCGAATATCCCGCGCAGCGCCTTGACCAGCGAGGGCGTCAGCGCGCCGCCGCTGTTGGTCAGGCGGCGCATCGCCGCGGTCGCTTCCATGGGCCAGTCCTGCTCGACCAGTTGAACCCAGAGCGGAGGCACGGCGGCGAGGGTGGTGACACCGTGCTTGGCACAGGCCTTGATTACATCACGCGGCGTTAGATAGTCCAATGGCACCACACAGCCGCCCGCCTGCCAGGTGGAGAGCAGCTGGTTCTGGCCATAGTCAAAACTGAGCGGGAGCACTGCGAGGGTCACATCGTCCGCTGCCAGCTTGAGGTAACTCGCCACACTGACAGCACCAATTGCCAGATTGGCGTGGCTGAGCATCACCCCCTTGGGCCGCCCTGTCGATCCGCTGGTGTAAAGGATCGCAGCAAGCCCGTTGGTATCGATATCGGCAGGGAGCGGCGGCATGACGTCGCCAGGCTGGTCGATTGCGGAGAGGATTTCGCTTTCATCGAGCAGCAGTGCACCGTCCGGCACGTCACCCGCACCCAATTGTCCAGCCCGCGCCTTCGCGGTCAGCAATGCCTTCGCCCCGCTATCGCCCAATATATGCTTAACCTGCGCAGGCTTGAGCAGCGGGTTGATCGGCACATGCACCAGCCCTGCGCGAACCGCCGCAAGCGGCATCAGGCAGGCCAGTTCGGTTTTGGGCAGCCAGGTGGCGATCCTGTCCCCCGCTGTAAAATCATGTGCGGCCAATGTCGCGGCCAGCCGACCGATACGATGATTTAACTCCTGATAACTATAGACCTTGTCCTTGAAGCGTAGCGCAGGTGCATCGACTGCCCCGCGAAGCGCGAGGTGATCGAGCGGAAAGGCTGGCAAATCGTCAGTCATTGGGTCAAAAGTCACTGGGTAAAGGGTTAATCGGGGGCGATAATTGGCAGTTAAGTGTGAATATCACGATAATTTCCTGACTGCGCAAGCTGCCGCCGCCGGTGCGCTTGACCGCGAAGCGCAGCCCTGCCTGTTTGATCGGCTCGACTGGCTCGAAAGCCTGCACCGCATCGCGTTGCGCGACAAGACCCCAGCCTTGCTGCAAGCCTGTGGCGGCGACGCGCAAGGCTGGCTGCCGCTGATGCAGGCAGAAAGCGGCCATCTGGTCGCGCTGGCCAACTGGTATAATTTCACCTGGCGGCCCATTTTTGCGAATGCCGAGAGCGAAGTCGAACGGATGGCCTTGCTAAGGCTGCTTGCCAAGCAGGCCAAATCGCATGCCCGTCGGCTTACCTTGTCGCCTGTACCCGATGAGGAAGGCAGCGCGAGCGCACTTGAAGCCGCGTTCAGAACGGCGGGCTGGTCGGTTTTCCGGGAGATTTGCGATCAGAACCACATACTCGAGGTCAAAGGCCGCAGCTTCGATGCCTATTGGGAGACCCGCCCCAGCCGCCTCAAAAACACTGTCAAGCGCAAGGGCAAGACAGGAGTGGTGACCATCCGCATCGACAGCGAATATGAACCGGAAAGCTGGCGCGATTATGAGCGGGTTTATGCGCGCAGCTGGAAGCCCGAAGAAGGCAGCCCCGAATTTCTGCGCCAGATTGCCGAGCGCGAAAGCGTCGCCGGGGCGCTACGGCTGGGCCTTGCCTATATCGACGGACAGCCGGTCGCGGCGCAATTCTGGACGGTCGAAAACGGGGCGGCGCTCATTCACAAGCTCGCGCATGACGAGCGGCATATGCAGGCTTCACCCGGGACACTGTTATCGGCAGCCTTGTTCCAGCATGTCATCGACGTGGATCGCGTCGACCTTATTGATTTCGGCACCGGCAACGATGCCTATAAGGCCGAATGGATGGAGGATGTGCGCGACCGTTACCGGCTCGAGATGTTCTGGCCGAACCATCCCGCCAACTGGCCGCACATTGCCATCCGCAAATGGCGCGCCTATCGCGCCTCTAACTGACCAAGAAGAGAGAAGAGATGCCTTTCGTTCCTGACAGCGTTGAAACCACGATCCGCGAACTGCTTGTCGATGTCCTCGGCGTTGCGCCTGCCACCGTTGCCGCGATGACCGACGATACACCGCTGTTCGGCGCACTGCCCGAGCTCGATTCGATGGCAGTGGCGGGGCTTCTCACTGAAATGGAAGACCGGCTCGACATCATGATCGATGATGATGATATCGATGGGGATCTGTTCGAAAGTTTTGGTAGCCTGGTCACTTTTGCAAAGGCCAAGGTCGGGGAGTGAGCCTGCGCCCCGAATATCGGACCTACCATTTTGCTGGGCATGACGAGCATGTCTTGTGTTTTGGCGCGGAAGCATCGCGGCAAATACTGATAATTCCCCCGCTGTTCGACGAAATGAACCGGTGCCGAAGGATGCTGGTGCAGGCGATGCGCGGGCTGGCAGAGCGCCGCACGGGCAGTTTTCTGCTCGATCTTCCGGGCTGCAACGAGAGCCTAGCAGCGCTTGAAAACCAAAACCTTTCAACATGGCGCGAGGCGGTTAGCACTGCCGCTGCGCAACTGGGTGCAACACACATCGCTTCCTTGCGCGGTGGTGCACTGGTTGACGATGGCGCGCCGAATCTGCCGCACTGGCGACTGACCCCTGCCAAGGGTTCCAGCCTGCTGAAGACGATGATCCGCACCCGCATTGCCGGCGACAAGGAAGCGGATAAAACGACCAGCGAAGCGGGGTTGATGGAGGCTGCGAAGACCGGGCCCATCGAGCTCGCGGGCAATATGCTGGGCCCCGCGATGGTGGAGGAACTTGCAAGCACCGAGCCTGCCGAAGTCGCGCAACTGAGACTACGCGCCTTGGGGCAGGACATCGCCGGCTCCACGTTGTGGCTCCGCGCCGAGCCGCAGGATGATCCCGCCATGTCCGCCGCAATCGCCGCCGACCTCGATAAATGGAGCGCCTCATGCGGCGGCTGATGGGCTTTGACTGCGAAAGTGCGTGGTGTGCCGCAACGCTCGATGAGGGTGACAAGACCACCGGTCTGCTGATCGTCAGCGGCGGCAATGAAATCCGCAGCGGTGCGCATGCCGGACAAGCGGCACTGGCCGCGCATGTCGCCGCTTTGGGCTATCCGGTGTTTCGCTATGACCGGCGCGGCGTTGGCGAGAGCGAAGGCGAAAATCGCGGCTTCGAAAGCAGCGCGGCGGATATTGCAGCTGCAGTCGTTGCGTTCCGGGCGCAAGCGCCGCATATCCAGCGGATCGTTGCCTTTGGCAATTGCGATGCCGCAAGTTCGCTCGCCCTCTTCCATGCGGGATTGCCTATCGATCACCTCGTACTCGCCAATCCATGGGTGATTGAGGCGGGCCCCGAAGCGGATGCATCCGCGCCACTTTCAGCGGCCACAATCCGCGCCCGCTATTGGGCGAGGCTCAAAAATCCGCGCAGCCTGATTGACCTGCTCTCCGGCAAGATCGACCTAAGGAAACTGGCGGGCGGTCTTGCACGTGCAGCGCAGAAAGAGGCGCCGACCGGTCTGGCCCGACGAATAGCTAGCGCGCTTTCAACCAGTGACGCGCCGCTGACGATATTGCTCGCCAGCCGTGACAACACAGCGATGGCCTTCATGGCGGCGTGGAAGGGCAGCGACTTCGATGACGTGCGTGGTCGAGGCGATATCGACGTGCAGACTTTGGACAGCGCATCGCACAGCTTTGCCGATGCGGATTCCAAGGTGTGGCTACGGGAGCAGATAGAAGCGGCGTTGGTAGCTTAGAATTCTTTCTCAACACCGCAGCCCTGAGCCTGTCGAAGGGCGCCCATCAGCAACAGCACAAACCTCTCGGCGTGCTTCGACAGGCTCAGCACTACGGTGCTGCCTAAACGAATGAGCTTCAAAAAGCCTAAGCGAAGGTGCGTTCGATGAACCAGAAGGCCGAAATCGTGCCTATGCCATAAGCGGCAATCTGCAATGCCGGATGCATGAGGGCCGCAGCAAAGCGGCGAAGCAGTTCGAGCAGCGCGAGCGACAGCGCGACAATCACCAGCTGCCCCGCTTCAACACCCAGATTGAAGGTCAGTAAGGCGGTCGGCACATCGCTTTCGGGCAGACCGATTTCATTCAGGGCGCCTGCAAAACCGAAGCCGTGCAGCAGGCCGAACCCGAAAGCGACCACCCAGGGAATCCGTTCCGAAAGGCGCGGCTGATCGGGTCGCTTCTTCACAATCTCGACCGCAAGGAACAGGATCGACAGCGCAATCACACTTTCCACCGGACGTTGCGGCAGGCCGAGAAAGCCCAATGTCGTACCGATCAAGGTGATCGAATGCGCCACGGTGAAGGCTGTCACCGCTTTGGCAATCGTCCAGAACCCACTGAGCAGAAGGACGAGCGACACAACGAACAGCAAATGATCATATCCGAACAGGATATGTTCGACGCCTGTTACGAAATAGGTGCGCGCGACCTGCCAACGATCAGGTTTCGCCTTGATCTCCGCATTTGGCTCGGCGGGTGTCAGGCGCAACGCCTGCACCGGCCGGCCCAATGGCTGGACGCGCACGAGCACATCGGTTTGTGACGCTTCGAAATTCGAGAGGCCGATGGACTTGCCCGAGACATCGCTCCGGCAGGCAACCGCAGAAGTTGTGACCAGCGAGATGCCGGAAATTTCGCGGCTTGGTTCTCCCGTAACTTTGCAGCCCGTGGGAAGCAGCGGCTGGGTCTGCGGCGTCAGACCGCCGCGCATCGGCGCCTTCCACACCAGTGTCCACGCACCCGGTGTCTTCTCAGTGAATTCGAGATAGCCGGGGCGCAGCTCATCGGCCTGCAACGGTGCCGACAGCAACAGCCCGACAAGTAACAACAAGACGCGGATCACGGCTGGGCGATCTTGATCGTGTAGCCGTCGAGCAGCGCCTGATAGGCAGCCGCCTCGCGGGCCTTGGTGGTCGTCGCCCGCCAATCATTCTCGACTGCCTGCCGGACATCGGCAAGCTTGGGCTTTTGCGGGGTCTGCACTGCACGAATGCGAACGATATGCGCGCCGAAGCCTGACTGGATTGGCCCTGCCCATTGCCCAGCTTTTACGCTGGCAAGTGCCTCCGCGAAGCCTTCGCCAAAATCACGTGCCACGTCACTCTGCGGCGCATTTTCGAGCGAACGGGGAAGTGAAATCGTTGCTCCCAATTTTCGCCAATCCCCCCCCGCTGCCAGCGCGGCTTTGACGCGTTCCGCCGCGCCCTGATCTTGCCCGAGATAGATCTGGTCAAAACTATAGGTGGCATATGCGGTGTAGCGCGCCGGATTGCGGTCGAGCCATTTCTGCAAGGTGGCATCGTCTGGCGTCGCATTCTCGACCTGCGCGGCAGCGAGATATTCCATCTTGGCGCGCAGACGACGGCGGATGACGGTGTCGTCTTCGTCCAAACCAAGCCGCTTCGCCTCGCGATAATAGATTTCGCCCTTGATATGATCGCGGATCAGACCATCAATTTCGGCCTGTGTTGGCGGGCGTTGCCAAGTCTGCTGCCAACTGGCGACTAGCCGCGAGACCTGTTCCTCATCGATCACGATTGTTCTGCTAGCAGGATCGACCTCCTCCCCCCGCCAGGCGGAAAACAGGAACACTGCAAGACCTGACAGCAGGAAATGCACCAACGGCTCGCGCAGCAGCGGCTTCAATCTTTCAGGTAATTGCATGTCCCTCCCAAGACGCGCCGTTTGGGCGCGAGAGGTTCATGCCAGCAAAGCCAAGCCCCGCCAAGCCCTGCCAGCAGCGGTCAGACGATCGCTGCCAGTTCCGAAGCCTGCTTGATCGCCCGCTTTGCATCCAGTTCCGACGCCTCATAGGCGCCGCCTATCAGATGCGCCTTCACGCCCCCTGCTTCAAGCGCATCGAAAAGACCGCGCGCCGGTTCCTGCCCTGCGCAGATGATGACGGTATCGACATCAAAGGTGCGCGGTTCGCCGTTGACCAGCGTGTGCAGCCCGTCATCGTCGATCGACAGATATTCGACCCCGGCTATCATCTCCACCCCGCGCCGTTGCAAGGTGATGCGGTGCGTCCAGCCGGTCGTGCGGCCAAGGTTTTTGCCGACAGCACTGGTCTTGCGCTGAAGGAGCGTCACCTGCCGGTCATTACGCGCGACCACGGGTTCAACGCCAGTCACGCCGCCGCGCGGGTGATTCTTGAAATCGATGCCCCATTCGCGGGCGAATATATCGATATCGAGTGCAGCGGACGTGCCTTCGTGCGTAATCAGTTCGGCGACGTCGAAGCCGATGCCGCCGGCACCCATAATTGCAACCTTTTTGCCGACTTGCGCCTTGCCCTGAATGACATCGATATAGCGCACAGCCTTCGGGTGAGCGATGCCGGGGATGGATGGCCTGCGCGGCTCGATCCCGGTGGCAACGACCACTTCGTCAAAGCCTTCGAGTTCCTCAAGCCCAACGCGCTTGCCAAGCTTCAATTCCACCCCGGTGGTTTCGATCCGCCTGCCGAAATAACGCAGCGTTTCGCAAAACTCCTCCTTGCCGGGAATGCGCTTGGCGAGGTTGAACTGGCCGCCTATCTCGTCTGCTGCGTCGAACAAGGTCACCTTGTGCCCGCGTTCGGCAGCGAGGGTCGCAAAAGCGAGACCGGCAGGCCCTGCACCGACCACCGCAATCCGCTTTGCCGCTGTGACTGGCGGATAATCCAGTTCGACCTCGCGGCAGGCGCGGGCATTGACCAGACAGCTTGTCAGCTGGCCGGTAAAAGTGTGATCAAGGCACGCCTGGTTGCAGCCGATGCAGGTATTGATCTCATCCTCCCGCCCCTCCTTGGCTTTGTTGACAAGGTCAGGGTCAGCCAGCATCGGGCGCGCCATCGAGACGATATCGGCATCGCCGCGCGCCAGCACTTCTTCGGCCACATCGGGCATGTTGATCCGGTTCGAGGTGATCAGCGGAATAGACAGTTCCTTGCGCAACCGCCCCGTCACCTGCGCAAAAGCCGCACGCGGCACCATGGTGGCAATGGTGGGCACAAAGCTCTCATGCCAGCAGAAATGCGTGCTGATGACATCGACCCCTTCGGCCTCCAGCGCTTTGGCAAGGCTCACCACCTCATCCCAGGCGAGCCCGCCTTGCAGCATGTCCATCGCGGAAATGCGGAAGATAAGCACGAAATCGGGGCCGACCGCAGCACGCGTGCGACGCATCACCTCGACCGGGAAACGCATCCGGTTTTCCCAGCTACCACCCCATTGGTCAGTGCGCTGGTTGGTCTTTTCGACAAGAAAGGTCGAAATAAGGTAACCGGCGGAGCCGATAACCTCGACCCCGTCATAACCCGCTTCCTTGGCGAGCGCCGCACAACGGGCGAAAGCGGCAATCTGCTCCTCGATCCCTGCCTCATCCAGTTCGCGCGGCGCAAAACGACCGATGCGCGATTTGACCGCTGAAGGCGCGACGCAATCGGGCGTTCCCGCGAGCGGACCGGTATGGAGGATTTGCATGCAGATCTTCACGTCTGGGTCTTCGGCATGGACTGCTTCGGTAACCTGCTTATGCAGCGCCACATCCTCCGGCGTTATCAGCTTTGCGCCCATCCCGGCGGTGTCGTGCGGGCCAATGCCGCCGGTAATGATCATGCCGACCCCGCCCTTTACGCGCTCGACAAAGTAAGCGGCAAGGCGCGGCCCGGCATCGGGCAGGTCTTCAAGACCCGTATGCATCGAACCCATCAGGATGCGGTTCTTGATCGTGGTGTTGCCGATTTTCAGCGGCGAAAAGACATGGGGGTAGCGTGCGTGGCTCATGGTTTGATCCTGCTGAATGGCTTATTCGGGGGCGTATTCGGGTTTGCGCTTCTCGATGAAGGCGCGCATCCCTTCGGCGAAATTCTTGCTGCCGGCGGTCATCAACTGGTTGCGATTTTCGACGGCCATCGCAGCCTCAAGGCTGCCGGCATCAATCGCCATGTTGAGGCCTTCCTTGGTCATTCGCAGCCCCATGGGTGAGGCGTTGAGCAGGTCATCAACCCAAGGCTGGGCGGCAGCTTCGAGCTGGTCGTCCGGAACAACTTCTGCGACCAAGCCAACAGCCAATGCGCGCTGCGCCTGGATGAAACGCCCGGTCAGCATCAGTTCGGATGCGATCGACGCACCGACCAAGCGCGGCAGGAAATAGCTGACCCCCATGTCGCAGGAAGACAGCCCGATGCGGATGAAGGCGGCATTCATGCGCGCGCTTTCGCCGGCAATGCGGATGTCGGAGGCGAGCGCAAAGGCAAAGCCGCCGCCACAGGCCGGGCCATGCACCAGCGAGACGATCGGCTGCGGGCAGCGGCGCATCTTGATATAGACATCGGCGAGCCAGCCCTGAAAACCGAAGCCGCCACCAAAGGGAATCGCGCCCGGATCGCGCCCGCCATGTTCCTTGATATCAAGTCCGGCGCAATAGGCCTTGCCCGCGCCGCGCATGACTACGACGCGGACCGTCCGGTCATGATAGAGCTTGCCGAAATAGTCGTTGAGTTCGCCGACCATATCGACCGAGATCGAGTTCAGTGCCTCTGGCCGGTTGAGCGTGAGCCAATCCACCTGCCCGCGCTTTTCGACCGTGATCGTCTTATACCCTTCCGACATGCTCCGCTCTCCTCATGCTAAACACTGTTTAGCACTTGCATAACGAACAGTGTTTACTATGGCAAGAGCCATGGCCGTGCTGCTGACAGACGAACAGGTTCATGATGTGCGGGAGCGCATTCGCGAGGTTGCCGAACACCAGATTGCGGCACATGGCATTGCCGCGCTGTCGCTACGCTCGATCGCTACCGAGCTCGGTTGGACCGCCGCCTCGCTCTATCGCTATTTCGCCAGCAAGGCAGACCTGCTCGATGCGTTGCGGGTGGCGGCGCATAATCGCTTTTCCGACCGCATCGAGGCTGCGCATGACAGCACCGACGATCTGTGGGAGCGGTCGCGTGCCATTGGCGATGCCTATATCGATTTCGCCATGAGCGAACCCGCAGCCTATCAGGTCATGTTCGCTTACGAGCAGGAAGAAGGTGAAAAGTCTGAAGAACTGCGCGCTGCCGAGCGGCGGTCGCATTTGACGCTGATCACCTATGTTCGCGAAATGGCCGACGCGGGTTTGCTGGAGGGCGATCCGGACATGATCGCCCATGCCTATTGGGCAACAATCCACGGCCTTATCGTGTTGCGCATGGCGGGGAAGCTGGACACATCGCCCGGCTTTGACGCATTGCGCCACGCCGCCATGCGGCTGATCACCCGCGGCGCGCGGCCGGACAAAGCCTAGGGCATAAGGCCGCGACTTACGCCGTTTGCTATTTCGGGTAATGGTAGCGGAGGAGGCGCTATAACTTTCGTCTCAGGCAATTTCAGAGCGTCTCCAACTACTCTGTAAAATCAGCGATTTATCTTGTAACGTGTTCGCGGTCGGTCGCCCTGAATCGCCTGAATTCCCGCTGAAATGTGGGAACGATTGTGGGACCAAATACCCCTGATTTTGGCGGTATGAATCCCTGACAGGGACTCGAACCTGATGGCGCTGACAGTATTGAAAGTGAAGAATGCGAAGCCCGGTCGCCATGTCGATGGCAGGGGCTTGTGCCTGGTCGTGAAGCCCAGCGGCGCGCGCACCTGGGTGCTGCGTATGCAGTTGAAAGGCCACCGCCGCGACTATGGACTGGGATCGGCGCATGATGTTTCGCTGGCAGATGCCAGAACAGCGGCAGCCGAATTGCGCCGCCGGGTTCGTGAAGGCTTCGATCCTGTCGCCGAGCGGCGAAAGGCGCGCAAAGTCATTCCGACCTTCGAAGCTGCAACCCGCACCTGCCATGAAACCCTGGGTGACGGCTGGAAGGACGGACATCATGTCCGCTGGCTATCTGGCTTTGAGCGACACCTCTTTCCGCGCATCGGCAAGAAGCCGGTCGACAAGGTGGACAGCGCCTGCGTCGTTGAGGCGCTGTCCCCGATATGGCTGGAGATACCGGAAACAGCGCGGCGCTTGCTCCAGCGCATCGGCGTAGTGCTCGATTTCGCGCATGTGAAAGGCTGGGTGCCGGAAGAGGTCTCGTTGCGTTCGGTGCGCAAGGGCCTGCCGCGTCAAAACGACAAACGCGGGCACATGGAGGCCATGCCCTATGCCGATGTCCCGGCGCTGATGCGGAAGCTTGCCGCCGCGTCCCCAACGACCGGACGCGATGCCCTGCGCTTCACTATCTACAACGCCGTGCGGTCCAACGAGACGCGCCTTGCAGTATGGACCGAGTTCGACCTGGAAAATGCGGTATGGACCATTCCCGCCGAACGGATGAAGGCTGGCGAAACCCACGTCGTGCCGCTTTCGGTGCCGGTTGTGGTACTGCTGCGCAAACGCTGGAATGAGCGAACCAGTGAAATTGGCTTGGTCTTTTCCAATGATGGCAAGAAGCCCATCAGCGACATGACCATGACCAAGCTGCTGCGCGACGATGGCTTTGCCAGCATCACCGTACACGGTTTCCGGTCCACTTTCACGGACTGGGCCGCCGAATGCACCGACTGCCCCAAGGAGGTTGCTGACAAGGCCCTCGCCCACAAGCTGCCCAACAAGGTCGAAGCCGCCTACCGCCGAACCGATTTCTTCGCGAAGCGCCGCAGCTTGATGAAGCAATGGGCGGATTATCTGGGCAATTGCACCCCGGTAGCGAAACCGGGGGCAGCCGAGCCTATTCAGGCTCGCGCTGCCGCATGACCAGTTCGTGCAGACTGACAGTCATGATGCGGGTCGACTTGCCAAGCTTGATGGCCTCGATCTCGCCCGACGCAATCAGTTCGTAGAGCTTGGTGCGACCGACGCCGATCATGCGGGCTGCGTCATTGACCTTAACGCAGATCGGCTCGACCGGGGGCGGCGGTTTCACTGTGTCGCACCCTCATTCCGATATGAGGCCGGATCATCGATCCAGCAATTGACGGCGGATTCCCGCCAGCCCGCGCCGTGCACGCTGATCTTCACTTGGGACGGGAAAGTTCCCTCGGCGATCTTGCGATACATGGTGGATCGGGACAGCCCGGTTCGAGCGAGGACGGTCTTCAGGCGGATGATCTTGTCAGAGTTGGACATGGGACTTGCTTCCATTCGTTGGCAGTTACTGGTGCCCCCTGACCCAAGAATTTCGCCAGAAGGCATCAAGCGCAACAAAATTCGCCGTCTCTGGTATGGCCATCGCAAGAGCGGATAGAATAACTTGCGGAAGGATAGAAACGGATACGGAAGAGCAGAGAAGACAACGGACGCAAGCACCGGGTGCCTTCAGGCCGAGTTTCTGTGAGGTGATCGGAGCCGACGCGGTGTTAAGTTGGGAAATCTGCGCACAAGCGGCGGATATTTGCGTCACACCGAGCGACGTTTGCGCGCGAATCGGCAGAAGGCAGACGGTTCGTGTTGAGGCCGCGATGCTACAGCGAGATGTCCTTACCAATTAAGACTAGGGATCCAGATTTGCGGTCATTGTGCTTAGCAGAAGCCGCACGGTTGCAATCTCTTCTATTGAAAAGCCTGCGAGCAATCGTTCGTAAATGGCGTCCGCCTCTTCGCGCAACGAAGGGAGTATGCTCACTGCCTTGGGCAGCAGGTGCAGCGTCCACACCCGGCGATTGCCTTCAACGGCGCGGCGCTCGACATACTCCGCCCTTTCGAGCTGGTCGATGACATGGCCTACGCTAGCGCGTTCCAGTTCGAGACACTTCGCAAGCTCGGTCTGGGTAAGACCCGGCGTTCGAAAGATGTAGGCAAGCGCGCGCCATTGGGTGCGGGTCAGACCGAACCTGGCGGTCGAGGCGTCGAACAAGCGGCGGAGCTTGCGCGGCACTTCCTCGACGAGGAACACTAGCTCGTCGGCATCGGTCACATAACTGAGCGGGTCGAACTGGTGAGGCATTGCGCGCATCCTATACGCAATTGACGCAAGTGAACAGACTTTACTGTAATCGATCTTACTTTATGATAAGCGCATGTCGAGTTTACCCGTTACCCATTTTGGACACTCCGATCACGCCATTGCCGCGCTGATCGAAGGGGCCGAGTGCGGTATGCCTCTTTTGCTCGCTCATGGCGGTGGTCAAACCAAGCGGGCGTGGAAGCGCCTCTCGGCGACGCTGGCCCATTTAATCTGCGGAGGATCGCACGACCTCGTTTCGCCTGAAGTGGTTGTGAACGGCCGCGAGTTAGTACGCCACGCTGAATATGGCGACATAGCCGATGCAACGCATTTGGTGGTCGGCGATCGGAATGACGCCTTTGGCGATGCGATCCTCGATTTTCTGAGACGCGCTCATGGGAATGGGATTGCGGCATGAGCGAGCAGGCAGCAGGAATGGATATCGAACAACTCCGCGCCATGTTGCAGATTGCACCGTTCCATCGCTGGCTCGGGCTGGATATCGCTGAACTCACCGACAAGGAACTTATCCTCGAAATGCCGTGGCGGGATGAGATCGTCTCCAATCCGGTAATCGGGTCGGCGCATGGCGGCATCCTTTCGGCGCTGATCGACCTGACCGGCCTGTATGCGATCAACGCGCTGGGCGGATCGGCGCGGGCAACCGCCGATATGCGGGTTGATTTCCACCGTCCGGCGACATCGGGTCCGCTGCGCGCGATTGGGCGTGTGGTGAAACTGGGAAAGCAGATTAGCGTCGCGGAAACTCGGATCGAGGACGCTGATGGCAGGCTGCTTGCGAGCGGACGTGGCGCCTATGTCGGTTAGCATGTGCGCCCTCTAATCGAAGTAACGCACGACAATCTCAGACTTATGTCAATTGGAGAAAATGATGCAGAACGACTCAAGTGCGTCCGAACCCCGCCCGGCTGCCACGATCCTCCTGCTCCGCGATACCCCTGAGTTTCAGGTGCTTATGGTCAAGCGGCACCAGCAGATCGATTTCGCTTCGGGCGCGCTGGTTTTTCCGGGCGGCAAGCTGCACCAGGGGGATGCCGACCCTGCCTGGGCAGACCATGCCAGCGGCTGGGAGCTGTTCGACGAGGTTCAGCGAAAGCTGCGCATCGCCGCGATCCGCGAAGTGTTCGAAGAGGCCGGGATTCTGCTGGCGCACCATCGCAATGGGACACTCTTCGAAATGGTTTGCGACCCGGATGTTCGCGCGAAGGTCGATCGAGGAGAGCTTGAATTCATCGAGGTGGTGCGTGACTTGGATGTGCAGCTGCAGCTTGATTCGCTTGGCATTTTTGCCCGTTGGATCACTCCGCCAATCATGCCCAAGCGGTTCGACACTTTTTTCTATGTTGCTCACGCCCCCGCAAACCAGCTCGCAGCCTGCGATGGACACGAAACTGTCGATGCAGAATGGATCGCGCCGAAAGAGGTCTTACGTCTAGCTGAGAGCGGAGAACGCACTGTTATTTTCCCGACCCGGATGAATGTGCAATTGCTGGCCGAAGCGTGCGATTCAGCGGATTGCATGCGGCGCGCAGAAGAACGGCCGCTGGTTCCTGTACTTCCTCGCCTTGAGGAACGCGATGGCCGACGGGTTCTGGTGATTCCTGAGGATGCCGGCTATGGATCCGTTGTTGAAATCGTTGGCTAGCATTCTCTCCTCCGGCTCGACGTACAGGTCCACATTTCCAGCACCGACCGGATTGCCGCCACGAAAGCGAGTGGTTCATCAAGCATAAGGTGATGCCGCGCGCCGGGTACGGCGATGATCGGGATATCCGCGCCGCCCAGCTCTTGCACAAAATCTCGGGAATCACGGGTGAAGAGCAGACTATCCTCCCCGTGAATGATCGCTTTTCGCCCTGGGGCATTGATCAGTTTTGGGCCAATGCTTAGCCAGTCGGCCCGCGCATTGTCGCGCTTGAAAACGTCGGGTGAGAACTTCCAGGTCCAGCCTTGCTCCACCCGGCGCAACGAATGATAGGCCATATAGTCCATTAAGAAGGGTTGCCCGACTCGCTGGGGGGGCGAAAGCCTGAAGCGGTCGCGGGCCGCAGCGAAATCGGGGTAGATACGGAGCGGCTTGTCGGGATCGCCAGAGCCGGGGCTGGTGTGACCGCCCGCCCAGAATGCCTCGAGCATCGCTGGACGCAAGGTCATCATGTCGCAGATGGCTGCTCCGGCGAAAAGCCCTGGCGCTTGATCGAGCGCCTCCAGCGCGACGCTGGCCCCGAAACTGTGAGCGACGATGAACGGCTTGCGCCCATTGTCGAGCAAGCCAAGCGCTCGTGCCACCCCGATCATCTCGCCACCGCGCGCTGTCATATCGCAGTTCGCGCGCACGCCGCTGTCGCCCATCGCGGAAAGATCGTAGGCAACAACGTCGAAATCTTCGGCCAGAAATGGCGCGATGAAAGCGAAGCAGCGTGCGTGGGCAAGAAAGCCGTGGGTCATCAGTACCGGAGGTTTCCCGCGTTGACCCCACCGGAAATAGTGTATGGAGATGCCATCAACCTCGACAAATCCTTCCTCGCGCGGAACCGCCAAGGCATCGACAAACCACTTCGGCAAACTGTTCTGATCGCCCGCCCAGGTCGGGTCGATATCGCCAAGGCCGTTGATCGCATCAGTGGGCAAGAATTCTTCCAATCGAAATCATCAAGGGGTAAAAACAAATCCGCGATAGCCGTTCGCGGCAACCTCGTCGCAGATCTGGGAATAGGCGGCGACGCTCGGAAAGTTGATGAGCTGGCGCTTCTTGCCCGGAACGTTATCGCCCATGTACCAGGACTTGGCCTTGGGGAAGAGAGTCATAGCGCCGATTTGTTCGACCATTCCGGTCCATTCGCGTTCCGCCTCCGCATCCGGCTCAAAGCGCGAAAACCCATTTTCTCTCAGATAAACAAGAAATCCGGTTGTCCAGTCACCCTGCTGCTCGGCCGAGGTCGGGCCATTCGAAAAGCCGGATGGGCTCAACGGGCCATAATGAAAGATCATGTTCGGGAACCCGCAGACCGAGTTGCCAAGATAGGCACGGACACCATCGGTCCAGGCCTCTCCAAGACTGAGGCCCTGCAGGCCGCGAATGTCCATGTCGATTAGTCCGCCGCTGCCCGCATCGAACCCGGTGGCAAAGACGATGATATCGCATGCGACCAATCCGGCCGCGGTTTGAATGCCCTCAGGGGCGATGCGCGTGATCGGATCCTGCTTGAGATCGACCAGGGAGACATTGTCCTGCGCGAAAATTTCATAATAATTCTGTTCGAGCGACGGGCGCTTGGTGCCGAAGGGGTGCGGTGGTTCGGTGGGTGCCAGAACCTCGTGCAACGATGGATCGGTGATCCTCGCGCGGACCTTGTCGCGCCAGAAATCATATGCGAAGCGATTGGCCCGTTCGTCGGTCAGCAGGTCGGCGAAATTGTTGAACCAGAACCGAAGGCCACCGGCTCGCCACAAACGCTCATAGCTCGCTTCGCGCTCGGCTGCGTCAACATCGAGCGTGTTTGCGTCCAGACGATTGGCATCAAACCCGCCGCTCGTGTGGCGTCGTGCATCGAAGATGGCGGGATAGCCGGGTTTTTCCTGCACCTGTTGCTCAGTTGTCAGGCATTGCTGCTGCATCGGCAGGGCAAGGATCGGCGTGCGCTGGAACAGGGTCAGCTGGGCGGCCTCGCGTGCCGCTTCCTGTGCGACCTGAACGCCGCTCGCGCCAGTGCCAATGATTGCAACCCGTTTTCCGGCAAAGGAAAGACCACCTTGGGGCCAGTGCGCGGTGTGATGCTGTTCGCCCTCGAAGGTCTCTTTGCCCGCAATGTCAGGGGTATAGGATTTGGCGGCAAAACCGGCGCAGGGGAACAGGAAGCGCGTGCGCAGTTCCTCTCCGTTTGCGGTTTCGACATGCCATTGATTGCTTTCAGCATCGAACCGCGCGCCCGACACGCGGGTTCCCATGGTCATGTCAGGCCACAGGTCGAGCTTGTCGCAGACGTACTGAAAATAGGCGCGCAATTCGGCGCCAGACGGAAATCGCTCGCTCCACGTCCAACCCTGCCAAAGCTCGGGCAGCGAAAATTCATAGATCGGGACGTGGGAATCGACTCGGGCACCGGGATAGCAGTTCCAGTACCAGATGCCGCCGGGCTGCTCCGCAGCATCAATCAGTTTCACGCGGAACCCGGCCTGACGCAGGCGGTGCAGCAGATAGATTCCGCTGAAACCGGCACCGATGATGAGTGCATCGAGTTCTGCGTTCTTGTCACTCATCGGGCGTTGCTCAATGCGACTGCAAGTTCGGCCGCGCCCTTATAGTCGGCCTTGCCATTGGGCGCGCGCAGCGCGCTATCGGTTGCGAAAACCGCCTTTGGGGTCTTGTAGCCGGCCAGCTTGCCCCGGACATGATCCTTGAGCGCCTGCTCATCCAGCGTTGCTCCTGCGCGGAGATGAACCACGGCGGTGACCGCCTGACCCCACTTGTCATCGGGTACGCCGACAACCAGAGCATCCTCGATCGCCGGATGGGTCTTGAGCACTTCCTCCACTTCTTCGGGAAAGACCTTTTCGCCCGCCGTATTGATGCACACGCTGCCCCGGCCTAGCAAGGTCAGGCTGCCATCTTTTTCGACCGTGCACCAGTCGCCCGGAATCGAATAACGAACCCCATTGATGGTCTTGAACGTCCGCGCAGATTTCTCGGGATCCTTGTAGTAGGCCAGCGGGATCGGTCCCTTGAGGGCGATGAAGCCCGGCACGCCGCTGCCGGGTGGGACGGGTTGGTCCTTTTCATCGAACACATCGCACATTCCGCCGATGGTGAACTTTGCGGTTTCCGTGCTGCCGGCAGCGGTCGTCACCGAACGACCAAAACCGAGTCCCTCGGAGGCTCCGAAGCTGTCCATCAGGGCCACTTGCGGAATGTGGCGGATCAGGCCCTGTTTGACCTCTTTGCTCCACATCACGCCAGACGAAACGATGGTTATCAGGCTCGACGTATCGAATTTGCCCGGTGCGGCGTCCAGGGCCTTGAGCATTGGTTTGGCGAAGGCATCGCCGACGATCGCAATCGACTGCACCTTGTTCCGCTCAACCGCTTGCCACAATTCGTCCGCGTCCAGCGAAGCATTGTCCAGCGTTACGATACACCCGCCAGAAGCAAGAGTCCCGATCGCGGTGATGAAGCCAGTTCCGTGCATCAAGGGACAGGCAGGCAAGGTCATCCGTCCAGGCCCGTCGGCGCGGATCAGAGCGAGCGCCGCCTCAATACTGTCCGGCGTCGGACCGAGCAGACGTTGCGCATCGAGTTGGGCCTCGCGCATATCGGTGTGGCGCCAGATTACGCCCTTGGGCATGCCGGTCGTTCCGCCGGTGTAGATGAACAGCTCGTCATGCGGCGACCGTTCGATTCCCAGCGGCAAGCCGTCGCCCGTTTGGGCAAGCTGTTCATAGGCAATCGCAAACGGAGCTTTCGCCGCTTCCTCGCCGATTTCGACGAACAACCGCACCTTTTGCAGCCGGTCTTTGAGTTCGACAATGCAATCGCGGAATTCGGAGCTGTAGAAAACGACTTCGCTGTCGGAATCGTCGAAAATGTAGAACACCTCATCCGGGCGATAGCGATAGTTGATGTTCACATGAGTGAAACGACCCTTGAAACAGGCGGCCATCAGTTCGCCGTATTCTGGCCGGTTGCGCATGTAAAACGCCACCTTGGTCCCCGGTGCAAGTCCTTGAGCAGCAAGGGCTCGGGCAATGTTGTTCGATCGGGCGCCCATTTGCGCCCAAGTAATCATGCGTGTGCCGTGGATCAGGGCTGGGGCAGTCGCGGGCAGAACCGACTCGATCGCATCGAGAATGTCGCCCAGATTCCATTGCGCCATTCGAACTCTCCTCTCGCGAACAGTCACGCTGCTCTTGCAATCCAGCCTTGCAGAAGTGCCGCCTCTTCCCTGACAGTCTCGGGCCCTCCCAGGATCTGCCGGTCGAAACCGATCCGCTTGAACCAGTAATGCAGCCCCAGCAGGTCGGTGAAGCCCATGCCGCCATGTACTTCGGTTGCGGTGCGGGCGATGATCCGCCCGGTCTCGCCGAGGTGAGACTTGGCGTGGCACGCCATCAGGGGCGCCTCTTCCGGTACCGCATCGAAGGCATGGGCAGCATACCATACCAGCGACCGGCATGGCTCGTTGCGCGCCGCCATTTCGGCGCACATGTGCTTGACGGCCTGAAAGCTGCCGATCACCCGTCCGAATTGTTCGCGCTGCCCTGCATAGGCCACAGCCTGGGCGATCATCGCATCTGCCGCGCCGAGGCTGTCCGCCGCCAGCAGGATCCGGCCCGCCGCGATGATCCGCTGGGCCGCCTTGCCGCCGTCATCGCGCAAGGCTTCGGCTGGAACCGATGACAGCCGCAGTCCGCAAATCGAGCGGGTCGCGTCAATGGTCCTTAGGGCAATCTGCTCCACGCCCTCGGACTGCGCCAGGATGATGTAAAGCTGTCCGTTGTCGTCGGCGACAAGGAAGTGATCGGCCTCCTCGCAATCAAGAACGAACAGTGCCAATCCGGTCAGTCTGCCATCGGCGCAGGACACGCCCGAACCATCGCGGCGCGTCACTAGGCCCTGCAAGCCAACGCCGAAGCACACGCCACCCGATGCGATGCGCGGGAGCCAATTCGCTTTTTGCGCGTCGGAGCCCGCCTCGATCAGCGCGAGCGGGGCCAGGACCTTGCGGCCAGCGAAGGGGACAGGGGCCACCGCTTCGCCAAGTGCGGTTGCAACCACGGCGGCATCCAGCATCCCAAGGCCCAGGCCGCCATAGGCTTCGGGCACGACAAGGCCGTTCAGCCCCAATTCCGCAAGTGCTGCCTCCGCTTGTGCACTAACCGCGCTTTCGCTTTCGACGACATTTCTGACGTGATTCAGAGGGCACAGTTCGCGCAGCAGCCGGGCTACGCTCTCGGCCAGCATTTGCTGTTCCTGGGAAAGTCCGAAATCCATTACCGCTCTCCCTGCGAAGCCAGACGCGGTTCGCGCGGCATGTTCAGGCCGCGTTCCGAAATGATGTTTTTCTGGATCTGGGCAGTACCCCCGCCGATAATCAGGCCGAGCTGGAACATGTAGTTCCATTGCCAGCTTCCGTGCGCGCGTTCGTGGGGGCTGCCGTGATAGAGCAGGCCGAGTTCACCCAGCGCATCGATCGCCAGCGCCGAAATCTGGTGCGCCAGCTCGCAGGCCTGAAGCTTGACGATCAACTTGGCCATACCCCCCGGTTCGCCCTTGATCTGGCTCGAGAGGACCCGCATCCCGTTGTATTTCATCGCCGCAACTTCTGCTTGCAGCGAGCCAAGTCGGTCCCGGAACGCGGGCAAGTCGATCACCCGATGTCCATCGACCTGTTCTTGCCGCATCAGGTCGATAAGGGCCAAAAGCCGGTTCTCAAGCGCATCAGGATCGCCGAGCATTCCGCGTTCGTGGCCAAGGGTGGCATTGGCCACGAACCAGCCTTGCCCGCGTTGCCCGACAATCTGATCTATGGGCACGCGGACATCGGTGAAAAAGATTTCGTTAAATTCGGCGTTGCCGGTCATCGTCTTGAGCGGACGGACCTCGATTCCCGGGGTCTGCATCGAGAAGATCAGATAGCTGATCCCGCGATGCTTGGCGGCATCGCCTTCGGTCCGCACCAGACAGAAGATCATATCCGCTTCCTTGGCGGTGCTCGTCCAGATCTTCTGTCCGTTGATCACGAACTCGCCATTTTCGATCCGGGCGCTGGTCTTCAGGCTGGCGAGGTCCGACCCGGCCCCCGGCTCGGAATAACCCTGGCACCAAACCACATCGCCGGCCAGCGTCGGTTCGATCCAGCGCCGCTTCTGCTCCTCGGTACCGAGTTCGAGCAGGGTCGGAACGAGCATCGAAATGCCCTGATTGGCTAGGCCTCCCGGCACCCCGGCATGGGCGAACTCTTCGGCGATGATCCGGGACTTGAGGATGTCGGGATCGGCCCCGAAGCCACCATATTCGCGCGGGATGGTGCGCGCGGTATAGCCGTGCCGGATCAGCAGCTTCTGCCAGACCACGCTTTCCGGTGATGGGCGAGAAGCGCGTCCTGCGCCCTTCGGAGCCAGATGGCGGTTCGCCGTGATGAAGCCGCGAACCTCATCGCGAAAGCTCTCGTATTCCGGATTATAGCTCAGATCCATCGCGCAGTGCCCTTTCAGACCGGCCGGAACACGGGGAGGCGGAAACCGTCCGAAAAATCCTCGAAATCGAGAGTTACCGGAAGGTCGAGCCGGACATCGCCGGCCGGACAATCGATCAGCCGCGTCGCCATCCGGACACCTTCTTCAAGCTCGACTACGGCCGCGACATAAGGAATGTCTGAAGCAAAGGCCGGATGGAGCGCCTGATGCACGACCGTCCAGGAGAATACCACGCCTTGGCCAGAGCTCTGTTCCCATGAAAAGTCCGGTGAGCCGCAGCGGGCGCACATGTAACGGGGAAGATGACGCCAGGTGCCGCATTCCCGGCACTTCTGGAAATGGAGATGTCCGTCCTGGCAACGGGACCAGAATTCCTGTTCGACCGGGTCCTGCGGTCGCGGCCGGGGTTTGGGCGGAGCGGCGGCTTGGGCGCGCAGCTTCGGTGGCAGATTGTCGTCCATCTAGTCAAATCTCCGCAAGATCGCGATGCTGCCGTCACCCAGGTCGCCCCAGCCGGTGACAAGCCCGGTCCTGGCACCTTCGACCTGCCGGGCTCCGCAATCGTGCCGCAACTGCCGGACGGCTTCGACAACATGATTGAGACCCCAGACATGCGCCTCGCTGAGCAGGCCGCCGTGTGTGTTGAGGGGAAACCTGCCGCCCAGCTCGATCTGGCCATCCTTGACGAAATCGTGCGCGCCGCCTGGCTCGCAATAGCCCATGGCTTCGAGTTGCAGCAGGACGACATAGGTGAAGCAATCATAGACCTGAAGGAAATCCATGTCTGCGCGCGATACCCCGGCCATCTCAAACGCCTTCGGCGCGGCATAGGACAGGCCGATCTTGAATGGATCAGGGCGGGACGGGATATCGTCCGCCGGATAGGGATGCCCTTCGGCCGCACCGGCGATCGTTACCGGAACATGCGGCATGTCGCGGGCACGATCGACCCGCGATACCACCACTGCGCAGGCACCGTCGGTCTCCAGGCAGCAGTCGTAGAGCTTGAATGGTTCGGAAATCCAGCGCGCCGAATGGTAGGTCTCCCAATCCAGCAGCCTGCCATAGGTAAACGCCTTGGGATTGAGCTGGGCATGCTTGCGGCAGGCCATTGCGACGGCACCCATCGCTTCCGGGCCGACCCCGTAGAGCCGGGAATGGCGCATTGCCAGCCAGGCATACATCTGGACCGGAAGGAAAACGCCATAAGGGATGTAATAGCCCTGGATGGTGTTCGTCAGGGTATTCATGTTCATCGACCGGGTCGGCGGCGCTCCCGCCTTGGGCCGTAACGCCGAAAAGCCGTTCCACCCCAGTGTCACGAGCACGTGATTGCACAGCCCCGCAGAGATCGCCATTGCCGCGTTTTGCAAGGCGGTGGTCGGACTGGCACCGCCCATATGCACCGTGGCGGCATAGCGCAGCACGTCGATCCCCAGATTTGCGGCCAGCTCCTCACTGGTCGTATAGATCGGCGGCGGCACCATTCCGTCGATGTCGGAAGGTTTCAACCCGGCATCGGCAATCGCCTTGCGCGATGCCTCCAGCATCATGTCAACGGCGGTGCGTTCAGTTCCCTTGACGAAATCAGTTTCGCCAACGCCGGTGATCGCTGTCTTGTCGGAAAAAGTCATGCGGACGCTGCGTCCTTCTGCAGTGATAGGGAAAGCTCGCGCCGAACCTGGAATTCGACTTCGATCCGTTTGGCGATCGGTTCGGCCGCGCGATAACGGGGTGCTTGTGGCAGCCTCAGCAGGGCGTGGACCTCATCAAGCGGGCGATCGAGAAGTTCCTCCCAATATGTCTCGGACAAGCGTCGCGCTGCGCGCCCACGCCGCCACGCTTCGATCATCGGCCCCAAAACGGGCATCTCGGGAGCCTCTCGCCTAGATTTGGCCAGGCCGAGCAAGGTCAAGAATGCTATCCCGTGGCTATGCGCTTGCGCGTTGCCCAGAGTCAGCACACACAACTCGCCAAGGCCATCTCGGCCGTAGCCGGTGACGACATGATAGAGGTCGTGAGAATCGCGCATCCGGTTGCGGAACAGCGCGACGTCGGGATCGGTGAAGGCGCGCAGTCCGCCTTGTTCGCTGGCAGAGACCAGCCCGTCCGCGCTCAACCCTTCGTCATAGACAAATTCCAGGTAGCGTCGGCCAAGGCTTCCTGGCGGACACCGGGCCAGGCGCTCACGGTCGCGCAGGTGCTCGAGCAGACTGCTGCGGCTGGCCAGAATGCGCTTCCCGCCTTCCGAACTGGCAAACCGCTTGAATTGCCGGAAATAGCTGTTTCCGGCGAGTGCATCGACAATCCGGAAGACCTGAGCGGTATCCTCCTTGTCCTTCAGGAGTGTTTTCATCGCAGCGAAGGCTTCGCGCAGGCGAATGCTCCGTTTCAGTTCAAGTCCCTTCATGGATGCCTCCCTTCGCGACCGGCCCAGTCGGCATCAGCCAAACCGTTTCGCACGAGCCAGTGCTTTTTCGGCACCCGACACCAGATCGCGCATGACATCGGCGGCAGGACGAACCGACTTGATCAACCCGATCCCCTGGCCAGCAAAACCGGGTAGGACGTCCATCCGCTTGTCGCGGATCGCTGCAGCCATCACCGGACCCGCGATCATCGACTGGTAAGGCATCGGCAGCGGTTCCTTGCCAGCATCGATCCAAGCGTTTGCCCACTTGTTGACGATCATCCGGGCAGGCTTGCCGGTTATCGAGCGGCTCACCACCGTGTCCCCATCGCCGCCCTCGGCGATTGCCTGCTTCTGGAAATCCTCGATCCCGGCCTCTTCGGTCGCCAGAAAGGCCGTTCCTACCCAAGCGCCATCGGCTCCGAGCATGAAGGTCGCAGCCACACCCCGGCCATCGGTGATCCCGCCAGCGCCCAGCACCGGAACCCGGTCCCCCACGGCATCGACTACTTGCGGGATCAGCGAAATGGTGCCGATCGGTGAATTGTGACCGCCGCCGTCATGGCCCTGGGCGACAATCACGTCGATCCCGGAATCGGCCACCTGCAGCGCGTGCTTGACCTTGCCGACCACTGCCATGACAATCGTTCCGTTGGCATGCAGTCGGTCCATCCACGGACCGGGGTTGCCTAGGCCCGCAGCATAGACCGGAACCTTCTCCTCGATCACAACTTCCATCTGGGCTTCGAAGAATTCTTTCGAAAAAAGCGGAGGCCCGCCTTCGCTTTCCGCGCCTGCCGCCGCGCGCATCGCCGCCGCTGCGTCCACTTCACCCAGACCTTCACGAGACATGAAGTCTTTGGCGAACTGCTGATATTCGCCGAATACCGACATCGGATCGGTGGGAGCCGCCCCGGTTTGCGGCGCCTTGCCCTGGCGCACCGATGCTGGCAGCAAGGTATCCACCCCAAACGGCTTGTCGGTGAGCGCACGGGTTTCGCGAATCCAGCTGCGCAGTCGCTCAGGCGAGCAGGCCGCCGCGCCGAGGACTCCAAGGCCACCTGCGTTTGAAACCGCAGCGGCCAGTGCCGGCACACTCGCGCCGCCCATACCGGCCAAGACTATCGGATATTCAATCTTGAGCATTTCGCAAATGCGGCTGTTCAGCGCCATCACTCTCTCCATTTTGTCGGCTTCAAAGGCCTAGCATGGGTCTCCCCATGAAATTTTTTGTGACACGAGATCGGGACTGCGGTTCGCAAGATACTCCGAGGAACCCTTGACCAACCGTTCCATGTGGCGACGCGCATTTTCAGCATCGCGCAGGCGCACGGCGCTCAGTACGCGGAACAGGCAGCGTAACTGGTTTGACCGTTCCTGAGCAGAATAGCCCAGTTCCATGGCGAGATCGCGGGTAAGCAGGTGCAAGGCGGAGGTCAGCAACCCGAACCCGGGATTGCCACTTGCCCAGCCAAGCAGGTCATGAAAGCGCCGGTTGGTCTCTTCAAACGAGGCGCTTTCCCTATCGCGCTCGAGTTGGGCATAGCAATCGGTCAGCGCGGCCAAATCGGCATTAGTTGCCCGCTCTGCCGCTCTTGCGGCGGTGTCCGGTGCTATCGCTTCGCGCAGTTCGAGGAGAGCCCGCAGATCGGTATCCATGAACTGCAGGATCAAGGAAAGCGAACTGGCGAAATCACGGGTTTGCGGCCGCGACACGACCGGGCCACCACCCCGACCTAGCTGAAGGTGGATGACCCCTTGAAGCTCTAGAAATCTCAGCGCTTCGCGCAAAGTTGCCCTCGCCACTTCATAGCGGGCAAGCATATCCTCTTCCTGCGGGAGCCGATCACCGGCTTCGCGGGCATTCATCTGGATATCAGATACGATCGCTTGAGCAACTTGAAGTGCGCGTTTTGCCTTGGTCGGTGCGGCTGCAAAAGCCGTCACGGGTTGCTGAGCAGTGGAGGTCATAAATGCGTATAAGCAATAATCTCAACCTGAGTCTAGTCATAATTTCGTCGCTGGAGAAGGGCGAGTAGGAATGCCGGAATATCGACCTTCGTGCACCTCGCCATCTTGCTCTGCTCGCTAGCCTCGCAACGATTTCGGCATAAAGCTGATAATGATTGTTGACATTTATGCCTTGAACCGTTATTTTCAGCGAACTTAGGAAAGGTGGGACGAATGGCAACCGCAGCAGCCCAGTTTGAAAATATCGACACCATCCCGCTTGATGAAATCAACGTCGCGAATCCGTATCTCTTCCAGAATGACACCGTAGGCGAATATTTTGCGCGCCTGCGGCGTGAGGATCCGGTCCATTTTTGCCGCGAAAGCCGCTTTGGCCCCTATTGGTCGGTGACTAAATTCAACGACATCATAGCGGTCGATACCAACCACAAGGTTTTTTCGTCAGAGGCCAAGCTGGGTGGGATCGCGGTTCAAGACATGCACGGCGTTGAAGGTGCGCTCGAGCTGGAAATGTTCATTGCCATGGACCAGCCCAAGCATGATCAGCAGCGCAAGGCCGTAAGCCCGGTGGTCGCACCTTCGAATCTGCTGTTGCTCGAACCGATCATCCGCGAACGGGCCGGTGCTATCCTTGATGAGCTGCCGGTCGGGGAGGAAATCGACTGGGTCAAGCTGGTCTCGGTCGAGCTGACCACGATGACCCTGGCGACGATTTTCGATTTTCCCTGGGAAGAGCGCGCCAAGTTGACCCGCTGGTCGGACGTTACGACTGCCTCGCCTGAAACTGGCATTGTTGAATCCTTTGAACAGCGTCGGGAAGAGCTCATCCAGTGCGCCATGTATTTCAAAGGACTGTGGGATCAGCGGGTCAACAACCCCGGTGGAAATGACTTGATCTCGATGATGGCGCATTCGCCCGCGACCAGGGACATGCCCTTTCTTGAATTCCTAGGAAATCTGCTGCTGCTGATTGTGGGCGGCAACGACACCACCCGAAATTCAATTAGCGGAGGGGTGATGGCGCTCAATCAGAATCCGGAGGAATATCGCAAGCTGCGCGAAAACCCGGCGCTCGTTTCGAGCATGATCCCCGAAATCATCCGCTGGCAGACGCCGCTCACCCACATGCGTCGCACTGCGCTGGAGGATGCGATAATCGGCGGGAAGCAGATCCTGAAGGGGGACAAGGTGGTGATGTGGTATCTATCGGGCAACCGCGACGATACCGTGATCGATCGCGCCGACGAGTTCATTATCGATCGGGAAAACCCGCGTCACCATCTGTCATTCGGGTTCGGGATTCACCGTTGCATGGGCAATCGGCTGGCTGAATTGCAGCTGCGGATCGTTTGGGAGGAAATCCTCAAGCGCTTCAGCTTTGTTGAAATGGTCGGCGAACCGGAACGGCTGTTGTCCAATCTGGTGCGAGGGATCACCCGGCTTCCGGTGAAGCTTCACGCGCACTGACTTTCTCGACGTCGCAGGAAAGACGGAATTTCAAGATGATCAAGGTGACCTTTGTTTCGGCCGATGGTGTTCGGCGTACGGTTGAAGCTGACGAAGGCCTGAGCGCCCGTGAGGCCGCGCTGTTCAACAGCGTTCCCGGGATCGATGGCGATTGCGGCGGGGTTTGCGCTTGCGCCACCTGCCATGTGCATGTCGATGATGCCTGGATTGAGCGCGTTGGCCTGCCCGAAGAAGGCAGCATGGAGAGCGATCTGATCCAGTTTGCCGAGGGGACAACCGCCACGAGCCGGCTCGCCTGCCAGATTCCCATGGCTACCGAGCTGGACGGACTGATCCTGCACTTGCCGGAACTGCAACACTGAAGGCAAATGTGTGAAAACGATGTTTGTAGATAGCGGTGGTATTGCCATCGCGGCAAGCCGGATCGGCGAAGATAGCCGACGCGGACCGGTCATCCTCGCACACGGCGGCGGGCAGACCAAGCGGACCTGGCGCAAAACCATGCACATGCTTGAGCAGCAAGGTTTCTGCTCGATCGCAATCGACATGCGCGGTCATGGCGAAAGCGAATGGGCGCCCCCCGACCAATACCGCTTTGCCGATTTCGGCAAAGATATTCTCGCCGTCTGCGACACGCTGGATGAACGACCGCATGTGATCGGCGCGTCCCTCGGTGGCCTGGCGGCTTTGGTGGCCGAAGGTGCGCTGCGACCCGGCAGCTTCGCGTCCTTGACGCTGGTAGATGTGACCCCTGAGATGGCCCCCGACGGTGTCTCACGGATAGTCGGTTTCATGAGCGCGCATATCGAATCCGGCTTTACGTCGCTTGAGGAGGCGGCCGAGGCGATTGGAAACTATCTACCCAACCGGCCCAAACGCGGCGCCAGCGAGGGCCTCAAGAGCTATCTTCGCCTCGGTCCAGACAATCGCTATCGCTGGCATTGGGATCCCGGATTTCTCAGTCGGATCAACGATCGGCGCGAGCATGACTATGCCTTGGCCAAAGCCGCTGCGGGCAATCTTTCACTTCCCGTCCATCTCGTGCGTGGCGGAGCCAGCGATCTCATTTCGCTCGAGGCGGCAGAGAGGTTCATAAATTTCGTCTCCGGAGCGCATTTCACCGATGTCTCAGGCGCAGGCCATATGGTCGTCGGTGACGATAATGACGTGTTCAGCCGCGCGATCATCGACTTTCTCGAAGTGCAGGATAAACTTCGGGAAGCGGTCTGACGGTTATCGACGTTGGATAGCGGGGGCAATCAACAGAGAGCATGGTCAATTTTGGATTGCAAGAACGGTCGCTGAAGGCTGCTCCTCAATTCGCATTTGGGAACGATCCGACTGAGTTGGATGGTGGTTTGGCCATTTTTTGCGCCCCAACCGTAACGCCGATGCATCAAAAGACTTCACTGTAAGATATATTACATTATGAAGGGCGCATGTCGAATCCCCATGCTTCACTAACCGGCCACTCCGAGCATAGCGCCATCCCCGATGCGACGCACATGGTGGTCGGCGATCAGAACGATGCCTTTGGCGATGCGATCCTAGATTTTCTGGTGCGGATGCACGGAAAAGGGATCGCGGCATGAGCGAGCAGGCAGCGCTAATGGACATCGAGCAGCTGCGCGCAATGCTGTTGATTGCGCCTTTCCACCAATGGCTGGGTCTGGAGATTGCCGCGCTCACCGAAAACGCGCTGACCCTCGAAATGCCCTGGCGGGATGAGATCGTTTCCAACCCGATGATCGGCTCGGCGCATGGCGGCATCCTCTCGGCGCTGATCGATCTGACTGGACTCTACACGATCAACGCGCTGGGCGGATCGGCGCGCGCCACCGCCGACATGCGGGTCGATTTCCATCGTCCGGCGACATCGGGACCGCTGCGCGCGATCGGACGGGTGGTGAAACTGGGTAAGCAATTAAGCGTCGCGGAAACCCGGATCGAGGATGCCGAGGGTCGGCTGCTGGCGAGTGGACGGGGCGCCTATGTCGGTTAGGCGCGGCATTCCGCTGACTTTGCTGGCTCTCTCGGCCTGCGCGTCAGTCCCCGATACCGGAATCAGACCGGCAATGCAGACCGCCGAGACGGTTGCTGCCAGCCAGACATTTGCGCCGCGTGGCATTGGTTTCTGGCCGCCGGACCAATGGTGGCGGCGGGCAGGCGATCCGCAACTCACCGCGTTGATCGAAGAAGGGCTGACCAATGCGCCGCAGGTTGCCGTTGCCGTCGCGCGCATCCGCAGAGCGGAGGCCGAAGCGCAACGCATAGGCGCGGCGCGACTGCCTAACATTGGCGCGGAGGCGGAAGCTGGGGCGCGTCGCCAAAGCGGCAGTTTTGGCATTCCCGCGCAGTTCCTCCCCGGTGGCTGGACCGATTACGGGCAGGCCTCGCTGAGCTTTGGCTATGATCTCGATCTGTGGGGTCGTAATCGTGCCGCGCTGGCAGCGGCAACTTCCGAACTGCGCGCGGCGACAATCGACGCGGCGCAGGCGCGACTGGTGCTGTCGGTGTCAATCACCGCCGCCTATGCCGAATTGGGTCGCGCCCACCGCGAACGCGACAATGCAGAAGCGGTGCTAACCAACCGACGGGCGACGCGCGACCTTGTGGCGCAGCGCGAGCGCAACGGCCTCGACAATCGCGCCAGTCTGCGCCTCGCCGATGTCGAAGTCGCAAGCGCGGAGCAGACGCTCGCTGGCGCCGAAGAGACCATACTTATTCGCCGCAACCAGCTTTCCGCGCTTGTCGGCGCGGGGCCGGATCGCGGACTGACGATCACCCGTCCGCCGCTTTCGCCCTCAACGCCCGCCGGGGCTCCCGAAGGCCTGACCACCGATTTGCTGGGCAGGCGGCCCGATATTGTCGCCGCGCGCGAACGGGTCGAAGCGGCGGCTGCAAAGATCGAGCAGGCACGGGCGGGCTTCTACCCCTCGATCAACCTACGGGCGCTGATCGGCTTGCAGGCGCTGGGCATTGGCAATCTCATCGATTCGCAATCAGTTTTCGGGTCGGTTGGTCCTGCAATCAGTTTGCCAATCTTCGACGGCGGCGGGCTGAAGGCGCAATATCGCGGCGCGATCGCCGCCTATGACGAGGCGGTTGCCAACTATAACCAGACCGTGATCACCGCTTATCAGCAGGTTGCCGATGCCGTGACCCAGCGCGATGCGGCGGACAAACGGTTGGAAGCCGCGCGCGCTGCCCTTGCGGCAAGCGAGGATGCGCTTGCGCTGCTGCGCCAGCGTTACAGCGCAGGTCTGTCCAGCTATCTCGAAGTTCTCGCCAGCGAGCGCGGAGTCCAGGAACTGCGCCTCGCCGTCATCGCCCTCGAAACTTACGAACGCGGCGCAACGCTGGCGACGATCCGCGCGCTTGGCGGCGGGTTCGACGCGCGTCAAACGCCCCCAGCAGGAAATGCCGACCGATGACCGACGCAGCAGACACAGCCCCCGCTGTCGATCCGGACGTTTCCGCTTCCCGCAAGGCAACGCGCAAGAAGTGGCTGCGGCGGCTAGTCGTCGTGCTGGCTATTGTTGGCCTCTGCTGGGGTGCCTGGTACTATCTGGTTGCCCGCAACCATGTCAGCACCGACAATGCCTATGTGAACGCGCAGATGGCGCAGGTCACGCCGCTTGTTGCCGGTTCGGCGATCGAAGTGCTGGTTGAAGACACGCAGCAAGTAAAGGCGGGGGACGTACTGGTCCGGCTCGATCAGGCGAATGCAAAGATTGCTGTCGCCCAGGCCGAGGCCGATCTTGCCGCCGCGCGCCGCCGGTTCAGCCAAACGGTCGCGACCAATAGCGCGCTTTCGGCGCAGGTCGACAGCTCCAGCGCCGGTCTGGTGCAGGCTCAGGCGCGGCTGCGGACAGCACAGGCAGAGTTAGACAAGGCCCGGATCGACTTGCAGCGCCGCGAGGCGGTCGCCGCCAGCGGAGCGGTTTCGGGCGAGGAACTGACACAGGCGCGCAGGTCTTTTGCCACCGCCAGCGCTGCGCTCGACGCCGCGCGCGGCGGGATTTCCGAAGTCGGCTCGGTCCGCCGTGTCGCCCAAGGCCAGCTCGCCGCGAACGACGCACTTGTGCGCGGTTCGAGCGTCGAGACCGACCCCGCCGTGCGCGCTGCCAAGGCCCGGCTCGATGCGGCCTTGCTCGATCTTGAACGCACCGAAATCCGCGCTCCTGTTTCGGGCGTGGTCAGCCGCTTGCAGGTGCAGATCGGCCAGCGCCTGAATCCCGGCCAGACGATCATGACCATCGTTCCGCTCGAAAAGCTCTATGTTGATGCCAATTTCAAGGAAGGGCAGCTCGGTCGCGTCCGCGTCGATATGCCGGTCAAACTGACCTCAGACCTCTATGGCGGCGATGTGGTCTATCGCGGCAAAGTCGTCGGACTGGCAGGCGGCACCGGCTCCTCTATGGCCGTGATCCCGGCGCAGAATGCAACCGGCAATTGGATCAAGACCGTCCAGCGCTTGCCGGTACGGATCGAACTCGATCCCGCAGACCTGCGCCAGCATCCCTTGCGCGTCGGGCTGTCGATGGAAGTCGAAATCGATGTTTCGGGAAACTGACCCGCGATGACGGCCGTGGCGGCCGCCTATAGCGGACTGTCTCCGTCGCAGCGCCTGATTGCGGCGATTGCACTCGCCTTTGCCAATTTCATGGTCATCCTCGACCTGACCATTGCCAATGTCGCCGTGCCGCATATCGCGAGCAGCCTTGGCATCACGCTGGAGCAAGGCACCTGGATCATCACCTCCTATGCCGTTGCCGAAGCCATTTGTGTGCCATTGACGGGATGGATGGCAGGCCGGTTCGGTTCGGTCCGAACCTTCATGGCCAGTATGCTAGGCTTCGGTGCCTTCTCCTTCCTCTGCGGCATTTCGGTATCGCTTGAAATGCTGGTCATCTGCCGGATCGGCCAGGGGATCGTCGGTGCATTCATGATGCCCCTGTCGCAAACACTGCTGCTCAAGGTGTTCCCGCCGGACAAGCAGAATTACGCGATGGGCCTTTGGGCCGTCACGACGCTGCTGGCCCCGGCCCTAGGCCCGATCTTCGGTGGCTATCTGACCGACAATTACAGCTGGCACTGGATATTCCTGATCAATATCCCTGTCGTGCTGCTGTGCCTTTTTGCCTGCTGGCGGCTTGTCCGTCCGCTGGAAACCGAGCGCAGTATCCTTCCGGTCGATGTCATCGGTCTTGTGCTTCTCATCTTTGCGGTCGGCTGTCTCCAGCTTGTTCTCGATCTAGGGCGGACGCATGACTGGTTTGGCGATCCGATGATTGTCGCGCTCACGGTCGTCTCGGCTATTTCGTTCCTGTTTTTCGTCATATGGGAGCTGACCGAAGATCATCCGATCGTCGATCTGCGCGTATTGCGGCATCGCGGTCTGAGTGTCAGCTTGCTTGCGCTCGGCATCAGCTTTGGCGCCTATTTCGCCGGGTTCGTTATCGTCCCGCAGTGGCAGCAGGCATGGCTTGGCTATACCGCGACGCAAGCCGGCATGTCTTCCTCATTTACCGCCATTGCCGCCTTGCTGACGGCCCCCCTCGTTGCGATGCTGGCTCCGCGCTTCGATCCGCGTCTGCTTGTCTCCGGCGGCATCGTCTGGCTCGCGGCGCTGGCGCTCACCCGGACATTCTGGACCACCGATTCCGATTTCTGGACACTGACCATCCCGCAATTCGTGCAGGGACTGGGCATGACCTTTTTCATGATCCCGCTTATCGGCCTTACGCTCAACACGGTGGAAGAGCATGAGGTCGCTTCCGCTGCTGGCCTCCAAAGCTTTGTTCGAACCATCGCCACGGCTTTTGCCACGTCGGTATCGCTGACATACTGGGGCGATACCCAGCGCGCCGCGCGCAACGATGTTGTCGGCGCGCTTCAGCCGGAAGCAGTGCAAACGCAGTTGTCTGGCATGGGGTTCTCACCCGAACAGGTCCGCCAAGTGCTGAGCAACATGGTCGAAATGGAGGCGACCACGCTCGCAGTCATTCACGTCTTCTGGGCAACCTCCGCCATGCTTCTCATCGCCGCCGCCCTGATCTGGCTAGCCCCACGCCCGAAGAAGTCGGGAGGCATGACGATAGGACATTGAATATGCAGCGACCGTCGCAACGGTCACGTTTCGCTCTCCGACTCAAACGCGCGCTTCCCTTTACGCTTCCAGAGCACCAGCGCTTGCTCGCGATCTTCGCCGCGCAGTTTGACGGCGACCGTTAGGAACGCGCCGTAGAGCGTGGCGCGATCATCGTCGGTGAGCTCGACCAGTCCAGCCTTAGCGACAAGGCCGCCCAGTTCGATGAGTTGCCGCGTGCGTTCACGGCGTTTGACCTGCCAGTCGCGCATGCCGGTTCGCGCCTTTCGTGCCTCAAGCCGATGCCGCGCCGCCGTCAGCCGCGCGAGCGCTGTCCGGTTGGCGCTCAACTCCGTTGCCGCGTTTGCGCGCCGTCCCTTGAAAGAAGGCGGCACCGCGCTTGCGCCAGCTCTCCTTTCGCGCGGCGTCAGCGTTTCCGGCGACATCGAGCAATGCGCCTGCCAGCGTTTCGGCGTCGCTGGCATCGGCCCCGGTCGCGATGACCAGCTCGCCGAGTTGCAGAACGCGGCGTTCCTTGAGGTGCTTCGCCTTGTCGGCCAGCGCTTTCAGTTCGGAATCGATATCGCGGGGTTTGCGCATCTTGTGTCTCCATCGAGAGGTGATGCGCCGATCATAATATCGCGCCGCGCCGTTTGCTTCAGGGTCGTCGGGACAGTCTGGAACCACCTAGTCCCGAGCAGGATTTTATCATGGGAGGGCGCGCTTATACGTCGTGCCGACGTGCGGTTAGTGGCGTAGATGGATGGCCGTCATGGCGATCTTCCATCTCTCGGTTAAAGTCATCAGCCGATCGAGCGGGCGCAGCGCTGTGGCCGCAGCAGCCTATCGCGGGGCCGAGCGGCTGCATGACGAACGGCTCGACCGCGACCATGACTTCACCAACAAGGACGGGGTCGTCCATTCCGAAGTGCTGCTGCCGGAAGGCGCGCCGGAGGAATTCGCCGACAGGGAAAAGCTCTGGAACGCCGTCGAGGCCGCCGAAAAGCGGAAGGATGCGCAGCTTTCCCGTGAGGTCGAATTTGCCATTCCGCGCGAGCTGACCAGGGAACAAGGCATCGAGCTGGCGCGCGAATTCGCCGAGGCCGAGTTCGTCGAGAAGGGCATGATCGCCGACCTCAATGTCCATTGGGATATTGGCGCGGACGGTCAGCCCAAACCCCACGCCCATGTCATGCTCACCATGCGCGAGGTCGGCAAAGACGGGTTCGGCGCGAAGGTGCGCGACTGGAACAAGGCCGAACTGGTCGAGCAGTGGCGCGAGCGCTGGGCCGATCACGTCAATCAGCGCCTGGCCGAACTCGATATCGACGCGCGGATCGATCACCGCAGCCTGGAGGCGCAGGGCATTGCGCTGGAGCCGCAGGACAAAATTGGCCCCGCAGCTTCACGCATGGGCGTGCGCGGGCTGGAGGCCGAACGGATCGAAGAACACCGGGCCGTCGCGCAGCGTAATGGCGAGCGGATCATTGCCAATCCGGCTGTCGCATTGGACGCGATCACGCACCAACAGGCGACGTTCACGCCCCGCGACCTTGCCATGTTCGTGCACCGGCACAGCGACGGCAAGGAGCAGTTCGATTTGGCCATGGGCGCGGTGCGCGGATCATCCGACCTGATCGCGCTGGGCAAGGATGGACGCGGCGAAGAGCGCTTCACATCGCGCCAGATGATCGAGACCGAACAGCGGCTTGGCCGCGCATCGGAATTGCTGGCAGAACGCGAGCGGCATCAGGTCGAAGATCGTGGCCGGGAAGGCGCGCTGGCGCGCTCTGCGGAGCGCGGGCTGGTGCTATCCGGCGAGCAGCGCGCGGCGTTCGAGCATGTGACCGTTGGGCGCGGCCTCAGTGTCGTTGTCGGCTATGCCGGGACTGGCAAGAGCGCGATGCTGGGCGTGGCGCGCGAGGCATGGGAGAGCGCTGGCTACACCGTTCGCGGTGCGGCGCTGTCCGGCATTGCCGCCGAGGGGCTGGAGCATGGGTCTGGCATAACTTCGCGAACCATTGCCAGCCTTGAACATCAGTGGGGACAAGGCCGCGAACATCTGACATCGCGCGACGTGCTGGTGATCGACGAAGCGGGCATGGTTGGCACGCGCCAGATGGAGCGCGTTCTCTCCCATGCCGCCGATGCAGGCGCGAAAGTTGTCCTGGTTGGGGACCCGCAGCAGCTCCAGGCTATCGAAGCCGGAGCCGCCTTTCGAGCGATCCACGAACGCCACGGCGGCGTCGAAATCAGTGAGGTGCGGCGCCAGCATGAAGGCTGGCAGCAGGACGCGACCCGGCATCTTGCCACCGGTCGCACGGGCCTGGCCGTTCAGGCTTATGGCGAACGCGGCATGGTGCATGTTGCCGAGACGCGGGAGGCAGCGCGCGGCACACTGATCGAGCGCTGGGATCGCGACCGTCAGACCAGCCCCGGCGATACGCGGATCATTCTCACCCACACCAATGACGAAGTGCGCGAGCTTAACGACGCTGCGCGCGAGCGGATGCGTGACGCGGGCGGGCTGGGCGGTGAAGCATCCATAAAGACAGAGCGGGGAGAGCGTGCCTTTGCGTCCGGCGACCGCATCATGTTTCTACGCAACGAGCGCGAACTTGCCGTCAAGAACGGGACGCTTGGCACCGTCGAACAGGTGACGCCGCAGCGCATTGCCGTCCGCACCGATGATGGCCGTAAGGTTGCCTTCGATACTAAGGATTATGCACACATCGATCATGGCTATGCCGCGACGATCCACAAGGCGCAGGGCATGACTGTTGACCGTGCGCATGTGTTGGCAACGCCCGGGATGGACAGCCACGGGGCCTATGTCGCGCTGTCGCGCCACCGTGATAGCGTGGACCTTCACTATGGCCGTGCAGACTTTGCAGACCAGCTGAAACTTGTCCGCACCCTCAGCCGCGAGCGCGGCAAGGACATGGCGAGCGACTACAAGCCCGAGCGGGCATTCGCCGAACGGCGCGGCATCACCTTCCGCGAGCGCATTGTCGAAATCGCCCGCCAGTTGCCGGAGCGTGCGAAGTCGATCTTCGCCGGATTCCGCCCGCAGGCCAACCGCCTCGAAGCGCTGCCAAGCGATCAGGCTGGCCTGTCCGATCAGCGCCGGGCGGTCGAACGTTATGCCCGCGCCGCCGCCGACATCGGGCAGATGCGCGAACAGGGATTGCCGGTCCTGCCACACCAGCGCGACGCACTGGAGAAGGCCGGAAAGGCGCTTGATGCGATCCGGCCATATGGCGCCGCCGACCTCGCCAGCGCCTTGCAGCGCCAGCCCTCGCTGGCCCGTGAGGCCGCTGATGGTCGCAGCCAGGGCGCGATCCGCGCCATGCAGCTTGAAGCGGAAATCCGCGCAGACCCGTCGAAACGCGCCGACCGCTTCGTCAGCGACTGGCAGCGGCTGGGGCAGGCTCGCCTGACCATGCAGCGCGAGGGTGATGCCAAGGGCGCAGCGCAGGCGTCCAGCCGCATGGCCGGGATGGCGAAAGGCCTTGAGCGCGACCCACAGGTGGAATCGCTCCTGCGCAACCGGACGCGTGAACTCGGGATCGGCAAGGACATCTCGCGAGAATTGTCCCGCGACCTTGCCGCCTCCGTGTCGTTCGAGCGGACCCGCTCGATTGGAATGAGCCTGTAAGGAGACGCAAAATGGACAATGCCGATACCGAAGAAGTGACACTGGACATGGGGGCGGAGCCCGAGCCCAAGCCCGAGCCTGCCAAGGTCGAACAAGCCGCCAACGCTGAGACTGAGGCCGATCCCGCTGCCGAGGCGTTCGCACGACTTGAAGGCGAAATGGCCTTAATGCGTCGCGCCGTCCAGCATCTTGCCGCCGAGCGGGCGGATATCGTCATCCCGGACTATGGCAAGACATTGGGCGGGATGGTGAAGCGGCTTGACGCGATATCAGCCAGTCTTGGCGATATCACGGAACATCCCGCAATGCAGATGACACCAGAGAGCTTTGGGGCGCGAATCGAGGCTGTCGCCTTGGCAGCGCGGCGTGCCGATCAGGAACGCATTGAACAGGCCCACAAAGACTCTTCGCAAGCAACGCAGGGTTTAAGAGCAGCACTTACACAGGTGAGAACCGCCGACGAGCAAAAGCGTCGTTTGTGGCAGGGCATGGGCGGCGGCGTGCTGGCAGGCATATTGCTCTGGTCGTTCCTGCCCGGCACTATTGCACGCACCGTGCCGGAGAGCTGGCATTGGCCCGAGCGTATGGCGGCGAGGGTGACCGGCGAATCATCGCGTTGGGATGCAGGCGCGCGCCTCATGCAGACCGATAGTCCGCAAGCATGGAGTGCGCTGGTGGAAGCCGCTGACCTATTGCGCGATAACCGAGATGCGATTGACGCTTGCCGGAAATCAGCCTCAAGATCACCGCAGCCAGTGCGATGCACGGTCAAGATTCGTGCCAGAAGCCGATAACGAAGCTCAGCGAGAACGCCGGAAGGGCTCGCAAGACTATCCCAGAGAGGGGCATAACTGCCCACTCAATCCCAGATAAAATGTGGGATCAAATGTGGTTTCAACTTTCCGAAAAAGTCATTTTATCCTTTGAAAACAAAGAGATAAATCACTTGAATGGTAGCGGAGGAGGGACTTGAACCCCCGACCTACGGATTATGATTCCAACGGGAAATCGCCGTAGACGCGTCTATGTAGACGTCAATAAAACTGCCAATGCAACAGTCTATTGATCGGAATTTATCCACGCTACAGCGACAAAACTGTCCGAGAACCGGCAGAAATATGATACAATCTGATCAAGTTTTGAAAAGCCCGCGACAAACGACTTAGCGGTCGCACGTTGCCATAGGCGCAAGGGAAAATCATCCGCTCGCCCTGCGGAAAATCGGCTACGCTGGGACAAATGACCGGCACCGAGTGAGCGCCCACAACAGGAAAATCGGTTGTTTCCGACAATCGGTGAAAGCCTGACCAGATGCTGGCACTTCTGTGCCATGCACATCTGGAAAAGTTTGCCCTTAAAGATGAGGACGACGTGCGTCCTCTGTCTTGCGTAGGTTGAAGGAAAGCCGAGCAAGATGCTTCGATGAAACACCATCGATAACCGAGTGGCCGAAAGGCCGGGGTTGCGGAATTGGATAGCTGGTAAATGTGCTCCGCCAGTTCGCAAGGTAGCTCCTTGCCAGATTCTTCACCAACTTTCCCTGGGAGAGAAACCCCCTCTTTGCATTCGTGCCAATCGTGCCGTTTGCAAGGGGGGGATACGATCTTTCTTGGGAGGGCATTAAAACTAATGGAAAAATACAAAGCTTTGAAACGACGCGAAGCGTCGTGAAAAGCTCGAGTTGGCGCCGCAGGCGTCAACTCAAATACAAGCGTTCTACCGGAAAGAGATTTCCCCAGACTCCATGCATTCCAGAACACCGCAGCGTTCACAGGGAAACCGGATTTGGAGTAAACTTATCCCATATAATCCATGAATCCAGTATCTATCTGGCATGGGACTTAAGAAACCATTCTGCGCTATTTTTGCTGGAACTATGCTTTCCTCTACTGATCAAAATTCCGCTCGCCGGTGTACAGCTGTTGAATGAAATCCATGGACTCTAGGCGTTTCGGATTTGCATGGATTGCGGCGTTATAAGGTTTGAATGGCATCCATGTTAAATGGTCAGCCTCAGTTCCGGTCCACCGCTTGGCATCCATGCGACACACCAAACAAACTTCGTGGACGTGTAAGGATAACACGAAGTTTACACTAAGTTGACAATAAATCAGGGTTTTTGCGCGAAAACCCTACAAGTAACCTACAAGAATCTATGGGATTTTACTCCGAATCTGTTGGGATTCTGGGATTTTTCATTACCCACCCGCAATCCAAGCAGACTGCACGTAACTATTAGACCTCACCAACAACGAATGAGGTCTGAATATGAAACTCTATCACGTAGATTATCCCGGGGTTAGCTGCCAGCACATCGTGGCAAGCGGACACGCGGAAGTGATTACAACCATGCTTGCGTGGCTTACCCACAACAACCATCCGCGAACTAATGGCATCAAGATTACCGAGGTCGATCCTATGAACCTGGATCGCAAGGGAAGGATGGAACTGGCGGAGCTGCTTAGGACTAACATTAGCAGCATAGCGAGTTATGATCATGAAGCGGGGTGGACACTACATACAGTCTTCGACGCTCCCTATCCCTAACGGGAACCATAAGATGCGCGGAGTTCTCCCATCGCTCCGCGCGTCTCAATGGAAGTCCTAGAAAAAGCAGCCTCGCTTGATCCGGATCACGCCGATCAGTGGGGATGTTCCGCGTCAAACCTTTATAGGAGCCTATCAGACTAACGAAACAGTGGATCAAAGTTTGGCTGCCTAGGAGGTCCGCTAACATTCCTGTCGTCCGCTGAGGCAAATTCGTTCGTCAAAGCCCTCCATTTGTTAATCAAGACGAATCCGGTGCGAATATCGATAACAGTGAGCCGGATCGATAAGCAATGGTGCACTATCTGCCGAAATGAGATTTTGGGGGGACTGCATTTTCCCGCGACAAAGCAACCGGGTTCGAAGCGATCATGCCCGACTGGCATCGCGTCTTTCTCGATCGGTTGGAATAGGAATTCGCCGATACTGGCGAGCCGGAAACGGGATATATTGAGAGGGATACCCCATTGTTCGCGCGGATCGGGGCGGTGAATCATGCCTATAATCGGACGGTGATTTACGCGGGCAATTTGCTGCATTGTTCGATGACCCGCGACGATGTCTATCATACCGACGATGCGGAAAAAGGGCGACTTACGATTGCCGCCTTCATGCTTGCCCGCTAATCAGTAGTCGCGCATGGTCACGCCGATTGTTAAATGGTCACATGCGACAGGGGATTGGGCGGATTGACGAAAAAGCCGACAATTGATGATGTCGCAGCACGCGCCGGAGTGGCGCGGACGACGGTTTCGCGTGTGCTCAACAACAGCCCAAATGTTCGCGACGAAGTCCGCGACAAAGTTCGGGCTGCGGTTGCCGGACTTGGCTATCAGGTCAATGTACAGGCTCGCTATCTGGCGAGCGGGAGTAGCAGGCAATTGGCGCTGATTCATGCCACCGACCTCGATGTCGAACCAAATAGCTATTATCATTCGGGTCTCGAATTGGGTGCAATGCGAGCGTGTGCCGAACTAGGATATGTACTCGTCACCCACACTGCCAACCCTGCCAAACCTGAAGATCAGGTGCGGATCCGCAGGCTTGCCGAAAGCGGCAGCTATGACGGCGTAATCCTGACTCCCCCCTATTCGGACGATGTCGAACTGGTTGAAAGTCTGCGCAAACTGGATTTCCCTCTCGTTCTTATTTCCGCTGGGCCGGAGGCTCGCAAACGCGCGGCATCAGTTGGCATAGACGATCGCAGGGCGGGAATCGAACTAGGCCGGTTCCTAGTCCAGGAAGGACATAAAAGTTTTGCCTATATCGATGGGCCCGCCGATCACATCTCGGCTGGTTTGCGTCTGGAAGGTTTCCTGAAGGCTGTAACGGATGCAGGTCTGGATGCCGGTGCCGTCAGGGTGCTCAAAGGCAACTTCACCTTCCGGGCAGGAGTAGAACTTTCCGCCCAAGCGCTTAGCTGGAACCCGCGGCCGTCGGCGCTGGTCTGTGCAAATGACGATATGGCAGCGGGCGCCCTGTTCAGTGCGCACAGGATGGCATTGAACATTCCCGCAGACGTATCGATTACAGGCTTTGACGATACACCGGTATCAGAGATCGTCTGGCCGCCCCTGACGACCGTGCATCAACCTTTGCGTCAGATTGGCGGAAAAGCTGTCGAACTGCTTGTAGATTCCATTCGGAAAAAACATGACTGCGTTGCTTCGATTCAAGGCCTGTACGTACCCTTCCAGCTTATAGAGCGAGCCTCGACCGCGAGACGCTAACCCGCTTGCATACATATGCATATGGAAGCGCTTCCAAAATTATATTGACTTCGCCCTCTGCTTTGGCAATCTGCAATGGAAGCGCTACCATGAACAGGATCGGACAATGTTGCCGACCGGCGAGGAAGGGCTTTTGGATAGGATCCTCAGGGGTTTAGCCCCTGGCCTGGGAGGGTACAGAATGAAATCTACTATTTGTGGTCGCGCGAATCGCTTGCTCAACCTCGGACTGAAAACGTCGGCGGTCGCACTGGCGGTTTCGATTTCGACAGTTAGCTACGCGCAGGAAGCGGCAGAAGCATCGGATGAAGCTGCGGTTGAGGAAAACGGTGAAATCATAGTCACCGGCCTGCGTTACGGCTTGGCAACCTCGATCAACACCAAGCGTGAAGAGCTGTCGATTGTTGAAGCGGTATCGGCTGAAGACATTGGTAAATTGCCCGACGTGTCGATCGCGGAATCGATTGCCCGACTGCCGGGTTTGACCGCTCAGCGTGTCAATGGACGTGCACAGGTCATCTCGATCCGCGGCCTTGCGCCAGACTTCTCGACAACGCTGTTGAATGGCCGCCAGCAGGCGAGCTCTGGTGACAACCGTGCGGTCGAATTTGACCAATATCCATCGGAATTGCTGTCGAGCGTTGTTGTGTACAAGACGCCTGACGCGAGCATTTCGGGCATGGGCCTTGCCGGTACCGCTGACTTGCGCACAGTGCGTCCGCTCGAATTCGGACGGCGGGCTTTTGCGGTCAACCTGCGCGGCGAAGTCAATTCGGGAAGCAAGCTGAATTCCGACGTCCGCAATTATGGCGGCCGCTTCAGCGCATCTTATATCGACCAGAATGAAGCTGGGACGCTCGGCTGGGCGGTGGGCTTTGCGCATCTCGACGCGCCGTCGCAAAACCGCCACTACAAGGCTTATAATTACGAAACATTCTGCTGCGGACAGGAAAACCGGATCACGCCTGCAGCTGCACGCAGTTCATCCTTCCTGACCGGTCAGGAAATCTTTGCTTACTCGCGTTTGAACAAGCGCGATGCAGCTATCGGTATCCTTGAGTGGCAGCCGGATGACCGGACCCATGTGACGGCTGACCTTTATTATTCGACTTTCAAACAGCGCGAAACGATGCGCGGTGCACAATGGTTTTCGAATGTCTGGGCCGACAATCAGACTTTTGCCAATGTGACCACAACGGATGTTGGCGGAACCAGCGTCGGCGTTACCGGTAGCAATACCGGCGTCGCTCCAATAATCCGCAACGATTACAATACGCGCAAGGACGACCTCTTTTCGGCTGGCCTGAATGGCGAGTTTGACATGACCGACCGGCTGAGCTTTTTGGCCGACCTGTCCTATTCGCGGAACAAGCGTGATGAGAGCATCACCGAAACCTATGCCGGTTTTGGTTGCTGCGTGACCTCTGCCAACCAGAACAATAACCGCACATTTGATACCATCGGGTGGGATATCAACGGATTGCTCAACGGGCAGTTCCCAACCTATTCCGAAGGTCTCAACTATGCCGACGCGTCACGCGTTTCTCTGGGTGATCGCGCGCCATGGGGCGGTTGGGGCCATGACGGTCAGACCAAGGAACCGCATGTCAAGGAAGAGGTCTATTCAATCGACCTCGGCTTCCAATATGATCTCGATGGCTTTTTCGACAGCATCGATGCTGGCTTGAACTTTACCAGTCGCGACAAGACCAAGCGAGTCGACGAATATGACCTGATGCTCAAAAACGGGCGCTTGCAGACATTGGTCGGTTCCGATTTCCTCGTGTCGCCAACGTCGCTGGGTTATGCTGGCTTTGGCGAGGTTCTTTCGGTCAACCTGCGTGATGCCATCCCGCAATATTATGACCGCATCACCTTCATCAACAACGACACCTATGACAAAGCCTGGGGTATCAATGAAGAAGTCCTGACGTTCCGGGCGAAGGCTACGATCAATTCCGGCAATCTGCGCGGCAATATCGGTGTCCAGGTGGTCAACCAGCGGCAATCTTCCAGCGGCAGCGCGATCAATCAGACGCAATCGCCGACGCAAGTTGTCGCGGTGAACAAGAGCAAGAGCTACACCGATATCCTGCCCAGCCTGAACCTGGTTTACGATCTGGGTGGTGGCCATCGTTTGCGCCTCGCTGCGGCCAAGGTGCTGGCGCGTCCGCGTATGGATGAAATGCGGGCGAACTTTACGCCCAGCTTTGGCAACCCCTGCGGCGGTAGCCCGCCATGCGTTCCGGGCCAGACCGTCAATCCCTGGTCGGCAAGCGGTGGCAACCCGGATCTGGAACCCTGGCGCGCCAAGGCCATCGACCTTGCCTATGAATGGTATCTCGGCAAGGCCAGCTACATCAGCATCGCAGGCTTCTACAAGGATCTGGACAACTACATTTACACCCAGCGGCAGCAGTTCGATTTTACCGGCCTGCCCCTGCCGCCAACCGCGTCGAACATTCCAGCGGGCGTTATCATCAGCCCGATCGGACAGATCAACCAGCCAGCGAATGGCAAGGGTGGATCGATCAAGGGTATCGAAATCAGCGCCGCGCTGGAATTCGGCAAACTGACGTCAGCTCTGGATGGTTTCGGTTTCATTGGAAGCTATTCCTATACCAAATCGAACCTGCGTCCGACGGCGAGCACCAACCCGACGACTGTTCAGGCAACACGAATCCCGGGGCTTTCTGGAACGGTGTACAACCTGACTGGTTACTTCGAAAAATGGGGTTTCCAGGCGCGTGCCAGCTATCGCTACCGCTCGGCGTTTAAGGGTGAAGTCACGCAACTGTTCGCGGTGCGCGGCTTAACCGAAATCCTCGCCGACGATCAGCTCGACGCGCAGGTCGGCTATACCTTCCAGGAAGGCTCGTCGCTCGCTGGTCTGGGCGTGTTGCTGCAGGTCAACAACCTGACAGACTCGCCTTACCGCACGCGGCTTGGCGTAGATGGTGGCGGCCCACGGACGACGGATGGATCGTTCCTGCCCGAAACCTACGAAAAATATGGGCGGCAGTTCCTCTTCGGTATCAACTACCGCTTCTGAGAAATGCCAGGGCCGGGTGTGTTTGCATTCGGCCCCGGTACGAAACGCATAAGAGAGTCTCTCCTCCTTACCTTCCGGCGCGATGGCTTTGGGTCGCATATCGCGCCGGTATTTTTTGAGGCGGCAAGGGAAAGAATGACAAAAAGGGCATCGCCAGTGAAAAATGGACAGTTGTTCCGCGCCTTCCTCATCGGTTCGATCGGGGCCGGGTTGCTCGGCGGAAGCGCTCTTTCCGGTCTGCAAGCAAAGCCAGCGACCGATTGGCCCGCACTCGCCCATCCCATAGCAAAAGACGCCGCGATGGAGGCTCGTATCGCCGAAATCGTCGCAGGAATGACCCTGCGACAGAAAATCGGGCAGATGACGCAGGCCGATATTCGTTCAGTGACGCCCGATCAGGTGCGCGAACATTATCTGGGCTCGATCCTGAATGGTGGCGGTGCGTGGCCGGGCGGGAAAAAGCAGGCGACAGTAGCGGACTGGGTCGCGCTGGCTGATGCGCATTACAAGGCATCGATGGCAACCGACATGAAGGTGAAAATCCCCGTCATCTGGGGAACCGACGCGGTGCACGGCCATAACAATGTCTTCAAGGCCACGCTGTTCCCGCACAATATCGGGCTGGGTGCTGCTCGTGATCCGAAACTGGTCGGCCGTATTGCGCATCTGACGGCGAAACAAGTGCGTGCGACGGGCATAACCTGGGCATTTGCGCCAACGGTTGCAGTCGTGCAAAACCCTCGCTGGGGGCGGACCTATGAGAGCTATTCATCCGATCCGGCACTCGTCCGCCAATATGCGGTTGAATTTGTGAAAGCGATGCAAGGCAATCTGACCGGATCCGACACGACCATTGCTTCGGTGAAGCATTTCCTAGGTGATGGCGGCACATATCTGGGCAAAGATCAGGGTGAGACACGGGCGACGCGCGAACAACTCATCCGCACGCACGCCCCCGGCTATTTTGGTGCGCTTGAAGGCGGCGTGCAGACCGTCATGATCTCCTATAGCAGCTGGACCGACACAGGTGCAGGCAAACCGCAGGGAAAGATGCACGGCAACCGTGAGCTCATCACTGATGTCCTCAAGGGCAAACTTGGTTTTGACGGTCTGGTGGTATCCGACTGGAATGCGATCGAGCAGGTTAAGGGCTGCACACGCACACATTGCCCGCAAGCCATCAATGCCGGCATCGATATGATCATGGTGCCCGACGACTGGAAACAGTTTATCGAAGAGACCATAGTTGATGTCGAAAAGGGCGTCATCCCGACGAGTCGTATCGACGATGCCGTTAAGCGCATCCTGCGTGTTAAGATGCGGACTGGATTGTTTGATCGATCCCCGATTCCTGCGGCCAGCGCAGAGGCAGACATGGCGAGCGATGTTATGCGAACAACCGCTCGTGAAGCAGTATCCAAATCGTTGGTGCTGCTGAAGAACAATAAGCGATCGCCACTGCCGCTGAAGCGCAGCGCCAAAATCCTGCTGGTCGGGAAAGGCGCGGACAAGGTGACTCCGCAATTGGGCGGCTGGTCGCTGACCTGGCAGGGTGACGAGACCGACGACAATGACTATCCACTGGCCGATGACATGCTGTCAGCGCTGCAAAAGGCAGTCGGTGACGGTGGCAAAGTCGATTTCAGTGCTGATGCCATCGGTGTCGATTTAAAAGGCTATGATGCCGTTCTCGTAGTCCACGCGGAAAGACCGTATGCGGAAATGAAGGGTGACATCAGCTACCCTGCGTCACTCCGTCATTCCGAGCGCTATCCAGATGATTATGCCGCGCTGGAACGCGTGTCGGGCAAGGGTGTGCCGGTGGTGTCGGTACTTTTTTCGGGCCGTCCGGTTTATGCGAATGACCTGATCAATATGTCCGATGCCTTTATCGCGGCTTGGTTGCCTGGAACCGAGGGGCAGGGCGTCACGGATGTACTGTTCGGCGGCGCAAAGGATTTTCAAGGTAAATTGCCTTTTGACTGGCCGGGGGCTTCCTGCCCGGAAACGGCAAGAAAACCCGTCCTGTTTCGTCGCGGCTATGGCCTGAAACTTGCCAAGAAATCGAATTTGGGCCGTCTGCCCGAGGACGGGGTTGAAACCTGCCCGGCATTGGCCGAATAATCCCGACGGAGCAGAGAGGACTTTCAACAATGTCGGGTCGATTGAAGACAATATTGATCGTCGGAGGTGGCTCTTCCGGCTGGATGGCGGCAGCGTTGCTGTCGCATCTGTTCCAGGGCCTCTACAAAATCCGGTTGGTCGAATCCGAGGATATCGGCACCGTCGGTGTTGGTGAGGCAACGATCCCGGCGATCAAGAAATTCAACGAGCTGCTCGAGCTGGACGAAGCGCATTTTATGCGGCTGACGCAGGGCACATTCAAACTGGGCATCCAGTTTAATAACTGGGATCATATTGGCTCCAGCTATATCCATGGCTTTGGCGTAATCGGCCAAGATCTGGGCTGGCTGCGCTGTCACCAATATTGGCTCAAAATGAAGCTGATGGGCGAAGCATCGGATTTTGCCAATTTCTCGATCAATACGGCCGCTTGCGCGACCAACAAGTTCATGACTGCAAGGCCGGATATGGCGGATTCTCCGATAGCCCATATCGCACATGCCTATCATTTCGATGCTGGTCTTTATGCCCAATATCTTCGGAAATATTCCGAAGAACGAGGCGTCATTCGTACCGAAGGCAAGATTACCGATGTTTCGCTGCGCACGGAGGACGGCTTTGTCGAGGCGGTCACACTGGAAAGTGGTGAGCGGATTGAGGCCGACCTGTATATCGATTGCTCGGGTTTCCGCAGCCTGATCAGCGAACAAGCCCTGCAAACCGGCTATGAAGACTGGACGCACTGGCTGCCATGCGACCGCGCGTTGGCCGTGCCCTGTGCCCGATCAGACAATTTCACGCCTTACACAAAAGCCACCGCGCATGGCGCCGGTTGGCAATGGCGCATTCCGTTGCAGCATCGCACCGGCAACGGGCATGTTTATTCGAGCCAGTATATGGACGAGGCGGAGGCCGAGCGTATCCTGCTCTCAAACCTCGACGGCGAGCAGCTCGCGGAGCCGAACCGCATTCGTTTCACCACCGGCAAGCGCAAGAAAGTTTGGAACAAGAATTGCGTGGCGGTCGGGCTGGCTGCAGGATTTCTCGAGCCGCTTGAATCAACCTCGCTTTTCCTGATTCAGTCGTCGCTGATCCGATTGATCCGGCTATTCCCCGATGGCGGCTTCGACCAAGCCAATATCGATGAATTCAATCGCCAGACAGACTTCGAATATGAGCGGGTGCGCGACTTTATCATCCTCCACTACAAGGCGACCAAGCGCGACGACACGCCCTTCTGGCGCTATTGCCGCGACATGGAAGTGCCCGCGACGCTTCAGAGCAAGATAAAGCTTTTCCGCGCCAATGGGCGCATCTTCCGTGAAGACGAGGAACTGTTCAGCGAAGAAAGCTGGATCCAAGTGATGCTGGGGCAGAGCATCATCCCCGAAGGCTATGACCCGCTGGTCGATGTGAAAAGCGAGGCACAGATTGCCCAGTTTCTGGGCAACATCGAAAATGTGATCGGAAAATGTGTCGACGTCATGCCTAGCCATGCCGACTTTGTCGCCAAATATTGCGACGCAAAGGCGGCGATGTGATCCCATCCATTCGGAAAGGCTGCCTGTTGGCAGCCATGTTTTCGGTTGCCTATGGTGCACAAGCGAAAACGCCCGTCGTTCAAGGCTGGCTGACCAGCGCGGATGGCAGCCAGCGTTTGGCTCCGATGGCTGGCATAAAAACGGTTACATTGCCCGCAGGCCAGCAGGCCGACATCATAGTCGACCCCAAAACCCGATACCAGCGGATGGCCGGCTTTGGCGCTTCGATCACTGACGCGACTGCTTGGCTGATCCAGACCCGGATGTCCGAGAAAGCGCGCAACGAACTGTTGCGTGAGCTGTTCAGCGTGCGCGACGGGATTGGTTTCAGCGTCACGCGCATCACCGTTGGCGCATCGGATTTCTCGCAAAGCCATTACACCTATGCTGATACTCCGGGAAATCCTGTGGCGGACATTACGCCTGCACGCACGCACCTGATCCCGTCGCTAAAAGCGATGCGCAAAATCAACCCGCGACTGCAGGTGATCGCTACGCCATGGAGCGCGCCGGCCTGGATGAAGACGAGCAACAGCCTGATCAAGGGCCGGTTGAAGCCCGAAAATTATGACAGTTTTGCACGCTATCTTGTCAGTTACACGCAGGCGATGCGCAAGGCAGGTGTGCCAGTCGACATATTGACGATCCAGAATGAGCCGCATTTTGAGCCGGAGAATTATCCGGGCATGCGAGTGGAGCCTGCCGAAAGAGCGGAGTTTATCGCCAACCACCTCGGCCCGCTGATGCGGCGATCACTGCCGGGTACGAAGCTGCTCGACTGGGATCATAATTGGGACCAACCCGAAAGCCCGACAGCGGTGCTGTCCGATGCAAAGGCCTCGGCCTTTGTCGACGGCGTGGCGTGGCACTGTTATGCAGGGGACGTCGCAGCGCAGTCGGTCGTGCGCGATCGTTTTCCGTCCAAGGAAGTCTGGTTCACCGAATGTGCCAGCGGCAACTGGAGCGGCGATTGGAGCAAGTCGTTCAACTGGGCCATGCGCCAACTGATCATCGGCACGACGCGCAACTGGGCCAGAGGCGTGGTGATGTGGAACCTCGCTCTCGATGAAAAGCACGGCCCGCATTTGGGCGGCTGTGGTGATTGCCGGGGGTTGGTCACGATCAACTCGATCAGCGGTGAAGTAACCCGTGAGCCCGAATATTATGCCTTCGCCCATGCCAGCAAATTTGTCTCCGTCGGAGCAGTCCGTATCGCCAGCGATAGCGGAGACAACGCTATCGAGAGTGTGGCTTTCCAGAACGGCGAAAAAGGTCCAGTCACATTGTTAGTGTTGAATGGCGCGGGCGTGGAACGAAACTTGTCGTTCGACGTCGGCGGAAAGCAATTTGTTGCAACCATGCCCGCCGGATCGGTTGCAACCTATAAATTGCTGCCGAAGTAGCGGCAGAGGAGGCCGAAATGAAAGACTATCGTTCGGGGATATCAGCGGCTTTCATTTCAGTCACCACGCTGTTCTTCGCCTGGGGTTTCATCACTTCAAACAATGATCCGCTGATCGCCTCGCTGAAAGCCAGTTTCCATCTCAGCTATACCGAAGCACTAATCACCCAGCTCGTCTTCTTCGCGGCTTATGGCTTCATGTCCTTTCCCGCAGCCGCGCTGCTCAATCGGGTTGGTTCGGTACGATCGATATTGTTGGCACTGACGACCATGATCATCGGCTGCCTGCTGGTGCAGTTCATCGTTCGCTACCAGGATTATTCCTTGATCTTGGCCGCCTTATTCGTTTTGGGGATCGGTATTACCACCTTGCAGGTTGCAGCCAATCCGCTTGCGGCAGCGCTAGGCCCACCTGAAAGCAGCCATTTCCGGCTGACATTCGCCCAGGCGTTCAACTCGCTTGGTGTGGTGCTGGGTGTCAATTTTGGTTCGAAAGTCATGCTGGGCGAGGAGGTGCTCAAATCAGGTCACGCACCGATCACCAATGCTGCGGACCGCATTTTGGCGTTGCAGGCTGTGTCACATGCCTTTCTGATCATAGCGGCGTTGCTGGCGGGGCTAATGGCCTTCATCTGGTTTTCGCGAAGGCGGATCAGCGATGCAGCGGACGGCGTCGCAGACGCGGGAGGAGGGGCGGTTCTAGACGCGTTGAAATCGCGTTGGGCTTTATTCGGGTCGGTTGCAATCGGACTATATGTCGGGGCTGAAGTGTCGATCGGCAGCATCATGATCAATTTTCTCAACCAGCCCGAGATCATGGACCTGCCACTCGAAACCGCAGGTTTCTATCTCGCCAACATCTATTGGATGGGTGCCTTGATCGGGCGTTTTGTCGGCTCCTATTTGCTCACCCGGCTTGCCGCGCCCAAATTGTTGATGACAGCGGCCGGATTTGCTTCCTTACTCTGCTTGACGGTTGCATTCAGCGGTGGGCCGATGGCGGGTTACGCCGCATTGTCCGTTGGATTGTTCAATTCGATCATGTTTCCGACGATTTTCACTATTACGCTTGAGAGAGCGGGCGTGTCACAGGCTTCGACCTCGGGTCTTTTATGTGTTGCAATCGTTGGCGGTGCGATTTTGCCCTATGTGGTCGGGCAGATGGCAGATCAATCAAGCCTGACCCTATCGTTCACCATTCCTATGACGGCCTATGCCGTGATTGCGATTTTCGGGCTGCTGTCACAACGCGCGAAAGTCTATCATGTCGATGGCGCAAGCGCCCCTGTGGAACATTGATATTATGCAGTCCAGGCCATCACGACGTGCGATCATTGCCGGGGCGGCAGCGGCGACACTTGTGCCTGTTGTGGCGAAAGCAGCCGAGCCCGGACGAGATGATGCTGCCATGGTAACCGACTGGCCATGGCTGGGCAGGTACGCGAAAGACAATGCGCGGCTACATTCGGAGGGCATGCAGATCGATATCGTCTTCATCGGCGATTCCATCACCGAATTGTGGAAGCACAGGCGACCCGGTTTCTTCAGCCCGAAACGGATCAATCGTGGGATTGGTGGCCAGACTTCGCCGCAAATATTATTGCGGATGATGTCAGATGTCATCGCCCACGGTCCTAGAATAGTTCACATTCTCGCAGGCACCAACGATGTAGCCAGCAACACCGGCCCGATTGCCGAGGATACCACGGTCGCAAACATTGTCGCGATGGTTCAATTGGCAAAGGCCAATGGCATCCGGCCGGTGGTCGGGACAATCCCGCCTGCAGCGAAATTTTTCTGGCGGCCCGAAGTCGATCCGGTAGGCAAGATTCGAGCGATCAATCGGAAGCTCCAAATGTCCAGCAAATCCAACCGCTTCACATTGGTCGACTATTATGGTGCCCTTGCCAGCGCCGAGGGAGCTCTTCCGTCTACACTAGGAACGGATGGAGTGCATCCAGATGCTTCCGGCTATGAATGGATGGAGCAGGCTCTTGTCGATAAAGTAAGCGCATTTCGACCGGTATAATTTGCAGACCAAATTGAATAGTCGTGCTGCTATTCGCAGAGCCGTGGTCAATTTTTCCTGGTCATTCGACAACCCGTAAATTTGCGGGAAGAAGGAAAATCAAGCAGAGCGACGACCGGAAAATGGTCTGACGGAACACGGCCATTTTCGTGCTGCGCAACCACGCCTTGCGCGCGGACTGAAATGCCCGGACTGACGAATATATGATCGATCAGCTTCCCCGAAGTCGGGAAGGGGTTGAATGCGTTGAAGCTGATAGCAGGGCCAAAGTTTCGCTCTGCCGCTGCAGCCCTGGTGTTCATCAACATAGCGTGTCCGCTGATTTCGCGCGACAGTTGGGCAACCGATTCCTCGGTATCGTCAGCGTTAAAGTCGCCCAGCAGAATGACCTGTTCGCCCGCTATCCGATTTCGGGAAATCCATTCGAGTATCTGGGCTCCGCTTTTCTGGCGGGCGATCAACCCCAAATGGTCCCAATGCGAATTAATCACCAGCAGCTTGGCCTTGTCGCTGCGCCTTGTCAGATGGGCCCAAGTTGCAACCCGCTTGTAGGCCGCGTCCCATCCCAACGACGGCACATTCGGCGTAGGTGACAGCCAGAATGTTCCGCTTGTCTCGATCTTGAACATTTTTCGGTCAATGATGAGAGGTGAGGCTTCTCCTGCATATTTCCCGTCATCCCGCCCTGCTCCGATAAAGTCATAGTCAGCAAGAACCGCTTTCAGGTCGTCTTGCTGGTTGGGCAGGACTTCCTGCAGTCCCAGAATATGGGGGCGCATTGTGACGATCTGTCCGAACAGAAGATGTTTGCGTTTAGCCCAGCTGTTATCGCCGTCTGCTTGTGTATCGAGGCGGATATTATATGTCATTGCCAGCAGCGCAGGCTCGCACGATCTGGTTCTATCAAATGAAGCAGCGGGTGCCGCATTAGGCAGCAAAAGGCTGAACGCTAAGATCATCAGAAAACGCATCAATTATCCTTGTCGATCGAAAGTGGCACCAAAAATGGTAGCGCTTCCAAGGCAATCATAATAGCGCAATCTGATGCGCACCAACGGAGTGTTGAACGATAATCGTGAGATGAAAAACGTAACAACCGTCAGCAACATTGATCTCAAAATTTTTCAGGATATGTCCGTCGTCAGAACATTTGGCACTGATGGCTGCGTAAATTAACGGAGTATTGG